>NZ_LGSZ01000047.1 GCF_001298265.1 Allobosea vaviloviae | reverse complement strand
ACGACCCGGAGCCGGCGCGGCTGTGCAACCCAAACCAGCTCCGCCGCGCCGCCTCCTGACCGCCACAGCTCATCAAGGGGTCAATATTGGACGCCGATCGGGGGGCAACATTGCGCGCCGTTTGACAGTCTGGACAGCGGATATCAATTTGCCCGGCAATCCTTGGACTGGATCTGGCTGGTTCCTGAACCCGTTCGCTTGGCAGCTGATATTCTTCATCGGCTTTTTCTTCGGCATGCGGTGGCTGCCCGTTCCAAAGCTCGGTGACAGGCCCATGTTGCTGGCGGCGGGCGTGGTTTTGCTGGTTTCATTGCCGCTTTCCTTCTGGGGGATCCTGGACAATTGGCCTGCCGCGCAGGCTCTTCACGACTTGGTCGTTCCTGCCAGCGAGAAAAGTAACCTGCATGCGCTGCGCGTGCTGCACTTTTTCGCCTTGGCCTATGTCACGTTGAGTCTCGTCGAGCATTGGCGCCACAAGCTCGATGAAGGTCTAGGGCATGTCTTCATCCTCATTGGACGGCAGTCGCTCGCCACTTTCCTCGCCAGTATTGTGTTGGCTCGGTTGGCCAGCACCGTTTCCGGGCTGATCGGACGAAGCGAGCTGAACGTCGCTCTGCTCAACCTCATCGGGTTTTCCGCGATCGTCGGGACTGCGATCCTGGTCGGCTGGTTCAAAAGCGCTCCCTGGGCCGGCGCCAGGCCTCACGCCGAGCCGAAGCGTCGCGCAGAGCAGATCTCGATACACCTTGGACCTGTGTCACGTGTCCGTGAAGCGAGTTGAACCGCGTTTGATGGCGCTGTTGCGAACTTCCCTTTGAGCGGCCATCCGGCCTCCGAAATGGAGCAATCTATGTACTACGACCTCTCCGGCGACCGCATCACCGTTACGAACGACGCAGCGCGTCTTGCCTGGAATGATACGCTCGAAGCCCTGCTGGCCCATGCTGCGGCGACGCCGGAGCATCTGGCCCGCACCCTGAAGGCCGATCCGGACTTTGCTTTGGCCCATGCAGCCAAAGGATTGATGCTGCTGTCACTGGCGCGGTCCGAATTGGTCGGTCCTGCGCGCGAATGCCTCGCCACGGCAGAGGCCGCCATCGCCGTTCGGCCCGTCACGCGGCGCGAGCGCATGGTTGTCGAGGCGCTGGCGCTGTGGCTCTCGGACGCACCGCGTCAAGCCGCGCATCGCCTTGAATCGATCCTGGACGATCACCGTTTCGATGTGCTCGCGCTGAAGCTGTCACACGGTCTGCGCTTCATGTTGGGCGATCAGAACGAGATGCTTGCAAGCTTGCGCCGCGTTGCGCCCGGCTTCGAAGAGACCCATCCCCTCACGGGTTATGTCAACGGCTGCTACGCCTTCGCACTGGAGGAACATGGCTTCTACGCCGAGGCGGAGACTGCCGGCCGTCGAGCCGTCGCCCTGAGCCCACGAGATGCATGGGGGCGGCATGCCGTCGCGCATGTGCTGGAGATGACCGGCCGTACGGAAGAAGGCGTCGCCTGGCTGAGCGACGACCGCAACTGGGCCCACGCCAACAACCTCCGCTTTCACATTGTTTGGCATCTGGCACTGTTTCATCTGGAGCAAGGCAAGATCTCGGAAGTGCTTCGGCTCTATGACGAAGACATCCGCCGCGAGCAGACCGACGACTACCGCGATATCGCGAACGGGGCTTCGCTGCTTGCGCGATTGGAGTATGCCGGCGCTGATGTCGGGACTCGCTGGGACGAGCTCGCCGCTCGTGCAGAAGGCCGCATCCACGACGGGCGGCTGGTGTTCGCCGATCTTCACTATGCCCTGTCTCTGCTCGGCGCCGGCCACACCGATAGCGCTGAGACCATCGCCCGCAGCCTTGTCCAGGACAGCAAATTTCACGCGAGCGTGGAGCGGCGCGACGCTGCGCGCAACGGCGCAATGGCGGCCTATGGCCTCATCGCCTTCCGGGAAGGCGACTATGACGAGGCGTCACGCCTCCTCGGAGCGGCGCGAAAAGGACTTGTGGTAATCGGCGGCAGTCATGCCCAGCGTGACCTGTTCGAGCAGGCCTACACCGAGAGCCTGATCCGCTCTGGCAGTCATGATCTCGCCTCCGAGATCCTCCGCAATCGCCTCGCTCAGCGCGGCGGTTCAAATTTATACGCCGCAAAGCGTCTCGCGATGCTGCGAAATCGGTCGGCTGGGCGGGCCGCGGCCCTCGTCGTCGCTGCGACGCCGCTTGCCATAGCACATTGACCGCAAGCCACCTGACCGGGGCGGTGCAGTACCGAGCACCCGTCCTTGGACACCGCGTCAGCGCGCTTCAGCGCAAACGACTTGGGCCTGGGCGACAGGCTTAAGCGATCCCGGGTGGACTCGCTTAAGCCGATTTCTGTCGGAGATCTCTTGTTCAACCTTGATGGGAAGAGCTCGGGCTACCGCTTGGCGGCGGTCGCCTTCGTGCTGACTTGGATTGCGCTCTGCTGGCCCTGGCTCTCCGGGCAGTGGACGATCCCATTCGATGCCAAGGCGCATTTCCACGCCCAGATTCAATTCCTGGCGCAGGCGCTGCATTCCGGGCAATCGCCCTTCTGGACGCCTGGCGTGTTCGGCGGCTCGCCTCAAATCGCGGATCCCCAGTCACTCATCTTCTCACCTGCGATCTTGCTCGCGCTGTTGAGCCCATCTCCCAGTTTTCGAGACGTTGACGCATACGTCCTCCTGCACCTGCTGGCTGGTGGGCTCGCCTTGCTCATGTACTTCCGAGATCGCAAATGGCACCCGGCAGGTGGCGTGCTTGCTGCCGTTGTCTTCGCCTTTGGAGCGTCAGCGGCATGGCGCATTCAACATGTCGGCCAGATCGCCAGCCTTTCATATTTCGCAATTGCCTTCTGGCTCACCAGCCGAATGCTGCTGCGGAATTCAACGATCAGTGGTGTCCTTGCAGGCTGCGCTGCGAGTCAAATGGTGATCGAGCCGGACCAGGTCGCCTTGTTGGGCGCATATGTCTTGATTGGCGTGGTGTTGGCTCATTGGATGTCTGGCCGCTGGCTCGCGATCCGATCCAGTTTCGTTCCCATCATGGCCGGCGGCCTTGCCGGAAGCCTGATCATCTCGTTTCCATTGCTATGGACGTGGCTCTTCGCCGAAGCGTCGACTCGTCCCGAGGTCGACTTCGTCGAAGCGGCTCACGGTTCCCTTCACCCCGCGTCGCTCCTGACGGCTTTCGTGGCGGACCTTTTCGGCGCACGCGATCCAAGCGTGCCATTTTGGGGGCCTGCCAGCGCCGCGTGGAAAGACAAAGGTATCTATCTGTCGCAGAATATGGGGCAGATCTATCTGGGTGCCTTGCCCATGGTGCTGATCATCGCGCCGGGTCTGACGCGCGGTTGGATTTGGGACAAACCAGTCCGGGCAACGACGATCCTACTGGTCTTCATGGTGCTTTTCGCACTCGGCTGGTACACGCCCTTCTTCCAAGCATTCTATGATTATCTGCCAGGCGTGAAGCTCTTCCGCCGGCCCGCTGATGCGACATTCTTGATTGGTGCGCTTGGCGCCGTGATGTCAGGCTACGTACTGCATCGCCTGCTCACGACGGAGGCAACTGGCTCGCACGAACTCGACCTGCTGGTCTCTGCTTGTTTCGTCGGCGCCGCGGTGGCACTCGGTTTGGTGGTATCGTCGGGTAAAGGTCATCTGAACGACGCCTGGTGGCCTTCGATCTCAGCCATTTCCTGGTTCGGTACGTCGATTTTACTTATTGGAATCCTGCTGCGCTGGCGCGCGGCAACCGCCCCACTGGTTGCTGTGCTGGCTGTCGCGAGCGTTGTCGGTGCCGATCTCGGTATCAACAACGGTATCAATGAATCGACCGCGTTGCCGCCGAAATTCTACGATGTCCTGCGGACCGAAACGCAAAACGAGACTGTCCGCAAGCTGAAGCAGCTCTTGTCGCAGCCGAGCGGATCACCGCGACGCGACAGGGTTGAGCTTCTGGGCTTGGGTTTCGAGTGGCCCAACGCCGGCCTGGTTCACGGCTTTGATCACACGCTAGGCTACAATCCGCTGCGGCTTGCGGATTTCTCCGAAGCAGTCGGAACCCAGGACACGATCGCCGAGCCCAATCAGCGCAAGTTCACACCGCTATTCCCTTCCTATCGCTGTCGCCTGGCCGATCTGCTGGGGCTTCGCTACATCGCTTCGCCGGTTCCCATCACACAGATCGACCAAGCGCTTCGCGAAGGCGACCTCAAACTCGTGGCGCGGACCCAGGAGGGCTACATCTACGAGAACCCACGCGCGCTGCCACGCGTTCAGTTCGTCGGAGGTTGGCAATTGGCTGACTTCGAGGGCATGAAGGCGACAGGGCGTTGGCCCGACATCGATCCGCATCAGGTCGTTCTGCTCGAGGCCGAACCGCAAGGTGCGCCGCCCGAGGAGGCGCCAACGGCGCGCGCAGGCGTGATGCTCTCGCGTTACGAGAACACGGAGGTCGAAATCGACGTGACCACGACCCAGGCCGGCTTCATTGTGCTGAATGACATCTGGCATCCCTGGTGGCAGGCCGAGGTCGATGGCGTCGCGACGCAAATCCTGAAGGCGAACGTGCTCTTTCGCGCAGTGCAGATTCCGGTTGGATCCCACAAAATCAAATTCAGCTTCCGGCCCGTCGAGGGGGCGCTCGCCGAACTGCGAGATCGCGTCTTCCCTCAAGAGGCTGATGAGGGCGTTCCGCTGAAACCAGAGATTCAAGAACAGATCATAGCCGATGGCCCTTCCGGGCGAGTTCCCCTGTCATTGCGCGGTCTTTCGTCGGCTGCCCGCGACACGTTGAACCTGGGCAAATCCGATCATCCTGCCGAGCCGCGCACATTAACGTCGGCTACCGGCCCTGCGAGAGCCTGGTGACGAGCGCCGCGCCGTCATCGCCGGCCTCATCGGACCGGCCGACAACCGGTCGCGAGAGCTGGCCTTGGAGCTCGCAGCGATCTTGGCGCCAGCCACCTCGTCGCCCATGCAGCGCCGGCTCGGCAAGCGCGCGGCCAGGCATGAAATCCGGAGCAGGAGGCATCCAGCGCGTCGCAAAGGCATGCCCCCTGCCATTTGCTCCGGTTGCCAAGCGATGCTTGAGCCTGGCGACCTGACGCCCCAAACGCTCGGTCGCGAGCCGTTCAAGCTTCATCCGACTCTGCCCGGGAAAGGCTTGCCCCGGCTCGGCAGCAAACTCCTTCACCCACTTGCGCAGCACGTTCTCCTGGACGTCAAGATACTGCGTCGTCTGTGCGACGCCCACCCCGCGTTCCCTGATCAGTCGAACCGCCTCGATCTTGGACTCACGCCCAAATCGTCTTCGCTGTGTACGCCGCCTCCGGCCTCATGAAGCACCTCATCTCGGTGTCCACGAAAACTGGCAGCAGGTCAGCCAACCAATCCTACACAGAGACGGTCAGCCAAGTGCAAAGCCTCACCAGCGGACAACGCGCGGGAGGATAAGGGCTCCAAGACCAGCGGTTGCCGCCATGGCGAGCGGGTACCAGCTGCCCAGGAACGGTGCCGCGTCGTCCGGGCAATGAAGACTATAGGCAATGGTAGCGAGGCCGGCGGAAGCCAAGCCTGCACACAGCCCGGTCAGGTGCCCATTGATCGGTGCGCCGCGACGCGCCAGCGCAAGCAAGACGACGAAAGGACACATTGCGTAGAGCGGAACGGCAATGAGGCAGGCGCGCCAGCTCCTCCCAAAGGTCAACGTTCCCCATTGATCGACCGGCGCCTGCGATAGCGAAATGAAGGCCCAGCCTGCAGTCAGCGCAAGGGGAACTGCCATCAACCACAGGAGGCGCGCCGGTTTCAGTCCGGGGCGCAGGCTGCTCTGGAAGACACTGAGCGCCACGGCCGCGATGCTGGCGCCGAGCAGGACTTTTGCGATGACAGGGAGCGTCATCCAGGCACTGGCCATGTCGCGACGCACACCGAGCGTCAGCAGGACGAGGCTGGCGGTCGCGACCAATGCGATGAGAGCGGAAAGCCAAGTCGCGCGCGACAACCAGCGGGTATCCACCGGCCGGCTGCTTGCGGTCATGAGGGAGATCAGATCGTCAGTTTTCATGTCGGACCGGGGGATGAACTCTCGATAGGCGATACTTCGCGGGAAGTCGGCAAAAGGTTACAGAGCGTCCTGCCCGGTGCCTCATATCGCCTTGGCCCCCCGTTTCGACAGGAACTTGGCCATCGCCTGCAGGCCGCGGTGAATAGCGACCTTGGCCGCTGTCTCGGTCATGCCGGTTGCGCTGGCCGCCTCCGCCACGCTCGTGCCTTGAAGCTTGACGCGATCGATCAAGGTTCGCGTCCGCTCCGGCAGGGCCTGCATGGCACGCGCCAGGTCAAGCTTTGCGTCGGAGGCCGCGTCATCTGGTGCCGCCAACTGGTATGCCTCGTCATCAATCGGCAGGTTGGAGGCATGGCGGCCGGTGCGGCGCAGATGATCGACGAGTTTGTAACGCGCGATCGCACGGGCCCAGGCCGTCACCGGGCTAGCCGGATCATAGGTGTGGCGGGAGAGATGGAGCGCCAAAAGCGTCTCCTGCAGCACGTCCTCCGTCTCGCTCATCTCGTAGCGTCCGACGCGCGCCAGCATCTGGCGGAGATAGCCGCGCAGGCGCGTGCTGATCGTATCGAGGAAGAGACGGTAGGCTGCGGCGTCGCCGCCAAGCGCAGCGAGAAAAATGGGCCGAAGCTGCGATTCGAGTTGAGCGAGCGACAAGGGTTTAAGCGCTTTTCCCAGTAGGACGGAATTCGCCTTATTCCGTCGCATGGCGATAAGAGGCTCACAAGCCTGCGCCGGGCTTTTGGCTACCATTCCCTCATCATTTCAATCAGCCACGTCGGAGTTGCCGACGAAAACGGCGCAGTCCAGCGGTTAGCCAAAATTTGCGGCGGCGGCTGATGGCGAGCCCGGGCCGTTCGGGTTGGCAGCAATGCAACCTCATCGAGGTCTCGTCATCCCTGCTGCTGGCGACTGGCGCTTTCACGACGCTTGCCGTTCGTCCCTCATGGAGGGCCGATGCGATCTGTCCGTTGCCTGCCGACCGCAGTGGTCGGGTACGATCCGAATTCCGAGGACCTGCGCGTTCGATCTTTGAATCCACACGGATCGGGCAGGTCTGCAAGCCGCCCAAGCCATCAGATCGGCTTGATGATCACAGCGATCAAACTCACGTTTTCGTGAACGTGTAACCGAACCGCTTCGCGGAGCGATCTTCCACGGGAGCCCAGTGCCGCAATATGCGGGGGAGAGAAGATGCGTCACGATACAAGTTCAGCGTCGGCGATGGCCCAGCCAGTCCGAGACGATCTCGTCACGGGCGCCGACCTGCTCGCTGCACGATTGGCAGCGGCTGGCGCGACGCATGCGTTCGGTATTCCCGGCGGCGAGGTGCTGGCGCTGGTCGATGCGCTGGAACGCGCGGGAATTCAGTTCCTCCTCGCCAAGCACGAAAACGCCGCCGGCTTCATGGCCGAGGGGCTCTGGCACACGACGGGAGCACTGCCGATTCTGGTTGCAACGCTCGGCCCTGGCGTAGCCAACGCCGTCAATGTCGTCGCCAATGCCCAACAGGATCGCGTGCCGCTGGTCTTCATCACCGGCTGTGTCGATCATGCTTTGGCCGAGAGCTACACGCATCAGGTCTTCGACCATCAAGCGGTGTTGCGACCCCTTGTGAAAGCAAGCCTGCGCGCCGCACCGGGCACGGAGGATCTTGTCGTCGAGAAGGCGATTGCCATTGCCAGGAGCGGCCGCCCAGGCCCGGTCCATATCGATCTGCCGATTTCCGTTGCCGAAGCGCGCACCGCAAGGCGTGGACCGCTGGTCGCGCCGCAGCTTCAGGCCAACATTCCCGCCGATCTTTCGGCAGCCCAAGCTTTGATCGCTGATGCAAAGAGGCCCCTGGTGATTGCAGGGCTCGATCTGGTCAATCAGGGCGGTGCCGCGGCGCTCGATGCATTTCTGACGCGTACCGGGGCTCCTCTCCTCACGACTTACAAGGCCAAGGGGCTGGTGCCGGAGGACGATCCGCGTGTCATCGGCGGCGTCGGCCTGTCGCCGAAAGCTGACGCCATCGTCATGCCGCTCATTGAGGCGGCCGATCTGATTATCCTGGCTGGCTATGATCCGATCGAGATGCGTCAAGGTTGGCGCAATCCTTGGCCAACGAGCAAAAGCGTCATCGATATCGTCGCACAGGACACACCTCACGGCATGCATAGCGCGAGCCTTCTTCTCGAAGGGAGCGTCGGACAGATCCTGACGAAACTTGCCGAAGGACCAAGGCGTGAGAACGTCTGGCCGGGCGGCGAGCCCGAGAGGGTCAGGATGGCCATTCGCTCGGTCTTTGCCGATCGACCAGGATGGGGGCCGCACGCGGTCTTTGCGACCCTGCGGGACGTGGCGCCGGCGGGAACGGTCGCCACCGCCGACTCCGGCGCCCATCGAATCCTGCTCAGCCAGATGTGGAACAGCGATGGGCCGCGTCGGCTGCTGCAATCGACCGGGCTCTGCACCATGGGCTGCGCACTGCCGCTGGCAACAGGCGCGGCACTCGGCTCGGGCCAACCAACGCTTTGCTTCGTCGGCGATGCCGGCCTCGAAATGGTGCTCGGTGAGCTAGCCACTCTTCGCGATCTCATGGTGCCCGTCGTGATCGCCGTGCTTGTCGATGAAAGCCTCGGCTTGATCGCGTTGAAGCAAAAACAGCTCGGCCTCAGGCGTGCCGGCGTCGATTTCGGCTCGTCCGATTTCGCAGCGGTGGCGGAGGCATTGGGCGGATACGGCGTCTCGGTCGCCGACCGCGACTCCCTCAAACGAGAGGCGCAAGCTGCGTTCCAGCGAGACGGCTTTACCGTGCTTGCCTGCCGGATCGACGCCCAAAGCTACGAGGGAGCCTTCTGACTCTCGGTTCACAACGAACAGATGCGGCCGCTGTCGCAGCCCATTTACCCGCTTCGATGACTCAACATAAAGGAGTGCAGATCATGAACACTGCAACCATGTCGCGCAGTTTCGCGCTACCCTCTACGCGTACCGTTATCAACCTTGCACTCGGCGGCTTTGCCGGGCTTGGTTTTTGGGAATTGTTCGCAGCGGTGCCTACGGCCTGGTTCGCTGAGTATCCGCTGGAGCCGCCGGAACTGGTGAAGTCTCTGTTTGCGCACCAGCTCGGCCTCGACATTTCGACGCCGGTTGCCAAGCTGCTGCATTACCTGACGGGATTCCTGTTCTACCCGCTCGGCTACTACGGCCTGACGCGCTGGGTGAAAAGTTTCGGCATGCCTGCCGATGGCTGGATCTGGGGCGTCATCACCTACTTCATCGCGCTGGGTTTTTTCGCTCCACTCGCCGGTCAGTACTTTCTGCTCAACGACGTGCCCCGCCTTTCTTTCATGAGCCTCGTCGGCCACGCGATCTACGGCTACCTCGCCGCCTACGTCTTCGAACTGCTCGAAGCGCGCGCCGCGTAAGCAACCTGACCAGGGAGATAAGACATGCTCAACAGGCGAAATTTCATCCGCTGCGTCGGGGCCGCTGTTGCCACCGCTTCGCTTGGTACGACCTGGGCGCGCGCTGAAAGCTACGGACCGGTCAATACTTTGGGGTCGACCGACGGGATCGCAATCCGGGGCTTCGACCCCGTCGCCTATTTTCGCGACGGCGGTCCGCGCCAGGGTAAGCCCGAGTTCTCCGTTCGATATCGGGGCGCCACCTGGCGCTTCGCAAGCGCGGAGCACAAAGCGCTCTTCGAGGCAGACCCGATGAGGTATATGCCGGCTTATGGCGGATTTTGTGCCTATGGCACGTCACGCGGCTATCTGGTCAAGATCGAACCTGAAGCGTGGTCGATCGTCGATGGCAAACTGTATCTGAACTACGATGTTGACGTCCGTCAAACCTGGTTGCGCGACACCAAGAAATACCTCGCCCGCAGCGAAGCTGGCTGGCCCAGGCTGACGGAAAAGGACATCCGCTAGCGCGAGGTGAGATTGCCCGTCAGCCAAGTCGATGTCTTGGCTGACGGGCAGCACCCGGTGTCCGGGGCAAGCGGGGCTCCTATCAGGCGACAGCGGAGCGCCGGAGCGCCGGACGCATGTCGTCAGGTTCCGGGCGAAGGGTATAGTCGGCATCGACCTCAGCGTAGAGGAGTGTTCCGTCCCGGCTGACCACGAAGCGCGCGGGCATCGGCAACGTCGAGCTAGCGGCCCCGTACCGCGATGTCGTCGCTGCTTTCGGCCCGCGATTTTCGCGGCCAGGATTATCTGGTCGCCCCTTTGCAAGGGTCGCAACCTCCGCCGATGGAAGCGATATCGGCGGAGAACGATGTTTACTGTCAGGCTTTGGTGGCCATTGCACGAGCGACTTCGGCTGCGCTGATGCCTTCGAGCGCGAGGCCGTAGCCCACGCCTTCATCGATGATCCGGCGAAGCTTCTGCGTCAGCGCAATGCGCGTGTAACGGCCCGTCAGTGGCGGCAGCGCTGCCAGCCCCTCGGCTATCTCGCGGGCCCGGTCGAGCAATCGGTCGGCCGGTACGATCTCGTTCACCGCGCCGTATTCCCTCGCGGTTTCCGCGTCGAGGATCTGACGCGTCAAAATGAAATACCGCCCACGGACGCTGCCTATCACCTCGGGCCAAAGCAGGTTGACGCCATCACCCGGAACGATGCCGAAGTCGAAATGCGGCTTGTCCTGAAACACCGTCTCGGGCGTCGCCAGGATTATGTCCGCCAGCAGCACGTATTCCGAATGGAGCAACACCGGTCCGTTGAGCGCGGCGATCATCGGGACCTCGATGTCGAGGATGTTCATCAAAACCTTCTTGCCCTCCCGATAGATCTTGTCGTAGCCGCGGGGGGTAAAAAAATCGAAGCCTTCAGGGCTGATCGCATCGATGAAGGCATCGCCGGAGCCGGTGAGGATCACCACGCGATTGTCAGGGTCCGACCCGATTTCGTGGAACAAGTCGACGAATTGCTCGTGGACATGGCCATCGAACACGAGTTTTCCGCCTTGCGTGTGCAGCGCGATCTCCAGCACGCCGCTCGGAGAGCGCGTCAGTCGGGCATTGGGGAAGGCATCGCGGTAGTTCTCAAAGCGTGACATGGGTCGATTCCTTGCTGAGAAGGCCGAAGGAGGATTCAAGCTTGGGAGATGAGCGCTTCGACACGGGCAAGCGCGCGCCGAACAGCGGGACGCTCGGCAATGCCTTCGAACCAGCGAGCCAGATGTGGGCGCCCATCGAAGCTCATGCCCGAAAATTCGCGCCGCCAGAGCCAGCCGAAATGAGCGATGTCAGCGATGCTGTAATCGTCGCCCGCCATGAATCGACGCTCGCCGAGCATGACTTCCAGCAGGTCGAGCACTCGTCCCGCTTCGGCGGCAAAACGTGCTTCCGCGAGGGGCTGCGGTTCGGAAACCAATCGCTTGAAGAAGCCCGCATTGCCGAAGGCGGGGCCGAGCGTCGAGGCGTGGAAGAACAGCTGCTCGAAGACGCGCGCGCGGTCGATCCCAGCAGCCGGAAGCAGCATGCCAGTCTTTTCGGCGAGATAGACGAGGATCGCCGCGCTTTCGGTGAGCGTTACGGCCGTGCCCGTCGGCCCTTGCGGATCGATCAGCACCGGCACCTTGGCATTGGGATTGAGTGCGAGGAACGCTGACGTCTTCTGCTCGCCTTGGCGAATGTTGACACGCTTCAGCGCATAGGCGACGCCCATCTCCTCAAGCGCAATCGGCACCTTGACGCTGTTTGGCGTCGCAAATGCGTGAACTTCCATCATCTCTGGATCTCCCTGCGCCATATCGTCGGCAATGGGAGGTGTTATGGTCATTCCCAGCGAGGCGTGGCAGAAGGCAGGAGGGGATGGCGTTTATTCTTTGTGGGAATGACTATGGATCGCTTGCAGGCGATGACCACGTTTGTCCGCGTGATCGAAGTTGGCTCGTTCTCGGGCGCCTCGAGGCTCCTGGGCGTAGGTCAGCCTGCGGTATCGAAGACGATCGCGCAGTTGGAGGAACGACTTCAGGTTCGGCTGTTGCTGCGCTCAACGCATGGCCTCACGCCGACTGAGGCGGGGCTGCGCTTCTACGAACGGGCACGTCTTGCTATCCAGGAAGTCGATGAAGCGGAGTTGGAGGCCCGCGGCGCAGGCGCAGGGCTATCCGGCCGATTGCGCATCTCGGCCGCGCCGACCTTTGCGCGTCTGCTGATCGTACCGCGTCTGCCCGAATTCCTCGCGCGCCACCCGGATCTGGAGATAGACGTCATCTTGGACGATCGGGTCATCGACCTCATTTCGGAGGGGATTGACCTGTCCCTGCGCATGGGCGACCTACCAGACTCAAACGCGATCGCACGACGGATAGCGACGGGCGGCCGCTCTGTCGTTGCCACGCCGGCCTATCTCGCGCGGGCGGGCACTCCACATGTGCCGGCCGACCTCGCTGGACACGAGGCCATTAGTTTTAGCCAGCTCAGCAACAGCTGGGTCTTTCGACGGGGCGGTACCGAAGCTTCGGTGTCGATCCGCGGCCGCCTGCGTGTCAGCGCGGCGGAGGGCATCCGCGCGGCCGTACTCGCGGATTTGGGGCTGGCCGTTGCCTCCGACTGGATGTTCGGCCCTGAACTGGCGAGCGGCGCCGTGCATCGCGTGCTGGAGGACTGGGCGCTGCCGCCAATCGACCTTTGGGCGCTGTTTCCCACCGGGCGTCTCGCCAGTGCGAAGGCACGTGCATTCGCGGATTTCGTCGAGGCGATGATCAAGCAGCCAACGAACTGATCCCTTCGATCCACAACGTTCTCCTTGGCCGGGGGCCTCGCCCCATCGCCGCCTCGGGGCAAGATGGTGTGCAGCGGAGATGGCCTGGAACTTCGTCCCTCCCGGGTAAATTGCGCACGGCGCATCGGCGGGTGCCCTTAACCCGATGCGCGATCAACTTCGCGTGAGCGCCGTAACGAAGTCCGCCGTCATGTCGAAACCCCATGGTCAGACACATGTCGGGCCTTCGCCGAGACACGAACATAACCGAGGTCGCGTATGATCAACCGTCGCCATGGACTTGCCGCGCTTGCCGCATTCTCGCTCGCCTTGGCGGGTTGGGGAGCCTCCGCTCAAGAGGAGAAAGCCTACTCACCCGCGGCGCTCGACGCGGCGATCAAAGCTGGCCAGCCGGTTCTGATCGACGTCACAGCAACGTGGTGCCCGACGTGCAAGGCGCAGGCGCCGATCCTCTCGGAACTCGCCAAGCAGCCCAGGTTCAAGGACCTCGTCGTCTTCAAGATCGACTTCGACAGCCAAAAGGACGCGCTCCGCAGTCTCAAGGTCCAGCACCAGAGCACGTTGATCGTCCTCAAAGGCGGCGCCGAGGTCGGCCGTTCCGTCGGTGACACGAACAAGGCTTCGATCGAAGCGCTGTTGTCGCGCGCGATTTGAGGTAGCCGGGCCAATGGCCACATCAGGCTTCGCACTGCTTGCCGGCATTCTGTCGGTCCTGTCCCCATGCGTCCTGCCGCTTCTGCCGATCATCCTCGGCACGGCGGTGTCCGAGCACCGTTTCGGCCCCGTCGCTGTGGCGGCGGGATTGGCGCTGTCCTTTACCGCCATCGGTCTGTTCGTGGCGACGGTCGGCTTTGCGATCGGGCTGGATACCGGCGTCTTCCGCATGGCTGCGGCGATCATGCTGATCGTGCTGGGCCTCGTACTGGTGCTGCCGGCGCTGCATGCGCGGGTGGCGGCGGCAGGTGGCCCGCTGAGCAACTGGACGGAGCAGCGCTTCGGCGGCTTTTCGTCGGGTGGTCTGCGCGGCCAGTTCGGCGTCGGCCTGCTGCTCGGCGCGGTCTGGAGCCCCTGCGTCGGGCCGACGCTGGGTGCGGCATCGGTGCTGGCTGCGCAAGGCGAGAACCTCGGCGCGGTCGCGCTCACCATGCTGGCCTTCGGCATTGGTGCGGGCCTGCCGCTGATCGCGCTCGGGATGCTGTCGCGCGCTCGGCTGTTGGCGCTGCGCAACCGCATGATGTCGGCCGGACAAGGCTTCAAGACCGCGTTGGGCGGCTTTCTGGTCGCCATCGGAGTCCTGATCCTGACGGGATGGGACAAGACGCTGGAAGCGAAACTCGTAACGGCATCGCCAGAGTGGCTGACCCGCCTGACCACCTCGTTCTGACCGCGACGCCTCGCCACGATCAAGAGGCCCCCCCTTCAATGACCGACATCAAGCCCGTGCTGAGAGGTGAGGTGGCGGGGCAAGAGGGAGGGCTGGCTTGATTTCTGACCTCGGGTTCCAGACAAGGCTTGTGACCATGTCATCGACACGCAGAGCTGCCCTTCTGGGTCCGGCGGCCACTTTGCTGAGTGCCGCTCTGGCGCCTGGCGCGCGCGCTGCGCCGGAACTCTATCCGCCGCCCTTCAGCACGCCGCACACCCAGTTCACCGTGGTCGATCCGCGCGAGGAAGCCGGCCATATCCCGCTGCGCGATCTGAACGGGCGGCGACGCACGCTTGCGGCCTATCGTGGCAAGGCTGTGCTGCTCGCCTTCTGGGCGAGCTGGTGCCCGCCGTGCCGACGTGAGCTGCCGATCCTGCACAGGCTCCAGATGCAGGCGAAGACCGAACCGTTCGTGATCGTGCCGGTGTCGCTGGATCGGGATGTGGCCACGGCTGCGACCTATCTCCAGCGGCTTCGCCTGCCCGGGTTCACGAGTTTCATCGACACCGAGGGCGAGGTCGCATCCGGGCCGAAATCGAAGGTCGAGACCCCCTTTCCGCTCTACGGCATGCCGATGAGCTACGTGATCGATGCTCAGGGGCGCAGCGGGGGCTATCTGACCGGCGAGGCCGATTGGAGCGCACCGGAGGCGCTCGCATTGCTGCGCTTCTACGCGACATCATAGCGCACGACCGGCTGCTGTCCCGGGCCCGTCGAAATCAGTCGTATCTCTCTGAGTTCAAAAGACAAAATGACATCACGGCTTGGTGATTGCGCGTAATGGATCCGGCGCCTGAAACGAATGTCCTGTGAGATGAGCCATTGAAGCGGGGCCAGGGAGGCTTCGCGGCGGCAACGTCTCGACAGGAGACTTGCGATGAACTCGCATCGTATCGTTCTTGCCCGCAGCAGCTTGCTCGGCTTCGCTGCCCTGATCGCCGCCGGAGCGCTCGCTCTCCCGACGTTGCCGGCGCTGGCGTATAGTGAAAACTCGACGAAGGCAGTCAACATCGACACGGCCGGCCTTGCGATCCGTGGCTACGATCCGGTGGCGTATTTCACGGTCGGCAAGCCGACCCTGGGCAGCCCGCAATTCACCGCGCAGCACGACGGGGCCACCTATCGCTTCGCGAGCGCTGCCAACCGCGACGTCTTCGCCAAGGAGCCGGCAAAATACGCGCCGGCCTTCGGTGGCTTCTGCGCCATGGGCGCCGTCTTCGAGAAGAAGCTCGATGGCGATCCGAACCTGTGGCGGATCGTCGATGGCAAGCTCTACCTGAATGTCGGTGAGCCTGCCCAAAAGCGTTGGCTCGAAGACGTGCCGGGCAATATCGGCAAGGCGCAGACGAACTGGACGAACATCAAGGACAAGGCGCCCAAGGACCTCTGACGCAAAGGACCTCTGACGCGATGGACCTCGCCGCTCCGGCCGGATCGACCGATACACGGTCTGTTCGAGGCGGCGAGGTCGGCCGGGCGGCTGGTGTCGACGAGTCCCAGGGCAAGACACGATGAAGCGCCTGGTCATCCATTCCGCTCATTGCAGCGGTTGTTGCCGGCTGCGTCCGACCTGCAGCGGAGGTCTCGCAGCGCAGCGTTAGAACAGGAACCCTTGTTCTGAACGGCGGCTCAGGCTGCCAAACGTTTTTTCACGCACGGCCCATGCAGGGAGTCACAGTCGCACTGTTTGCCTCCTCCTTATGAATATGCGCGTCGGATGGGCCGACGGCATGTCAAGAGGAACAACGAGATGAAGACTTTCGATGTGCAATCCGTCGGGATCGATAGGCCGTTCGAGGACGTATTCGGCTTCATCGCCGATCCGGCAAACCTCCCGAAATGGACGCATGCTTTCAAGAGCGCCGATGCTATGTCCGCCGAGCTGGTGACTCCGAACGGCGCCGTGCCGATCAAGCTCGAAACCAGCACGCATGACGCCATCGGAACCATCGACTGGCAAATGACCTTCCCTGATGGTTCAGTGGGCGCAGCCTATTCACGTGTGACGCCGGATGGTGCCGGACGGTCGATCTACTCCTTTGTCCTCATGGCGCCGCCTGTTCCGCTCGAAGCACTCGAAGGTGCCTTGAGCGCGCAGATGGATATCCTGGCCAGGGAGCTTACCGGCTTGAAGGCGCTGCTCGAGGCATGATCAGACTTGATCCGCAACAGGTCGAAGCGGCGCGACAGGGGAGTCGCGCCGCCCTTGAGGCCATCATCCGCGCCACAGAGCGACCGATCTATAATCTGGCGATGCGAATGCTCGGCAGTCGAGCAGATGCGGAGGATGCCACTCAAGAGATCCTGGTGAAGATCATCACGCATCTCGGCTCTGTGCGGGAGGTTGAGGCGGTGGGTGGATGGGCGCTGCGGGTGGCGTGCCGCCATCTGGTTGAGGAGCGTAAACGCGGCCGCATCGAGTCAATGCGCCTCACCTTCGCAGGCTTCGCCTCCGATCTGGAGCAAGGACTCAGCCAGATTCCTGACGGCGAGATGTCGGCGGTCGAGACGGCAATGGCCATTGAAGAGGTCAAGATTGGATGCACGCTCGCCATGCTCCTATGCCTGACGCGCCAACTCAGGATCGCCTATGTGCTCGGTGATGTATTCGAGTTGACCGACACCGAGGCCGCATCCGTGCTCGACATTGCTGCGCCCGCATATCGCCAACGGCTCAGACGCGCGAGGGCTGCCGTTGCCGCCTTCGTCGCGGCGTCCTGCGGGATTGCCTCGCAGCAGGCATCATGCAGCTGTGATCGGCGCGTCGTTGCGGCACTCAGCTGCGGTCGGGTGGTAAAGGGAAAGTCAAATTTCGGGCTTGAGAGCACCCGTCGTGCTGATCTCCCCACGTTGCGGCAACGGGTGGGCGAGCTCGAGAAAGGTCGCGCTGCTGCAGCTCTCTTGCGGTCGAACCCGAATTTCTCGACGCATATCGGCGATCTGGTTTTGAAACTGATAGACGACGGCTCGCATCTCCCCCGGCTTGATTGAACGATTTGAGGCTGTGCTGGAAGAATTCGGCCGTCTCATACGGCAATCGGAACCGGTCCTTCCGCGCACTGGCGATCAAGCGTGGTTTCGATCATCGCATGGTTCGTTGGAGCCGACGGCGTCCTTGCGACCGCGCCGGCGACGACAGAAAGGCGGGCTACTTGCCCGCCGCTGCCGCCGCGATCTGGTCGAAGATGACGTCGAGCTCGGCGGCAACCGTCCTGAGATCCGCCGCCGCGCCCTCGAAATATGGCGCGAACACCACGCTCGGCTTGCGATAAGACAGCGTCGCCGTGCCGTCGGCGTTCTCGGTGAGGTAAAAGCGGATCGGGGCCTCGATGCCGGCCGGCACACTGGCGGCCAGCATGCGGCGGGCGAAGTCGTTGCGGAAGACGCCGACAACGCGGTTGCCGGGAATGGTGAAGCCCTGAGCCTTGGCGCCATCCGAGGCGCTGGCCGTAGTGACCAGCCCCATCTTGGCGGACGTCACCGCCTCCTCGAGGCGCCCGACCAGCACCGGGAAGCTGTGCGGTGTCGGCCGAACCGTCCAGCCGTCGCGTGCGGCGAGCGGCGCGGTTGTTCCCTGGGCCAAGACTGGAGCCGCAGAGATTGTGAGGGCAGCTGCGAAAGCGAGCGCGATACGACGGTTGATCATGAGAGAGACCCCTGTTGGTTGCGAAGGTTTCAGAGTAGCGAGCGATGGGCGAGAAGACGGTCGATCGACAGTGCCCCGCCACCCCTGGCCATGAGATACAGCAGAACCGTCGCCCACAGCCCATGGAGCGGATAGGCGCCCGGATAGACGAAGATCTGGATGACGATCGTCATGCCGAGCAGGGCGAGGGCCGAGAGCCGCGTCGCCAGTCCCAGCAGGAGCAGGACCGGGAAGACATGTTCGGCGGCCGTGGCCATCAGCGCGGCCAATTCCGGCGGAATGAGCGGAAGCCGGTATTCCTCCCGGAAGAGATCAAGCGTGCTGTCGGCGAATCGCGGGATGCCCAACTCGACCTTGCCGTCGATCAGGTCGATCGCGAGGCCCTGCACCTTGGTCTGGCCGGACTTCCAGAACACCGCGGCGATCGAAAAGCGGCCGATGAAGGCGATCAGCCAGTGCGGAATCCGGGACAGGATGGAGGCGATGATATCATCGTTCGCGTGAGGGCCCGCCTCACCCCGTACCGGCTTTGCAAAGCCATGGTGGTCGATCGGCGTCATGTCACTCTCCTGCAGCGCTGAAAGCAGCCGACACGCCAGATGCCATGAGCGTCGCCAGCCCCGTCGTGATGTCGAACTCTGGTGATTGGCGCAGCGCGTTTGCGACAGCGTCCGCCACCGTCGCTCCCGCTTCGAGCGATGCCAGAAAGGCGGCGACGCCAGGAGCCAGCCTCACGACGTCGACTTCAAGATCGGGGCGCACGATGAGCGCGTCTTCGGGCCGGCATGGATCGACGGCTTCGATCGCCATGAGCCCCTGATGCGCCGCCCAAAGCGAGACGATGGCGAAGGCTGACTGCAGGATCGCGGTACTCGGATGCAGCCGCACGGTCAGGAGACCCAGCGCTTCAGGGTCGAGAGCGGCGTAGGCGCTTGGGCCAAGGGGGGGCATGTCGGCGGCGTGATAGGCGCGCCGCCGCGCGCGCTCAAGCCTTGCAACATCGGCCAGGTAAGGCAGGTCGCTCGCAGGCGCGAAGGACTCGATGAAACCGGGGAAACGGTGTCCATAAGTCAGCATGATCCGGCTGCAAGGCGGATGGAGCCTGACGTAAATCCGCGCCATCTCGCGGAAGAACGTCTCGCCAACGAGTTGCATGACGACGGGATAGGCCGCGACCAGTGCATCGATCAGCGAGACGGTGACGTTGTTGCGGTAGATCGCGAAACGCTGCGACGCGTCGGAGCCGTTCCAGGTCAGGAGACCATCGGGCGCGGTCGTCTCTGGCCTCAGCAAAGCCTGCGCGAATTCCCGTTGGCCGGACATGGGCGCTAATGGGTTGCGCCGTTGCGTCGGCGCGCCTCGGCGTCGAGCGCGGCATCGGCCTTTGCGGCCTCCTCCAGCAATGTCGTCAGTGGCGGCACGTCGTTGTCCCATTCGATCAGCGTCGGGCGCGGGCCGGTTCGCAACAATGTGTGGCGGTAGAGTGCCCAGACGTCGTCGGCGACGGGCGTGCCATGGGCGTCGATCAGGAGCGGCGCGCCGAGCGTATCGCGCTCCGTTGCGTAGCCGGCGAGATGCAACTCACCGACCGCCTCGACCGGAAACGCGTCGAGATAGGCGACCGGGTTCTGACCATGATTGGAGCAGCTGACCTGCACATTGTTGACGTCGAGCAGCAAGCCGCAGCCCGTCCGCCTGACGATCTCCGCGAGAAAGTCGGTTTCGCTCCAGTCGCTAGCGGCGAAGGCGACATAGGTCGACGGGTTTTCCAGCAGCATGGTGCAGCCGAGGCGGTCCTGGATCTCGTCGATATGATCTGCGACCCGGCGCAATGTCTCGCCGGTGTAGGCGATCGGCAGCAGATCGTTCAGGTAGGTATCATCATGGGTCGACCATGCGAGATGCTCGGAGAAGCTCTGCGGCTCGTAGCGCTTCATCAGCCCGGCCAGGCGGTCGAGATGATCGCTGTCGAGACGCCCCTCGGCGCCGATCGACAGACCGACGCCGTGGAGCGACAGGGGGTATTGCTCGCGCAGGAGGCCGAGGAAAGCATGCGGCGCGCCGCCGGCCCCCATGTAGTTTTCGGCGTGAACCTCGAGGAAGCCGACAGCCGGCGGCCGCCCGAGCAGATCGCGCAGATGCTCGGACTTCAGGCCGATGCCCGCCTGGTCGGGCAGTCGGGTGAAGGCCGGGAATTTCATCGGCGGCGACATGCGGGCGGCGTTTGCCATGGTCGTTACCCCCAGGATGCGGTGGTTGGGAGCCCAATCAGGCCCGCTTCTCCCTGAATTCCTTGAGCTGGCCAAAGCCCGTCGGCGAGCCGTTCGATGCGGTCTTTTCGCAAGTGCCCTTCGGCACGAGTTTCCAGGCATTGCCCTGCCAGTCGACCTTTGAGGTGCCGGCGCAGGTGGTGCCGGGGCCGGCGGCGCAGTCGTTCTGGCCCTTGAGCGAGACGCCGAAGCATTTTTCCCTGCCGGCCTCCTGCGCCAGCGCGGGCGCCGCCGTGAGAGCAAGGGCGGTGGTGAAGGAAGCGGCGAGAGCGAGCGAGACGGCGCGGCGGTCCATGAGATGATCTCCCGAGGTCACGGGCCTTGTCGTCAGGCCCACAACCTCGATACGCAGCGTCACCTGGGCTCGTTACGCGGACACGCCTTCGTGATCCGATCCTGCTCGAAACGGGCGTAGGTCGGCTTCGACCGGTGTGTAACAAAATCGGCCTTGGCTTCGAATACCGGGATGTGAATGCGTGACGGGCGGACGAGCCGAGGATGTCTGGAGCGGACTGATGCGCCTGGCACTCGCAGGCGATGAGGGCGCTTACCGGAGGCTGCTCGAAGAGCTTGGGACGACATTCAGACGCCTGGTCCGCGCACGCCTGAGCAAGGCCAATCGCGGCAACGCCGAAGTCGAGGACATCGTGCAGGAAGTTTTGCTGGCCGTGCATCTGAAGCGGCATACTTGGGACCCCAGGCTGCCTTTCGCGCCCTGGGTCCACACGGTCGCACGCCACAAGCTGATCGACGCCCTGCGAAGGCAGGGCGTGCGTCACTTCGAGTCGGTCGACGATTTTGCTGACGTTCTGCCAGCGCCGTCCGACACCCAATCGGATCTGGGTGACGCCGAAAGGCTGATCTCGCAACTCAAGCAGCGGCAGCAGCAGATCGTCCGCGCCATGGCCGTCGAAGGGCGACCGGCCGCAGACGTCGCCAGCGAGATCGGCATGACCGAGGGAGCGGTCAGGGTGGCGCTGCATCGGGCGCTGAAGGATCTGGCGCGCCTGTTCAGGGAGACGCAGTGATGAGGACCGACCACCTGATAGCGGCATTGATCGCCGATGTGCCGGTGAAAAGCCATTCGGCGGGACGCCGCGCGCTGCTCCTGGTTCCCTTGGCCGTGGTTGTGGTGCTCCTGGGCTTCCTGACCTATCTCCGCATCCGGCCCGATCTGACGAGCGGCTCCGTCTGGCCAGCTGTCGCCGTCAAGGTGCTGGCGGCGTCCCTGCTGGCGTTCGTCGGCTTTCGGTTCGCCCTTTCGCTCGGAGAGCCCGGACGGTCGGACCGGCGTTTGCCTCGGGCGTTGCTCGCGGTTCCCGCCATCCTGCTGCTCGCTCTAGGCATCGAGCTGGCCAGGATGGGCATGGCCGATTGGCAGGAGCGCCTGGTGGGAATGAACCAGTTGCGCTGCCTCGTCCTGATCCCGTTGCTATCCCTGCCTCCGCTGCTCGGGCTGCTGGTCGCGCTTCGGCAGGGTGCGGTGACGCGTCCCGTCCTGGCCGGCCTCGTCAGCGGCTTGGCGGCCACCGGCATGGGCGCGGCCTTCTATTCGCTGAACTGTACCGATGACAGCATGTTTTTCGTGCTGACCTGGTACACGCTCGCGGCGCTGATCGTGGCTGCTGCGGGCGGGCTTGCAGGGCGGATCGTGCTGCGATGGTGAGCGCGGATACAGCATTCGACGCCGGTTCGACCGGTCGGTCGTCGAGCAATGAGGTCCCGGTCCGATCCGTCCAGCCTGGCGTCGTCATCGTAGCGGCGATCGCGATTGCCGCCGTGGCGGCGCTGTCGATCGATCATGCGACGTCCTGGCGCCTTCCGGTTCTTGCGCTGGTCGGCGGCGGCCTCGGCTTCGTTCTGTTTCAGGCGACCTTCGGCTTTGCCGGCAGCTTCCGCGCCGCATTGGAACGTCGGGACTTTTCCGGCTTCCGCGCGCAGGCCATCGCGCTCGCCCTCACGAGCTGCGTCTTCTTTCCGCTGCTTGCGGGAGGCCAACTGTTCGGGCTGCCATTGTCCGGGTTCGTCACGCCGATCGGCGTCTCGTTCGTCGTGGGCGCCATACTCTTTGGCGTCGGAATGCAGATCGGCGGCGGATGCGCCTCGGGCACCCTCTTCGGTCTTGGCGGCGGCAACGCGCGCCTTCTCATGACGCTGGCGTTCTTTGTCCTGGGCTCGGCAGTCGGCGCAGCCCATCTCGGATTCTGGTGGGCGCTCCCTGCCTTCCAGACGGGAACGTCACAGGACGTGCTCGGATGGCCTTTGGCGCTAGCGATCCACCTGATGATATTCATGGCCATTATTCGCCTCGTGCCAGCGTCACGGACAGATGCCCGCGCGCTGTCGTGGCGTTCCCTATTCCGGGAACCGTGGCCGCTGGCTTGGGGAGCAATCGGCCTGGCCCTCTTGAACATCTTGACGATGGCACTCGTCGGGCGACCTTGGGGCGAGACGGCCGGGTTCACTCTCTGGGGATCGAAGCTGGCGGCGGTCGTCGGCTTCGATCCTGCGAGCTGGCCCTATTGGCAAGGCAACGCCGGCCCTCTCGCGACCAGTGTGTTCGCTGACGCCACGTCGGTCATGGACTTTGCGATGATCGCAGGATCGGCTGCCGCGGCAGGGCTGAGCGGCCGCTTCGCTGCCAGATCGGGAGGCAGCGGTCGCGCTTGGCTAGGCGCCGCCGTTGGCGGGTTCCTGATGGGCTACGGCGCGCGGCTGTCGGATGGCTGCAACATCGGAGCATATTTCTCAGCACTCGCGTCGGGTAGCCTTTCGGGCTGGGTCTGGATCGCAGCTGCGTTTCTTGGCAGCGCGCTTGGGCTGAAGCTGCGCGGCGCGTTTCACCTTGACCGATAGAACGAGGCGAGGCGCCGACAGGCTAGCCGGGCGCGCTGATCAGCCCGTGGTCGCCCTTCTTCTCGGTGCGAGCCGCCTTCAATGGTTCGCAGGTAACGCCCGGAGCCTCGCCAGCTGACCTGCTTCAGTTGAGCGGGTTGCAGTGCCCCGCGGGGGCCCATGTCCCGTGCGATCGACCCAGCTTATCGATGGCAGAAGTTCAGGAGAGCACGTCAGGTATGAGGGCGCATCGATGGCCGGAAGACAAACGAACGCCCGCTCCGGTTTCCCGGGGGCGGGCGTTCTTCATGGCAGCGGCGGCCTGCGCTATCAGGCGACCTTGGCGAGCTCCGCTTGGGCGTCGTTGATCGCCTGCTGGCGGGCCTCGGGGCCGTAGCCGAGCTTCTCGGCGCGCACGAAGGTGACGTCGCTGATGCCGATGAAGCCGAGCAGGGTGCGCAGATGCGGCTCCTGTGAATCCATCGGCTGGGCCGGGCCCGAGCTGTAGAGGCCGCCGCGGCTGAGCACGACAATGGCGCGCTTGCCCTTGAGCAGGCCCTCGGGACCGGCGTCGCCGTATTTGAAGGTCACACCCGCGCGCAGCACATGGTCGAACCAGGACTTCAGCGTCGAGGGGATGCCGAAATTGTACATCGGCGCGCCGATGACGACGACGTCGGCTGCCTTGAGTTCCTCGACCAGCGCGTCCGAGAGCGCCTTCGCCTGCTTTTGAACTTCGTTGGCGGGCTCGGCGCCGCGGATGGCGGCGGCGGAATCGACGGTCAGATGCGGGACGGGATTGGTGCCGAGGTCGCGCTCGACGACCTTGAGCGCCGGATTCTGGCTGCGCAAGCGGGTGACAGTCTCCTCGATGAGCTGCTTGGAAACGGAGGCTGCGCCGGAGGCGCTGCTGTTGAGAACGAGAAGAGTGGACATGATGATGTGATCCTGAAACCGGGAACGGGTTCGATAACCAGCAAGATAGAGGTTCAACGAGCGCAACAGAACGCCTATAAGAAGCATCAGACTGTTGCTTCAGGGGGAACGCGATGTCAGAGCTCGACGACATCCGCAGCTTCATCGCCGTAGCCGAAACCGGCGGCTTCGGCCGGGCCGCCCAGAATCTCGGCCTGGCGAAATCGGTCGTCAGCCGCCGGATCTCGCGGCTGGAGGCCGATCTCGGCACGAGGCTTCTGAGCCGGACCACGCGTGGGGTTGCGGCCACCGAAGCGGGACTCGAATTCAAGGTGCGCGGCGAGCGCATCCTGGCTGACCTCGTCGCGGCACGGGAAGCGGTGGCGCAGGCCTCCGGCGTGTCCGGCCGCTTGCGCCTGTCGATGCCGTTGACCTTCGGCAACCGCCATGTCGCGCCGGTTCTGGGCGAACTCGCCAGGCTCCACCCCCGGCTGGAGGTCGATGTCGAGGCCAGCGACCGCTATGTCGATCTGATCGGCGAGCGCTTCGATGCGGCGATCCGCATCGGTACGCTGAAGGATTCAAGCCTGGTCGCGCGCCGGATCGCGCCGATCCATGCCGTCGTTCTGGCGAGCCCGGCCTATCTGGAGCAGATGGGGCGGCCGGAAAACCCGTCCGACCTCGCCCAGCATGAATGCCTGCTCTACACCGGCACCAACTCGCCCGACTGGAGCTTCCGCGTGGGCAAGCGCCGCGTCTCTATCAGGCCGGCGGGCCGGCTGCGCTCCGACAGCGGCGACACCTTGCTGGCATGGGCGAAGGCCGGGCTCGGGATCGTGGTGCTGCCGACCTTCATCGCCAGCGATTCGATCCGGGACGGCTCGCTCGTGCCTGTTCTGTGGGAGTTCCCGATGCAGGAGCATGCGCTCTATGTCGTCAGGCCGCCGGGAGCCTATGTGCCGGGCAAGGTCAGGGTCCTGATCGACCTGCTGGTCGAGCGCTTCGGCGGCACGCCCTATTGGGATCCCTGTCAGATCGCAGCGCGAGAGCAAGGCTTCACACTCGGCTTCGTGCCGGGTTTCGAGACCGACATCGACGTCCATCAACCGGCGTGATCCCTGGCATCACGCGATTTGGCGTGGCTTCGCGCGCCGCTGCCGGCATTCTCGTCGTGACCGTAACGGAGGTGACCGATGCTGCTCGTGGGAATGCTGGATAGCCCTTATGTCCGCCGCGCCGCCGTGACGGGCACGCTGCTCGGGCTCGACGTCGAGCATCGCTCGGTCTCCGTCTTCCGGCACATGGACGAATTCCGCGCGATCAACCCGCTGATCAAGGCGCCGAGCCTGGTCGCGGACGACGGCACGGTGATCAGCGAGTCCCTGCTCATCATCCAGCATTTCGAGGATGTCGCCGGGCGTTCGCTGCGTCCGGTCGAGGGCGCCGCCCGCAGGCGCGACCTGGCGCTGACCGGCATCGGCATCGTCGCCGCCGACAAGGCGGTGTCGGTCGAGTACGAGCGCAAGCGGCCGGAGGCGCAGCGCTACCAGCCCTGGCAGGAGCGCATCGTCACCCAGCTCCATGTCGCGCTCGACCTGCTCGATGCGGCGGCCGCGCGCGGCGAGCTGACGGCGGGGCCGGAGCTTCTGCCCTGCGACATCGCGGCGGCCATCGCCTGGGGCTTCTGCCGCTTCGTCATTCCCGACTACGCGCCGGAAGAGCGCTGGCCGGCCTTGGCGGCGCAGGCCAAGGCCTGCGAGGCGCTCGATGTGTTCAAGGCATGGCCGATCGACCGAGAATAAGGTGGCCAGAACACCCTCCAAAGTCGAGAGATTGTTCGCAGCGCACAAAAATGCTGCATCTGCGAAGGCGTTGTCTCTTGCAATCCGGCGCCGAGACGCCATTTTGCGGTCGAGTTAGGGAAGATTCGCCTCCTGGTCGGTAGCGCGCATTCGCGCGGTCAACAGGAGATGACAATTGGCTCGTTCGAAGAAGGCCGGCGCAACGTCCGGCCAAGGCGAAGTCCGCCGGCTTTGGCCCGCGGAGCGCGATCTGTTCAAGGCGCATCTGTTGAGACTCGACGACATCACCCGTCGCGAGCGCTTCGGCACGGCCGTCAACGACGATTTCCTTGGAAACTATGCCGTCACCACCTTCGGCGTCGGCGGGCTGGTCTATGCCTATATCGAGGATGGCGCGGTGCGCGGCGCTGCCGAGCTGCGCGGGCTCGAAGACATCGTCGCGCAGACCGGCGAGGCGGCCTTCAGCGTCGAGCGCGACTGGCGCCGGCGCGGCATCGGCGCCACCCTGTTCCAGCGCCTGATCACGGCGTCGCGCAATCGCGGGATCCGCACGCTCTACATGACCTGCCTGCCGCAGAATGCCGCGATGCGGCAGCTGGCCCGCAATTTCGAGGCGGACCTCGCGGGCGGCTATGCCGATGTCGAGGGCGTGATCGCGACGGGCGGGCCGACGCCCTTCACGATCCTCGACGAGGCGTTGGACACCGCGAGGGGTTTTGCGTCGATGGCGCTGTCGATGCAGCGTCGGCTCTGGCGCCCGGCCTTCTTGGGACGTTCGCACGGGGCCTGAACCGGAGCGACCGGCTCTCTCTCATTTCGGGCAGGTCGAATCATCCGTGATTGGCGCTGGAGCCGCATCGCGAACCCCTCCCCACCAGGGGAGGGGTTTTCGTCGCGGTTCCCGAGCATGAATCCCAATAGGGTATGCTTACCGGTTGAGGCTCAATCCCGCGCCGGATTTGGTGATGGCGCCATCCATCGCGCCGCCGCCGCTGGTGCGCAGCCGCGCCACGACTGTCCCGCCCTGCTGATAGAGATAGACCTCGCCGTCGCGGTAATCCCAGGCGGTGACCTTCTGCAGGTCTCGGTTGGCGCAGCCAGCGGCATTGGCACGGTAGAGATCGAGTGCCGGCGCGCTCGACAGCTGGACGCGACAGGAGCTTCCGGTCGCCTCCTTGGCCGTCCAGTTGCCGATGACGCCGTCGCGGGAGGTGACGGCGGGCCGCGTGGTGGCGGCTCCCCCGAGCGTGGCGACCTCGCCGCTGCCGCCGCGCAAGGTCGGGACCTCGGCGGGCTGCGGCGCTGCCGGTGGGGGCGTCTGCTGCGGTATGCCGGGGGCCGCCGGGGTGTAGTAGGGATCCTGTGGCGGCGGCAAGGCGCCCGGCTGGGCGGAAGCGACCGGATAGCTGCCGCCCGCCTGCGGATAGCCCCCTGACGGAGGATAACCGCCTGGAGGCGGCAGCGGCTCGGGGGTGACCGGGGCGGGGCTGATCGGCGGCGCCGGCTGGCGCGTCGGCTGGCCATAGGTCGGCCCGGGCCCGCCGACGAAGCGCTGCGAACCGGCGCAGGCGGTCAGCGCGAGCAGCGACAGAAGGCTGGCGGCCTTCAGGGTCATGGCCAGGGTCGCGGTAGGCTTGATCGGAGTCGCGGTCGGCATGGTCATGAGCGGTGAGTTCCGATCGATCGTGCGCTACGGCCCCAGGAGGCCCGATTAGGGTTCAATTCTAGACCAGCCCGGTGAATGCGACATGAGCATGATCCTGTGCTGCGTCCATAACGCAGGCGGTTTGGCTTGCGAACCCACCGCGGACGCTCTGGTTCCCTTTAGGGCGACGCGGCATAGTCCTGCGGAGCTTCAGGAGATGCCGCAACATGACGATGACACCGCTCACCCCGCCCTCGATCGCCAAGCCCTTCGCGCGCTACAGCCACGGCATCGCGGTGCCCGCGGGGTATCGGCTCGTGGCCTGCTCCGGGCAGCTCGGTGTCGCCGCCGACGGCACGATCCCCGAGGATGCTCGCGCCCAGGCCGATCTCTGCTTTTCCAACATCGCCGCGATCCTCGCCGAGGCGGACATGACGCTGGCGGACATCGTCAGGATCAACGCCTATGTCACCGACCGCGCTCATATGAAGGGTTACATGGAGTCGCGCGACGCCCATTTCGCGACGCCACCACCGGCCTCGACGCTGGTGATCGTCTCCGGCTTCACGCTGCCGGCCTTCAAGGTCGAGATCGAGGTGCTGGCGGCGGCGCTGTGAGGGGCCCGCTTGATCGTCGAACAAATCGCCCCGTCATCCCGGGTCTGCGCTTCGCTTCGCCCGGGATGACGGGGCGTCTTTTTGAACGGCGAATGGGCCGACCGCCTCACCCCGCCTTGCGCTTGTTCTGGCGGTTGGCGATCAGGTCGTCGACCACAGCCGGATCGGCGAGCGTCGAGGTGTCGCCGAGCGCGCCGAACTCGTCCTCGGCGATCTTGCGCAGGATGCGGCGCATGATCTTGCCGGAGCGCGTCTTGGGCAGGCCGGGCGCGAACTGGATCAAATCGGGCGAGGCAATCGGGCCGATCTCCTTGCGGACATAGGCGACGAGATCCTTGCGCAGCGCCTCGGTCGGCGTCTCGCCGGCCATCAGGGTGACATAGGCGTAGATGCCCTGGCCCTTGATGTCGTGCGGGTAGCCGACGACGGCCGCCTCCGAGACCGACGGGTGCGCGACGAGCGCCGATTCGACCTCGGCCGTGCCCATGCGATGGCCCGACACGTTGATGACGTCGTCGACGCGGCCGGTGATCCAGTAATAGCCGTCGGCGTCGCGCCGGCAGCCGTCGCCGGTGAAGTACTTGTTCGGATAGGTCGCGAAATAGGTTTCCTCGAAGCGCTTGTGGTCGCCATAGACCGTGCGCATCTGGCCGGGCCAGCTCTCGGCGATGACGAGATTGCCCTCGCAAGCGCCCTCCAGCACCTTGCCCTCGGCATCGACGATCTCCGGCTTGACGCCGAAGAACGGTCGCGTTGCCGAGCCCGGCTTGAGCTTGGTCGCGCCCGGCAGCGGGGTGATCAGGATGCCGCCGGTCTCGGTCTGCCACCAGGTGTCGACGATCGGGCAGCGACGCTCGCCGACGACGCGGTGATACCACTCCCAGGCTTCCGGGTTGATCGGCTCGCCCACCGAGCCGAGCAGGCGCAGCGACTTGCGCTTGGTCTTCTTCACCGGCTCCTCGCCGGCGCCCATCAGCGAGCGGATCGCGGTCGGGGCGGTGTAGAAGGTGTTGACCTTGTGCTTGTCGATGACCTCCCAGAAGCGCGAGATCGTCGGATAGGTCGGGATGCCCTCGAACATCAACGTGGTCGCGCCATTGGCGAGCGGCCCGTAGAGGATGTAGCTGTGGCCGGTCACCCAGCCGACATCGGCGGTGCACCAATAGACGTCGCCTTCATGGTAGTCGAAGACATATTGGTGGGTGATTGCGGTGTAGACGAGATAGCCTGCGGTGGTGTGCAGCACGCCCTTGGGCTTGCCGGTCGAGCCCGAGGTGTAGAGCAGGAAGAGCGGGTCCTCCGCTTTCATCTCGACGGGCGGGCAATGGCCCGAGGCCTTGGCCGCCTCCTCGTGATACCAGACGTCGCGGCCCTCCTTCATGGTGACATGGCCGCCGGTGCGCTTGACCACGATGACGGTTCCGATGCCGCCCTTGACCTTGTCGTCGGCGGCATCGACGTTCTTCTTCAGCGGCACGGCGCGGCCCCCGCGCAGGCCCTCATCGGCGGTGATGACGATCTTCGAGTCCGAATCCTCGACGCGGCTGGCGAGCGAATCCGGCGAGAAGCCGCCAAACACCACCGAATGGATCGCGCCGATGCGGGCGCAGGCCAGCATCGCGTAGGCTGCCTCGGGGATCATCGGCAGGTAGATCGTGACGCGGTCGCCCTTCTTGACGCCCTTGGCCTTGAGGACGTTCGCGAACTTGCAGACCTCGGTGTAGAGCTGGCCGTAGCTGATCTTCTTCGACTCGGAGGGGTCGTCACCCTCCCAGATGATCGCGGTCTGCTTGGCGCGCGTCGCCAGATGCCGGTCGACGCAGTTGTAGGCGACGTTGGTGGTGCCGTCCTCGAACCACTTGATCGCGACCTTGCCGGGCTTGTAGCTCGCGTTGCGCACCTTGCTGTAGGGCTTGAACCAGTCGATCCGCTTGCCCTGCTCGCCCCAGAACTTGTCCGGGTCCTTGATCGAGGCCGCATACATCTTCTTGTACTTGGCGTCGTTGGCCCAGGCTTTCTTGGCCCAGGCGGCGGGCACGTCATAGATCATCTCGGTCATGGCAGTCTCCCCAGACTCGGGCCTTGCGATTGACTTGGGCCTTGCGATCAACGCGGGCCTTCCGATGGTTCGGACGATCGCGGCCGGGCCTCTTGTTCGCTGCCGGCATCATAGGGCGATGGCGCGGCGCAGCAAGCCGCGCGGCCTCGCACTTTCGGGGGAGAGGGAGCTTGTCCCCGTGCCTGGGAATACAACCTATGATTGATATTTGGCAGGGGTGCGCTAGATTTCCTGCGGGATGCGACAGGGGGCGAACATGGCGCGAAACATCTGCATCTTCTCCGACGGAACCGGACAGGCCGGCGGCGACAACCCGATCAACTGGACCAATGTCTACCGGCTCTACAAGTCTACGCGCGACATCGACCCCGTGCGGCAGATCTGCTTCTACGATCCTGGGTTGGGCGCCCATCCTGATGGTGACGAGCCAGGGCTCGTCCGGCGTGCGCTCAACATCCTGTCGCAGGCCACCGGCTACGGCATCACCACCAACATCGTCGACTGCTACACGGCGCTGCTGCTGAGCTACGAGCCGGGCGACCAGATCTTCCTCTTCGGCTTCAGCCGGGGCGCCTATACGGTCCGCAGCCTCGGCGGCGCCATCGGCCTGTGCGGCGTACCGCCCGGCCTGCCCAAGCTCGCGCGCTGGAGTGAGTTGCAGCGCAGCCTCGCGCACGATGTCCGTACCATCGCCGAGGAGGCGGTGACGCGCGTCTATCAGGAGCGCGACGAAACGAAGCGGCATGAGGCCGCCGCGGCGTTCCGAAGGCGCTACGGCTCGGAGGAACTGCCGCCGACCTTCGTCGGCGTCTGGGACACGGTGCGGGCGCTGGGCGTCAAGGGGCTGAACAGCTTCACGCTCGGGCGGCACAGCTTCAACAACAACCGGCTGCACAAGGGTGTGCCCCATGGCCGCCAGGCGCTGGCCATCGACGAGAACCGCAAGACCTTCGCGCCCGAACTCTGGGAGGAGGACGAGGAAAACCCCGACAGGATCAAGCAGGTCTGGTTCGCCGGCGTCCATACCGATGTCGGCGGCGGCTACGGTCTGAAGATGGGCCTGTCCGACATCACGCTGGACTGGATGCTGAAGGAGGCGACCGCGATCCCGCAGCCGCTCATCGTCGATCCGGCGCTGCCCGCTTCGCTCGCGCCGGACCCGCTCGGCCAGCAGCACGACCAGCTCAGAAGCGGCTGGATCCCGTTCACGCCGGGAACGCGCGAGGGCTTCGTCCCGCCCCGGCCTTCACAGGGGGGACGCCCGATCTTCGGGACGGTGCCGCCGCGTTTCGAGGCGCCGGAGGTCCAGATCCTCGACGAGCGGCGCCCCTATCGCCCGCAAGCGCTCCGGGATCACCCGGACTTCAGCAGCTTTCCCTGGTAGCGGCTAAAGGCCGCCCATCTTGCAGACGAGAGCCCATTCGTCGTCGGCGACGGGCTGGACCGACAGCCTAAACGAGGTCACCAGAGACATCTTCGCCAGCTTGGGCTCAGCCTTGACCTGCGCCAGCGTCACCGGCTTGGGGAGCGGCTTCACCGCCTTGAAGTCGACCAGCACCCAGGGCTCGCCGGGGATCCAGTTATAGGCTTCCTTGATGACCTCGACGATGCCGACGACCTCGAGGCCCTCATTGGAGTGGTAGAAGAAGACCTGATCGCCAAGCTTCATCGCCATCAGATGGAGCTTGGCGGTGTGGTTCTTGACGCCGTCCCAATGCGTGCCCTTCGGCCCGGCCGCGACCTGCTGCTCCCAGGACCATTTCGAGGGTTCTGATTTGATCAGCCAGTGGGCCATGGGTGCGCTCTATGATCGGAAGAAGACGGCGAATAGCGAATAGCGAGTGGCGAATGGCGAATGGAAAAGCAAGATGGCTGTTATCGCCACTCGCTATTCGCCACTCGCCTCCTGCTGCGGCACCGGCGGCTTCGAGGCCTCGGGTCCCTGCTCGTTCCAGAAGCGCACCATCTCGCGCGTCAGCGAGGCGTAGTCCTGCGGCTCGAGCTCGACGCGGACCTCGCCCTCGCCGAAGGGCAGGATCAGCACGAAGCGATGCGTGCCTTCCGCCCGGCGGCGACGGTGCTGGATCACCGGGCCGGCCGGCACGCGGCCCGCCAGCGCCACCGGCATGCTCTCGGCGACGAGTTCCGAGCCCGTGGTCTTGCGGACCTCGGCGATGCCCTTCGCGACGCGCTTCGTCAGATCCGACCAGTCGCCTGCCATGTTCGTTCCCCTTACAGTTCCGCACGGAGCGGACGCGCGAGCAGCCCCGTGACCGCCTCGCGCACGCCGCTGCCGCCGGCGATGATGGCCGCGACGGCTTCCGCGATCGGCATTTCGATGCCACGTGCCTTCGCCATCCGCGCCAGCACGGATGCCGTGAAGGCGCCTTCCGCCAGCGCCCCGCCGGAGGCCTCCGCCACGCTGCGTCCCTGTCCCAACGCCAGTCCGAAGGCGAAGTTGCGCGACTGGGCCGAGGCGCAGCTCAGCACGACGTCGCCCAGCCCCGAGAGCCCCATCAGGGTCTCGCCCTGCGCGCCATGGGCTTCGCCGAAGCGGCGCAGTTCGGCAAAGCCGCGCGCCACCAGCGCGGCTCGCGCGCTTTCGCCGTAGCCGAGGCCGATGGCGATGCCCGCGGCGATGGCGAGCACGTTCTTGGCCGCGCCGCCGATCTCGACGCCGCGCGGATCGGCGCTGTGATAGATGCGGAAAGCGGGCGAGCTCAGCGCCTCGGCCAGAGCCTGCGCCAGCTCGGCATCGTCCGCAGCGAGCGTCACGGCGGTCGGCAGGCCGCGCCCGATATCGGCCGCAAAGCTCGGGCCCGACAGGATCGCCGGCACCGAGCCCGGCCAGGCCTGTGCGACGACCTGGGTGGCGAAGAGGCCCGTCGTCTGCTCGATGCCCTTGGCGGCCGAGATCGCGGGCCGCCCGGCGGGCAGCGCCCGCGCCAGGCCCTCGCAGACCTGCCGCAGGCTCTGCGTCGGCACGGTCACGAGGATGGCGTCGGCGGCAGCGAGCGCGCCGAGCTCGGCGGTGGCCGACACGCTCTCCGGCAGGGCGACGCCGGGCAGGCGCGGGGCGATCCGGGTTTCGTCGATGGCCGCGACAGTTGCGCCATCGCGCGCCCAGAGCAGCACGTTGCGGCCGGCGCGTGCGGCGGCCAGAGCCAGCGCCGTGCCATAGGCACCGGCGCCGACGACGCCGATCGTGCCGAAATGACGGGCGCTCGTCATTCCGCCGCGCTGGTCGTGGCGGGCGCCGCGTCCTGCGGCCGGAGTTCGGTTAGCGGCCAGCGCGGGCGGGCGAGCGCGCTCATGTCGTCGACCATGCCGAGCCGCAGCCGCTCGATCCCGGCCCAGGCGATCATGGCGCCATTGTCGCCGCAAAGCGGCAGCGGCGGCGCGACCATCGGCAGGCCGGCCTCGGTTGCGAGCCGCGTCAGCCCGCGCCGGATCGGCTGGTTGGCGGCGACGCCGCCGGCCACGACCAGCGTCGAGGGGCTGATGCCGGCGGCATTGCAGACGCGCAGGCCCGCCCGGGTGCGATCGACCAGAACATCGACGACCGCCGCCTGGAAGGAGGCGCAGAGATCGGCGACGTCACGGTCCGAGAGCGGCGCGATGCGCTCGGCCACCAGCCGCACGGCGGTCTTGAGGCCCGAGAGCGAGAAGTCGGGATTGGGCCGGCCCTGCATCGGGCGCGGGAAATCGAAGCGCTCGGGATCGCCCTTCAGCGCCTCCTTCTCCACCGAAGGGCCGCCGGGATAGGGCAGGCCCAGCATCTTGGCGATCTTGTCGAAGGCCTCGCCGACGGCGTCGTCGATGGTGCCGCCAAGCTTGAGGTAGTCGCCGACGCCGCGCACGGCGAGAAGCTGGGTGTGCCCGCCCGAGACCAGCAGCAGCAGATAGGGAAAGGCGAGATCGTCGGTCAGCCGCGCCGTCAGGGCATGGGCCTCGAGATGGTTGATCGCGATGAAGGGGCGGCCGGTGACCAGAGCGATCGCCTTGGCGGTGGTCAGGCCGACCATGACGCCGCCGACGAGGCCGGGGCCGGCGGCGGCCGCGACCGCGTCGATGTCTCCTGGCTTCATGCCGGCGGTCTCGAAGGCGCGCTCGACGACGCGATCGATCGCCTCGACATGGGCGCGCGCGGCGATCTCGGGCACGACGCCGCCGAAGGCCGCGTGCGCCGCGATCTGGCTCAGCACCTCGTTCGACAGGATCTTGACCTCGCCGGAGCGCTCGACCGACACGATGGCGGCCGCGGTCTCGTCACAAGTCGTCTCTATCCCCAAAACACGCATGATCGGTCGACAAGGTCTCGGCTGCGGGTGAAAGGGGCCATGGGCCGGCGGGAGAAGGTCCAGCGCTGTCGCGCCGGGATTTCTCTCGTATAGTGCGCCGGCGCGCAGAAGGCCAAGGGCCTGAGCGATCCGTGGGTATCGCGGGGATGCAAGGTCGGCGATGCCAGGTCAGGCGATGTGGATCGGGAGGATGCCGGGAACCGGCACCCTCATCGATGATTGAGACAACAGGTGCGGCGTGACCGGAGCCTTCGGCTGCGGTCCCCCGGACCGACACCGGCTTGCGCGTGCCGGCAGCGTGCAGGATTGATGGGCATGCCCGGTTGAGACGAGAGGAGACCGCATGCGCATCTTCGTGTTCCGCCCTCCGCCCGAGGCGCAGCGTACCGCCGCCGCGATCAGCGCGCATGGGCATGAAGCGATCGTGGCGCCGTTGTTTGCGGTCGCGCGCCTGCCGGCGTCGGCGCCCGAAGGGCCGTTTTCGGCCATCGTGCTGACCAGCGGCAACGCCGTGCCCGCGCTTGCCGACCTGCCGGCGGCATGCCGGGACCTGCCGGTCTTCACGGTGGGCGCGCGCACGGCCGCCAAGGTGCGCGAGGCCGGCTTCGCGGATGCGCGCAGCGCCGACGGCAACCGCGATGATCTGATCGGCCTGATCCGCACCAATCTCGCTGTTCCCGCTCGGCTCTTGCTGATCGTCGGGCGCGACCGGCACGAGGATGTGGGTGGCAGGCTGACGGAGGCGGGCTTCGAGGTTGCGCTCTGGGAGGCCTATGAGGCGCAGGCCCTGTCGGTCTTCCCGCCGGAGGCGCAGGAGGCTCTGCGCCAGGGCGGCGTCGACGGCGCCCTGCATTATTCGGCGCGCGGGGTGCGCACCTGCCTGGCTCTGGCGCGCGATGCCGGGCTCACCGAGGCGCTGCTGGACGTGACCCACGTCGCGCTCTCGGCGGATGTGGCGGCTCCGCTGATCTCGGCCGGCGCGAGCACCGTGCTGGTGGCGGAGTATCCCGAGGAGGCGGCGCTGCTGGCGGCGCTGGACCAAGTGTCCGCTCGCAATCGTCGCGATGCGGATGTTACAGAGGGCGCGGTCGCGCCCGATGGCGTCGAGACGGACAAGGATGCGATGAACGATCCCGAGACGCCGCTTGGCAATACCGACGACAAGCAAGGCAGCAAGGCGCGTCGCCGGTCGGGCCGGACCCCGCCGACAATCGAATTGACGGCCCGGGACGAGGCCTCGCCGGTCGTGGAGCCGTCCAGCCCGGCGACCGAATCGGGCGCGTCACCGGCCGGCGCGGAGGTTGCGCCCGAGGCTGTGCTGCCGACCGAGGCCTTGCCGCAGGAATTCAAGGGCACGACGGGGGCAGGGCCCCTTCCGGGCATGGAACCTGTGATGGGCGAGCAGCCGGCCCCCGCCGCGCCGCCGCCGCCCGAGTCCGCAAAATCGCGCCTGCCGGCGCTCGCTTTGGCTGGCCTCGTCGGCGGCGTGGTCGGTGCGGGTCTCGTCACGCTGGCGATGAGCCGCGCGACGCCTGCCGTCACGCCAGAACAGATCGCCGCGCTTCAGCGCCGCCTCGACACGCTGCAGAGCGCCGCGACCGACCTCGACCGCAAGACGGCGGCCGCAACCGACGCCGCTGCCAAGGCCGGAGCGACCGCGCAGGCTGCGGCGGCGCGCGCCAATGAGGTCGCAGGCGCGCGGGCGCCCGACGCAAGCGCGCTGGCCGGGCTGAATGCACAGGCGCAGCGCGCGGAAGCCGCCGCCAATGCCGTCGGCCAGCAGCTCGAACGCACCGCGGCCCGCATCGGCACGGTCGAAACCCTGGCGAAGGCCGCGGCTGCGCCGAGCCCGCAGGCGCTGGCCGCCGTGCGGATCGTGCTGGCCGAGCGCGTCCAGTCCGCGCTCGCCTCGGGCGCGCCCTTCGCCGGTGATGTCGCGGCGCTCGCCAAGGGCGGCGGCGCCCCCGAGCAACTCGCGGCGCTGAACGCGGTCGCGACATCGGGCGCGCCGACGAAGGATGCGCTGTTGTCGCAGTTGCGCACGCATCGGGCGATGTTCGCGCGCGAGCTCATGCCGGCCACGGCTGGCTGGCAGGATCGTCTGCTGGGGCTCGCCAGCCGCATCGTCAGCATCCGGCCGATCGGCGAGACCGGCGCCAGCGATCCCGCGACGCTGCCGATCCGGCTCGAAAACGCCATCGCCAAGGGCGACATCGTCGCGGCTGCTGCGCTTTGGGCGCAACTGCCCGAGCCGGCGCGACGCGCCAGCACCGATTTCGGCGCCGCCCTGCAGAAGCGCGCGGCGGCGGATGCGGCGATCTCGAAAATCGCGCAGGATGCAGTGGCCGCGCTCGGCGTGGCCGGCTGACGGAGGATAGAGGTTCATGGTTCGCGTACTGCTCTATCTCGCCGTCTTCGCCGCGCTCGCCGTTGGTGCGGTCTGGCTTGCCGACCGGCCGGGCGAGGTGTCCGTGCTCTGGCAGGGCTACAGGATCGAGACATCCGTCGCCATCGCCGCCATCGGCGTGGTCGTGCTCGCCATGCTGGCGATGCTGGCCTGGGGGCTGGTGCGTTTCGTCTTCGGCCTGCCGGGGGCCTTCAGCTTCGCCTCGCGTGCCAGGCGCCGGGCGCGCGGATTCGAGGCGGTCTCGCGCGGCATGGTCGCGATCGGCGCGGGCGATCCGATCGCCGCCGGCCGCCACGCCGTCGATGCGCGCCGCTTCGCCGGCGACGAGCCGCTGACCCTGCTGCTGGAGGCGCAGGCCGCCCAGCTTTCGGGTGATCGCGGGCGGGCGGAAGCCGCCTTCAAGACCATGCTCGACAAGCCGGAGACGCGGGTGCTTGGCCTGCGCGGGCTGTTCGTCGAGGCCAAGCGCCGCGGCGACATGGCCGCCGCGCGGGCCTTCGCCGACGATGCCGTGCGGCGCTCGCCCTCGCTCGCCTGGGCCAATGACGCGCTGCTCGATTTCTACACCAGCGCCGGCGACTGGCAGGCGGCCCGTACCGCCGTCGAGCGTCGCGCGGCGCTGCGTCTTGCCGACAAGGCCGATGCGAAGCGGCAGCGCGCCGTGCTGCTCGCGGCCGAGGCGCTGGAGGCACGCGGCAGCGAGCCCGAGAAGGCGCTGGCCGCCGCGCTGGAAGCGACCAAGCTCGCGCCCGGCCTGACGCCGGCGGCTGCTCTCGCGGGCCGGATGCTGGCCGAGCGCGGCGACGTCCGCAAGGCGGTCAAGCTGCTGGAAGCCGCCTGGAAAGAGGTCTCGCATCCCGATATCGCCGCGGCCTATCTCGATGTCCGGCCCGGCGACAGCGCGCAGGACCGGCTGGCGCGGGCGACGTCGCTGGCGAAGCTGCGCCCCTCCGACCCCGAAGGCGTGCTGGCGCTGGCAGGCGCCGCGATCCATGCCCGCGACTTCCAGAAGGCGCGCGATGTGCTCAAACCCCTGCTCGCCGGTGGCGCCTCGGTGCGTGCCTGCCTGCTGATGGCGGAGCTCGAGGAGGCCGAGCACGGGGCCGCCGGCCGCGTTCGCGAATGGCTGTCGCGGGCGACGCGCGCACCGCGCGACGCGGCCTGGGTCGCCGACGGGCTCGTCTCCGATACCTGGATGCCAGTCTCGCCGATTTCGGGCCGGCTCGACGCCTTCGTCTGGACGGTGCCGCCGGCGACGCTCGGCAGCCATGCGCCGGGGCTCGACGACGTTCTGGCGGATCTCGAGGATTCGACGCCGCTGATCGAGGCGAGGGCCGAGCCTGTCGCGCCCGAGGCCCCCGCCACGGCGGCAGTCGCGCCGCCTCCTGGTCCCCCTGCGCCGGCCCCGTCAGCGCCGGCCGCGGTCGTGGATCTGCCGAAGCAGGAGGCGCAGGTCGCGCCGGAGCCCATGCCTGCCGTCCCACCTGTGCCGGCCCCTGTCGCCGAGACAAAGCCGGAGCCGAAGAAGCCGCAGACCGAACCCGTTGCGGTGGCTGCCCTCGACGGGCGCCTCAAGCCGGTGATCTTCCCCGTCGCACATGCGCCCGACGATCCGGGCCCCGACGAGGTGCCCCCGGTCGACGACAAGAAGGGCAAGTTCCGGTTGTTCGGCTGAGGCGGGGCGCGAAAAGGCGTGCGGCTCACGGCTGCCCGGCCTATAGGCAACGTCATGACATCCGAGACAGCTTCCGACACGGTGCCGCCGGGCACTGGCGCCACCCTTCATGTCGCCGCCGAGCAGGCTGGCGAACGCCTCGACAAGGCGCTCGCCATGCTGGCGAGTGAGATCTCGCGGGCGCGGCTGCAGCAGGTCATCAAGGATGGTGGGGTGCGCCTCAACGGCGTCGTCGCCACCGACGGCAAGCGCAAGGTCGTCGAGGGCGACGAAATCGCGCTGGTCATCCCCGCCGCGAGGCCGCCCGATCCGGTGGGGCAGGATATCCCGCTCGATGTGGTCTATGAGGATGATTATCTCATCGTCATCGACAAACCGGCCGGGCTCGTCGTCCATCCCGCCGGCGGCCATGAGGACGGCACGTTGGTCAACGCGCTGATCGCCCATTGCGGCGAGAGCCTGTCAGGCATCGGCGGCGTGCGCCGGCCCGGCATTGTCCACCGGCTCGACAAGGATACGAGCGGGCTGCTCGTCGTCGCCAAGACCGACAAGGCGCATCAGGGCCTGGCCAAGCAGTTTGCAGACCATGGCCGCACCGGGCCGCTGCAACGGGCCTATCTCGCGATCGTCTGGGGCTTTCCGCGCCGCCCGCACGGTACGATCACCACGCAGATCGAGCGCTCGAACAAGAACCGCGAGAAGATGATGGTCGTCGGCGAGGAGCGCGGGCGCGAGGCGATCACGCATTTCACCGTGATCGAGCGCTATCCGCCATTGCTGAAGGGCACTGAAGAGACCGAGCCGCTGGCAAGCCTGGTCGAGTGCCGACTGGAAACAGGGCGCACCCACCAGATCCGCGTGCATATGAGCCATCTCGGCCATCCGCTGCTCGGCGACGCGCTCTACGGCTCGGGCTTTGCCACCAAGGCGAGCCGCCTGCCCGAGGCGGCGCGTGACGCGCTGACCGCGCTCGGACGTCAGGCGCTGCACGCCGCGGTGCTCGGCTTCGAGCATCCGGTCACCGGTGAGGAGCTGCTGTTTGAATCCGAACCGCCAGCCGAGTTTGCAAATCTGCAAGAAGCGCTCGCGAGGCTGTGAGCCGATCTGGCCTGCCTGCCCACTTTCCGCCAATCTGTCTTGGGATATACTGACTGTCGGATGCGGATGGCCAAGGGGGCGCCGCTAATGACCGGCCTGGCCCGAACCTATGAAGGGTTCCCGCGTTGGGTCTGGTCATGACATCCGAACCTGCGCGAAGGTTGATCGCGCGGTGGGTTTGCCGCGAAGCGGGAGCCCGACAAGGAGAACGAGCATGGCGAGTGCCTCGCTGCCCGTCCTGTCCGCCGAGGGTGGACTTTCACGTTATCTCGACGAGATTCGCAAGTTCCCGATGCTGGAACCGAATCAGGAATTCATGCTGGCCAAGCGCTGGCGGGAGCATGGCGACCGCGAGGCGGCTCACAAGCTCGTCACCTCGCATCTGCGGCTCGTCGCCAAGATCGCCATGGGCTATCGCGGCTACGGCCTGCCGATCGGCGAGGTCGTCTCCGAGGGCAATGTCGGCCTGATGCAGGCGGTCAAGCGCTTCGAGCCCGACAAGGGCTTCCGGCTCGCGACCTATGCGATGTGGTGGATCAAGGCCTCGATCCAGGAGTACATCCTGCGGTCGTGGTCGCTGGTGAAGATGGGCACCACCGCCAACCAGAAGAAGCTGTTCTTCAACCTGCGCAAGGCCAAGAGCAAGATCTCGGCGCTGGGCGAGGGCGATCTGCGCCCCGAGCAGGTCAAGGTGATCGCCACCAAGCTCGGCGTCAACGAGCAGGACGTGATCGACATGAACCGCCGCCTCGGCGGGGATTCATCGCTGAACACACCTTTGCGCGAGGACGGCGAGGGCGAATGGCAGGACTGGCTGGTCGACGACAGCGAAAGCCAGGAGCGCCGCCTCGCCGATTCCGAGGAAGCCGACAACCGCCATTCGGCGCTGCGCGAGGCGCTCGACGTGCTGAACCCGCGCGAGCGCCGCATCTTCGAGGCGCGCCGCCTCGCCGACGACCCGATCACGCTGGAGCAGCTCTCCGAGGAATTCGGCGTGTCGCGCGAACGAGTCCGCCAGATCGAGGTGCGTGCCTTCGAGAAGGTGCAGGACGCGGTCAAGAAGGCGCTGGTGCGGATTGAATCGCCGCGGGCGGCTTTGCCGGCGGCTTGACGGCTTCAGCTTCTGGTCGAGTTTAAGGGGCGCGGTTTCCGCGCCCCTTTTTCTTGGGCGTCCCGCCTGTGATGGTGGCAATCCGAAAGCGCGCCGTCATCCCGGGCGCAGCGCAGCGGAGACCCGGGATCCATTCCGGAACTTCTCCGATCGGCGTTCCGGAATGGATCCCGGATCGGCGCCGCTTCGCGGCTTGTCCGGGATGACGGTGGGGTTGTTGTTCCCGCCCTTCAATACAGCGCCGGCAGGGGTTGGAGCGGCAGGCGGATCGGGCCGAGATAGACGCGGCCCTCGCGCAGGACCACGGGCGGCAATGCGGTGAGGCCGGGCGCTGCACCGGGCAATTGCGCGCTCAGGCGGCCGCCGAGCAGGCCGCCGAGACCGGCCGCGATGCCGCCGACGGGGATGCCGGCAATCTGGCGGATTCCTGCCAGCGAGGCCTGGATCTGGCCGGCCGGGCGATGGGTCTGGTCGATCAGGAACTGGCCGGTCGCCTCGATGCGGGCCGGGCCTTTGATCGAGACCAGTTTGGTGAGTTCGATCTGCCCGGCGCCATTGCGCCAGGCTTCGAGCGCGTCGGGATTGAGCCCGATCCTGAAGGCTTGGGTCTGCGTCAGCGTCGCCTGGATGTCGACGTCGCCAGGCTCTGTCGTGCCCATCAGTGCATCGAGCGCAGGCAGGACCGAGCCCTTGGCGGCGATGGCGAGATCGACGGCCTGGTCGGCCGCCGGCCGCGTCGGGTTGCGGCGCAGATGCGCCTCCAGCGAGGTTGCCCGCCAGGTCTCGGGGCTGAGCCCCGGTGCGGTGAGGCTGGCGTTGGGGTCGGCGACCACCAGCGAAAGCCGCTCAGGGTCGCCGGCATTGTGGGTCAGGCTGGCCTCAAGGCGCGACCAGGCGAGGTCGAGCTTGCGGCCTTCGGGCAGCGTCGCCTGCAGCGGGCCGGTGATCTGCGCGATGACGAGGTTGGGCGTGTAGATCTGGCCGACCGCCAGTGCCGGGCCGGTCTGGACACGAACGGCCTCGCCCCAGCGCGCCGAGGACAGCGAGAGCGCACCGCAGCGCAGTTCGACCCGGAAGGGGAAGCCACCGACGCTACGGTTCGTGCAGTCCCAGCTGCGGCCGAGCCCTGCCTCCTTGGCCAGCGCCGTATCGACGGCGTCGATGACGCGGCCGCGCACGACGAACCAGAAACCGGTCCAGGCGGCGGCGACCAGGGCGAGCGCGATGAAGGGGGCATAGAGCCAGGCACGGCTGCTGCGGCGTCTGGGGGCGATATCGGTCATGCGGTGGCGGTCCATTGCGCTGATGCAGGGAGATTGTTAGCTCCCGCCTGGGACGGACGCCAGCCGACCGTTTCGGGCAGCAACGGGTATCAAGCAGGCCGACAGGGCCAAATTATGGGATGCGCGAGGGATGAGCCACGCAAAGACATCCGAGTTCGGCGCATCGGAGATCTGGGTCTTCGGCTATGGATCGCTGATCTGGCGGCCGGGTTTCGATTTCGAGGAGAGCGTGCCTGCGCGCCTGCACGGCTATCACCGCTCGCTGTGCATCTTCTCGCATGTGCATCGCGGCACGCCGGAGCGGCCCGGCCTCGTCCTCGGCCTGGATCGCGGCGGCGTCTGCCGGGGGCTGGCCTTCCGCGTCGCGGCGGATCGTGCGCAGGAGACGGTGGAGTACCTGCGGGCCCGCGAGCAGGCGACGGCGGTCTATCTCGAACGCCACATGCCGGTGCGTCTGGAAGATGGCCGCAACGTCAAGGCGCTGGTCTATGTCGCCGACCGCCGGCACCTGCAATATGCCGGGCGCCTGCCGCGCGAACAGCAGCTCGAACTGGTGCGCCATGGCCGCGGTAGCTCGGGCGAAAATCCCGATTATGTCCTGCTGACCGACGAATCCCTGCGCAAGATGGGCATCTTCGATCCCGTCCTGGCGGGGCTTGCACAGGCGCTGGCGCCGGGTGCAGCGCCGCGCCCGAAGCTTTAACGCCCTCGCGACGGCTTGGCCGTCATTGCGAGCGTAGCGAAGCAATCCAGGGGCCGTCGGGCCCTGCGGCCCTGGATTGCTTCGCTGCGCTCGCAATGACGATGAGGCCGGAGCAACCAAGCATACCGGGCTCACACCTCGGGCATCAGGTCGAGCAGCGCGGCTCGGCGGCTGATGCCGTCTTCGGCCAGGAGATGGACGTGGATCTCGCTGGCGCCGGCCGCTGCGACCGATTGCTGCCAGCGGGTCAGCGCGGCCTCGATGCCGAAGGGGCCGCTGTCGCGCGCCGCCAGGATGCGCCGGTCGGCCGAGACCGCCAGCAGCACGGCGTCGGTGAAGCCGAGCGCGTGTCCGTCGCCGATCGCGAAGATCGAGGCGACATAGCGTTGGCCGGAGCGGCCGCGCCAGGCGGTGAAGCGACGCTCGCTCAGCCCAGCGCTGCTGCGCATCGGGATTTCGCGCGCCGTCGGCGCTTCATCCTGCTCGGCAAAGAGGTCCTCTGCAAAGCGTCCCTGTGAGATGGGGGCCTGCGCGAAGAGATCGTTCTGGCGCAGATCGTGGTGGCGATAAGCGAGGGCAGCCATATCGTTCCTCCTTTGTTCTGAAAACAAAATGAGAACGAACGGGCTTCAAGTCAAGGTCCGCAGGTAGCTCTCTGAGCGGCGGGGATCAGGCCTGCTGCCGCGATGTGTCAGGAGTGTTGGCCAGCGGGTCGAGACCGAGCTGGGCGAGTTCGGCGCGGCCCTGGGCCAGCAACCGGTCGCTGGTGGTCTCGATGCGCTCCTGCAACAGGGCTTGGAACGCCACCTTGTCCAGTCCGGGCGCAATCGGCGGCAGGATTTCGAGGCGGATCGTGCCGGGCCTGCGCAGGAATTTGCGGCGCGGCCAGTACAGTCCGGAATTCAGTGCGATCGGAAGGCAGGGTAGTTTCAATTCGCCATAGAGATGGGCGACGCCGAACTTGTAAGCCGGCGGCGCTCCGGCCGGGCGGCGGGTGCCCTCCGGGAAGATCAGGAGCTGGCGGTGGTTGTCGCGCAGTTCGATCTTGGCGCGGCGCGTGACCTGGGCGAGCGCACGCGCCTTGCCGCCGCGATCGACCGGGATCATCCGGAACTTGTAGAGGCACCAGCCGAAGAACGGGATCCGCATCAGTTCGCGCTTCAGGATGAAGATCGGATCTTTGAAAAGCGTCATCAGCACGAAGGTTTCCCAGAAGGACTGGTGCTTCGCCGCGACGATGATGCCGCCCTGGGGAATGTTCTCGCGCCCGTGGATCTCGTATGTCGTCCCGGCGACCACCCGCATCAACCAGAGCGCGGTCGTGGCCCAGCCGACGGTGACCGCAAGCAGGGCCCGGCGCGGCAGCAGCAGCGCGGGAAACGCCGCCAGCACCAGCCAGAGGGCCAGGTTCACATAGAACAGGATGTTGAAGACGAGCGAGCGCAGGATCAGCATGGCGCGCAAAGACCTCGCCGGCCCGCCGCCGTCAAGCGCGGAGCACGGTGTCAGCCGTCGTGGCGGCCGTTTTTCAACTGGCTGCGTCTTTCCTGCTCCGGCCCCATCAGCTCCGCGGGCTTCTGCGAAACCGGCTTGCGGCCGCCGATGATGATCGAAAGCCGGGAGGTTTCCGGGTCGCTCTCGACCATGCTGCGCAAGCGGGCTGCGAGATATTTGCCGTATTCGGGCACGAGGACCCTGATCGTGCTCCAGCGGCTCCACCAGCCGCTGGTGTCGATCTGGTCCGTCACCACCGGATGAGGCACGAGCCGCACGCCGGGCATGGCATGGGCGAATTCGGCGATGACGCGCGGCATATGATAGTTCGAGGTCACGACGAGCAGCGAGCGGAAGCTGTGCTTGCGCAGCCAGCGGCGCGCCTCGATGGCGTTGCCGATGGTGTTGCGGGCGCGATAGTCGAGATCGACGCAGCAGGCGAGGAGCTCGCGTGCCGAGGGGTTGAGCTTGGCCAGCTCCTCGCGGCCGGTCTTTTCGTTGACACCCGATATGAGCAGGCGCGAACCGCGATCGGCTCCGAGCAGGCCTATCGCGTCACCGACACGCTGCGAACCGCCGGTGACAACGACGATCGCGTCGGTGCGGGGCACGGCGACCGGCTCGCGCCCGACGATGCCCGAGGCGAAGCGGACATAGCCGAGACACAGCACGATCGCAGCGGCGCCGGGCAGGAGCAGCATGGCCCACATGACGGCGCGCCAGACATTCGGGCGTGGGCGTGGAGCAACCGTCGCCGAAGCGACGGGCGTCGATATCTTGCCGCGCGCGGCATAGGCCACTTGCTCGTGCCTCGTTCCGATCATCGCCATGACATCCGCAGCCTAGAGCGGCAATCTGGCATAAGAACGGCAGGGCATGGGGCTGCCCTGCCTGAAAGCGTCAGCCGCTGCCGTGCGTGCCGGGTCATGCCGCCCCCCAGGCCAGCACGCGCAGATGATGCCTGACGGTGAAGCGCGAGACGAGCCCTGAGATGGCGGCCACCACCATCGCCACCAGAATGACCGCGATATAGCCGGACCAGCCGATTTCGAAGGCCCCGAACATCGCCTGGAGCTGCTCGGCTTCGGGTGCGGCGCTCCAGCGCGAGGACAGGAAGCCCATGATGGCGATGACGGAAATCGCGGCGAGCCCGCCGATGGCTCCGCCCCTGAGGCCGAGCCTGACGAAGCGGTTCTGGAATTCGCGCGCGATGAAAGCATCATCCGCACCGACGAGATGCAGGACCTCGACGCTGTCGCGGCTGCCGGCCATGGCGCCGCGCGTGGCGAAGGCGACGGCGAGCGCGGCTGCCGCCAGCACGAGCAGCACGATTGCGGCGCCGGACAGGATGATGGTGCTCGCCATGGTCGATAGCCTGCGGACCCAGAGGCGGTGATCGTCGAGGATCGCGGTCGGAACCTCGCGCCGCAGCGCCGCACTCAGGGCAGCAAGATCCGGGCCGGACCCTGATCTGAGCCTCAGCACGATCAGCCGGGGCACCGGCAGTTCGACGAGATCGAGCCCGGTGCCGAGCCAGGGTTCGAGCAGCTTGTCCGATTCGGCCCGCGGCACGGCGCGTACGCTGTCGACGCCCTGCGTGGCCTGAGCCATCGTCACGGCGCGGGCGATATCGGCCTCGATGTCGCGGCGGGAATCGGGTCGGATCTGGATCGTCATTTCGTTGGAGACCGCGCCGCGCCACTGCTCGGAGGCGCGGGCGGCGAGCACGGCGGCGCCCGCGCTCAGTGCCGCGAGGAAGGTCAGGATCGCGATCACCGCCATCAGCGCCCGTCCGGCCACCGTATCGACCGGGACCAGCGGCTGCTCGCGCCGCAGATTGCTCGGCAGCGCCCGCTCTGGCGGCTCGTATTCGAGGTCGCCCGATCCTGGATCCGACATGGCGTCCTGATTCGACATGGCGTCAGGAATCGACATGGAGATGGCCGTCGGCGAGGACGAGGCGCGGCGCGTCGTAGAGCTCCATCAGGCCAAGATCATGGGTTGCGATGATGACGGCAGTGCCGAGCGACTGCAGCTCCATGAACAGGCGCAGCAGCCGGCGGCCAAGGCCTGGATCGACATTGCCGGTCGGCTCGTCGGCCAGCAGCAATTCGGGGCGGCCGATCAGGGCGCGTGCGATCGCGGCGCGCTGCTTCTCGCCGCCCGACAGCACGGGCGGCACGGCATGCATGCGCTCGCCCAGGCCGACCCAGCGCAGGAGCTCGACGACCTCCGCCCGGTAGCTCGCCTCCTCCTTGCCGAGCACGCGCAGCGGCAGCGAAACATTCTCGTAGACGGTCAGGTGATCGAGCAGGCGGAAATCCTGGAAGACCACTCCCATGCGGCGGCGAAAGGCCGTCAGCGTCGCCGCGTCCAGCCGCGAGACGTCCTGCCCGAACAGGTTGACGAGGCCGCGCGTCGGCTTCAGCGCCATCAGGATGAGGCGCATCAGGGTCGTCTTGCCGGCGCCGGACGGCCCGGTGAGATACTGGAACGAGCGCGGCTCGATGCTGAAGTTGATGTCCTTCAGCACCTCCGGGCCCATGCCATATCGCAGGCCGACATTTTCGAACCGAACCAATCTCGATGTCCCTGCGCGTGCACCTCGCGAATCCGAAGGATCCGCGAATCTCAAGCCTCCGATCCTACACCTCTTGCGCCGCCGATCGGAAAGCCGGCGCATGCGGAGCATGGTGCAGAGTTCTTCACGGGGCGTTAACCATAAACCACGCCAATGAAGCAGGCCTCCACGGCAGCGGGCGTCGGCACCTGAACCGGCTGCCGGCTCGGTGAGGGCTCAAGCCACGATGCCCGCTCATGCGGGGCCTTCCACAACGCCAAAGGAGCCTGCGGCGACCGCCATGCTCATCGTCTGCCCATCCTGTGCCAGCCGATATGAACTCGATGCGGCCAAGCTCGGTCCCGACGGCCGCAAGGTCCGTTGCGCGAGCTGCCAGACGCTGTGGCATGTCATGCCCGAGGCCTTTCCGGACGCTCCGACCGCCGAAGAGACGCAGGCGCTGTTGAACGAAGAGCTCGCGCAGGCGGCTGCGATCGAGGCGGAGGTCTCGGCCGTCGCGGCCGAGAAGGGCGACGACATCGAGATCGACGCGGCGCCCGCCCCCGCGCCACGCAAGCAGGGAACCGGCCGTTCCGGCCGCAAGCCCTCTTTGAAAGGCGCAAAGACGCGTCTCGCCGGCGCCGCCATCCCCGCCATGCTGGGGCTCGCCGGGTTTGCCTTGCTCGGCCTCCTGGTCTGGCAGCGCGAACGCGCCGTGCGCAGCGCGCCGCAACTTGCCTCGGTTTTTGAGGCGGTCGGGCTTCCGGTGAACGTCCGCGGCCTGAAGCTGGGCGCGATCGAGAGCGGCCTGATCGAGGACAGCGGCGGCCGCTTCCTCGTGGTCGAGGGGGATGTGACCAACATCGCCCGCGTCAATACGGCGGTGCCGCCGATCGAGGTCTCGGTGAAGGATGGCGCCGGGCAGACGCTCTACAGCTGGAAGACCGACCCGCCGCGCGCCGAGCTGGAACCATCCGAGCTGATGCGCTTCAGGGCCAGGCTCGCGGCGCCGCCCGCGACCGGTCAGACCGTGCTGGTGCGCTTTGCCGCATCGGGGGCGGTCGGCGCCGCCGGCACGCATTGATGCTTTTCGCCTGACGCTGACATGCCCTTTCGGCGTGAAGGCCTATCCAGTTCCCGTCAAGCGCTCTAAATCTGCTGACAGGGCGAACCCGCCAATGAACCGCACCATGTCCCACGGCTCTCACAGGCCGGGCGGCGACGTGCCGCGAAAGGACGACGAGACCATGCCCGAACCCAGGCGCATCAGGGTGCTTTACGACGAGGCCGCGATCGCGCGCCGCAACGAGGAGATGGCGCAGGCCATCGCGGCGACGGCGCCCGCGGATCTGCTCGTGGTGGCCGTGCTCAAGGGCAGTTTCATGTTTGTGGCCGATCTGATCCGCGCCATGCACCGGGTCGGGATGACGCCGCAGGTCGAGTTCGTGCATCTGTCGAGCTATCGCGCCGCGACCGTATCGTCGGGCCAAGTCGAGATCCTTCGGGACGTGCAGAGCGATGTGCGCGGGCGCGAGGTGCTGCTCGTCGACGACATCCTCGAATCGGGTCGCACGCTCGCCTTCGCCAAGGACCTGCTGGCGGCGCGCGGGGCGGCGAAGGTGTCGTCCGCCGTGCTGCTGGAGAAGCCGGGCAAGCGCGCCGTCAACATCACCGCCGACTATGTCGGCTTCGAATGCCCGGATTATTTCGTCGTCGGCTACGGCATGGACGTCGCGCATGCCTACAGGCAGTTGCCCTTCGTCGGCGTCATCGAGACGGCCGACCAGGCCGGCCTGCCCGGGATCTGAGCCGATGTCGCGCATTCTGGTCGTCGATGACGAGGAACCGCTGCGCACGCTGGTGGCGCGCGGGCTGGGGCTGGACGGGCATAGCTGCCTGACGGCCTCCGACGGTGCCGAGGCGCTTGACATGCTGATCGCCGAGGGCGGACGCTTCGACCTGTTGCTGACCGATATCCGCATGCCGCTGATGGACGGAATCGCGCTGGCGCTCGCCGCCAAGCAGGCCTTTCCCGACCTGACGATCATGCTGATGACCGGCTATGCCGAACAGCGCGAGCGCGCCCGCAGCCTCGAGGCGATCGTCTCCGAGGTGATGACCAAGCCCTTCACCATCGCCGATCTCAGGGAAACGGTGATGAAGGTGATCGAGCGCTCGATCGGCTGACGCCAGGCGGCGGCCTCAGCGATTCAGCCACCAGATCGAGGCGTTGAGCAGGGTCGCGAACGAGACCCAAGCGAGATAGGGCCAGAGCAGCAGCGCCGCGAGCCGGTCGATCGGTCTGAAGGCCGCAATCGTGACGAGGATCATCGCCAGCAGCGGCAGGATGACCAGGATGCCGCCGAGCGGACTGTTCAGGCCGAAGAAGACGCAGGACCAGGCGAGGTTGAGCGCAAGCTGGATGTGATAGGCGACGAGCGCCCAGCGCTTGTCGAGCGGCTGCCTGAGGATGCGAAAGACTGCATAGGCCATCATTGCGAAAAGCGTCGTCCAGACCGGCGCGAAGATCCAGTTCGGCGGATTGAAAGGCGGTTTGGCGAGGCCCGCATACCAGCCCGGTATCTGCGGGACTGTGGCCGCGCTGCCCAGTAGCGATGCCGCGACGACGGGTAGAATTGCAAATATCAACGCCACCCAGGGCGAAGAGCGGAGTTCGGACGGCTGTCTCGGGAGTGTTTTCATGTTCTGAAGATGATGCCGGTCCGGTTGGCCGGCAAGACTGGTGGGCCTGAGTTGCACGGGGCTCCGGACGGTAGGCCTTCGGATACGGAACTTTCCCGAGACCGAGGATGGCCGACTTGAGTTCGCTGGCCTTGCGTATGCCGGCCTAGTTGTGCCGTCCAGGGCGGACCACCGCGGCGGCGCGAACCCGGCCATTCTGCCTTGGCCCGACCACTTCGCGCATGGCGACATAGGTGTAGAACGACGCGACATTGGGATCGTCGTGAAAGACCTCGCGCGCAAAGGCGGCATAGGCTTCCATGCTTTCCATCTGAAGCTGGAGGACGAAATCCGCGCCTCCGGTCACATAGGAGGCTTGCCGAATCTCCGGCCGCGAGCCCAGTTTGCGCGCGAACTCGTCGGCGAGCTGCGAACCCCGCACGAGCGAAATCAGCACATGGATCGTGACGGGTACGCCGAGCACCGCCGGGTTCACGATCGAGATATCGGCGGTGATGATCTTTTCGGCCCGCAACCGGCGCAGGCGTCGCAGCACCGCGCTCTGCGACAGCCCGACACGCTCCGCCAGGATGCGCGCAGGAGTCTGGTTGTCGCGCTGCATTTCCTCCAGCAGCGCATGATCGAAACGGTCGAGGGTGGCGATTTTCGTCACAGTGAATTTCTCCGTGACGGAAATAGTCGTCTTCCGGTGAAAAACGCCAATTAAAATCGCTGCCTTTCGCTAGAGTGCTCGGGGCCGCTCGTGCAGGCGGGATGGCCGCATCCGGCGAGGACGATTTGGAGAGATCATGAGCAGCAAGAATTGGAGCCCGCGGAGCCTCGCCGCGCAGGCGATGGGCAAGATCGATCCGACGACCAAGGGCGTGGTGCCCCCGATCCATATCTCGACGACCTATATCCGCGACGAGGACAATGGCTATTCCGGCGGCTTCGTCTATGGCCGGCCCGACAACGAGACGACGCGCGAGGCCGAGAGCGTTCTGGCCATGCTGGAACAGGCGAAGGCCGGTGCGCTGCTGTTCGGCTCGGGGATGGCTGCGGCCACCGCCGTGTTCCAGGCGCTGTCACCGGGCGACCATGTCGTGGCGTCCAAGGTGATGTACTGGGCGCTGCGCTCCTGGCTCCTGACCGAGGCGACGCGCTGGGGCCTCGTCATCGATTTCGTCGAAACCGATGATCTGGCGGCGCTGGCCGCCGCCGTGAAGCCCGGCAAGACCAAGCTGGTCTGGGCCGAGACGCCCTCCAACCCGCTCTGGACGATCACCGACATCGCCGCCGCAGCCGAGATCGCCCACAAGGCAGGCGCCAAGCTTGCGGTCGATTCGACCTGCGCTTCGCCGGTCCATACGCGCCCGCTGCAACTGGGTGCCGACATCGTCATGCACGCCGCGACCAAGGTCCTGAACGGCCATTCCGACGTCGTCGCAGGCGCGCTCTGCGCCCGCGAGGACGACGAATTCTGGAACCGCATCAAGACCGTGCGCAAGGGCCAGGGCGGGATTCTCGGGCCGTTCGAGGCCTATCTTTTGATGCGCGGCATGCGCACGCTGCATGTCCGGCAGGAGCGCCAGAGCGCCTCGGCGATGACGCTGGCGCAGAAGCTGTCGGCCCATCCGCTGGTGGCGCGCGTGCTCTATCCCGGCCTGCCGCAGCATCCAGGCCACGACATCGCCGCGCGGCAGATGGAGGGCGGCTTCGGCTACATGCTCTCTGTCCAGGTCGTCGGCGGCGAGGCGGCAGCGGTGAAGGCGGCGGCGCATGTCGAGCTCTACAAGCGCGCGACCTCGCTCGGTGGCGTCGAGAGCTTGATCGAGCATCGCGCCTCGATCGAGGGCGCCGGCTCGCCCTGCCCGCCGGACCTTCTACGGCTCTCCACCGGCATCGAGGATATCGAGGATCTCTATGCCGATCTGGACCAGGCACTGAAGGCGGGACACGCATAGGGCATCAAGCGCGTCATGGTCGGGCCCGACCCGACCATCTCGGAAACCAGCAGGCTGGTCTAAGAGATTCTCGGGTCTGCGCTTCGCTCCGCCCGAGAATGACGGCCTTAAGTCAAACCCAGATCGTCTTCGCGACGGCCAGCAGCCGCGTGCGATTGGCTAGGCCCGTGCGGCCGCCATTGATCAGCTTGGTGACTCGCACGACGTCGTCGGCGTCGGCCGCGACATTGATGTCTCGCTCGCGCCAATAGGCGAAGGCGATGGCAAGCGAAATCGAAGGCTCCATCGCGCGGTCGGGATCGTGTTCGAGATCGACGCCGATCAGCGCGCCATAGCGGCGGTAGTTGAAGCGGCCGGGCAGTTGGAAGATGCCGCGGCCATGATAGCGCGCGCCATCGCCGGGCATGGTGTTGCCGAGATCGCGGCGGCCGTCATAGCGCTTGAAATAGGCCGGGCCGCCATATTCCGTGAGCGTGTGGAAGCCGTCGCTCTCATGCGCCGCCTGGGCGAGGAAATGACAGAGGCGCAGGCGCGTGGCGATGTCGTAGCGGGCCGCGAGCCGGTCGAAGCTCTCCGCGATCGGCGCGATGATGGCCGGCTTGCCGGAGGGTACAAGCCGCCGCAGCCGGTCCGCGGTGACGGCCAGCGGGCCGGAGGGCGGCGCGACGGGCGCCGTCGGCCCCCTGCTTCCTCGCATCGACATGGATGGTTCCTCCTCGAAAGGAGGCCATCTTCGCGGCGGGAGCAGATGCGGGGATAAGCGCTGGCGCTTGTCCCCGTGAGCGGAGCGGTTTCAGCCGCCGATGGCGGTATACTGCGTCTCGATCGAGGAGGCGTGGGCCTCGTGATCGAAGCCGTAGATGTGGATCGAGATCGCATCGCCGGTGCCGAGATTGCGCATGCGGTGAATGTTGGGGCCCGTGGGCAGCATGCAGGCGACATAGCCGGCCTGGCGTTCCTGCTCCTCGGTCGGCACGGCGCGCTTCGCGTCGATGGCGCGATACGCGGTTTCCGTCACCGTGCCGCTGACGACGCCGAAGCAGCAGGAGCAGTGATGGTCGTGGATGCAGGTGGTCGCACCTGCCGCCCAGACGATCGCCCAGACGCTGACCGCATCGTTGCCGGCAAGCAGGTTGCGGGTATAGCCGCCGGCTTTGCGTTCGAGCGGCAGGCGCTGGACGAGGTCGGGCATCGCGACGAGTTCGCGCAGGACCTCGCTGGCGGCGGCGAGATAGTCGCGCGAGAGCGTGCCTTCATCCGTCCGCAGGCTGCGCAGGACGGCGCCCCGCCGATCCTCGTTCAAAAACCCCTGCATACCGTCACTCTCCTCGACCTCATCACCCGACAAGGATAGCGGAGCGGCGCGAAAGCGGTTTGCGATCTCGGCGTCATATCGGCGGGACGCGAAATCGATTGCCAATCTGAACAAGAAAGTTAGAAAATTATTGCGCCCATAGGCTCGCGGGCGGTGTTTGCATTCCGAATCGAATGGAGGGCCACATGGCCAAGCTGGACGCCTTCGACCTCCGCATTCTGGCGCGGCTGCAGGCGGATGCCAGCCTGCCGCTGGCGGAACTGGCCGAGGCGGTCGGGCTGTCGTCAACGCCCTGCTGGCGCCGGGTGCAGAAGCTGGAGGCGGCGGGCTATATCCGCAAGCGTGTCGCGCTGCTCGACCGCGCCAAGCTCCAGGCCGGCGTGACGGTCTTCATCGCCGTCAAGACGGCGCGGCATTCGATGGAATGGCTGGAGCGCTTCCACGCCGCCGTGCATGATTTGCCCGAAATCGTCGATTTCTACCGGATGAGCGGCGAGATCGATTATCTGCTCAAGGCCTGCGTGTCGGATATCGCCGCCTATGACGCGCTCTACAAGAAGCTGATCTCGCGGATCGACCTCAACGACGTGACCTCGATGTTCGCGATGGAGGAGCTGAAGTCCACCACTGAAATCCCTCTGGGATTCGCGAGCGGGCAGGGCTGAGGGCAGACACGAAAAAGGGAGCGGCGAACCGCTCCCTTCCTCCCCCAGCCGCATACCGTCAGTTCAGAAGCGATAGGTGATGCCGGTGCCGATCAGCCAGGGGTCGATCTTGACCTTGCCGGAGATGAGGCCGTTGTTGACCTTCACCTTGGGCTCGAGGAAGATCTTCTTCACGTCGAAGTTGATGCCCCAATGTTCGTTGAGCATGTAGTCGAAGCCGACCTGCAAGGCGAGGCCGAAGGTGTTCTGCAGGTCGAAGCTGGTGAAGCCGCCCTTGGCCTTCTCGTTGAAGAAGACGGTGTAGTTCACGCCGGCGCCGACATAAGGCTTGAAGGCGCCAAGACCGGTGAAGTGATACTGCAGCATCAGGGTCGGCGGCAGCAGCCAGGCGGAACCGATGCGGGTGCCTGCGAGCGTGCCGGCGCCCTTCACATTATGCGGGGTCACGCCGAGGACGAGTTCGACGGCGATGTTCTGGGTGAAGAAGTAGCTGATGTCGAGTTCGGGGACGACAGAGTTCGAGATGTTCACGTCCCCACCGACGATCGGGGCGCCGCCGAGCTTGAGCCTGGCGTCCTCCTGCGGGACCACGACGAGGGCGCGGCCGCGGATCATCCACGGGCTCCACTGGGTCAGGATCGGCGCGAGCGGCGCCTTCTTGGTGGACGGCAGGTCGGCGGCCTGTGCCGACGTCAAGGCCGTGCCGGCAAGCAGTGCGGCGCAGACGGAAAGACGGATGGTGCGTGACATGGCGAAGCCCCCAAGGATCGAGAGCGCGATGCGCGAGGGCGCGCCCGCAGCTCATGTCCTTCAACAGCCGCAATGGCGTCCGCATTGATTTGATCGAGATCAAAAACGGTGGAGCTGGCGCCGGCCTGTGACATTCGCGTCACAGTCGAATCGGGTCATTCAGGCCTTGGCGACCTTCTGGTAGTCCTTGATGTCGGAGAAGGTGACCTCCGGCGCGCGTTCGGCGTCGTATTTCAGCGTGAACTGGCTGGACGCCATGAAGACCGGGTCGCCGTCGAGATCGTCGGCCATCGATGACGGCTTCAGCCCGACGAATTTCTGCAAGGCCAGCTTGTCGTCGCTGGAGACCCAGCGCGCGATCGAGAACTGGCAGGGCTCGAAATCAACGGGAAGCGAATACTCGACATCCATGCGCTCCTTGAGCACGTCGAGCTGCAGCGCGCCGACGACGCCGACGATGGCGGGCGCGCCGTCATGGGGCAGGAAGATCTGGACGACGCCTTCCTCGGCCATCTGCTGCAGCGCCTCGCGCAGCTTCTTGGCCTTCATCGCGTCCTTCAGCTTGACGCGCCTCAGGATTTCCGGCGCGAAGCTCGGCACGCCCTTGAAGACCACATCCTCGCCCTCGGTCAGCGTGTCGCCGATGCGCAAGGTGCCGTGGTTGGGCAGGCCGACGATGTCGCCGGCATAGGCTTCCTCCGCGATCGAGCGATCGCGGGCGAAGAAGAACTGCGGCGCGTTCAGCGGCATCGGCTTGCCGGTGCGGACGAGCTTGGCCTTCATGCCGCGCGAGAGCTTGCCCGAGCAGACGCGCATGAAGGCGATGCGGTCGCGGTGGTTGGGGTCCATGTTCGCCTGGATCTTGAAAACGAAGCCGGTCATCTTGGCCTCGTCGGCCTGGATCGCGCGCTTGTCGGCGATCTGGGCGCGCGGGCTCGGCGCCAGCGCACCCAGCGCGTCGATCAGGTCGCGCACGCCGTAGTCGCGCAGCGCCGCGCCGAAGTAGAGCGGCGTCAAATGGCCCTCGCGGAAGGATTCGAGGTCGAAGGGCTTCAGGCCCTCGCTCGCCAGGAAGACCTCCTCGCGCCAGACATCGGCTGCGCCATTGGGCAGGAGCTCGTCGAAGAGCTTGTCGTCGGGGCCGGAGACCGCGAGGTCCTGCGCGCTCTCGTCGCCCTTCTGGTTGCGGCGGAAGGTATTGGCCTTGAGATCATAGGTGCCGACGAATTCGCGCCCGCGCCCGACCGGCCAGGTCATCGGCGCGACGTCGAGCGCCAGCGTGGTCTCGATCTCGTTGATCAGGTCGAACACGTCGCGCGTCTCGCGATCGACCTTGTTGATGAAGGTGACGATCGGGATGTCGCGGAGCCGGCAGACCTCGAACAGCTTCTTGGTGCGCGCCTCGATACCCTTGGCGGCGTCGATCACCATCACCGCCGAATCGACCGCCGTCAGCGTGCGGTAGGTGTCCTCCGAGAAGTCCTCGTGGCCTGGCGTGTCCAGCAGGTTGAAGACGTGGCCGCCATATTCGAAGGTCATCACCGAGGTGACGACCGAGATGCCGCGCTGGCGCTCGATCTTCATCCAGTCGGACGACGTCTGCCGGCGGCCGGCCTTGGCGCGGACTTCGCCCGCGAGCTGAATCGCGCCGCCGAAATAGAGCAGCTTCTCGGTCAGCGTGGTCTTGCCGGCGTCGGGGTGCGAGATGATCGCGAAGGTGCGGCGGCGCGCATGGGGGGCGGCGGCCGTCGCGGACGCGTCGAGGGTCTGGCTGTCGGTCATGGACGGTTGAGAACAGGATGGAGCCGGTGAAGTCAATCGGCGTCGATGCGATGGACGGCGCACCACCCAGCAGGCCGGGTCAGCAGGCCTTAACCCTTTGAGGGCATGATGGCGCCGGGACGGGGATGTCCATGCGCCCCGACCGGGAACTTTCTTCGCGATGTTTGGCCCACGCAAGATTTCGACCCAGATCTTCGGTGCGTTCGCCGTGTTCGCGCTGGCCGCCGGGCTTGCGGTCGCCATCGGCGTCCAGACGCTCGGCCGCTACGCCGCCATGACGACCGACATGGAGGCCGTCTCGGACCGCATCCTGCTGGCCGAGCGCATGAACGGTCTCGTCAATGCCGTGGTCATGGATTCGCGCGGGATTTACATGAGCGCGGATGCGACCGATGGCGAGCGCTTCGTCGCGCCTTTGCTGGGCAATCTTCTGGAGATATCAGACCTCGTCAAACAATGGCGCCGGCTGCCGGGCCGCGACGACCATGCGGCCTTCGAAGCCGTTGCGGTCCAACTCGAGACGTTCATTCGCTTCCGGAGCGATCTCGTCCGGCAGGCGCGCGAGCGAGGTCCCGCCGCTGCCAACGAGATCGGCAACAACGAGCACAGCCGAAAGGCGCTGAACGTCGCGTTGAGGCAAGTCGCGGCGCTGAACGAGAGCCGGAGCTACAGCACCGAAGCAGAGCGGGATCACCTGCAGCGTTACAGCATGTGGCTCCAGGCCGCAGGCGGGGCGGTTTTGATCGTGTCGGGGCTCGGCGTCGCACTGGCGCTGGTCCATTTTCGCGTCGCGCGCCCGCTGCGCCGCCTTGCCGCGGCGATGCATGGTCTGGCGCACTCCGAGGAGGTGACGGACATTCCCGGTGTCGGCCAGCGCGACGAGATCGGCGACATGGCGCGGTCGGTCGTCGTCTTCCGGGACAATGCCCGGGCGCGCGAGGCGCTCGAGGCCGAGAAGGGTGCCGTGGAGTCGGCCAGGGTTCAACGCCAGGCCAGGCGAGAGCAGCTGATCGCCGATTTCAACGAGAGGATCGATGCCGTCCTCCATACGGTTCGCGGCAGCGCAGCCGAAATGGAGCAGACGGCGCGCAGCCTGAGCGGCGTTGCCACGGCCGCGACGTCCCAGGCGAGCGAGGCGCGCGGAGCGGCCCTCGACGCCTCCGACAACGTCCGCGCCATCGCCGCGGCGTCCGAGGAGCTGTCTGAATCGATTGCGGACATTGCTGAACGGATCGGGCAGGCCGATGGCGTCGTTCGAACCGCCGCGCGCGATGCGATGCAGGCCAGCGGCAACGTCGCCAATCTCATGGAGGCTGCCGGCAGCATCGCCAAGGTCGTCGGCCTGATCCGCGACATCGCCGCGCAGACCAATCTGCTCGCGCTCAACGCGACGATCGAGGCCGCGCGTGCGGGCGAGGCCGGGCGCGGCTTCGCGGTGGTCGCCGGCGAGGTCAAGCTGCTGGCGAGCCGGACCGCGCAGGCGACCGACGAGATCGCCGACCGGATCACCACCTTCGAGAGCGAGACGCAAGCCGCGGTCGCGGCGATCGAGACGATCGCCAGCGTCATGGGCAATGTCGCGCAGCATACGGTCGCGATCGCAGGCGCGACGGCCCAGCAAATGGCTGCGACCTCCGAGATCGCCGGCGCGGCTCAGGCGACCGCGTCAGGCACCGCCAGCGTCGCACGGCAGATGGAGGGCGTGACGGCGACCTCGCAGACGGCGATGCAGTCGGCAAACCAGGCGCTGTCGACCGCCGAGAACCTGGCGCGGGAGGCCGAAGGGCTGCGCATCGCAGTCGGCACGTTCTTCGCCGACATGCAGGCGGCCTGATCTGATTCGTCCCGATCTCCCGCTGCCATTGGTACGGCATCGGACGCCCAACATGATTCAAAGCCCGATGGAGCGGATGACAACCCTCAGTTCTTCAGCCGGTAGCCGGTCCTGAAGATCCAGCCGACCACGGCGATGCAGGCTGCGAGGAAGACCAGCGTCATGCCGAGGCTGACGGCGACGCCGACATCGGCCTTGCCGAAGAAGCTCCAGCGGAAGCCGCTGATCAGGTAGACGACCGGATTGAACAGCGCGACCGTGCGCCAGAGCGGCGGCAGCATCTCGATCGAGTAGAACGAGCCGCCAAGGAAGGCGAGCGGCGTCACCACCAGCAGCGGGATGACCTGAAGCTTCTCGAAGCCATCGGCCCAGATGCCGATGATGAAGCCGAACAGGCTGAAGGTGACGGCGGTCAACACCAGGAACATCAGCATGAAACCGGGATGCTCGATCCGCAGCGGCACGAAGAAAGTCGCGGTGAGCAGGATGATCAGGCCGAGAACGATCGATTTGGTCGCGGCCGCGCCGACATAGCCGATCACCACCTCCCACCACGCCACGGGCGCGGAAAGCAGTTCGTAGATCGTGCCGGTGAATTTCGGGAAATAGATCGCGAAGGACGCGTTGGCGATGCTCTGCGTCAAGAGCGTCAGCATGATCAAGCCGGGCACGATGAAGGCGCCGTACTGGACATCGTCGATCGCCTGCATGCGCGAGCCGATGGCCGCGCCGAAGACGACGAAATAAAGCGAGGTGGAGAGCACCGGCGACACGACGCTCTGCAAGGGCGTGCGCAGGGTGCGGGCCATCTCGAAGCGGTAGATCGCGGCGATCGCCGGCCAGTTGATGCCGGGAGGGCTCGTGTCGAGCGTTTTCATGGGCGATCCCTCACCAGGCTGACGAAGATGTCCTCGAGCGAGCTCTGGCTCGTGCGCAGGTCGCTGAAGCGGATGCCGGCCTCGCTCAGGGCCTGGAGCAGGGTCGTGATGCCGGTGCGCTCCGCCTTGGTGTCGTAGGTGTAGGTCAGCTCCTCGCCATCGCCTGACAGCGCCAGATCGAAGCTGGAGAGCGTTGGCGGAAGCTCCGCCAGCGGCGCCTGCAAAGTCAGGGTGAGCTGCTTGCGGCCGAGCTTGCGCATCAACTCGACCTTGTCCTCGACCAGGATGATCTCGCCCTTGCTGATCACGCCGACACGGTCGGCCATCTCCTCGGCCTCCTCGATGTAATGCGTCGTCAGGATGATGGTGACGCCGTTGTCGCGCAGGCGGCGCACGAGCTGCCACATGTCCTGCCGCAGCTCGACATCGACGCCGGCGGTCGGTTCGTCCAGGAAGAGGATGCGCGGCTCATGCGCCAGCGCCTTGGCGATCATGACGCGGCGCTTCATGCCGCCCGAGAGCGTGCGGATCTGGCTGTCGCGCTTGTCCCAGAGCGAGAGGTCCTTCAGCACCTGCTCGACCAGGCCTGCATCCTTGCGCTTGCCGAAAAGGCCGCGGCTGAAGCCGACGGTGGCGCGCACCGTCTCGAAGGCGTCGGTGGTCAGCTCCTGCGGCACCAGCCCGATCGCGGCGCGGGCGGCGCGGTAGTCCGTGACGATGTCATGGCCGTCGGCCTGCACCGCCCCCGTCGTCGGATTGACCAGCCCGCAGATGATGCTGATCAGCGTGGTCTTGCCGGCGCCGTTGGGGCCGAGCAGCGCGAAGATCTCGCCCTTGCGGATGTCGAGATCGACCGACTTCAGCGCCTGGAAGCCCGACGCATAGGTCTTGGTGAGGCCCGATACCGAAATGATCGGCGAAGCCGTGATCCGAGAGGGCGCGATATGGGAGGGCGTAATCTGAGACATGGCCGGCATATAGGGCGGTTCCCGCGACGTTGCGATGGCAGGCAGACGCAACCCGACGATGCGCCCCGTGTGCGGGTGGCATGAAGCGATGTGCTGTCAGAACGTGTCGGCATCGCCAGACCTTGCGGCGAACATGCCTTGTCAACGAACATGGCCTGCAAACAAACATGGCCGGGACGAGCCCGGCCATGTCGATAGTGCTGAGAACCGATGAGGCTCAGCGAATGAAGAACCAGAGCAGGATGATGATCGGGATCGGAACGCCCAGGAGCCAGAGAGCAATCGAACGCATTGGTGCACCCCCATTTTGCAGTGTGTGACAAGACTGCGGGGGCAACGCGATTGCTGTCGGAAAGGTTCCTGACGGGACCGGCTGAAGATGCCGACCGGTCTCGTCAGGCGCCGGGGTGCCAGAGCGGGCGGTAGCCGCAGGCGAGGGCGGCCAGCGTCGAGGGCGGCGTGAGCACCCTTGCGATGCCCTGTGGCGGCTTCAGCCGCTCGACATAGCCGGACGGTGACCAGAGCAGCGCATGCCCATCCTTGAGCGCGAGGAAGCCTGGAGCGTCCTCGCGCAGGATCATGCTCCCCGCGGGAAGATCGACGACAGGCACGAGGTGAAACCTCGGGTTACGTCCGTCGCGCCGCTCGGCATCGAGGCGGCGGTCGATCTCGGGAAAGGAGGGTGTGGCGGCCAGCCCGGTGCCGCGCATCATCGCGGCGCGATAGGCAAGCGCATCGCTGCGGCGGCATTCCATGCAGGGGCGGTGGCCGGCGGCGAGCGCCGTGACCTCGTCGCAGAAGAACAGCTCGGTATAGCTTTGGCCCCAGACCTGCCTGCGGCGGCCCTTGAAGGCGAGGACGCAGCAGATCCATTGCCGGCTTACATAGGTGCGCTGTGGCAGGTCCTGCGTCTGAGGATCGTGGAAGCGCCCGCCGCGATTGCCGAAGAGCAAGCCGCGCGCCGGGTCGGCGAAGAGGCGGCCGTCAGGGGCGACGCGATTGGGCAGGGGCATGGATCGAGTCCGGCTACGGCAGTGCGGGGGGGGCCATTTTAAACGTCGGCCCGTCTCCACGCGACAGGGGCGTGCGTCGACAATCGCGCTGCGGCATCGTTGGGACTGGCTCCCCCGGCGCGGATGGCGCAAGCTCACCTCCAAGCGAGGCCGAATGGCCGGCGGGAGGATCTTGCATGGCAGGGGCGGGTCAGGACAGGGGGGTGCAGCTCGTCGCGCATCACGAGCGCGGCGCCATCCTCGGCGAGGTTCATGCCCGGCCCTTCGCGCCGCTGGAGACGCCGCGGCGGCTGCTGCATTTCGCCTTCATGACCGATTCCCGCCAGGCGGCGGCCGATCGTGCGGCGCTCGGCCGCTTCTGCGCCGAGCGCGGCGTGCCGGGGCCTCTCGACGAAGCCAAGCACCACCGCGCCCGCTTCGGTGAAACCAGCCTTCGCTGGGAGCAGCACAGCGAGTTCACCACCTATAGCTGGGAGCTGCCTGGCACGGAGGCGACGCCCTTCCTGCCGCCGACCGGCGCGCTGCCGCATGGCATGCGCGGCCTGCCGCAGCCGGGGCCGCATCTGGTCTCCGCCGACCTGCATCTGATGCCGGCCGCGGCCGAGCCCGATCTAGGGGGCCTGTTCGATCCCGCGAGCCTGGCTGCTGCACTGGTCGATAATGGCGGTGCGATCGCGGCGACGGATTTCCGGGCGGGGGCAGACGGCTTCGTGCGCATTCTGGTGCTCGACCGCGAACTGACCCCGGCGCGGGCGGGCGCGCTGGTGCAGCGCATGCTCGAGATCGAGACCTATCGCACGCTCGCTCTTCTCGGCATGCCGGAATCGCAGCGGATCGGCCCTTCCGTGCGCAGCGCAGAGGAGACGCTGGTGCGCATCGCCGGCACCATGACGCAGACCGACGGGCTGGCTGCCGACAATGCGTTGCTCGACGAGATGACAGCACTCGCCTCGCGGCTGGAGGCAGAAGCGGCCTCCGCGAACTACCGTTTCGGGGCGAGCCGCGCCTATGACAACATCGTCCAGCAGCGGCTGGTCGCGATCGGCGAGCAGGGCCATGGCGGCTGGCCGACCATCGCCGCCTTCCTGGCGCGACGGATGGCACCGGCGATGCGCACCTGCCAGATGCTGCAGGAGCGCCAGGCCGATCTGGCGACCAAGCTGGCGCGCGCCGCCAACCTGCTGCGCACCCGCGTCGACGTTGCGCTCGAACAGCAGAACCGCGACCTGCTGGCGGCGATGAACGAGCGCACGCGGCTGCAATTGCGGCTGCAGCAGACGGTCGAGGGGCTCTCCGTCGCGGCGATCGCCTATTACATCGTCAGCCTGTTCGGCTATCTCGCCAAGGGGGCCAAGGATGCCGGCTGGCTCAAGATCGAGCCCGGCCTCGCGACCGCGCTGTTCGTGCCGGTCGCGCTGCTGGGCGTCTGGGCGGCGGTGCGGCGCATCCGCCGGGGCCATGGCGAGGGCTGAGCACCCCCGCCGCCCCGCCTCAAACCTCCTTGAAGCCGTAGTCGGGAATGCCCTGTTCGTTGCCATAGTATTTATAGGGCAGGAACTTGCCGGACATGCCGATCTTGACGCGGTCGCCCTTCGGGTTCGGCTCGCGCTCGAACTCGATGTTGAAGTCGATCGCCGACATGATGCCGTCGCCGAACTCCTCCTCGATCAGCGCCTTCCAGGCGGGACCGTTGACCATCACCATCTCGTAGAAGCGGTAGATCAGCGGGTCGGTCGGCGGCATCGGCGTGCCCGTGCCGCGATAGGGCACCTCGTTGAGCATGCGCTTTTCGTTCTCGGTCAGGCCGAAGAGGGCGGCGGCCTTCTCGGCCAGCGGCTTGACCAGCTTCATCTGGCCGAGCAGCGCGCCGACGATCAGCACCTCGGACATGCCGCCGATCTCTTCGGTAATGTATTTCCAGCTCCAGCCCTTCTCGCGCTTGATGTCGAGGATCTTCTCGGTGAGCTCTTCGCGCTTCATGGGGTCGGTCTCCTTGGCGTGTTTGTTGTCGTTCGAGTCGAAAGTCGCGCCGTCATCCCGGACGCAGCGAAGCGGAGATCCGGGATCCATGCCTGAACGGTTCCGGCATGGATCCCGGGTCGACCTGCGGTCGCCCGGGATGACGCCGCGTATGTACGGGCGGTCATCACGCCGCCTTGCGGCCGGCGTCGGGGCCGCTGCCACCCGCGGTCGGCCGCACCACCGGCGGGTGGCGGCGGTCGTAGCCTTCGGGAACAGCGTCCTTGAAGGTCTTCGAGCGGCTGACGAGGAAGTCGATCAGGTGGTTGCGGATGGCGTAGTAGTCGGGGTGATGATGCACCTCCGTCCGCACGCGCTCGCGCGGCAGCGGGTTCTCGACGATCTCGGCGATCATCGCCTGGGGGCCGTTGGTCATCAGCACGATGCGGTCGGCGAGATAGATCGCCTCGTCGACGTCATGGGTGATCATGAAGGCGGTCTGGCCGGTCTCCAGGCAGATGCGTCGGACCTCGTCCTGCAGCGTGCCGCGCGTCAGGGCGTCGAGCGCCGAGAAGGGCTCGTCCATCAGCATCATCTTGGGCTCGATCGAGAGCGCGCGGGCGATGCCGACGCGCTGCTTCATGCCGCCCGACAGTTCGGAGGGCTTCTTCAGCTCCGAGCCCTTGAGTCCGACCTTCTCGATGAAGGCCATGGCGTGGGCATCGACCTTCGCCTTCGGCCAGTCGCGGTGCCGGGCGGCAACGGCGTACGCGACATTGCCGAGCACGGTCCGCCAGGGCAGGAGCGAATGGCCCTGGAAGATCACGGCGCGGTCGAGCGAGGGGCCCTCGATCGCCCGGCCGTCGACGATGGCCGCGCCGTCATCGGGCGCATCGAGCCCGTTGAGGATGTTGAGCACGGTCGTCTTGCCGCAGCCGGAATGGCCGATGATGCAGGCAAACTCGCCCTTCTTCATCGAGAACCACAGGTCCTCGAACACCGTCGTCATTCCGCCGCCAGCTTTCGGATAGCGACGAGCGATACCCTCGATCGAGATGAATTTCGGGTTGGGCGTGGGATCGGTCATCGCATCAATCCGGATAGGTCACGGCGCGCTGCAACCACGCCAGGGTCTGGTCGAGGATCATGCCCATCACCCCGATCACGGTGATGGCGACGATGACGTTTGTGATCGAGAGGTTGTTCCACTCGTTCCAGACGAAATAGCCGATGCCGGTGCCGCCCACGAGCATCTCGGCGGCGACAATGACCAGCCAGGCGATGCCGATCGAGATGCGCATGCCGGTCAGGATCGTCGGCGCCGCCGCCGGGAGGATGATGGTGAAGGCGCGCCTGATCGGGCCGACCTCCAGCGTGCGGGCGACGTTGAGCCATTCCTTGCGAACGGCGGAGACGCCGAAGGCGGTGTTCAAAAGCATCGGCCAGACCGAGCAGATGAAGATGACGAAGATCGCCGAAATACCGGAATCCTTGATCGTGTAGAGCGCCAGCGGCATCCACGCCAATGGAGAAATCGGCTTCAACACTTGGATAAACGGGTCGAGCGCCTTCGAGATCAGCGGCGACATCCCGATCAGGAAGCCGAGCGGAATTGCCAGCAGCACGGCGAGCGCATAGCCAAGCAGTACGCGCGCCAGCGACCAGGCAAGCTGGATGCCGAGCCCCTTGTCGTTGGGGCCCTTGTCGTAAAACGGGTCCCTGAGATGGCCCCAGATCGTGCTGATGACATCGAGCGGCCCGGGCATCGCCGATTTGCCCTGCGTGGCCTGCTGGCCCAGCAGCTTGGCGTATTCGGGGTCGTTATTGCTCGCCGCTCCGCTGCTGCCCGATTGCACGGCGACATGCCAGCCAAGGAGAAAGACGACGAGGATCGTCAGTGACAGCAACGCCGCCCTGAGGTTCAGACTGGCGCTCACAGGCCGAGCTCCGTCAGGCCGGGATGGTCAACTGGCCGGGCGCCGAGCGGCCAACGGAACAGCCGGTTGACCTCGCTAATGGAGACGTCGTTGATCGAGGCCTCGCGGCGGGCCATGCGGCCATCTTCGGCGAACTGCCACTGCTCGTTGCCATGGGAGCGGAACCAGGCGCCGGCCTCGTCATGCCATTCATAGGCGAAGCGCACCGCGATACGGTTGCCATGAAAGGCCCAGACCTCCTTGATCAGCCGGTACTCCTGCTCGCGCGCCCATTTCCGTTCCAGAAAGGCGGCGATCGCCTCTCGCCCCGAGAAGAATTCCGAACGGTTGCGCCAGCGGCTGTCGGGCGTATAGGCGGCGGCGACCCTGGCGGGATCGCGGCTGTTCCAGGCGTCCTCGGCGCCACGCGCCTTCTGGGCCGCGCTCTGCGCGGTGAAGGGCGGCAGCGGCGGGCGCGGCGGTTCGGCTTGAGGTTGCGTCACGGCTCAGCTCCGCTTGATCGCGAAGCTCTTGATGTAGTCCTCCGGCTTGGCGGCATCGAAGGTCTTGCCCATCACGACGATGGTCTTCGAGCCTGATGCCGGCGGGGTGAGCCCGACCTCCTGCATCAGCTTTGCCGTATCGGTCTGGAGGAAGACCTCCCGGGCGACCTTGGCGTAGTCGACCTCGCCCTTGATCTGGCCCCAGCGCTTCATCTGCGTCAGAATCCAGACGGCGAAGCCTTCCCACGGGAACGGGTCGAAATCGATGCGCTTGGGGTCGCGCTTGATGTTGCCGAGACCGTCCGCATAGGTCCCGGTCAGCACCTGCTCAACCACGGTGACCGGCTGGTTGAGGTAGTTGGCCGGCGCGATGGCTTCGGCGATCTGCTTGCGGTTCTCGGCCTTGGAGGCAAAGGCGGTCGCGTCGATGATCGCCTTGAGCAGCGCGGCATAGGTGTTGGGCGTCTGCGTCACGAATTCGCGCGAGGCCGCGAAGGCGCAGCAGGGATGCCCGTCCCAGATCTCCTTGGAGAGAATGTGGATGAAGCCGACGCCGTCAAAGACGGCGCGCTGGTTCACCGGATCGGGCGCGAGGAAGCCGTCGATATTGTCGGCGCGCAAATTGGCCACCATCTCCGGCGGCGGCACGGCGCGGATCTGGACGTCGGTGTCAGGGTCGATGCCGTTTTCGGCAAGATAATAGCGCAGCAGGTAGTTGTGCATCGAATAGTCGAAGGGCACGGCGAATTTGAAGCCCTTCCACGACTTCGGATCGCGCTTGTCCTTGTGTTTCATCGCCAGCGTGATCGCCTGGCCGTTGATGTTCTCGACTGCCGGCATCGTATAGGGGATCGGGTTCGAGCCCGCGCCCATCGAGATCGCCAGCGGCATCGGCGAGAGCATGTGCGCGGCGTCGTATTCCTTGTTGATCGTCTTGTCGCGCACCACGGCCCAGCCGGCGGTCTTGATGACTTCGACGTTCAGCCCATGCTTGGTGTAGAAGCCCATCGGCGAGGCCATGATGATCGGCGTCGCGCAGGTGATCGGGATGAAACCGACCTTGAGATCCTTCTTCTCCGGCACAGCCTGGGCGAAGACCTCGGTTGCCGCCGCGATCGGGAACAGGCTCGAGATCGCCGCCATCGCGGTGGAGGCGCCGACCTGCTTCAGGAAGAAGCGGCGCTGTTCGTCCTGCGGAAACAGCGCCCGCATCACCGCATTCTCGACCACGCGGGCATAGCGACCGTCCTCGCTGGCGGACACCTCGACGGCTTCAGCGCGGATCGCGCGCTCATGCGCTGACTGGCTCTCATGGCGGCCGCAATCGCAGCCCCTGCGGATCAAACGGCCGGCGTCGTACGGGTTCTTGAACAAGGCCATGGGCATGTCCTCCGGGTCTGATCAAATGAGCTGCTGGTCGGGTGATTTGGATTAGCAAGCAGCGGGCCAAGCCTGCCGGGTCGAACAGGCGTCGAGAAATCAAAGGCTTGCCGACATTCATTGCTTGACGAATTCTCGTAAATAACGAAAATCCGTGAGGTGATTAACGATATTTCGGGAAATCGGACCTGTGAGCGCTCATCCGCAGACCACCTGGCTGTTCGAGAGCATGGTCGATGCCGCCTTGGCCGTGGACGTGCTGTCTGGCCGCATCCTGGCGGCGAACGAGCAGGCGAGGCGGCTGCTCGCGACGCCTGACCGGGATCTCGTCGAGAGCTCGATCATCGCCATCTTTCCCGGCCAGGCGGCGGCGCTGACGGTGTTCACCGAAGCGGTGCTGCACAAGGGCAGCTATTGGACGCGTTCGCTGACGCCGCTTGGCGCGGATGGCGCGCAGATTCATGTCGAATGCATCGGCTCGCGGCTTTTGAGCCTGCCGGACCCCTCCATCCTCCTGACCTTCTACGATCTCGAACAGCGCCACCGGCGCGATCTCGATGCGCAGGCCGACGACCATGTCCGTGGTGGGATCGCGGAATGGCGACGCACCGAGCGGCTGTTCCAGGAGATCGAGCGCAGCAACCAGCTCATCCTGAGGGCTGCCGGCGAGGGCATTTTCGGCGTCAACGCCGAGGGCAAGACGACCTTCGTCAATCCGGCCGCCGAGGCCATGCTGGGCTGGGAGACCGGCGAGTTGATCGGCCGCGACATGCACGCCTCCGTTCATCATCACCGTCCCGACGGCAGCCATTACCCGCACCAGCAATGCCCGATCTACGCCGCCTTCCGGGATGGGGCGGTGCACCATGTCGAGGACGAGATGTTCTTCCGCAAGGACGGGACGGGCTTCTGGGTCGCCTACACCTCGACGCCGATCCGCGACCGGGGCCGGCTCGCAGGCGCGGTGATCATCTTCCGCGACATCAGTCAGCGCCACGAGGCCGACGAGCGCCTGCGTGCAGCGCTGGCCGAGGTCGACAGGCTGCGCGAACGGCTGCAGCGCGAGAATGCCTATCTGCAGGAGGAGATGGCGCTGGAGCGCAACCATCGCGGCGTCATCGGCCGCTCGGGCGCGATCCGGAAGATCCTGAGCCAGGTCGAGCTGGTGGCGAAGACCGATGCCGCCGTGCTGGTGACCGGCGAATCCGGCACGGGCAAGGAGCTGATCGCCAGCGCCATCCATGAGGCGAGCACGCGCAATGCCCGCCCGCTGATCCGGGTGAATTGCGCCGCGATCCCGCGCGAGCTGTTCGAGAGCGAGTTCTTCGGCCATGTCAGGGGCGCCTTCACCGGGGCGCTGCGCGACCGCGTCGGCCGCTTCGAGCTCGCCGATGGCGGCACGCTCTTCCTCGACGAGGTCGGGGAGATCCCGTTGGAGCTGCAGGGCAAGCTGCTGCGGGTGCTGCAAGAGGGCCAGTTCGAGCGCGTCGGCGAGGAGCGGACGCGGCATGTCGATGTCCGCATCATCGCCGCCACCAACAAGGATTTGCGCCGCGAGGTCCGCGAGGGCCGTTTCCGCGAGGATCTGTATTTCCGGCTCGACGTGTTCCCGATCGTCTCGGTGCCGTTGCGCGAGCGCGTCGAGGACATCCCGCTGCTGGCGCTGCATTTCCTCAGCGGGGCGGGGCGCAAGCTCAAGGTCGAGGGGCTGACGCTGAGCGAGGGCGATGTGCAGAAGCTCTGCGCCTATGATTGGCCGGGCAATGTCCGCGAATTGCAGAATGTCATCGAGCGCGCGGCGATCCTGGCCCGCAACGGGCGGCTGTTCATCGCGCTGCCGGAAGGCGGGCGCAGCGCTGCGGCGAGCCCGGCGCCCGTCCCGCTCTCGGGGGCGATCCTGACCGAAGCGGGGCGGCGCGAGCGCGACCGCGCCAGCATCCTGGCGGCCCTGGCGAGCGCGGGCGGCAGGGTGAGCGGGCCGAATGGGGCGGCGGCGATCCTGGGCATACCGGCGACGACCCTGGCCTCCCGGATCAAGACGCTGGGGATTTCCGCGCGCGACTGGACCGCGCCGGCTCCTGGAACTGCGGCTGATTGACCGGGTCTTTCCGACATCCCGTCAGCATCGTCTTAACGTTACGCCGAGGTAAGACCTATGGCGCAACCCAATTGAAGTATTTTCCCGGTCATCCAAAGGCCTGCGACATGCCTGTCGGAGATGTGAGGAAATGCTTCAGCGCCGATGAATGCCTATATTCCCCTGATCCTGTTCACGGTGCTGACCAATGCCGCAGCCCAGCTCATGCTGAAGCGCGGCATGACCGGCGTGGGTGCGCTTGACGTCGCCGGCGACGGGCTGGTCGCGACCGTCTTCCGGGTCGTCTTCAACCCCTTCGTCTTCGCGGGGCTGTGTACCTTCGTCGTCAGCATGGCCTCGCATCTCGTCGTGCTGTCGAAGGTACAGATCTCCTACGCCTACCCTTTCCTGAGCCTCGCCTATGTCGTGGTCGCGGCTTACGCCTATTTCGTCTTCAACGAGGACATGAGCGCCGCCCGGATCGCGGGCATCGGCTTCATCGTGCTCGGCACCATCTTCATCGCACAGAGTTGAGGGACGTCATGGATCTGCTCGTTCGCCTGTTCCTGCGCCTCGGCGCCCTGCTCGAGCCCAAGCGGGTGCTTGTTCCGATTCCCGTGCGGGTGCGCGATCAGCGCCCGCGCCTGCCGCGTTGAGCCGAAGAGACAGCGCGTGAAACACATCATCATCGGCGGCGACGGCTTCGTCGGCTCGCATCTGGCCGCCGATCTCTGCGCCATGGGCGAAGAGGTGCTGGTCGCGGATATCGTCAAGGGCCATCACGCCCATTACGCGACGGTGCCGTTCCACCAGATCGATGTGACGGATGCCGCCAGCGTCGCCTCGATCCCGCTCGACAAGGACGACCTCGTCTACAACCTCTCGGCCAAGATGCTGTCGCCGATCGTGACGCGGGCGGAGCGGCATGATTTCTTCTGGCCGGTGAACTATCACGGCACGCAGAACATCCTGACATGGATGGAGAAGGCGGGCGCCAACAAGCTCGTCCACTTCACCACCGACATGATCTACGGCCATTCGGTGACGGTGCCGCAGGACGAAGACCACCCGGCCCGGCCGCTGGGCGAATATGGCGAGAGCAAGCTCGCGACCGAGACGCTCGCGCAGAGCTATCGCGACAAGGGCTTCCAGATCCCGATCTTCCGGCCGCGGCTGATCATCGGGCCGGGGCGGCTGGGCATCCTCGTCAAGCTGTTCAAGCTGATCGACCTCAACCTGCCGGTGCCGATGATCGGATCGGGCAAAAACCCCTACCAGTTCATCTCAGTGTTCGACTGCGCCAGCGCCTGCGTCGCGGCGTGGAAGGCGGGCTTCCCCAACAGCGCCTATAACCTCGGCTCGGACGATCCGCCGCCGGTTCGCAAGCTGCTCGGCGATCTGATCAAGCATGCCGGCTCGAAGTCGATCCTGCTGCCGACGCCGGCTGCGCTGGTGAAGCTGACGCTGAACGCGCTCGATGCGATCAACATGCCGATCATGGACCCCGAGCAATACATGATCGCCGACGAGATCTGCATCCTCGACACCACCAAGGCCAAGCGCGAGCTGGGCTGGAAGCCGCTGCACCGCGACGAGGACATGCTGCTCGCCGCCTACACCGAATATCGCCGGGCCAAAGCGCCCTCCCAGCCCGCGCCAAGGAGTGTCGCCGCATGAGCATGCCCGCTTTCAAGCCCGCAGATGTCGCGATGACCGCGCCGGCCCGCCCGAAGCTCTACAGCGTCGAGGACGCCAAGCAGCTTGACGTGCAGACGGTCAAGCAGCTCTTCACCGACCACATCAATCCCGGCCAGGTGCATTTCCTGAAGCTGCTCGGCTTCGACAAGATCCTCGTCGATCGCGCGCAGGGCATGCACTACATCACCAGGGACGGCCGCAAGATTCTCGATTTCTTCGGCGGCTTCTGCTCGGTCGCCTTCGGCCACAACCATCCGCGCATCGTCGCGGCCCGCAAGAAGTTCCAGGACGAGGACCGCCATGAGATCTGCATGGCGTTCATGTCGCAATACGCCTCGGCGCTCGCGGCCAATCTCGCCGCGATCTCGCCCGGCGATCTCGACATGGTCTTTCTCGGCTCGACCGGGTCGGAGGCGATGGAGGCTGCGCTGAAGGTCGCCGAGCAGGCGCAGGGTCCCGCCAAGTCGAAGATCCTGCACGCGACGAACTCGTTCCACGGCAAGACCAAGGGCGTGCTCTCGGTCACGGATTCCCAGCTCTACCAGTCGCAGTTCAAGCTGGTCGAGAACCGGGTCAAGGTGCCGTTTGGCGATATCGAGGCGGTGCGCCAGGCGCTGGAGAGCGACCCGTCGATCGGCATCGTGGTGATGGAGACGATCCAGGGCGGCGGCGGCATCATCGAGGCGCCGCTCGGCTTCTGGCGCGAATTGCGCGCGCTCTGCGACAAGCATGGCGTGCTCTGGGTCGCCGACGAGGTGCAGTGCGGGCTTGGGCGCACCGGCCAGTTCTTCGCCTTCGAGCGCGACGGGGTGGTGCCGGACGTGACCGCGCTCGCCAAGGCGCTCGGCGGCTCCAAGGCCGCGATGGGCACGATGATCGCTCGCCGCGAGCTCTACATGAAAGCCTATGGCAAGCCCAAGACCGCGCTGATCCATGCCCAGGCGACCTTCGGGGGCATGGGCGAGGCCTGCATCTCGGCGATCGAGGGGCTGAACGTGCTCTATGAGGAAGACCTCATGGGCAACGCCCAGCGCCAGGGCGACTACCTGATCGCGCGGCTGAACGAACTGCGCCTCAAGCATCCGAGCCTGCTCAAGGAGATCCGCGGGCGCGGCCTGATGATCGGCGTCGAGTTCAACGACATCAGCGAGACGATGCCGTTTGGCCTCAAGCACATGGTCGCGCTGCTCGACGACAAGCTGAAGGGTTCGCTCTGCGGCTTCATCGGCGCGCTCCTGCTGAAGGATTACGACGTGCTCGTGGCCTTCACCGAGTACAACCGCAACGTCATCCGCCTCGAGCCGCCGCTGATCGCGACGCGGGAGGATTGCGACACCTTCATCAATGCGCTGGACGATCTGCTCTCGCGCGGCATCACGCGGATCGTGACGGATTACCTGCGCAAGGTGGCGGTGGCGAAGGGCTGACGCGCTTCGCAGGCATGTGTTGGGGAAGGGCCGGTTTGCCGGCCCTTTTTCGTTGCAGGTTGTGAATCAGAAGCGGCTCCCCGGATGACCGGAGAGCTGTTCTGCGATCGATTGGGTCTGCGAAAGCTCGTCCGAGGCGTGCGGTCCTGCGGGTTCCTGGCCCCGGGCCGCCGCGCCTCGATGCCTCAGTAGTAGCCGCAGACCCGGCGGTAGCCGACGACCTCGCCGTAGTGGTTGATGCGCTCGACCATCTCGCAGCTGCGGCCGCCATAGTAGCCGCTGTAGCCATAGGCCGGGCGGGTGGCGCCGGCGATGATGGCGCCGGCTGCGAGCGCGCCGACGATGCCGGCGCCCGCGCCCCAGCCATATCCGCGGCGGCCCCAGTAGCCGGCTTCGGCGGAGGTGGCGCTCAGGGTGGTGCCGAGCGTCAGGGCGGTCAGGGCGGCCATCGCGAGGGTCTTGAAGCGGGTCATCGTCTTGATCTCCCAAGAATGTGTCGGGGGCGAACCATTCGCCCTGCATGACCGTTGGTCGCGGCGGGCGGCGGAAAGGTTCAAGGCGATGCGACGATTTTTTGGGGCCGTTCAGCCCTCATCCTGAGGAGGTCGCGCAGCGGCCGTCTCGAAGGATGTTCCAGGAGGTTCCGAGTCCGCTGGAGCATCCTTCGAGACGCGCTCCTGCGGAGCGCTCCTCAGGATGAGGGCTGGGGCGAGGTCCGCGTCCTCGGCACGACCTCAGCTGCCGGTGACCCGGCGCCAGAAGCTCGACGAAAATCCCGGATCGATATGCGCCGCGAAATCGCGCCAGTGCGGGAACGAGGCCTCGAAGACGGCCTGCGACATGCGGGCGTCCTTGTAGGGGTTCACGCGGCCGCCTGCAGCGAGTGTGATGCGATCGAGCTCGGCGAGCAGCGTGTCGGTGCGCGGACCGCGGTAGGGGAAATCGAGCGTCAGGGTCGCCCCGGCCAGCGGGAAGGACATCATCCCGGGGGAGGGAACGTCGCCGAAGAGCTTGAGCACGGTCAGGAAGGACGCCTCGCCGGAGGCAAGCGTCCGCCGCAGCATCTCCTCGACCGCGACGCGGGCATGGGGCATCGGGATCGCGCATTGGAACTGGCGCAGCCCGCGCGGGCCATAGGCTCGGTTCCAGTTCCTGATCCGGTCGAGCGGATAGAAGAACGGGCGATAGGCGATGCGCCGGAGCTCCGGCGAGCGTGGCTGCATCGCGCGATAGAGCAGATTGAAGGCGCGCAGCGTCAGGCCGTTGATCAGCGGGACAGGCGGCGTGAACGGAAAGGACAGGCTGCGGCGCGGGCGGCTTTGAGGCTGATCGCTCGCCGGCGCGTGGTTGGCGCGGAAGAACACCCCGCGCCCGAAGTTGGCGCCCGACGCCAGCGCGTCGATCCAGGCGACGGTGTAGTCATGCGTCGCGTCAGATTGCGCTGCGATGGAAAAGAAGCGGTCGAGACCGTCGAAATGGATGGTTTCCTGCAGCATCTGCGCTGATGCCACTGGCATGAGCTGGAGCGTCACCTGCGTGATCAGGCCGGTCAGCCCCATGCCGCCGATCGTGGCGGCGAAGAGATCGCTGTTCATGTCGCGCGCGCAGGTCAGAACCTGGCCGTCCGAACGGGTGAGCTCGAAGGCGCGGACATGGCGGCCGAAGGTGCCGGCGCGGTGATGGTTCTTGCCGTGGACGTCGTTGGCGAGCGCGCCGCCGATCGTGACGAAGCAGGTGCCGGGCGTGACCGGCGGAAACCAGCCGGCGGGCATGACCAGCGCGAGCAGGTCGTCGAGCAGGACGCCGGCCTCGCAGGTGACGAGCCCGCTTTCGCGGTCGAAGGCGAGGATGCGGTCAAGGCTGCGCCCCAGGATCAGGCGGCCACCGTCGTTCAGGCAGGAATCGCCATAGGACCGGCCATTGCCGTAAGCCAGGACCGGCCCCTGCTGCGGTGCCGGCTCCGCCATCCAGGCTTGCGGCGACACGCGGTCGCTGCCGCGTGCGGTCAGGCCGCCCCAGGAGCGTATGTCCGGCGAGGGGGGACTCACGGCAGCAATGTCGCCGCGATCATGATCAGGACGACGCTTGCTCCGGTGACCTGGCTGCGCCAGTCGCGGATCATGAAGACGAGCGGGTCGTCCGGCATCTGGCCGCGCCGCGCCAGAAACCAGATACGGGCCATCTGGTAGAGGATGATCGGGCAGACCAGCCAGATCAGCTCAGGGTGGCGGTAGAGTTCCTTCACGGCGGCGCTGTCGACGTAGAGCGCCATGATTAGCGCGCAGGTGCAGCCCGAGGCCATGCCGAGTTGGGACAAAGCCTCGATGTCCTCGGCATGGTAGCCGCGCCCCGCCTTCTTCAGGCCGGACTGGTCCTGCGTCAGGCGAAGCTCGGCATAGCGCTTCACCAGCGCCAGGCTCAGGAACAGGAACATCGAGAAGGCGAGCAGCCAGGACGAGATCGGGATCGCGGCGGCCGCGTTGCCGGCGAGGATGCGCAGCGTGTGCAGGGCGGCGAGGCCGAGCACATCGACCAGCAGCTTGCGCTTCAGCACGAAGAGATAAGCCAGTGCCAGGACGAGATAGGCCCCAAGCGCCAGCAGGAAGAGACGCGGCTGGGGCAGCAGCCAGGACAAGGCGAAGGCGGCCGTCAGCAGCAGCGGCACGGCGGCATAGGCCTGTCGCTCGGTGATCTCGCCCGCCGCCAGCGGGCGCGTGCATTTTGTCGGGTGGCGACGATCGGCCTCGACATCGACGATATCGTTGAGGAGATAGATCGACGACGCCATCAGGCTGAACGCCACGAAGGCAACGATGCCATGCTGGAGGGCGGAGAAATCGAAGACGTCGTGATTGAGCAGGATCGGGATGAAAACCAGCCCGTTCTTAAGCCAGTGATGCGGCCGCATCGCCCTGATCATCGCGAATAAAGGCATGTCCTTGTCTCTTCTTCCCTTGCGCCGTTATTGTTTTCGGCCGAACGATGACAAGGTCCCGACCAGCGCTGCAAGGCAGCAAGCCGTTCTGGCCCTCCGTCTTCTTCGACGATAAATCCTAAATCCGGGTGGATGCTCGGCGCGTGGCGCACGCATTTCGCGGCCATGATTAACAGCCGGCTGAGGCCACGCTTAGATTGCCGATCCAGGCGGCCCGGGAAGGCCCTGCATGGCGCCGGCTTCCTAGCCGCCGCTCGCAAAAAAGCCCTGCCGCTGGGGGGCGGCAGGGCGTCGGTCTCGACGGGGCTCGGTGGATGCTGGGCGAAGTCGGCGCGTCAGACCTTCGCCGAGCTGGCGGCCGCGTCGATATTGGCGACGAGCTCCGCATCGAGGCCGAGCGAGCCTGCGAGGCCAGCGAGAAAGTCCCGCTCCTTGGGCGTATCGGGATTGATGGCGATCCGCGCCGCCGTGTAGATCTGCGCCGCCAGCTCCGGGCTTTCGGCGCCCTCGACCAGGGTTTCGACAGAGGCCGGGTTGGCCATTTCGTTGGCGAGCCATTCATTCGCCTCGGGGTCGAAGCCGGCTTCGCGCAGGCCGCCCAGAATGGCTGTGCGCTCGTCTGCATCGATCGCGCCGTCCGCCGCTGCGGCGGCGATCATGGCGCGGATGAAGACGAGGGCCGTCGCCTCGCTGGCGGCTTCCGGCTCGAAGCCGGTGCCGGCCGGCGCTGGCAGGAGCTCGGGGCTTCCGGCATCGAGGATCGGCTTGCCGGACTGATAGTTCTGATAGGCCTTGTAGGCGAGGCCGCCGATCAGGGCTATGCCGCCCAGGCGGGCGGCGGAGCCGACGACGGCGCGGCCGGTGGACGAGCCGAAGACGAGCGCGCCGAGGCCGCCGAGCACGGCCGTCGCCATCGCCGGGTTCTTGTCGAACATCGCCTTGGCTTGGGCGAGAACATCCTGCGCCGAGCGCCCGCCGGTGACCTGGTTCAGTGCATCGCCAGCCTTCTGCTGGACGCCGGTCTGGCGTGCGGCGTCGCCGACCCCTTGCGTGGCCTGCGTCAGGATCTGGCCCGCCATCCCCGCAAGCCCGCCAATGCCGCCGCCACGCTGCACCTGCTCGGCCAGACCGCCCAGGATCGCGCCGAGCCCGCCGGTCTGGCCCTGCCCGCCGGGCTTTCCGGCCTGCGTGCCGGCGCTGACCAAAGCATCAAGAAGGGATTTGGCGTTGAACATCAGGCTTTCCTCTTTGAACGCGGCCCCGGGGGCCGACCGCATCTAGGAACGACCGCGTCTGATCGCCAGTCATGATCCCCGAGACGGACGTCCCGCTCCTGACCTTGCGGCAAGGAGATGGCGACGACAATCTGAACCAATGGACAACACTGTCGGGCTGTTCGGATCGACCGGCGCCATCGACATCGCCCGCGCATGGACCCGCGGCAGCGCGATCAGGCCGTGCGGCGGTTTCCGCCTGGGCTGTCGAGCATGTGGTCATCTGGCCGTCACGGCAGCTTGCGCATCAGCAGCGGCGCGCCGACCGCGGGGTCCTTGCGCCATTGCCCGTTCTCGAAGACGAGGTCGGTGGTGTGGCCCTTGCGCGCGACGAGCGAGAGCCGCCCGGCGCTGTAACGCCAGCCGGCGGGATCGAAGATCGTCAGGCCGGTGTCCTGGCAGGAGCCCTCAAAAGCAGCACGCCCGCCGGCTGCCGAGCCCGGGCCAAGCACGAGCCGGCAGGCCTCGCGGTTTTGCTGGCGCATCACCGAATAGCGCCCTGGCAGCGTGTCGGCGGCCGGCGCCCGGCCGGAATCGACGATCGTCGGCCTCTGGGCCGCCGAGGCGGCCTGTGTCGCTGCGGTGGCTGCCGATTTGGCGCTGCGGGGATAGGATTTCGGGTCGAGGCGGTAGTCCCGGCCGTCGCCTCCCTTGGCCTGAAGCACGGCGGTCTGGCCGCTGCCGTCGAAGCCGAGCACGATCTTGCCCTGCGCATCCGCCAGAACCGGCAGGCCTTTGGCCGTGACGGTCCAGGTCGAGACCTCCGCCAGGATCGGCATGGCGCGGCGGCAGGTCGCGGGAAAGCGGACCTGGCGGCCGCCGCCCGCCGTTTCCGCACCTAGTATGATGGTGCAGCGGCGCGGCTGGTCGACCGCCTCCAGATCCCAGGCGCCCAGCAGTGGGCGAAGCGCGTCGGGCGCCTGATCGGCTCCCCGTGGCGGCATGGTCGTCTGCGCGCCCGCCGGGGCGAGCGAGAGGCAAAGCCCTGCCGCGACAAGCGGGAGGCGCAGACGCCGGCCCGCCATGCTCAGGCCTTCCAGGGGGTTTCGGCTACCGGCGTCAGCGGGCCCTTGCCGTCGAACCAGGACAGAAGGTTGTCGACGACGAGCTGGCCCATCTGTTCGCGGGTGTGGACCGAGGCCGAGCCGACATGGGGCAGCAGAACCGCATGCTCGATCGCAATGAGCTCGGCCGGCACGCGCGGCTCGTCCTCGAAGACGTCGAGACCGGCCGAGAGGATGGTCTTGTTCTGCAACGCCTCGACCAGTGCCTTCTCGTCGATCACGGTGCCGCGGCCGACATTGACGACGATGCCGTTGGGGCCGAGCGCCTTCAGGACCTCGGCATTGATGATGTGATGGGTCGAGGCGCCGCCCGGCGCGACCGAGATCAGCGTGTCGACATCCTGGGCCATCTCGACCAGCGAGGGATAGTAGCGGTAGGAGACGTCGGCCTGGCGCGTGCGGCCGTGATAGCAAACCGGCAGGCCGAAGGCCTCGACCCGGTGCGCCACGGCCTTGCCGATGCGGCCGAGCCCGACGATGCCGACCGTGCGCTTGCGCAGCGAGGTGGTCAGCGGATAGGGCGCCTTCAGCCATTTGCCCTCGCGCAGGTAGCGGTCGACCTGCGGCAGCTGCCGGACGGTGGCGATCAGCAGGCCAATGGCGAGGTCGGCGACCTCGTCGGTCAGCACGTCGGGCGTGTTGGAGACGACGAGGCCGCGACGGCCGGCTTCGGCGGCGTCGACATTGTCATAGCCGACGCCGAAATTCGCGATCATCTCCAGCTTCGGCAGCGCATCGAACAGCGCGCCGTCGATGCGGATATGGCCGCCGCCGGCGATTCCGCGCACGCGGCCGGAAATCTCGCGCAGGAAGGCCGCCTTGTCCTCGGCCTTCCAGAGTTCGTGGACAGTGAAATTCGCCTTCAGCTGCTCAGCCGCATAGGCGATGAGAGGGCCGGTCATCAGGATTTCAGTGGCATTGGGCCGGGTCATGGCGAGCGTTTCCATAGGCTTCTGTGGGATGGACGGGCGGCTTGATCAGAGGAATATGAATCGATTAAATGGTCGATATGGCGACGGAGACAAAGTTGCCAGCCGGTAGGATGGATGCTCGGCATCCCACCACGTCGCGTGCTGCCCGAAAAGCGCCGCTGACGCATATATAATATGACTTAATCACGCGGTTTTGTGGATCGTCGCCGATGTCGATGGCGTCAGGAAGGCGAGCGTGGTGTTCAGGCTGTCGATCACCAGCGCCGTCATCCGGGCCGATGCGAGATCGCCGTCGCGCTGGATGATCGCGTCCAGGACGCGTTCGTGATCGACCAGCGAGGTGATGAAGACCTCGCGGCCGTCGACCGATTTGAGCAGCATGGACCACTGCACGGTGGCTGCGACCGCACTCGCCAGGCATTGCAGCGTGGCATTGTGGGAGGCTGCGAAGACCGCCTCGTGGAAGGCGAGATCGGCGCGGATGGTGGCGTCCGCAAAGGGCGGGTTGTCGGACATGCCGCGATAGGCCGCCTCGATCCGCGCGATGTCGGCCGGCGTGCGGCGCAGCGCCGCCAGCTTTGCCGCCGCAGGCTCGGCGAAACGGCGCAACTCGAAGAGATCGCGGATGAATTTCTCGTTGGGGTCGGCCTCGAAATGCCATGACAGGACATCGGGGTCGAGCAGGTTCCAGCTGTCGCGAGGGGCAGCCCGCGTCCCGCTCTTGGGCCTGGCCTCGACCAGTCCCTTGGCGGTCAGCACCTTGACGGCCTCGCGATAGGCGGTACGCGAGACCGAGATGTCGGAGCGCAGATCGTCCTCGTTGGGGAGCAGTTCGCCGGCCTTGACGGCGCCGGTGATGATGGCGACCGCGAGCTTCTGGGCGACCTGGCCGAAGAGGCGGTCGGGGTTGAGGGTCGTCGGTCGCGAATAGTCGCGCACCCGCATCGTCTGGGGCCTCTCCCTGTGCGGCAACGTTGGTAACCCCGACTTTCTGCCGTGCGTCCAGCGCTTGACACGCCTGTCTATATCGTATGACTTTATCGCGGATGAAATCCGATGCAAGGCGCGGCGCTTTTCACCGAGAGCGCGGGGCCTGTCGTCGGCAAAGCTTCATCGATCGGTCGCAACAGACCAATACAGGATGCGATCCGGACTCTGCCCGAAGCGGCGGACCACCGGGTCCACGGGAAACGAAGCTTAGGAGAGGGCCCACATGGCCTCAGTGCAGATTGCCGACGTGCGCAAGGCCTACGGCGCGACGCAGGTCATTCACGGTGTCGACATCGACATCGACGACGGCGAGTTCGTCATCCTGGTCGGGCCGTCGGGCTGCGGGAAATCGACGCTGCTGCGCATGATCGCCGGCCTCGAGAACATCTCCGGCGGCGAGATCCGCATCGGCCCGCGCGTCGTCAACGATGTGCCTCCGAAGGAGCGCGACATCGCGATGGTGTTCCAGAACTATGCGCTCTATCCGCATATGACGGTCGCCGACAACATGGCCTTCTCGATGAAGCTGCGGAAGGCGCCGAAATCCGAGATCGACGAGCGCGTCGGCAAGGCCGCCGGCATCCTGGGCCTCGACAAGCTGCTCGATCGCTATCCGCGCCAGCTCTCGGGCGGCCAGCGCCAGCGCGTCGCCATGGGGCGCGCGATCGTGCGCGATCCGCAGGTCTTCCTGTTCGACGAGCCGCTCTCCAACCTCGACGCCAAGCTGCGCGTGCAGATGCGCACCGAGATCAAGGAGTTGCACCAGCGCCTCAAGACCACGACGGTCTATGTGACCCACGACCAGATCGAGGCCATGACCATGGCCGACAAGATCGTCGTGATGCATGACGGCATCGTCGAGCAGATGGGCGCGCCGCTCGAACTCTACGACCGGCCGGCCAATCTGTTCGTGGCGGCCTTCATCGGCTCGCCCTCGATGAACCTGCTGAAGGGCAAGATCACGGCCGGCGGCTTCGAGACCGAAGGCGGTGTGGTCTGGCCGATCGGCCAGCACCCGGCCGACTCGAATGGTCGAGCCGCCGTGTTCGGCATCCGTCCCGAGCATATCCAGCTCGATGCGAACGGCTTGAAGGCCGAGGTCGTGGTCGTCGAGCCGATGGGCTCGGAGACGCAGGTCGTGGTCCGCTGCGGCGGCCAGAACCTGACCTGCGTCTTCCGCGAGCGGATCACTGCCAAGCCGGGCGAGACGATCACGATCACGCCCGACACCAATGTCACGCATCTGTTCGACGCCGCGACCGGCAAGCGGATCGACTGAGGCGGAGTGGTTGGCGACGCGCATTGCGCTTTGCCGGCAGGAGACGAACCGAACAAGCGACGAGACGAACAGACAACGAGGCCCGCGCCATCCCAGAGACGGACGGGCCTCGAAACCGAAAACCGGACAGTCCGGTTCAAGACGGCCGACCCAAGAGCCGAAGAACCCAAAATCCCCAGGGAGGATACAGATGGACCTGAATCGCAGATCACTGATCAAGGGCGGCGCGGCGCTCGGCATGGGCGCCGGCACGAACCTGCTCGCCTATGCCAAGGCCTGGGCCCAGGCCTCGCCCTTCAAGGTCGAGCCCAACGCCAAGATCAACCTGATGCGCTGGAAGCGCTTCGTCGAAGCCGAAGACGTCGAGTTCATGAAGCTCGTCGCGGCCTTCGAGGCTGCCACGGGCGCCAAGATCACCGTCACCAACGAATCCTACGACGACCTGCAGCCGAAGGCGTCGGTCGTGGCCAACACGGGGCAGGGCCTGGACCTGGTCTGGGGCCTCTACTCGCTGCCGCACCTGTTTCCGCAGAAGTGCCTCGATCTCACCGACGTCTCGAAGTATCTCGGCGAGAAGCATGGCGGCTGGTTCCCGTCGGCCGAGGCCTACGGCAAGCTCGGCAACAAGTGGATCGGCATCCCGATCGCGGCCAGCGGCGGTCTGATGAACTATCGCATCTCCTCGATGAACAAGGCCGGCTTCAAGGAATTCCCCAAGGACACCGCCGGTTTCCTCGAACTCTGCAAGGCATTGAAGGCGAACAACACCCCGGCCGGCATGGCGTTCGGCCATGCGTCCGGCGACGCCAATACCTGGATGCACTGGCTGCTCTGGAGCCATGGCGGCAACCTTGTCGACAAGGGCAACAAGGTCATCATCAACTCTCCGGAGACCGCCAAGGCGCTCGAATACGGCAAGGCGCTCTACGAGACCTTCATCCCCGGCACGGCCTCGTGGAACGATTCCTCGAACAACAAGGCCTTCCTCGCGGGTGAATTGCACACCACCGTCAACGGCATCTCGGTCTATGTCGCGGCCAAGAAGGAAAAGCCCGAGATGGCGGCCGACATGGACCACGCCTATATGCCGATCGGGCCTGTCGGCAAGCCGACCGAACTGCATCTTCCCTTCACGATGCTGGCGTTCCAGTTCACCAAGGTCCCCAATGCCTGCAAGGCGTTCATCGCCTTCATGATGGATGCGCCGCAGTTCAACCCCTGGATCGGCGCGGCTCAGGGCTACCTGTCGCATTTCCTCGGTGAATACGACAAGAACCCCGTCTGGACCGCCGATCCGAAGACGACGCCGTTCCGCGACGTCGCCAAGCGCACGCTGACGCCGGCGGGGCTCGGTACGCTGGGCGAGAACGCGGCGGCAGCCATCGCCGACTTCGTCGTGGTCGACATGTTCGCGAACTATGTGACGGGTCGCGAGGACATCAAGGGCGCCATCGCCGGCGCCGAGCGGCAGGCCAAGCGCATCTATCGCTGAGCCGCGACAGCTGACGAAGGCGGCCCGCTTCGGCGGGCCGTCCTTCGCATCTCTTTCGCCAACGACATCACAGCCCGGCCTCTGGCCGGACCGATCTCCCGCATGAAACCGGATTCGCGATGGCCAACTCCGCAGCCGAGATGCCGGCCCGCCAGACTTCTTTCAGAAGCGAGCGCACGGCCTGGCAGAAACTGAAGGCCAGCCCCAACTGGCTTGGCTTCTGGTACATGGTGCCGGCCATGGGCATCCTGATCCTGTTCCTGGCCTATCCGCTGGGGCTGGGCGTCTGGCTGTCCTTCACCGACACGAAGATTGGCAGGGCTGGCGTCTTCATCGGGCTGGAGAACTACATCTGGCTTTGGGAAGACCGCGTGTTCTGGACCTCAGTGTTCAACACGCTGCTCTACACGACCGTCGCCAGCGCCGCGAAGTTCGTGATCGGGCTTTATCTGGCGCTGCTGCTCAACAAGCACCTGCCGTTCAAGGCGATGATCCGCGCCCTCGTGCTGATCCCCTTCATCGTGCCCACCGTGCTGTCGGCGATCGCCTTCTGGTGGATCTACGACGCGCAGTTCTCGATCATTTCCTGGTCGCTGCGCCAGCTCGGCTGGATCGACTACAACATCAACTTCCTCGGCGACGTCTGGAACGCCCGCTGGTCGACGATCTTCGCCAATGTCTGGCGCGGCGTGCCCTTCATCGCGATTACGCTGCTGGCCGGGCTGCAGACCGTTTCGCCTTCGCTCTACGAGGCCGCGACGCTGGACGGGGCGACGCCCTGGCAGCGCTTCCGCCACATCACCTATCCGCTGCTGACGCCGATCATCGCGGTGGTGATGACCTTCTCGGTGCTGTTCACCTTCACGGACTTCCAGCTGATCTGGGCGCTGACGCGCGGCGGCCCGGTGAACGCGACCCATCTGATGGCGACGCTCTCCTACCAGCGCGCGATCATCGCCGGACAGCTCGGCGAGGGCGCGGCGATCTCGACGGCGATGATCCCCTTCCTGCTCGCGGCGATCGGCATCGCCTGGTACGGGCTCCAGACACGCAAATGGCAGCAGGGTGGCAGCAATGAGTAACGTCGGAGCCATCCAGGACAGCGCCGGCCGCCAGGCCACGGCCGGCAGCACGGTCACGGCCGACCACAGCGAGGGCATGGGTTATCTGGAGACGCTGCCGCGCCGCGTCGTCACGACCTATATTCCGCTCCTCCTGATCCTGTTCGTGCTGCTGTTTCCGTTCTACTGGATGGCGCTGACGGCGGTGAAACCCGACCATCAGCTCATCGAGATGGACAAGGTCAGCCCGTTCTGGACCTGGGAGCCGACGTTCAAGCACATCCACAAGCTGCTGTTCGAGAGCGATTATCCGCGCTGGCTCTGGAACACGATGTTCATCGCGACCTGCGCCACCTTCATCTCGCTGGTCGCCAGCGTGCTGGCCGCCTATGCGATCGTGCGGTTGCGCTTCAAGGGCGCGGTCACCGTCGGGGCGCTGATCTTCCTGGCCTATCTGGTGCCGCCCTCGATCCTGTTCATTCCGCTGGCGACGGTGATCTACAAGGTCGGGCTGTTCGACACGCCGCTGGCGCTGATCCTGGTCTATCCGACGATCCTGATCCCGTTCTCGACCTGGCTCTTGATGGGCTACTTCAAGACCATCCCCTACGAGCTCGAGGAATGCGCGCTGATCGACGGCGCGACCCGGGCGCAGATCCTGATCAAGATCATCCTGCCGCTGGCGGTGCCGGGCCTGATCTCGGCCTTCATCTTCTCCTTCACCCTGTGCTGGAACGAGTTCATCTACGCGCTGACCTTCCTGTCCTCGACGCAGAACAAGACGGTGCCCGTGGCGATCGTGAACGAGTTCGTCGATGGCGACATCTATCGCTGGGGGTCGCTGATGGCAGGCGCGCTCGCGGGATCGCTGCCGCTGGTCATCCTCTACGCCTTCTTCGTCGAGCATTACGTGTCGGCGATGACCGGGGCCGTGAAGGAGTGAGCCTTCCCGGTTATCATCGCCGTCCGTTCCAACCGTGCCGTCATCCCGGACAAGCGGCGTAGCCGCGCAGATCCGGGATCCATGCCTGAACGGTTCCGGCATGGATCCCGGGTCTGCGCTTCGCTCCGCCCGGAATGACGGCGGAGATTTGAAAGCCCAAGCGAGATGCCGACCCAACCCACCTCCATCGCCTTCGTCGGGCTCGGCGCCATGGGCGCGCCGATGGCCGAGAACCTGGTCAAGCGCCAGTTCCGCGTCACCGGCTTCGACATGCGGGCGAGCGCACGCGAGGCGCTGGTCGCGGCCGGCGGACATGCAGCCGACAGTGCGAAGGCTGCGGCCGAAGGCGCCGAGGTGCTGGTGCTGATGGTGGTGAATGCCGCCCAAGCCCGTTCCGTGCTGTTCGAATCGCAGGCGATGGACGCTCTGGCGCCCGGCGCGCTGGTCATCCTGATGGCGACCTGTCCGCCGGGCGAGGTCGAGGCCATCGCCGCCGAGGTGGCCAGAAGCGGGCGGCATCTGATCGATGCGCCGGTCTCCGGCGGCGTCAACGGTGCGCGCGGCGCGACGCTGACGATCATGGTCGGCGCGCCCCAGGACCGTTTCGACCAGGCGCGCCCGGTGCTGGATGCGCTCGGCGACAAGGTCTTCCATGTCGGCCAGAAGCCGGGCCAGGGCGCGACGGTGAAGACCGTTAACCAGCTGCTTTGCGGCGTGCATATCGCGGTCGCGGCCGAGGCGTTGTCGCTTGCCGAGAAGGCCGGCATCGACGGCAAGCTGCTGTTCGAGATCATGGGCGGCTCGGCCGCCTCGTCCTGGATGCTCAGGGATCGCGGGCCTCGCATGCACGAGCCCGACCCGCCTGTCGCGAGCGCCGTCGACATCTTCGTCAAGGATCTCGGCATCGTGCTCGATGCCGGGCGCGCCGCCAAAACAGCGCTGCCGCTGGCGGCCGCCGCCCACCAGATGTTCCTGGCGTCGTCAGGGCTCGGCCATGGCGGACGCGACGATTCGCAGGTGGTGCGCGCCTATCGCGCGCTCAACGCCAAGCCGGCGAATGATGCGTGAGACGCCGGACTGCGCCTCAGCGTCGCGGTGGCGTGGTCGTGCCCCGGATGACGAGCTCCGGTTTGAGCAGCAGGCGGCGGGGAGGGGCGTCCGGCTCGGCGATGCGGCTGATCAGGAACTCAGCGGAGGTGCGCCCCATTTCGTCCTGAAAATTGCGGATCGTCGTCAGGGCCGGATACCATTGCGAGGCTTCCTGAACGTCGTCGCAACCGATGATCGAGAAATCGATTCCCGCCTCGCGCCCGCGATGGCGCAATCCGAGCATCGCGCCGAAAGCAGCCAGATCATTCATGCAGACGGCCGCGGTCGGCGGGTCGGGCGCATCCAACACGGCCTGGATCCCCTTCGAGCCGTTTTCGCGTGTGCCGTGCCCGGCATAGACGAGGCTTTGATCGACCGCGATTCCATGGCGGGCGAGGACGTCGCAATAGCCGCGATAGCGGTTCGCGCCGGTCGAGATGCGATGGTTGTGGCACAGGAAGGCGATGCGGCGGTGGCCGAGCCCGATCAGGTGCTCCATCGCGAGGATGGTGCCGTGGCGGTCGTCGGAGCCGACGAAATCGAGGCTGTCCGTGATCTCGCGGGAGAGCTGGACGATCGGGACGCCGGCCGCGATCAGATGCGCGAAGGTGTCGGGCGTGCTGCCGCCGGCGGCGCAGAGGATCATGCCGTCCGGGCGATACTCGGTGAGCGTGCCCAGCACACGGTCCTGCCGGGCGAGATCCTCGCCATAGGTGCCGAGCAGGATCGAGCGGCCATTGGCCGTCGTGGTCTCTTCGATCGCGGCGAGAAGTTCGGCGAAATAGGGATTGGTGATGTCGTGGAAGCCGACGCCGAGGATGTTGGTGCGGTCGGTGCGCAGCGAGGCGGCGCTGCGGTTGTAGCTGTAGCCCATCTCACGGGCCATCTGCTGGACGCGGGCTCTCGTCGCCTCCGCCACCAGGGGCGAGCCGCGCAGCGCCAGAGAGACGGTCGCCGTCGAGACCAGGAGCCGGTCGGCGATGATCTGAAGCGTCACACGGGCCCGTCCGCCCGGAACGGTTGCAGGCTTGACGGGAGAGCCGGCACTGAGGGGGTCGCTGATGGTCATGACGCTCTTCTCCGGAGGCGGACACATGATCTGGCGACCAGCTCCCGGTCGGGCGTTTACGTCACATAGACCCATCATTCTCATATAAACAGGAGCGATTGAACATGACAGGGATCAAAGAATCCATCGGCTTCATCGGCGTCGGCCTGATGGGGCAGGGCATGGCGCAAAGCCTGCTCAACAAGGGCTTTTCGCTGACGGTGATGGGACACCGCAATCGCAAGCCGGTCGAGGAGCTCGTTGCTGGCGGCGCGAAGGAGGCGAAGACTCCGAGGGAACTGGCCCAGAACGCCACCATCATCTTCCTCTGCGTCACCGGCTCGGCCCAGGTCGAGGCGGTGGTCAACGGCCCCGATGGCATCATTGCGGGCGCCAAGCCCGGCACGGTCGTGATCGACTGCTCGACATCGGACCCAACGGTCACGGTCAGGATCGCCGCGGAGCTGGAGGCCAAGGGCCTGCATCTGGCCGATGCCCCACTCGGCGGAACGCCGGCCCAGGCCGCGCTCGGCCAGCTCTCGGCCATGGTCGGCACGACGCCGGAGATCTTCGCGCGCATCAAGCCCGCGATCGAGGCCTGGGCGCAGAAGGTCGTGCATCTCGGCCCGGTCGGCGACGGCCACAAGATGAAGCTGCTCAACAACTTCCTGTCGATGGGCTATGCCGCGATCTATGCGGAGGCGCTGACGCTGGCCTCGAAGATCGGGATCACGCCGCAGACCTTCGACAGCGTGCTGCGCGGCAGCCGGATGGATTGCGGCTTCTACCAGACCTTCATGCAGTATGTGCTCGAGCGCGACCGCGACGCCCACAAGTTCACCCTCGTCAACGGGCTGAAGGATGTGCGCTATCTCGAAAGCGTGGCGAACGCGGCCGGCGTCCCCAACCCGATCGGCAATGCTGTGAAGAACAGCTTCGCCACGGCGGTGGCCGCCGGCAAGGGCGACGACTACGTGCCGATGTTGTCGGACTGGGTGGCGTCGCAGAACGGCATATCCCTGGCCGGGAAGGGCTGACGTCCGCCCGCTCAGGAGCGGGCGAGCAATGCGGCGAGGCTCTCGGCAAGGCCGGTGCTGGCGATCGGCGCCGGCCGCGCGAGATCGCCGCTCGCCGGCTTCACCGGGGGATCGCGCAGCGCCGCCAGCACGGCCTGCATCCCCGCCTCGACCGAGCAGATCACGGGGATGTCGAGATGCGGCTGGACGCGGGCCGCAAGCCCCGCAAGGCCGGCGCCACCGAGGATGACGGCGCCGGCGCCGTCACGCTGCGCCGTCACCCGGCAGGCCTGCGCCAACAGGGCGATGGCGCTGTCGGGGTCGCGCGCGATCTCGGCGCCGGTGGGTGCCACGGTCTCAATCGCCGCGAGTCGGTCGCCAAGTCCCATGACGGTGACGAATTCTCGCAGCATCGGCCCCCAGCGCTCGCCGCCGGTGACGATCGAGAAGCGCTCCGTCAGCTTCGCAGCCGCAAGGCAACTCGCCTCGGCCATGCCGATGACAGGCACATCAGCCAGTTCCTTCAGCGCCAGCAGGCCGGGATCGCCGAAGCAGGCGAGATAGACCGCATCGCAGTCATGGCCATGCTCGGCATAGGCTTCGAGTGCGGCGTGGCCGGCGATCGTCGCTGCCGTGCGACTGGCAATATAGCGCGCGCCGAACCGGCCGGTGACCGGAACGAGCGTCGTGCCATCAGGCAGATGCGGCGCCAGCACCCGCGCCATCAGGGCGGTCACCTCAGATGTCGTGTTGGGATTGAGCAGCAGGATGCGCAAGGACGGCCTCGATGATGGCGGCCGGCGGGCGGCACGGGCATTGCCTCATTGTGGCGCATGACGCCGGTCTTGTCGCCGTCGCGCGGCCGGCCCGGCAGATAGGGGTGCTCGACAGGCCGATGGCTGCGGGCATCCTAGGAACGAAGGACGCCTGCGCCGGCCGACCGGGGCTAGCGGGGCAGGCCAAGGCCGCGCAAACGCGGATGGCACTTGCGATCCGGTCTCATCCGGGCAGATCTGGACATTGCGATGTGACCTAAGGATATGATGGCCGACAGGCAGCTCTATTGTCCATTTTCCTCGCTTTTCAAGACAGATCTCGCTTCAGCTTTCAATTGCACCGTGTATCGGGGGATATGATGTCAGCCTATGAAGGTGAAGTTCTCAATTCGTGCGGAACGGTGAAGCTGGACTTCTCCGTCGCCTCTGTCGTTGCAGTCAGTGGGTCAGGTCCCAATGTCTGCGGGCATCTGCTCGTCTATGCCGGGGGAGGCGGCGGCACCTATTTCCATGTCGCCGGCTCGACCGTGAAAAATCTCCTGACCGCTTATCCGCACTATATGAGCGAGGCGGGATATCGCCGCTACCTCAAGGAAAACAAGAAAACCGAGCTGCGGCGCGTCAATGTGAAATTGAGCAATCCCGATGGCGCCAGCCTCTATATCGAGGAGCTGATGTCGAAAAAATGGACCTGGGGCGTGCTGCCCAACAACTGCGTGGCCTTCGTCGAGGAGGTTCTCGCCGCAGGTGGCGGGGACTGGGGTGGTTCGTACAGCAACTGCCCAGCCTTGGCCGTCAAGGACACGATCGAAGTGCAGGCGCAGCAATATCTCCGCGGGCTGGAGCGGAGCATTCTTGCGAGCTACGGCTACTGAGGTTTTGGCCATGTTGCGTCGCAACAAAAGCCGCTATGGCTGCGTTCATGACGCGTGCCGGAGCCATCATGGACCGGCCGGCGCAGGAGCGCATCATGCCCAGCCTTTCCGAGACGATCGCCCGCCTGAGTGCTGCCAGGGGCATGGGACGGCCTGCGATGCAGTCGTCGCGCCTGCGGGAACTGACAGGGTTCGGATCCAATCCGGGAGCGCTCAAGGCGTATCACCATCTGCCCGACGGTCTCGCGCCGGGCGCGCCGCTGGTCGTGGTGCTGCATGGCTGCACCCAGAATGCGGCCGAATACGACCATGGCTCGGGCTGGTCGCAACTCGCCGACCGCCATGGCTTCGCGCTGCTCTATGCCGAGCAGCAGCGGGCGAACAATCCCAATCTCTGTTTCAACTGGTTCGCGCCAGGCGACATCCAGCGTGATCGCGGCGAGGCGTCGTCGATCGCGCAGATGATCGCTGCGATGATCGAGACGCATGGTCTCGATCATCGCCGGGTCTTCGTCACCGGCCTGTCGGCCGGCGGCGCGATGGCGGCGGTGATGCTTGCGACCTATCCCGAGCTTTTCGCCGGCGGCGCGATTATCGCCGGGCTGCCCTATGGCTGTGCCGCGACCATCCCCGAAGCGCTGGAGCGCATGCGCGGCCAGGGACTGCCGCGTGACGCGGCGCTGCAGAACGCCGTTTCCAATGCGTCTGGTCATGCGGGGCCTTGGCCGACGCTCTCGGTCTGGCATGGCACGCAGGACCACACGGTCGCGCCTGCGAATGGCGAGGCGATCCTGTCGCAATGGCGCGGCGTCCACGGACTTGCACCGGCACCGAGCGAGAGCACTACCGTGAGCGGTCACACCAGGCGGATCTGGCGCGACGCGTCAGGCGTGGCCCGGATCGAGGCCTTTGCGATCACCGGCATGGGCCATGGCACGCCGCTCGACGCCGCAGACGGCATCGGCGCGCCCGGCGCCTTCATGCTGAACGCAGGCATCTCGTCGACGCGCCACATCGCGGCGTTCTGGCAATTGGCCGAGCCGGTTCGTCAGGGGGAGCAGCCCCGCGCCGCGATCGAAAAGAGTGTCCCGGCCTCGCTCCAGCATCAGAATGCCCGCCAGAGGCCGGATGCAGCCGCACCTGCCAAAGCGGCGGCATCCGGGCCTGCAAAGGTCATCGAGGAGGCGCTGAGGGCGGCGGGTCTGATGCGCTGACCGCCTGACGTTCGGCCTGATCCGTCGAGGGGGCGCCAGCGCTGTCCGCGCGGACGCCCCGCGTCCTGCCCAGTGTGGCGAAGCCGGGCTTCGGCAGGAACGATCCGCCTCCATGCCCGTTGCTTGGTGGCGACGTTGACGAACCCGAGCCCACGCATCATGACCATTGAAACCAGCGACGAATACGAGGCCGCGATCGAGCGCCTGAAAGAACTGGGCCAGGATCCGACTGAGGGCCCTGATCAGGATGAATTCCTTGATCTCACCGCAGCCATGCTTGTCTATGAGACGAGTGGTGCCGCCATGAGGGGAGCAAGCGGATGATCGACGTCAAGAAGCCCATCGTGCGCTGCGCGGACGACTATGAGCGCGCCGTTGAGCGCGCGGCCGAAATCGGCACGCCTCCCGAGGGATCGGCGGAGGAGGCAGAGCTGTTCGCGCTTGTCGATGCGATCGAGAAATGGGAAGCCCGGCACGAGGATGAGAGCGAGAACTGGGAATAGCGTCAGGCCCGTGCTGCGGTCGTGAACACATTCCACCGCGGCGTGCATGCGATCGGCCCCATCGGCATCGATCAGAGTGCCGCGCCGCCCCTTCGAGATCGGGAGATCCGGCCGTTCAATGGTGCCCCTGGCCGGAATCGAACCAGCACTCCTTGCGGAACTCGATTTTGAGTCGAGCGCGTCTACCAATTCCGCCACAGGGGCCCTTTGCGGGCGGCGCGACTATAGCGATCGGTCTGGTCCGGTCAATCTGTCGCGGCGCAGCAAAAAGCTCTGGCGGCGGATGGACGTGTCAAAGCCCGACCGTTAGAGCAGCGGCATGATCAAGCGCCTCTACGAATGGACCATGTCGCTGGCTGCGAGGCCGCGGGCCGAGATTTGGCTCGCCATCGTCGCCTTCGTGGAGAGTTCGTTCTTCCTCATCCCTGCCGATGTGCTGTTCGTGCCGATGGCGCTGGCGCGTCCGCGGCGGGCCTACAGGCTGGCGCTGATCGCGACGGTGTTCTCGACGCTGGGAGGCATCGCCGGCTACGCGCTGGGCTACTACGCGTTCGACATCCTGGCGAAGCCCGTTCTCGCCTTCTATGGCAAGCTCGGCGCCTTCGATGCGCTGCAGGCCTGCGTTCAGGGCGACCAGCAATTGCTGCTGATCCTGCTGACCACCTCGGGGCTGGCGCATCTGCCGCCGATCAAGGTCGTCACCATTCTGGCCGGCGCCGTCCATATCGGGCTCGTCTTCTTCGTGCTCTCCTGCATCATCGCGCGCGGCGCCCGCTTCTTTGCGCTCGCCTTCCTGCTGCGGCGCTATGGCGAGGCGATCCGCCATTTCATCGAGCGTCGCCTGAAAGTAATCGCGGTGGTGGCTGCGGCTGCGCTGATCCTGCTGTATTTCGGCCTCAAGCTGGTTGCAGGATCGGGCCAGCTTCTCTCCTGCTGAGCCGACAGCCATGACCAGTTTCCCCTTCGACGCCGAGACGCATGGCAGCCGGTTCATGACGCGCTTGCGCCTCATCGGTACGATCGGACTTGCAAGCGCGGCTCTCATCGCGGGGGCATGGTATTTCCAGCTCGTGGTCGGGTTGGTGCCGTGCAAGCTCTGCCTGGAGCAGCGCCTGCCGCATTATGCCGCGATCGGGTTGTCGCTCGCGGCCCTGGTCCTCGCCCGCTCGCGCCGGCTGCAAGGGCTGGTGCTGCTCGGGTTGGCGGCGCTGATGGCCTGGAGCGCCGGTCTCGGCGCCTATCACGCCGGCGTCGAATGGGGCTGGTTCCTCGGCCCGAGCGACTGCGGCGGCGGCGTCGCGTCGGCGCCCGGCGTGCAGGATTTCATGAAGCAGCTCCAGACGACGCGGGTCGTCGCTTGCTCGGAGGCGGCCTGGCGCTGGCTTGGGCTGTCGCTCGCTGGCTGGAACGCGCTCGCTTCGCTTGGGCTTTTGGCGCTGTCCGTGCTCGGCCTGAGCCGCCGCGCATAGCGCGGCGGCCGGCTCACGGCTCCAGTTCGGAATCCCAGTAGAGATAGTCGAGCCAGCTCTCGTGCAGGTAGTTCGGCGGGAACAGCTTGCCGTTGCGGTGCAGGTCGTTGACCGTCGGGGCGTAGGCCTTCTGCATCGGGAACATGTCGACGATCGCCGGCATCTTGTCGCCCTTGCGCAGATTGCAGGGCGAGCAGGCCGCGACGACGTTCTCCCAGGTCGTCAGGCCGCCCTTTGAGCGGGGAATGACGTGGTCGAAGGTCAGCTCGTCGCGCGTGCCGCAATACTGGCAGGAGAAGCGGTCGCGCAGGAAGACGTTGAAGCGGGTGAAGGCCGGCGTGCGCGAAGGCTTGATGTAGGTCTTCAACGAGACGACCGAGGGCAGCCGCATGTCGAAGCTCGGGCTGCGGACGACCGTGTCGTATTCGGAGACGATGTTCACGCGGTCCATGAAGACCGCCTTGATCGCGTCCTGCCAGCTCCACAGAGAGAGTGGATAGTAGCTCAAAGGCCGAAAATCGGCATTGAGGACCAGCGCCGGACAACCGTCCGGTGAGGCCATCGGATGCATTACATGCGCCGTCACCCGTATCGCGCCTCCGCTCCTGCAAGCCGCACGAATCCCGTCGGGGATTAGTGTAAGCGCGACACGACAGGAATGTGAAGGGGATGCGGCGTTTAGGCCGTCGGCAACCGTGTGGAGCGTCGCGTGTCGGTAGAACGCGGCGTCATCCCGGACAAGCGGCGCAGCCGCGCCGATCCGGGATCCATGCCGGAACGCAGTTCGGAGAGGTTCGGGAATGGACCCCGGGTCTACGCTGCGCTCCGCCCGGGATGACAGCGCTTCCTCATCAGACGCAGTTCCCGCTCCGAGCTCAGCGCGTCGGAACCGGCTTCTCGCCGCGGTAGTCGTAGAAGCCGCGCTTGGTCTTGCGGCCGAGCCAGCCGGCCTCGACATATTTCACCAGGAGCGGGCAGGGGCGGTACTTGGAGTCCGCCAGGCCGTCATGCAGCACCTGCATCACCGAGAGGCAGGTATCGAGGCCGATGAAATCGGCGAGCTGGAGCGGACCCATCGGATGATTGGCGCCGAGCTTCATCGCGGTGTCGATCGCATCGACCGATCCGACGCCCTCATAGAGCGTGTAGACGGCCTCATTGATCATCGGCAGCAGGATGCGGTTGACGATGAAGGCCGGGAAATCCTCGGAGACCGAGACGGTCTTGTGCAGCTTGCCGACGAACTCCTTGGCGAGCTCGAAGGTCTGGTCGTCTGTGGCGATACCCCGGATCAGCTCGACGAGCTGCATCAGCGGGACCGGGTTCATGAAGTGGATGCCGATGAAGCGCTCGGGCCGGTCGGTCGCCGCCGCCAGCCGCGTGATCGAGATCGAGGAGGTGTTGGAGGCCAGCATCGTCTCGGGCTTGATGTGCTGGCAGACGGCGGTAAAGATCTTGCGCTTGGTCTCCTCGCTTTCGGTTGCGGCCTCGATGACGAGGTCGCAATCGGCAAGGCCTTCCAGCCCGGGAGCGGCCGTGATCTTTGCCATGGCGTCGCGGCGGATCTCGTCGCCGATCGCGCCCTTGGCGACCTGGCGGGCCATGTTGCCGTCGATCGTCGCCAGCGCCGCCTTGATGCGATCTTCGGCGAGGTCATGCAGCCTGACCTCGAAGCCGGCGACCGCCGCCACATGGGCGATGCCGTTGCCCATCTGGCCCGCGCCGATGATGCCGATCGTCCTGATCGCCTTAGCCGACATGGTCTGTTCCATCTCCGGTGTCATCGCCGCCGCTTTCGGGAGCGATGCGGGCTGCCTTATGCGGCAGCCCTGTGGTCATTGGTCGCCGCGGACGTCCGCTGCCGCGCCGATTTGCCGCTTACTTGCCGATCTCACTTGCCGATTTTGGCGAGTTCGGCGTCGAGTTCGGGCAGCAGGGTGAAGAGATCGCCGACGAGGCCGTAATCGGCGACCTGGAAGATCGGCGCCTCCTCGTCCTTGTTGATCGCGACGATGACCTTGCTATCCTTCATGCCAGCGAGATGCTGGATCGCGCCGGAGATGCCGACCGCGATGTAGAGATCAGGCGCCACGACCTTGCCGGTCTGGCCGACCTGCCAGTCATTGGGGGCAAAGCCCGCATCGACAGCGGCGCGCGAGGCGCCCATGGCGGCGCCGAGCCGATCGGCAACGGGCTCGATCACCTTGGTGAAGTTCTCGGTCGAGCCCAGCGCGCGACCGCCGGATATGATGATCTTGGCCGAGGCCAGCTCCGGACGGTCGGACTTGGCGACCTCCTCGCCCTTGAAGCTGGAGAGGCCGGGGTCCTCGCCGCCCGAGACGGTCTCGACCGGGGCCGAGCCGCCCTCTCCCGTCGCCTGGAAGGAGGCGGTGCGGATGGTCAGGAGCTTCTTGGCTTCGCCGGACTGGACGGTCTGGATGGCGTTGCCGGCATAGACCGGGCGTTCGAAGGTGTCGGGCGAGACCACCTTGATCACGTCCGAGACCTGCATCACGTCGAGCAGGGCTGCGACGCGCGGGAGAACGTTCTTGCCGGTCGTGGTCGAGGGCGCGACGATCGCGTCATAGCCCTCGGCGAGCTTGACGATCAGCGCCGCCAGCGGCTCGGCGAGGTTGTGGCCGTAGGAGGCGGCCTCCGCCAGCAACACCTTCTCGACGCCGTCGAGCCTGGCGGCGGCGTCGGCCGCAGCCTTCGCGCCCTCGCCGGCGACGAGGATGTGGACCGGCGCGCCGAGCGCCTTGGCCGCGGTCAGCGCCTTGTTGGTGGCGTCCTTGATCGTGGCGTTGTCGTGGTCTGCAATCAGCAGCGTGGCCATCACAGCACTCCCGCTTCGTTCTTGAGCTTCGAGACGAGTTCGGCGACCGAGCCGACCTTGACGCCGGCCGAGCGACCGGCGGGTTCGACGGTCTTCAGCACCTTGAGGCGCGGCGCGACATCGACGCCCAGCGTCTCGGCCGAGGTCTCGTCGAGCGGCTTCTTCTTGGCCTTCATGATATTGGGCAGCGAGGCGTAGCGCGGCTCGTTGAGGCGCAGATCGGTGGTGACGATCGCGGGCAGCTTGAGAGCGACCGTCTGCAGGCCGCCATCGACCTCGCGGATGACATCGACCGAGCCGTCGCCGACGATGACCTTCGAGGCGAAGGTGCCCTGCGGCCAACCCAGCAGGGCGGCCAGCATCTGGCCGGTCTGGTTGCAGTCGTCGTCGATCGCCTGCTTGCCGAGAATGACGAGCTCAGGCGCCTCCTGCACGACGATCTTCTTCAGGAGCTTGGCGACGGCGAGCGGCTCGACCACGCCGTCGACCTTGACCAGGATGCCGCGGTCGGCGCCCATGGCGAGACCCGTGCGGATCGTCTCGGCGGCCTGGGCCGGGCCGATCGAGACCACGATCACCTCTGTCGCCTTGCCGGCTTCCCTGAGGCGCAGCGCCTCCTCGACCGCGATCTCGTCGAACGGATTCATCGACATCTTGACGTTGGCGAGCTCGACGCCGGAACCGTCCGCCTTGACGCGGATCTTTACGTTGTAGTCGACAACCCGCTTCACGGGCACAAGGATCTTCATCGTCATCATCACCGTTCAGAAAAGAGGCTGACTTAACCGCGCCCTTGGCCACAATCCTGGCCATACCCTCAGCCGCGGCGCCACCGTCGGCAGGATCGCGGCATCGCGGCTCTCGGCTGGAATGCGGAGGGACCGTAACGACGGCCGTTTGCGCTTGTCAACGCTGGCAACGGCTCATTGGCGATGTGCAAACCGCACCCCTCATCCCCGCGCGACGCGCCCAAACAGCGTGACACCGCGATGGATGAAGAGCGGGGTCAGGGCCGCGCCGGTGCCGAGCCCGCCGAGATGCGCCCACCAGCCGACATGGCCCTGCGGATCGATCAGGGCCTGGACGAGCTGGAACAGGATCCAGGCACCGATCGCATAGAGTGCGGTGATATGCAGCGGGATCCAGTTGAAGGCGAGGCCCCAGATCCGCACGCGCGGATAGAGCATCAGATAGGAGGCGATGACGCCCGAGATCGCGCCCGAGGCGCCGATCAGCGGCTGGTCCGAGGCCGGATTGATCAGTGCGTGGGCCATCGAACCGCCAAGTCCGCACAGGACGAAAAACAGCAGGAAGCGGACATGGCCCATAGCGTCCTCGACATTGTCGCCGAAGACCCACAGAAACAGCATGTTGCCCAAGAGATGCGCCAGGCTGACATGCAGCAGGACATTGCTGAACAGCGTCACCCAGGGCGGAGCCTGCAGCAGTTCGGGCGGCAGTTGCGCCGCGCCGAAGAACACCGAGGGGATCAGCCCGAAGCCAGCCGCGACCGCGATCTGGCCTTCCGCATTCTGGCGCAGCGTCACCACGAGATAGAGCGCGATGCAGAGGCAGATCAGGCCGTAGGTGACATAGGGCGCACGCATGAAGCGGAGCGGCACACCGTCATGCAGGGGGATGAACACGCGGACCTCATCATTGTGGTCGGGACTCTCGCGAAAAACCGGTTCCCACTTTGTCGCATCCGGCTCTAGCGGTTCTGACCGGGCACCCAGAGCACGTCGCCTCCGGCCCTGGCATTGAGGAAGCGCGAGGCGACGAAGAGGAAGTCCGAGACGCGGTTGATGTAGTGCAGCGCCGGCGCGCCGACGATTTCGCCTGGCGTTTGCGCCAGCTCCGTCATCAGCCGCTCGGCCCGGCGGCTCACCGTACGGGCCAGATGCAGATGCGTGGCGGCCGGCGTGCCGCCCGGCAGCACGAAGGAGCGCAGCGGCGCCAGATCGGCGTTGAGCGCGTCGATATCGTCCTCGATCCGCGCGACCTGGGCCTCGACGATGCGCAGCGGCTCATAGGCCGGGGGCTCGCCTGTGTCGGGGGTCGACAGGTCGGCGCCGAGATCGAACAGATCGTTGCTGATGCGGCCGAGCATGGCGTCGACGCCGGCATCCTCGGTGATCGCGTGGAGCCTCGCGATGCCGATGCAGGCATTGGTCTCGTCGATGGTGCCATAGGCTGCGACGCGCAGATCGAATTTGGCGCGGCGCGGCCCGGTTGCGAGCCCCGTGGTGCCGTCGTCGCCGGTGCGGGTGTAGATCTTGTTGAGCTTGACCATGCCCGCGTTATAGCGCGGCGCGTGCCGGACGGAAGCGGTTCCGCGAGGATCGGCTCTGCGTCAAAAGCTCGGGCGTCAGAAACTGTAGCCGAGCTTCGCGCCGACATTGGCCGGGCCGCGCGGGTTGCCGCGGTCGGCGCAGCCGGCGGTGCTGAAATGCTCCAGCGTGGCGACCAGGCTCCAGCGGTCGTTGAGGCGCACGCCGAGCGCGGCGGCCTCGCGCGTGCCGCTGTTGCAACCGACATTCAGCCGGTCCTGCGGGATGATCGCGCCGGTCTTGCCGTCGTTCAGGGCGGCGCCGAGGCTTGCCTCGACGAAGACGGTCTTCGTCAAATCGACCGTCCAGGTTGCGCCGGCATAGGCGTAGCGCGTGCCGTTGAAGTTCGCGCTCGAGCCGAGATGGAAGCGCGGGACGAAGGCGTTGGCGAAGCGGTCGTTCAGCGTGAAGGGACGCGGGGTCGCGATCTCGCCGCTGAAGTTCAGGAGCCCGCTTTCGCGCCCGCCGGGATTGGCGACGGCCGCGCCGATGCGCGCTTCCCAGGACAGGGCGGAGGAGGGTTCGGTCGCGGGGGCGTAGCTCGAGACACCGGCCGGGAGGGTCTGCGCCTGCGCCGCCAGAGGCGAGACCGTCAGGGAACCGGCGAGGAGGAGCAACGCGACGCGAACCATGGGCAGAGTGTTCTTCTTGTCGGCAAAGCGGAGATTAAGAAAGCGCAGAGACTCGTGTCGGGAATATGGCGGGATTGCGGCTGAGGCGTCCTGGTTGCGTCGGCAAGGGAGAATTTGTTTATTCAAATCAATATCTTAGTTGGATTATGTGGATAAGCGCCGCTGACCGTGACATGGGCGGTCATCCTGTCGATGACGCTGGCCGGCTCAGCCGCTGCGCCACCACATCACGCCCAGGATGAGCAGGATCGCGACGAATTGCAGGATCACGCGAAGGCGCATCAGGCGCTGCGAGGTGTTGGCACTGCCGCCGCGCAGCATGTTCGCCAGCCCGAGCAGCAGAACCACGGCAACGGCGCCGAGCGCGAGCGGGACAATTAAGCCTGAGACTGTCATTCAGCACCCCATACGCCGCAGCCGGTGGCTTGACCAGCCGGCCGTTCCGCCAGTGACGCTGCGCCGCAGCCGGGTCGGCGCCTCAGCGGTAGCGCCGCTGCACGATCAGATGCGCCGCGACCGTCAGGACGATGGTCGCCGTCATCAGGATGAAGGAGATCGCGCCGCCGAAGGGCCAGTTGTTCTGCTGGGCGAACTGGCCATAGACCAGCGGGCCCATCATCTGGAATTTCGGGCCGCCGAGCAGCACCGGCGTGGCATAGGCGTTCATCGCCAGGATGAAGGTCAGGATCGTGCCGGCGAGGATGCCGGGCAGGGCGAGCGGCCAGAGCACGCGCCAGAACATCGCGGCCGGTCCGGCGCCGAGGCTGAAGGCGGCCTCCTCGACATTGCGCGGAATGCCCTCGATCACGCTCTGCAGCGTCAGCACCATGAAGGGCAGGTTGACCGCGATGATGCCGATCAGCACGGCGTTCTCGGTGTACATGATCTCCAGCGGCTGATCGATCAGGCCCATCCCCATCAGCGAGGCGTTGAGCGCGCCCCTGCTGCCGAAAGCGGTCATCCAGCCGGCGGCGCGAACCGCATTGCCGACGAAGAGCGGCAGCACCACGGAAATGATCAGCAGGTTCTTGAAGCGGCTCTGGGTGCGGGCCAGCACATAGGCCAGCGGGAAACCCATGATCAGGCAAACGACGGTGCAGAACACCGCGACGCGGACGGTGCGGGCGAGCACGTTCAGATAATAGCCGTCGGTGAAGAACTTGACGTAATTCTCGATCGTCAGCCCGTCGACCATGAACTGGCCGGGAATGAACTGGTTCAGCGAATAGCGGAACAGGATCGCGATCGGGCCGATGAGCCCGATCGCGACGAAGAGTGTCGCCGGCATGACGAGCAGGCCGGCCAGGCCGGTGCGCGCGCCAGCGACGGGTTCGGGGGCGGTGCTCATGGCGTTGCTCCGTCATGCTCGGGCTTGACCCGAGCATCTCGGGACAAGGAGGCGCAGGACACGAGCCAAGGCGCCTCAATTGTCATGAGATTCTCGGATCTGCGCTTCGCTTCGCCCGAGAATGACGTGCGTACCGATTGCATCACGCCTTGAAGACCTTGTCCCACCACTCCTTCATCGCCGAGTCGTTCTTGGCGAGGAAACCGTAGTCGAGGTCGCGGAGCTGCTTCTCCTCCTCGGGAGTGAAGCCGATGCGCTTTTGCAGGTCGGGCGCGACGGTGAGGCCGGTGACGGTGCCGTTATAGCCCATGTCGACCGCGAAGGCCTCCTGCGGCGCCTTCTCGAGCATCGCGTTCATATAGGCGTAGGCGTTGTCCTTGTTGGGCGCGTTCTTCTGGATGACGAAGCCCGAGACATAGGCCGGGATGCCCTCGACGGGCGAGACCGCCTCGCAGGGAATGCCGGCGTTCTGCCACTGGACGACGCGGGCCTTCCAGATCGCGCTGATGCCGATCTCCTCGTTCTTCATCGCGGCGGCGAAAGCCTCGTTGGTCGGGTAGACGCGGGCGCCGGCCTTCTTCACGGCCATCAGGATCTCCTTGGCCTTGTCGAGGTCGTTCATGTCCTTGCCGCCGGTGGCGGCCATCGAGGCGGCGATCATGATCGACTGGTACTGGATGTCGATGAAACCGATCTTGTTGCCGTGCTTGGGATCGAGCCAGTCCTTGAAGCCGGTCGGCGCGGGGCTGATGATCTTGGGATTGTAGATCACCACATTGCCCGAATAGATGTGCCCGATGCCGTAGGGGTACTTCATCGTCGGCAGCAGGTTCTTGGCGTTCGGGATCTTCGAGTAGTCGAGCGTCTCGATGACGCCGGCCTCGTTCATCTCGTACATGTTGGCGGCCGAGAGGCCCTGGATGTCGACCGTGCCGCGCGGCAGGCGGCGCTCGGCGACCATCTTGGCGCGACGCGGGGCGTCGCCGGCCTGGTCCTGCACCACTTCCATGCCCTTGGGCTTGAGGATCGGGTCCTCGATGTTCTTGGTCAGCAGGCGGGCATAGTCGCCGCCCCAGGTGCCGACCACGACCTTGCCGGCCGCCTGAGCCAGGGCCGGGGTGCCGAGGCCGGTGGCGAGCGCGGCGGCGCCGGCGCCCTTCAGAAGATCGCGTCTGTCGAATGTGGTCATGGTGTGAACTCCCCTGTTGGACGCCCGTCGAAGCCTGTCTTCAGGCTTCGCGCGGATAAACGAGCCCGGCGTCTTCGGCCCAGCCTATGGTGATGGTCTCGCCCGGCTTCGGCTCGGCGACGCCGGCCTTGTTCGGGATCTGCAGCAGCATCCGGTCTTGCCGGGCAGAATCCTGCCCGGAGAGGCTGACGTCGATATCGAGGATCGCGCCGAGATAGGAGGCGTGCTCGACGCGGGCTTCAAAGCGGTTGTGCAACCCGTCGGCGTCCCCGCCGACCGCAATGCGCTCTGGCCGCAACGCCAGGGTGGCGGCGCCTGTCCCGGTCGCGGCGGCACAGCCGATCTCGACGCCGCCCTTCGTCCGGAAGCGGCCGGGCGCGGTGATGTCGCCGTCGAGGAAGGCACTGCGGCCGATGAAGCCGGCGACGAAGCGGTCGGCGGGCTTCTCGTAGAGCTCGCGCTGGGTGCCGATCTGGCGGACCTTGCCCTTTTCCATGACGACCAGCCGGTCAGCCATGGTCAGGGCCTCCTCCTGGTCGTGGGTGACCATGATCGTGGTCAGGCCGAGCTTGCGCTGCAGGTCGCGGATCTCGACGCGAACCTCCTGGCGCAGTTTGGCGTCGAGATTGGAAAGCGGCTCGTCGAGGAGGAGCACGTCGGGCTCCATGGCGAGCGCGCGTGCCAGTGCGACGCGCTGCTGCTGGCCGCCGGACAACTGGCGCGGATAGCGCTCGTCGAAGCCGGTGAGCTGGACGAGCCGCAGCGCCTCGGCGACGCGCGGCGCGCGGTCGGCTGGGGAAATCTTGCGCATCTCCAGGCCGAAGGCGACATTCTCGGCCACCGTCATATGCGGGAACAGCGCGTAACTCTGGAAAACCAGGCCGCAATTGCGTTTCCAGGGCGGCAGGGTGGTGACGCCACGCTCGCCGATCGTGATCGCCCCGGCGCTGGGCGCAATGAAGCCCGCGACCATGCGCAGCGTCGTGGTCTTGCCGCAGCCGGAGGGGCCGAGAAGGACGAGGAACTCGCCGTCGGCGATGTCGATGGTGACGTCGTCGACGACGGTCAGGTCGCCATAGGTCTTGCGCAGATGCTCGATCGAAAGCCTTGCCATCGCCTCAGACCACCCGGCTCAGTTTGACATAGCGGTCGGTGACGATCATCGCCACGGCGATCAGGACGATCTGGATCAGGGATGCTGCTGCCACGGTCGGATCGATCTTCCATTCGAGATATTGCAGGATGGCGATCGGCAAGGTGGTGCGGCCCGGTCCGACCAGGAACAGGCTCATCTCCAGATTGCCGAAGGAGGTGACGAAGCCGAACAGGCCGGCGGCGACGATGCCGGGCCTGATGCTCGGCAAGGTCACCCGCCGGAAGGTGGTGAAGGGGCCGGCGCCGAGATTCTGCGCGGCCTCCTCGATGGTGCGGTCGAAGCCGACGAGGCTCGCCGTGACCAGGCGCACGACCCAGGGGATGACGACGAGCGTGTGCGCCGCGACCAGGCCACCGAGCGAGCCCATGACAGGCAGGCCCGTGGCGATCTCCGTCTCGATCTGGAAGACATAGATCGCGGTGCCCAGCACAATGCCCGGCATCACCAGCGGCAGCAGCAGCAACGTGTTGAACAGGGGGCCGAGCACGATGCGGTGGCGCACCAGCGCCAGGCTCGCGGGAACGCCGACGAGCAGGCCGAGCAGCGTCGCGGCCACGCCGACCTGGAGGCTGAGAAGGAAGCCGTTGATGAAGGGCTGGTTGTTGGCGGCAGCCGCGAACCACTTCACCGAATAGCCTTCCGGCGGGAAGGAGGGGATCTCCTGTCGGAAGAAGGCGAGCCAGGTGACGAAGATCAGCGGCAGGAGGATGTAGAGCAGCGAGAGGCCGGCGGCGCCGTTGAGGGCGATACGGCCGAGGCTCGGGCGGGTCGTGGCGCTCATGCCGCGCATCCTTCGGCGACGATCCGGACCTCGCGCTGCGATGCGGCCGCGACGCGAAGCACTCCCCCTCGCGGGGAGGAGCCCTGCCTTGCCTGTCCTGTGAGCCTCGACCGCAAATTCGTGCCTTTCACTGCAGCGTGTTCTTGTGGAACATGCCGCCCTTCATGATGATCGGCAGGCGCGCGCCCTGGTCCTGCAACAGGGCCAGGTCTTCGAGCGGGTTGCCGTCGACCAGGATCATATCCGCGAATGCCCCAGCACGCAGCGTGCCAAGCTTGCCTTCCATGCGCAGGAGCTGGGCGCCGATCGTCGTCGCCGAGCGGATGATCTCGATCGGGGAGAGCACCTCGCGGCGCAGCAGAAACTCGCGGGACTGGTCGACCTGGAGCTGGCCGAGCAGGTCCGAGCCATAAGCGACGGGCACGCCGGCCCGCTTGCAGATTTCGAGCGAGCGCAGGCCGCCGTCGATGACGAGGTCGTTCTTGGCCAACATGTCGCCATCCATACCGAATTCGGAAGCGCGCTCCTTCATCGCGTAATAGGCGACGAGGTTGGCGGTCAGGAACATGCCCTTCTCGGCCATCAGCTTGGCGCTGGCCTCATCGATCAGGTTGCCGTGCTCGATGGCACGCACGCCACAATTCGCGGCGCGGGTGATCGCCTCGGGCGTATAGGCGTGGGCGCAGACATAGCGGCCGAAGGCGGCTGCCTCCTCGACGGCGGTGCGGACCTCGTCGAGGCTGAACTGAAGGGAATCGAGCGGGTCGTAAGGCGAGGCGACACCGCCCGACATCATGATCTTGATGTGGTCGGCGCCGAGCCGCATCTGCTCGCGCACGGATTTACGCACCGAGGAGACGCCGTCGGAGACGTTCATCGTGTAGGCCATGGCGTTGCAGCACTGGCAGCGCGCGCCGAAATCGGTGCGCCTGCGCGGATCGCTATGGCCGCCGGTCGGGCCGATCGCCTGGCCGGCGATGAACAGGCGTGGCGCCGCGACATGGTGCTTGTCGACGGCCTCCTTGATGCCCCAGTCGGCGCCGCCGGTGTCGCGCACGGTGGTAAAGCCGCGGTCGATCATGCCCTTCATCAAACCGATGGCGCGGGCCGTCATCAGGGTGAGCGGCATGCTCTCCATGTTGCGGATCACGACCTCGGAGAGGAAGACATGGACGTGGCTGTCGATCAGGCCCGGCATCAGCGTGCGCCCGCCGCAATCGATCACATCGGCATCGCCCGCCTTGATCGGCTTGTCGGAGAGCTCGCGGATGGTCTCGCCCTCGACCAGCAGTTCGTAGCCGGCGCGAACCTCGCCATGGTCGGGCTCGAGCAGGGCGAAATTCTTGAACAGCAGCGCGGTCATGGCAGGAACCTCCTCCGGCTTGGCGCAGAGCGGCGCACTGCGTCTCCCGGCCGCTGATATACTGGAAAGAATATCCCGGCTTGTCCATCGCTCAGTCCCGAATGGGACGATCGCGCGCCTGGCGCCTAGCTGGTAGCCGCCGCATTCTGCGCCAGCAGGCGGCCGCGGATCGGCATGGACAGATCGTCGGCGAGCGCGCGGCTGATCGCCGGCAAGCCGTCGAGGAGGCTCGGTACGAAGGCTTGCGACGGCGGCAGGCGCCGGGGCAGGGCGTGCAGCGCCGCCGCCATGACCAGCGGGTCGCGCTCGCCCTCACCATTCTCGGAGGGGTCGTGCAGGACGTCGATCAGCTTGAGCTCGTCGGCCCGCTCCGCACGGATCGCCTGTTCGAGCCTCGGCTTGACGCGCGGCACGATCAGCGCCGGCTTGTCGAAGGACAGGACCTCGCAGAAGGTGTTGTAGCCGCCCATCGCCACGACGCAGTGGGCCCGGTTCATCAGCAATTCCAGGCGGGGCTCGAAACCGAGGCTTTCCAGTTTGGGGATGCGGGCGATGCGTTCGGCAAAGTCCTTGCGGCGTTCGCGCGACATGAACGGCCCGAACACGATCAGGGCCGGCAAGGCGATGGTGGGGTCGGCCTCATAGGCGGAAATCACCCAGTCGATCACGCCGGCGCCGTCGCCGCCGCCGCCTGGGGTCACCAGGATGAAGGGTCCCTTGGTGATGCGCGGATAGCGGTTGGGCGGCATCGGGCTCGGCACCGCCCGCTTGAGATAGCCGGTGTAGCGGATCTTGTGGGCGAAGAGATGCTGGTTCGGCAGGCCGGCGAGCGGCTGGTAGATGCCCTCCAGGCCGTAGACGAAAATATCGTCATAGATCTGGTCGAGCGCCTCGAGCGCGCCGCTATGGCGCCATTCCTCATGCAGCTTGACCGGCTCGTCGAGCACGTCGCGCAGGCCGAGTACGATGCGCGCCCCGCGGCGGCGCAGGATGTCGAGCGCCGGCACGAGTTCGCCGCGCAGGCCGACCGGCTCCTTGTCGACGATGACGACGTCGGGATCGAAGGAGAGCACGACCTGCTTGATGATGTCGGTGCGCAGGCGGATCGTGTCGTTCAGGTCGAGGTTGAGATGATGCGGGCCGTAGCGGCCATCGCTCTGCTTCTCGATGCCGGGGATGCGGACATAGTCGACGCCGTCGCCGAACTGGAAGCTCGAGATCACCGACGAGCCGGAGACGATGATCACTGATATATGAGGAAAGCTGGCGACCAGAGAGTTGGCTATGGCGCGGCAGCGCCGGATATGGCCGAGCCCGAAGGTATCGTGGCTGTAGATCAGGACGCGCGGCGCATGGGGGCTGCGCGGCGCGCGCTCGGCACCCGCCAGGTCAACGACATTGAAAGGCATATCCGCGTCGCCCCCCGCAGATAGGTCACACGACCTCACGCCGAGGACGAACGCACCTGAGAATATGTGAGAGGCTTATAGCGCGTGGCGAGGGCCTAACCAAGCCCGCCGACGCCACAACGTCCACTAAGGGCAGGTGTACCCACCGGCGTCCGGCAGGCAGCGATTGCCGTTGGGCAGCACGAGGGCGCCGCGCGCATCTCGCGTCACCTGCTGGCCATTGGGAAGCGCGAAGCCGCCGGCCGCGTTCCGCGTCGAGCGCGAACCGTCGGGCAAGGTCACCTCATTGCCGACGACGGTAATGCGCTTGGCCGGCGAGGCGCGGGGCGCTTCCAAGCCGCGCGGAGCTTCCTCGATCCGCGTCAGCCGCGAGGAGGTGCAGCCTGCGAGCGTGACTGCAGTGAGGGCGATGGCAGGGATCAGCGTTTTCATAGGCGGACAACGTCGCGGCATGGTGCTGGTTCCTTCCATCGTGGGCCTGGCGGGTCAGGCTGCAAGCGGGGTGAAGCGGCGTCGATGATCTCGATCAAGCCTTCCTAAACGAAACCGTCTGCCCTGGGGAAGCTCCCACGCCGGCAGCTATGCGGCGACGTCGATCTGGAACAGCGCGCGCGGATCGGTCGGACGCACCGCTGGATGCCGGGTCGACAAGGCCAGAAAGGCATCGAGAAAACCCCAGACGGTCGCGTCATGGTCGCGGTGATGCATCAGGATGCCGAAGGCATCGTCGTCCTGGCGTGGGTCCGCGCGCCTTGCCGCAAGCAGCCGACAGGTTTCCCCGATCAGCTCGTGCGGCTGCCGCCCGGTCCGGCTCCCCCAATCCATGATGTCGAGATGGGTGTTGGCGAGCCTCGGGCCGCCTCCAGGTCCCAGGCTGTAGCCGCGAAAGCAGGACAGGCCTGAGAAGCCCAGCTCCGGCAGCAGGCTGGCATGGCCAGGGTCGATGCGGTTCCAGGGTGGGACGAAGACGGGCAGGACGGCCGCACTGAGGATGTCGCCGAGGCGGCTGCGGGCTTGCGCGATCTCGTCGCGGATGTCGTCGGCGGGGCGCAGCGGCCCGAACTCGGATTTCCTGGCGCCCTGCGGCGCGTGGTTGCGGTGCCGGCAGCCATGCTGGCAGGGCAGGAGCGCGGGCATCGTCTGCAGTGCCTTCGCCAGTGCAGGCTCCGCCAGCATCGGGATGACCGCAAGCAGGACGGGGAGTTCGAAGCGTTCGCCGAGAGCCGACAGCCGGTCGAGGGCGGGGCTGGGCGCAATCGCGTCGTCGTCGCGCAGCCAGAGCCGGATCTGCCGGCCGGCTTCGGTCCAGCGGTCGAGTTCAGCCTGGAGAGGCTGCCAGATGTCGCTGTCCGTAGCGCCGCTGATCATTGCGCCGCTCATGGCGCTTCCACCCGCGCAGGCTGGGCACGTGCCGCGCGGTTGGCGACGGCGAGAGTGAGCCCGCGCTCCAGGATCGTCGCAGCCCGCGCCGGGCTGCGCTCGGTCAGGGCGAAGCGGCGCGCGGCCATGCCCATCCTGCTGCTCAAATCCGGATCGTCGAGCAGGCGCAGCAATGCAGCGGAGAGTGCGGCCTCGTCGCCCTCGGCAGCGAGCAAGGCGGTCTCGCCGCTGCGGACGGTGGCGGAGACGCCGCCGCTGTCGAAGGCGACGATGGGCAAGCCGACCGCCTGCGCCTCGAGATAGACCAGCCCATAGGCCTCGCGGACGCCCGGCCAGATGAAGACGTCGTGCGCGGCCAGTTCGGCGAGGACGCGGTCATGGGCGATCGCGCCACGCCACTGGATGCGGCCCGGCGGGAGCGCGGCGAAAGCCTGTTGGATCTCGGCGCGCTTGCGGCCGTCGCCGATGATGGTCAGGGTCCAGGGCCGGTCGGCGACCTGTGCGAGCACGCGCGCCAAGGCGAGATAGCTGTTCTGCTTGGTGCCCTCGCGCATCATCGCCACCGTCACGAGCCGGGGTATGGCCGCATCGCCGGCCTGCATCGGTGGCTCGGACGCGAAGGCGATGAAGGGCGGCAGGTCGAGCAGGGCGGTCCGTGCCGCGCGCCAGGGCTCGAGACCCTGCCGATCTCGGTCGGTGAAATGCAGATGCAGGTCGGCGGCGGCGAGGCCGTCGCGGACGATCCGGGTATGGGCGGCCCATTCGCCGCTGGCACGGCGATCCGCGTCGCTGGCTTCGGCGACGACATAGGGAATGCCGAGCCGTTCGACGATCGCCGGCCCGAGCAGATCGGGTGCCTTGTAGTAGTTGTGGTAGGTGAACCAAAGCTCAGGCGCCGGGACGCCATCCCGCCATTGCGCCAGCATCGCCTCCACGAGCGCAGTCGCCTCGCCTTCGTGCCGGGCGAGCAGGTCGGCATCCGGGGTCGGCATGAAGGCGCGCGCGGCCGGCACCGGCTCGACGACATGGCCCAGCCCCTCCAGCACATCGACGAGCTGGCGCGCCATGCGCCGGTCGCCGGAGATGCCGCCATCGTCATAGGCGTTGAGCGGGGTGTGGAAGGCGATGCGCACCGGCGGTCGGGCCCAGGAGTTTCTGCGGCGCCCTCAGCGATAGGGATCGGCCGCGTCGCGCAGGCCGTCGCCGAGGAAATTGAAGGCCAGGATGATCAGGATCACCGGCACGACCGGATAGAGCAACCACGGATAGAGCGCCACCACATTGATGTTCTGCGCCTCGTTGAGCATCACACCCCAGCTGGTGATCGGCGGCCTCAGTCCCAGGCCGAGGAAGCTCAGCGCGGTCTCGCCGAGGATGGTCTTGGGGATGGTGATCGTCGCCGAGGCGATGAGATGGCTCATGAAGCCCGGCACCAAATGCAGGCCGATAATGCGAGCGGGCTTCGCCCCCATGAGTTGGGCCGCGACGACATAGTCCTCCTCGCGCAGCGAAAGCAGCTTCGAGCGGACCGCGCGGGCGAGCCCGGTCCAGTCCATCAGGCCGAGGATGACGGTGATGCCGAAATAGACCAGCAGCGGGCTCCAGGAGGGCGGCATGATCGAGGCCAGCGCCAGCCAGAGCGGGATATGCGGCAGGGATTGCACGATCTCGATCAGGCGCTGAACGACGAGATCGACCTTGCCGCCATAATAGCCGGCGATGCCGCCGATGACGACACCGAGCACGAAGGAGACGAAGACGCCGAGCAGGCCGATCGAGAGCGAAATCCGCCCGCCATAGAGGATGCGCGAGAGCATGTCCCGGCCGAGGCGGTCGGAGCCCAGCAGGAAGAGCGTGCCGCCCTCCGGCGCGCAGACCAGATGGAGGTTGCCGGGGATCAGCCCCCAGAACAGGTAGTCGTCGCCGCGGCAGAAGAAGCGCAGCGGTTGCGGCTTTGTCCGGTCGACATCGTATTCGCGCTTCAAATTCTCCATGTTGAGGCGCTGGACGTAAGGATAGACGAAGGGGCCGATCAGGCTGCCCTCATGGAAGAGGTGGACCTCCTGTCGGGGGGCGCGAATGAAGTCGGTGTTGCGCGTCGTGTAGTGATAGGGCGCGAGGAATTCGGCGAAAGCCGCCATGGCGTAGATCACGAGGATGACCACGCCGGAGATCACCGCGAGCTTGTGGCGGCGGAATTTCCACCACATCAGCTGCCATTGCGAAGCGAGATAGACGCGCTCCTGCTCGGGCGTCATCGTCTCGACGGCATTGGGCTCGAACGGCGCGGTCGAGGCCGTGTGCGGCAGGGGCGCGCCTTCGGGCGGCAAGGCCGATATCGATGCGGAGGCCTGGCTCACTTGCGAGATATGGCTCACTTGGTCGCCGCTCCCTGCAAGCGGATGCGCGGATCGAGGATCGCCAGCGCGATGTCCGAGATCAGCACGCCGATTACGGTCAGGAAGGAGAGGAACATCAGGAAGGAGCCGGCGAGATACATGTCCTGGCTCTGCAAGGCGCGAATCAGGAGCGGCCCGGTCGTTTGCAGCGAGAGCACGATCGCCACGATCTCGGCGCCCGAGACGATCGAGGGCAGGATGTCGCCGATGTCGGAGACGAAGAAGTTCAAAGACATCCGCAGCGGGTATTTGCGCAGCGCCTTGCCGGGGGGCAGGCCCTTGGCGCGGGCGGTGACGTAGTACTGCTTCTGGAGTTCGTCGAGCAGGTTGGCGCGCACCGAGCGGATCATGCCCGCGGTGCCGCCTGCGCCAATGATGATGACGGGAATCCAAAGGTGCTCCAGCACGGAGGCCGCCTTCGCCCAGCTCATCGGCTGGTTGAGGTATTGCGGATCGACCAGCCCGCCGATCGAGGTGCCGAACCAGACATTGGCCATGTACATGAAGACCAGCGCCAGCAGGAAATGCGGCACGGCGAGCCCGATCAGGCCGATGAAGGTCAGGCCGTAATCGCCCCAGCTGTACTGGTGCGTCGCCGAATAGATGCCGATCGGGAAGGCGACGATCCAGGTGAAGATGATCGTCACGAAGGAGACGATCATGGTCAGCATCAGGCGGTCGCCGACGATCTCGCGCACCGGGCGCTGATATTCGAAGGAGTAGCCCATATCGCCCTGGAGCAGCCCCGCGACCCACCAGAAATAGCGCTCGGTGACAGGGCGGTCGAAGCCGTATTCCTTCTTCAGGAACTCGATGCGGGAAAGGTCTGCCTTCTCGCCTTGCGCCTGCATCTCGGCCGACAGCGTCTCGAAATAGTCGCCCTCGGGCAGGTTGATCACGTTAAAGATCAGCGCGCTGGTGATCAGCAGCGTCGGGATCATCACCAGGATGCGCTTGAGGATGTATTTCAGCAGCACGGATCAGCTCTCTGCCATAGGTCAGCTCTTGACCATCGTTAGCTCTTGGCCTTGTCGAGGCTGGCGGTCTTCTGCGTGTCGAACCAGAAGGTGTCGGGCATGTATCGGCCGAAGAAGGCGCCGGGCTCGAAGCTGTAGAGCCCTTTCTGCGGCACATTGCGCAGATTGCGCGAGACGACCACGGGCTGAAGCGTGCCGTTGACCACGCCGATGGCGAAAAGCTGCTCCGCATTGATCTGGAGCATGCGCTGCCAGATCTCCCGGCGCTGCTGATGCGTCGCGCTGGCGCGCCAGGCGTTGTAGAGCGCGACGAGCTCGCGCACCTCCGGCCCATCGGGCGCCTCGCCCTCGCGGCCGCCGCTCTCGAGGAACTGGCCCCAGCGCGGCCAGTTGAACTGGGATGAACTGGTCGGTGCCAGCGCATCGGGCTCCATGTCGGCAGTGACCAGCCCGTTATCCATGCCCGCCCAGGCCGACATGATGGTCTGGCCGGCGACGATGCGGCGGCGGAAGACGTCGCGCTGGGTCGAGCGCGGATAGATCTTGATGCCGACGGCGTAGAGATCCTGCTTGATCAGGTCGAGGATGTCGGTCTCTTCCGTGCTTTCGCCCGCGGTCTCGATGGTGAATTCGAGCCTGCGCCCGTCGGGCAGCAGACGCACGCCGTCGGCAGCACGCTTGGTTAGGCCGACCTCGTCGAGAAGCTTCTCTGCGAGCGCAGGATCGTGCTCCATCCACATCTTGGCGTAGTCCGCATTGTAGAGCGGACTTTCCGGCAAGGCGGTGTTGCCGCTTTCCTTGGCGAGGCCGAAGAAGATGACCTTGTTGATGTCGTTGCGGTTGATCGCGACCGAGAGCGCGCGGCGGTAGCGGACGTCGCGATTGAGGTCCCGCCAGACCGGGTCGATCGCGTTCATATTCGGCATCAGGGCAAAATACGAACCCTCCGCCCGCTTCCAGAGCCGGACGTCGAAGTTCATCCGCTTCGAGGCATCCTTGAGGAAGGTGTAGTTGTCGAAGCGCAGATAGCGCGCCTGCAGATCGGCGTCGCCGGCGGCTGCCTTGGCCGGCACGAGCGAGGAGGTGCCGACCGTCAACGTGACCTCGTCGACATAGGGCAGCTGCCGGCCGTTCTGGTCGATGCGGTGGAAATAGGGATTGCGCTGGAAGGTGAACTGCTCGGCCGGCAGCGGCGTGGTGTTACGCCAGGGGTCGAGCGTCGGCAGGTCAGGGTTCTCGGGACGATACATGCGCGAGAGACGCTCATGCAGCGCGCCCCAGTCGCGCACGCGGGCCTGCTTGACGCGGGCATTCAGGATCGCCGCATCGGCATGGTCGATGTGGAACTGCTTCAGGTAGCCTGCGGGCATGCAGATATAGGTTGCTTGCGCGCCTGCGAGCGAGGGCAGGAAAATCGGGTTCGGCTTGGTCCAGCTGTAACGGACCTCGGTCGGGCTCAGCACCTCGAAGACCGGCGGTTCGCCGTCGGCCAGCAGCGCCTGGGGCAGGCCGCCCGGCGAGAGGCGCTTGTTGTTGGCGACGTGCTTCCACCAGTAGCGGAAGTCCTCCGCGGTGAAGGGCGAGCCGTCCGACCAGCGATGCCCCGGCCGCAGCCGCAGCGTGAAGATGCGGCCGCCCTCGACCTCGTAACTTTCAAGCACGTCGGGGGCGATGTCGAGATTCTCGTCGTAACCGACGAGCCGCGTATAGCCGTAGAGCGTCATCATGCGGATGTCGCGCTGATCGCCCATCAGCATGCGCATCGTGCCGCCATGGCGCCCGGGCTCGCGATCTTCGCCCGAGACGTCGACGATACGCGGCGCGGAGGGCACCCGCTGCGCGATCGGCGGAAGCGTGCCGGCCGTGACACGTGCTGCGAAGAAGGGGCTGTCGATCAGCTCATCCGGCTTTCCGGTCGCAGCCCGCGCCAGCCGGGGCAGTCCTGCTGCAGCCATGGCGGCAGAGCCGAGCAGCAGAGCGCCACGGCGCGTGGGACGGTCGGGCTTCATCAGGCCATCTCTCGGATGTCGGCGCCGGGGCGGGCAAGGACGTAATGCCCCTCGCCCAGCGCCAGATGGGTCAACGCTTCGCCGTCGGGATCGCGCCGGAAGGCTGGTGCCCAATGGCTGGCGTCGGAGGCGCCGCCCGGCGCAGCGAGCTTGAAGTCGAGCTTGCGGTCGAGATCGGCGAAGGGCACGGATTTGAGCAGGGCCCGGGTGTAGGGGTGCATCGGCCGGCTGAACAGCGCGCGGCGCGGCGCGATCTCGACGATGCGGCCATTGGCCATCACCGCGATCCGGTCGGCCATGTAGTTCACCACGGCGAGATTGTGCGAGATGAACAGGAAGGTCAGGCCGCGCTCGGCTTGCAGGTCCTTGAGCAGGTTGAGGATCTGCGCCTGCACGGAGACGTCGAGCGCCGAGACCGGCTCGTCGCAGATGATCAAATCGGGGTCGAGTGCGAGCGCCCGGGCGATGCCGATGCGCTGGCGCTGGCCGCCGGAGAAGGAATGCGGGTAGCGGTTGAGGAAGCGGACATCGAGCCCGACATCCTCCATCAGGGCCTTCACCCGCGCCGTCTGCTCGCTGCCATGGCCCTTGTCATGGATCGCCAGCGGCTCGCGCAGGATGCTCATCACGGTCATGCGCGGCGAGAGCGACGAGACCGGGTCCTGGAAGATCATCTGGACGCGCGGGCGGAAGGCGCGCAGATCCTCGCCCTCGAGGCCGAGCACGTCGATCTGGGCCTGGCCGTCGTCGAAGCGGATCGTGCCGGCATCGGGGGTGACGGCGCGCATGATGATCTTGCTGACGGTGGTCTTGCCGCAGCCGCTTTCGCCGACGAGGCCGAGGCATTCGCCGCGCCTGATGTCGAAGCCGACATCGTCGACCGCGAGCACAGTATGCTGAGTGCCCTTGCCGAAAAAGCTGCGCGAGCCGGTGGTGTAGGCCTTGCGCAGGCCGCGTACGCTGAGCAGCGGGGCGGCCTCGACGGCGTGCTGAAGCGTCTCGACGGAGCGCGGCGCTGCCGGCGGGCGTGGCCTCGCCTCACGCAGCGCCACCAGGCGCTCGCCCTCTTCCATGTCGAAATGCGGCGAGGCCTTGAGCAGCGCCTTGAGATAGGGGTGGCGCGGGCGGCGGAAGATGTCCTCGACCGGGCCGCTCTCCATGATCTCGCCGTGGTAGATCACCACGACCTCATCGGCCATGTTGGCGACGACGCCGAGATCATGGGTGATCAGCAGGATCGCCATGCCCATCTCGGCCTGGAGATCGCGCATCAGGTCGAGCACCTGGGCCTGGATGGTGACGTCGAGCGCCGTCGTCGGTTCGTCGGCGATCAGCAGGGCCGGCTTGCAGATCAGCGCCATGGCGAGCATGGCGCGCTGGCGCAGCCCGCCGGACAGCTCGAAGGAATAGAGGCCGAAGGCGCGAGCCGGGTCCTTGAAGCCGACGCGCTTGAGCATCGTCTCGATCAGCGCGCGCGCTTCCGGCTTGGGCGTCGGCCGGTGCAGTTGCAGCGCTTCCTCGATCTGGTTGCCGATGGTGTGGACCGGCGAGAGCGAGGACATCGGCTCCTGGAAGATCATGCCGATGCGGCCGCCGCGGAGCGAGCGGATTTCCTTGCCTTCGGCCGGCAGGCTGGCGATGTCGATGGGATTGTCCGGCGCCAACGGGTCGCGGAACAGGATCTCCCCGCCGGTGATGGCGCCGGCGCGCGGCAGCAGCCCCATGATCGCCTGCGAGATCACGGATTTGCCGGATCCGGACTCGCCGACGAGTGCGACCGTCTTGCCGGCGGGAACGCGCAGGCTCACGCCCTTCACGACATCGCGAGCGAGCCCGTGAATGGTGAAGCCGAGATGCAGGTCGATGATTCGCAGGATGTCCATGAACCGCTGTCGCCGGATGGCCTCGTCTGAACGTCTGAAGAAGACAACGTCAGTAGACGTGGAAAGTGCCATCTTGCCAATGGCTTTTGACCGGTCTTCTCATTGCGGCGGACATTGGCCGCTGCGGATGACATCGGTGCAACGGGGCCCGCGCCGGAAATCGCCATAGCTGACGCTCCAGGGCCGATGGCCGGGGGCGCGATAGGGGCCGAACTTGAAATACTGGTTCTGGCCGAGACCGGGCCCGCGATGGCCGATATGGCCCCTGACGGTGGCGATATGGACGCCATTGGCGATGATCTCGACATGGCCGTCGCCGTCGGGACCCGGCTGCGAGCGGATGACGAAATCGATCCAGCCCTGCTGGGCTGACGGCAGATCGGCGTGGCGGATCACGGTGATGCCGGGCGCACAGCTGTCGAAATACGCGGGATAGTTGGACGGCGACGCGCCGCTCTCGATCGCGACGAGGGCCCGCGTCTGCCGCGCGGTCGGCCGGCTCAGCGCCCGTGCCTCCCCGTCGCGGCAGCCATCGGGACGTTGAGCACCGCCGACGGGAAAGGATTCGATCAGGTCGGTTTCCACCGTGACGCCGAGCCGCCCGCGATAAAGTCGCAGCGCCAGGAAGGGCGAGTAGTCGCGTTTCGCCTCGGGCAGGATCTCGCGTTTCCACTGCGCCATGACATAGCGCCCGTCGTCCTGGGGCAGCGGATCCTCCAGATACATGGAAAAACCGTACCAGACCGGCCTGTCATAGGGCGCCAGCACGCTGGGGCGCTCCCAGACCTCGGCCCTCTCGCTGCAGGTCTCTCCGGGCGAACGGCAGGCGGGCACGACGGTGAGCGTCACGGCAGCGCGTCCCGTCGCGACATGCCGCTGCTGGAAATCGACCCGTCCGGCGCGCTGCTCGGGATTGTCCTTGTAGAAAAGGCCGCTGCCGGGCGCGAATTGCCCGTCGTGGAAGCTGTCCCGCAGAACGAGATCGGAGGGGTCGGCCGGTTGTTTTGCCGAGACGGGCTGTGACGATGAAAGGCCCAGGGCCAGGATCGGTATGGCAGCCTTCATGCCGGCGCGCAGAAGCATGCTCAGCGGAGCCGGGAGCGATGTCTGCATCACACGATCCGGCGCCCTGCTGCGCTCTCGACGACTCCCGTGACGCGCTGGCTGCAGTGAAGGTACAAGCGCATCTTGCCGTCATCCTTTCGCGATCCTCGTGAGCGCCACATTGCGCTCGACGCAAAGCTGACACACATATGGTCGCAGCAGGTCAAGAGACGGGCGCGCTGCCTGACGCGCCGGACAGGATTGCCCGTTGGAGACCAACCTCTTCCGTTATGTCTGGGAGAAGAGCCGCGGCGAACAGATCATCGTCCTGCTGATCATCCTCGCCTCGATCCCGTTCTACTGGGCCTCGTTCGACGTACCGAAGCGGATCGTCAACGACGCGATCCAGGGCGGCGCGTTCAAGGACGGCAAAACCAGCGCCACGCTGCTCGATTTCACGCTGCACCTGCCGTCCTTCCTGGGCGGCGCAAGCTTCAAGCTGTTCGAGGGTTTCCAGGTGGGCCAGCTCGGCCTGCTGCTCGGCCTCAGCGGCTATTTCCTGTTTCTCGTCCTGGTCAACGGCGCGTTCAAATACGTCATCAACGTCCGCAAAGGCATTCTCGGCGAGCGCATGCTCAGGCGCATGCGCTACGACCTGTTCAGCCAGCTGATGCGTTTCCGGCCGGAGGATATCCGCGCGGTCAAGCCGGCCGAGGTCGCCAGCATGATCAAGGACGAGGTCGAGCCGATCGGCGGTTTCGTCGGCGACGCCTTCATCCAGCCGGTCTTCCTGCTGAGCCAGGCCCTGACCGCGCTGGTCTTCATCATGGCCCAAAGCGTCTGGCTCGGCTCGATCGCACTCTTGATCGTGCTGGCCCAGGCGATCATCATCCCGATCCTGCGCCGGGAGCAGCTTCGGCTCGGTCGTGAACGGCAGATCGCCTCGCGCCAGCTTGCCGGCCGCATCGGCGAGATCGTCGATGCCGGCCCCACGATCCAGGGCCATGGTGCCACGACCTACGTCCAATCGGACATCGCCGGACGGCTGGGGCGGCTCTTCGACATTCGCTACGCGCTCTACAAGCGCAAGTTCGCGGTCAAGTTCCTGAACAACCTGCTGGCCCAGATCACGCCGTTCTTCTTCTACGCGATCGGCGGCTTCTTCGCCCTGCAGGGCCGGCTCGACATCGGCCAGCTCGTCGCCGTCATCGCCGCCTATCGCGACCTGCCGCCACCGATCAAGGAGCTGATCGACTGGGACCAGCAGCGCAACGACGTGACGATCAAATACGAGCAGGTGATCACCCAGTTCAACGCCGACGAGACGATGGAGCTCGACGAGGCCGACGGCGTCGCCCGCCTGCCGGAAACCGGAGAGATCAGGCTCGACGGCGTGCAGATGCTGGACAACCGTGGCCAACCGCTGCTGACGCCGCTCTCGGTCCGGATTCCAAGACCCGGCACCGTCGCCGTGATCGGTCCCCATGGCGGCGCGATCGACGTGCTCGGGCGGATCCTGGGCCGGCAGACGATGAGCTATTCCGGCCGCGTCATCATCGACGGTGTGCCCCTGTCGCGCATGTCGGTCGAGCGGGCGAGCCATCTGATCGGCTATGCCGGCAGCGAGACCGAAATCATCGCCGGCACGATCCGCGACAACATCCTGCTGCCCTTGAAGCGGCGCAGGCCGAGCCTCAAGCCCACTGGCAAGGTGACGGCGATCGAGCACCGCCGATTCGTCGAGGCAATCCGCTCCGGCAATACGCCGCTGTCGTTCGAGGCGGACTGGACCGACTACGAGGGCGCGGGCGTCGCCGACGAGACCGAACTGGCGGCCCGCGTCGGGGTCGTGCTCGACGTGCTCGGTTGTGCCGAGGACGTCTATGAACTCGGCCTCGACGGCAAGGTGACGGCATCGCTGCGCTCCGAAGCCAAGGCACAGATCGTCGAGGCGCGGCGGGCCGTGGCCGATGAACTCGGCCGCAGCAAGCTCGCGGGGCTGATCACGCCCTTCGACACCGAGAGCTACAATGCCAATGCCACCATCGCCGAGAACCTGATCTTCGGTGCTCGTATGGGGCCGCGCTTCGCCAACGAGACACTGCTGTTCGAGCCCTATGCGCATGCGATCCTCAAGGCGGAATCGCTGATCGAGCCGCTGGTCGACGTCGGCTCGCGCATTGCCGCGACGGTGGTCGAAATCTTCGCCGGTCTGCCGCAGGGACACGCGCTGTTCGAGCGTTACTCCTTCGGGGCCGGCGCCGACATGGACAGGCTCGGCGAACTCGCGGTGCTGCTCAACAAGCACGATATGCGCATGCCGCTCGACGCCGTGGCGGAGCGCGACCTGGTCGCGCTGGCGCTGGGCTATATCGAGCCCAAACACCGGCTCAACCTGCTCGACGAGCGCCTGCAACGGCGCATCCTGCGTGCGCGCCAGAGCTTCAAGGCGCATCTCCCGGCCGACGCCGCTGAAGACGTCCACTTCTACGATCCCGAGAAAGTGATGCTGGGCGCGAGCCTGCGCGACAACCTGATGTTCGGGCGCGTCGGCCACGGCATCGCCGATGCCGGCAAGAAGGTGGCGCAGATCGTGCGCAAGGCGCTGGCGCGGGCAGGGCTGGACGGCGAGCTCTACCGGATCGGGCTCAACACCGATTGCGGCATCCGGGGGCGCTTCCTGCCGGCCCGGCTGAAGCTTGCCGTGCCGCTGGCGCAGGCGCTCATCAAGGCGCCGCAGATCGCCGTGCTGGATGTCGGCTCTTTTCTTGCTACCTCGTCGCAACCCGACGAGGTTCTTGACCGGCTGCGCGAACATTGCGCGGGCATGACACTGGTCCTTCTTGTCGGGGATGCTACTCTCCTCCACGGCATTCCGCTGCGGATCGTCTTCAACGGCCCTTCCGGGACGATCGAGAGCGAAGACGATGGGGATGCTGGTGACGCCATCGCCCCTTCGAGACGGCGCAGCGGCGTCGAGCAGATGGAGGCGCGACCATGACACTCGAAGCAGACATCGCTTGCCTGGGCCGTCTTCCACTGTTCCGGGCGCTGCCGCTGCCGCGGCTCAAGCTCGTCGCGCTGATGGGTGAAAAGCTTAGTTTCGAAGCCGGCGCCCAGATCGCCGCGGAGGGCGAAAAGCCCGAGGGTGTCTATGTCGTCCTGCAGGGCGAGGTCGAGATCTCGAATGAACGCTCCAATGGAGAGGGGCCGCGGTTCCACCTCAATTCGGGCAGCCTGATCGGCGACGTGCCGCTGCTGTCGGGCCAGAGCTATGTCGGATCGATTTCGGCGAAGAGCGCAGTCACCGTGCTGCTGCTGCCAAAGGATCTGTTCTTCGAGCTCATGGAGACGATCCCGGATTTCAGCCTGGCGCTGACGCGGGATCTCGCCTCGCGGCTGTACAGGCTGGCAAATTTTACGCTTCACGCAGAGAAGGTTCACTGACGATGCGGGTGCCGGCATGAGCCTGCAGCAGACGGTCGGCCCAGGACGCCCCGGCATGGGATCGGGCATGGGTGCCGGCATGGACCAGGTGTCTTCGTGGAGCCGCGACATCCGCTTCGTGTCGGGCATGGTGCTGCTGTTCTTCGCGACGACCCATTTCCTCAACCATGCCGCCGGCATCGCGGGCGTTGCGGTGATGGAGCAGGCGCAGGAGTGGCGCTACTGGCTGTGGCATTCGTGGATAGGGACGGTCGCGCTCTACGGCTCGCTGATCGTGCATCCGTTTTTCGCGCTCGTGCGCGTCGCCCAGCGCCGCACCTTCAAGATGCCGGCGCGCGAGATGCTGCAGATCGCGCTCGGTCTGGCGATCCCGCTCTTCCTGATCGACCACATCGTCGGGACGCGGGTAATGGGCACCTTCTTCAATCTCGACGAAAGCTATCAAGCCGTCCTGCGGCGGCTCTGGCCGGGGCTCGCCGTCGCCCAGTCCGTGCTGCTGCTGCTCGTCTGGGTGCATGGCATCATCGGACTGCATTTCACGCTGCGTTCGCGCGATGGCTACCAGCGCTGGCGCGACCCCTTCCTGCTGGCCGCGATTCTGATCCCGGTCCTGGCTTTGATCGGCTTCGCGGTGGCTGGACGCGAGGCCGGCCACATGGTGGTGGAGCCGGAGGTCACGACCGACGCGCAGATCGTCATGTTCAACCAGAACGTGACCTGGGCGAAATCGGTTTTCTACGGCCTCGTCGGCTGTTTCGTCGGCTTCGTCGGCATCCGCGAGATCAGGGTCCGCACCACCAGGCAGATCACGGTGCGCTTTGTTGGCCATGGCGTGCGCAAGCTGGCGCCGGGGCTGACCGTGCTCGAGATGTTCCGGCGCTTCGGCATTCCCCATGCGGCGCTCTGCGGCGGTCGGGCACGCTGCGCCACCTGTCGCGTGCTGGTGCTGGACGGGGCCGACTCGCTGCCGGCGCCCGGCATGAACGAAGCCAAGTTGCTGCGCCGGATCTCGGCGCCCGAGCGGGTTCGTCTCGCCTGCCAGATCAGGCCGCGTGACGATTTGCAGGTCCAGATTCTGCTGGCGTCGCGACTCAAGGTGGCCAACCCCGGCGAACTGGCGCCGGACGCCAGCGTCGGCAAGCGCGGCCTGACCGTCGTCGTGGCGGATCTGCGAGCCTTTTCGGCGCTCTCCGAACGACAGCTGCCGCAGGAACTGATCGGCCTGCTCAACCGCTTCTTCGACGAGATGGCGCAGGCGATCGCGGCCCATGGCGGACGCATCGACGCCTTCTATGGCGACGGCTTCATGGCCGTTTTCGGGGTGGATGGCACACCGGCCAAGGCGGCGCAGGCGGCGATCAGTTCGGCTGCCGACATCGTGCGCGCCGTCGAGGCGCTCAACCGCGAGTTCGGTGCGGCGCTGCCGCTGCCGCTGCGCATCGGCATCGGCATTCACAGCGGCCAGGCGATCACGGGTTCGGTCGAGAACGACAGCCTCGGCCGGCGCGAGATCACGGTCGGCGAGACCGTGGCGGTGGCCAGCCAGCTCGAATCGGCGACGCGTCGGGTGCTGGCCGATATCCTGGTCTCGGAGGAGACGATCCGTGCGAGCGGACGCAGTTATCGCGGTACGACGCTGCTCAAGATCGCGCTCCGAGGCCGCGAGAAACCGCTGAACGCCTATGGCTTCGCCAGCGCTCCCGAGATCGCGGCGCGAGATGACGAACCGGACACCGCGCCTGCTCCGGCGGTGGCGGCGGGCGATGTCGATATCGATGCGGAGGTCGTCGAGGAGACCGCCCAGGAGGTCATCGAGCGCGAGCAGATCGTCGAACGCGAAGAGGTCGTCGCGGCGAACGGGCCGCAGGAGAAGCCTCCTTCAAAGCCCCGCAAAGTCCCGCGCAAGAAGGCTGTGGCCAAGGCGCCCGCAGAATCCGACGAGACCGGGTCTTGAGGTTCAGGCCGCACCGAAGACGAGGAAGCGCCGGCGGTCGAAGCCGGCAGCCATCAGGGCCTCGTCGTTGATCGTCAAAGCGAGGTCGATGGCCGGCGGCGCGGCCCGGGTCGCGGTCAGCGCGCCGATCTGGCCCTGAGCCCGTTCGAGATCGAGCGCGTAGTCGATCACCAGCACCTGCGCATTCGCCGCGAGCGCGAGCAACTCCGGCGGGGTCGCGCCGCGCCGGCCGAAGGGCTTGAGCGACAATCCCAGCAGCACCAGCGCATAAGGGGCGGGCGGCACGATCTCGACCTCCTGAAGCTTGGCGGCGAGATGGCGCACGCGGCAGGGTGCATGGTTGAGCGTCGTCGCGGAGAAGGCGGGGATCTTCGGGTCAATGACCGTGACCGTTTCCGGATGGTGGGTCAGGAAGCCGGTGATCGGCAGGCCGGCGCCACCGATCTCGACGATATGCGCGCAGAATCGCACCGCATGGGCCGCCAGCACCTGCCGTAGCGCGGCTGCCGGGCTGGAGAGGTGCGGGAGCAGGATGCCCGACGGCGCTGCCGTCGCGTCGCTGGCCTTTGCGGGTGCAGTTGCATATGGTCCGGCCACTTTCACTGCACCTTCCGCCATCCCGATACGGCATGACACGCGCCACGCCTCCCGACGCCTTCTATGACATTCTGCGCGGGGTCGCAGCCCTCACCGGCAACAGCGTGGTGGCCGATCTCGCGCGCCTCGTCGCCGACGACATGCCACCCGAGATCTGGATCGCCTTCAATCACAAGCAGATCGGCTCGAAGCGCTGGCTGGTTGATGCGCTGGCGCAGGTCCTGCCGCAGCCTCAGGGGCCTGTCTGGGTGCTGGGCGCCTGGTATGGCGTGCTTGGCGCGCTGTTGCTGGCCGATGAGCGATTGACGATCCCGGCTGTGGTCAGCGTCGACCTCGATTCGACTTGTGCCGATGTCGCCGAGCGGCTGAACCGTCGCCATGTCGCGGCGGGACGGTTCAGGGCGGTGACCGCCGACATGATGGCGCTCGACTTCGCCGGCCAGGACTCCGCGCCCGGCCTCGTCATCAATACGAGCTGCGAGCATCTGGCGGATGTGCCGGGCTGGCTCGCGACCCTGCCGCCCGGGCTGCCGCTGCTGCTCCAGTCCAACGACTATTTCCGCGAGCCCGATCATCGCAGCTGCGTCGCCTCGCTGGAGGCCTTCAAGGCGCAGGCGGGCTTGTCGGAGACGCTGTTCGCCGGCGCCCTGCCGACGAAGAACTATACCCGCTTCATGCTGATCGGCCGGCGATGAGCGCCCCCTTGGACGCGGCTGCACAGGCACCCCGCATCGCGATCGCGATGAAGGGCTATCCGCGCCTGTCGGAGACCTTCATCGCCCAGGAGTTGCTTGGCTTGCAGCAGCGCGGCGTTGCCTTTGCGATCTGGTCGCTGCGCCGGCCGACTGATGTCGCGCGCCATCTGATGCACAACCAGATCACGGCGCCGGTGAGCTACCTGCCGGAATATCTGCACGATGAGCCCGGGCGGGTGTTGCGCGGCGTGCTGCGGGCGCTGCTGCGGCCCGGCTTCGCGCGGCTGCTGCCGGTCTTCCTGCGCGATCTCGCCCGCGACCGCACGCGCAACCGCTTGCGCCGCTTCGGCCAGGCCTGCGTGATGGCGCGCGAATTGCCGGCCGACATCACGCATCTGCATGTGCACTACCTTCATACGCCGGCCTCGGTGATCCGTTATGCAGCGCTGCTGCGGGGGCTGAGCTGGTCCTTCTCGGCCCATGCCAAGGACATCTGGACGACGCCGGATTGGGAGAAGCGTGAGAAGATCGCGTCCGCCGCCTGGGGCGTGACCTGCACGCGCGACGGCCACCGCGAACTCGCGCGCCTTGCCGACCGGCCCGACAAGGTCGATCTCGTCTATCACGGGCTCGACCTCGCGCGCTTTCCGGCTCCGCCCAGCCGTCCGGCGCGCGACGGTGGCGATGCCGCCGATCCGGTGCGCTTCGTCACGATTGGCCGCGCGGTCGAGAAGAAGGGCTTCGACGATCTCCTTTCGGCACTGGCGCAGCTTCCTGCCGGCCTGCACTGGCGGCTGGCGCATATCGGCGGCGGCGAAAAGCTGAAGGCGCTGCAGGCGCAGGCTGCCGATCTGGGCCTCGGCGACCGAGTGACCTGGGCGGGCCCGAAGGCGCAGGGCGATGTCATCGCGGCGCTGCGCGAGGCCGATCTGTTCGTGCTGCCCTCCCGGCAGGCCGGCGACGGCGACCGCGACGGCCTGCCCAATGTCGTGATGGAGGCGGCGAGCCAGGGCCTGCCGATCGTCGCTACGGATTTTGCCGGCATTCCCGAGTTTGTCCGCGAGGGTGTCGAGGGGCTTTTGGTCCCGCCTGGCGATGTCGCGGCACTGGCGGGGGCGCTGGCTGCGCTGGCGGTCGCGCCGGAGCGGCGCGCGGCGCTGGGGGAGGCGGCCCATCAGCGGTTGACCAGTGCCTTCTCGGCCGCCGCCGGGCTCGACTGGATCGCCGCAAGGCTGCGCGCTTCGTCGGGCGAGCGGCCATGAATGGCACCGTGCTGATCGCGGTGACGCATCTGCTCGGCAGCGGGCATCTGGTGCGGGCGGGCCATCTCGCCCGGGCGCTCGCCGCGAGCGGCTATGCCGTGACGCTCGCCAGCGGCGGCATGCCGATGCGGGCGATGGAGGGCGAGCCCTTCGCCTTCGTGCAATTGCCGCCGGTGAAGGTCGAGGGCGTCGATTTCCGCAACCTCCTCGACGAGGAGGGCGTGCCGATCGCGGCCTCCCGGCGCACTGAGCGTCAGGCGATTCTCGCGCAGCTTGCGACGGCGCTTCGGCCAGATGTCGTGATCACCGAGCATTTTCCGTTCGGGCGGCGGCAGCTTGCGGATGAGTTCCTTGGCCTCATCGCTGCGGCGAAGGCGGCCAACCCGCGCGTTTTGGTGCTGGCTTCGGTCCGCGACGTGCTGGTGACGCCGCGGCCGGACCGGATCGCGGAGGCGCATCGGCGGCTCGCCGACCATTTCGACGGCGTGCTCGTCCATGGCGATGCAGCCTTCCTGCCGCTGGAGGCGTCCTGGCCGGTCTCGGCCGGGCTTGCGGAGAGGCTGCATTACACGGGGTATCTGGCTGCGCCGTCATTGCGAGCGGAGCGAAGCAATCCAGAGCCGCCCGCTCGACGTCCCCCTGGATTGCTTCGCTCCGCTCGCAATGACGGTGAGGGCGAAATCCTCGTCTCCGGCGGTGGTTCCGGGGCTGCGTTGCCGCTGTTCCGGCTCTGCCTCGATGCCGCGCGCCTCGACACCTCCCGGCCCTGGCGCCTTTTTGCCGGACGCGGCCTCGCTGACGCCGATTTCGCCGGCCTGCGGCAATCGGCCTCGCCCAACGTCACCGTCGAGCGGGCGCGTCAGGATTTTGGCGAACTGCTCGCGGCCTGCGCGCTGTCGATCAGCCAGGCTGGCTACAACACCGTGCTCGATCTCGTCGCGGCGGCGTGCCCCGCCATCGTCGTGCCCTTCGACGCAGGCGCGGAGACCGAGCAGGCGGTGCGTGCCGAGGCGATGGAACGGGCAGGCCTCGCGCGCTGCCTGCGGCTTTCCGGCGCCGATGCCGCAACGCCTGCCGCTTTCGCCGCCGCAGTCAAGGCGGCGCTGACGGCAGGTCCTCCCGGGACCTCGGCGATCGATCGCGACGGCGCAGGCACGGTCGCGGGCATCGTGACGCGGCTGCTGGCGGAGCGGGACTAGGCATGTCTTTTGCGAACAATAGCCTTGGCGCTTTGCGAATTGCCGATGCCGGGCTTTGCCTCTAATTAGGTTGGTATTGCCTCCCTCCTCGGTCGGCGTTGGGACAACCGGTCAATTACCGGCCATGCTCCCACGCCCGGAGATCTGATGATGACAACGACGACTGCCGCCGGCCTGCCCGACATCAAGCTGTCGGTGCGCCAGACATTCGGTATCGATTCCGATCTGGAGGTTCCGGCCTATTCCTCGACCGAGGCGCATGTGCCCGATCTCGACCCGGATTACCGCTTCGACCGCGACACCACGATCGCGATCCTGGCCGGCTTCGCCCATAACCGGCGCGTCATGATCTCGGGCTATCACGGCACCGGCAAGTCGACCCATATCGAGCAGGTCGCGGCCCGCCTCAACTGGCCCTGCGTCCGCGTCAACCTCGACAGCCACGTCTCGCGCCTCGACCTCGTCGGCAAGGACGCGATCGTGCTGAAGGAAGGCAAGCAGATCACCGAGTTCCAGGACGGCATCCTGCCCTGGGCGCTGCAGAACAACATCGCGCTGGTCTTCGACGAGTACGATGCCGGCCGCCCGGATGTGATGTTCGTGATCCAGCGCGTGCTCGAGCAGTCCGGCAAGCTGACGCTGCTCGACCAGAAGCGCGTCATCCGCCCGCACCCCGCCTTCCGGCTGTTCGCCACCGCCAACACGGTGGGCCTCGGCGACACGTCTGGCCTCTATCACGGCACGCAGCAGATCAACCAGGGTCAGATGGACCGCTGGTCGATCGTGACCACGCTGAACTATCTGCCGCACGACAACGAGGTCGAGATCGTGCTGGCGAAGTCGAAGCACTTCCAGGGGAGCCCTGAAGGCAGGGCGACCATCGACAAGATGGTCCGCGTCGCCGATCTCACCCGCAATGCCTTCATGAACGGCGATCTCTCGACCGTGATGAGCCCGCGCACCGTCATCACCTGGGCCGAGAACGCCGCGATCTTCGGCGATATCGGCTTCTCCTTCCGCGTCACCTTCCTGAACAAGTGCGACGAGATGGAGCGCACGCTGGTGGCCGAGTTCTTCCAGCGCTCCTTCGGCAAGGAACTGCCGGAGAGCGCGGCGAATGTGGTCCTGAGCTGACGGTCGCTCCCGCCATGGCGACCCTCCAGCGCGAAAGCGATGTCGCGGCGACGAGGGAGGCCGTGGTCGCGGGGCTGAGCGCCTACAACGCCGCGAGGGCGGGCGAGCGCAACAGCGTGCCGCTCGCGCTCAGCCTGCGCGACGATGACGGCGTCATCGTCGGCGGGCTGATCGGCGAGCTGAAGTGGGAATGGCTCCATGTCGACCTGCTCTGGATCGACGAGGCGCATCGCGGGAAGGGCCATGGCGAGGCCCTGGTCGCGATGGCCGAGGACGCCGCGCGCGAGCATGGTGCGCGGGGCGTGTATCTGAGTACGATGAGCCTTCAGGCGCCTGATTTCTATCCGAAGCTGGGCTATCGGCAGTATGGCGTGATGGAGGACTACCCCGTGGCCGGCCATCGCATCCACCATTTCGCGAAAGCGCTATGAGCATCTCAAATCGCAAGCCCGGCCAGTCCAAGGAAGCGCCAGCAGAGCCGCTGAAGCGCGCGATTTCGCAGACGATGAAGGCGATCGCCCGGAAGCCGGAGATGGAGATCGTCTTCGCGGCGGACAAACCCTCGCTCGTCGGCGACCGCGCCCGCCTGCCCGAGCCGCCGCGCAAGCTGACGCTCGAGGATGTCGCGATCCTGCGCGGCCATTCCGATTCGATGGCGCTGCGGCTCGCCTGCCATGATGCCAGCGTGCATCGCCGCGCCGCACCCGAGGGCGATGCGGCGCGTGCCGTGTTCGACGCTGTCGAGCAGGCGCGCGTCGAATGCGTCGGCTCGCGGCGGATGGCCGGCATGGCCGGCAACATCACCGCCATGCTGGAGGATCGCTATCATCGCGGCGGGCGCTATGAGGAGATCACCGACCGTGCCGACGCCCCGCTGGAGGATGCGCTGGCGCTGATGGTGCGCGAGCGGCTGACCGGCCTGAAGCCGCCCAAGGCGGCGCAGAAGCTGGTCGATCTCTGGCGCGAGCAGATCGAGGAGAAGGCCGGCGCCGATCTCGACCGGCTGTCGAACGCGGTCGAGGACCAGCGCGCCTTCGCACGCACGGTGCGCGACATGCTGGCCTCGCTCGACATGGCCGAGCAGACCTCTCAGGGCGAGGAATCGGAGGAAGACGAGGACAACAAGGACCAGTCCTCCGACGAACAGCAGCAGCAGGATGGCGAGGCCGAGCAGGAAAGTGCCGGTGAGCGCTCCGAGGTCGAGGTCTCCGACGACGCCACCGAGGAGTTGCAGGAAGGCGCGAGCGAAGCTTCCGACGCCCCCTCGGGCGATTGGGACGACGAGGACGAGAATTCGGAGGCCGACGAAGCCGGCGAGGCGCCGCGTCCGCGCGAGGGCAAGCCCAATGACCGGCCTCAGACCGACTACAAGCCCTACACCGTCAAGTTCGACGAGACGATCACGGCCGAGGAGCTCTGCGACGCCGAGGAGCTGACGCGCCTGCGCGCCTATCTCGACAAGCAGCTCGCGCATCTCCAGGGCGTCGTCGCCCGTCTGGCCAACCGGTTGCAGCGTCGCTTGATGGCGCAGCAGAACCGGTCCTGGCAGTTCGACCTGGAAGAGGGCGCGCTCGATCCGGCGCGGCTGCCGCGCATCATCATCGACCCCTATCAGCCGCTCTCCTTCCGGCAGGAATCGGACGTCAATTTCCGCGATACTGTGGTGACGCTTCTGATCGACAATTCCGGCTCGATGCGCGGCCGGCCGATCACGGTCGCCGCGACCTGCGCCGACATCCTGGCCCGGACGCTGGAGCGCTGCGGCGTCAAGACGGAGCTGCTCGGCTTCACCACGCGGGCCTGGAAGGGCGGGCTGTCGCGCGAGTCCTGGCTGCAATCGGGCAAGCCGGCCAATCCCGGCCGCCTCAACGATCTCCGCCATATCATCTACAAGGCGGCGGATGCGCCGTGGCGGCGGGCGCGCAAGAATCTCGGGCTGATGATGCGCGAGGGCCTGCTCAAGGAGAACATAGATGGCGAGGCGCTGGATTGGGCGCATAAGCGCATCCTGGCCCGGCCGGAGCAGCGCAAGATCCTGATGGTGATCTCGGACGGTGCGCCGGTCGACGATTCCACCCTGTCGGTCAACGCCGGCAATTATCTCGAGCGGCATCTGCGCCACATCATCGCCGAGATCGAGACACGCTCGCCGGTCGAGCTGATCGCCATCGGCATCGGCCACGACGTGACGCGTTACTACCGCCGCGCCGTCACCATCGTCGACGCCGAGGAGCTCGGCGGCGTGATGACCGAAAAGCTCGCCGAGCTGTTCGAGGACGATCCGCGGCTGAACGCCAAGTCGTCGGGCGGCGCGCGACGTCGGCAGTGAGGTTGGCCTGCCACATCCATGGGTCTGGCGCGGGGAACCCTCTCCCGGAGGGAGAGGGCAGGGTGAGGGGTCGGCCGTTGGACGTCTTGGCCGAAACCTCACCGTTACCGCCGCTTAGGACTGGCACGCCTCTGGTCCAGGGGCCGACACCTCACCCCTGCCCCTCTCCTTACAGGAGAGGGGTTCCCCGCGCAGGCTTGGCAGCAGGCGCTTCGTTCTGATGCGCCTGACTCGCCGCTCCGCGTTGGCTGGACTCGGTGCGCTCGCCGTCGCGCCCCAAGCCCGTGCCCAGGACCGCGAAGGCGGCCCCGTCACCGTCTCCTCCCGGCCGATCCGCGCTTTCGAGCCGCGAAACCCCGAGAAGACCCGCTTCGGCAAGCTCGCCTTCCGGGGTGGACTCGTGCTCAGCGGCGATCATCCGCGCTTCGGCGGGGTCTCGGGCCTCTGGCGCGGCGGCGCTGATGGCTGCGACCTCGTCGCCGTCACCGATAACGGGTTCTGGCTGACGGCGAGGGTCGCCACGCGCGACGGCAGGCTGACCGGGCTCTACCGCGCGGAACTTGCGCCAATCCTCGGGGCGTCCGGCAAGCCGCTGCACCGCTCGCGCTACTACGACACCGAAAGCCTCTGCATCGCCGATGGTGTCGCTTACATGGGCGTCGAGCGGACGCATGACGTGCTGCGCTTCGACTGGGCCGGTCAGGGCGTCATGGCGCGGGCGCGCATCGTGCCAGTCCCGCGAGAGGTCAAGCGCCTGCCGGATAATCGCGGGCTGGAAGCGATCGGCGTCGTGCCGGCAGGCCAGCCTCTTGCAGGCGCGGTCGTGGCGATCGCCGAGCGTTCGGGCGCCGACGATGAGCCGACGCTGGGCGTGATCCTCGGGCGGCAGCCCGGCCTGTTCCAGGTGGCCCGGCATGACGGCTTCGACATCACCGATCTCGCCTTCCTACCCGATGGCGACATGCTGCTGTTGGAACGCTGGTATCGCCCGCTGCGTGGCGTCGGCATGCGGATCCGTCGCGTGGCGGGCCCAAGCCTGAAAGCGGGCGCCCTGCTCGATGGCCCAGCGCTGATCCAGGCCGATCTCGGGCAGGAGATCGACAATATGGAAGGTTTGGCCGTCCATCTGGAGGATGGCAAGACCATCCTGACGCTGATCTCGGACGACAATTTCTCGTTCCTGCAGCGGACGGTGCTGCTGGAATTCGAGCTGGTTTGAGTTCTAACCCTTACGTTTCAATGTCCTCGGTGCCTTCAGGCGGTCACCACTTCAAGGTCCATTGCTCGTGAGTATACCGCTTGCCTTTATATCGGATTTCTTTCTGGCTCCGGATTAAGCGGATACGATCTGGTGCAATTTCTTTCAATAATTCTTTATAAACAGCCGCACAAAAATCCTTATGATAGGGACTGTCGAGAAATATTTCGTTCGACATGATTGGCTTGTAGCGTTCGATTTTATTCTCAATTGTATTCCATTCGAGGCCGAGTTCGCAGCTATTTTCGCCGGCTTGTGCCTTTTCCATCATTAATCGTTTGATGTCAGGGATATTTGCCTGAACCCACTGATATGGGAGGCTCTGCTGCGCAGCAGCCAGCTTCGATGCCTTCTCTTGCGCCTTCTGCGCAGACATTCGGCGAAGCATCTCTCCAAACATAGCTGATCCCCATATCCGGCGAGCAGAATTTTCAGAAGAAATAGCATGAACGAGTCAAACGAAAAAAGCGGCCTTTCGGCCGCTTCGTTCAATCGCGAGACAGCGACACCGCTCAGGCGGTGGCGAGCTTCTTCTCGATGTCGCGCTTCAGCGTCAGGGCGCCGGTCGACAGGTCGCCGGCCGGAGCCTTGACCAGGAAGGCGTCCAGACCGCCGCGATGATCGACCGTGCGCAGCGCGTTGGCCGAGATGCGCAGGCGAACCGAGCGGCCGAGCGCGTCGGACTGCAAGGTGACGTTGACCAGGTTCGGGCGGAACACGGTCTTCGTCTTGTGGTTCGAGTGGCTGACGAGGTGGCCGGTCTGGGTGGCTTTCCCGGTCAGTTCGCAACGGCGCGCCATGGTATCGTTCCCTAAATCCAACCGGCTGGCTCAAACAAAAATGCCGACACGCGACGTGCCGGACATGAGCACCGGAAGTCAAATTGAAGTCGCGGTTCCATAGCCAAGGCTGGCGGGCGCGTCAAGGAAAAGTCATGCAAGCCCTGGTGATATCGCTCGGGTGATGGCGGGAGCCCAGGGCGTGACGCTTTGGTGCTCGCCAAAACCGGCGAAAGAGGTCACGATTCGGACCGATTCGCAGTGCATGTCCCGATCAGCTCGAAAGCCCGGAGGACGTAGATGAAGCCCGCCATCGCGTCGTCCCTGGCCGGGTCCGTCCTTGCGCTTTGCATCGCGGGCGCGGCCGCTCTGCCCGCCAGCGCCGCCTCGCTCGATGCCCAGTATGATGTCTCACTGCTCGGGCTGACGCTGGGGACCGCCAGCCTCAGCGGCGGCATCGACGCGTCCAGCTACAAGCTCGATGTCGCCGCCAAGCTGACCGGGCTGATCGGCGGCTTCACCGGCGGGCGGGGTTCGGGCGCGGCGTCCGGCGGCCTCAACGGCGCCAAGCTGTCGCCGACGAGCTTCGCGGTCAGCTCCGCCAGCTCCAACGAAAGCCGCACCGTGCGGATGGCGCTCGACGGCAACAATGTCGCGGCCGTCGAGATCGAGCCGCCGATCGACGCCAAGCCGGACCGCGTGCCACTGACCGACGGCCACCGTCGCAACATCGTCGATCCGCTCTCGGCCTTCCTGATGCCGGTCACCGGCAAGAACCTTGCGACCGCCTGCAACCGCACGCTGCCGATCTTCGACGGCGCGGCGCGCTACGACATCAAGCTCACCTCGGCGGGCACGCGCGAGGTCAAGCTCGACGGCTATAGCGGGCCTGTCGCGGTTTGCCAGGTGCGCTATGTGCCGATCGCGGGCCATCGCGCGCTGCGGCCCAGCACCAAGTTCATGATCGAGAACAAGGACATCAGCACCTGGCTTGCGCCGGTCGCAGGCACCAACATGATGGTGCCGGTGCGCGTCTCGGTGAAGACGATGATCGGCACCGCCGTGCTCGAGGCGTCAAGCTTCAAGGTCGATCCGGGCGTGACGGCGAGCACGGCGAAGCAGAACTGAGCCCTGGCGTCATGCTCGGGCTCGACCCGAGCATCCCGTGCCGCATGAGGAGCCGGAGCCTGTCCTGCCGGAGATTCTCGGGTCTGCGCTTCGCTTCGCCCGAGAATGACGCTCTTTGTCAGTGCGGCGTCGCCCGCGAGAACAGGTTGATCACCAGTACGCCCGTGACGATCAGGGCCATGCCGATGATGGCCGGCGCATCAAGCTTCTGGCCGAACAGCACCCGCGCGACCAGGCTGATCAGGACGATGCCGACGCCTGACCAGATCGCATAGGCGACGCCGACGGGGATCGTCCGCAGGGTCAGCGTCAGGAAATAGAAGGCACTCAGGAAGGCCGCGATCATGATGAGCGTCGGTACGAGCCGGGTGAACTCGTTCGACGCCTTCAACGCGGACGTGCCGATGACCTCGCTGACGATGGCCGCCGCCAAATAGAGATAGCTCACGGTGGTGAGGTTCATGCTGCCGAAGCTCCTGCCGCGGACGTTTTCGCTGCCGAAGCTCCCGCCGCGAATCTCATGCCGCTTTCGCGCTCGCCAGGAACGTCCCCATCCGCTCCAGCGCGCGCTCGATATTCTCAAGCGAATTGGCGTAGGAGAGGCGGATGTAACCCTCGCCATGGACGCCGAAATCCGGCCCGCCGATGGTGGCGACGCCGGCATCCTCCAGCAGCGCGGAAGCGAGCTTCTTGGCCTTCCAGCCGGTCTGCGAGACGTTCGGGAAGGCGTAGAATGCGCCCTTGGGCACGATGCAGGAGATGCCTGGCAGGGCGTTGAGCCCCTTGACCACGGCCTTCCGGCGCCGGTCGAATTCCGCCAGCATCATGCCCACCGCATCCTGCGGGCCGGTCAGCGCGGCGAGCCCCGCCCATTGCGCCGGCGCATTGACGCAGGAGTGCGAGTTCACCGCGAGCTTGCGGGCGTTGTCGTAGAGGGGCTTGGGCCAGACCGACCAACCCATGCGCCAGCCGGTCATGGCGTAGGTCTTCGACCAGCCATTGAGCAGGATCAGCCGGTCGCGAATCTCGGGGTAGCTCAGCAGGCAGACATGCTGCTCGCCGTCATAGAGCATCTGGTCGTAGATCTCGTCCGACATGATCGCGACATCGGGGAATTTGGCCAGCCCGGCGACGAGCTTGTCGACCTCGGCCTTGGGCGTGACGCCGCCGGTCGGATTGGCCGGCGAGTTGATGATCAGCAGGCGCGTCTTCGGCGTGATCAGCGCCAGCGTTTCCTCGGCCGAGAAGGCAAAGCCGTTTTCCTCGCGGATCGGCACCGGAATCGGCGTGGCGCCGGTGTATTCGATCATCGAGCGGTAGATCGGGAAGCCGGGGTCGGGATAGAGGATCTCGGCGCCGGGCTCGCCAAACATCAGGATCGCCATGAACATGGTGACCTTGCCGCCGGGCACGATCATCACGCTCTCGGGCGACACTTCGACACTGAAGCGCTTGTGCAGGTCGGCCGCGACCGCCTCGCGCAGCGGCAGGATGCCGTTGGCTGGGGTGTAGCCGTGATGGCCGTCGCGCAGGGCTTTCACCGCCGCCTCGACGATATGATCGGGCGTCGGGAAGTCCGGCTGGCCGATGCCGAGATTAATGATGTCCTTGCCCTGGCGCTGCAATTCGGTCGCGCGGGCCAGCACGGCGAAGGCATTTTCCTCGCCGATGCGGGCGAAGGAGGGGACGACATGCAGCGTCATGGCGGCGTTTCCTCGGGCAGGGTCGTTTCAGGCGAGGCCCGCTCGTGTCGGGCTCTTGGCTTCTCTTGGCTCCAAACCGTGCCGCCATGCAAGTCCGGGCGCCGTTGCGATTCGCGGGACCATGCCGCCGGCTTGCATAAATAGTATGACTATCTCGCGTTTGCGGGCTTGCCCCGGCAAAACTGATCGGCATGATGGCGGCCCTACAATCGTTTGAAGAGAGACCGGCAAGCGGCCGTCAGCGCCGCGTCCGTGCGAGAGGAAGCATCAGGATGGCCAAGAGCCCCGAGAGCAATGTGCCGCGCCAGGACCGGCCGGTGGCGACCACGAAGAAGAAGGCCGCTCGCCGCATCAAGCCGGAGCAACTGCGCTCCAAGGCCTGGTTCGACAACCCCGCCAATGCCGACATGACCGCGCTCTATATCGAGCGCACGATGAATTTCGGCCTGTCGCGCGACGAACTCCAGTCCGGCCGGCCGATCATCGGCATCGCGCAGACGGGCTCCGACATCGCGCCCTGCAACCGCCACCATATCGAACTGGCGCATCGCGTCCGAGACGGTATCCGCGAGCGCGGCGGCGTGCCCTTCGAGTTTCCGATCCATCCGATCCAGGAAACCTGCAAGCGGCCGACGGCCAGCCTCGACCGCAACCTGCAATATCTCTCGCTCGTCGAGATCCTCTACGGCTACCCGCTCGACGGCGTCGTGCTGACGACGGGCTGCGACAAGACCACGCCGGCCCAGCTGATGGCGGCTGCGACCGTCGACATCCCCGCGATCGCCCTGCCGGGCGGGCCGATGCTGAACGGCAATTTCCGCGGCGAGCGCACCGGCTCGGGCACGATCGTCTGGAAGGCGCGCCAGATGATGGCGGCCGGCGAGATCGACTACAAAGGCTTCGTCGATCTGGTGGCGTCCTCGGCGCCGTCGGCGGGCCACTGCAACACCATGGGCACGGCGACGACGATGAACTCGATCGCCGAGGCGCTGGGCATGACGCTGCCGGGCGCGGCCGCGATCCCCGCGCCCTATCGCGACCGCTACGAGATGGCCTATCTCACCGGGCTTCGCATCGTCGACATGGTCTGGGAGAACCTGATTCCGTCGAAGATCATGACGCGCGAAGCCTTCGAGAACGCGATCGTGGTCAATTCGGCCATCGGCGGCTCGACCAATGCGCCGATCTCGGTCAACGCCATCGCCAAGCATATCGGCGTCCCCCTCGACAACGAGGACTGGACGAATGTCGGCTACGACATCCCGCTGCTGGTGAACCTGCAGCCGGCCGGCGAGTATCTCGGCGAGGATTACTACCGCGCCGGCGGCGTGCCCGCCGTGGTCGCGGAGCTTGTCGCCAAGGGCAAGATCAAGCCGGCGATCACCGCCAATGGCCGGACCTTGGCCGAGAATTGCGAGGGCTTCTTCGCCGAGGACCGCAACGTCATCAAGGCCTATGACGCGCCGATGAAGGCGCAGTCGGGCTTCCTCAACCTGCGCGGCAACCTGTTCGATTCCGCGATCATGAAGACCAGCGTGATCACGCCGGAATTCCGCAAGCGCTATCTCGAGAACCCGAAGGACCCGAATGCCTTCGAGGGCAAGGCGATCGTCTTCGACGGGCCGGAGGATTACCATCACCGCATCGACGACCCGGCGCTCAAGATCGACGAGCACTCGATCCTGTTCATCCGCGGCGTCGGGCCGGTCGGGTATCCGGGCGCAGCCGAGGTCGTGAACATGCGGCCGCCGGACTACCTGATCAAGAAGGGCGTCACGGCCCTGGCCTGCATCGGCGACGGGCGGCAGTCTGGCACCTCGGGCTCGCCCTCGATCCTGAACGCCTCGCCGGAAGCGGCGACCGGCGGCAATCTCGCCATTCTGGTGACCGGCGACAAGGTCCGCATCGACCTGAACAAGCGCTCGGCCGACATCCTGATCTCGGATGAGGAGCTGGAGCAGCGGCGCGCGGCGCTGAAGGCGGCGGGCGGGTACAAATATCCGAAGAGCCAGACGCCTTGGCAGGAGATCCAGCGCAAGATCGTCGGCGAACTCTCAGAGGGCATGGTGCTGAAGCCTGCGGTCAAGTACCAGAAGATCCACAAGAAGTTCGGCATTCCGCGCGACAACCACTGAGGTTCGTCGCGCTCGAGCTTGACCCGGGCATCTCCGGCAGGAAATTCTCGGGTTGGCGCCTTGCGCTGCCCGAGAATGACGCTAACGGACGCCATTCGCGGGGCGCATCAGCGTCCGACCATCGGCGCGGGGCTCCGGGGCTGACAAAGCGGTGCGGGACGGACACTATGCGCCGCATTCGAGCCCGCTCATTTGAAACGATTTAAAATGGCCTATTCCGCTCAGGTCGATGCCTTCCGCACACTGCACGAAGCGGGCTGCTTCGTGATGCCAAATCCCTGGGATGTCGGTTCGGCGCGCTGGCTGCGCGGGCAGGGCTTCAAGGCGCTGGCTTCGACGAGCGCGGGCTTCGCCTTCACGCAAGGCAGGGCCGACCAGGACGTGCCGCGCGACATGATGCTGGCGCATCTGGCGGACCTGGTGAAGGCCGTCCCGGACCTGCCGATCAACGCCGATTTCGAGAACGGCTATGCCGATACGCCCGACGGCGTCGGTGCCAATGTGAAACTGTGCATCGCGACGGGCGTCGCCGGCCTCTCGATCGAGGATGCGACGGGGCGCAGCGAGGATCCGCTGTACCCGTTTGAGCTTGCCGTCGAGCGGATCAGGGCGGCGCGCAAGGCGATTGACGAGACCGGGTCGGGCGTCGTGCTGACGGCACGGGCAGAGTGCTTCCTGACCGGTCATCCCGATGCGCTGAACGAGTCGGCGCGGCGGATCGCGGCCTATGCCGAGGCCGGCGCGGACGTGCTCTATGCGCCTGGCCCGAAGACACTGGATCAGATTTCAAGGATCGTCGCCGCTGCTGGCGGCAAGCCGGTCAATGCGCTGGTCTATGGCGATTTCGGCCTGACCGTGTCGGACATCGCCGCGCTCGGCGTACGCCGCATTTCGATCGGTGGCGCGCTGGCGCGGGCAGCCTGGGCCGCCTTCATCGAGGCGACGCGGCTGATCGCCGAGGAGGGCAGCTTCCGCGGGTTCGCCGGCAACGGTCCGTCCTCACCGCTGAATCCGTTCTTCACCGAAGACCTGAAGGCGCGCTCGTGAGCGGGACGCTGCTGATCGCGCCGGCCTGGCTCGGCCTGAGCGGACTCTGGACGCTCGATGCCAAGGGCAGGCGGAAGGCCGTCGACGCCGAGGATATCGACCTTTCGGAGGAGCTCGCCGACCGGCTCGAAGCCTGGATGGATGAATTCGACGCGATCTACGAGGAAGAGCAGGAGGCGCGCTCGCGCTTTCCCAGCGAGGCGGAACAGCGCGCCTGGGAGGCGGAGGGACAGGCGATCGCCAGCGCCGTCGCCGCAGAACTCGGTCCGGACTGGACGGTTTCGACCGATCTGACGGGCTGGCAGGAGATGACCAAGCCATGACCTCCATTTCGGCGGTTACCGCCGCCAATCCGCTGCTCGAAGGCTGGACGGCGCCGCCTTTTCCGCCGGCCCGCGTGCTCGAGGGGCGCTACTGCCGGCTGGAGCCGATCGACCCGGCCCGCCATCTCGACGACATCTGGGCGGTCAATGCCGGCAACGACCATATCTGGCAGTGGATGCCGGCCCATCCGCCGCAGACGCGCGAGGCCTATGGCGAATTGCTGGCGATGATGGCGGCAAAGCCCGGCATCGTGCCCTTCGCGATCATCGACAAGGCCGACGGGCGGGCCAAAGGGCATCTCTGGCTGATGGAGATCCGGCCCGAGCATGGCGTCTTCGAGGTCGGCTACATCACCTATTCACCGGTGCTGCAGAGGACGCGGGTGGCGACCGAAGCCATCTATCTGTGCGGCGAGTATGGTTTCTCGCTCGGCTATCGCCGCTTCGAGTGGAAGTGCAACACTCTCAACGCGCCGTCCAGGCGCGCCGCGCTGCGCTTCGGCTTCCAGTATGAAGGCCTGTTCCGGCAGCATATGGTGGTCAAAGGCCGCAACCGCGACACGGCCTGGTTCTCGATTCTGGACAGTGAATGGCCGGTGCGAGCGCAGGGCTTCCAGCGCTGGCTGGCTCCCGAGAATTTCGACGCGGAGGGGATGCAGAAGCACTCGCTCGCGTCCTTCAACCAGTCTGTCGCGATGGCTGGGTCCGTGCCGCTGCGGCGGGCCACCATGGCCGATATTGCTGCGCTCGAAGCGCTCAAGACGGCTGCCTACCTGCCCAACGAAGCCATCAGCGGCGTGCCCTCGCTGCCGCGGATGGCCGATTACCACAGCGCCGTTGCCCAGCATGAGATTTGGCTTGTCGATGGTGCGGCTGGACCGGCTGGGCCGCTCGACGCCGCTCTGGTGCTCGACATCGCGCCCGAGGCGTTCACGGTCTGGAGCATAGCGGTCGCGCCTGACGCCGCGGGCCGAAAGCTCGGCCGCGCGCTGATGGACTTTGCCGACGCGCGCGCCGCCGCACTCGGCTACGACGCTGTGCTGCTTTACACCAACAGCCGGCTCGCCGACCGCATCGCCTGGTATGAGCGCCTCGGATTCCGCTTCAGCCATCATGAAGAAATGGCCGACCGGCGGCTCACACATCTTCGCAAGTCGCTTTCCAAAAGCAGTTGAGCAGGGGACGAATTACCATGGCAGGACGTTTGAAGGGCAAGGTCGCGGTCGTCACGGCGGCCGGCCAGGGCATCGGCCGCGCGATCGCGGAGGCCTTCGTCGCGGAGGGTGCGACCGTCTGGGCAACCGACAAGGACGTCGCCCTGCTCGAGGGCATTCCCAAGGCGAAGAAGCGCAAGCTCGACGTGCTCTCGACCAAGGCCGTGATGGCCTTCGCCGAAAAGGTCGGGACGATCGACATCCTCGTGAACGCCGCCGGCTTCGTTCATCATGGCACGGTGCTCGACACCGACGAGAAGGCCATGACCTTCTCATGGGATCTCAACGTCGTTTCGATGCACAGGACGATCCAGGCCTTCCTGCCGGGCATGCTGGCCAAGGGCGCGGGCTCGATCGTCAACATCGCCTCGGGCGCGGGCTCGGTGCGCGGCATCCCGAACCGCTACGCCTATGGCACGACGAAGGCTGCCGTCATCGGCCTGACCAAGGCGGTCGCGGCCGACTACATCAAGAAGGGCATCCGCTCCAACGCTATCTGCCCCGGTACGATCCAGTCGCCCTCGCTCGACCAGCGCATCAAGGACCTCGCCACGGCGAACAAGACCACGGAAGCCGCCGCCCGCCAGGCCTTCATCGACCGCCAGGCGATGGGCCGGCTCGGCACCGCCGAGGAGATCGCCTGGCTCGCGGTCTATCTTGCCTCCGACGAGGCGAGCTACACCACCGGCCAGATCCATCTCGCCGATGGCGGTTTTGCTCTCTGAGCGCACAAGAACAACAACAGGGAGGAAACCCATGCATATTCTCGTTCTCGGCGGCGCCGGCATGGCCGGCCGCAAATTCATCGAACGTCTCGCCCGCGATGGCCAGCTCGGCGGAAAGCCCATCGCCAAGGTCACGGCCCAGGATGTCGTCGCGGCGCAGGCGCCGAAAGGCGCGGCCTTCACGTTCGAGGCCATCGTCTCGGATCTCTCGGTGCCCGGCGAGGCGGAGACGCTGATCGCCTCACGGCCGGAACTGATCGTGCATCTGGCGGCGGTCGTCTCGGGCGAGGCAGAGGCCGATTTCGAGAAGGGCTACAAGATCAATCTCGACGGGACGCGCTTCCTGTTCGAGGCGATCCGCCTGACCGGCGACGGCTACAAGCCGCGCGTCGTCTTCACCTCCTCGGTCGCCGTGTTCGGCGCGCCCTTCCACGACAAGATCGGCGACGAGTTCTTCACGACGCCGCTAACGAGCTACGGCACGCAGAAGGCGATCTGCGAACTGCTGCTGTCGGACTACAGCCGCCGCGGCTTCTTCGATGGGCTGAGCATCCGCTTCCCGACGATCTGTGTGCGGCCGGGCAGCCCCAACAAGGCTGCGTCGGGCTTCTTCTCCAACATCATCCGCGAGCCGCTGAACGGCATCGATGCGGTGCTGCCCGTCTCGGACCAGGTGCGCCACTGGCACGCCTCGCCGCGCTCGGCGGTCAACTTCCTGATCCATGCCGCGACCATGGACCTGGCGGTCGTCGGCCCGCGCCGCGCGCTGAACATGCCGGGCTATTCCTGCACCGTGGCCGAGCAGATCGAGGCTTTGCGCAAGGTCGCAGGCGACGCCGTCGTGGCGCGTATCAAGCGGGTGCCCGACCCGGTCATCGACAAAATCGTCGAAGGCTGGCCGCGCAATTTCGACCCGCAGCGGGCGATCGCGCTCGGCTTCAAGGCGGAATCGAGCTTCGACGAGATCATCCGCATCCATATCGCGGATGAGCTCGGCGGGACGTTCGTGAAATAGGCGGAACTGTTCGTCATGCTCGGGCTCGACCCGAGCATCTCCGGATCGAGATTCCCGGGTCGGCGCAGAGCGCCGCCCGGGAATGACGTGTCACACTCACGCCGGGCAGGGTTCGCCCGGTGTATCGACGGCGACGGACGGCTCGTTCTCCGGCGCATGCGCCCAGCCGCTCGCGCCCCAGCTCTTCAGCGCCGACCAGGTCGACCGGTCGAGCCGGAACTGCTCGCAGGGGAACAACCCGCCGCGCGCCGGCAACGACTTGAGGAACGAGCCCTCGGCCCGGAAGCCGGACTTCTCCAGCACGCGCCGCGAAGCGGGGTTGATGACGCGCGTGTCGGCCTCGATCGCCGGCATCTCGACGAGCGAGAACAGCGTGTCGATCAGAGCCTGCACGGCTTCCGTGGCATAGCCCTTGTTCCAGTGCGGTGTGCCGAGCCAGTAGCCGACGAAGGGTACGCCCGTCGCCTGCTTGTGCGCGCCGATCATGCCGATCAGCTCGTTGGGCTTCGCGCGCGGCGTGATCGCCAGCACCAGATGCTCACCCAGCGCGTTGCCCTTGCGCATGGCGAAGATGAAGGGCTCGACCGCAGCCACCGGATAGGGATGCGGGATCGAGGCCGTCATCTCGGCCACGGCTTTCTCCCCGGCCTGGCGCAGGATGGCGGAAGCGTCCGCCATGCGGGGCCAGCGCAGCCAGAGACGGCGGGTCTCGAGCCGGAAGACATCGTCGCGGGTCAGTTCGGGGAACATCGGTCTCTCCGTCGGCGCAAACGAAAAAAGGGAGGCGGGATTTTGTCCCATCTCCCTTTCGCTGACCTTGGGTGACCCTTGAGAGGGCTAGACCCCTGATCCGTTCCGGTTCGATGGAACCGGCGGATCGAGGAGTTTCCCTATCCGCCGTCTTATTCTGCGGCCTCTTGGGCCGGGACTACGTTCACGAAAGCTCGGCCGAGTTTGGTCGTGAATCGGACGCGACCGGTCGTCGTCGCAAAGAGGGTATGGTCTTTGCCCATGCCGACATTGGCGCCGGGATGCCAGGTGGTCCCACGCTGCCGAATGATGATGTTGCCCGGAATCACGGCCTGGTCGCCGAACTTCTTGACGCCGAGGCGCCTGCCTGCGGAGTCGCGACCGTTGCGGGATGAACCGCCTGCCTTTTTATGAGCCATAACGCCCTACCTCAAAACTGATATGTGGTCTCTAACCCGAATCGGCGGCAAAAGCCAGCCGGTCCGGGCGCGAAAGACGGAGACGGACTGACGGGGTGCGTCAGTAGTCCTCGCCGGAAGCCTGCTCGGCCTGGTCAGCCTTGGCCCGCGGGGGCTTACCGGCCAGGAGTTCCTTGGCCTGCTCGACCCATTCCTCACGGGTGGCGCGGCCGCGGAGCTTGAGCTCCTCGTCCCACTTGGCGACATCGGCCTCGCTCCAGGACGCGATGTCGTTCCAGGAGGTGATGCCGGCGGCGCGCAGCTTCTTCTCGATGGTCGGGCCGACGCCCGAGATCAGCGAGAGGTTGGAGGCGTCGATGGCGCCGGCCTCGGTGGCCTTGGCAGCCTTCGGAGCGGCCTTGCCCTTGGTCTCGGTGGAGGCGGCCTTCAGCGCGACGGGGGACGCCTCGCCCTTCTTCATCTCCGGCTTCTTGCCGCCGGTGAGGATGTCGGTGATGCGAATGACGGTCAGCTCGGCACGGAAACCGCGCTTGCGCTTCGAATTCTGGCGGCGACGCTTCTTGAAGGCGATGACCTTCTCGCCACGGGCCTGCTCGACGATCTCGGCAGCAACCGTGATCTCGGAGAGGGCCTTGGCGTCGAGCGTGGTCTTCTCGCCGTCGGTGAGCATCAGCACGGTCCCGAAGGCGACGGTGTCGCCCGGGTTGCCTTCGATCTTGGCGGTGGTGATGCGGTCGTTGGCGGCAACGCGGAATTGCTTTCCGCCGGTCTTGATGACTGCGAACATTTTATCCTCCATGTTCGGCCCTGCCCTGTCATGGCCTCCGGGGAGGGCACGCGGGACAGCTTTTTGGCAGTCGTTGCGGGTCGGGTTCGCTCTTGCCGGCCCCCGCTCGCGAAACCGCGACACCATGAGGCCAAAAGAGATCGGGCGCGGGTTTCCCCACGCCGGATGAGGCTCGATAGTCGGATGGCCTCGTGAGGTCAAGGGAAAGCACGCGCTCCCTGCCCGAAATATGACGGGCACACGACTTGTTGCGACCGGAGACTTGTTTTGGCCCGAAGCCGCGTGTAGTAACCCGCCTGCTTCGACCGAAGGCGACCGCGGACAGGTGGCAGAGTGGTTGAATGCACCGCACTCGAAATGCGGCATACCCGCAAGGGTATCGGGGGTTCAAATCCCTCCCTGTCCGCCACTTCCTTGATCTTGCGCCGCTCGCTGCAACCAGCGCTGTGACGCGTAGCCTGATCGGCCGGGCGCTGTCAGACCTTCGGCGGAAGCGACCCGCGATCGAAGACGGGGATCGTGTCAGCCCGGCCCTCGGGGCGCTGGCCGGTCGGGATATCCTCCGCGGCGTGACGGACAGCCTCCTGCGATTCCGTCAGCCCGTCATTGGTGTCGTTGGCATCGCTGCCTTCGTCGTGGACATTGGTGCGCAGGCTCGTCTGATGGGCGGCGCCGTCGGCCTCGGCGATACGGCCGGTATCATCTTCGACGGGCGAGGTGGCGTTCTCGCGATTGGGGTCCATCGGTCTTCTCCTTACGATTGATCGAGGGGTGCCGGGATAGCGCCAGCGCGACGCGGGCACGTGTGAGAGGCAAGCGCGATCAGTGCGCCGGCGCGTCGGCGGCGTGCGTGCCGGGTCCGGTGCCGTGCTCCTGCTCCCATGCGCGGACAGCAGCGGACAGGCCGGCCGCCTCGATCGTTTCGGGCGTGCCGACCGGCAGGACGCTGGCGGCGCGGATCTGCGCCAGGGCCTCCTGATATTCGTCCTCGCTGGCAATCACGACCAGAGGTGCGTCCTGCGGGAGTTCCATGTTTCGTTTCCTTGCGTGGTTCGCTTCGACAACGCGCGTCGCCGCCGCAATGTTTCATCCCTGGCGCCATGGCGGCTGTTCGGCCGCCATTCTTGACATCGCCGCATGCGCGCCGTCATGCTGGCCGCGTTCCAAGGGGGGCCTCGCTAGGAGGCTGAGATTCCGCCGGTTCGGGTCCTATCCGGACGACGCGGTGACCCTCCGAACCTGATCCGGTTCATACCGGCGTAGGGATGCGGGACATCGGGCGGATCGCCGCTCCTTTTCCAGGCTCGCGCCGAAGGCCGGATTCTCAAGGCCCCGTGCAAGGCATGTCGCCGGACCATGGTGTCCCGTGGGAAGGCATGGCTGGACGTGACGGAAGCTGAGATCATCGAGGCGCTGCTCGCCTTCATCGACCGCGACGAGGCGAGCGAGGCCGAGTTCGAGCGGATGGCGCTCGACGTTTTCGCCTACCAGTTCGCCAACAACCCCCCCTATCGGCGCTTCGCCATCCAGCGCGGGCGCACCACGCTCACGGTCCGCGACTGGCGCGACATTCCGGCCGTGCCGATCACCGCCTTCAAGGATATGACGCTGAGCTGCACTCCGCCGGAGAGGGCACAGCGCGTCTTCATGACGAGCGGGACGACGCAAGGCGGAGTCCGGGGCAAGAGCCATCACCCGACGCTGGCCGTCTGGGACCGCTCGATGCTGGTGAATTTTCGAGCGCGCTTCATGCGGGGGCTGGAGCGGATTGAGATGGGCATTCTCTTCCCCGACGAGGAGGCGATGCCGAACTCGTCCCTGGCGCATTATCTCGCGCTGGCGAAGCAGGAGTGCGGAACGGCCGACAGCGAAGGCTTCATCGGCGCGGATGGCCTCGATCTCGCCCGGCTGACCGCTGCGCTAGAGCGGGCGCAGGCCTCCGGGCGCCCCTATGCGCTGCTCGGCGCCAGCTACAGCTTCGTGCATCTGCTGGATGCGCTGGCGGCGCAGGGGCGCCGCTTTGCCCTGCCGAAGGGCAGCCGCATCCTCGATACCGGCGGCTTCAAGGGGCAGTCGCGCGAGATGGGGGCGGATGCCTTCTATGATGCGCTCTCGGCCGCACTCGGCGTAGACCGCAGCGCCTGCATCAACATGTACGGGATGACCGAGCTCAGCACGCAGTTCTACGACGACGGCAACGCGATCTGCCCGCCAGTGAAATCCGGGCCGCACTGGATCCGCAGCCGGGTCGTCGATCCCGTCAGCGGGCGCGACCTACCGGAGGGGTCCACCGGCGTGCTGGTGCATCACGACCTCGCCCATTTCAACTGCGTCTCGGCGATCCTGACCGAGGATGCCGGGATCATGGTCGAGGGCGGCTTCAAGCTGCTCGGGCGGGTGGATGGCGCCGATTCCAAGGGCTGCTCGCTCGCTGTCGCGGAGTTCCTCAAGGCGGCGCGGGGTTAGCCGTGCGCGAGGTCGCCGGGCATCTGCCAGGGCTGTCGGCCGAGGAGGTCGAATGGCGCGTGCTCGACTTCGCCGCCTGGGGCGAGAGCGTGCAGGTGTCGGTGCCGGTGCTCAGCGAGGCGCAAGCGCTCGCGCTGGCCGCTCGCGTCCGGGAGAATGCGCGGGCCTATCTCAAGACGCTGTCCGTGGCGCAGATCGTCGCGACCCTCGACAAGGCGGTGGCGCGGCTGCTCGACCGTGACGATCCCTGGCGCCGCAAGGCGGAGGCCGTGCTGCCGATCGTGACAGGATACGATGCCGAGACGGTGCGCCTCGGATTGTCGGGCTATCTCAGGACGTTTCGGGCGCCGCAATTGCAGCGCTTCCTCGCCGAGGATTTCGCCAATCCCGGCGTTCTCGATGCCTTCCAGCCGGCGATGAAGGGTGGCTTCACGCGCGCCCATGGGCCGGAGCTGCTGTTGCATGTCTGGGCCGGCAATGTGCCGGGGTTGCCGCTGTGGAGCCTGATGTCGGGGCTGCTGGTCAAGGCGGGAACGGTCGGCAAGGTCGCCAGCGCCGAGCCGCTTCTGGCCGGCTGGTTTGCGAAGGTTTTGGCCGAGATCGACCCGAAGCTGGGCGAGTGCCTCGCGGTCGTGTGGTGGAAGGGCGGCGACGCCGAGCACGAACGGGTCTGGCTGTCGCAGGCGGACACGATCGTCGCCTTTGGCGGGAATGCGGCGCTCGCGGCACTCCGGGATCGCGTGCCGGTGACGGCGCGCTTCCTGTCCCATGGCCACAAGATCGGCTTCGGGCTGGTCTCGGCGGCGGCGCTCGACACACGCCGGGCCGGGCCATTGGCGCGGCTCGTCGCCCATGACGTGGCGCGCTACGAGCAGCAGGGCTGCTACTCGCCGCAGATGCTGTTCGTCGCGCGCGGCGGCAGGCTCTCGCCACGCGACTTTGCCGAACAGGTCTCGCGCGAGTTGGCGGGCTTCGCGCGCCGGCATCCGCGCCGAGCGCTGTCGGTGGCGGAGGCGGCCGGCGTCGCGTCCTGGCGGACTACCGAGGAGATGCGCGCCTTCGATGGGGAGGGCCCGGTCGTGTTCGGCGACGCCGCCGATCCCTGGAGCGTCGTGCTCGTCGAAGAGGCGCAGCCGCTGGCGCCGAGCGGGCTGAACCGCACGCTCAAGATCGTCGCCGTGGACAGTCTCGATGCGGTCATCCCGCTGATCGCGCCGTTTAGGGCGTTCCTCCAGAGCGCAGCCGTCGCGGCCGCGCCCGAGGAGCTGTTCCGCGTCGCGGCGCTGCTGGGCGAGGCCGGCGTGACGCGGATCTGCGCCTTCGGGCGGATGACTGCGCCCGAGGCCGGCTGGCACAATGACGGACGGTTCAACCTGCTCGACCTCGTCACCATCACCGAGATCGAGCAATCGGCGGAACTCGCCGCCGAAGGCTTCGCCGATTATGTCGATTGAGCCGGGGACGGATGGCTTCGTCGTCATCGACGAGGCGAGCTTTCGCTATGGAGCGGAGCCGCCGATCGTTGATCGCGTCGACTGGGCGATCCCGCGCGGCGCCTTCCATTGCCTGGTCGGCCGCAGCGGCAGTGGCAAGACCACCTTGCTCAAGCTGGCGGCGGGGCTGCTGGCGCCGGACCAAGGCAGCGTGCGCATTGACGGCGTCGCGCTGACCGGGCCGGTTTCGCGCATCGGCTTCGTCTTCCAGCAGCCGACACTGCTAGACTGGCTCAGCGTCCTCGACAATGTGCTGCTGCCAGTGTCGCTGAAGCGCCGCCCCACCGCGCAGGATCGCGACGAGGCCCGCGCCCTGCTGGACCGGGTCGGGCTCGGCGCCTATGGCGAGCGGCATCCCGGGCAGCTTTCGGGCGGGCAGCAGAGCCGGGTCGCGGTCGCCCGCGCGCTGATCACAGAGCCGGATCTGCTGCTGCTCGACGAGCCTTTCGCGGCGCTCGATGCGCTGACGCGCGAGGAACTGCAGGACGACCTGCTGGCGCTGTGTGCGCTGCATGCGACGACCGTGCTCTTCGTCACCCACGACATCACGGAGGCCGTCTATCTCGCCGACCGCGTCGCGATCATGGCGTCCGGCAGGCTGCATCACGACCTCCCCATCGATCTGCCGCGTCCGCGCCGCCGGGAGATGCGCTACGCCCAGCCGTTCAATGCGCTCTGCCTGGCGTTGCGGCAGGCGATGGACGAAGCGCCATGAAAACGCGCCTCGCCTCGGCTTTGCTGTTGGTCGCCCTGCTCGCCGCATGGGAGGCCTGGTGCCGGCTCAGCGGCGTGCCGGCGCTGATCGTGCCGGCGCCGTCGGCCGTGTTCGCGACCTTGTGGAGCGAGATCGCCACGGGGCGCCTCTGGCCGCATCTGCGGCTCACCGCGACCGAAATGGCGCTGGGGCTGGCGCTCGGCTGCGCGGTTGGGCTCGGGACCGGCGTTCTGCTGGCTGAAGCCAGCTTCCTGCGCCGCCTCCTGCACCCCTACATCGTCGCCAGCCAGGTCGTCCCCAAGCTCGCTTTAGGCCCGCTCTTCATCGTCTGGTTCGGCTTCGGCATGACGCCGACCGTGGTGATCACCGCGCTGATCTGTTTTTTCCCGCTGATGGAGAACACGCTGACGGGGCTCGCCCAGGTCGATCCGTCCCGGCGCGAGCTTTTTCGCATGCTCGGTGCGGGCCGGCTCCAGACGCTGCTGCGGCTGACGCTGCCCAGCGCGCTGCCGGTCATCCTCGCCGGGTTTCGCGTCGCGGTCGTTCTGGCGCTGGTGGGCGCCGTCGTCGGCGAGTTCATCGGCGGCCGGGCCGGGCTCGGCGCCTCGATCATCGCCGCCCAGAGCGTGATGGATTCGAGCCTGATGTTCGCCCTCTTCATCGTGATCACGCTGCTCGGCATGGTCTTCTATCAGGCCGCGCTCCTGGCCGAGCGGCTGCTGCTGCGCCACCATCTGAAAGGGTAAGCCATGATTGCCAGAGGCCGGTTCGTTCCCCCGAGCCCTCATCCTGAGGAGGCCCGCAGGGCCGTCTCGAAGGATGGTTCAGTAGGCGCCAGAGCCATCTGGAGCATCCTTCGAGACGCCGCTTCGCGGCTCCTCAGGATGAGGGCTGAGTGGATGGCTGTCGCTCTGATGACGGTCGCCTCCAGCTTCGGTTCCGCCCATGCCCAACCCCTCGACAAGGTCACGGTCGCGGGCTGGAGCCAGCCGATCAGCGAGATCACCAATCTGCTGGCCGAGCCCGACAAGGGCTTCTTCAAGGCAAAAGGCATCGATCTCGGTTACGTGCCCGGCACCGGCGGCGGCTCGGCGATCCAGACCATGCTGACCGGCCAGGCCGACATCGCCTTCACCGACCCGGCCGCGCTGTATCTGGCGCTCGACAAGGGCGAGAAGCTGGTCGCGATCTACAACATCTATCCGCAGAACGTGTTCAACGTCGTCGCGCCCAAGGCCAAGGGCATCAAGGGGCCGGCCGATCTCAAGGGCAAGCGCATCGGCGTCTACTCGCTGTCGAGCGGCACGCGGCAGAACCTGCAGGTGCTGCTGAACCAGGTCGGGCTGACCGAAAAGGACGCGACGATCGAGGTCACAGGCCTGCTCAACTTCGCCCCGCTGATCCAGGGACAGGTCGATGCGACCGCGGCGACCGATACCGGGCTCTTGGTGGCAAAGTCGAAGGGGCTGGCCGATTTCGACGTCATCGAGGTGAAGAACCATCTCAACCTGCCGAGCGACATCTTCGTCGTGACGCAGGCAACCTATGAGGCGAAGAAGCCGCTGCTGAAGCGCTTCCTCGAAGCCTATCGCGACAGCGCCGCCTGGATGATCGCCAAGCCCGAGGAGGCCGCCAAGGTCGCGGTGACGCGGGCGATCAACGGCCGCGACGAGGCGCTCAACCTCGAGATCATCAAGCTGCGCAACATCTCCACGGTGTCGCCAACGACGGCAGCGAAGGGTCTCGGCCATTTCGATCCGGAGCTGATGCAGAAGGGGGCCGACACCTTCCACAGGCTCGGGCTGATCGGGAAGCCGATCGATATCGGGCAGGTCGTGAAGTCGGATTTGATTCCGTGAGGACAAAGTTTCCCTTCAAGCGCGCCGTCGTCCCGGGCGGAGCGCAGCGCAGACCCGGGACCCATTCCGGAACGCTTCAGGCATGGATCCCGGGTCTCCCTTCGGTCGCCCGGGATGACGCGGCGGTTTTCATGCAAGGCTCGCGAACGCCGGTCGGACAGACATCATGAAATTCCGCGACAAAACCATCCTCGTCACCGGGGCGAGCCGGGGCATCGGCGCTGCGCTCGCAAAAGCCTTCGCCGCCGAGGGCGGGTTGGTGATCGTGAACTACAGGCGCAGCGAGGCGGCGGCGCAGGCGGTCGTCGAGGCCTGCCGGGCGGCGGGCGGGCAGGCGGTCGCTATCGCGGCCGATGTCACCGACCCGGAGGCGGTCGCAGCGATGATCGCTCGTATCGCCGAGGAGGCCGGCCGGCTCGATGCCGTCGTCAACAACGCATTCGCGCCCTATGTCTTTGACCCCGACGACCGGGCGCGTTTCTGGGAAACGCCGTGGTCGGCCTATCAGGCGCAAGTCGATGGGGCGCTGAAGGCGACCTACACTGTCTGCCAGGCCGTGCTGCCCTTGATGCGGCAGCGGGGCAGGGGCTCGATCGTCAACATGGCGACCGATCTCGTGGCGCGGCCGAGCATCGCCTATCACGACTACACGACGGCCAAGGCCGCGTTGATCGGCTTCAGCCGCAATCTCGCGACGGAACTCGGGCCGCTCGGCATCCGGGTGAACTGCGTCGCGCCGGGGCTGGTCTATCCGACCGATGCCAGCCGGGGAACGCGCGAGGCGGTCAAGGACATGCTGATCGCGCAGACCCCGCTGGGGCGGATCGCGACCCCGGAGGATGTGGCAGGCCCGGTGCTGTTCCTGGCCTCTGACTGGAGCGGCTTCGTCACCGGCCAGACACTGCATGTCGATGGCGGGTTGGTGATGAGCTAAGCGGTCTTCGCCTTTGCATCCCGGATTGCCCGCCAGACCTTTGCGGGCGTGGCGGGCATGTCGAGATGCGTCACGCCGAGCGGGCGCAGCGCGTCGAGCACCGCGTTCATCACGGTCTGCGGCGCGCCGATGCAGCCGGCCTGGCCCGAACCCTTGACGCCGAGCGGGTTGGCCTTGGTCGGAATCTCGACCATGGCGAGGTCGAAGAAGGGCAGGTCGTCCGCGCGCGGCATGGCGTAGTCCATGAAGGTCGCGCTGAGGAGCTGGCCGGAATCGGGGTCGTAAACGGCCTCCTCCAGCAGGGCCTGTCCAATGCCCTGGGCCAGCCCGCCATGGACCTGGCTTTCGGTCAGCAGCGGATTGACCAAGGTCCCGTAATCGTCGACCGCGACATAGCGTTCCAGCGAGATCGCGCCGGTCTCGGGATCGATCTCGACCTCGGCGACCTGCGCGCCATTGGGGAAGGTGATGATGTCGCAGACATTGTCGCCATGGCTTTCGACGCCTTGGCCGGTGCTGTCGAGGACATGCCGCGCCACGGCGAAGAGGTCGATCTCGCGGCTCACGCCGTCAGGCCCGGCAGCGGCATGGAAGCGACCGTTCTCGAAGGTGAGCCCTTCGGGCGTCACCTGCAGCAACTGCGCCGCGATCGGCTTTGCCTTGGCGATCAGATCGTCGGCCGCCATCACCAGCGCGGTGCCGCCGAGGTGGAGCGAGCGGGCGCCGCCATGGCCTCCGCCGCGTGGGACGCGGGTCGTGTCGGCCTGCACCAGATTGAAGGTCTCGACCGGCAGACCGAGTTTCGTCGACGCGACCTGGGCGAAGGAGGTCTCGTGGCCCTGGCCGTTGGACTGCGTGCCGACCGCCATGTCGATTGTGCCGTCGTCGCGCATGCGTAGCCAGGCTTCCTCATTGGGCTGGCCGCGCGAGGTCTCCAGAAAGCAGCCGATGCCGAAGCCGCGCAATTTGCCGCGCTTGCTTGCAGCGCGCTTGCGGTCCGGGAAGCCGGCCCGGTCTGCCGCCAGCAGAACCTGGTCGAGATTTTCTCCGAATGTGCCGCAGTCGATCGTCGTGCCGAAGGCGGATCGGTACGGGAATGTCCGGATAAAGTTGCGCTGGCGCAGTTTCGCCGGATCGATCCGCAATTGATGCGCCCCCTTCTCGACCAGGCGTTCGATCAGGTAGTTCGCCTCCGGCTTTCCGGCACCGCGATAGGCGTCGATGGGCGCCGTGTTGGTGAAGACGCCGCGCACATCCATCGTCATCGCGGGGATGTCGTAGAGCCCGCCCATGGCGGCGGCCGGCGCATTGGTCGCGCTGCCCGGCCCGAGCGAGGAGACATAGGCGCCGAGATTGCCGATCGTCTCGACGGCGAGCGCGAGAAAGCGTCCCTTCCTGTCGAGCGCAAGCCTGGCGGTGCTGAGATTGTCGCGGCTGTGAATGCCGCCGGTGAAATCCTCGATGCGCTCGGCGCTCCAGCGCACCGGCCGGTCGAGCTTGCGCGCCGCCCAGAGCACCAGCGCATGTTCGGGATAGGTGACGTTCTTCATGCCGAAGCCGCCGCCGACATCTGGGCAGGAGACCTGAATCCTGTCCAGCGGCAGGCCGAAGACGCCCTCCGCCAGTTCGCGGCGGATGGCGTGGACCGAGGCGCCGCTGATCTCGAGATGGTAGACGCCGGTACCTGCGTCGAAGCGCCCAACCGCGATGCGCGGTTCGAGAGCGGCAGCGACGATGCGGTTGTTGACGAGATCGCAGGTGACGATATGGGCCGCTTTCGCAAAAGCCTTCTCGACGGCGGCCGCATCGCCCCGATGGAAGCGGAAGGCGAGGTTGCCCGGCGCCTGCGGCCAGATCTGCGCCGCGTCGGGCTCGGGCGCGTGACGCAGCTCGGTGACCGAGGGCAGGATGTCGTAATCAACCGCGATATGCTCGCAGGCCTCGCGTGCCAGCGCCGCGCTGTCGGCGACGACGAAGGCGACGGGATCGCCGACATGGCGGACCCGCCCCGCTGCCAGCGGCAGGCGCGGCGGCACGATCAGCGGCTCGACGGTAGCGACCGTGATCGAGGTCGGCAGCGGGCCCAGGCCGTCGAGGTCGGCCGAGGTGAAGACGCCGCGCACGCCGGGCAGGGCTGCGGCGGCGCTGACGTCGATCGAGACAATCGTGGCATGGGCATGTGGCGAGCGCAGCACGGCAGCGGAGAGTTCGCCCGTGACGAGCCGGTCGTCGAGGTAATCGCCTTGTCCGGTCAGGAAGCGCTGGTCCTCACGACGGCGGAGCGAACGGGAATCGTCTGGTGGCGATGTGAGCCGGGAGGAATCCAAAGCGGTCAGGCCGTCACTCATATCGATTTATTCTCACCTGAGGGCCTTGCGGGATGTCGTTGCCGAAGCAAGCGCGGGTGCAGCGCATCGCTGGTCAGCCCGTGCTGCGTTGCATAGCGCATGCCGATGCCGGCGGGCACCACGGATCAAACCAGATCTCCGTTGACAGCCGGTCGTTCCGAGCCTGGCCTCTACGCCGCGAAGTGCCATGGATTGAGGACGGTCAGGCCAATCCCGGCGAAATCGGCCACGTTCCGCGTGGCAAGGGCGGCGCCGCGCGACAGCGCTATCGCTGCGATCTGTGCATCGAACTGGCTGATCGGCTGGCCTGCCGGCGAGCGGCGGCGATGCCTGCATAGATATCGGCGGCCTGCGGATCGAAGGACAGGACGCGGTCTTCAAAATCCTCGGCGAATATCGGTCGGATCGCCGCCTCGAGCTCGGCCCGGCGTTTTCCGTCCGGGAGAAGGCGGAGCCCGTAAAGGATTTCCGCCTGCGTGATCGCCGTCGTGAAGATCGACGGCGGCGGCTGCGCGGCCAGCCATGCCTCGACGGAGGCGTTCGGCGCCGCTGTCAGCATTTCGGATATCACATTGGTGTCGAGGACGATCATCCGCCGAAATCGACGGGTTCACGGATGGGCTCGCGAGGGGGCAGGTCCAATTGCACCCCGCCGCTCTGCGCCATGCGCGCGCGGATCGCCGCGACCAAATTGTGCGAGGGGCGCTTTTCGGTCGAAAGCGCCGCGCGCAGGATGTCGCGGGCCTCGTCTTCCATGGAGCGACCATGCGAAGCCGCCCGCATCCGCAGGCGTGTCTTCAACTGGTCATCGATGTTGCGGATCGTCATGCTCGCCATCGCCACGCTCCGTCATCACTGATGGCAAATTAAGCAGTGATTGCATGTGAGACAAGCGGCGGGCCGGTTCGACCCGCTGCGCGACGCGTCTCAGCCCTTGCCAGTGAGATAGCCCGCAAGCCCGGCGGTCGAAGAATCATGCGCGTCAGCGGGTGCCTTGCCCTCGATGACCGGCAGCAGGGCCGTGGCGAGTTCCTTGCCGAGCTCGACGCCCCATTGGTCGAAGGCGTTGATGCCCCAGATGGCGGCCTCGACGAAGACGCGGTGTTCGTAGAGCGCGATGATGCGCCCGAGCGTGAAGGGGTCGAGCTTGCGATAGGCGATCGTCACGGAGGGGCGGTTGCCGGGGAAGACCTTGTGGGGAGCCAGCGCGTCGATCGCATCCGGTGCCATGCCCTGCCTTGCCAGGATCTCCCGCGCTTCCTCGAGCGTGCGCCCCTTCATCAGCGCCTCGCTCTGGGCGAGGCAGTTGGCCAGCAGCAGCTGATGGTGCCGGGCCAGGTCCGGCTCATGTCCCTCGGCCGCGACCAGGAATTCGCAGGGGATCGTGTCGGTGCCCTGATGGATGAGCTGGTAGAAGGCGTGCTGGCCGTTGGTGCCGGGTTCACCCCAGACCAGCGGGCCGGTCGGTCGCGTGACCGGTGAGCCGTCCTTGCGGACGCGCTTGCCGTTCGATTCCATGTCGAGCTGCTGAAGATAGGCCGGCAGGCGCAGCAGGCGCTGGTCGTAAGGCAGGATGGCGCGGGCCGGGTATTCGCAAACGTCGCGGTGCCAGATGCCGACGAGTCCGAGCAGAACGGGCAGGTTCTGCGCCAGCGGCGCGGTGCGGAAATGCTCGTCGAGCGCATGGGCGCCGGCGAGAAAGCTGCGGAAATTCGCAGGCCCGATCGCGATCATGACCGGCAGGCCGATCGCGGACCAGACGGAGTAGCGGCCGCCGACCCAGTCCCAGAAGCCGAAGATGCGGTCGGGCGCGATGCCGAAGGCGCCGACCTTGTCGAGCGCCGTCGAGACCGCGGCGAAATGGGAGCCTACCGCCGCCTCGCCGAGCACGCCTGCGATCCAGCGCCGGGCGGTCGCCGCATTGGTCATGGTCTCGACTGTGGTGAAAGTCTTGGAGGCGACGATCACCAGGGTGCGCGCCGGATCGAGCGTCTTCAGCGTGTCAGCGATATGGGCGCCGTCGACATTGGACACGTAATGCAGGCGCGGGCCGTCGTGATAGGGCGCCAGCGCCAGCGTCGCCATGACCGGGCCGAGATCGGAGCCGCCGATGCCGATATTGATCACGTCGGTGAACGGGGCGCCGTCGGAGGATGCGATCGAACCGCTGCGGATGCCGTCGGCAAAGGCCGAGAGCTTGTCCAGCATGGCATGGACCTCCGGCATCACATCGGCGCCGTCGACCATGACGCGACTGCCGGCCGGGGCGCGGAGCGCGGTATGGAGCACGGCGCGCTTTTCGGTGGTGTTGATCGCCTCGCCTGCAAACATCGCATCGCGCTGGCCCGCAACATCGGCCGCTTGCGCCAGTTCGAGCAGCAGCGCCATCGTGTCAGAGGTAACGCCGGTCTTCGAATAGTCGAGCAGGAGATCGTCGGATCGGGCTGAGAACCTGTCGAAGCGGGCGGCATCGTCGCTGAAAAGCGTGCGCAGATGGCGCGTTTTCGTCGCAGCGCGATGGTCGGCGAGCTGCGCCCAAATCTCGTCCTGCACGATGAAGCTCCTGTTTCATGCCATGGGCCACGGTCATGGCCGCTCCGGCAACCCGTCGAGCGGGGCGCCGGTTCCAGGTCGGTCTGCGGAAGGGTGGTCCGAGGGGCGCCGCGAATCAACCCCGTCGCACGCTTCAGGCGACGCTGAGGCCTGCAACGCCATGCCTGGCGATCAGTTCGCCGACGAAGCCGGAGGCCTTGGCGGTTTCGACGAAGCGGGTGAGCCAGGCCAAAGCGGCATCGGTCTGGGAATCGCCGGTTCGCGCGATGCCGATGGCCTGCTGCACGGTCATGAAGCGGCCATCGAGGATGCGGGCGCCGGGCAATTGCACGACATCGGTGATCAGCCGGGCGCGCAGGCCTGCGAGCGCGTCCAGCTTCCTGTCGCGGAAATCGGCCAGGGTCTCGTCCATGGTGGTGGAGCGGATCAGCTCGGCGCGGCTGATATTGCGGTCGAGCCAGAGGCCATAGGCGGTCTTGGCGGTGACGGCGATCCGCACGCCCGGGGCATCGACGTCGGCGATGCTGGTCAGGTTGGAGCCCGCTGGCACGAGATAGGTCGCCTCGATGGCGGCATAGGCCGTGGTGAAGGCGATCGTCTCGGCGCGCTGGGGCTCGGCGCCGATCAGGCCGATGTCCCATTCGCCGCGCGTCGCCGCATCGGCGAGCAGGGCCGGGGAAGCGTAGGGCACATAAAGCAGCGCCACGCCGAGCCGGTCGGCGATGGCGCGCGCCATGTCGGGCGAAACGCCGGCGGGGCCACCATCGGACGTGCGGGACGAGACCAGCAGGAAGTTCGACAGGTTGATGCCAGCGCGCAACGTGCCGCCGGGCGCGAGGCGTTCGCGCAGGGCCGGTGAGACCGGTTCGAGATCGTCGTCAGACCGCATGAAGGCTTCCTTGATGTCGGCTTACCGGGTCGTGCGCGCCGGATCAGCCCCTTGCGAAGGGGGCGAAGAGCGCCGCGACTTCGCGATAGACGCCCTGCTTGAAGGGAATGATCAGCGAGGGCGTCGCGTCGAGGCGTTCCCAACGCCAGGCGTCGAATTCGGCCTTGTGGCCTCCGGCCGGCGTGTCGATGTCGATCTCGCTGTCGGGACCGCTCATGCGGAAGGCGAACCATTTCTGCGACTGCCCGCGCCAGCGGCCCTTCCAGGCCTCCTTGCCGATATCGACCGGCAATTCATAGGTCAGCCAGCCCGGCGCCTCCGCCAGCAGCGTGACGGAGGTGACGTTGGTCTCTTCCTGCAGTTCGCGCGTGGCTGCCTGCAGGGGAGCCTCGCCCTTGTCGATGCCGCCCTGTGGCATCTGCCAGCTATGCTGGTCGTCGACATGCTCGCGCTGGGATTTGTTGGCGCGCCGGCCGATGAAGACCAGGCCTTGCGCATTGAACAGCGCCAATCCGACGCAGGGGCGATAGCCGTCCGGCGCCGTGTCGGTCATCACGGTCTTGGTCATCGCAGCGATCCGGTGGTTTTGGGGTTGCGCAGGCCGCGCGCCGCACTCATCGGCACGAGTGCCAGGCCCTTGCCTTCGAGCGACTGCGCCCAGCGCGCGATCCGCTCGATCGAGACGGGCAGGGCGCTGGCGCTGGCGACCGCCACGCCCTGGTCGCGCGCCATCGCCTCGAGCGCTGCCAGCTCCTTGTCGATGGCATCGGGGCGGGCCACGCTGTCGAGGACGCGATCGACTTTCATCGTGGGGATCTGCGCGCGGGTGGCGGAGGAGGCGAGCAGGCTGCGCGAGGACGAGCCGTCATCGACCACCATCAGCCCGCGGCCGGCGAGTTCGCGCAGGATCGGGGAGAGCGCGGCCTCATCGGAAGTCAGGCGCCCTCCGAGGAAATTGACGATGCCGACATAGCCGGTGAAACGGCCGAGCACCCAATTCAGCCGGTCGATGTTGTCGGCCGATTTGGGACCGGTCAGCAGGGTGTGAGGTCCGGGATCGTTGTCGGGATAGTCGAACGGCTCCATCGGCAACTGGAGGAAGACCTCGTGGCCTTCGCTGCGCGCGCGTTGGACGGTGCGTTCCAGCTCGGCGCCATAGGGAGCGAAGGCGAGCGACACGGCACCGGGCAGCCGCGCGATCGCGTCCGCGGTGCCGCTCTGGCTGATGCCGAGGCCACCGACCAGGATGGCGATGCGCCCGCCGATCTTGCCGGTGGGTGGGGGACCGGCCGGACGCGCATAGATCTGTGCCGGCGTCGATCCGTCTGGGCCTATCTTGGGCAGCAGTCCGTAGCGGGTGCGCTCGACCAGCCGGCTGTCGGGGGCGGGGGCCAGCCTGACGGTTGCGTCGCTGTCGGGGATGGTGATGACGATGGCGCCGGGCACTTCGGCGCCGGGCCGCACGACATGGACGCCCGATTCGGTTTCGAGCTGTCGGGCGCTCGACTGGCCGCGCGCGACCTGCGTCGTGTCTGGCTGGGCCGCGCCAGGCTGGGAGATCGTCGGCGCGGGCTGGATCGGGGCGGCGCGCTTCTCGATCCGGGCGATCGCCATCGGCTGGCCGCCGTCGGGATCGCGGCGAATAGCGACGATCAGGGCGATCGACGCCCAAGCCAGACCGACCACGCCTGCGAGCGACAAGGCGAGCCAGCGTCCCCAGGGCTTGCCAGGGGGGGCGGCACGATCCTGGCCCAGTGGCCGGTTGAGCTCAGTGAGCGGCATTTCGGCCAAGCGAAGCCGTCCTCAAGCTTGCGAAGCGGACCCGAATCAGTGGCCGCAAAGCGAGACTCTGTCAGATTCGGATGGAATCAGACAGAGTCCGTATTGCCTCACAGCTGTTTCTCTGCGGCGCCCGGCGAACTGGGGCGCTGGCTGTACTGGCTTCAGTTGGGCTTGGGAGCCTCTGTCGCGGGAGCCGGAGCTGCGGCGTCCTTCTTGACGCCACGGATCTGGTCCAGCGCAGCGATCAACTGGGTATCCTTGGCCGCATCGCTGGGAACATAGGAGGCCGAGCCCGACTGCTCGTCCTTGCCGTCGCCGGTCTTGAGGTGCCCCTTGAGCGAGGCCTCGCCCTTGTTCTCGACGAGCTTGTCCTTGAGCTCGGGCGGAATGTCCTGGAGGACCTCGACGTCCGGCGTAATGCCCTTGGCCTGGATCGAGGAGCCCGACGGCGTATAGTACCGGGCCGTGGTCAGGCGCAGGCCGCCATTGCCGGCGAGCGGGATCACGGTCTGGACCGAACCCTTGCCGAAGGAGCGCGTGCCCATGATGGTCGCGCGCTTGTGGTCCTGCAGGGCGCCGGCGACGATCTCGGCGGCCGAGGCCGACGAACCGTTGATCAGCACCACCACCGGCTTGCCCTTGGTCAGGTCGCCCGCCTTGGCGTTGAAGACCTGGGTCTCCTCGGCGTTGCGGCCGCGCGTCGAGACGATCTTGCCGCGTTCGAGGAAAGCGTCGGAGACCAGTACGGACTGGTCGAGGCGCCCGCCGCGATTGTTGCGAAGGTCGATGACATAGCCCTTGATCTTGTCGATGCCGATATCGGCATTGACCTTCTCGATGCCCTTGCGCAGGCCTTCATAGGTCTGCTCGCTGAAGGTGCCGATGCGGATATAGCCGACATCGCCCTCGACCCGCTCCTCGACGGCCGGCACCACGATGGTGGTGCGCGTCAGCGTGAATTCGAGCGGCTCGGGCTTGCCCGGGCGGTCGATCTTGAGCTTGACTTGGGTGTTGATGATGCCGCGCATCTTCTCGACCGCCTGGGTGAGGGAGAGACCCTTCACCTCCTGGCCATCGATCTGGCTGATGATGTCGTTGGTCAGGATGCCGGCCTTGGAGGCGGGCGTGTCGCGGATCGGCTTGGCGACCTTGAGGATGCCGTCATCCATCGTGACCTCGATGCCCAGCCCGCCGAACTGGCCGCGCATGTCGGTGTCCATGTCGCGGAAGGACTTCGCGTCGAGATAGGACGAGTGTGGATCGAGCGAGGAGATCATGCCGTTGATGGCGGCCTCGATCAGCTTCTGCTCGTCGGGCTTCTCGACATAGTCGGTGCGGATCTTCTCGAAGATGTCACCGAACAGGTTCAGGCTGCGATAAACCTCGGCCGATGCCGCGACCGCGCTGGTGGAGGTCAGCAGGCGCGTCTGCGTGACCATGCCGGTCAGGCCCGCGCCGAGAACGGCTCCGGCGAAAACGAGAGAAACCTTGCGCATCATCCGCGAACCTTTTCGCCAAGCGGTTTCGTCCACCAGGGCCCCGGATCGACCGAGACGCCGTCTTTTCTGAACTCGATATACAGAACCGGCTGGCCGGCTCCCGAACCTACGATCGTCGAAGCAGCTTCGGACGTTTCACCCATAATCGCAACCGGCTCTCCCGCAAGGACGAACTGGTTCAACGCGACATCGATCCGCTGCATGCCCGCTAGCAAAAGATAGTACCCCCCGCCGGCGTTCAGGATCAAGAGTTGCCCGAAGGAGCGGAACGGCCCTGCATAAACCACCCAAGCGTCCGAAGGCGCCGAAACTAGGGCACCGGGACGCGTCTCCACGGAAATTCCGCGCGTCGAGCCGCCAGCGCCGTCGGAATCACCGAAGCCACGCAATTGTGATCCTGCCACGGGCCACGGCAGCAGGCCCCTGGCTTCGGCAAAAGCGATCTTCGGGGCGAGCCGCGCCGGGTCCTTGAAGGCAAGCGCCGCCATGCGCTGGCGCTGCTCGCGAGTCTCGGCCTCCAGTGCCTGGCGGGCTGCGTCTGCAGCGCGGGTGGCGACGGAGATTTCCTTTTCCATCCGCTCCACGAAATCGCGCAGGCTGCGGGCCTGGGCGGCGAGTGCGCTGTCCTGGCCGCGCTGGGCGTCGGCGTCCCTGGTGGCGCTGGCCTCGCGGTCTCTGCGGGCCTCGACCAGAGAGGCGAGGCGCTGGCGCTCGCCCGCGAGCTGTTCCATCTCGGCTCCGATGGCCTGGCGCTCCTTGCCGATGCTCTCGCGCAGGCGGACGAGTTCGCCGAGATCGGTGCCGAGGACCTCGATCTCCTGGCGCAGATCGGGAACCACCGCGCCCAGCAGCATCGAGGCCCGCACGGCTTCGAGAATATCCTGGGGGCGGACCAGCACGGCCGGAGGCGGGCGGCGACCGATGCGCTGAAGGGCGGCCAGCACCTCGCCGATCAAGCCGCGGCGGCCTTCCAGCGAGCGGCGGATCGCCGCCTCGCTCGATTGCAGGAGCGCGAGCCGCTGTTCGATCGCGCTGACGCGCTGTTCTGCAGCCTGCGTCCGGGCGGCGGTGTCGAGCAAGGCCTTGTTGAGCGCGGCGCGGTCGGAACGGATGCCGGCGATCTCGGCCTCCAGCCTGGCGCGGGCCTCTGCATTTCCCGCCAAGCGTTGCTCGATCGCCTTCAATTCGGCCTCGCGAGCCTGCTTCTCGACCAGCTTCTGCATCGCCTCGCGGGAGAGAGCGGCGGGGTCGGGCGTCTGGGGCTGGGCGGCGGGGGGAGAGCAGGCCAGCGAGACGGCGACAGCGATGGCGGCCAGGCATGACAGAACTCCCTCCCCCCGCTTGCGGTGGGCAGGGTTGGGGCGGGGGGCAGTGCCGCCCGGCGAGACGATGAAGGATGGTGCTCTGGCTTTACCGCCCCCCATCCCTAACCCTTCCCCACCGCAAGCGGGGGGAAGGGGACAGTGTGCGCTTCGACGAATCAGGGGCCGGAAATGGCTCATGCGCGATGATAGGGGTGTCCGGCCAGGATCGTCATCGTCCGGTAGAGCTGTTCGAGCACGAGCACGCGCACGAGCTGGTGCGGGATGGTCAGCGCGCCGAAGGCGAGCGTCAGCCCGGCCGCGTCGCGAATCTCCTCGGCGAGCCCGTCGGCACCGCCGATAATGAGGCTGGCGCAGGGGGTGCCGGCGTCGCGGGCGGCGGCGATGCGGGCGGAGAAGGCGTCGCTATCTTGGCTTTTGCCGCGCTCGTCGAGCGCGATCACCAATCCGGGCGACAGTTTCGCCGTGATCGCCGCGGCCTCGTCGCGCTTGCGCTCGTCGGGCCTGCGGCCGCGGCTTTCCGGCAGTTCGATGATTTCGGGGCCGCTCAGCCCGAGCCCGCGCCCCAATGTCGCGGCGCGCTCGCGGTAGCGCTCGCAGAGCTCCCGCTCCGGCCCGTCCTTGAGGCGGCCGACCGCGATGAGGGCAAGACGCATCCGGCCGGAGGCGTCAGCTGACGAGGCGTTCGTTGGGCCGGTCGGCGCCCCACATCTTCTCGAGATTGTAGAACTGGCGAACTTCAGGGCGGAAGACGTGGACGATGATGTCGCCGGTGTCGATCAGCACCCAGTCGCAAGCCGGCATACCCTCGACCTTCGGGGTCTGGAGGCCCGACGCCTTGAGCGCCTCGACCAGCGAGTCGGCGATGGACGCGACATGCCGATTCACCCGGCCCGTCGCAATGATCATCGCGTCCGCCAGGGAGGTCTTTCCAACCAGGTCGATGACGGTGATGTCTTCGGCCTTCATGTCTTCGAGGACGTGCAGCGCAAGGGCTATGCTGTCGGCGGAGGGGTTCTCCGGCACAGCGGCCTGGGGAAGCGGCTTGGGCTCGGCTTCGCCAAAGGGTGCCTGGCCAACGGTTGAACGGTTCAGTTCCGTATCCTCACATGTCCGACGCGCTCAGAGCGCGACCTAGGAAAAATACGCCGGATCGGGCCGAAATTCAATCGTGCTGCGCCTGTTGGCGCAACATCGTCGAAGACAGCTCCGAGCGGCGGCCATGCAGGAATATCCAGGCCGGTGCCTTGGCATCGGCCAGCGCTGCGCCCTGGCTCTCGGAAATCCGCCAGCGCGACAACCAGTTGGCGGCCGGGGAGGCGACGGAGGAGTGGGTCGAGCCCGGCCGGTCGATCACCGCGATCGGCATCATCCGGGCGATGGCGCGCCATTCGTTCCAGCGGTGAAAATTCTTGAGGTTGTCCGATCCCATGATCCAGACGAAATTGACGCCGGGGCAGCGCCGCTTCAGCGCCCGCAGGGTGTCGGCGGTGTAGCGGGTGCGCAGCATCGCCTCGATGCCGGTGACATGGATGCGCGAATGGTCCGCGAGCTTGCGGCTGAAGCGAACCCGTTGCGCCAGCGAGGGCAGGGCGGTGTTGTCCTTGAGCGGATTGCCGGGCGTTACCAGCCACCACACCCGGTCGAGCTGGAGCCGGCGCAGGGCCGTCAGGCTCGCCATGCGGTGGCCGTCATGGGCCGGGTTGAAGGTGCCGCCGAACAGGCCGATGCGCAGCCCCGGCGCATGCGGCGGCAGGCGCAGGTGCTCGGTGGTCACGGAAAGAGTGTGCGTCGCCGCGGGACGATTGTCCTCCAAATCCTGGGTCACGGCCGGATCTGGCCGCTGCCATGGACGCGGTATTTGAAGGAACAGAGCTGCTCGACTCCGACCGGTCCGCGCGCATGCATGCGACCGGTGGCAATGCCGATCTCCGCGCCGAAGCCGAATTCGCCGCCATCGGCGAATTGCGTCGAGGCATTGTGGAGGACGATGGCCGAATCGACCTCCGCCAGGAAGCGGGCAGCTGAGTCCGTATCGCCGGTGACGATGGCGTCGGTGTGGTGCGAGCCGTAGCGCTCGACATGCGCTATCGCGGCATCGAGCCCGGCGACGAGCTTCACCGCGATGATCGCGTCGAGATATTCCGTCGCCCAGTCGGCTTCGGTCGCAGGCGTCACGCGGGCGTCGAGCGCCTGTGTCGCGGCGTCGCCGCGCACCGCGCAGCCGGCATCGAGCAGTGCCGCGACCAGCGGCGCGAGAAGGGTCTCGGCGCAGGCCTCGTCGACCAGAAGCGTCTCGGCGGAGCCGCAGACGCCGGTGCGCCTGAGCTTGGCGTTGAGGACGATCTCGCGGGCCATGGCGAAATCGGCTTGCGCATGGACATAGACATGGCAGTTGCCGTCGAGATGGGCGAAGACCGGCACGCGAGCCTCGCTTTGGACGCGGGCGACCAGACTCTTGCCGCCGCGCGGCACGACGACATCAATGGCCCCGTCGAGGCCCTTCAGGATTTCACCGACGGCGGCGCGGTCCCGCGTCGGCACGAGCTGGATCGCGTCGCCGGGCAGGCCGGCGGCCTCCAGACCCTGGCGCAGGGCCGTGGCGATCTCGGTGGCCGTGCGGAAGCTGTCGGAACCGGCGCGCAGGATCGCGGCGTTGCCGCTCTTGAGGCAGAGCGCGCCGGCATCGGCGGTGACGTTGGGCCGGCTCTCGAAGATCACCGCGATGACGCCGAGCGGGGTGGCGACGCGCTCGAAGCGAAGCCCGTTGGGCTGTGTCCAGGAGGCGAGCACTTTCCCGAGCGGGTCGGGCAGGTCGGCGACGCCGGCGACGGCCTTCGCGACGCCGTCGAGCCTGCCGGTGTCGAGCAGCAGGCGGTCGATGAAGGCGGCGTTCTGGCCATTGGCGCGAGCCTCCGCGAGGTCCTGTGCGTTGGCGGCGAGGATCGACGCGGCGCGCTCGCGCAAGGCGGCGGCCATGGCGCGCAGCGCCGCATTGCGCTGGCTGTCCGGGGCGAGCGCGATGACGCGCGCAGCGGCACGGGCACGCTGGCCGAGCGCCTGCATCTGCGCGGCGACGTCGCCTCGCGTCGCGGCGTCACCGGCCAGATCGTCTCTGCCCGTCATCCCGCCGTTACGGGCCGCGCCGCTGTTTGCGACCACGCGGAGAGCGCTTTCGCTCGTCATTTCCACCCTGCCAAAAGCCATTGCGGTGCAACCCTAGAGCAAGATGCCGAAAAGTGGGAACCGGATTTCAGACGACATCATGCTCTAACTCTTTGATGAGAGACGGATTCAGATTTTGGATGGGATCACTCCGAGATTCGATCCGAAATCATCCTGCTCTCGTCGATGCCGAGCGCCATGTCGTCCCGATGGATCATCTCGGCACGGCCGGGATAGCCCAGGATCGCCTCGATGTCGCGCGAGGCCTTGCCGAGCACGAGCGAAGCCTCTCCCGCATCATAGGCGACGAGCCCGCGTCCGAGAACGTGGCCGTCGGGATCGCGGATCAACACCGCATCGCCGCGGGCGAAATCGCCCTCGATACGGCTGACGCCGACCGGCAGAAGGCTCGCGCCGCCACGCAGAGCCCGCGCGGCGCCAGCATCGACATAGAGCGCGCCACGCGGTTCGAGCGAGCCTGCGATCCAGGTCTTGCGGGCGGTCGCGGGCGTCGAGGCCGTGAGGAACCAGGTGCAGCGAGCGCCTGCGACGATCGCCTCCAGCGGATTCTTGGGCCGCCCGTCGGCGATCAGCATATGGGTGCCGCCGCTCGCCGCGATCTTGCCGGCCTCGATCTTGGTGCGCATGCCGCCGCGCGACAGCTCGGACGCCGCGCCGCCCGCCATTGCGTCGATCTGCGGGGTGATGCGCTCGACCAAGGGGATGTGCCGTGCGTCGGGGTTGCCGGCGGGAGGGGCAGTATAAAGACCGTCGATGTCGGAGAACAGAACCAGCAGGTCGGCGCCGGCCATCGTGGCGACGCGGGCCGCGAGGCGATCATTGTCGCCGTAGCGGATCTCGGTGGTGGCGACGGTGTCGTTCTCGTTGATGATGGGGATGGCGCGGAGATCGAGCAGGCGTCCGAGCGTGGCGCGTGCATTGAGGTAGCGGCGGCGCTCCTCGGTATCGGCCAGCGTCAGCAGAATCTGGCCGGCCGTCAGGCCATGGGCGCCGAGCGCCTCCGACCAGGTTCGCGCCAGCGCGATCTGGCCGACAGCGGCTGCCGCCTGGCTTTCCTCCAGGCGCAGCGCGCCCGAGGGCAGGCCCAGGACCGTGCGGCCGAGCGCGATCGCCCCCGAGGAGACGACCAGCACGTCGGCGCCGCGCTGATGCAGCGCGGCGATGTCCTCGGCCAGGGCCGCGAGCCAGGCCTGGCGCAGGCGGCCGCGGTCGCGGTCCACGAGCAGGCTCGATCCGACCTTGACGACGATGCGGCGGAACTGGTTCAGCGACGGCGTCTGCACAGGATGGAGCCGGACGGGTTGACGATGGAGACACGCTGCCTGTTGGCGAAAAGCGCGCCGTTGTAAAGCGCCTGGACCGGGGGGAAGCCACGCGACCAGCGCATTCGCGCGACAGTTGCATTGACAATGAGGTTTCAAGCGCCCATATGAGCCAAGTCGATATTTAGGCCGAACGACGTGGCCCCGCGCATGAAAATGCGCCTGCTGACGACCTTCCTGCTCAAATTCGAAAAACCGGCGCGTGAGTTCTCACGCGCTTCAACAAATGCTGAGAAAGGGTTCGTCATGAGCGCCGGCACAGTCAAGTGGTTCAATTCTACCAAGGGTTTCGGTTTCATTCAGCCGGATGATGGCGGCCAGGACGTGTTCGTCCACATCAGCGCCGTCGAGCGCGCCGGCATGCGCGATCTCAGGGAAGGTCAGAAGATCTCCTATGAGCTGACGCAGGACAAGCGCTCGGGCAAGATGTCGGCCGATCAGCTTCGCGCCGAGTGAGCCGACAAGCCGCGTCAGCGGGCCAGGAGATCAGGAAGGGCGACCACGGATGTACTGGCGCCCGCCATTCCCAGCCTAGACGATGCGGCATGACGAAGGGTCGGGGACCAATGCCCGGCCCTTTTTTCATCCTCCAACCGCAGGAGTGAGACATGCAGGTTCTCGTTCGCGACAACAATGTCGACCAGGCCCTTCGGGTCCTGAAGAAGAAGATGCAGCGCGAAGGCGTGTTTCGCGAGATGAAGCGCCGTTCGGCCTATGAGAAGCCGTCCGAGAAGCGCGTTCGTGAGAAGGCCGACGCCATCCGCCGCGCCCGCAAGGTCGCCCGCAAGCAGATGCAGCGTGAAGGCCTGATCGCAGCGCCGAAGCCCAAGCCGAAGCCGGTCCGCGCTGGAAGCGCACCTGCGCCGCGCTGATTTCAGTACCATTCGGGCGCAATTTGGATTATTGCGCCCTCGCGGGCCGCGATGCGCCCGTGACAACCCGAGAGAAGGCCAGCCTTGAAGAACCCGACCGACCGCAGCTTCACTGATCGTCAGGCCAACTCCGCGGCCGCCAAGAAGGCGCTCCTCGAGCGTTTCAAGGCACGGCCCGGTCCGGATGACCCGATCATGCAGCAGCGACGCGCGGAACGCGAAGCCGTCGCCGCCGCCCGCGCCGAGCGCGAGGCCGAAAAGGCCGCCGCCCGCGCGGAGCAGGAGCGCCTCGCCGAAATCGAGCGCCTCCGCCTCGAGGAGGAAGAGCGCATCGCCGAGATCGCGCGTGAAGTCGAACGCAAGGCCGAGCAGGCCAGGCGCGATGCCGAGCGCCCGCGCAAGGTGCTGCTGGAGGCCGTCCAGTACATGCAGATGCGTTCGGCCGGCAAGGGCGGCCGCCGCTAAGAGAACTTCCGACGCCGGGTACGATTGCGTTCCCGGCGCCGTGCTGACGGGGTTTCGCGCGCACGCCCATGGCGGCAGGAGGCTCGGCAGTCGATGACCCGGCCAAGGTGGATGCCCAGTGGCATGCGTTCTGGCCGGCGTGACACGCCTCCCCTGAGGAGACGGGTCGCTTCCGGCCGTTCGGCCTGAACCGTGAACCCGCCTTCCCCGCTAATCCGGAGCGAGCCACCATGGCGACGCGAGGACTCTCCCCCGACGAGATCAAGCGTCGCGCCCAGCTCGCCTTCGACAAGGCCGATGCGCGCAAGCAGGAAGCCTCTCGCGCGATGGAAGCCGAGCAGCTCGAGCGCGATGCCGTGCTGCAGAAGACCGCGCGACTGAAGGCGCTGCGCCTTGCCAAGGAATCGGCCGACGCCGAAACGGCGGCCATCGTCGCAGCCGAGCAGGCCCGCGCCAAGGCCGAAATCGCCGAGGCGAAAGCTGCCGCGAAGAGCGCCAAGACTGCCGCTGCGGTCAAGAAGGCGGCCAAGGTCAAGGCCAAGCCGGTCGTCTGAGGCGTTCCGGTTCGCGAACGAGCCGATAGGCTCGCTTCCAGCCCTGGCATGCAGCCCCATCCAGCGGCCATTGCGCCGCCTGTTCTCCGCGCGCCTCCGCGATCAGGCTGCGCCTCTCCGCACAATGACGTCTTCATCGCCCCATTTCATCGGGCACGTGACCACGCGCGTGATCCTCGTCGATGCCGCGTAGCGTCGGGCGTTCGATCACGTGCGCGAAAATGCGGCTTGAACGCCCGATTCAGGCCCATCCTGCCCGCATGTTTCGCCCCACCGCGCCGTTCGACGCAGGTTCCGTCACATCCGATTGACCACGGTTGTCGATTACCTATGGAGAATCGCGGCGGCGCGATTAATCTCTCCGCCGATTGAACCATTTCCTCGCTCGCCGCGACCAACCTTTGCGAGCCGGATGTCAGGCCTCGAGGGCAATGCATACGGAATCGGACGAAGATCTCGTCAAGCGGATCGCCAGCGCGGACCGGCTCGCAATGAAGGTGCTGTTTTCGCGGCACCAGACGCGGGTCTATCGTTTCGCGCTGCGGCTGTTGCGCGACGAGACGATGGCGGAGGATGTGACCGGTGACGTCTTCATGGATCTGTGGCGTCAGGCCGACCGTTTCGAGGCTCGTTCCTCGGTCACGACCTGGCTGCTCACCATCGCGCGCAACAAGTCCTATTCGGCCTTGCGCAAGCGCCGCGACGCTGCCCTCGACGACGAGTTCGCCGAGAGCATCGAGGACGATGGCGACGATCCGGAGATCGTGCTGCAAAAGCAGGACAAGGGTCTGGCGATCCGCGCCTGTCTCAACCAGCTCTCGCGAGAGCATCGCGAGGTCATCGATCTCGTCTATTATCACGAGGGTTCAGTCGAGGAGGTCGCGAAAATCGTGGGCATCCCCGAGAATACCGTCAAGACACGCCTGTTTCACGCCCGCAAGAAGCTGGGCGAACTGCTCAAGGCGGCCGGTATCGACCGGGGCTGGCCCTGAGGCCAGCCGGGACCTGCCGCCGCGTTCTTGCCGTCAACCGAGCCCGCTTCGTTCATCGAGCTGTTCTGGAGTTCAGTCATGACCGACACCATCGCGACCGACCCGAAGCGCTCGGAACTCGAGGAACTGCTGCCGTTCTATGCCAATGGCCGGATCTCGCCGGCCGACAAGGCACGGCTCGATGCGGCGCTGGCGAGCGATGCCGAACTGGCGGCGCGGCTCGACATCATCCGCGACGACATGGCCGAGACGACGCTGCTCAATGAGAGCCTCGGCGCGCCCTCGCCACGGGTTCTCGACAGGCTGATGGCCGGCATGGACGCCGAACCCCGCCATCTCGGTCTTCTCGCCACCGCAAAGGGCGGGTTCATGACCTGGCTCGGCAATCTGCTCGCCGCGCAGCCGCCGCGCCGGCTGGCCTATGCGGGGGCCGCAGCCTGCGCCCTGATCGCAATCCAGGGGCTCGCACTGACCAGCTTCGCCTTGCGTGAAACCACCGGCTACGAGACGGCGTCGGCGCCTTCGCTCTCCTCGGAGCGCTATGTGCTGCTGAGCTTCGCTTCGGATGCACGGGCTGGCGACATCGCCTCGTTCTTCAAGCGCTTCGATGCCTCGGTGGTCGATGGTCCCCGCGCCAACGGCTTCTTCAAGGTTCGCGTCGGCGACGCCTCGCTGACTCAGGCCCAGGTCGACGCGATCGCGGCGCGGATGAAATCCGAAGCAGCCATCGTCCGTTTCGTCGCACCAGCGCCGTGAGGCAAAGGGTGCCGTGACAGTGATGGACGCGGTGACGGATCGGCGCCATTCTGGTGCTCGGTGGCTGAGCCAGCCTGCATCGGGAGTGCGTATCATGACGTTGCCCCGCCTCCAGCATCATCATGCCGGCCCGGCCCTGCGTCTGGCCGGCGGCGGCTGTCTTGCCCTCGCGATTGCCCTGGGCGCCGTTCCGGCTTCGGCGCAACAGCCTGGATCGGGCGCGGGCACGCCCACGGTCGGGCAGGCCGACCGCTCGATGCGGGTCGCGCCACGCCCGTCGCGCACCGTGGTACCGGCGGCGAGCGAGACCCGCTTCGTGCCCGACGAGATCCTGTTCGAACTCGCGCCCAACGTGTTGGCGGAGACCGTGCTGCGGCGGTATGGCGCGACATTGATCGCCAGCCGCCGCATCGAACTCGCCGGCACCACCATCATCCGGGCGCGGCTTGAGGCCGGGCGCGATCTGCGCGCGGTGCTGGCGCAGATGGCCGATGACAGCGCCATCGCGGGCGCCCAACCCAACTTCACCTACGAACTCCAGCAGGAGCTGGCCCAGACGGTCAGCACCGCTTCGGGTGGACAGAGGTCTGCCGATATGCCGACGCTCAGGTTGTCAGATCCGACGGCCGTTCGGGCGGCCCCTGCGCCAAGCCGCGATCTGCCGATGCAATATGTCGTCGACAAGCTGCGCCTGCTCGACGTGCACAAGCTGTCGCGCGGCGCCACGGTCCGGGTGGCCGTGATCGATTCGGGCGTCGATATCGGCCATCCCGAGTTGCGTGGCGCCGTCGCCGGGCATTTCGATGCGCTCTCCGAGGAGTTCGTGCCTCATGCCCATGGCACTGCCATGGCCGCGGCCATGGTCGCGCAAGGCCAGTTGCAAGGCGTGGCGCCGGCTTCGCGGCTTCTGGTGGCCCGCGCCTTTTCGGGTCGGGCCAGTTCGGCTTCGGCCAGCGGCACGAGCCTGCACATCCTGGCGGCGATCGAATGGGCGGTCGGCCAGGGCGCCCGCGTCATCAATCTCAGCTTCGCCGGCCCGGAGGATCGCCTGCTCTCGCGCGGTCTCGCCGCGGTCGCGGCCAGGGGCGTGATCGCGGTTGCCGCGGCCGGCAATGGCGGGCCCACCGCCGCGCCGCTCTTTCCGGGCGCGGATCCGAGCGTGATCGCCGTCACGGCCACCGATGCCGACGACAGGATTTTTCCGCGCGCCAATCGCGGGTCGTATATCGCGCTTGCGGCACCGGGCGTCGATGTCCTCGCAGCCGAGCCGCAGGGGCGCTACGCCTTCTCCTCGGGCACTTCGATCGCTGCCGCCCATGTCTCGGGGCTGGTCGCGCTGGTGCTCGAGAAGCGTCCCGATCTCGACCCCGCGGGCGTCCGCCGGCTGCTGATGGACAGCGCGGTCGATCTCGGCGCCAAGGGGCGGGATCAGGTCTATGGCGCAGGGCGCATCGACGCGGCCGCGGCGCTGGCGAGGGCCGTGCCGCTGACAGCGTCGCGGCCCTGAGGCTACGTCGTCGTAGCGCTACGACGTCGGCTTGGCGGTTCCGGCGAGGCGCTGCGCCGGTTCGTACTGGCCTTCCAGCCGGTTGGCGTGGCGATGCAGCAGCCGCCAGCCGCCCTCCTCGAAGCGAAAGACATGTGTGACGCGGTTGGTCCATTGCGTCGGCCGGTCCATGTCCGGCAGCGTCACGTCGAAGGTTTCGATGTCGGTGGTATAGGCGAGTTCGTTGGCAACCACGGTGGTGACGTTCTCGTGGCGGACGGTGCCGCCCTTGAACTGCTGCCCGGCCCAGTCCCAGCGCCGCGAGATAGCTTCCCACCCCTTCTCGTAGCCGCCCCAGCCATACATGCTGGTCGCGTCGTCGGCATGGGAATAGAGCGCCTTGATCGGCCCGACATCGCCATTGGCGACATGGGCGAGCGCCGCGCGCAGTGCGTTATAGGCAGCCGGAAAGGTTTCCGCCGCCGCGTGTTTCGATGATCCGTCCATGCGCGCCTCCGTGACGCTGCGACGCTAGCATGCCGGCGGGCCGTTAGATCAACATCCGAATGCGCGGGTTTCCATGCACGGCGCGCTTGACGTTGCGCGCCGCATCGGACTGATGTCGCGCCATGGCCCGCCCACGACTTCTTTTCGTCGCGACCGAAGACTGGTTCTTCGCCTCGCATTTCCTGCCGATGGCGCGGGCGGCGCGCGAGCTCGATTTCGACGTGGCGGTGATCGCGCGCGAGCGGCAGCATCGCCGCGTCATCGAGGCGACGGGGGCACGGTTGATCGCGCTGGAGGCTGAGCGCCGCAGCCTCGATCCGCGCGCCCTGTTTCGGCAGATCGTGACGCTGAAGCGGCTGATCGAGGCGGAGCGGCCCGATATCCTGCATTGCATCGCGCTGAAGCCGATTGCGCTGGCGGGACTGGCCGGCCGACTCGCGGGCGTCGAGCGGCGGGTCTACGCGCTGACGGGCCTGGGCTTCCTCGGTGCCAAGCAGGGTTTCGTCGCCAGCGCGGCGCGGCTGGCGGCGACGCTTTGGCTGCGGGGCGCGATCGATGGACCACAAGTGCGTTTTCTGTTCGAGAATCCCGACGATCCGGTGACGCTCGGGCTCGACCCCCAGGATAAAAACAAGGTCGCCCTCGTCGGCGGTGCCGGTGTCGATCCGCTGATCCTGATGCCGGAGCCGATGCCCGCGACGCCGCCGCTCAAGGTCGCGCTGGTCGCACGCATGCTCTGGTCGAAGGGCATCGATCTCGCCGTCGAGGCGATCAGGCTGGCGCGGGCCGAGGGGGCGCGGGTCGAGCTGACCATTCATGGCGCACCTGATCCCTCCAATCCCAAGGCGATCCCCGAGGACACGCTGAAGCAGTGGGCGTCGCGGCCGGGCATCATCTGGGCCGGGCCGACCCGCGATATCGAAGGCGTCTGGCGCAACCATCATCTGTGCATCCTGCCCTCGCGCGGCGGCGAGGGCCTGCCCCGCACCATTCTGGAAGCGGCGTCCTGCGGCCGCCCGATCCTGACGACGGATGTGCCGGGCTGCCGCAGCTTCGTGCGCGACGGGCAAGACGGCATGGTGGTGCCGGCCGGCGATGCGGCGGCGTTGGCGCGAGCGCTGATCGTTTTCGCGCGCGCACCGGCGCTGGCCGAGCGGATGGGCGCCAGCGCCCGGGCCCGGCTGATCGACGGGCACACCGAGCGCGATGTGATGAATGCCATCAAGGCGTTGTATCGGTCGATGCTGGGCCGGCCGACCACGGATGTCGTGGCATGAGCGCGCCAGCCGCGCAGCTCGACCGGCGCGGCTTCATCCTGGAGCACACACGCATCCTGCCGGTGCCGCACGCGCCCGAAATCAGCGTGCATGTCGCGGAGGAGGCGACCGAACTCTGGCAGAAGACCGAGGACGAGCTGGCGACGATCGGCCTGCCGCCGCCGTTCTGGGCCTTCGCCTGGGCCGGCGGGCAGGCGCTGGCGCGCTATCTGCTCGATGCTCCGGAGACCGTGCGCGGTCTGCGCGTGCTCGATTTCGCCAGCGGGTCGGGGCTTGTCGCGATCGCGGCGGCAAAGGCCGGTGCGGCGTCAGTCGAGGCCTGCGATATCGATGCCTTCGCGGCGGAGGCGATCGCGCTGAACGCTGCCGCCAACGGGGTGCGCGTCACGGTCAGGCTCGAGGACCTCGTCGGACAAGACGAGGGCTGGGACATCGTCTGCGCCGGGGATGTCTGCTATGAACGGGGGATGGCAGATCGCGTGATCGCGTGGCTGAGCGCGCTCTCGGGCCGGGGCACCCAGGTGCTGATCGGCGATCCCGGCCGCAGCTATCTGCCGAAGGACCAGCTCGACAGGCTGGCCTCCTATCAGGTTCCAGTGACGCGCTCGCTGGAGGATGCCGAGATCAAGCAGAGCTGTGTCTGGCTTCTGAAGCCATAGACCACGCCGTGGCTTCAGCCGGCCGCGTGGTCACGCTGCCCGGCGGGCGGCCGGAACGCTCGCCCCGCGGCTATCCTGCGTGCGGAAGGTCGAGATCAGCCGGTTGAGCTGCGCGATCTGGTCGAGCAGCGTGCGGGCGGAGGCCGCGCTCTGCTCTGCGAGCGCCGCGTTCTGCTGGGTGATCTCGTCCATGTGAGTGACGGTCTGGCTCATCTCGTCGATGCCGTTGGCCTGCTCGCCGGTGGCGCTGGCGATTTCCTCGACGGTGGTGGAGACGGCCGCCGAGGCCTCGACGATCTGTTCAAGCGTATCGCCGGCCAGCCTGACGAGCTTCACGCCCTCGGTCACCTCCGCGTCGGAGGAGGCGATCAGTCCGGTGATGTCCTTGGCCGCGTCCGACGAGCGCTGCGCCAGGGCGCGGACTTCGGCCGCGACGACCGCAAAGCCGCGCCCGGCATCGCCGGCGCGGGCCGCCTCGACGGCTGCATTGAGCGCCAGCAGATTGGTCTGGAAGGCGATGCCGTCGATGACGCTGGTGATCTCGGAGATTTTCTTCGAGGCTTCCTCGATGCGCGCCATGGCGTCCGTCGCGTTCTTGACGATGGCGCCGCCGGTGCGCGGGCGATCTGGGTGGCGTCGTCGGCGAGGGAGACGGAGCGCCGCGAGGCCTGCGCCGAGGTCTTGACGGATGCGGCCAGCTGCTCGGTCGTCGCTGCGCTTTCCTCAAGGGCGGAGGCCTGCTGCTCGGTGCGCAGGGACAGATCCTCGGCGCCGGAATTGATTTCCTGGGACGAGGCCGCAATGGCTGTGGAACTGGCCTTGATGGTCGCGACCATCTGCTCGAGGCGGCCCATGGCATCGTTGAAATTGTCGCGGATCAGTCCGTATTCCTGCGGAATGTCCTGGCCGATGCGGAAGGTCAGGTCCCCCTTTGCGAGCGCAGCCATGCCTTCGCTGACGGAAGCAACGGCCTTTTCGCGTTCGCTCGCCTGTGCCCGCTCGACGGCTTTCGCTTGCTCCTCGACCTTGAGGCGGGCGGCTTCCGAGGCCTCGAGATAGACCGAGATGGCGTAGTCCATATCGAGCAGGGCGGCCTTCACGATCGCGCTGATCTCGGCTGCGCGGTCGGCTGCGCCTGCGACCTTGCCGCCAAAGCGGTGCTTGGGCCAGCGGGCGATCAGCACATCGGTGATGATCTTCTCGAGGATCAGCGCATAGCCACCAATATACCAGCGCGGCTCAAGGCCGATGCGGGCATGGACCTCGCCCACCGTGGTGACGGCGGCGACATAGTCCTTGTCGAATTGGCCGCGGGCGATGCGATCCCAATGCGAGGACTGGCGTTGCTTGGCGGACTCGATGTGCTTTTCGCTGCTGAAGAAACGCTGCGTCTCCGGCGAATTCCTGAGCTGCGTATAGAAGGCTTCGAGAGCCCCAGGCAGCGCGGCGACGACGTCGTCATGGATGCCGTCGATCTTCGCTCGCGCCTGGGCATCGAGCTTCATGAAGGACAGGCGGCTGTCGAGGTGATCCGAAGATGACATACGAGGCTCCCTACGCCCGAGCCGCAGATACGCAGCGCCGACGCCCATAAAGCGCTCGTTTGGTTAACTACCAATGAATGTCACAGTTGTTCTTTGTAAAATCGACACGGACTGGTTGTGTCTGCCTCTGCGTCAAGATGAAATCGACACGGCGGGATTGTGCGATGCCTATCCGGCAGGCGGCCTGTCAGGCCGTCGTCTCATGGCGCTCGAGAAAAGCCTCGACGGACAATGCCCTGAAATCGGGCAACGCCGCCTGCAAGCGCGCATGCTCCCAATCCCACCAGGCCAGTGCGACGAGCCGATCTGCAATGGCTTCCGGGAAGCGGCGGCGGATCGGCCGGGCCGGGTTGCCGCCGACGATGGTGTAGGGTGCGACATCCTTGGTGACGACCGCGCCGCCTGCCACGACGGCGCCGGTGCCGATGCTGCGGCCGGGCAGGATGATCGCGCCATGGCCGATCCAGACGTCGTGGCCGATGGTCACGGGGGTGGAGCGGCGCCAGTTGAAGAACGCGGCATCATCCTCGGCACCGGCGAAATAGGCGCTGGCGCGGTAGGTGAAATGCGATTGGCTGGCGCGCTGCATCGGGTGGTTGCCGGGGTTGATCCGGGTCATCGCAGCGATCGAGCAGAACTTGCCGATGGTGGTGTAGATGATGTTGGAATCGTTCACGACATAGGAATAGTCGCCCATCGTCGACTCGACGAAGGAGGTTCGCGCACCGATCTCGGTGTAGCGCCCCAGGGTGGCGTCGCGCACGCTCGCCGTGGGATCGATGGCAGGCTCGAGGCCGAGGTTCTTGGACGCCATGTCGTCGTCTCCGCGTTTTCGGGGCAGGCTCGCTCAGCGGCCGAGCACGAAGCTGTCGAGCAGATGGAAGCGGCTCTCGCGGTCGGGCTGCCGGAACAGGCAAACCCGGTCGATCGCGACGGGCTCGGCCGGGATTGCAGCGGCATAGGCGCCGGCGAGTGCCACCGCGGTGCCGCTGACCGCGTCCTGCGGCAGCGAGCCGGTCAGCGTCATGTGGAAGCGGAAGGCGTCGCCGACATAAGGATAGCCATAGGCTTCGAGGTAGGCGCGCTGCGCCGGGGTCAGCGGGCTTGCCAGCCTGCGCTCCAGATCGGCGGCACCCAGCGGCGCCCGGAAAGGCTCGAAGGCCTGGACCATGTCGAAGGCGAGCTTCTGCAAGGCTGGGCTCGGCTCCGACGGCGTCAAGGCGACGAAGCGGCCAAGCGCGGTGACGTTCAGGCCAGCCAGGGGCACGGCTGAGAGGCCGGCCGCGATCTGATGGGCGAAGGCGCGCAACTGCCCCTCGCTGCGGCCGTTCGCCAGATGGAAGGGCGCCTTCAGGGTGGCGTGGAAGCCGTAGCGGCGCGGCTCGGCGGTGGCTTGCGGCCAACCTTCCGCATCGCAGCCGGCCGGGACGGAGAAGGCGATGTCCTGGCCCGTGAAGGCGTCATAGCCCAGCGTCGCGCAGCCGAAGCGCCAGAGCGCGCTGTCGGAGGCGGGGGCGTAATAGAGGGCGTAGCGCGGCGTGCTCAAAATGCGCGATGCCCTTGCGACCAGACGGCGGCTAGGACCGGGGTCGGGCCGAGAGCCTTGAACCGGACCAGATCGGCGCGAAGGCCGGTGCGAAGATGGCCGCGATCCTTCAGCCCGAGGATGTCGGCCACCTTCCAGGTCACCATGCCCATCGCGTCGGGGAGGCCGAGTCCGTGATCGGCATGCAGTTTCAGGACCGCCTGGAGCAGGCTGGCGGGCACGTAATCCGAGGACAGCCCGTCGAGCAGGCCCTTCTCTGCCAGTTCGGAGACCGAAACGCCACCCGAATGCGAACCGCCGCGCACGACATTGGGCGCCCCGGCGATGGTGGCCAGCCCGCGCTGCTTGGCCGCCTGGGCCGCCTCGACGGTGGTCGGGAATTCCGAGATGACGGCACCGGACGCGATGCCCTCCTCGACATGCTCGACCGTGGTGTCGTCATGGGTCGCGATCGGGATGCCGCGCGCGCGGAACAGCTCGACGACGGCGCTCCAGTTGCTGGAGACATTGGCGGCGCCCTCCTGCTGGCGCATGACGACGTCTTCCTCGAACTCGGCCACGGTCTTGCCGTTGCCGACCGCATAGGTCTTGAGGTGCTCGAGATTGCGCCATTGCCGCTGGCCGGGCGTGTGATCCATCAGCGAGACGAGCTGGACGAGGTCGTCGTTCTGGTAGGGCTCGATGTCCTCCAGCAGGCCGGGGCTGGTCAGCTCGCAGCGCATGTGGATGCGGTGGTCGATGCGGAAGACACCCTCGCGCCGGCCCTCGGCGAGCGCCTTCATGACGTCGGCGAAGATGTCCTTGCGATAGTCCTTGGCCGAGAAGGGCGTGCCGGCGCAGATCGCGTCATAGACGGTGGTGACGCCGGCCGCCGCCATCTGGGCGTCATGGACGAGCGCAGCCGCGAGCCCGTTCGGCCAGAAGACCTTGGGCCGCGGCATGAAATGCTTTTCCATATTGTCGGTGTGCATCTCGACGAGACCGGGCGCGACATAGTCGCCGCCAGCGTCGATGGCTGACGGCAGCGAGGACAGGCCCTGATCGACAGCTGTGATGCCGCTCTCGTCGAAGACGATCGTTCCCGTGACGACCTCGTCTTCGAGGATCAGCCGGGCATTGGTCAAAACGGTCTGCATCAGGAGGCCTTCCGGAAGTCGGTAATGTCGAGATAGCGCGTCGCGACACGTTCGCGCACGGCCTCGTCGTGGAAGATCCCGACGATGGCGGAGCCTTTACCACGGGCTTCGGCGATCAGCTCGACCACGACGTCGCGGTTGGCGGCGTCGAGCGAGGCGGTCGGCTCGTCGATCAGCATGATGGCTGAGGGATCGACGAAGGAGCGGGCGATGTTGACGCGCTGCTGCTCGCCGCCCGAGAAGGTCGCAGGCGCGAGATTCCAGAGCCGTTCGGGAAGGTTGAGGCGGGCGAGCATGGCTTTGGCGCGCTCGCTGGCCTCCTCGGGCGTGGCGCCGCGCGCCAGCAGCGGGTCGCGCACGATGTCGAGCGCGCTGACGCGCGGGATCACCCGCAGAAATTGCGAGACGAAGCCGAGCGTGCGGCGGCGGATGTCGAGCACGGTACGCGGAACGGCCGCGACGATGTCGACGGGCTTGCCGCCATGGGTGATGTGGATCGTGCCCGAGCTCGGCCGGTAGTTGCCGTAGAGAATGCGCAGCAGGCTCGACTTGCCGGCGCCCGACGCGCCCGCGAGCACCAGCGCCTCGCCGGCCTCGACCGAGAAATTGACGTCGCCGAAGACGGGCAGCCGCACGCCGCCCTGATTGTGCAGGGTGAAGGCCTTGGCAACGTTCTCGACGCGAATCATCGTGGTCATGGTGTCCAGAATCCTGGGATGAGTGCCTTGTCCGGGCGCGGTGACGCGGGTGTGACGGAAGGCGGTGGCGCGGCGGCCTGTCCAGCTTCGAGCGGTAGCGCGGCCGCTGCCAGATTTTGGATCTGGGCTGCCGCCTGCCCGAGAACCAGGCGCTCCACCTCATGCCCAGCCCTCTTGCTGGCATCACCCGTTCCGCTGATCGCGGATGCGGCGGCGCCGGAAAAGCCCGACCAGGGCGGGTGGACGAAGCCGCTCATACGCTGAGCACCGCCGAGGTCAGCAGTTGCGTATAGGCGTGGTGGGGGTCGTCGAGGACCTGGTCGGTCAGACCCTGCTCGATGACATGGCCGTCCTTCATCACCATCAAACGGTCGGTGAGGAGGCGTGCCACCGCAAGGTCGTGCGTGACGATGATCGCGGCAAGGCCGAGATCGCGCACCAGCACGCGCAGCAGGTCGAGCAGCTTGGCCTGGACCGAGACGTCGAGCCCGCCGGTCGGCTCGTCCATGAAGACCAGGCGCGGCTCGGACACCAGCACGCGCGCGATCTGCAGGCGCTGCTGCATGCCGCCCGAGAACTGGCGCGGCCGGTCGTCGATGCGGGTGCCGGAGATCTCGACCCGCGACAACCAATCGAGCGCGCGCTCCCGGATCTGCCCGTAATGCCGGTCACCGCGATCCATCAGCCGCTCGCCGACATTGCCGCCGGCCGAGACATCCATGCGCAGACCGTCGCGCGGGTTCTGGTGGACGATGCCCCAGGCGGTGCGCATCAGCTTGCGGCGCTCCTGCTCGGGCACGGAGTAGATGTCGAGCGGGGTATCGAGACCGCGGAACAGAACCTCGCCCGCATCGGGCCTGTCGATGCCGGCGAGGCAACGCAGCAGCGTCGACTTGCCGGAGCCGGATTCGCCGACGACGCCGAGCACCTCGCCCGGCCAGAGGTCGAAGGAGACGTCCTTGCAGCCGATGCGCTCGCCATAGAAGCGCGAGACGCCGGCGACGGAGAGCAGCGGGGCGGGGTCGAGGGCAGTGTCGGGGAAGGTGGCGTGGAGGGTCATGAGTCAGCTCCCGTTTCCACCTTCGCATCGTCATCCCGGGCAGAGCGAAGCGGAGACCCGGGATCCATGCCTGAGCCTTGGCCGGCTGGGTTCCGGAATGGATCCCGGGTCTCCCTGCGGTCGCCCGGGATGACGGTGGAGGATGAAGGATCGACGAGCCCATTCGCCGTGGCATCGCCCAGCATGGTGCCGCGATGACCCTCAGCCCGCCTCGTCTCGCAATGATGGCTGTCGGAGCAGACGAACATGCGCGAGCCCTGGTCGTCGATCACCACCTCGTCGAGATAGGAGTCGGTTGCGGCGCAGAGCGCGCAGGGCTCCTTCCAGCTCTGGATGCGGAAGGGGTGGTCCTCGAAATCGAGGCTGCGGACGGATGTGTGCGGCGGCAGCGCATAGATGCGCTTCTCGCGGCCGGCCCCGAAGAGCTGGAGGGCCGGCGACATGTGCATCTTCGGGTTGTCGAATTTCGGGATGGGCGAGGGCGCCATGATGTAGCGGCCGTTGATCATGACGGGATAGTCATACGTCGTCGTCACCTCGCCGAAGCGGGCGATGTTCTCGTAGAGCTTGACCTGCATCAGCCCGTATTCGGCCCAGGCGTGCATCTTGCGCGTCTCGGCCTCGCGCGGCTCGAGCTTGCGTAGCGGTTCCGGCTGCGGGACCTGGTAGACCATGATCTGGCCTGCGGTCAGGGGCGCCTCGGGGATGCGGTGGCGGGTCTGGATGATCGTCGCAGCTTCCGTCGCCTCGGTGGTGCGGGCTTGCGCCGTCTTCTCGAAGAAGCGGCGGATCGAGACGGCGTTGGTGGTGTCGTCGGCGCCCTGGTCGATGACCTTCAGCGTATCTGCCGGGCCGATGATCGCGGCGGTGACCTGAATGCCGCCGGTGCCCCAGCCGCGCGCCAGCGGCATCTCGCGCGAGCCGAACGGCACCTGATAGCCGGGCACAGCGACGGCCTTGAGCAAGGCGCGGCGGATCATCCGCTTGGTCTGCTCGTCGAGATAGGCGTAGTTGTAGGCGGGAACCGCCTCGTCGGCCGGCAGAGTCTGATGGGCGTTCATTCTGCTGCCTCCGGCAGAGCTTCGTTTTCGCCGGCAAGGCGCTGTTCGCGCTCGTGGCGAATGCGGCGGATCAGTTCGAGCTCGCCCTGGAAATCGACATAGTGCGGCAGCTTGAGATGCTCGACGAAGCCGGCTGCCTCGACATTGTCGGAGTGGTAAAGGACGAACTCGTCCTGCTGGGCGGGATACTCCGCCGCCTCGCCGAATTCGCGGCATTTCAGCGCCCGGTCGACCAGCGACATCGACATCGCCTTGCGCTCGCTATGGCCAAAAGAGAGCCCGTAGCCGCGGGTGAACTGCGGCGCGACGTCCTTTGAGCCGGCAAACTGATTGACCATCTGGCATTCGGTCAGGGTGATCTCCCCGAGATCGACCGCGAAGCCGAGTTCCTCGGGGATGAATTCGACGCTGACTTCGCCGACGCGGATCTCGCCGACGAAGGGATGGTTGCCGCCGAAGCCGCGCTGCACGGAATAGCCGAGCCCGAGCAGGAAACCCTCGTCGCCGCGCGCCATCGCCTGCAAACGGACATCGCGATCGGCCGGAAAGGAGACCGGCTCGCGGGTGAGGTCGAAGGGGCGCGGGTCGCCCTCGGGCGGGACTTCGGGCTCCATCAGGCCCTCGGCGCCGAGAATGTCGGGCACGCGCGGCATGTGGGCGTCGAGGGAAGCCACGTCATGCTCGGGCTTGACCCGAGCATCTCCTGCCGCGGTTGCGCCCTCTCGTCCCGAGATGGTCGGGTCAAGCCCGACCATGACGCCCTCGTTGTCCATCAGCGCGAAATCGAACAGCCGGTGGGTGTAGTCATAGGTCGGGCCGAGCACCTGCCCGCCGGGCAGATCCTTGTAGGTCGCAGACACCCGGCGGCGGATCGCCATCCGCGCGGTGTCGACGGGCTCCGACGAGCCGAAGCGTGGAAGCGTCGTGCGGTAGGCGCGCATCAGGAAGGCGGCTTCGATGACGTCGCCCTGCGCCTGTTTCAGCGCCAGCGCGGCGAGATCGGCGTCGTAGAGCGAGCCTTCGTTCATGACGCGGGCACAGGAGAGGCCCTGCTGTTCGCGGATCTGCGCCACCGAGATTTCGGGCACGGCCGCGTCGCCGCGCCGCGCCTGCGCGACCAGATCATGCGTGGCGAGGATTGCGGCCTCGCCGCCCTTGACCGCGACATACATCAGGCGAACTCCACAATGCGGGTCGAACGCGGGAGGCCGAGGACGGCGTCCGCGTGGCTGAGCAGGAGATCGATGCCGAGCGGATAGGCTTCGTTGTTGGCGGCGACCTCGGCCCAGAAGCCGGGGCGAAGGCCGGACGGCGCGATCACGCGGGTTGTGGCGATGCCCGGCCCCGTCAGCGTCACGGCCTCGCCGCCCTTGAGCGCCGCGCACTGCACGATGAGCGTCGTCGAGCGGTCGGGAAACTGGTCGCTGCCGGCGTCGAACGCCGCCAGCGCTGGTTCCGGCGCTGTGCCATCGATCACGGCGAAGGCGGCCTGGGCGGGATCGGAGACCAGCGCCGCGCCGCAATGGAACCGCAGCCAGGCGCCGGCGGCGCCGTCACGCAGCGTAGGGGGCAGCCAGATTGGCGTCTCGTAATCGGCGAGCGTCAGCAGGGCGGTCGCCGTCGCAGCCTGCAGGCCCTCAGGCGGGATGATCGCGCCCGGGAGGACATGGCGCGTGCCAGGTTCGGCGAGGGCGGCCAGAAGCGCGCGGAAGGCGCCTTGCGACTGGAAGACGGGGTCGGAGAAGCCCGGTCCGATCAGCGTTTCCGTCGTCATCACGCGCCCCTGACCAGAGTGAAGAAATCGACCTTTGTCGCGGCCGCCTTGCGCGAGGCGAGATCGCGTGCCGCGCTTTGGCGCTCCGCGAGAGCGTCGACGGCGCGATGCAGCGCGGCGCCCGGCGCCGCCCTTTGAAGCCTTGCGTCGAGGATGGCGGCGAGGCGCGCCTTGCGACCGTCGCGGCCGAGCGCATAGGAGAAGCCCATCGCGCCGTCGTCGAGCCTGATGATGCAGCGGGTCACGGTCGCCTCGCCGAGATTGAAGCGGCGTCCGGCGCCGCCGGCGCGGCCCTCGACCATGACGGTGCCGGTCTCCGGCGCCTTGAGGATGTCGTGGCGCGGGACGTCCGTGCCGACGAGTTGCGCGATCTCGGCGCGCGAGGCGCGGGAGAGCACGGCCATCCAGCGCTGCCTTGGTGTTGCTTCGCTTCGCGTTTTGTCCGCGGTGTGCGCCGTCATCGTCATCCGCCGTCTGGTCGTTTTCTAATGTCTAGACTATAATAGGCCTGTCACGGTGAAAGGTCTATACATTTTGCATGAAACTTTGATGACTGCGGATGAGGCCCCGGCCGATGCAGGCACCGCCTGGCGCCGGATCGCGGACGAACTCGCGGGCGCGATCGGCAAGGGCGACTATGCCGCTGGCGACACGCTGCCGGCTGCGACCGCGCTGGCGGAACGCTATGGCGTCCATCGACACACCGTGCGGCAGGCGTTCCGGCATCTTGCCGAGCAGGGGCTGGTGACGGTCTCGCGCGGACGCGGCACGCAGGTCAGTGCCAGGCGCGTGCCCTATCCGCTCGGCCGTCGCGTCAGCATGCGCGCCAATCTCGGCCGGATCGGCATCGTCGGGTCGAGCACGGTCCTGTCGGGCGAACAGATCATCGGCGAGCCCGAGACCTGCGAGGTGCTCGGGCTCGATCAGGGGGCGGCGTTGTGGCGGCTCGAGGGCCTCAGCCTCGCCGACGGCACGCCGATGGGCACCGGAACGCATTGGCTGTCAGTGGCGCGGTTCCCCGCCTTCGATGCTGCCTACCGCGGGGCCGACGGGTCTATAACGGCGGCGCTGAAGGCCTGTGGCATCACCGATTATGTCCGCCTCTCGACACGCCTGACCGCCAGGCTCGCCAGCGAGCGCGAGGCAGAGCTGCTGCGGATCGAGCTTGGCGCTCCGGTGATGGTGTCGGTTGCGGTGGATGCCCTGCCGGACCTGACCCCGATCCACCTCGTCAGCAGTGTCTTTGCCGGCGAGCGCATGGAGATGGTGGTCGAGCCCTTCAACGAGGAGGCCCGCTAACTCATAATGTCGGCGCCGCTTGTGCCGGCACGGGTTCGGAGCGATGCTTCGGGTGGGAACACGCGACATCAAGATCGCGCGGAAACCGATCCGAGGAGTAATCGTCATGAATCCTGTCATCGGGCTGCTGCGCGCGGCCGTCCTCATTGCATCGTGCGGCATTGCGGGGCTGGCGCTGGCGGCGGATTATCCCGCGCCCAAGCGCGGCGTCTGGGTCGCCAAGGATTTCCGCTTCAGCACCGGCGATACGTTTCCGGAGCTGAAGCTGGGCTATGCCACGGTTGGAGAGCCGACGGGCGAGCCCGTCGTGATCCTGCATGGCACGGCCGGCTCGGCCGCGAGCATGCTGTCGCCGATCTTTGCCGGAGAGCTGTTCGGAGCAGGCCAGCCGCTCGATGCCAGCAAATACTACATCATCATCCCCGACGCGCTCGGTGCGGGGGCGTCATCGAAACCGTCCGATGGGATGAGGGCAAAGTTTCCCCGCTATAATTACGAAGACATGGTCAAGGCCCAGTACAGGCTGGTGAGCGAGGGCCTCGGCATCCGCCATGTCCGTCTCGTGCTCGGCAATTCGATGGGCGGCATGCAGACCTGGATGTGGGGCGTGACATACCCCGATTTCATGGATGCCCTGGTGCCGATGGCATCGCAGCCGACCGACATGTCCAGCCGTAACTGGATGATGCGGCGGATGATCATTGATGCCGTTCGCAATGATCCGGAGTGGAAGGGCGGAGATTATACGGTCCAGCCGCCAGCGCTCCGGATCGCCAATGTGTTCTTCGGCATCGCCACCAGCGGCGGCACGCTCGCCTTCCAGCAGATGGCGCCGACGCGCGAGGCCGCCGACAAGCTGCTCGACGAACGGCTGAAGGCGGCGTTCAACGCGGACGCGAACGACTTCCTCTACCAGTGGGATGCGTCGCGCGACTACAATCCTGCGCCGAAGCTCGACGCGATCAAGGCGCCGGTGCTGGCGATCAACTCCGCCGATGACGAGCGCAACCCGCCCGAGACCGGCATTATGGAGCGCGAGCTGAAGCGCCTCGGCAGCGCGCGGCTACTGCTGATCCCGGCCAGCGCCGATACGCGCGGCCACGGCACGACGGGGCTCGCCAGGTTCTGGGCGAAGGATATGGGTGCCTGGCTCACGAACGTGCCGAAGCGGCCGGCGGGCAACTGACCGGGATAGGTCGCCAGCGGTTCAGACGGCCCGCTTGCCGATGATGGCGAAGCGCAGCTTGGCGGAGAGGAAGTCGATCGCGGTTACCGCCGCCAGGATCAGCAGGATCAGGAAGGAAACCTGCTGCCATTCCAGCGTGCGGATGGTCTCGGCGAGGTAAAGGCCGATGCCACCGGCGCCGACGATGCCGATGATGGTCGAGGAGCGGGTGTTGGACTCGATATAGTACAGCACCTGGCTCGCGATCACCGGCAGCACCTGCGGGATCAGGCCGAAGCGGATCTCGTGCAGCTTGCCGCCGCCGAGCGATGTGACGCCCTCGACCGGCTTGCGATCCGCGGATTCGATCGCCTCCGAATAGAGCTTGCCGAAGGCGCCGAGATCGCTGGTCATGATCGCGAGCATGCCGGCGAAGGGGCCGAGACCGACGACGTTGATCCAGATCAGCGCCCAGATCAGCGCATCGACGCCACGCACCGTGTCGAGCGAGCGGCGTGCGAAGAAATGAACGATTTTGTTGGCGACCACGTTGCGGGCGGCGATGAAGCCGAGCGGGAAAGCAAGGATCGCGGCCAGGATCGTCCCGAGGAAGGCGATCGCGATCGTCTCGAAGAGGGCCTTCACGAAGATGATGGCGCGGGCCAGCGAACCCGGATCGGGCGGCAGCATCAGCACGACGAAGGTGCCGAGATTGCCGAAGCCCGATAGGATGCGCCAGATCGATACGTCGAATGTGCTGACGCCATAGACGAACAGGCCGAGCATGCCTGCGACGACAGCGATGGTGGTCAGCTTCGTCTTCAGCGAGCCGTCGATGGCGGCCTGGTGGCGGCTGACGAGCGCGGCCTGATCGACGGGGGAGAGGGCGAGGCTCACTTGCCGTGCTCCAGGCTGATGAGGGAATGGCGCAGCCGCTCGGTGCCGTAATCAATCAGCATCACGGCGGCGATGATCAGAAGCAGGATGGCGCTGACATCGGTGAAGTAGAATTTGCGGATGGCCTCGATCAGGTCCTGGCCGATGCCGCCGGCGCCGACGAAGCCCATGATCGAGGCGCCCCGCACGTTGATCTCGAAGCGCAGCAGCGTGTAGCTGGCGAAGTTGGAGAGCACCTGCGGCACCACCGCGAAGCGGATCACCTGCCACCAGCCCGCGCCGGTCGCGGTCAGGCCGTCGACCGGCTTCATGTCGATGTTCTCGACGACTTCCGAAAACAGCTTCCCCATGGCGCCGGTGGTATGGATGGCGATGGCCAGAACGCCGGGCAGGGGGCCGAGGCCGAAGGCGATCACGAAGATCAGGGCGAAAACGATTTCGGGAACCGTGCGGCAGAATTCGAGGTAGCGCTTGGTAACGAAGCGCAGCCAGCCGGAGCGGCCGAGATTGGCGGCGGCAACGAAGCAGAGCAGAAAGCCGCCGACCGCGCCGAGGATGGTGCCGGTATAGGCGATCAGGATGGTCTGCCAGAGCAGCTTGAGCCAGCCCTTCCAGCCCCAGAACCACTCGGCCATGTCGGCACCGAAGCTGTTCCAGCGCAGCACGGGCACGGTCTCGAGAATGTATTTCGGGAAGCGCCAGGCGTTCGCGATGAACTTGCCGGGATCGACCTCGGAGCCGAGCGCCGCGAGCCAGATCAGCACCGCGAGGATGGCCGCGCCGATCAGCGCCTGGCGACGCTTGGCCGCCATGGCGGCGGCATAGGTCGCGGCATGGGCGCGAATGGCGGGGTCGTCGCGGTCGATCGCGAGGGTCATGAAGGGCGCTTCCGTTGCCGATGGGGCGCGGGGAACCCTCTCCCGTAGGGAGAGGGCAGGGTGAGGGGGCGGCCGTTGGACACCGTGGCTGTGACCTGACCGCAGCCGCCGTTGGGTTTTCGCCTTGCTGGTCCAGGGGCCTACACCTCACCCCTGCCCCTCTCCTTACAGGAGAGGGGTTCCCCGCGCGGCGTCCGTCAAGCGAGGGGAGAGCTTACGACGACTTCTTCTTGCGGAGCGCGTCGACGAACTTGTTCAGTTCGATGATCGGGTCGTAGGCCTTGTTGTCGACGGCAACGAGCGGGCCCTGCTTGCCTTCATAGATCTTGTCGAAGGCGACCTTGTCCTTGGTGGCGAGGTTCAGGACGCTGTCGCGGATCTTGGCCTTGAGATCGGTCGGCATGTCGGAGAGATAGGCCATCGGCGAGTTCACGATCTGCTCGGACTTGTAGATGATCCGGAAATCTTCCGGCTTCACCATGTTCTTGCGGCCCATGCGCAGAAGGTTGGATTCCTGCTCGTCATTCCACCAGTTGGCGGCGACGTCGACGGTGCCCTGGCCGAGCGCGATGATGGCGTTCTCGTGGCTGCCGGTGTAGACGACCTTGCTGAAATAGGTCTCGGGCTCGATCTTCATGCCGTCGAGCGCGAAGCGCGGGACGTTGTTGCCCGAGGTCGAGTTCGGATCGACGAGGCCGAGGTTCTTGCCCTTCAGGTCTTCGATCTTCTGATAGGGCGAGTCCTTCTTTACGTAGAAGACCGAGTAATAGCCCTTGGTGCCGTCAAGGTTGGTCTCGATCGCGAAGGCGTCGATCTTGGCGCCGGTCATCAGCGCGCGGGCGAATGAGGAGGGTCCGTACATGCCGACATGGATGTTGCCGGCGCGCTGGCCCTCGATCACGGCGGCGTAGTCGTTGGCAACGCGCAGTGTGACCTTGGTGCCGAGTTCCTTCGACAGGTAGTTGACGAAGGGGGTGTAGCGTTCGACCACGCCCGAGGCGTTCTCGGCGGGCACGATACCGAACACGATTTCGGGGTACTTCGCCTTCCAGTCCTGCGCGAAAGCGGGGGCCGCGAGCGAGGCGGCGAGGGCCGCGGTGGCAAGCGTCAGGGTATGACGACGGGTCAGCATGGTATGCTCCTGGTGTTGCAATGGTCTTCGTTTGGAAGGTCTGGGTGGTGTCGAATGCCCCGGCGAGCCGGGCTGGCTTCAGGCGACGTTCTGCTTGGCGCGCTGGGCTTCCTCGCTGGCGATGGCGTCGAGCTGGTCGAGCGCCTCGGCGCCGGCATCCTTGGCTTCGATGCCGTAGAGCTTGGCCGCGATTTCGCTGGTGAGCTGGTGGGGCGGGCCGTCGAAGACGACCTTGCCGCCGGCCATGCCGATCAGGCGGTCGCAGTATTTCGATGCGATATCGAGGTGATGCAGGTTCGAGACGACCGTGATCCCGTCCTCGCGATTGATCCGGAACAGGGCATCCATCACGACCTGCGTGTTGCGCGGGTCGAGCGAGGCGATCGGCTCGTCGGCGAGGATGATCTGCGGCTCCTGCACCAGGGCGCGGGCGATCGCGACGCGCTGCTGCTGCCCGCCCGAGAGCGTCTCGGCCCGTTGCGCCAACAGATGGCCCATGTCGAGCCGCTCGAGGGCGGCGATGGCGCGGATCTTGTCGTCTCGGGAAAAGCTCTTGACCAGCGTCAGTGCTGTGGAACGATGGTTCAGCCGACCGAGCAGGACATTGGTGAGAACGTCGAGGCGGCCGACAAGGTTGAACTGCTGGAAGATCATCGCCGTGTCGCGACGCCAGCCCCGCAGCGCCGCGCCCTTGAGTGCCGTGACGTCGCGCTCGCCGGAGATGATGCGGCCTTCGCTGGGATCGGCAAGGCGGTTGAGCATGCGCAGCAAGGTTGATTTGCCGGCTCCGGACCGGCCGATGATGCCGACCATCTCGCCCTTGGGAATGGAGAGCGTGACATTGTCGACGGCGGCGTTTCCGCCGAAGCGCTTGGTCAGGCCTTCGATGCGCAGCATGACGGCTTTCTCGGTTGCGGCACGAGCATGAATTTGGCCCGAGGCAGCGGCTGCCGTCGGGTTCATGCTTCCTGATGCGAGAGAGCTAGCCAGCGCAGATGACAGGCCCGTGACAGGTCATCCCTGAGGGGCGGGCCGGTCGCTGATGGCCGTGTCCCGGCCAGCGATTGGTCAGGCAGGCGTGTGCTGGGTTCCGGCGCCGCGCAGAAGCAGGTCGACGCAGGCCTCGACATAGGCGCTGCGGCCGGCCGCGGTTGCCGGCTCGATGCTCAGCAGGCCGCGCACCTGGTGAAAACCGCGCAACATGCCGATGAACTGCTCGGCGAGAATACGGGCCTTGTCCTCGCTCAGGGGGGTTGCCAGGCTATCACCGATTTGTGAACGCTGCATCAAGAGCGTGGACAGGTCATGAATCATCCGCATGGCCCCCGCCTCATAGGCGACACGGCCCAGATCCGGAAAGCGCGCGGCGGCGCTCATGACGAGCCGGTGCAGGTCGAGAGAGGCCGGGTGCAGCATCATCGCTAGCGTATCCTCTCCCAGCCGGGTCAGCGTGCTGCGAAGATCGCCTTCCGCTGCGGATTTACGCAGCGGAATCGTCAGTCTTTCAGTGAGCTCCGTGCAGATCGCCCGGAACAACCCTTCCTTGTCTGAGAAATGGCTGTAGATGGTCTGCTTGGAGACGCTGGCGCGCTGGGCGATCTGGTCGAGACTGACCCGTTCGAAGCCGTCCGCCAGAAACATTTCCGAGGCGGCCTTGGTGATCGCGCTATGCTTGCTCGGACGCACCTTGTCGGACGGCAAGCGTCTTGCATCCGTCACCGATGTCGCGGATTTTCTTTCCGCGGCCGTGAGTGCCATGTTGTCGCCCATCGAGCCCCTTATCAAACTGGACCGTCCAGTCTAAGATACCAAGCAACTCCGGAGCGTCCAGTTCTATGAAGCGGTTTGTCTATCTGCTCCTGATCATCGGCTTGGCGGGCGGTGGTTATTACGGCTATCGCCATTTCAAGGCTGGAACTCCGGCGGCTCAGACGGCTGCTGCCCCCGCGCGCGCTTCCAGCGTGCCTGTGGAGGTTGCCAAAATCGAGCGGGCAACCGTCAACGAGGAGGTCGAGGCACTCGGCACCCTGGCCGCCGATGAGTCCGTCGTGATCGCTCCCGAGATCGCCGGCCGCGTCATCGCGTTGGGTTTCAAGGAAGGCGAGCGCGTCGAGAAGGGTCAATCCCTCGTCAAGCTCGACACCGCGATCCTCGATGCCGAGCTGAAGCAATTGCAGGCCGATCTCGGCCTGGCGAAGGATACCTTCGAGCGCAACCGTTCGCTCAACCAGCGCGGCGTCGGCACCCAGGTTGCCTATGACGAGGCGACCGCCAAGCTCGCTTCCGCCGAGGCGCGTGTCCAGTTGTCCCAGGCCAAGCTCGCCCAATCGGCGCTGATGGCGCCGTTCAGTGGTGTCGTCGGGCTGCGCTCGGTCAGCGTCGGCGACTATGTCGCGGTCGGCAAGCAACTGATCACGCTGACCAATATCGATCCGATCAAGGTCGATTTCCGCGTGCCGGAAATCTTCCTGTCCCAGGTGAAGCTCGGCCAGTCGATCAGCCTCAAGGTGGACGCGGTTCCGGGCCAGGATTTCCAGGGCAAGATCTTTGCCGTCGATCCGGTGGTCGATGTCAACGGCCGCGCGATCAAGCTGCGCGCAACGGTGCCCAATGCCGACCTGGTGTTGAAGCCGGGTCTCTTCGCCCGCGTGACCATCGTGGTCGACCGCCGCGAGAATGCGATGCTGATCCCTGAATCGGCCGTCGTTCCCGATGGCGTCGGCAAGATCGTCTACGTCGTCGAGAACGGCAAGGCGAAGCGGGTTGCCGTCGTGCTCGGCAAGCGCCTGCCGGGGAAGGTCGAGATCGTCAAAGGGCTGACGCCGCAGATGATGGTGGTCAGTTCCGGCCAGATGCGCCTGCGTGAAGGCTCGACCGTCTCGATCAAGAACGCCCAGCCGCCCGTGCAGACGAGCGCCCTGCCGGGCTCGGCATCGAGCGCCCAACAATGAGCCTGTTCGAGCTCTTCGTTCGCCGACCCGTCCTGTCGACGGTGCTGAGCCTGCTCGTCCTGCTGATCGGCGCGGTGTCGTATACGCGGCTGACGGTGCGCGAATACCCGAATATCGACGAGCCGATCGTCTCGGTGCGGACGGACTATACCGGCGCCAGCGCGGAGATCATCGAGACCCAGGTCACCCAGGTCCTCGAGAATTCGATCGCCGGCATCGAAGGCATCGAGATCATTTCGTCGACCAGCCGCCAGGAACGCAGCTTCATCTCCGTCCGCTTCCGGCCGGATGTCGATCCCGATGTCGCGGCGTCCGACGTGCGCGACCGGGTCAGCCGTGTACGCGGCCGCATGCCGACGGAGATCGAAGAGCCGATCATCGCCAAGGTCGAGGCGGACGCGCAGCCGATCCTGTTCCTCTCGCTGATCAGCAAGCGCCACAACCCGCTTGAACTGACCGATTTCGCCGACCGCTTCATCACAGACCGCGTGCAGAACATCACCGGCGTCGCCGAGGTGCAGATCCGTGGCGAGCGGCGCTACGCGATGCGGATCTGGCTCGATCGCGCCCGCATGTCGGCCTACAACATCACGGTTCAAGAGATCGAGGCGGCGGTTCGCGCCCAGAACGTCGAGATTCCATCCGGCCGCATCGAGAGCAACAACCGCGAATTTACGGTCCTCTCGCAAACCGGGCTGACGAGGCCGGAGCAGTTCCAGCAGATCGTCGTCAAGGATGTTACCGGCTTTCCCGTCAAGCTGCGCGACATTGCCAAAGTCGAACTCGGTGCGCTGGCGGAGCGCAATGCCGCCTGGTTCTCGGGCAACCCCTCGGTCACGATCGGTATCGTCAAGCAGGCGACAGCCAACCCGCTCGACGTGTCGAACGGCATCCGCGCGGCACTGCCCGACATCATCGAGGACCTGCCCGATGGCATGACAATCGCGACCTCCTACGACAGCTCCGTCTTCATCGACCGCTCGATCCAGGCGGTCTACAGCACGATCCTCGAAGCCGTGGGGCTGGTCGTCCTGATCATCTTCATCTTCCTGCGCTCGGTGCGCGCGACGCTGATCCCGCTGGTCACGATTCCAGTTTCGCTCGTCGGTTCGTTCGCGCTGATGTATGCGCTGGGCTTCACCGTCAATACGCTGACGCTGCTCTCCATGGTGCTGGCGATCGGCCTCGTCGTCGACGATGCCATCGTCGTTCTCGAGAATGTCCACCGTCATATCGAGGACGGAATGGAGGCCAACGCAGCGGCGATCAAGGGCATCAACGAGATCGCCTTCGCCGTCATTGCGATGACGCTGACGCTGGTCGCGGTCTATGCGCCTATGGCCTTCTCGACCGGCCGCACCGGCAAGCTCTTCATCGAGTTCGCGCTGACGCTCGCCGGCGCGGTGCTGGTCTCGGGCTTCGTCGCGCTCACCCTGACACCGATGATGTGCGCCAAGCTGCTCAAGCACGAGAGCTCCCATGGCTGGGTCTACAATCTCTTCGAGAGCGGCTTCAACGCGCTGTCGCGCGGCTATCGGGCCTCGCTGCGAGGGGCGCTGGCCGTCCGTCCGCTGATCGTTCTCCTGGCGGTCTGCGTTGCCGGCGGGAGCTACTACTTCTTCACGAGCCTGCGCTCGGAACTGGCGCCAGTCGAGGATCGCGGCAGCTTCACGGTCATCGGCGTCGCGCCGGAAGGGGCGACCATGGGTTTCACCTCCGAATATGCGCGGCGGGCCGAGGAATTCTTCAAGAAATACCCGGATGTCCAGACCAATCTCGTCATCGTCGGCTTTCCGGACGTGACGCGCGCCATCGCCTTCGCGCGGCTGAAGCCGTGGGAGGAGCGTGACACCAAGCAGCAGGCGATGGTGACCGACATCAACCGCAACCTGTCGCAGATCCCGGGCATCCGGATGTTCGCCACCAACCCGCCCTCGCTCGGGCAGGGCGGCGCCAACAGCAAGCCTGTCGAGTTCGTGCTGCGCTCGTCGGAGCCCTATGCGCAGATCAAGGACTATGTCGACGCGGTGCTGGCGGAGGTCGCCGGTTCGCCCGTGTTGACCAATGTCGAGTCGAACCTGATCCTCGACAAGCCGCAGATCAAAGTCTCTATCGATCGGCAGCGCGCCGCCGATCTCGGCGTCGGTGTCGATGTGATCGGTCGGACCATGGAGACGCTGCTCGGTGGCCGGCAGGTCACGCGCTTCAACATGAACGGCGAACAGTATGACGTCGTCATCCAGGTCGGCGGAGAGGATCGCAATACGCCGCAGGCCTTGCAGTCGATCTATCTGATGGGGCGCAGCGGCGCGATCGTGCAGCTCTCAAGCGTGGTCCAGATCGAGGAAACCGTGGCGCCCAAGGAGCTGATCCGCTTCAACCAGCTCCGTTCCGCGACGATTACGGCCGTCCCGGGGGCGGGCTATTCGCTCGGCGACGCACTGGCGGTGCTCGATCAGGCTGCGGCCAAGGTGCTGCCGAAAGCGGTGCAGATCGACTATTCCGGCCAGAGCCGCGAGTTCAAGCAGTCGGGCGCCTCGATCGCGATCGTGTTCCTGCTGGCGCTGGGCTTCATCTACCTGGTGCTGGCGGCGCAGTTCGAAAGCTTCATCGATCCGGTCGTGATCATGGTCTCGGTGCCGCTCTCGCTGACGGGCGCGCTGGCAGCGCTGTACTTCACCGGCGGCACGATGAACGTCTACAGCCAGATCGGTCTGATCACGCTGGTCGGCTTGATTACCAAGCACGGCATCCTGATCCTGGAGTTCACCAACCAGCTCCGGGAAGAGGGCAAGGAGATGATCGATGCGCTGGTCGAGGCGGCTGAGCTTCGCCTGCGGCCGATCCTGATGACGACGGGCGCGATGGTGCTCGGCGCCGTGCCGCTGGCGCTCGCCCATGGTGCGGGCGCCGAAAGCCGCTCGCAGATCGGCTGGGTCATCGTCGGCGGCATGAGCTTCGGGACGCTGCTGACCCTCTACGTGGTGCCGGTCGCCTACTCCTATCTCGCCAGCAAGAAGCGCTTGGTGCATGGACATGCGGTGCATGGCAGTGATCACGCGGCGCATCCGCAGCCGGCGGAGTAAGCGCTCGGCGTCATTCTCGGGCGAAGCGAAGCGCAGACCCGAGAATCTCGGACCACGCCGGCTGCATCGACCGAGTTGGGACGCGTCCCGAGATGCTCGGGTCAAGCCCGAGCATGACGCGCAGTTTCACTGCAGCCTGACCGAGACGCTTTCGCTGGCGCCGCTGCCGTCGATCACCGAGATCCGCATGAAGCCTTTGCCCGGCGGCTGCCAGGCGGCTTCACGCCGCCGCGTCGGCGCGAGGACCGGTGCCCCATCCACCAGCCAGGTGTAGGGCGCGACGCCGCCCGCGACCTTGAGGTTGAGCTGGACCTGACCCTCCGCAGCTGAGGCGGCGAGATCGATCGTGGCCCCTTCGGGCGGGAAGGCCAGTTTGAGTGTCGGTGTGGCCATCGCGGACACGGTCTTGGGCACATCCTGGCGCAGGTGGCGCAGCGGCGGGGGCAGATGCGCCGATGTCGCGACCATGGCGTCGGGTGGCTGCGGGAAGGCACGCGGATCGAGCCCGAGGCGGGCGAAGGCATCGAACAGGATTGGCGCGGCGACGGTGCGCCCGACCAGCCCGGGCACGGCGCCGTTATCGGCCCGGCCTACCCAGACTCCGATCGTATGCTTGCGGTCGAAGCCGACGGCCCAGGCATCGCGATAGCCGTAGGAGGTCCCGGTCTTGTAGGCGATGCGGCCGGGCATGGCGTTGAGCGGGGGCGGCGCGCCGAGCAGCGTATCGGCGACATACCAGGCCGCGACGGGCTCGACGAGACGGGGGGCGGGGGAAGCCCCGGCATCGGCCCGCAACCTCAGTTCCGGCACCTCGCCGCCACGCGCCAGCCCGACATAGAGCCGCGTCAGATCCTGCAGCGTGATCCCCAGTCCGCCGAGCCCGACCGCCAGCCCCGGTGCGCCGCCCTCCCTGGGCATGGCGATGGCGACGCCGGCATCGCGCAGGCGCGACAGGAAGCGCTGCGGCCCAAGCGCCGAGAGCAGTTCCACCGCCGGGACGTTCAGCGACAACTGCAGCGCCTTGCGCGCCGAGACCATGCCCTGGAAGGTCATGTCGAAATTTTCGGGCACGTAGATGCCGTAGCGCGCCGGCCGGTCCTCCAGCATGGTCTCGGGGTGGGCGATGCCATTGTCGAAGGCCAGCGCGTAGATGAAGGGCTTGAGCGCCGAGCCTGGCGAGCGCAAGGCGCGGGTCAAGTCCAGTGAGCCGGCGCGCTCCGCTGCAAAGTAGTCGACGCCGCCGACCGAAGCGCGGACCTCGCCGGTCTCGTTGTCGACGGCGAGGATGGCGATCGAGACCTGGGGCGCGAGACCCAGGCTGCGCTCGCGGGCAAGGCTTTCGAGCCCGGCCTGCAGGCGGGCATCGAGGCTGAGGCGATGCCGGCGCGTTGCGGGCGCCTCCGCGACGACCTGCTCGGCGACATGCGGTGCGAGGTTCGGGAAAGGCTTGCGCGCGCTCGGCAGCGGCTCGTCGCGTGCGGCTGCGACCTCGAAGGCCGTAGCGAGCCCGGCCTGTTCGACCCGGGCGAGCACGCGTTCGCGCGCCTTGCGGGCGGACTCTCCAAAACGATCTGGCCGGCGCGTCTCCGGCGATTGCGGCAGCGCGACGAGCAGCGCCGCCTCCGCGGTCGAGAGGCGCTTGGGCTCCTTGCCGAAATAGGCGAAGCTCGCGGCGCGCACACCTTCGAGATTGCCGCCGAAGGGGGCCAGCGTCAGGTAGAGGCCGAGAATCTGCGGCTTGGTGAAGCGGCGTTCGAGCTCGACGGCGCGCACCGCCTGCCGCAGCTTGGCGGCCAGGCTTCGCTCCTCGCGCGGTTCGAGCAGGCGGGCGACCTGCATGGTCAGCGTCGAGCCGCCGGAAACGATGCGGCCGTTCAGCAGAATCTGGCCGGCGGCGCGGAAGAGGCCGAGCGGATCGATGCCGGGATGGCTGTCGAAGCGTTTGTCCTCGAAGGCTTTGAGCATGGCGAGGTAGCGCGGATCGACATCATCGACACCGACCGGGAGCTTCCAGCGCCCATCGGCGGTCAGGAAGGGGCGCAGCAGCTTTCCCTCGCGGTCGAGCACGACGGTCGAGCGGTCGGTCGCGGCGGCGAGGTCGAGCGGGGGGAGGGTGGCGGCGTAGTGGAGGAGGGCGGCCGCTGTGGCGAGAACGAACAGGGCGCAGGATGCCGCGGCGATCTTCAATGTGCGGAAGCCTTGTCGCCGCGCCGTCATGCTCGGGCTTGACCCGAGCATCTCAGGCAGGGAGGTCGCTCCATCCTGCGAGAGATTCTCGGGTCGAAGCCCTGCTTCACCCGAGAATGACGATGTGGTGATGGGCTCCATTACCGAGCCGAGGCGATATCGACAGTCCCGAACGCCGTCCGCCCGAACCGGTCAGGCCGGTACATGTCCTCGATCACGGCGGCCGGCGCGACATAGCTGCCCGGCGACACGGCGCGCGCGATATAGGCCACCGTATAGACGAGCTTTGCGCTGGTGCCGCCGAGCCGTTCGAAGGCCGCCACATAGCGGTCGTCGCGCGCCTCGGTGTGGACCGGGGAAACCTCCTGCTTCAGCCAGTCGAGCCCCGCGACAGAGGCGCCCTCGGTGAGGTTGGCGTTCTCGATCTCCAGCCCGGCGGGAACGGGATCGACCAGCAGCAGCCGGCCATAGCGGCTCGCAGCTTCCGTCACCGTCAGCGCCACGACATAGCGCTCGTTCTGGCGTAGGCGGGCGGGGTCGGCCCGCTCGCCCTTCATCGTGTAGATCACCCGCTCCAGCCCGAAGCCCTGGTTGAGGGCGGGTTCGGGGCTCGTCGGAATGCCCGAAACGGTGATGACGGCCTGTGCGGTCGCGGCGCCGGGATTGGCCACGGTCAGCGATTTCGCTTCCAGCGCCTCCGCCGAGATCGTGCGGTAGAGCGGACCCTTGCGCTCGGCGCCATCGACGGTCAGCGACATGCCCTCGGCGTCCTTGGCCATGGCCTGGGCCGCCAGCACCATCCACATCTGCTCCTGCGTCGAGGTGTAGCGCGAAGCGTTGCGGGCACTGTCGAGGATGCCGGCGGCGCGTGTGATGTCGGCGCGCTCGCCTGAGGATTCGGCGATGAGGGCGAGGACTGCCGCACCGTCGCGCAGGCGGGTGCCGTAGTCGGGCCGGGAGAGGCCGTCGTCGCGGGCGTCCTGCAGGCTGGCGAGCGCGCTGGTGAAGGCCGCGCGTCCGCGCCCGCGATCGCCCAGTGCCGACAGCGCCGCGCCGATCTGGGCGCGGGCGAGCGGGGTGGCGAAATCCGCGAGCTTGTTGTCGGCGAGATAGCGCAGATCACCCATCACCGGCCGGCCGTTGCGGGCCAGCACATAGAGCGCATAGGCGATGCCGGCCGCCTCCTCCTTGACGATCTCGCCGGTGTTGACGACCTGGTTGCGCAGGCGGTCGAGTGCGAGGTTAAAGGCGGTCTGCGGCACCGGAAACTGGCGCTCGCGGGCCCGCGTCAGGAAATCGGCGGTGAAGGCGTCGAGCCAGAGATCGTCGCCGCCGACGCCCCAGAGACCGAAGGAGCCGTTGGCCCCCTGGCGGGCCAGCACCCGTTCGATCGCGTTCTGCACGCGCTCGTCGGCATTGGCGTCAAGCGCGAGGTTCTCCAGGCTCGCGAGCTTGTTGACGGCGAGCAGCGGCAAGGCGCGGCTGACGGTCTGCTCGGTGCAGCCATAGGGATAGCGGTCGAGCGCCTTGAGCAAGGCGGGTACGTCGAGCGCGGCGAGCGGCGAGACCGACACCGAGACCTGGCCGGAATTGGGCACGAGATCGGCCATCAGATCGGACGAGACGGTGATTGCGCCGCCATTGCCCGGGATGGGACGCACGATCCGGCGGGCGATCGTGTTGGCGGAAGGCTGCACGCGCACGGCGAGATTCTGGACCGTTCCGACGCCGCCCGGCCCGGTGATGCGGACGTCGAACTCGGCGCGGCCGAGCCCGGCGGCGGTGACGGGGATCGTCATCTGCGATTTGGCGCCTGCCGCGAGTTGGATCGTGCGGCGGGTCGCGTCGGCTGCCACCAGCACCGGCCCGCGCACATCGAGATCGACGACATAGGCACCGGCCGGTCCCTCGACATTGTCGATGGCGAGGTGGAAGCGCGACTGGTCGCCAATCGCGAGGAAGCGCGGCAGCGTCGCTTGCGCGACCACTTGGTCGCGCACGATGACCTCAGTGCTGGCCTGGCCGGTGCGTCCGGCCGACCAGGCGACCGCCATGACGCGCAGCGCGCCGTTGAAGGCCGGCAGGTCGAACTCGATCCTGGCCATGCCGTCGGCTTCGACCTTGACCACGCCCGAATAGCGGGCGACGGGCTCCTGCGTCGGCTTCTCGCCTTCCAGCGCGGGCGAGATGTCGCCGCCGGTGCGGATCGCGCCGCGCACGCCCTGCATGCCGTCGATCAGATAGCCATAGAGGTCGCGCAGCTCATGGCCGATCTGGCGCTGGCCGAAGAAGAACTTGCTCGGGTCGGGGCTTTCGAAGCGGGTCAGGTTGAGGATGCCGACATCGACGGCCGCGACCGTGATGAAGGCGTCCTCGCCGGCGCGCGCGCCGGTGACCTTGACCGGCAGGGAGAGCTTCGAGAGTGGGCGCACCAGATTGGGAGCGCCGAGATCGAGCGCCAGCGTGCGGTTCTCCTTGCCGATCGCAAACCAGGACAAGCCGATGGCGCGGCCCGGTAGGCGCTGGGCTGCGGTGTCCATCGGCCTGTGCGCGAGCACGACGAGATAGGCGCCTGCGCCCCATTCGGCCTTGACCGGGATGCTGGCGGTGGTGCCGCCGGGCGCGATGTCGATGGTGCGGATATCAGCGACGCGGTCGCTGATCACGGCCAGCGTCGCCTTGCCGGCGAAGCGCGGGGCGAGCCGCACCTGCAGGCTCTCGCCATCGGCGTAAGATGCCTTGTCGAGGGCGACGTCGAGCACATCGGGCGTATCGGCGGTCTTGTCCGCCTCGTAGCCGACGCTGAAGGATACCGAGGTCTCGGTCGAATCAGGGCCGTCGGCGGCGACATCGAGGCGGTAATTGCCCCATGCGACCTGCGCGGCGATGCGGGCCACTGCGGCCTCCGTCACTGCCACCTCGCCATCGGCGACGCGGCGGGTCGATTTCACGCCCTCGAAGTTCCAGCGGCCGTCCTGGAAGAACCACTGGTAGTTGCGGGTGACCTTGGACAGGGTCCATTTGACCCCGGGTCGTGCGAGGCGCCGGCCGTCGCCATTGGCCATGATGACGTCGAAGGTCGCGGTCTGGCCGTTGCCGACCTCGCCATCCTTGAACGCCTTGCGCACGCCGATGGCGGCGCCCTTGGGCACAATCGGCAGGGTCACGGAGCGCGCGATGGCGCGCCCGCCGGGCTCGCCGACGCGGATGGTGAACTCCGCTTCGAGCGGCCGGTTGGTCTCGGGCTGCGCGACCGGGTTGGTCACCGTGACCTTGCCAGCGGCGTCGGTGGTGGTGCTCTCCTCGAAGTCCGACTGGACCGGCTGGAACTCCTCGTCGGTCAGGCCGACCTGATAACCGGCAAAGCCCGGAATCGCCGATTGGCCGGCGGCGCGGATCGTCATCGAGCCGTTGACGTCGAGCGCCGAGCCCGGCGCCCCGTAGAGATAGCGCGCGGTGACTCCGATCTCGGCCGGCTCGCCGGCCTGGAGGACGGGCGCCTTGGGCGCCAGCGTCAGTTCGAGACGCTCGGGGACATAATCCTCGACGAGGAAGGAGACCTCGCCGATGGCCGGGCCCTTGGGGTCGGCATAGGCCTGGACCCGCCAGGTGCCGGTCGCGGCCCCCGACAGGAGCTGGATCGAATGGGCACGTCCGCCGGCGCCCTGGTCCTCGACCTGGCGGCGGCGGTATTCGACGCCGTCGGGGCGCTTGACCGAGAGCGTCAGCGGCAGGCCCGTGACGGCGGCGCCGCGCGCATCGCGCAGCAGGGCGGTGAGGTAGACGGTCTCGCCGGAGCGGTAGACGCCGCGCTCGGTGTAGAGGAAGGCGTCGAGCCCGGCGGGCGCGACGCGCCCCTTGACGCCGCGATCGGAGAGATCGAACGCCGTCTGCTTGAGGTCGAGGAAGCCGTAATCCTCGGAGAGCGAGGCGGTGACGAGACCAGGCGCATTGCCGCCCTGGCCCTTGGCGAGGCCGGCATCGAAGCGGGCATAGCCATTGGCATCGGAGCGGACGGTCGCCAGCACCTCGTTGTTGCGGGCGAGAAGGCGCAGCTCGGCATTGGCGACGGGGGCCGCATTGGCGAGCGAGCGCACCAGCACATGCACGCCGTCGGGGCCGGAGAAGGAGGTCAGGCCAAGATCGGAGACGACGAACCACTGCGTCGCGCGGGTCGTGCCGTCGCCGTAGTCGCCATCGCCGTCTCCATCTGAGACGGGCGCGACAGCATTGCCGCCGGCCGGCTTGGCGAACATCACATAGATTCCGGGCTTCAGGGCGCCGACCGCCTCGACCACAGGGAAGGCAGTGACGACGTCCTTGTTGAGCTCGGATTTGACCTCCATCGAGCCGGTCCAGACGCTTTGGCCCTTGTCGGAGGCGATCTGCCTGGACTGATAGGCGCCGAGCTGGCCGAGGAAGTCCTCGGAATGGACCGAGTTGATCAGGTTGCGGTCGCCGATGCGCATGACATCGAGGTCGAGCCGGCCGGTGTTGACCGAGACCACCGGCACGCCCTGCTGGCCGGTGCGCGGCAGGACGTAGTTCTTGCCGGTGAAGCGGACGGACGGCGTGCGGTCGCGGACATAGACCTCGTAGTCCGCCGATTTCAGCAGCTTTTCGTCAGGGATCGCCGAGGGCACGCCCTGGCGGATGACGAAGCCGTAGCGTTCGCCATGGCGCAGGCCGTCGACGCAGATCTGCTTGTCTTCGGCCGAGACCGCGAAGTCGCCTTTGCCGCCTGAGATCGCGACGTAAGGCGCGAAATCGACGCGGCCGCGCGCCAGCGGTTCGGAAAACTCGAAGCAGGCGCGGGGCGAGGCGGCGTCGGCATCGACCTTGTTGGAGGTCAGACGGAAGCCGCGCTGCTCGCGCAGGCCTTCATAGGCGGTGCGCAGCGAGGCGTTGTCGACGAGGTCGAGGCTGAGCCGATAGGTCGTCAGCGCCGGACGCCAGAGCTCGTTCTTCTCGAATATGCGCGCGAGCACGCCGAGCGATGCGGCCTCGTCGTTGCGGCCGATGGCGCGCTGATAGGCGAGATAGGCGGCGCTGATGGCGCGCTCGCGCAACTCCCAGCGCTCGCGATAGTCGCGCGGCTCGATCGCGTTGGCAGCGCGCGCCATCAGGCGCCAGCCGGCGGCGCCGGCGGGGTCGGCGACGACGGCGGCATTGGCCTGGGGCAAAGCGGCGCGGGCATCGCCGCGGGCCAGCGCCGCCTCGCCGGCGCGCACGGCGTCGGCTGCGGGGCGTGTGCTCGAAACCTCGCGCTTGAGCCGCTCCTCCAGCCGCTGCCCGTCGGCTGCGAGATCGTTGCGGACATAGGCCTTCTGGGCCAGGGCCGGATGGGCGGCGAGGGTGAGGCCGAGGAGGAGCGCAAGACGGGCGAGCAGGGTCATCGTCGTTCCTCTGGGTCCGGTCCGCCTCTGCGTCGGGTCCGTCGACGGCGTCGGTGGACAAACGCTTCAGCCCATCGCGGGGTGAGACCGGGCGGCAGGCTATCACTGCGTCGCGCGCGTTCAAGTCATGCGAATGAAGGTCGTCGCGAATGAAGGTCGTTGCAAGATCCGCCCTGCGGATCATCTCGCCGCGCGATGTCGGGAGCCCGCAGTTGCGGCGCGGGCCGTTCTGACGCTCAATGGCGCCGCTTCGCCCAGCTTCGAGGACGAGACCCATGTCGCGCGCCCGTCTGCCTCATTCCCGCACCCAGCAGGTCCTGGCCGTCGCACTGGCGCTCGCCCTGCTGGGCGCGCCGCTCGCAAGCGCGCAGCCCGCGCCCGGACCCAATCCTCAGCTCGCGGCGGCCCAAGCGAGCTTCGAGAGCCTGCCCGAGGCGGAACGCAAGGCGATCCAGACCGATCTGATCTGGACCGGCCATTTCAACGGCGCGGCGAGCGGCTCCTATGGCCCTCTGACCTTCCGGGCCATCAACGCGATGAAAGCCGCCGCGCGCGGGGCGCCCGACGGCATGCTGAACCCGGCCGAGCGGCGGGCGCTGGCTCAGGCAGCTCAAGCCGCGCGCGATGCGGCTGGTTTCCGGCTGATCGCCGACGAGAAAACCGGCGTGCGCATCGGCATTCCGGCCAAAATCCTGCCGAAGCGCGACGTCTCGCCCTCCGGCAGCCGCTGGCAGAGCGAGGACGGAAAGGTCACGCTCGACACCTCGGCCACGACGCCGGGAGAGACGCTGGAGGCCGTGTTCGAGAAGGCGACGGCGCCGACCCCGAACAATCCCGGCCGCAAAATCACCTACAAATTGCTGCGGCCGGACTTCTTCGTCGTCACCGGCGAGACGCCGACAGGCAAGTTCTACCGCCGGCTGGCGGCCGGGCCGTCTGGCCTGCGCGGCTTCTCGATCGGCTATGACAAGGCGCTCTCGGGCACGGTCGACAAGCTGGTGATCGCCATCGCGTCGAGCTTCGAGCCTTTCCCGACCGGGCCGATGCCGGCTGCCCCCGCCGTCGCAGCGGCTCCTCCGGCGCGTGCGACGGGGTGGCTGGTGCCTCAGCTGCGCTACGGCGTCGCGCTCGCAGTGGCCGAGCGCGTGGCAGTGACGGCGTCCGCCGTCGTCGAGGGCTGCAAGTCCGTGCAGGTCGGCGATCGCGGAGCCAAGCTGCGTGGATCGCCTGAAAGCGGGCTCGTTCTGCTCGATGTCGCGGGCGGCCCGGCTTTCGCGGTCCAGCCCTTGCGAGGAGAGGCGCCCTCCGACCGCGAGAGCCTCACGCTCGTCGCCTATGACGAGGACGGCTACCGCCGTACGGGGCCTGCCCTCCACGGCGTTAGCCGCATGGCTGTCGCGCTCCCCGGACAGGCCGTGCATGTCGGCAGCCATGCGGCGGTGCTCGCGCCGCTTCAGCCAGGGCATGCCGGCAGTCCGGCCTTCGACCGCCAGGGCCGCCTTGTGGGGATCGTCACCGCCAACCCTTCCGACAAGGTGTTGATCGCAGGCGTCGCGCCGCAGCGCGCCTATGCGATCGCGGATGGGGCGGCGCTGCATGCGCTGCTGACGAAGGCAGGCGTTTCGCCGGTGGCCGCAACGCCGGGCCCCGAACTCAGCACGGGCGCTGTCGTCGCCAAGGTGGCGAGTTCCGTTCTCCCGGTGATGTGCGGATTGTAGGATATTCGCCGAAAAGTCCTGTTGTCTCCGCTGCGACAATCGGCTCAGATGCAACCGTCTCAGATGTAACCGTCTGACGAGCCACCGTCCCGCAGGGGTGCCCCGTTCAAGCGACGAGGAGCGCCCGGGAATTCAAACGATTTAGGGAAGAGGAACCACCCATGACCGACATCATCAGCAGGCGCGGTGTTCTCAAAGGCGCTGCGGCTGCCGGCGCAGCCGGTTTGATCGCGGCACCTGCGATCGCGCAGGCAAAATGGCCGAGCCGGCCGGTCACCATGATCTGCCCGTGGGGCGCCGGCGGCGGCACCGACGCTGTGGTGCGGATCATCGCCGGCCTCCTGGAAAAGAGCCTCGGCCAGCCCTTCGGCGTCGTCAACCGCACCGGCGGCTCGGGCGTCGTCGGCCATTCCGCCATCGCCACCGCGGCGCCGGACGGCTACACGCTCGGCATCATCACGTCGGAAATCGCGATGATGCATCACCAGGGCCTGACGCAGCTCACCTATCAGAACTACACCTCGCTTGCGCAGATGAACGACGATGCGCCAGGCGTCCATGTGAAGTCCGATTCGCCCTACAAGGACATCAAGGCGCTGGCCGAGGCGATCAAGGCGGCGCCTCCCGGCAAGTTCAAGGCTTCTGGCACCGGACAAGGCGGCATCTGGCATCTCGCCCTGGTCGGCTGGCTGCAGGGCATGGGGCTGAAGCCGGACCATGTCGCCTGGGTGCCCTCGAACGGGGCCGCGCCGGCGATGCAGGACCTCGCCGCCGGCGGCCTCGACTTCAACACCTGCTCGGTGCCGGAGGCCCGCGCCATGATCGACGCCGGCAAGGCCAAGTCCCTCGCCATCATGGCGGATGCGCGGATGCCGCAGTTCAAGGACGTGCCGACGCTGAAGGAGACGCTGGGCATTGACATCACGCTCGGTTCCTGGCGCGGCATCGGAGGCCCGAAGAACCTGCCCGCCGATATCACGAAGCTGCTCGGCGCCGAGCTGAAGAAGATCTACGACTCCAAGGACTACAAGGAGTTCATGGATTCGCGCGGTCTCACGATGAAATATGCCGACGGTGCCGCGTTCGAGGCCTTCATGGCCGACAGTGACAAGAAGATGGGTGCCTTCATGAAGGCGGCCGGACTCGCCAAGGCCTGAGGCCTCGACATTGCGGTGAGCCGAGGGCCTGCGGTCCCGGCTCACCGCCTTCGTTTCACGCACGAGTTATACGCCAATGCTGATGTCCGACCGTTTGACCGGCGCCGTCGTCGCGACGCTGGGGGCGCTTTCCTTCGCCTATGGCTCGCAGTTGCCGCCCGTTCCGGGCCAGCAGGTCGGGCCTTCCGCCTTTCCGATGGTGATCGGCGTAGGCCTCGTGCTCTGCGGGGCCCTGATCGTGCTGGGCGTCGGACGCCGCCTCGAAGAGGTGGCGGAAGCGGATGTCGCCCTGCATACGGCGCCTGAACTGCTCAAGCCGCCACCACCCTGGAAAGCGTGGCTCGCGCTGCTGCCGCCAGCGCTCGTCGCCTTCTACGCGCTGGCCTCCGAGGCCCTGGGCTTTCTGCCGACCGCGGCGATCATGGTCGCGACGGCGAGCTCTGCCTTTGGCGCGCGCGCCAAACTCGTGATCCCGGTCGCCATCATCGCCCCCTTCGTCGTCAACCTGATCTTCCTGAAGCTGCTGCGCGTGCCGCTTCCGGGCGGTCTCTTGCCCTTCCCCTGGTGATGGCGCCATGATGAACACCATTGTCCAGGCCTTCGGGCTGGTCTTCCAGACCGACGTCTTGATCGCGATCTTCGCGTCTGCCATCTACGGACTTGTCGTTGGCTCCCTGCCGGGCCTCTCCGCCACCATGGCGACGGCGCTGCTCGTACCCGTCACCTTCTATCTGTCACCGATCGCGGCGGTGGCGACGATCATTACCGCGTCGGCCATGGCGATCTTCTCGGGCGATATTCCCGGCTGCCTGCTGCGCATTCCCGGCACGCCGGCCTCGGCCGCCTATACCGACGAAGCCTATGCGATGACCCGCAAGGGTCAGGCCGAGACGGCGCTCGGCATCTGCCTGTGGTTCTCGGCGCTCGGCGGCATCGCCGGCACGCTGTCTTTGATGGTGCTGGCGCCGGTCCTGGCCGAATTCGCGCTGTCCTTCTCGACCTATGAGAATTTCTGGCTCGCCATGCTCGGCCTGATGTGCGCGACGCTGGTCGCGCGCTCCTCGCCGATCAAGGCGATCGCCTCCATGCTGCTTGGGTTGCTGATCACCTGCATCGGCATCGACAATCCCGGCGGCGTGGCGCGCTTCACGCTGGGGTCGACCGATCTTTTGGGCGGCATCGAGCCAATCCCGGCGCTGGTCGGCGTCTTCGCGCTGGCCGAGGTGATGCGTTCGATCACCGAGCGCGAGCCGCCCAAGCTGGAGCACAGGCGCCTCGGCAGCATTCTCAAGGGACAGTGGAAGCTGACCAAGGAGTATCCGGTCCAGCAGACGCGCGGAAACATCATCGGCATCATCATCGGCGTTCTGCCGGGCGCCGGCGCCGACATGGCGGCCTGGGTCAGCTACGCCATGGCGAAGCGCTTCTCGAAGACGCCGGAGAAGTTCGGCACCGGCCATCCCGAGGGGTTGATCGAGGCTGGTGCCAGCAACAACGCCTCGCTGGCGTCGGGCTGGGTGCCGGCGCTGCTGTTCGGCATCCCCGGCGACACGATCACCGCGATCGCCATCGGCGTGCTCTACATGAAGGGGCTCAACCCCGGCCCGACGCTGTTCTCGTCGCAGGCGTCGAGCATGTACGCGCTCTACATCATCTTCATTCTGGGCAACATCATCATGATCCCGCTGGGCATCGTGATGATCCGCATCGCCAGCCGCGTCGTCAGCGCACCGCGATCGGCCGTGATGCCGGTCATCCTGGTGTTCTGTGCGGTGGGCGCCTTCGCGACCGCCGGCAACAATCTCTTCGCCGTCTGGTGCGTCGCCGTCTTCGGGCTGGTCGGCTTCTTCATGGAGAAGAACGGCTATCCAGTCGCGGCGATGGTGCTGGGCATCGTCATGGGCACGATGGTCGAGCAGAGCTTCGTTACCTCGCTGATCAAGTCGGACGGCTCGATCCTGCCCTTCTTCGAGCGGCCGGTCGCGAGCGTGCTCGCCGCCATGACGCTCGCCGCGCTGCTCTGGCCGGCTTTCTCCTGGGGGTTGGGAAAAATGCGGGGCGGGCGGGCTCAGGCGGCCTGAGAGGCTCGGCGCGATCGGCCCCTTCATTCGCATGATGAAGGGGCTCGTGAGGCGTGCGAATAAAGGGGCCGACCTACAACAGGGGAGAGGCTTCGATGGGCAATCCCAAGAGCCAAGCCTTGCTGACCGGCGTGGCCGGCGCGTGGCTGGCTTATGACATGGCAACCTCGCGGGAGACGCCGAGCATGGCGCTCTCGGTGCTGCAATGGGTCATCCTGGCCGGGTGCGTCATCGGCTTCATCGGCGCGATGAAGCAGTGGCTCGGCGGCGCGGATCGCGAGCCGGGTTAGCGCTTGAGGAACGCCGCGAAGGCGGCCTGCGCTTCCTCCGAGCGCAAGCGCTCGCCGAAATGGCGGCCTTCGGTGGCGATCGTCTCGGCGACGGTGGTCGCATGGCCACGCTTCAGCAGCAGCTTGGTCAAGGCGACCGATTGCGGTGGCAGGGCTGCGAGCGCGCTCGCCTTGTCCAAAGCAGCCGCCAGCGCGCCGCCCTGCGCGACGACCGCGTTGAGGAGGCCTGCGTCCAGCGCTTCGCGAGGCCCGAAGGCCTCCGCCAGCATCAGCAGTGCGGCCGCCCGCTTCGAGCCCGCGACCAGCGGCAGCAGATAGGACGACGCGCCCTCGGGCGAGAGGCCGAGCGCCACGAAAGGCATGCGGAACACCGCAGCATCACCGGAAAAGGCGAGATCGCAATGCAGCAGCATCGTCGTGCCGATGCCGACGGCAAAACCCTCCACGGCGGCAATGACGGGTTTGGTCGCGGTCGATATCGTGGTCAGGAAATCCATGGCGATGCGGGCGCCGTCGCCGGCCGCGGCGGCGAAATCGCGGATGTCGTTGCCGCTGGTGAAGCAGTTGCCCGCGCCGGTGATGACGATGGCGCGGATATCCGGATCAGCCTCTGCTGCGGCGAAGGCCTCGATCAGCCCGACATAGCTGGCGCGGTCGAGCGCGTTCTTGCGCTCCGGCCGGTTCATCGTGATCTGGCTGACGCCGGGCGCGACGGTTTCGATCAGAACGGCGGCGGTCATCGGCAGATCCTCGTCCCTGCGGCCCCGATCGATGGTGCGGCACGCATTGTAGGGTGCCGGCCCGAGGCTCGTGATTGTCGTTGGACGAGGCTTGGCACGGCCTTTCACCGAGGGTCAAGGCGGGCGCCGTGACCGGTGGCGTCTGCTCCTGTGCCGACGCGCCCTGCCGTCGTCCCGGCTTGACAAAAAGCCGAGCGGCGGACTTCCTCCTTCGCGCTCAACGGCCAGGCTAGGCGCCCGGCACCAGCCTGAGGATATACGCCGATGGAGACCGTCCGGCTCGCCCGTCAAGGCGAGATCGCGATCGCCACGATCGACAACCCGCCGGTCAATGCGCTGGGCCAGGCGCTGCGGGCCGATCTCGCCCGTGTCCTGTCCGAGGCGAGCACCGATCCGGCGGTGACGGCCATCGTGATCGCGGCTGCCGGCAAGGCCTTCATCGCGGGTGCCGACATCAGCGAGTTCGGCAAGCCGCCGCTCGCTCCGCTTCTGCCCGATGTGCTCGACGCCATCGAGGGGTCGGAAAAGCCGGTCGTCGCGGCGATCCAGGGCGTAGCGCTCGGCGGCGGGCTCGAGGTCGCGCTGGCCTGCCATGCTCGCGTGGCGGCGGCATCGGCCATGCTCGGCCTGCCCGAGATCAAGCTTGGCCTGATCCCGGGAGCGGGCGGCACGCAGCGGCTGCCGCGCCTGATCGGGGCGGCGAAGGCGTTCCCGATGATGCTGTCGGGGGAGCCGGTTTCCGCCGGCAAGGCGCTGGAACTCGGCCTCGTCGATGAGGTGGCGGGCGGCGATGTCGTCGCGGCGGCCGTGACGCTGGCACAGGCGCTGGTGGCAAAGGGCGCTCCCGAGCCGGCTCGCGAGCGGGACGACCGCCTGACCGCGAAGGATCGCGAAGCTTTCGAGGTGCTGGCGGCTGAGGCCAGCCTGAAATCCGGCGACATGCCCAATGCGATGGCGCTGATCGAGGCGGTGCGCGCCGCCTTCACCCTGTCTTTCGCGGAAGGGCTGGCGGCCGAGCGCGCCTTATTCACGGCGCTGCTGGCCGATCCGCGCTCGAAGGCGCTCCGTTATGTCTTCTTCGCCGAACGCGAGATCGCCCGCGTGCCGGGCATCGACAGCGCGGTGAAGCCGCGCGAGATCGCCAGAGCTGCCGTCATCGGCGCCGGCACGATGGGGGGGGGCATCGCGATGTGCTTCGCCAATGCCGGTATTGCGGTGACCCTGATCGAGCAGGAACAGGCGCAGATCGACAACGGCATGAACCGCGTGGCGGCCATCTACGAGATGTCGGTGACGCGCGGCTCGCTGACGCCTGCGAAGCGCGACGAAAGGGTGGCGCTGATCACGCCGGCTGTCGGGCTCGGCGCTGCGGCCGAGGCCGACATCGTGATCGAGGCGGCCTTCGAGGAGATGGGCGTCAAGCAGCAGATCTTCGGCGCGCTCGACGCGATCGTGAAGCCGGGCGCGATCCTCGCCAGCAACACGTCCTATCTCGACGTGCCGACCATCGCGGCTGCGACGACGCGGCCGCAGGATGTGCTGGGGATGCATTTCTTCAGCCCCGCCAATGTGATGAAGCTGCTGGAGATCGTCCGTCCCGCCGGCGTCGCCGATGATGCGGTCGTCACGGCGATGGCGCTCGGGCGGCGGCTCGGCAAGGTTCCGGTCGTGGTCGGCAACGGCTTCGGCTTCGTCGGCAATCGCATGCTGGAGGCCCGCACCCGCGCCACCGAGCGCCTGCTGGTCGCCGGCGCGCTGCCGCATGAGGTCGATGCGGCGCTGACGGGCTTCGGCTTCAAGATGGGGCCCTGCGCCATGGCCGATCTCGCCGGCAACGACATCGGCTGGCGCTCGCGCAAGGCGCGCGGCAAGACTGCCGCCGTGGCCGATGCGATCTGCGAGGCCGGCTGGTTCGGCCAGAAGACCGGACGCGGCTATTTCCTCTATCCCGACGGCGCACGAACCGGGCAGCGCGACCCGGAGGTCGAGGCGCTGATTGCGCGGGTCTCGCAGGAGAAGGGCGTGACGCGGCGCAGCTTCACGGCCGACGAGATCCTGTCGCGATTGCTCGACCCGATGGTCAACGAAGGCGCCCGCATCCTGGAGGAGGGCATCGCGGCGAGGCCGGGCGACATCGATGTCATTTGGCTCAACGGCTATAACTGGCCGGCTTGGCGCGGCGGACCGATGCACTGGGCCGATACGATTGGGCTTGGCGTCATCGTCGCGCGGCTGGAAGCGCAGGCGGCGGAGACCGGCGACACGGCGCTCGAACCGGCGCCGCTGCTGCGCCGGCTTGCAGCCGAGGGCAAAGGCTTTGCCGATCTGAAGGCTAGGCCCGTCTAGTTTCCCAAGCAAACAAAAATCCGACAACAGGGATGAAGCGTCCATGACCGAAGCCGTGATCGTCTCCACCGCCCGCACACCGATCGGCAAGGCCCATCGCGGCGCCTTCAACCAGGTCCGCGGGGCCGATATGGCGGCTCACGCGATCCGGCATGCGCTGCTGCGCGCCGATCTGGAACCCGAGGCGGTCGAGGAGGTGGTGATGGGCTGCGGCTATCCCGAAGCCGCCACCGGCGGCAACGTCGCCCGGCATGGCGCGCTGGTCGCCGGCCTGCCCGTGCAGTCGGCCGGCGTCACGGTCAGCCGCTTCTGCGCCTCCGGCCTGGAGGCGATCGCCCATGCGGCGCGCCGCGTCGTGATGGACGGCGTTCCGGTCGCAGTCGGCGGCGGTGTCGAGTCGATCAGCCTCGTCCAGCCGGTGGTGCGGCGCGAGCTGACCCAGAACGACTGGCTGATGGCGCATAAGCCGTCGATCTACACCTCGATGATCGAGACCGCCGACAATGTGGCGCAGCGCTACGGCATCTCGCGACAGGCTCAGGACGAATTTTCGCTGGAGAGCCAGAGGCGCACGGCAGCCGCCCAGCAGCGCCAGCTGTTCGACAATGAGATCGTGCCGATGAGCGCCGTCATGGCGGTCACCGACAAGGCAACCGGCACGGTCAGCCAGCAGGAGGTGACGCTGTCCAAGGACGAGGGCAACCGGCCCGAGACCACGCTGGACGGTCTGCTCAAGCTCAAGCCGGTGCGCGGGGAGGACCAGTTCATCACGGCCGGCAATGCCAGCCAGCTCTCGGACGGGGCGGCAGCCAGCGTGGTGATGTCGGCCGCCGAGGCGTCGCGGCGTGGTTTGTCGCCGCTCGGCATCTTCCGCGGCTTCGCCTCGGCCGGATGCGAGCCCGACGAGATGGGCATTGGTCCCGTGTTCGCCGTCCCGCGCCTGCTCGAACGCAACGGCCTCACCGTCGACGACATCGACCTCTGGGAGCTGAACGAGGCCTTTGCCTCGCAGTCGATCTATTGTCGCGACACGCTGGGGATCGATCCCGACAAGGTCAACGTCAATGGCGGCGCGATCGCGATCGGTCATCCCTTCGGCATGAGCGGCGCGCGGCTCGTCGGTCATGCGCTGCTGGAAGGGAGCCGCCGCAAGGCGCGCTATGCGGTCGTGACGATGTGCGTCGCCGGCGGCATGGGCTGTGCCGGCCTGTTCGAAATCAACCAGGGCTGAACCAAAACGGCGCTGCCGCGTCTTGTTGACGGGGCGGCCGCGGCGGATGATCTGCCGCGCCGCCCTTCATCATGGAGACAAGACGTGGCTTCCGGATTGTTCGCGCTGCTGGATGATATCGCAGGCATCGCCAAGGTTGCCGCTTCGTCCGTGGACGATGTGGTGGCGCAGGCGACCAAGGCCGGCACCAAGGCGGCCGGCATCGTCATCGACGATGCGGCCGTGACGCCGCGCTATGCGGTGGGCTTCGCTGCGTCGCGCGAGCTGCCGATCATCTGGAAAATCGCGCTCGGTTCGCTCAAGAACAAGCTGCTCTTCCTGCTGCCGGGCGCGCTGATCCTGGCCCTCGTCGCGCCCTGGCTGATCACACCGCTGCTGATGATGGGCGGCGTCTATCTCTGCTATGAGGGCGCCGAGAAGATCCTCGAACTGGTCGTGCCGCACGCGGCGGCCACCCCGGATGAGGCCGGCAAGGCGGTGCTCGATCCCAAGCTGCTCGAGGAGCAGAAGATCGCGGGCGCGATCAAGACCGATTTCATCCTCTCGGCCGAGATCATGGCGATCACCCTGTCGACCGTCTCGACCGCCTCCTTCCAGATGCAGGCGATCGTCCTGGCGCTGGTCGGCATCGGCATCACCGTGCTGGTCTATGGCGTGGTGGCGCTGATCGTGAAGGCGGACGATGTCGGGCTCGCGTTGGCGCAGCGGCGCTTTGCGCCGGTGCGGCTGCTCGGTCGCGCGCTGGTCGTCGGCATGCCGCATTTCCTGACCGCGCTCAGCGCGGTCGGCACGGCGGCGATGCTGTGGGTTGGCGGCGGCATTATCATCCATGGGCTGGAAGAATTCGGCCTGACCGGGCTCGGCCATGCCAGCCATGGGCTGGCGGTCGCAGCCGGCGCGATGCTGCCGCTGGGCGGTGTCCTGGAATGGCTGACGGGGGCGGTGTTCTCAGCCGTGTTCGGCCTGATCGTCGGCGGCATCGCGATCGTGGCGATGCACTATGTCGTGCAGCCGATCATGAAGAGCGTGCGCAAGACCGGCCAACCGGCCTGAAGCCGCCCGCAGCGTTTAATCGAGCCAGGTCGTGAAGCCCTCGACCGGCTCGCGCTCCGGCACGAGCGCGTTCTGCGGCGCGTCGGGGTCCGCGTGCCCGATGGCAATGCCGCAGACCACGACCTCGCTTTCGGGAATGGACAATTCGCGTCGCACCACCGGATGGAAGCGCGCGAAGATCGCCTGCGGGCAGGATTGCAGGCCGTTCCCCTGCGCGGCGATCAGCAGGCTCTGGACGAACATGCCGAGATCGAGCCAGGAGCCGATTTCGAGATCGCGGTCGACGGTCAGCATCAGCGCGACCGGCGCGCCGAAAAAGCGCAGATTGGCGGCGCTCTGGCGCTTCATACCCTCGATGTCGCCCTTGGTCACGCCAAGCAGGCCATAGAGATCCCAGCCGACCTTGCGGCGGCGCGAGAGGTAGGGCTCGCGAAGGCGCTCGGGGTAATAGCGATACTCCTCCTCCGCCGGCAGATCGGGCGAATCGAGTGCCGCGATCAAGGCTGCTTCCAACCGTTCACGCGTATCCGGGCCAATCACCCGAAGCTTCCAGGGCTGCATGTTGGTGCCACTGGGGGCCCGGGCCGCGACCTCGATCAGGCGGCGGACGAGGGCGGGGTCGATGGGATCAGGCAGGAAGGCACGGATGGCGCGGCGGGAGGTGATGGCTTGCTCGACGGTACGGGCAGACACCGTCGTCAGATCGTCTTCAGCCATGTCGCAAGGGTCCTGCAGGGTCCGGGTGAACAGCTTGGTTGGTTCCCAAGCCCAGACTAACGTCGGCCCGCCTTGCGCTCCAATCCCCTGGCCATGCGACGCTGCATCTGGCTGGGCCGACGACCGTCCGTCGTCCTGCCCGCTGTCGTAGCCTCACGCGCTCGTTTGCGGCTCAGCGTGCCTGCTCAGAGCCGCCCCTTCCCGGCGCCATCGGCTGCCCTGACCGCTTGCACCTCGTCCTGAAGCGGGATCACACGCTGGATCACGTCGGGACGGCGCAGCCGGGACGACGCCATGCCGGTCGCGGGGAGAAAGTCGGCCTGTCGGTTCCAATTACCGTTGAACTGCCAGCCGAACATGTCTTCGGCACCGGGCGAACCGACGTAATAGCCCGAGGGTGTCCAGGCGACGAAGCGCAGATCGTGCCGGTTGACGAACACGGCGAGGAGTTCGGCTCCGTCGCTCCAGCGGAACCACCGGATCGTTCCATCCATATAGGCGACGATCACGAGGCTGCCGTTTGCTGCGAGCTGAACGCCGCCGACAGGCGTCGCCAGCTTGCCCTTCCAGCGCCGCTTGCCGGTGCCGTCGTAGCTGCGCAGGCTCGACCAGGAGCCGAGCACGAAGCCGCCGCGATCGGGCCGGATGGCGAGCGTTTGCCCGGAATAGTCGGGACCGGAGCCGCGAGGCCGCACGCTCCTGCCGGTGTCGACCGCGCCTGTGCTGCGATTGATGGCCAATGTGTCGGTGACGGGGCCGGCGAGATCGTCCGCATCTCCGAGGGCAGGACCGACCGTGCCGGCTGCGACATCGATCAGCACCGGCATCGCCGTCGCCTCGAAACCGAGATGAAACCTCACCTTCGTGCCATCCGCCGAGACCCTGAAGGCATCGCCCGTCTTGAAGCGCATGTCGGCTGCGTCGCTGTCGACGAGCGTCTTCAAGACGCCGTCGGGCTGGAGCAGGGCGAGCGCCGGCTCGACCGCCGAGAGGATCATCGCATCGCCGCAGGGCTGCAGGTCGAGGAGATAGTGAACCGGGTCGAGATCGCGCAGATGCCGGCCCGACTTGTCGAACAGATGCAGCGGCGAGGCGGGACGGCCGGTGTCGCCGCCGGCGACGATGCGTCCGGCAGCATCCCAGCCGACCCGAGAAATGTTGTCGTCGGCCCATTTCGCCGAGTTGGTCAGCGCGACCGGAGCTAGCGTCGCTGCATCGAGAATCTCGACCTGGCGTGAATCGGCGAAGCCGACGGAGATGGTCTGGCCGTGGCGGGAGACGGCGACCGTGTAGGGCATGCGCCCGCTTTTCGTCGCGACCTTGTGCGTGCGGGCGCCGCTGGCATCGTAGCGCCGGACATAGCCGTCATAGCTCGCGGCGAAGAGGCTGCCGTCCGGCCCGAAGGCCAGGCCGTTGGTGGACTCGGAGACATCGGGATCGCTCGCCATCGGCTCGCCGCCGGGCATGGCGAGGATGCGGATGCCATCATCGCCCGCCGCGATGGCGAGCCGTTTGCCATCGGGGGAGTAGGCCAGTGCGCCCACCTGGTTGCCGAAACGGGCAAGCGCGCGGACCGGCTGTTCCGCCTGCGTGTCCCAGAGGAATGCCGTGTTCCCGCTTTCGCGCGCATCCCAGCCGCCGACGGCGATCCATCGTCCATCCGGCGACATGGCGAGGCCGTCGAATTCATCCCCGACCGCGAAGGGAAAGCGGACGACCCGCAGCGGCTTGCCGTCGGGCAGCGACCACAGGCGCAGGGTCTTGTCATAGGACACCGTCGCGGCGACGCGGCATTCGCGATCGACGGCGATACGCCGGATGGGTGTCGTCGGCCGCCCGGTTTCGATGGACAGGAACGGGGTGGGGTCCGGGCAGCGCTTGAGCATCTCGCGCAGCGCGGCGCGGGTGTCGAGACCGGAAGGCCCAGCGGCGCAGCCGAGTTCGCGCAGACGCCGATGGGCGATCGCGATCTCGGCCGGAGACATAGCGTTCAGGTCAGGGGCCGCGATCGCCGCACTGGGGCAGATGGACAGCAGGAGCAAGCAGCCGAACAGCGCCGCGCTGGCGAAGCTCGCCAGTCCGCGCCGCGCCGCAATCGGCGAAGCCATCCGGGATCGGCGGGCAGGAAGCTCAACTGTCATGCCGCATCTCCCGCCTTGCTCACATCGGAGCATTGAGCGCGGAGACGGAGGCGACCGCATCCTCCAATCGGATGACGGCCGCCTTCGTGGCAGACCTAGCCCGCTTTGCGCGTCTCGACGAAGGCGGCGTGCTCCTCGACCAGCCCGCCAGCCAGCGCCTTGGCGATCAGGGCGCGGGTGTTGGGCAGGCCGTAGATCGCGGCAAACGAGCCGAAGCGCGGGCCCTGCTCCTCGCCGAACAGCACCTGGTAGATCGCCTTCCACCAGTCGCCGGAGACGCCGGGTCGTTCGGGGGTGGCGTTCTTGGCGGTCAGGTTCTGGTAGCGCGGCACGGCGCGGGCGACATCGAGCGCGGTGTCCTGCACCATCTCGGCTGTGGCGTCGGCCGGCAGCGCGGCGATGGCGGCGTCGAGCGCCAGGAAGGCCGCGGTTTCCGTCTCGTCGGCGAGGCGGTAATGCTTTGCCGGCTTCACGAAGTCGCGGAAATAGGCGATGGCGTAGCCGACCAGCGCATCGAGGCGCGGATGGGTCGCCGGCGAGATGCCCGGCGCATAGCGCTGGAGGAAGCCCCAGAGAACGGCCTTGTCCTCGGAATTCGCGACCGCGACGAGGTTCATCAGCAGGCCGAAGGTGATCTGCGCGCGCGACGCGTTCTCGCCTTCGCCGGTCGCGATGATCTCAGGCTCCGGCGGCTCGCCGCCGTGGAGATGCCAGACAGGATTGCCGAGGCGGTTCTTCCAGTCCTGCTTCTCATAGCCGCCAAGGAACTGCAGATACTCGTCGACCGCGCGCGGGATGACGTCGAAATGCAGCTTCTTGGCCTCGCGCGGGCGCTGGAACATGTAGAGCGCCAGGCTCTCCGGGGGGCCGTATTCGAGCCAGTCCTCGATGGTCAGGCCATTGCCCTTCGACTTGGAGATCTTCTGGCCCTGCTCGTCGAGGAAGAGTTCGTAGTTGAAGCCTTCCGGCGGCGTGCCGCCGATCGCGCGGGCGATCTGGGAGGAGACCTTGACCGAGTCGATCAGGTCCTTGCCGGCCATCTCGTAGTCGACGCCGAGCGCGACCCAGCGCATCGCCCAGTCCGGCTTCCATTGCAGCTTGACGTGGCCGCCGGTGACGGGCGTGACGAAGCGTTCTCCAGTGGCCGGGTCGGCCCAGGCGATGGTGCCGGCGTCGACATCGACCTCGTCGATGGGCACCTGCATGACCACGCGCGTCACCGGATGGATCGGCAGGAAGGGCGAATAGGTCGCGGCCCGCTCCTCGCGCAACGTCGCCAGCATGATCTTCATGACGGCATCGTAGCGCGCCAGCATCGTCAGCAGCGTCGCGTCGAACTCGCCGGCCCGGTAGCTGTCGGTCGAGGATTTGAACTCGTAGTCGAAGCCGAACTGGTCGAGGAAGGCGCGCAGGCGCGCGTTGTTGTGCCGCCCGAAGGAGTCATGCGTGCCGAAGGGGTCGGGCACCTCGGTCAGCGGCTTGCCGAGATTGGCCGCCAGCAGCTCCTTGTTGGGAACATTGTCGGGAACCTTGCGCAGGCCGTCCATGTCGTCGGAGAAGGCGATCAGGCGGGTCTTGATCGTGTTGCCGGTGAGGACGCGAAAGGCGTGGCGGACCATCGAGGTGCGCGCGACTTCGCCGAAGGTGCCGATATGGGGCAGGCCCGAGGGACCGTAGCCGGTCTCGAAGACGACCTCCTTCTTGCCCGATTTCTCGATCCGCGCGACGAGCTTGCGAGCTTCCTCGAACGGCCAGGCGGCCGAACGCTGGGCGGCGTCCACAAGGGCGGGGTCGAAAACGGGCATCGGGACTGGTGTCCTCTCCGGATCTGGCGAAAAGCGGGCTAGGGCTTTCGCAGATTGCCAAGGGGGGCGTCAATGCGTCTGACCCGCTCCGGCGTCGCCGAAGGTTGTTCATGCTGTCGCCGGGTATAGTGTGCTGGGCTTCTTGCCTTGAGAAGGACGCCTGCCTTGACCCCTGAACTGTGCGAAAAGCTGACCACCTGGCGCCGACATCTGCATGCCCATCCCGAACTGGGGCGGCACGAGGCGCAGACCAGCGCCTTCGTGCAGGCCCGGCTGACCGAGCTCGGCGTTCCCTTCACCCCCGGCATCGGCGGCCATGGCGTGGTGGCGACGCTGAAGCGCGGCGGTTCGGAGCGGTCGGTGGGCTTGCGCGCCGACATGGACGCGCTGCCGATCGCGGAGGCGAACGACCTGCCCTACAAGTCGGGCACACCCCATGTGATGCATGCCTGCGGCCATGATGGGCACACCACCGCGCTGCTGGGCGCCGCGGCGCTGCTGGCCGGCGACGCGGACTGGAGCGGAACGGTCCAGTTCGTCTTCCAGCCGGCGGAAGAGGGCGCCGGCGGCGCGCAGGCGATGATTGCCGACGGCGTGCTCGAGCGGTTTCCGATGGAGCGCATTTTCGCCCTGCACAACTGGCCGGGGCTGGATGCGGGCACGATCGCGGTCCATCGCGGGCCGGTGATGTCCGAGCCGGGTCGATTCAAGATCACGCTCACCGGCACGGCAGGCCACGCCGCCCTGCCCGAGACGACGCGCGATCCGATCGTCGCCATGGGGCATCTCATCGTCGCGCTGCAGACGATCGTCTCGCGCAATGTCGGTCCGATGGAATCGGCGGTGGTCTCGATCGGGCAGGTCCATGGCGGCTCGGCCTCCAACCAGATCCCGACCAGCGTCTTCATCGAGGGCACCTTTCGCACCTTCGTGCCGGCTGTCCGCGAGCGTTTGCTGGCGCGGCTCAACGGCATCGCCCAGAATATCGCCGCGACCTTCGAGATGACGGCCGAGGTCGAGACGACGCATGGCGCGGCCACGGTCAACACGGCCGCCGAGGAGGAACTGGCCGCCGCAGCGGGCGAGGCGGCGGGCCTGCCTGTCCGGCGCGACCTGAAGGCCAGCACCACGGGCGAGGATTTCGCCTATTTCCTTCAGCGCCTGCCGGGCTGCTACATCTGGATCGGCAACGGGCCGGTCAAGGACGGTGGGGAACTTCACAACGACCGCTACGACTTCAACGACGCGATCCTGCCGGCTGCTGCGGGGTGGCTCGCGGCGGTGGCGAAGCAGGCGCTCAGCGCGAACGCGCCGGCGGCGAAAGCCTAATATCGCGCGCGTCATGCTCGGGCGCAGACCCGAGCATCTCCTGCAAGAGATTCTCGGGTCGAAGCTTCGCTCCGCCCGAGAATGACGGGTGCGTCAGAACGGGCTGACCGGAAAGAACCTCAGATAGAGCCTGGCATAGGTGCCGTCGTCCCAGAGCGATTGCAGGGCATAGTCGAGGGCGCGCTTGAGCGCGGTCTCGTCCTTGCGGATGAGGAAGCCGATGCCCTCGCCGAAATAGCGGCTCTCGAGGAAGGGCCCGCCGGTGAAGGCGAGTTCGCTGCCGCTTGTGCCGGCGAGCAGCAGCGACAGCGCGACGCCGTCGGCGAAGACGAACTCGGCATCGCCGCTGCGCAAGGCCGTGATGGCCGCCGTCAGGGTGCCGGTCTCGCGGCGCTGGACGAAGGGCATGAGCCGTTCGAGAAAGGCCTGATGCGCCGTGCCGCCGACCACGGCGACCCGCTTGCCCTGCAAGGAGCGCGTGTCGATCTCGGCCTGGGCGTTGCCGCGTGTGGTGGCGAGGCGGGCGGTGCTGCGGAAATAGAGATGGCTCGCGGCAAAGCGCGCGCGGATTTGCGGGCTCAGGTTGATCGCGGCCGCCAGCACATCGCCGCGCCCCTCTGCCAGCGACTCAAGCAGCGTGTCGAAGCGGCGCGCCTGCACCGTGCAGGTCCAGCCCAGCTTTTCGCAGGCGGCGCGGGCAAGCTCGACCGAGAAGCCGGTGAGCCCGCCATCGGGCGCGGCAAAATGCAAGGGGGGATAGTCATCGTCGGTCAGGAAGCGGATGACGCGGGGCGGGCCGGCTTCTGGCCGGTCGAGCCTGATGCGCTGGTCCCAGAAATTCGGCACGGTGACCCGCGATTGGGCGAGTGCGCTGTGGCCCGCAAGGAGTGCCAGCAAGACCGTGACGGTTGTGAGAGCGCGCATCATCGGGATCGGGGGTGGTGAGGGGTCGGCCGTTTGAAGCGATAGCTGTACCCAACTGCAGGCATTGTCTATAGCGCCCCACCGGTCCAGGGGCCGACACCTCACCCCTGCCCCTCTCACTGATCTCGGCCTGCCCGAGATCAGCACCTTGAGTGTCGAAGGCGGGTCGACCCGACTTCGATGCAGGAGAGGGGTTCCCCGCGCCTGATCTCAAGCTGACAGAGAAGCCGCGGTCGCCTTCGCGCCCTTTTCGAACAGGGCCGCCAGATGCCGCTCGACGGCCTGCGTGAACCGCTCCTCGCGCGGCAGATCGGAGCCGAAGATCGCCTCGATGCCGAGCAGCGACCGGCTCAGCGCCGCAGCATTGCGGCCGGCCTCCTTGGCCTTCTCTGCGAAACTCGCCGCCAGCGGGTCGCGCACGTCGATGGCGGCGCCCTTCTCGTCGGTACCGCTGACATAGCGCATCCAGGCGGCGACGCCGAGCGCGAGATGATCGATCGGCGCGCCGGCCTTGAGCCGGTCGCGGATGGTGCCGAGCAGGCGCTGCGGCAGTTTCTGCGACCCGTCCATGGCGATCTGCCAGGTGCGGTGGCGGATGGCGGGATTGCGGAAGCGGGCCAGCAGCGCATCGGCGTAATCGGCGAGCACGACGCCCTGCGGCGCCGGCACGGTCGGGATGATCTCTGCCCAAAGCCCCTGCAGGAAGCGGGCGAGGACGGGATCGCCGCTGGCCTCGGCGACCGTCTCGTGGCCGGCGAGATAGCCGAGATAGGCGAGGCTGGAATGGGCGCCGTTGAGCATGCGCAGCTTCATGAACTCGAAGGGCGCGACCTCGGAGACCATCTGCGCGCCAACCTCGTGCCAGGCCGGGCGGCCCGCCGCGAAGACGTCCTGGATCGCCCATTGCCGGAAGGGCTCGCCGATCACGGGCGCGGCATCCTCAAGCCCGGTCAGCCCTGCGACCTCTGCGATATCGGCCTCGGTGGTGGCCGGCACGATGCGGTCGACCATGCTGGCGGGAAAGGCGCCGTTGGCCTCGATCCACTGGCTCAAGCCATCATCGCTCAGCGCCGCGAAATCGCGCACCAGGCCGCGCAGCACGCCGCCATTATGGGGAAGGTTGTCGCAGCTCAGAGCCGTGAAGGGGCCGAGGCCTGCCGCGCGGCGCGCCTTCAACCCGGCGACGATGATGCCCACGGCCGAGCGAGGCGCCAGCGGATGGCTGAGGTCATGGATGATGTCGGGATGGTCGGCCTTGAGCTTGCCGGTCGCCGGATCGTGGCAGTAGCCCTTCTCGGTCACCGTCAGCGAGACGATGCGGGTTTCCGGCGCGGCGATGCGGGCGATCAGCGCGACCGGGCTCTCCGGCGCGACCAGCACCTCACCGATGCAGCCGATGATGCGCAGCTCCGGCCCAGCGGGCGCGCGCTTCAGCAGCGTGTAGAGCCCGTCCTGCGGCGCCAGGCGGTCACGCTGGTCGGGCCGTTGCAGGCTCGCGCCGGTCACGCCCCAGGCGCCGAAGTCTAGCTCCAGCGCGTCCTCGGTGTATTCGCAGAGATGGCCGCGGGCGAAGGCGCCCAAGCCCAGATGGACGATTCCGGGCGTCAGCCGCGCGCGGTCATAGGCGGGGCGGCGAACGCCGGCCTTCAGACCGGCGAGGTTTGCGACAGTCAGTCTCGTCAACGGAATACGCCCGGAAGCCAGAGGGAGAAGGCCGGGACATAGGTGATCAGCAGCAGCACGGCAACGCTGGCTCCATAGAACGGCCAGATCGTCTTCATGGATTCGCTGATCGAGACCTTGCCGATGGCACAGGCGACGAACTGGACCGAGCCGACGGGCGGCGTGTTCAGGCCGATGCCGGCGTTCAGGATCAGGATGACGCCGAAATGCACGGGATCGACACCGATGGCCTTGACCACGGGCAGGAAGATCGGCGTGCAGATGATGATCATCGGCGCCATATCCATGAAGGTGCCAAGCACCAGCAGGATGACGTTGATCATCAGCAGGATCACCAGAGGGTTGTCGGAGATCGACTGCATCAACGCGATCGTCGCCTTGGGCACCTCGAGGAAGGCCATCAGCCAGCCGAATGAGCTTGCCGCACCGATGATCAGCAGCACCATGGCGGTTGTGCGGACCGCGCCGAGCGTGGCGTGGGGGAACCCCTTCAGGTCGAGCCCGCGATAGACGAAAATTGTGATCAGCAGCGCGTAGATCACTGCGATGCAGGAGGATTCGGTTGCGGTGAAGATGCCGGAACGGACGCCGCCGAAGATGATGCCGATCAGCAGCAGGCCTGGTGTCGCCGCCACGAAGAGGCGGGCGACCGTCAGGAAGCCCGGGAAGATATCGGCCGGGTAGCCGCGGTTTACCGCCACAGCCCAGGCTGCGACCATCAGAGCAAGGCAGAGGATTGCGCCGGGAATGACGCCGGCGGTGAAGAGATCGGCGATCGAGATCGTGCCGCCCGCCGCCAGCGAATAGATGATCATGTTGTGCGAGGGCGGGATCAGGAGCGCGATGATCGCCGCGTTGGCGGTGACGTTGACGGCGTAATCGGGCGCATAGCCGCGCTTGACCATTTGCGGGATCATGATGCCGCCAACCGCCGAGGCATCCGCCACGGCCGAGCCGGAGATGCCGCCGAAGAGCGTGCAGGTGATGACGTTGACCTGGCCGAGCCCGCCGCGCAGATGCCCGACCAGCGAGGAGGCAAACTGGATCAGCCGGTCGGCGATGCCACCGCGGATCATCAGGTCGCCGGAATAAATGAAGAACGGGATCGCCAGCATGGCGAAGGCGTTCATGCCGGTGGACATCTGCTGGAAGATCACGACCGGCGGGATGCCGATAAAGAGCACGGTCGCCATCGAGGAGAGGCCGAGACAGAAGGCGACGGGCACGCCCATCAGCAGCAACGTGGCGAAGGAGGTGAAGAGGATCGTGATGGCCATGGCTCAGGCCTCCCCGCCGAGGCCGTTGGCGTTCAGCGGCATCGGTGCGAGTTCTTCGCCTGTGATGAAGAGCAGGAGCTTTTCAATCGAGAACAGCGCGATCAGGCATCCGCCGGCGATGATCGGGACATAGTCCCAGCCCTTGGAGATGCCGATCATCGGCAGCCGGTCGCTCCAGACCTTGGCGGCGAGTTCGGTGCCGTACCAGACCATGGCGAAGGCGAAGAGCGTGACCAGCACCTCGTTGGCGATGATCAGGACGCTCTTGGCTGTGCCGCGGAGGTAGTGGAGTCCGACATCGAAGCCCATATGGTCGAGTTCGCGGACACCGACGGAGCCGCCGAGCAGGATGAACCAGAGCATCAGGAACAGCGAAGCGGGCTCACCCCAGGTCGGAGTCGCATTCAGGATGTAGCGTCCGAAGACTGTCCAGGCGACGATCGCGGTCATCGCGATCAAACCCAGTCCGGCCGCGAGCAGGGCGATCAGGCTGAGGCGCGCATTGATACGCGTAAGCATCCGGGCGAAACCGCTCATGGACAGGTCCTGGCACTGGGGCTCGAAATGAAAACGGGCGGCGGAGGCCGCCGCCCGTCGATCGATGGAGCGGCGTTACTTGACCGCCTGGATCTTGGCGACGAGGTCCTTGAGGGCCGCATCGGTGACGAACTTGTCGTAGACCGGCTTCATCGCGTCGATGAAAGGCTGCTTCTCGACGGCGTTGATCACGGCGCCGCCGGCCTTGACCTTGGCTTCCGAGGCCTTTTCGCGCGCGTCCCAGAGCTCGCGCATCTTGGCGACCGATTCCTTGGCGGCGACCTTCATGATCTCCTGGTCTTCCTTGGAGAGCTTGTCGAAGGAGCGCTTGGACATCACCAGCACCTCGGGCGAGAGCGAGTGCTCGGTCAGCGAGTAGAACTTCGAGACCTCGAAGTGCTTCGTCGATTCGAAGGACGGCCAGTTGTTCTCGGCACCGTCGATGACGCCGGTCTGCAGGGCGGAGTAGACCTCGCCGAAGGCCATCGGGGTCGCGTTGGCGCCGAGCGCGGAGACCAGCGCGACGAACATGTCCGACTGCTGCACGCGGATCTTCATGCCCTTCATGTCGGCGGGTGTGTTGATCGGGCGCTTGGAGTTGTAGAAGGAGCGCGAGCCGGAATCGTAGAAGGCGAGACCGACCAGATCATGCTTCTCGAATTCCTTGAGGATCGAGTCGCCGATCGGGCCGTCCATGACGGTGCGCATATGTGCGACCGAGCGGAAGATGAAGGGCAGGGACGGCACGTTTGTCGCCGGGATCAGGTTGTTGAACGGCGCCATGTTGATGCGGTTCAGGTCGATCACGCCGAAGCGGGTCTGCTCGATCGTGTCCTTCTCGTTGCCGAGCTGGGCCGAGTGGAAGACGTTGATCTTGATGCGGCCCTTGGTGCGCTCTTCCAGCAGCTTGCTGATGTGGCGGACAGCCTCGACCGTCGGATAGTCGGTCGGGTGGATGTCGGTCGAGCGCAGGGTGGTCTGGGCGGCCGCGGGAAGCGCGGCGAAGGCGAGCATGGCGGCGCCCGCAAGCAGGCCGAAAGTCCTCTTGGTGATCGTCATCGGTGTCTCTCCCGTTATGGTTCGCCGGATTTTCCGGTCGTTGTTGCCCCGTGATGGGAGCCCGGCCGACACCCGCCGGCGGGCCTGCTTCTAAAGAAATTCCTCACGCATCGGCGTGAAGGAATCGACGAGCTGCCCAGCCTCGACCGCGGTGACGCCGTGGACGAGATTTGTGGGCACGAAGAACGTGTCGCCGGCGGCGAGCCGCTGCGTCTTCCCATCGATGGTGACGTCGAAGACGCCGCTCTCGACATAGGACGCCTGGCGGTGCGGGTGCCGATGGGCCTTGCCGACGGCGCCGGCCTCGAAGACGACGCGGACCACCATGAGGTCGCTGCCATAGGCCATGATCTTGCGCTTCACGCCGGGCTCCGTCGGCTCCCAGGCGAAGTCGGCGTCGTGCTGGAAGAAGGAGTCGAGATGGTCAGTCATCGGGCGAGCCAGCCTCCGTCGACGGGAATGATGGCGCCGTGCATGTAGGCGGCGGCGTCGCTTGCGAGGAACACCGCGGCGCCGCCGATATCGGACGGCTTGCCCCAGCGCGCGGCCGGGATGCGGGCGAGGATGGCGCGGTCGCGGTCCGGGTCGGCGCGCAGCGCCTGCGTATTGTTGCTCTCGATGTAGCCGGGAGCGATGGCGTTCACATTGATGCCCTTCTGCGCCCATTCGCAGGCCAGAAGCTTGGTCAGCCCGGCCAGCCCGCTCTTGCTTGCGGTGTAGGAGGCGACGCGGATCCCGCCCTGGAAGGAGAGCAGCGAGGCGATGTTGACGATGCGCGCGCTGCGTCCGGCCTCGACCGCCGTCTTCGCGAAGGCCTGGGCGAGGAAGAACGTTGCCTTGAGGTTGACGTTCATCACCTCGTCCCAGTCGCTCTCGCTGAAATCGAGCGCGTCGGCACGGCGGATAATGCCGGCGTTGTTGACGAGGATATCGAGCGGGCCGGCGAGGTCCGCCGCCTGCGCGATCACATCAGGCGCAATGCCCTGCTCCTGCAGATCGACCTTCAGGGCGTGAGCGCGGCCGCCTTCAGCCGCGATCAGTTCCAGCGTCTCGCCCATGTCGGAACGCCCGGCCGCCACCACCGTGGCGCCGGCCTGCGCGAGCGCGAGCGCGATGCCCTGGCCGATGCCGGTATTGGCGCCGGTCACCAGGGCGGTGCGCCCCGTGAGGTCGAAGGGCGACGCTGCCGTCATCAGCGTAGAGTGTCCACGGGGGCTGCGTCCATGTCGGTGAACTCGACATTGTCGCCGGCCATGGCCCAGACGAAGGCGTAGTTGGAGGTGCCGCAGCCGCAATGGATCGACCAGTTCGGCGCGATCACGGCCTGCTCGTTGGCGACCAGCAGATGGCGGGTCTGCTGAGGCTCGCCCATGAAGTGGAAGACGCGGTGGGCCGGGTCGAGGTTGAAGTAGAGATAGGCCTCCATCCGCCGCGTATGGGTATGGCAGGGCATCGAGTTCCAGACCGAGCCCGGCTCCAGCGCCGTCATGCCCATCACCAGCTGATTGGTGCCGGTCGTGTTGGGCATGATGTATTGCCGGATGGTGCGTTTGTTGGAGGTTTCCGACGAGCCGAGATGGATCGTGTTGGCGTCATCCTTGCGGATGAGCTGATGGGGCGCCTCGCGATGGGCGGGCGCGCTGGTCAGGTAGAACTTGGCCGGGTCGGCGGCATCCGCGCTGGCGAAGGAGACCTCCTTCGCGCCCAAGCCCACATAGAGCGCATCGAGATGGGGCAGATCGAAGACGGTCCCGTCGACGGTGACGTGGCCTTTGCCGCCAAGGTTGATCACGCCGAGTTCGCGTCGGGCCAGGAAGAAGGGCGTGCCGGTCGGGGCGAAGGGGTCGAGCGTCAGCGGCTTGGCCGAAGGCGTCGCGCCGCCGACGATCATGCGGTCGTAATGGCTATAGGTCAGCGTGACCTCGCCAGCCACGAAGATGCGTTCGATCAGAAAGTCCGCGCGCAGCGTCTGCGTGTCGTAGCCCTTGACGTCGCGCGGGTGCGAGGCCTGGCGTTCGTCGATCGTCTTGGCGGCGGTCACAGGCGATAGGCCTCCTTGGCCAGTCGATAGGCGAGGTCATGGGCGACTTCGACAGCCTCGTCCTCGTCGAGCCGGTGTTCGGCGACGAGCTTGGCGAGATAGGTGCAATCGCAGCGGCGGGCGACGTCATGGCGCGCGGGGATCGAGAGATAGGCGCGGGTGTCGTCGTTGAAGCCGACGGTGTTGTAGAAGCCGGCCGTCTCGGTGGTGAGTTCGCGGAAGCGCAGCATCGCCTCGGGAGCATCGAGGAACCACCAGCCGGGTCCGAGCTTCAGCGCAGGGTAGTGGCCGGCCAGCGGCGCGAGTTCGCGCGAATAGCTGGTCTCGTCGAGGGTGAAGGCGATGACGGTCAGGTTGGGCTCATTGCCGACCGCGTCGAGCAAAGGCTTGAGCGCCGTGACGTAGTCGGTCTGGCGCGGGATGTCGGCGCCCATGTCGCGCCCGAAATGCTCGAACAGCGAGGCGTTGTGGTTGCGCGAGGAGCCGGGATGGATCTGCAGGACGAGGCCGTCGTCGAGGCTCATCTTGGCCATCTCGGTCAGCATCTGGCCGCGGAAGAGGTCTGCTTCCTCGGCCGAGACGGGCCCCGCGACGACCTTGGCGAACAGCGCCTTGGCATCCGCCGTCGAGAGATTGGCGGTGCGCGCGGTAGCATGGCCGTGGTCGGAGGAGGTCGCGCCGCGCTGGCGGAAATAGTCGCGGCGCTGGCGGTGGGCGGCGAGATAGCCGGTCCAGCTATGGGCATCCTCACCGGTGAGTTCGCCGAACTGCTCGAGATTGGCGGCAAAGCCCTCGAATTCGGGATCGACGACGCTGTCGGGGCGATAGGCGGTGACGACCTTGCCGGTCCAACCGGAGGCCTTGATCATGTCGTGCCACTTCAGGTCGTCGAGTGCGCCCTCAGTGGTCGAGATCGCCTCGATGTTGAAACGCTCGAACAGGGCGCGGGGGCGCAGCTCGGGCTGCTCCAGCTTCTCGGCGATGCGGTCGTAGATATTGTCGGCGTTCTGGGGCGACAGGCGCTCGTTGATGCCGAAGACCGATGAGAGCGCGTGCTCGAACCAGAGCCGGGTCGGGGTGCCGCGAAACAAGTACCAATGCTTGGCAAAGAGCTTCCAGATCGCGCGCGGATCGGTCTCGACCGCGGCGCCGTCCTTGCGCGGAATGCCAAGCTGCTCGAGCCGCACGCCCTGAGAATACAGCATGCGGAAGATGTAGTGGTCCGGCTTGACCAGGAGCGTTGCGGGATCGGCGAATGGCTGGTCTTCCGCGAACCAGCGCGGGTCGGTGTGGCCATGCGGCGAGATGATCGGGAGGTCGCGAATCGTCGCGTAGAGCCGGCGCGCGATGCCGCGCGTCACGGGGTCGGCGGGAAACAGGCGATCATCGTGAAGCAGCATCGGATCGGCACTCTTCGAAAGGCCCTGGGCAGGCGCCGGCGGACCATAATCACCGCAGGGTCGCAAGGTCAATATACTAATATACTAGTATGTCGGGCGAGCCCATGCTATTCGCAGAAGGGCGTAGGCGGCGTCCGCTGGGCGGCCGTCAAGCTTGCTGAATCGGCGTGGGTTCGGGACCAAGGCGAGGCGATGTCGCAGATCACGATCCCTCCGCAAGCCAACGATGAGAGCCCGCGCCGCGAGCGCCGCCGCCAGCCACTCGGCGGTGTCCCGGCCGGGCGCTCGACCGCGGCCTCGCTGGTGCAGGACGAGCTGAGGCGCGCCATCCTGGCGATGGAGATCACGCCGGGCGCGGCACTGGTCGAGAAGGACCTGACGGCGCGATTCGGCACCAGCCGCACGCCGGTGCGCGAGGCCCTGATCCGGCTCAAGGAGGAAGGCCTCGTCGAGATCTTCCCGCAGGCCGGCACCTTCGTGGCGCGGATCCCGACCGAGGCGATTCCCGAGGCCGTCTTCATCCGGCAGGCGCTGGAATGCGCCACGGTCGCGCTTGTGGCGCAGACCGGCACGGAGCAGGCCATTGCCAGACTGGACGCGACGATCGCGCGCCAGCACGAGGCGCTGGAGGCGGGGAACCAGGAAGGTTTCCACCTCGCCGACGAAGCCTTCCACGAGACGCTGGCCGTCATCGCCGGCTATCCCGGCATCTGGAAGATCGCCCATGCCGCCAAGAGCCAGATCGACCGCTGCCGGCGCATGACATTGCCGGTGCCCGGCCGCATGGCGATGGTGATCCGCGAGCATCTGTCGATCGTCGATGCCGTCCGCCGCCATGACGGGCCTGCGGCCGAGGTCGCGATGCGCAAGCATCTGGGCACGCTGCTGCCCGACCTGCTGCATCTGCAGGTGGAGAATCCCGGCTATTTCGTCTGAGGTGCTTTTCGTCTGATCTGCGCTTCGGCGCGGCGCTTGCTTGGCTGGACGCTGCGTGGAGGCCGGCGTGGGTTGCGCCGCGCGGTCGCGCGGTTTCAGATCAGCCGTGGCATGGATCCATGCTGCGCCGTGCCATGCCTGACGAGGATGACTGCCGATGCCCGATCCCGCCGATCTCAACGCCGTCGAACTGCTCGACGCTTATCGTTCCAAGGCGCTTTCACCGGTCGAGGTCACGGATGCCGTGATCGCCCGGATCGAGGCCTGCGACCCCAAGATCAAGGCGCTCTATGCCTATCAACCCGAGGTGGCGCGCGCGGCAGCGAAGGCTTCGGAGGCGCGCTGGATGAAGGGCGAGGCCCTGCCGCTCGACGGCGTGCCCGGCACGATCAAGGAGAACATCGCTACCCGGGGCACGCCGATGCCGATCGGCACCGCGGCGCGCGATCTCGTGCCGATGCCGCAGGATGCGCCCGTGGCGGCGCGGCTGCGCGAGGCGGGTTTCGTCCTGCTCGCCAAGACGACGATGCCCGATTACGGGATGCTGTCCTCGGGGCTGTCGAGCTTTCATGAACTGACCCGCAACCCCTGGGACCTGACAAAAAATCCTGGCGGCTCATCGGCCGGCGCCGGGGCGGCCGGCGCCGCCGGATACGGCCCGCTGCATGTCGGGACCGATATCGGCGGCTCGGTGCGCCTGCCGGCGGGCTGGTGCGGGCTGGTCGGCCTGAAGCCGAGCTTCGGGCGGGTGCCGATCGATCCCAGCTATTATGGCCGTGTCGCCGGGCCGATGACCCGCACCGTCACTGACACGGCGCTGATGATGCGCGAAATCTCGAAGCCCGATGCGCGCGACGGCATGAGTCTGCCGCCCCACGAGATCGACTGGCTCGCGCTCGACCTCGATGTGAAGGGCTTGCGGATCGGCCTGCAGCTCGATCCCGGCATCGGGATCCCGGTCGAGCCTGAAACGAAGGCTGCGATCGAGGCGGCGGCAGCCGCTTTTGCGGCCGCAGGGGCGATCGTCGAGGAGGCGCCAGCCTTCATGACGCGGCAGATGCTCGACGGGCTCGACGATTTCTGGCGCCAGCGCGCCTGGGCCGATATCGGTGCGCTGTCGACCGAGAAGCAGGGCAAGGTTTTGTCCTACATCTACGCTTGGGCCAATGTCGGGGAGTCGCTGTCGGGCCTTCGCGTCTACAATGGCATGAGCCAGATGCTGGCGATCAAGGATGCGGCTCTGAAGCAGAGCGCGCCGTTCGATTTCGTGCTCTCGCCGGTTTCGCCGGTCCCGACCTTTCCGGCCGATTATGCATCCCCGATCGACGATCCGCGCGAGCCTTTCGAGCATATCGTCTTCACGCTGCCGGCCAACATGTCGGACCAGCCCTCGATATCCGTCCATGCCGGGCTGACGGTGGGCGGGCTCCCGATCGGCCTGCAGATCACCGGACGGCGTTTCGACGATCTCGGCGTCCTGCGGATGGCGCGGGCGTGGGAGCAGTTGCGCGGCGGCGAGGTGCCGTGGCCGAGCTTGCCGCAATAGCAGGCGAAATCATAACCGGAGAGGCAGCCAACGACCCCCTGCCGACAACGACAGAGCTTGCGATTCCATGCATTGGAGGACATGCTGCTGCCGCTCAGACCCGACTTTATCGCGGAGATTTGCATGGCAAAGGCATATTGGATTGCAACCTACCGCTCAGTCAGTGACTCGGATGCATTGGCGGCATACGCTAAACTGAGTGGGCCAGCGATCATTGCCGGTGGGGGCCGGATCTTGGTGCGAGGCTTGCCAGCACTGACATACGAAGCCGGTCTGCAGCAAAGAACGGTCGTTATAGAGTTCGATAGCGTTGACCATGCGAAACAGGTTCACGACAGCCCAGCTTATCAAGAAGCGTTGGCCGTGCTCGGCAAAGGTGCCGAACGAGATATTCGCATCGTCGAGGGCGCCTGACGCCCGACGGGGAGTCCCTATTTTGTGTGCGTGGCTGGTGAGGTCGCGTTGCCGGCTCTTGCTGAGGTTCCGTTTGCGACCCCTGGCTAACGCCCGCTGATGACTTCACTGGCATGGCCCCGGCGCAGCGTCACGGCTTAAAACAGGGCGGTCGGCGCCAGTTGCGCCACGAACATCAGGGCCAGCGCGGCAAGACCGAGCGCTCCGCCGGTCCAGGCGAGCAGGCCGATGCCGGTGATGATCGCGGCCGAGGAGATCACGATCGCGATCTGCAGCAGGCCTGAGACGATGTCGTATTTGTCGTCGCGGGCGCTGGAGATGTCGCGCTGGGCCTCTGCCGCCTTGGCGCGGACCATCAGCTCCTTGCGGCCTTCGTTGGTCTCAGGTTCGGAATCGTAGCGGGCGATCGTCGCCTTCCAGCTATCGATGCGCTTCTGCAGGCGTTCGCGGGCGGCGGGGTCGGTCGCTCCGGCCAGCTCGACCTCCATGGCTTCGGCTGCGGTCCGCAAGGTGGTGCCGCGAATGGTCTTGGCCTGGAAGAAGGCCCAGAGATTCGAGGCCTCGACATTTTTGGCAAGCGCATCCTGCTCGGCGTTCTTGCCACCGATCTCTGAGAAGGCGAGCATCAGCGCCAGGATCGCGATGAGCAATGCGATGCGCTTGTTGCCGCCTTGCGGTGTTTCGATTTCGGTCGACATGAATCAGGCGGCTCCGCGCGATGGGAGCCGCGCTTTACGTCATTCCGTTGCGGCAGCAAACCGCTTTCTGAGCGGCATCCGCCTGCCGTTGCGCGTCAGCGCCCGGCGCGCGGATGAGCGGCGTCATAGGCCGCCATCAGCCGGGTGGAATCGATGCGGGTGTAGATCTGCGTGGTTGAGAGCGAGGCGTGGCCGAGCAGTTCCTGGATGGCGCGCAATTCGCCGCCGCGCCCCAGCAGATGGGTGGCGAAGGAGTGGCGCAGCGAGTGCGGCGTCGCCGTGGACGGCAGGCCGAGCGCGCCGCGTAAGGACTCCACCGCAAGCTGGATGATGCGCGGCGACAAGGGCCCTCCCTTGGCCCCGAGAAAGAGCGGGCCGTCCGGCGGCAGGCGCCAGGGGCAGAGCGCAATGTATTCGGAGATCGCCGTGACGACGACCGGCAGCACCGGGACCATGCGGGTCTTGGCTCCCTTGCCGAGGACGGTGAGCGTGTCGCCTGCATGGACGGGGGCCTGGGCGCGGGTCAGCGACAGCGCCTCGGAGATGCGCAGGCCGCAGCCATAGAGCAGGGCCAGGACGGCTGCGTCGCGGGCAAGGATCCATTCCTCGCGGTCCTCGCCGGCGCGGGTGTCGGCCTGCGTCACGGCCTTCGCCGCGCTGGCGTCGAGCGGGCGCGGCAGGGACTTGCCGATGCGTGGGCCGCGCGTCGCGGCGAAGGCGGCGGCCTTGAGCTTGCCGGTGCGTTCGCCGAAGCGGGCGAGCGAGCGCAGCGCCGCGAGCTGGCGCATCAGCGTGCGGTTGCCGACGCCGTCGCGGCGGCGCCGGCCGAGAAAGGCGCGCAGATCGGCGGGCTTCAGCGCGGCGATGTCGGCAAGCGTGGGTTCGCCGCCGAGATGCTCGGTGATGAAGGCCGCAAACTGCCTGATGTCTCGGCCATAAGCTTCGAGCGTCTTAGGCGAGAGCCGGCGCTCATGGGCGAGGTGGTTCAGCCAGCCGCGGGTCAGGGTGTCGAAGTCGGTCACGAATGCGGTCGCCCTTGGCCGTCATGGTCGGGCTTGACCCGACCGTCTCTCGCCGCGCTCTCGTCCGCGAGATGCTCGGGTCAAGCCCGAGCATGACGCGGGTACCTTAACGCAGTGCGAACCGCCGCCCAGCAGCATTACGTCCTGGGGCAGGCGAAGGGCATGAAGGTGCTGGCCATGCCCTGGTTCATGCCCATGATGACCATGACATTGGCGAGGTCGAGCTCCTCCTTGCTGCGCGGGCAGACCTCCCCCTTGATGCTGCAGCCGGACGTCAGAAAAGCCTCATGCGCCTCGATGAAGGGCTGGCCGAGCCCCTTGCGTCCGAACTTCGCCAGCGCCTCGCCCCAGGCCTTGGTGTAGCGCTCGCATTTGATCGCGGGCCAGTTCTCTGGCGGCACCGGTTGCGCGAGGCTTTGCGAGGCCGTGGCGACGACGAGGCTCGCGGCGAGGGCAGCACCGACACGGCGAAGGGCAACGCTCGTCATAGATCTGCTCGCGGTTGGTGTCAGACGGCGGCAGACATCACGCGATCGCGGCAATGCCAAGGCAGGCGATTGCCGCTCCCGGCGCGAGAGGCTAGGCACGGGCCATGAACGGCGACGCGGGGCAAATAGCGGAAGGCGACACGGTGGATGTGCTGATCCCGCTCGGGCTCGACCAGGCCTACAGCTATGCGGTTCCGCCGGGGCTCGTGCTCAAGCCCGGCGATGTCGTGCAGGTGCCGCTGGGAACGCGCGAGACGGTCGGCGTGGTCTGGGAGATCGGCTCCGGGCGCGGCGGCAATCTCAAGACAGTCACCGGCAAGCTCGACATGCCGCCGCTCGACGCCGCGCTGAGGAAGCTGGTCGATTGGGTGGCCTGGTACACGCTGGCGCCCAAGGGCTCGGTGCTGGCCTTGGCGCTGCGGCGCCCGCCCGACGATACGCCGGAGCGGCCCAAGCTCGGTATCCGGCTCGTCGGGCCGCCGCCCGCCCGGATGACCCCGGCCCGTGCGCGCGCCATCGCAGCGGCCGAAGGCGGATTGCTGATGGCCAAGGGCGCGCTCGCCGAGGCGGCCTCGGTCAGCGCGGCGGTGATCGATTCGCTGGTCGATGCCGGCACCTTCGCCATCGAGCCGTTGCCGCGCGAGGCGATTGCCGCGCTGCCCGATCCGGATCACGCACAGCCGAAGCTCTCCGAGGATCAGGCTGCCGCGGCCGCGGCGCTCGTCGCGTCGGTGAAGGCAGCCGCCTATGGCGTGACGCTGCTCGAAGGCGTCACCGGCTCGGGCAAGACCGAGGTCTATTTCGAGGCGGTGGCGGAAGCCGTCAGACTCGGCCGCCAGAGCCTGATCCTGATGCCCGAGATCGCGCTCACCGCGCAGTTCATCGACCGCTTCGAGGCGCGTTTCGGCGTGCGGCCGGGGCTGTGGCATTCGGCGGTGACCGGCCGCAAGCGCGAACGCCTTCAGGCGGCCATCGCCAGCGGCGAGGCCAAGGTCGTGGCCGGGGCGCGCTCGGCGCTGTTCCTGCCCTACAAGGACCTCGGGCTGATCGTCGTCGATGAGGAGCATGAGGCCGCCTACAAGCAGGAGGACGGCGTCGCCTATCATGCCCGCGACATGGCGGTGGTGCGCGGCCGCATCGAGAATGCGCCGGTCATCCTGACCTCGGCAACGCCCTCGCTGGAGACGCGCGTCAATGCCGAGCGCGGGCGCTACACCCATCTCAAGCTGCCCGAGCGTTTCGGCGGGCGCTCCCTGCCCACGCTCGGCCTCGTCGATCTGCGCCAGGACAAGCCGCAGCGCGGGCGCTGGATTTCGGACACGCTGGCGAAGGCCATCGCGGTCAATCTGGAGGCCGGCGAGCAGTCGCTGCTGTTCCTGAACCGGCGCGGCTATGCGCCGCTGACCTTGTGCCGCGACTGCGGGCATCGCTTCCAGTGCCCGAACTGCTCGGCCTGGCTGGTCGATCACCGCTTTCGCCGCGCGCTGGTCTGCCACCATTGCGGCCATGTCGAACGCCGGCCGAACGAATGCCCGCAATGCCATGCCGTCGACAGCCTCACCGCCTGCGGGCCGGGCGTCGAGCGGCTGGCCGAGGAGGTCGCGACGCTGTTTCCGCAGGCGCGCGGCATCGTCCTGTCGAGCGACTTCCCTGGCGGCACCGAGCGCCTGAAGCAGGAGCTGATGGCGGTGGCCTCGGGCGAGTTCGACATCGTCATCGGCACGCAGCTCGTCGCCAAGGGCCACAACTTTCCCGGCATGACGCTGGTCGGCGTGATCGATGCCGATCTCGGCCTGACCTCGGGCGATCCGCGCGCCGCCGAGCGCACCTTTCAGGTGCTGCGGCAGGTCACCGGCCGGGCCGGGCGTGGCGAGAGGCCCGGCCGGGCGCTGCTGCAGACGCATGATCCCACCCATCCCGTCTTGAAGGCTCTGGTCTCTGGCGACCCGGAGCGGTTTTATGCCGCAGAGGCGGCCTCGCGGGAGGCGGCCGGCTTGCCGCCCTTTGGCCGCCTCGCCGGGCTGATCGTTTCAGCCAGCAGCCAGGCGGAAGCCGAAGGCCATGCGCGGATGCTGGCGCGCTGCGCCGATGCTCCCGAGGGGGTCGCCGTGCTGGGGCCGGCTGAAGCGCCGCTTGCCGTGCTGCGCGGGCGCCATCGCATGCGGCTGATCGTGAAAACGGAGCGCGAGGTCAACCTGCAGGACTATCTGCGGGCCTGGCTGAAGCGTGGCGGCAAGCCCAAGGGCTCGGTGCGCGTCGCGGTCGATGTCGATCCCCAGAGTTTCCTCTGACGGTTTTTTCGAGAGCAGGGTTTTCTTCGAAGCCTTGAAAGGACGGGCAAAACCGCGTCTTCAATCGGCATCAACGGATTGCGCACCCCAAAACCGCATGCTAGTGCACCGCCACATTTAGGTCGCGAAGCCGTCTTGCCGGGTTCTCGTCCGTGATACATCGCAGCGCCAGGACATCGCACTCCGCCTTCGCCAAGAGGGTCGCCGGGAGCAGTCCTTTGAAACGAGAGATTTGACGCGTGGCTGAAGGCGGATCGCAAGGATCACTGGTTTCGGGCGTGGCCGGTCGCTACGCCACGGCCCTTTTCGAACTGGCCGAAGAGGCCAACGCAATCGACGCCGTCTCCGCCGATCTCGACAGCTTTTCCGCGATGCTCGCCGAGAGCGAGGATCTGCGCCGTCTGGTCGGCAGCCCGGCCTTCTCCGCCGAGGAGCAGACCGCTGCGATCAACGCGGTTCTGGCCGCCGCCAAGATTTCCGGCATCGCCGCCAATTTCATCGGCTTCGTCGCGAGCAAGCGCCGCCTGTTTGCACTGCCGGGCATGATCGCCGGCTACAAGGCGCTCGTCGCGCAGGCCAAGGGCATCGTCAGCGCGCAGGTCACGCTCGCAGAAGTGCCTGCGCCCAAGCGTGTCGATGAGATCCGCGCCGCGCTCGCCGCCGTGGCCGGCAAGGATGTCGATGTCGCGATCAAGATCGATCCGTCGCTGATCGGCGGGCTCGTCGTGAAGATGGGCTCCCGGATGGTCGACGCCTCGCTGAAAACCAAACTCAATTCAATTCGTCTTGCCATGAAAGAGGTCGGCTGATGGAAATCCGCCCCGCTGAAATCTCCGCGATCCTGAAGGCCCAGATTTCGAACTTTGGGTCCGAAGCCTCCGTCACCGAGGTCGGCCAGGTTCTCTCCGTCGGCGACGGCATCGCCCGCGTCTACGGCCTCGACAAGGTCCAGGCCGGTGAGATGGTCGAGTTCGAGAGCGGCGTGCGTGGCATGGCGCTCAACCTCGAAAGCGACAATGTCGGCGTCGTGATCTTCGGTTCCGACCGCGAGATCAAGGAAGGCCAGACGGTCAAGCGCACCGGCGCGATCGTCGACGTGCCGGTCGGCAAGGAGCTGCTCGGCCGCGTCGTCGACGCGCTCGGCAACCCGATCGACGGCAAGGGCCCGATCAAGGCGACCCAGCGCTCGCGCGTCGACGTCAAGGCGCCCGGCATCATCCCGCGCAAATCGGTGCATGAGCCGATGGCGACCGGCCTCAAGGCGATCGACGCCCTGATCCCGATCGGCCGCGGCCAGCGCGAGCTGATCATCGGCGACCGCCAGACCGGCAAGACCGCCGTGGCGCTCGACACGATCCTGAACCAGAAGGCCAACAACGACGGCACCGACGAGAACCAGAAGCTGTATTGCGTCTATGTCGCGATCGGCCAGAAGCGTTCGACCGTCGCGCAGTTCGTGAAGGTGCTCGAAGAGCGCGGCGCGCTGGAATATTCGATCGTCATCGCGGCCACGGCTTCCGACGCCGCCCCGATGCAGTTCCTGGCGCCCTTCGCCGGCTGCGCGATGGGTGAGTATTTCCGCGACAACGGCATGCACGCCGTCATCATCTATGACGACCTCTCCAAGCAGGCCGTCGCCTACCGCCAGATGTCGCTGCTGCTGCGCCGCCCGCCGGGCCGCGAGGCCTATCCGGGCGACGTGTTCTATCTCCACTCCCGCCTGCTCGAGCGCGCCGCCAAGATGGGCGACGAGGCCGGCAACGGCTCGCTGACGGCGCTGCCGGTCATCGAGACCCAGGCCAACGACGTCTCGGCCTATATCCCGACCAACGTGATCTCGATCACCGACGGCCAGATCTTCCTCGAGACCGACCTGTTCTACCAGGGCATCCGCCCGGCGGTGAACGTCGGCCTCTCGGTGTCGCGCGTCGGCTCGGCCGCCCAGACCAAGGCGACCAAGAAGGTCGCCGGCAAGATCAAGGGCGAGCTCGCGCAGTATCGCGAGATGGCCGCCTTCGCCCAGTTCGGCTCGGACCTCGACGCGGTGACGCAGCGCCTGCTCAACCGCGGCGCCCGCCTGACCGAGCTTCTGAAGCAGGCGCAGTTCTCGCCGCTGAAGATGGAAGAGCAGACGGTCGTGATCTATGCCGGCGTCAACGGCTATCTCGACCCGCTGCCGGTCAACAAGGTCCGCGCCTTCGAGGACGGGCTGCTGGCGCTGGTGCGCGGCAAGCATGTCGATCTGCTCAACGAGATCGGCAAGACCAAGGATCTTTCGGACGCGAACGCCGCGAAGCTGAAGGAACTGGTCACGGATTACGCGAAGTCGTTCTCGTAAGGCCTCCCGTCATGGTCGGCCTTGTGCCGGCCATCCACGCCTTGCCCGCTTCGGGCCTGGCGTCGGTGGGATCGAAGTGGGTGCAGACGTGGATGCGCGGGACGTGCCCGAGCATGACGGGGTGAGACAAAACCTATGCCTTCATTGAAGGACCTACGAAACCGCATCGCTTCCGTGAAGGCGACGCAGAAGATCACCAAGGCCATGCAGATGGTCGCGGCTGCCAAGCTGCGCCGGGCGCAGGCGGCGGCGGAAGCCGCGCGTCCCTACGCCGAGCGCATGGAGACGGTGCTGGCCAATCTGGCATCGGGCGTCACCGGTTCGAGCGCGCCGCGCCTGATCGGCGGAACCGGCTCCGACAAGGTGCATCTGCTGGTGGTCTGCACGGCCGAGCGCGGCCTGTGCGGCGCCTTCAACTCCTCGATCGCCCGTCTGGCGCGCGACAAGGCGAATGCGCTCAAGGCGCAGGGCAAGACCGTCAAGATCATCTGCGTCGGCAAGAAGGGATACGATATCCTGCGCCGCCAGTTCGAGAAGGACATCATCGAACTGATCGACCTGCGCGCTTTCAAGCAGGTCGGCTACGTCAATGCCGAGGGCATCGCCCAGAACATCCTGGCGCGTTTCGCCGCCGGCGAGTTCGATGTCGCGACGCTGTTCTTCTCTCGCTTCAAGTCGGTGATCTCGCAGATCCCCACCGCCCAGCGCATCATTCCGGCGGAGATTCCCGCCGAGGCGCCCAAGACCGACGCCGTCTATGATTACGAGCCCGATGAGGGCGAGATCCTCGAGACGCTGCTGCCGCGCAACCTCACGGTGCAGGTGCTGCGCGCCATCCTCGAGAATGCCGCTTCCGAGCAGGGCGCGCGCATGTCGGCGATGGATTCCGCCACGCGCAATGCCGGCGAAATGATCAAGAAGCAGACGCAGCTCTACAACCGCTCGCGCCAGGCGATGATCACCAAGGAACTGATCGAGATCATCTCCGGCGCGGAAGCGCTCTAAACGCCTAGCCATTAGGCCGGCATGCCGGCCACCCGACACGCTGTACCCGAGGTTCGAAACCATGGCCAAAGCCGCTACCAAGAAGACCGCCGCCACCGACAAGCCCGCCAACACCGGCACGGGCCGCGTCGCGCAGGTCATCGGCGCCGTCGTCGACGTGCAGTTCGACGGCGAGCTGCCTGAGATCCTGAACGCGCTCGAGACCAACAATCTCGGCAACCGCCTCGTTCTCGAGGTCGCCCAGCATCTCGGCGAGAACACGGTCCGCACCATCGCGATGGACTCGACCGAAGGTCTGGTCCGCGGCCAGTCGGTGACCGACACCGGCTCCCCGATCATGGTTCCCGTTGGCGACGAGTGCCTCGGCCGTATCATGAACGTCATCGGCGAGCCGGTCGACGAGGCTGGCCCGATCCTGACCACCGCCACGCGCGGCATTCACCAGCCGGCTCCCTCCTATGCCGAGCAGGCGACGGACGCGCAGATCCTGGTCACCGGCATCAAGGTCGTCGACCTGCTCGCGCCTTACGCCAAGGGCGGCAAGATCGGCCTGTTCGGCGGCGCCGGCGTCGGCAAGACCGTGCTGATCATGGAGCTGATCAACAACGTGGCGAAGGCCCATGGCGGCTACTCGGTGTTCGCCGGCGTCGGCGAGCGCACCCGGGAGGGCAACGATCTCTATCACGAGATGATCGAGTCCGGCGTGAACAAGAAGGGCGGCGGCGAGGGCTCCAAGTGCGCCCTGGTTTACGGCCAGATGAACGAGCCCCCGGGTGCCCGCATGCGCGTCGCCCTGTCGGGCCTCACCGTTGCGGAAGACTTCCGCGACAAGGGCCAGGACGTGCTGTTCTTCGTCGACAACATTTTCCGCTTCACGCAGGCCGGCTCGGAAGTGTCGGCGCTGCTCGGCCGCATCCCGTCGGCGGTGGGCTATCAGCCCACGCTCGCCACGGACATGGGCAACCTGCAGGAGCGCATCACCACCACCAACAAGGGCTCGATCACCTCGGTGCAGGCGATTTACGTCCCCGCCGACGACCTGACCGACCCGGCGCCCGCCACCTCGTTTGCTCACCTTGACGCCACGACCGTGCTGTCGCGCTCGATCGCGGAAAAGGGCATCTACCCGGCGGTCGACCCGCTCGACTCGACCTCGCGCATGCTGTCGGCCGCGATCGTCGGCGAGGAGCACTACGCCATCGCCCGCCAGGTCCAGCAGATCCTCCAGCGCTACAAGGCCCTGCAGGACATCATCGCGATCCTGGGCATGGACGAGCTCTCGGAAGAGGACAAGATCTCGGTCGCCCGCGCCCGCAAGATCGAGCGCTTCCTGTCGCAGCCCTTCTTCGTCGCCGAAATCTTCACGGGCTCGCCGGGCAAGCTGGTCGCGCTCGAAGACACGATCAAGGGCTTCAAGGGCCTGGTCGAGGGCAAGTACGATCACCTGCCGGAGGCGGCCTTCTACATGGTCGGCTCGATCGATGAAGCCATCGAGAAGGCCCAGCGCCTGGCGGCCGAAGCGGCGTAAGCAATACCGCGGGCTTAAGACGGCGTCATTCTCGGGCTTGCCCCGAGAATCTCATGACCAGAGGACGCTGGTTTCCGAGATGGTCGGGTCAAGCCCGACCATGACGCGCCGAGGAGAAATATACGATGGCCACCTTCAAGTTCGAACTCGTCTCGCCCGAGCGCATCCTGTTCTCCGGCGACGTCGTCAGCGTCATCATCCCCTCGACCGAGGGTGAGATGACGGTGCTGGCCGGCCATGCGCCGCTGGTCGCGACGCTGAAGGCGGGCATCGTCTTCGTGCAGACGAGCGGCGACAACGGCAAGGAATTCTTCGTCAATGGCGGTCTCGTCGAGATCAACGCCGCCTCGACGACGATCCTGGCCGAGCAGGGCCGTTTCCTGGAGGATGTGAACAGCACCGTTCTGGATCAGGAAATCCTGACCGCCGAGACGAAGCTGACCGGCTCGCATGACGAAGACGAGAAGAAGCGCCTGCATGACGCGCTCGTCCAGCTGCGCGAGTTCAAGAACGTCTTCGAGCAGCGCAAGGCGGCGTGAATCCTCTCCCCTTCCGGGGAGAAGGTGTCTGCGAAGCAGACGGATGAGGGAAGGGTCGCGCAAGCGGCCTTTTTTTATTTGTGCCGAGGCTCTTCCCTCATCCGTCAGCGCTACGCGCTGCCACCTTCTCCCCCGGAGGGGAGAAGGACGGATCTCACTCCCCCATCGCGATCAGGCTGGCATTGCCGCCGGCCGCGGCCGTGTTGATCGTCACCGTCTGCTCGGTGGCGAAGCGCATCAGGTAGTTCGGCCCGCCGGCCTTGGGGCCGGTGCCGGAGAGGCCGTGGCCGCCGAAGGGTTGGACGCCGACCACCGCGCCGATGATGTTGCGGTTGACGTAGATATTGCCGGTCGAGAGCCCGCGCGTGACCTGCTCGACCGTGGTCTCGATGCGCGAGTGGATGCCGAGCGTCAGGCCGTAGCCGGTCGCCTCGATGTCGTGGATGACCTTGTCCAGCTGGCCGGATGTCCAGCGCACGACATGCAGGATCGGGCCGAAATGCTCACTGGCCAGCTCCCCGATGCTGTTCAGCGAAATCACATGCGGTGCGACGAAGGTACCGCCGAGCGCCGGTGTCTCGCCAGCCCATGTCAGGCGACCGAGCTTGCGCATCGCCTCGACATGGCCGTCGAGCCGCTGCTTGGCGGCAGCATCGATGACCGGGCCGATATGGGTGTCGATCGCGCGCGGGTCGCCGAGCTTCAACTCCTTGGCGGCGCCGGTGATCATCTCCAGCATCTTGTCGGCGACGTCGTCCTGGACCACGAGCAGACGCAGCGCCGAGCAGCGCTGCCCGGCGGAGCGGAAGGCCGACATCACGACATCGTCGGCAACCTGTTCGGCGAGAGCGGTGGCATCGACGATCATGGCGTTGAGGCCGCCGGTCTCGGCGATCAGCGGGACGATCGGGCCGTCCTTGGCCGCAAGCGTGCGGTTGATGGCGCGGGCGGTTGTGGTCGAGCCGGTGAAGGCGACGCCAGCGACGTCCTTGTGGGCGACCAGGGCCGCGCCGAGCGCGCCGTCTCCGGGCACGAGATGCAGGGCCGAGGCCGGGACGCCGGCTTCGTGCAGCAAGCGGATGGTCTCGGCCGCGATCAGCGGGGTCTGCGGCGCCGGCTTGGCGACGACGCTGTTGCCGGTGACGAGTGCGGCCGCGATCTGGCCGGTGAAGATCGCGAGCGGGAAGTTCCAGGGCGCGATGCACAGGAACGGGCCGCGCCCGCGCAGGACGAGGCGGTTGTCCTCGCCAGTCGGGCCGGGAAGGGCGGTCGGCGTCGCGAATTTCGCCTCGGCCTCGGCAGCATAGTAGCGGCAGAAATCGACCGCCTCGCGCACCTCCGAGATGGCGTCGTCGAGCGTCTTGCCCGCCTCGGCCTGAAGCAAAGCGAGCAGCAGGCCACGGCGCGTCTCCATCAGCTCGGCAGCCTTGCGTAGCGCGGCGGCGCGGGTGCGGGCCGGCGTCGCATTCCAGCCGGCAAAACCCGCCTTCGCCGCCTTCATTGCGGCCTCGGCCAGGGCGGCATCGCCCTCGCGGACGCGGCCGATGACCTTGTTGTCGATCGGAGAGCGGACGTCGCGTGCCGTGCCGCCCATCGCCTCGCCGTCGATGATCGGGCCGCCTTCCGGGAAGGGCTTGGCGGAGGCAGCCTTGATCTCCGCGAGCAGCGCGTCGAGGCTTTCGGCATGGCCGAGTTCGACACCGGCCGAGTTTTTCCGGGAGGGGCCGAAGAGATCGGCTGGCAGCGGAATGCGGCGATGGCGCGCGGCCCCGGCATTGCCGATGATGTCTGCGGGCGGCACGAGCAATTGCGCGACGGGCACATCCGGATCGCCGGAGACGCTGACGAAGGAGGAGTTGGCGCCGTTTTCAAGGAGCCGGCGCACGAGATAGGCGAGCAGGTCCTGATGGCCGCCGACCGGCGCATAGGTGCGGCAGGCGAAGCCGCCCTCGTCTGCCAGCAGCTTCTCGTAGAGCGCCTCGCCCATGCCATGCAGGCGCTGGAACTCGAAGCCCTCGGAACCGCCCGCCATCTCTGCGACCGTCGCAACGGTCTGGGCGTTATGGGTGGCGAATTGCGGGATGATGCGCGGGCGCAGGGCCAGCAGCTGCGCGGCGCAGGCCTCGTAGTTCAGGTCGGTCATCGCCTTGCGGGTGAAGACCGGGTAGTCGGGCAGGCCCCGTTCCTGGGCGCGCTTCAGTTCTGTGTCCCAATAGGCGCCCTTGACGAGGCGGACCATCATGCGCCGATCATACCTCTCAGCCAGCGAGCCGATATGGGCGATCACCGCCGAGGCGCGCTTCTGATAGGCCTGGATCGCCAGACCGAAGCCGTCCCAATCCGCCAGGGAGGGATCGGCGACGACAGCGTCGATGACGTCGAGCGAGAGCTCGAGCCGGTCCGCCTCCTCGGCATCGACGGTGAAGTTGAGATCGTAGCCCTTGGCCTGCTGCGCCAGCTTGATCACCTTCGGCGTCAATTCGGCCAGCACGCGCTCATGGTTGGTCGCGTCATAGCGCGGATGCAGCGCCGAGAGCTTCACCGAGATGCCGGGCCGGTTCGGCAGCGGCTCGTTGCCAGCCGAACGACCGATGGCGTCGATGGCGGCCGTGTAGGAGGCGAAATAGCGGTCGGCATCGGCTTGCGTGCGGGCGCCTTCGCCCAGCATGTCGAAGGAGTAACGGTAGAGCTTGCCGCTCTTGGAGCCAGCGCGCTTCAGCGCCTCTTGAATCGTCTGGCCGAGGACGAAATGGTTGCCCATGACGCGCATCGCCTGCCGCGTCGCGGTGCGCACGGTCGGCACGCCCAGGCGCTTGGCGAGGCCGCCGATGATGCTGGTGGGCGTCTCGCCCGGCTGGATGACCCGGGCGGTGATGCCGAGCGCCCAGGCGGAGGCCGAGACGAGGAAGGCATCGGATTTCGATTCGTGATGGGCGAAGTCGCCCTGGCCGAGCTTGTCCTCGATCAGCCGGTCGGCGGTGGCGGCGTCGGGTACGCGCAGAAGCGCTTCGGCCAGCACCATCAGGGCCAGGCCCTCGCGGGTCGAGAGCGAGTATTCCCGCAGCAATTCCTCGATGCCGCCCAGCCCGACCTTGCGGGTGCGGATCGCCTCGATCAGCCCGGTCGCGCGGGCATCGATCCGCGCCTTGGCCGCTGGTTCGCGGCGGGCGCCTGCCAGAAGCTGTGCGGCGATCTCGCCGTCATCCTGCGCAAAGGGGGCGCGAAAAGGCGGAAGAGGGGTGGCCATGATGCAGCTCCGAACCGGTTAAACGGATGATCTGAAGCATCGTGCGGTATCGGCGTCATATCAATTGGCTGTTTTGGCTCCATGGCTGTATATTATCCCGCTCATGGAGTTTGTTCCGGAGATTTATCCAGTGCTTGATCGAACCGACCGCCGCATCCTGTCGCTGATCCAGGCAGACGGCCGGATCGCCGGTGTCGAGCTGGCCGAGAAGGTTGGCCTGTCGCCGACGGCGGTGGGCGAAAGGCTCAAGCGCCTGACGCGCGAGGGTTACATCACCGGCTACCGCGCGACGCTCGATCCGCTCAAGCTCGGGCTCAACCTGCTCGTCTTCGTCGAGGTCTATCTCGACAAGACGACGCCGGACGCCTTCGAGCGCTTCGCTGCGGCGGTGAAGCGGGCGCCGGAGGTGCTGGAGTGTCATATGGTGGCGGGCGGGTTCGATTATCTGGTCAAGACCCGCGTCGCCGACATGAACGCCTATCGCCGCTTCCTCGGCGAGGTATTGCTGGCCCTGCCGGCCGTGCGCGAGACGCGGACCTACGCCGTGATGGAGGAGGTCAAGACAGACGGAGCACTGCCGCTGTAGGGCGTTGTTGCCGATCTTTTGTGCGTTCGCCGCTTTCAGGTGCCGCTTTCAACTTGACCTGCCGTGACGTTGCTCCAGTCTTGAAAGGTGAGGCCGCCCGGCATGGCGTTTGCTGGGCCTCGTGCGCTTTTTCGAGATTTCCGTCCCGCCCGTCCGTCCGGAGCCCATGATGTCCAGCGTATCATCCCTCGTCGCGTTCCTGTCCCGGCGCGCTGTTCTGAGCGCGGTGGCCGCGACGGCTCTTGCCGCCGGCCTGTGCGGCGCGCAGCCGGCGCAGGCGCAGACACCGGTGCGCTTCACGCTCGACTGGCGCTTCGAGGGGCCGGCCGCGCTGTTCCTGATGGCGATCGAGAAGGGCTATTTCAAAGCCGAGGGCCTCGACGTCACCATCGACACCGGCAACGGCTCGCGCGAGGCGATCCCGCGCGTCGCGTCGGGCACCTATGATGCCGGCTTCGGCGACGTGAATTCGCTGATCCGTTTCCGCGACGAGAATCCGACGATCGATCTCAAGGCCGTGATGATGGTCTATGACAAGCCGCCCTTTTCGATCGTCGGCAGAAAGAGCCGCGGCGTGACGGCGGATGTGAAGAGCCTGGAGGGCAAGAAGTTCGGGGCACCTGCGGCCGATGCCGCCTTCGCGCAATGGCCGATCTTCAAGACGGTCAACAAGCTCGACGACAGCAAGATCCGGCTGGAGAATGTCGGGTTTCCGGTGCGCGAGCCGATGCTGGCGTCGGGCGAGGTCGATGCCGTGTTCGGCTTCGCCAACTCGTCCTACATCAACCTGAAGTCGCGCGGCGTGCCGGTGGACGACATCGTGGTGATGCTGATGTCGGATTATGGCGTCGAGCTCTATGGCAACGTCGTGATGGTCTCGCCGAAATTCGCAGCCGAGAAGCCCGAGGCCGTGCGCGGCCTGCTGCGGGCGATCACCAAGAGCGTCAAGGACACCGTTGCCAATCCCGAACTCGGCGCGCAGCTCGTGATCAAGCGAAACGATGTCGCGAAGGTCGAGGTCGAACTGGAGCGGCTCAAGATGACGCTCGAGCAGAACGTGATGACGTCCTGGGTCAAGGCGAACGGCTTCGGCGGCATCGACAAGGCGCGCTGGGACCGGGCGCTGGATCAGATCGGCCTGACCTTCACCTTCAAGGACAAGGCGAAGGCGGGTGCAGCCTTCACCGACGCATTCCTGCCGGCCTCGGCCGAGCGGGTGTTCTGAGTTTCCGCAAGACCGACCCTCAACGGTCATCCCGGACAAGCCGCGTCAGCGGCGCCGATCCGGGATCCATGCCTGACCGTTCCGGCATGGATCCCAGGTCTCTGCGGAGTTCATCCTTGGGCCGATCGACGATCGGACCCGAGGGCTCCGCCTGGGGTGACGGCGCTTGGAAAGAGCCCGCTTGACCGCTTTCGTCGAACTTCACGATGTCACCCATGTCTATGGTGGGGGCGATGGCCCTCCGGCCGTCGAAGGGCTGTCGCTGAAGATCCGAGAGGGCGAGTTCGCCGCGATCGTCGGCCCGTCGGGCTGCGGCAAATCGACGATGATGAAGCTCGCCACCGGGTTGCAGCGGCCGAAATCGGGCACGGTCATCGTCGCCGGCAGCGAGGTGACCGCGCCGATCAAGATCACCGGCATGGCGTTCCAGAACCCGGTGATGCTGCCCTGGCGCACCACGCTGCAGAACCTGCTGCTGCCGCTCGAGATCGTGCAGCCGCACCGCTCGCGGCTGCGCGCCAACAAAGCCGAGTATGTCGCGCGGGCCGAGGGGTTGCTGGAGACGGTCGGCCTCAAGGGGATGGGCTCGAAATTTCCCTGGCAGCTTTCGGGCGGCATGCAGCAGCGGGCCTCGCTCTGCCGCTCGCTGATCCACGAGCCGAAGCTTCTGATGCTGGACGAGCCGTTCGGCGCGCTCGACGCCTTCACGCGCGAGGAACTCTGGTGCGTGATCCGCGACCTGCATGCGCAGCGCGGCGTCACCGTGATCCTCGTGACACACGACCTGCGCGAGGCTGTGTTCCTGGCCGACCGGGTGTTCTGCATGTCGGCGCGGCCGGGCCGGATCATCGCCGAGCGCGAGATCGGCTTTGCCAGACCGCGCGATCTCGACATCACCTATACGCCGGAATTCGCCGGTATCGTCCACGAATTGCGCGGCCATATCCGCGAGGCGAGGGCGGTGGCATGACCCGCTCGAACTGGCTCCGCCTCGCGCCTTACCTCTTCACGCTCGGCTTCTTCGCGCTCTGGGAGATCGCCTGCCGTGCCCTCTCGATCTCGTCCTTCATTCTGCCGCCGCCCTCGGCGATCTGGGGCGCGCTCGTGCAGTACCAGAAGCCGCTCTACACCAACGCCTTCCATACGCTCTGGATGACCTCGCTGGGCTTCGCGCTGTCGATCCTGTTCGGGCTGGCGCTGGGGCTTCTCGTCGGCTCGTCGAAGCTGATCTATGCGGGGCTGAACCCGCTGCTGGTCGGGTTCAACTCGATCCCGAAGGTCGCGGTCGTGCCGATCCTGGTGATCTGGTTCGGCGTCGGCTGGCTGCCGCCGGTGCTGACCGCCTTCGTGATCTCGTTCTTCCCGATCGTGGTCAATGTGGCGACGGGGCTGGCGACGATCGAGCCGGAGACCGAAGACGTGCTGAAGGCGCTCGGCGCCAGCCGCATGGACATCATGACCAAGGTCGGGATTCCGCGCTCGCTGCCCTATCTGTTCGGGGCGCTGAAGGTCTCGATCACGTTGGCTTATGTCGGCTCCGTGATCGGCGAGCAGAACGCGTCCAATCTCGGGCTCGGCAACCTGATCACCCGCGCCTCGGCCGATTTCAACGTGCCGCTGATCTTCGCGGCGCTGCTGGTGCTGGCCGTGCTCGGCGTCTTCCTGGTCGCGATCGTCGATGTCGTTGAAAACCGGATGACCGGCTGGGCCAAGCGCTCGCAGCTTGGCAACAGTTGAGAGCTTGGAGCGGGCCGGCTCAGACCATGCCGGTGCTTTTGAGCTGCTGGTAGGCTTTCAGGATTTCCTGGAGCGTGCCCTCGCGCGACCGGTCGCCGCCATTGGCATCGGGATGGAAGCGCTTCACCAGTTCCTTGTAGCGGGCCTTGATCGCGACGGAATCGGCGTTCTCGTCGAGACCGAGCGCCTCCAGCGCCTTGCGGGCGACGATGCCGACGCGCGGCTCGGGCTGTGCCGCCTGCTGGGTGCGCCTGCTGCCGAAGATGTTGAAGGCGTCCTGGACGTCCTCCTGCTCGCCGTTGGTGGTACGGTTGCGCTGTGCCATGCGCGCGGCCTTGGAGTTGACGCCGAGCTTCCAGGTCGGCCGGTGGCCGATCGCCGCGTCCTTGGCGTATTCGGCCAGCGCTTCGTCGTTCATGCCGGCGAAATAGTTGTAGGTCGCGTTGTAGGCCTTCACATGCTCCATGCAGAACAGGAAGAACTTGCCCTCGCGCCCGCGCCCCTGAGGCGCGCGGAATTCGCCGGGCCGCTTGCAACCGGGATGGTCGCAATGCGGCGCGCCGGAATCCTTGACCTCTTCCGCCACGGAAGGGCCGATCCTGATGCGGTCGAACAGACGCGAGTTGAAGTTCATGATCGAATGGTTATGAGACGCGGGATCGAAACCGGCAAGTGCGATGCAGCATGCATGCGCCTGCGCGGCGGGTAGAGGCCGGGCGAAGCACGGCCTGACGAACGGATCGGTGAGAACGGTGGCGCGATCATGACCGGAATGGCTGAACGGATCACCAACAAGCTGGAACGGGCACTTTCGCCTCAACGGCTGACCGTCATCGACGAATCGCACCAGCATCAGGGCCATGGCGGCTGGCGCGAGGGCGGCGAGACCCATTTCAGGGTCGATATCGTGTCCGAGGCCTTCGTCGGCAAGAGCCGCCTCGACCGTCACCGACTCGTCAACGCGGCGCTGGCGCAGGAACTGGCGGATCGGGTTCACGCGCTGGCGATCGTGGCGCGCGCGCCGGGCGAAGGCTAGCGCCGGTCGCCCGTTCAGGGCGCGATCAGTTGTAGGGTCGGGAAATAGGCGCAATAGCGTTTGGTGTCGCGCGTGAGGAGCGGAACCTGCGTGACTGCCGCGTGAGCGCCAATGAAGAAATCGGACAAAACTCCCGTACGCGTCCCCCCTGACAACCGGTAGCGGCGATACGCTTTGCCTGCGAGAAACAGTGCGGCGCGTGGTGTTGGCGTCAGCACGATTCCCATTTGAACAAGCAGTGCATCGATATCGTCGGGCGCAGGGAAGTTCACGGAGAGCTCCGCATAGACGATATCATTGACGACGAGCGGGCCGATGAGTGCCAAACGGTCAAGCTGTGCGCCAGACCAGCCTGCCCAGCGCGGATCGTTCGTGAAAAGATCCAGCAGGATGTTGGTGTCGACCAGGGTCACCTAGTCGTCGCCACGCAGCATCGTCATGATCTCGTCGGTGCTCGGGCTTGGAGCCAGAATTCCACGCCACTTGTCGAACGGATTGTTGGTTGGGGCACCCACCTTCTCCAGGACGATGCGCCCGTCCGCGTCCATCCTGAATTCGACGGCATTTCCGGGCTCGATGCTCAGACGATCGCGGACGGCCTTGGGGATCGTGACCTGGCCCTTGCTGGTGACTGTGGTCGCCATCGTACCCTCCGTATTACCGACGCTGCCGAAGGTAATACGGGAGGCTGAGGCCGACAAGCGGGCGGATCGCTGCTATGGCTTCGGCCGCTCCGGCGTGAAAGCATAGACCGCTGCCGAGACCAACAACAGGCCTGCGAAGATCCAATGCAGATGGGCGAAGGTCGCCGCCGCGTCGAGGCCGGCGGCGCGCTGGCCCGCGATGAACCAGCCGGAGCCCGACTGCGCCAGCGCGGCCCCGGAAATGAAGAGGAAGTTCACGGCGGTCATGCCGCGCCCAAGCAGATGCGCCGGGAAGAACAGTCGCGCATGCGCCATCAGGATGGCATAGGTGAAGCCGGCCGCGCCTATCACGGCGAAGAGCAGGGTCGCCATGGCCGCCGAGGAGGCGCCGAAGCTTGCGAGCAGCGCGAAGGTTGCGGCCGTGCCGATCGTTCCCCACAGCACCAAAGGCTTGACCCGCCCGAGCCATTTCTCCAGCCCGCCATAGATGAAGGCACCCGCCACCATGGTCAGCGCCATGGCGGTCGCGGCATTGCCGGCGGCAACCGCGTCGAAGCCATGCACATCGGCCATGAACGGCGCGACCCAGAGGCCGCGCGCGGTCGCCAGGATTGCGTAGCCGGTGAGCGTGATCGGCGCGAGCAGCCAGAGCGGGCGCAGCTTGAGTATGCTGGCGAGGCCGGCGACCAGTCCCTCGGCCTTGCCCGACGCGCTCTCTGCCCGTGGCGGATCGCGGATCAGAAGCCCCGCCAGAGCCGTCGCGACCATGAAGCAGGCCGCCATCGCCAGCATGGAGGGGCGCCAGCCATAGCGCGCGGCGGCGATGGCGAGCGGCGCGGCCCCGACCAGGTTTCCGAGAGAGCCCAGCCCGATGAAGACCGAGGTCAGGAAGGCGAATCGTGCAGGCGCGGCCGTGCGGGCGAAGAGGAACAGGCTCGCCATGAAGATCGGCGCGCAGCCGACCCCGATCAGCGCCATCGCCAGCGTGCCGGTCAAGGCTCCCGTCGCGTTGGCGAACAGGAAGGCGCCGGCACTGCCGATCGTCATCGTGGCCGTGACGGTGCGGCGCGGGCCGAGCCGGTCGAGCGCCCAGCCGATCGGGAACTGCGACACGGCGAAGGTGCTGAACCAGGCGGCGCCCAGCAAACCGAACTCGCGTGGGCCGATCGCGAGATCCGTCATCACCGGACCGGCGATGACACTGAGGAACGAGCGGTAGAAGATCGACAGGAAATAGGCCGGCAGCAGCGCCAGGAAGATGAGCACAGGCGGATCAGTCGATTGTCTGGCGGGATGGCGAGCGGATCACTTGATCCGCTCGAGCACCGAGACGTAGTTGGCCACCGCCGAACCGCCCATGTTGAAGATGCCTCCGAGGCGGGCGTCCGCGAGCTGCATGCCCTCCGGCGCCTCGCCGACGAGTTGCATGGCGCTGAGCACATGCATCGAGACGCCGGTGGCGCCGATCGGGTGGCCCTTGGCCTTGAGGCCGCCGGAGACGTTGACCGGCAGCTTGCCGTCCTTCTGGGTCCAGCCTTCCTGTATGGCGCGCGCGCCGTCGCCTTCCTTCGTCAGGCCCATCGCCTCGTATTCGAGCAGCTCGGCGATGGTGAAGCAGTCATGCGTCTCGACGAAGGAGAGATCCTCCAGCGTCACGCCAGCTGCGCTGAGGGCCTTCTGCCAGGCCAGCGCGCCGCCTTCGAACTTCAGGATGTCGCGCTTTGAGACCGGCAGGAAATCCTGGACATGGGCCATGCCGCGGAAGCCGACGGCGCGGCGCATGGTCAGCGCGGTCTCCTCGTCGGCGAGGACGATCGCGGCGGCGCCGTCGGAGACCAGCGAGCAGTCGGTGCGCTTCAGCGGCCCTGCCACATAAGGGTTCTTTTCGCTCTCCTCGCGGCAGAAGGCGTAGCCGAGATCCTTGCGCATCTGGGCGTAAGGATTGTCGACGCCGTTCTTGTGGTTCTTGGCCGCGATCATCGCCAGCGCGTCGGACTGGTCGCCATGGCGCTGGAAATAGGCGGCCGCAATGCCGCCGAAAACGCCGGCGAAGCCGCCCTGCGTGGCGCCTTCCTCGGGAAGATAGGAGGCCTTGAGCAGGTTCTTGCCGATCTCGGGGCCGGGCGTCCTCGTCATCTGCTCGACGCCGACCACGAGCACGATCTTGGCCGCACCCGCCTTGATCGCGCGCACGCCCTGCTGGACGGCGGCCGAGCCGGTGGCGCAGGCGTTCTCGACGCGGGTCGCGGGCTTGAAGCGCAGGGCCGGATCGGCCTGAAGCACGAGCGAGGCGGTGAAGTCCTGGGCGGAGAAGCCGGCGTTGAAATGGCCGAGCACGATCTCGTCGACCTGGTCGGCGGTGATCCCGGCATCGACCAGCGCGTCCGTCGTGACCCGGACGATCAGGCTCTCGATCGTCTCCGCATCCTGCTTGCCGAACGGCGTATGGGCCCAACCGACGATTGCAGCGCTCATGGCGTTTTCTCCGATACCGACATTATGCGGCTTTATCGTCTTAAGTGCGCTTGCCGGCCGCGCCTCGCAAGCAGGCAGTCATGCATTCCGGTCGTGCACGGAACGGGGGACCATGATGCGGACCGCAAGGCTTACAGCGCGGTCAGCAGCAGCAGGCCGACGCCGCCGACGATGAGGGCCATGCCGAGCATCTCGCGCCAGCTGGTATCCTCGGAAAAGATGCGGCGCGAGGCGATCTGCGCCAGCGGCACCTCGATCAGTGCCAGCGTGCGGACATTGGCCGCGCTCGTCAGCGAAAAGCCGATGAACCAGCATTGCGAGGCGGCTGCGCCGAGGAAGCCTGCCGAGAGCGATTTGCGCCAGTTGCGCAGGCTCAGGACCAGCGCCTGCCGGTTGGCGATCAGCATGTAGAGGGTCAGGATCAGCGTCTGCAGGAACAGGCCCAGTGCCAGGATGGTGGTCGCGCGGAGGAAGAAGCCACCCTCCGGCAGGGCCTGGATGCCGCCGCGATAGCCGATGGCCGAAAACGCGAAGAAGGCGCCCGCGCCGACACCGAGCACAGCCGGGCCAAGGCCCGCGCGGCTGAGCTTCTCGCCGGGCTTCCAGGACACCATGACGACGCCGATGGTGGCGAGCACGATGGCCGCGAATTTCGCGAGCGTCAGCGCGTCGCCCAGCAGCAGCGCGCCGAAGATGGCGACCTGGACGGGCTCGGTCTTGGTATAGGCGGTGGCAACCGCGAAGGAGCGATCGCGCATCGCCGCCAGCATCAGCGCCGTCGCCGCGATCTGGGTGAGCGCGCCCCACAGCGTATAGGAGAAGGTCCTGGCGCCGATCTCCGGCGGCAGGCGGCCGGCAACCAGGCAGACGATGACGAGAAAGATCAGCGCGAAGGGCAGTCCGAACAGGAAGCGCACCTGCGTCGCGCCGACGACGCCGATGATCTGGGTCAGCGAGCGCTGGGTGAGGTTGCGCGCCGTCTGCAGCAGCGAGGCCGCGATCGTCGCGGGAATCCAAAGGAGGGCGAGGCTCACGCGGCGAATCCGGTTTGTGCAGGCGGCATCGGGCTTGTGAACCCTTGCCCGCGACTAGGCAAATCGCTCCGCTAGGGGTAGGTATGCGTCCATGGGCGGGCCACGTTTTTCCGGCCGTCTCGAAAATGCCGCACGCGTCGCGTTGAACCCTCGCATCTGCAGTTCCTGCGCCTTCAACCCTCGTCAAGACAGGTTCAAGACCGCCCTATGATCGCATCCCGCCTCACCGCCGCCTTCGTCTTCGGGCTGGCCCTGATCGGCCCGGCCTCCGCCGGCACCAGCCTCGTGATCGATGCCGCCAGCGGCGCCGTGCTCTCTGCCGAGAATGCCAGCCAGCCCTGGCACCCGGCCTCGACGACGAAGATGATGACCGCCTATCTCGCGCTGAAGGCGGTGCGGGAAGGCCGGATCGGGTTGGAGACCGCGATCCCGGCCTCGAAACTGGCGGCGAGCCAGCCGCGCGTGAAGGTCTACATCAAGGCCGGGCAGGAGATCACGCTCGACAACGCGCTGCGCATCATGATGGTGAAGTCGGCCAACGACATCGCCTATGTCGTGGCCGAGGGCGTCGGCGGCGACGTGCCGACCTTCGTGTCGATGATGAACGCCGAGGCCGCCCGGCTCGGCATGAGCGACACGCATTTCGTCAATCCCAACGGGTGGCACCACCCGGACCAGCAGGTCAGCGCGCGTGATCTCGCCATCCTCGCCATGGCCCTGATGCGCGAGTTTCCCGATTACTCGGATTACTGGAACACGGCTTCGGTCCAGCTCGGCAAGCAGGTCATCAACAACACCAACGGGCTCGTCGGGCGTTATGCCGGCATCGGCGGCATGAAGACGGGTTTCGTCTGCGCCTCCGGCTTCAACGTCGTCGCCACCGCGACGCGTGGTGGACGGACGCTGATCGCCGTGGTGCTCGGCGCATTGTCTGGCACGGAGCGCACGATCAAGGCGGCGCAGTTGCTCGATGACGGCTTCAGCAAATGGGGCGGGGCCGGCTACACTGTTGCGTCGCTACCCTCGCAGGGCGGGCGCGCTTTCAGCGTCTGCGGCGATGTCCAGCGCAAGGGCGGCGGCGTGGCTCTGGCCGACGACGCCGACAGTTCGGGCGCGATCGCGGCCCAGGCGTCGAATATCGGCGGCAATGCCGACGATGGCGGCCGCTTCGCCACTGCGTCGGCTCCGAGCTATTCCAGCACCTCCGTGCTGACACGCTTGCCCTCCGGCCGCGTCTCGCTCGGCCCCCGCGCCGAGACGATACCGATTCCTGTCGCCTTCGGGCGCACGCCGGGCTCTGCCTCGGCACCGCTGGCAGCCAATGTCACGGGGGGCAACGACAGCCGTGTCGCACGCGGGGGCGCTCCCGTCATCGCGCCGTCGGCGCCTGTCGCCGCCGGATTGTTGGGCAACCAGACCGGCGGGCTCTTCGCCGATCGCGGCCGCACGGCCTCCCGAAATGGCGGGATTCCCAGCTCGACCACGGCCTTCGCGCCGACCGAGCCCGAGACGGCACAGCCGGCGGGCCAAGGCGGACCCTTGCGTCTGCAGGGTGCGGTCCAGCCGGGAGCCGCTTCTGCCGCGAGCCTGCGCCCCAGCGCGGCGGCGGGCATCAAGCCTGCGGCCCGTCCGCCGGCCAAGCCGCTGCTGGTGAAGCCCTCGCCCAAGGCGGAACCTGCGACGGCGGCCGTCAAGCCGGCACCGAACAAGCCCGCCCAGGCGGCGGCCAAGCCGTCGCCCGCCAAGCCGCAGGTCAAAACCAAGACCAAGCCGAACGACGACGCCTGAGCATCGGCCGTTGCCCCCCGTTTCCGGCGAGGCCGCGCAGCGGCGGGGCATGCTCCTGGCGCTGGCCTCGGCCTGCGCCTTCGGCACCAATATCGTCAGCGCGCAGATTGCCGGCCAGGCCGGGCTGAGCGGGCCAGTCCTCGTCTTCTACCGCGTGCTGATCATGCTGGCGCTGATCGGGCTGGCGGCGGCGGCGTTGCGCGCCTCGCTCGCCGTCTCTCGGGCGGAGCGGCCAGCCGTGCTGGTGTTCGGCGTTGCCACCGCGCTGGTCGGGGTGGCCTATCTGTCCTCCGTCTCCTTCGTTCCGGTCTCGGTCGCGGCTGTGATCTTTTACACCTTCCCGGTGGTGATCGTCGTGGCCGAGCCGCTGCTCACGCCGGCGCCTTTCAGGGCCGACCGGCTGGCGGTGGCGGTCATCGCCTTTCTCGGGATCGCGCTGGTCGTCGGGCCGGACTGGCGGGGGCTGGATCCGCGCGGTCTGGCGCTGGCGGCGCTGGCGAGCGTCAGCGCGGCGGTGCAGTTCTTCGCGGCGGCCGGCTGCGCCCGTGTCGCCACCGTCTCGAAGCTGTTCTGGTCGCATGTGGTGATCCTGCCGGTGACCGTCGCGATCCTGCTGCTGGTGGGCGGCTTTCTGCCGGTGACGGCCTTCGCGCTGGCCCCGATCGCCGTCGCGGTGACCTTCGGCGGCTACCTGATCGGTTTCGTGTTGCAGATCCTCGCACTGGCGCGCGTCGCGCCGGGGCCGGCTGGCCTCGCCTTCTGCGCCGAGCCGGTCTGCGCGGTGCTGATCGCGGCCGTGGTGCTCGGCGAGAGGCTGGGACCGCTGCAATATGCGGGATGCGCCCTTGTCGTCGCGGCGCTGGTGGTTAATGTAACATTAGAACATATACGGCGCACACCGGCGCCGACCCGACGCAGAGCGTGACGACCATGACGAGCCCGCAGAGCCGGCCGGAGCCGCTCCCCCTGACGCTGCTGACCGGCTTCCTCGGTGCCGGCAAGACGACGCTGCTGAACCGGCTGCTGAAGGATCCGGCGCTCGCGCAGACCGTGGTCATCGTCAATGAATTCGGCGAGGTCGGTCTCGACCATGTCCTGATGCAGGGCCTGGAGGACGGCATGATCCTGCTGGAATCAGGCTGCCTGTGCTGCACGATCCGCGACGATCTCATCGTCACGCTCGAGGATCTGCTGCGCCGGCGCGACAATGGCCGGATCAGCCCGTTCAGCCGCGTGGTGATCGAGACCACCGGCCTCGCCGATCCGGCGCCGATCCTCAACGTGCTGATCAACCACCCCTATCTGGCGATGCGCTTCCGGCTCGACGGCGTGGTGACGCTGGTCGATGCGGTCAACGCCATGGCGACGCTCGATGCGCATGAGGAGGCACGCAAGCAGGTCGTGGCGGCGGATCGTCTCGTGTTGACGAAATCCGATCTCGTTTCGAGCTTCGCCGAGCTGGCCCCGCTGCGGCAGCGGCTGGCGCTCCTCAATCCGGGCGTCGCGCTGCTCGGTCCCGAAGCTGCGGCAAGCTCGTTGTTTGGTGCGGGGCTCTACGATCTGGCACAGCGCCCGAGCGAGATCGGGCAATGGCTGGCGCGCGAGACCCTACCGGGCGGCGGTCACGCGCATCACAGCCATAATGATCACCATCATAGCCATGACCATGGACACCACCACGACCACGGGCATCACGACCACGCCCATCATGACGTCAACCGCCATGATGCCAGCATCCGCGCCTTCGCCCTGACGGCGGAGGTGCCGATCCAGCAGGCGACGGTCGATCTGTTCTGGACGCTGCTGCGCTCGGTCCATGGACCCAAGCTGTTGCGCCTGAAAGGGCTGGTGCAGGTCGCGGACCATCCAGACCGGCCGCTGCTGCTGCATGCCGTGCAGCAGATCCTGCATCCGCCGGTTGTCCTCGACGCCTGGCCGGATGCCGACCGGCGCTCGCGCCTCGTGCTGATCGTCAAGGATATCGACGAGGCCGTCGTGCAAAAGCTCTGGGCGGCCTTTCTGGGACAGGCGCAGGGTCGCACTGGCCTGGAGACCGCTACCGCCTGAGACCAGCAGCGCTGGCCCTGTTTTTGAAGCTTCCCCTGCAATCGACTGACGGGTGTGTCGCGGCTCGCCAATTTGGCACAGCCTCGCGCCAGATCGGTCCAGCGCAGCGGTGGGCAGGGTCGGATGAACCAGATCATGGCTTTGAAGGGCGCTCCATCCGGCAGCGCCGGCGGTGCAGCGCTCGATGTCGGCTACGCGCCGACGCAGCAGTCCACGGGCGCGATCACGATCGAGGTCCGGACGCTTGCGGGCTGCACCGACATCGCCGACGCCTGGAGCCAGCTCGCTGCGCACGCGCTGGAGCCGAACCCATTCTTCGAGCCGGGCTTCGCGCTGGCAGCCGTGCAGCACCTCGTCGCCTTCCGCGACGTTGTCGCGATCCTGGCCTGGCAGGGCGGCGCGCGCGACGGGCAGAGGCGGCTCGTCGGGTTGATCCCCTGCTTTCCGCGACAGGGGCTCTTCGTGCCGGACGCGCTGATCGGCTTCTCGGACCGGCGCATCTTCAACGGCGCGCCGCTGCTCGACCGGCAGCAGGCGCAGGCGGTCATCGCAGCCGTGCTCGATCCCAGTCGCCAGCGGCTGATCGAAGGCCGCGGGCTGGTGCTGCGCCATGTCGATCTCGCCGGTCTGCTGGTGTCCAGTTTGCGTCAGGAGACGCAGCGGGACGGTCTCACCGTCAGCGTGCGCCCGGTCTTGTCGGCCATGGGCGCTGTCGCGCCGGCGGATTCGGTCGAGACCTTGCGCGAGGCGCTGGCGCTGAAAGGCGAACTGACACTGGTCGAGAGCCGGACGCAGTCGGGATTGCGCGATGCCGTCGAGATCATCCTGGCGATGGAGGCGTCCGGCCCTCGTGCGCAGGCAGGGGCGGCGACGCTTCAGGATACGCGCGAGGTCGGCTTCCTGCGGGCTATGACGCGCGGCTTGAGCCGGGTGCGGCAATGCCGCGTCGCGCTGCTGATGCTCGACGGGCAGCCGATCGCGGGCGCGATCGTGCTCGGCCGGGGGCCGCGCGGCTGGCTTTATCTCGGCGCGCAGGAGCAGGCCCATGCGGCACTCGCGCCGAAACGCATCCTGCTCGCGATGATGCGGCGGGCGGCGCCGTCTCGGACGATCCTGCTGCCGGGCGGGCTGGCCGCCAGCGGGACGGATGCGGTCTCGCTCGGCGATCTGCATCTCTCGCATGGGACCGCGCGAAAGCCTCGCGATCTCGCCGGCCGCGCTCGAGCAGCGCTGCGCCGGTCTCTGTTCAGGCTTCCGCGCGCAGGAGCCGCCGGATGATCTTGCCGGTGGTCGTCAGCGGCAGCTCCTCGCGAAACGCGATTTCGCGCGGATATTCATGCGCCGAAAGCCGCCGCCGCACGAAGGCCTGAAGCTCGGCGGCGAGCGCGGGTGTGGCGGCGTGGCCGGGTTTCAGCACGACGAAGGCCTTGACGATCTCGGTGCGTAAGCGGTCCGGCTTGCCGACGACGGCAGCCAGCGAAACCACCTCGTGCCGCAGCAGGCAATCCTCGATCTCGCCCGGCCCGATGCGATAGCCCGAGGAGGTGATAACGTCATCGTCGCGGCCGACGAAGCGAACATAGCCGTCTTCGTCCTGCACCGCCTGGTCGCCGGTCTTCATCCAGTCGCCGATGAACTTGTCGGCCGTCGCTTGCGGGTTGTTCCAATAGCCGAGGAACATCACCGGATCGGGCCGGCGAACGGCGATCTCGCCCTCCTCGCCGACGGCGCAGACGGAGCCGTCCGGCCGGACGACCGCGACCTCGTGGCCGGGAACCGCCTTGCCGATGAAGCCCGGCCGGCTGACGCCGATCCGCGCGCAGGAGGCGAGCACGAGATTGCACTCGGTCTGGCCATAGGCCTCGTTGATGGTGAGGCCCAGCGCCTCGCGGCCCCAGGCCAGCGTCTCGGCACCCAGCGCCTCGCCCGCGGCAGCGACGGTGCGCAGGTCGAAGGAAAAGCGCTCGCGCGGGCGCTCGACGCTGCGCAGCATGCGCAAGGCGGTCGGCGGCACGAAGGCGTTGCGGATGCCCAGATCGGCGATCAGGCGAAAGGCCTCCTCCGGCTCGAAGCGCGTCACCGGCCGTGCCACCACCGCGACGCCGAAATGCAGCGCCGGCAGCAGCATGTTGAGCAAGCCGCCGGCCCAGGCCCAGTCGGCCGGCGTCCAGGCGAGATCGCCCGGCTGCGGCATGAATTCATGCGGCATCTGCACACCCGGCAGATGGCCGGGCAGGACGCGGTGGCCGTGCAGCGCGCCCTTGGGATTTCCGGTCGTGCCGGAGGTGTAGATCATCAGCGCGGGATCGTCGGGGCTGGTATCGACGGCGGTGAAATCGGGGCTCGCCTCGGCGAGCAGCGCGTCCCAGCCGAGCCCATCGCGGTCGGCGCCATCGGTCGAGATCAGAATCCTGAGCTTCGGCAAGGGCTCGGCGATCTCGCGGGTCTTGGCGAGGCCGGCGGCGTCGGTGATCAGCACGCCTGCGCCGCAATCGCCCAGCCGATAGGCCAGCGCATCGACCCCGAACAGGGCCGCCAGCGGCACCGCGATGGCGCCGAGCTTGTAGGCCGCGAGATGGGCGGTGAGCACGCAGCGCCCCTGCGGCAGCAGGATGGCGATGCGATCGCCGCGCGCGACGCCGCGAGCACGCAACGCATTCGCGAGGCGGTTCGAGGCTTCGCGCAGATGCCCGAAGCTGACCGGGGAGACCTGCCAGTCGCGGGAAACCTCGACGATCGCGGTGCGGTCCGGGTCGAGCGCGGCCCAGCGGTCGCAGACGTCACCGGCGATGTTGTAGCGCGGTGGAATCTGCCAGCGGAAGGCGCGGCGGAGCGCCTGATGATCACGAAGCTCGGGAAGGATCACATCGATGGTCCGGAGGAAGGCGATGAGATAGTCCGGCCGCGCGGCTCTGTCACCATGACGTTGCGCGAGCCGGCTCTCGCCAGCGAGATGGCGTCGTGGCAGGCTGCGAGGCGTGGAGGGGCCGGAATGACCGGCGAAACAGGACCGATCAATGCAGGATGTCGCTGCATTCCTCGCCATCATGGCGATTCCGCTGATCTTCGTCATCGCCATGGTGAGGCGCGCTGCGCGGACGGGCGAGACTTCGACAAGCGACGATGGCGGCGGCGGCTGGTTCTCGCAGGACGGCGACGGCGACGGCGGAGGTGATTGAGCAATCCGGCACGGTCAGGGCCGCCCCTTCGCAGCCAGCCCGGCGACGTCGGCGATGATGCCGTCCAGCTCGAAGTTCTTCGGGGTGTAGACGGCGGCGACGCCCATGTTGCGCAGCGCGTTCTCGTCGTCGGGCGGGATGATGCCGCCGACGACGACCGGCACATCCATCCCGGCGACACGCAGGCGCGCGGTGACGTCGCGCACCAGCGGCAGATGCGAGCCGGACAGGATCGACAGGCCGATGATGTCGGCTTTCGTCTCCTGCGCCTGGGCCACGATCTCCTCGGGTGTCTGGCGGATGCCGCCATAGCTGACCGCCATGCCGGCATCGCGGGCGCGCACCGCGATCTGTTCGGCGCCGTTTGAATGGCCGTCGAGGCCAGGCTTGCCGACGAGGAAGCGCGGCGTGCGGCCGAGCTTTTCGGTGGCGCGGGCGACGGCTGCCTTGACCGTGGCGAGGTCGGCATTGTCGCCGAGCTTGCTGGTGTCGACGCCGGTCGGGGCGCGGTATTCGCCGAAGATCTCGCGCAGGGTTTGCGCCCATTCGCCGGTGGTGACGCCGGCCTTGGCGCAGGCGATCGAAGCCGGCATGACGTTGCGGGCTTCCCTGGCAGCCAAGGCGAGTTCGGCGAGCGCGCCCTCGCAGGCCTTGGTGTCGCGCGCCGAGCGCCAGGCTTTGAGCCGACTGACCGCTTCAAGCTCGACGGAATCCGGCACGGTGACGACGTTGCCTTCGCCAGCGGAGAGCGGGGAGGGCTCGCTGCTGGTGAACTTGTTGACGCCGATGACGATCTGCTCGCCGCGCTCGATCGCCTCGATCCGGCGCGCGCCGTTCTCGACCAGGGCCTGCTTCATGTAGCCGGTCTCGATGGCGGCCAGCGCGCCGCCCATGTCGTCGATCTTGGCCAGTTCCTCCAGCGCGGCCGCCTTGAGGTCGGCGACCTTGGCGTCGATCACGGTCGAGCCGTCGAAGATATCGCCGAATTCGAGCAGATCGGTCTCATAGGCCAGCACCTGCTGCATGCGCAGCGACCATTGCTGGTCGAAGGGGCGCGGCAGGCCGAGCGCCTCGTTCCAAGCGGGAAGCTGCACGGCCCGCGCGCGGGCCTTCTTCGAGAGGGTCACCGCCAGCATCTCGATCAGGATGCGGTAGACGTTGTTTTCGGGCTGCGGCTCGGTGAGGCCCAGTGAATTCACCTGCACGCCATAGCGGAAGCGGCGCATTTGTTCGTCGGTAACGCCATACCTACCTAATGTGATCTCGTCCCAGAGTTCGACGAATGCCCGCATCTTGCAGAGCTCGGTGACGAAGCGCATCCCGGCATTGACGAAGAAGGAGATGCGGCCGACCACCTCGGGGAACTGCTGCGCCGAGACTTCGGGCCGGGCGCGGATCGAATCCAGCAGCGCGATGGCGGTTGCGAGCGCGAAGGACAGCTCCTGCACCGGCGAGGCGCCGGCCTCCTGAAGATGGTAGGAACAGACGTTGGTGGGGTTCCATTTCGGCAGTTCGCGCGCCGTGAACACGACGATGTCGGTGGTCAGCGCCATCGAGGGGCGCGGCGGGAAGACATAGGTGCCGCGGGACAGGTATTCCTTGACGAGATCGTTCTGCGTCGTGCCCTGGAGCGCCTTGCGGTCGGCGCCCTGCTCGTCGGCCACCGCGATGTAGAGCGAGAGCAGCCAGGCCGCCGTCGCGTTGATCGTCATCGAGGTGTTCATCTGGGCGAGCGGGATGTCGGCGAAGAGCGCCCGCATGTCGCCGAGATGGCTGATGGGCACGCCGACCTTGCCGACTTCGCCGCGCGCCAGGACATGGTCGGGGTCGTAGCCGGTCTGGGTGGGCAGGTCGAAGGCGACAGAGAGGCCGGTCTGCCCCTTGGCGAGGTTGTTGCGGTAGAGCTTGTTGGATTCCGCCGCGTCGGAATGGCCGGCATAGGTGCGGAAGATCCAGGGTTTGTCGCGCGAGGCCGGTTTGTCGCGCGGCGTGGCCTGTTCGCGTGGCGCGGGAGTGCTGCCAACAGTGTCGCTCGCGTTCATGCCGTTCCACCCTCTTTTCAGAGCAATCTCAATGTTGCACTGCGGCGAGAATAACGCCAGAGGGGCGGCCAAGTCGCTTGAGACCTTCGGATGAGCGCTCGGCGGCCTCAACTGGGCTTGGGTACGCCGAATGTCAGCGTCATCGGCAGTTCAGTGGCGGCTCCCGGTGCGAGCAGGATCACGCCTGCGCGCTTGTCGAGCGGCTCGTCGGGGTCCGATGGCGAGGGCAGGCCGTGCCAGGGCTCGATGCAGATGTAGGGGCCGTTCGGCTTGGTCCAGATGCCGAGATGGGGCATGCCGGGGAAATCGACCGCCACGCCCGGCCATCCGTCCGCGCCGTACCAGAGGTGGTGGCCGGCGCCTTCGGCGATGATCAGCGCATCATCGACGAAGAGCGCATGGTCGAGCGTCAGCACGCCATCTTCGAAGACTGACGCGTGGCTTTGGGGCGCGCGCTGGCCATCGGCGCTGAGACGCAGATGCCGGGGGCTCGCGCCATTGCCGAGGTGGATGCGATGCGGCAAGCCATCGGCGCCCGGCAGCGGCCAGAGGACGGCCGGGTGATAGCCGAAGCAGAAGGGCATCGGCACAGTGCCGGTGTTGGCGATGCGAGCGGTCAGGGTCAGAGCCGGCCCGTCCAGCCGGTAGGTCATGTCGAGCGCGAAGGCGAAGGGATAGGCCTGCCTTGTCTCGTCGTTGTCCGTGAGCCGCAGCGTGCAGGCGGCGTCGTCCTGCGTCACGAGCTGGAACGGGCTGGTGCGGGCGACGCCGTGGCTCTTGATCGGATAGCGCTTGCCGTCGATCAGCACCTTTCCATCGGGGTGCTTGCCGATCACCGGGAAGAGCAGCGGCGAGCGCCCGGCCCAGATCGCCGGGTTGCCGTTCCAGAGCCAGTCCTGGCCTTGCGCATCGGTGACGGATTGCAGTTCGGCGCCCAACTCGGCGATCGTGATCGTCAGGGCGTCGCCGCGCAGCTGGATCATGATCGCTCCTAGTTCCCCGTGCCGGGCAGGCGCGGCAGCGGCAGGAACTCGACGCCCTCCTCGTGCAGCATCCGGGCATCCTCGAGCGAGGCCTCGCCGTAGATCGGGCGGCTGTCGCTTTCGCCGTGATGGATCTTCAGCGCCTCGTCGGCGAAGCGCGGGCCTACATGCTCGGCATGGGCCGTGACATGGGCGTGAAGCGCGGTCACCATTTCGCGGAAGGCGATTTCCTTCTCGCCGATCAGAGCGACGGGGGCAGCCCCTGCAACAGCCTGGGCCGGCTCGGCCGAGACGGGCTGCGCCTCGATCTGCATGTCGCCGCGAGCCTGTTTGCGACCGCGATCGGTGCGCGCGACATTGGGCGCCATGATCGCGCGCTCGACCTTGATGCTGTTGCAGACCGGGCAGGAGACGAAGCCGCGTTTCGCCTGGTCCTCGAAGCTGGCCGATGTCGAGAACCAGCTTTCGAAGTCGTGACCATTGTCGCAGATGAGGGCGTAGCGGATCATGTCATGCCAGCCGGCGCGGCGCCGTTCCAGACGCAGCGGCCGTCGGGATGCGCATATCGGGAAGCGTTCAAGCGGCGAGCAGCTTGTCGAGCTCGCCACGGGCGTCGAGCGCGTGGATGTCGTCGGAGCCGCCGACATGCTTCTCGCCGATGAAGATCTGCGGCACCGAGGTTCGCCCTCCGGCGCGTGCCGTCATCGCCTGCCGGAGTTCGGGCTTGCCGTCGACGTCGATCTCGTCGAAGGCGACGCCCTTTTTCGTCAGCAGCGACTTCGCAGCCTTGCAATAGGGGCACCAGGAGGTGGTGTAGATCGTGACGGCGGGCATCGGGGCATCCAGAGATGTTGCGCTGCCACCAATGTAGTGTCTCGTCATCCGTTCGTCACGACCCGTCGGTCACGACGCGCGCAAAGGTGAGAATGTCGACCGCGCTGGCGCCCGCCCGCAGCAGGGCGCGCGCGGCGGCATTGGCCGTCGAGCCGGTGGTCAGGACGTCGTCGACCAGCAGGATGCGACGGCCCTCAACCTGCGCCCTCGCTTCAGGGTGAACCTTGAAGGCGCCCTGCAGATTATCGGCGCGCTGGGCTCGCGTCAGCCCGACCTGCTGGTGCGTGCGCTTGACCCGTGACAGCGCCATCGGTGCGAGCGGGACGCGCGCTTGCCGCGCCACGACCTGCGCCAGCACGGCCGCCTGGTTGAAGCGCCGGCTCCAGAGCCGCGTGCGATGCAGCGGCACGGGGACGATCAGGCCGGCGTCGCAGGTGAGGTCCCGCCCTGCCTGCGCCATCATGCGGCCGAGCGTCGAGGCGAGATCGGTGCGGTCGCCGTATTTCAGGCGGTGGACCAGTTCGCGCGCCGTGCCGTCGAAGCGGCAGACGGCCCGCGCCCTCGCGAAGACCGGCGGATCGGCGATCGCCGCGGGCGAGACCAGCCCCTCGCCGAGATCGACGGCGAAGGGCGTGCCGAGCCTTTCGCAATAGGGCCGCTCGATGAAGCCGATGCCGCTCCAGCAGGCCGGGCAGAGCGCCTGCGCCTCCCCGGTCGCGGCCTGGCAGGCGATGCAGGAGGGCGGGTAGACGATGCCGACGGCGCCGTTCCAGCCGAGGCGCAGCATCATGGCGGCCTGCCGGACGGCACGCGATGGCATCCGCAGGGAGAATTTTCGTCTCTCCGGCTCGGCCTCCTCGACATGCGTCATCTGTCGGTGCTCCTCCGGAGGGAACAGTGAACTTCTTGCGGCAGGCGATCAACGCCGCCCCTGTCATGTTGCAGTGCAGTACCTATCTTGGCATCGACGGCTGCATGAGGCCGCCTTTCGACCACCGTCCGGTCTTACCGTCCGAAGGACAATCCCGATGAGCTCTTCCAGCGAATCCGTTCCGGCGCTTTTCACGCCGTTCCAGATCGGCGACATCGCCGTCAGCAATCGCGTCTTCATGGCGCCGCTGACGCGCAACCGCGCCACCCACGGCAATGATGCGCCCAACGCGCTCAATGTCGAGTATTATCGCCAGCGTGCCGGCGCCGGGCTGATCATCACCGAGGCCACGCAGATCTCGCAGCAGGGCCAGGGCTATGTCTGGACGCCCGGCATGTATACCGCCGAGCAGGTCGAGGGCTGGAAGGAGGTCACCGACGCGGTGCATCAGGCCGGCGGCAAGATCGTTGCGCAGCTCTGGCATGTCGGCCGCATCAGCCATGTCTCGCTGCAGCCGGGCGGGCAGGCTCCGGTCGCGCCGTCTGCGATCCCGGCCAAGGGCAAGACCTATATCGAGAGCGGCTTCGCCGACGTCTCGCCGCCGCGCGCGCTGCGGCTCGACGAACTGCCCGGCATCGTCGCCGACTATGTGAAGGCGGCCGAGAACGCCAAGGCTGCCGGCTTCGACGGCATCGAGATCCACGCTGCCAATGGCTATCTGCTGGACCAGTTCCTGCGCGACGGCACCAACACGCGCGAGGACGCCTATGGCGGCTCGATCGAGAACCGCGTGCGGCTGACGCTGGAGGTGGTCGATGCGGTGACGAAGGTGTTCGGCAAGGGCCGCGTCGGCATCCGCATCTCCCCGGTGACGCCGGCCAACGACGCCAGCGACAGCAACCCGCAGCCGCTGTTCAACCATCTCGTCGCCAAACTGGACGAGGCCGGCATCGCCTTCATCCATGTCGTCGAGGGCGCGACCGGCGGGCCGCGCGATATCCTGCCCTTCGACTACGATGCGCTGCGCAAGGCCTTCAAGGGCGCCTATATCGCCAATAACGGCTATGACCGGGCGATGGCGATCGACGCCGTCGCAAGCGGCCGCGCCGATGCGGTGGCGTTCGGCAAGCTGTTCATCGCCAATCCCGACCTGGTCGAGCGCCTGAGGGTTGACGCAGCCCTGAACGCGCCCGAGCCGTCGCTGTTCTATGGCGGCGACGAGAAGGGCTACACCGACTATCCCGCGCTTGCCGACAAGGCCGCCTGAGGCGGAACGCCCAGCGCCTCGATCCGGGGGCGCCGATAGTGCCGGAAAGGGCGCGCCCTGTGCGCGCCCTTTTGAATTTTATGGACTCGCTGCAAAAACAGTTGCGGGCCGGTCGAAGCCCGATTAAACAGCAGCCCTCGACCAGCGCTCGCAAGGCGTTGGCCGGGTATCCTGCCGTTTGGAGCGCCTGGCGCGAAACGGTCTATGCTCCATTCGTCTATCGGTTAGGACGCTGGCCTCTCACGCCGGAAAGAGCGGTTCGATTCCGCTATGGAGCGCCATACATGTGGCAGCCACGAAGACAGTGGGTCTAGGATACGGGTCGCTAAAATTTCGCGGCGAGTTCCAGAACGTTCTTGTGTATGGAACTTTGGTGCCCCCTCAGATCATCGCGCGACCGCCGGTTTGCCGAGCCATGTTGAGCATGGCGTTACCAACTTCATTGAGGGTTAGGCTACGCTTCAATTCATAGACAAGATCGCCGCTTCGTGTCGTCAAATGCCGGACGTCATTTAGACTACCCCAAAGGTCTCCGTTGCCCTTCTTGAGCAAATAATGAAGCTGATCAATGCTCAGCCACCAAGTCGACATCGCAAAATTGAACAGTTCTCGATCTGCTGCGCCGGGTGATTCTGTAATTAATTTCAGATTTTTGTCTAGTTTATAAAGACGCTTGTTAAAGGCTTTCGCAACGTCTTGTCCCTCGGGCACATCAATGGAAATCTGCGCGCCGGCCATGGCCTCTATGAACGCGATCGTAAAATCGCGATTCTGTAGCGAACCGTGATCGAAGAGGCTAATGCCAATCTTTTCGATGGCGCGTCCCTTCAGTTCCAGAACTTCCCCTCCGACGAACCTGATCTCTCCTTTGGTTCGCAATTCGGCTTCGTGACCAGCTAGCTGCTGCACGAGCTTTAGGAAGCTACCTTCAATATCGCGGAGTGCCGAAAGCGTCGCGCCGCGCCGTGCGTCGTTTGTAAGGGGCTTTTTAGTGCATTCAATAAGCAAGATTCGGTCAACCGTCTCGATAGCCAAATCGACCTCTGGTCCCTGATCTTTCGGGTATCCCGTATAGCGACCATTTATGATGCTGGGGCGGATGCCGAACTGTTCGAGAAGCGATATGGTCAATCTTTCGAGCGCGCTGCCCATCTTGTTCTCAATATCGACATCTCCTGCCGCGCGCATGACCGTGTAGAGGCGTTCACAAAACGCTCGAGCGGCAACCCCGCTGGGGTGAACAAAGAAGCCTTTGTCTTTCGTTCGAATGATGGGTGCCTGCGTGCTGGTTCTTGCCGAGGTATCGACCGGAGTCCGGTAGTGGTGGTTGAGGCGACCCGAGTCCTGACTTAGGAGCTCTGACCTGCCACTGAGTTTTTCCTCCACGCGGAGTTAGAGTCCGGCCCTGATGAGGACGGACTGATGAAGCGAGCAAGATTCACGGAAGAGCAGATCATTGCGGTGCTGAAGGAGCACGAGGCTGGGG
>NZ_LGSZ01000070.1 GCF_001298265.1 Allobosea vaviloviae | reverse complement strand
CGGCACCGGCGGGCGCGGCAGAGGTGTATAAGAGACGGCTTGCGGTGGGGAGGGGCGGGGTGGGAGGCCGCAAAGCCGGAGCTCTGTTCTTCGCCGTCTCGCCGAGCGGCACTGCCCCCCACCCCTGCCCTCCCCACCGCAAGCGGGGGGAGGGAGTCATGTCGCGGCTCGAGCCGGAGATCTGCCCTGTGACCACGCCCCTCAAGATCGCCCTCGTCGGCGCCGGGCTGATCGGGCGGACGCATCTGGAGCGGCTGGACGCCTCCCGCGATTGCGACTGCGCCGCCATCTGCGATCCGACCGAGGCGGCCAAGGCGCTGGCGGCCGAGCGCGGCACGCCCTGGTTCGCCTCGATCACGGACTTGCTGGCGGCGCTGAAGCCGGACGGCGCGATCATCGCGACGCCCAACGCGCTGCATGTGCCGGGCGCGATCGCGTGCCTGGAGGCCGGCGTGCCGGTGCTGATCGAGAAGCCGTTGGCGGAGAGCGTTGCGGCGGCGCAGCGTCTGGTCGTGGCGCAGGCGCGCACCGGCGTGCCGGTTCTCGGCGGCCACCACCGCCGACACAACCCGATCGTCAAGGCGGCGCGCAAGCTCGTGCGCGAGGGCGGGATCGGCCGGCTGGTCGCGGTGACCTCGCTGTTCCTGATCCGCAAGCCGGATGACTATTTCGATGTCGCCTGGCGGCGCGAGGCCGGCGGCGGGCCGGTGCTGATCAACCTGATTCACGACATCGACAACCTCCGCTTCATCTGCGGCGAGATCGAGAGCGTGCAGGCGATGACCTCGAACGCGACGCGCGGCTTCGCGGTGGAGGATACCGCTGCCCTCCTCTTCCGCTTCGCAAACGGCGCGCTGGGCACGGCCACCGTCTCCGACGTGACGCCTACACCCTGGAGCTGGGAGCTGTCCTCGGGCGAGAACAAGGCCTATCCGCAGCGCGACGGGCTCTGCTACCTGATCGCGGGGAGCGAAGGCTCGCTGTCGCTGCCCGCCCTGGAACACTGGCGCTACGAGGGCCGACAGGGCTGGTGGGAACCGCTTCTGCGCGAGAGCCTGGCGCTGGCGCCGCTCGAACCGCTGGCCGAGCAGATCCGGCACTTCTGCGCGGTGATCCGAGGTGCGGAGACGCCGATCACCGATGCGGCGGATGCGGCCCGCACGCTCGCGGTGATCGAGGCGGTTGCCGAGGCGGCGCGGCGGGGCCAGCCCGTGACGATCGACCGGATGGAGGGCTGACAGCCATGACTGACAAGGCCATGACGAATCCCGCGCCAAACCCGACCTCGATCGCCACCGTTTCGCTGAGCGGCGACCTCACGGAAAAGCTCCAGGCGATCGCGGCGGCCGGGTTCGACGCGGTCGAGGTCTTCGAGAATGATTTCCTGACCTTCGACGGCGGGCCGCGCGAGGTCGGCCGCATGGTCGCCGATCTCGGCATGACCATCTCAGCCTTCCAGCCCTTCCGCGATTTCGAGGGCATGCCGGAGCCGCTGCGCGCCCGCGGCTTTGCCCGGGCGGAGCGCAAATTCGCGATCATGAACGAGCTCGGCACTGATCTGATGCTGATCTGCTCGAACGTTTCGCCGCAGGCACTGGGCGGCATCGACCGGGCGGCGGCCGACTTCCACGAACTCGGCGATCTCGCCGCGCGCTTCGGGGTGCGCGTCGGCTATGAGGCGCTGGCCTGGGGCCGCCACGTCAACGACTACCGCGACGCCTGGGAGATCGTTCGCCGGGCCGACCATGAGCGCATCGGCGTCATCCTCGATTCCTTCCACACGCTGGCGCGCCAGTCGCCACTGGGGCCGATCGCCTCGATCCCCGGAGACCGCATTTTCCTCGTCCAGCTGGCGGACGCGCCCAAGCTCGACATGGACGTGCTGAGCTGGAGCCGGCATTTCCGCTGTTTTCCCGGCCAGGGCGATCTGGCGGTGACCGATTTCGTGCGAGCGGTCGCCCAGACCGGCTACAAGGGACCGCTCTCGCATGAGATCTTCAACGACCAGTTCCGGGCCGGCTCGGCGCGGAGGCTGGCGACCGACGGCATGCGCTCGCTGATCGCGCTGGCCGACCAGACGGCGCCGCATCTGCCACCGCGCGCGCAGGTGCTGGGCGTCGAGTTCATCGAGTTCGCGCTCGACGAGGACACCGCCGCCGAGCTGTCGGGCCTGTTCTCGGCACTGGGTTTTCGCCGGACCGGCCTGCATGTCAGCAAATCCGTGGCGCGCTGGAGCCAGGGCGACATCAACCTGTTGCTCAACACCGAGACGGACGGCTTCGCCCAGTCCCATGCGATCATGCACGGTCCCGGCGTCTGCGCGATCGCGCTGCGGGTCGACGATGTCGGACAGGCGATGGCACGGGCCGGCGGGCTGAGGATTCCGAGCTTCGAGCAGCCTGTCGGGCCTGGCGAGCTGCATATCCCGGCCATTCGCGGCGTCGGCGGCTCGCTGATCTATTTCACCCAGCCCGAGGGCGATCTCGGCCATATCTGGGAGAAGGATTTCGCGCCCGTACCGGCGGCAGCGGCCCCGCCCGCAGCGCTGCTGCAGAGCGTCGACCACATTTCCCAGTCGATGGACTATGAGGAGATGCTGTCCTGGCTGCTGTTCTACAGCTCGCTCTTCCAGCTCGAGCGGATCCCGCAGCTCGCCATCGCCGATCCCGGCGGGCTGGTCGAGAGCCGGCCACTGGTTGCCTCCGACGGAGGCTTGCGCTTCGTGCTCAACGGCTCGCAGGCGACGCGCACCCTGTCCTCGCGCTTCGTCTCGGAGCATTTCGGATCTGGCGTGCAGCACATCGCCTTCGACGCTCCCGACATCTTCGCGGCGGTAGCGGCGATGCGGGCTGCGGGTCTGTCCTTCCTCGACATCCCCGAGAACTACTACGAGGATCTGGAGGCGCGGCACGGGCTGGAACCCGCCTTCATCGACGCGCTTCGCGAGCATCACATCCTATACGACCGCGACGGCGAAGCCGAGTTCCTGCAGGTCTACACCCATGTCTTCGCGCAGCGCTTCTTCTTCGAGATCGTCGAGCGGCGCGGCGGGTATGCAGGTTTTGGCGCGGTCAATGCGCCGGTAAGGCTCGCCGCCCAGGCACGCGAGGCGCGGCCCGTGACCATGCCCCGCTCGCTGCGGGAGCGATAGGGGCTGCGGGCGCCAGTCACGTCCCATCGCTAAAGATCGTGTAGTCTACCCATAATCACGCCAGGCGGCTGACATTGCCAGGCCCGGCAGATGGCGAAGGACCTCTAGGATGCCGATCGAAACCCGGGACTTCGACGTCCAGAACTACCTGAAGACGCCGGAAGATCAGGCGGCCTATATCGAGGCCGCGCTCGAGCAGGGCGACCCCTCCTTCATCGCCGCTGCGCTGGGCGACATCGCCCGGGCTCGTGGCGTCACGGCCTTCGCCGCCGAGACGGGCTTAAGCCGTGAGGCGATCTACAAGGCCTTCAAACCCGGCGGCAACCCGACGCTCGACACGCTCTCGAAAGCGACGAAGGCGTTGGGGCTGAGGCTAGCGGTGGTGCCTGCGGCCTAAGAGCGGCCGCGGCACCCCGAGGCGCATACCGGGCGCATCCTGTCATGATCTTCGGCGTGCATGACATCTTCCGCATGTCATGGCGGCGCCGCAATGCTAGCTTCCGTATCGCGGCATCAGCATCAGGAGCAGGCCATGGCACGCGAAACCCGTTTCAACCGCCGTGACACGCTGAAGGCCGCCGCCGTGATCGCAACCGCGGCCACCCTGCCCTCCGTTCTCGCCGCCCAGACGCCGGCCCGGTTGAAGCTGCGCGTGCTGGAGACGACCGACCTGCACGTCAATGTCGTGCCTTACGACTATTTCCGCGACGGCCCCGACGACACGGTCGGGCTCGCCAAGACCGCGAGCCTGATCAAGGCGGCGCAGGCGGAGGCGAAGAACAGCCTGCTGTTCGACAATGGCGACTTCCTGCAGGGCTCGTCGCTCGGGGACTACATCGCCTACAAGAAGGGCCTCAAGCCCGGCGAGATCCACCCCATGCTCGCGGCGATGAACACGCTGCCCTATCTGTGCGGAACGCTCGGCAATCATGAGTTCAACTACGGGCTCGATTTCCTCGACAACGGCTTGGCCAAGGCCGAGTTTCCGATGGTCTGCGCGAATGTCGAGCGGGTCGGCGGAGCGGCGCTGGTCGATCCCTGGCGGCTGTTCGAGCAGAGCTTCGAGGATGAGGCCGGCCAGCAGCAGGTCCTGAAGATCGGCGTGATCGGCTTCGTACCGCCGCAGATCATGCAATGGGACAAGGCCAATCTTGAGGGCAAGATCGTCGCCTCCGATATCGTCAATGCCGCCCACAAGCATCTGCCGGAGCTGCTGAAGGCCGGGCCCGACCTCGTCATCGCGCTGTGCCATTCCGGCATCGCGGGCGGCGAGCGCCGGGGCATGGAAGAGAATGCGGCGCTGCATCTGGCCGCGCTCGACGGCATCGACGTGATCCTGACCGGCCACCAACACCTCGTCTTCCCCGGCGGAAAGGCGTTCGACGGCATTGCCGGCGTCGACAACGTCAAGGGCACGCTGCATGGCAAGCCGGCATGCCAGCCCGGCTTCTGGGGCTCGCATCTCGGGCTGATCGATCTCGAGCTGGAGAAGCGCGGCGAACGCTGGCAGATCGCCGCGTTCAAGGTCGAGCCGAAGCCGATCTACGAGCGCACGCCCGATCGCAAGATCGTCCCGAAAGCGTCAGCCGAGCCCGCCGTACTCGCCGCCGTCAAGGCCGACCATGAGGCGACGCTGGTCTATATGCGCGAGCCCGTCGGCAAGACCGCATCGCCGATCAACTCGTTCTTCGCGCTGGTCGCCGACGATCCGTCCGTCCAGATCGTCGCCGAGGCGCAGATCGCCTATGCCAGGGGGCTGATGGCGCAGACGCAGTGGAAGGACCTGCCGATCCTCTCGGCGGCCGCGCCGTTCAAATCCGGCGGGCGGGCGGGGCCTGCCTTCTTCACCGACATCCCGGCCGGGCCGATCGCGATCAAGAACGTCGCCGATATCTATCTCTACCCGAACACGGTGCAGATCGTGAAGGTGACCGGCGCGCAGGTCGCCGAATGGCTGGAGCGCTCGGCCGGCATCTTCAACCGGATCGACCCCGCCAGGACGGCCGAGCAGCCGCTGATCAATCCGGGCTTCCCGGCGTTCAATTTCGACGTGATCGACGGCGTGACCTACAAGATCGATGTCACCCAGGCCTCGCGCTACGACGGCGACGGCAAACTCGTCGCGCCCGAGGCGCGCCGCATCGTCGACCTCGCCTTTCAGGGCAAGCCGATCGACAAGGCGGCGCAATTCCTCGTCGTCACCAACAATTACCGCGCCTCGGGCGGCGGCAATTTTCCGGGCACGAAGACGACGGTCGTGCTGGAGGCGCCCGACCTCAACCGCGACGTGATCGTCCGCTTCATCCTGTCGAAGGGCACGATCGAGCCGAAGGCCGATGGCAACTGGTCGCTGGCGCCGCTGCCCCCGGGCGTGGAGGCGACGTTCGTGACTTCGCCGGCCGCGGCCGGGAAGCTGCCCGAGGGGCTCAAGGCGGAAGCCCTGGGCGATGGCGGCGAGGGCTTCGCGAAGTACCGGTTACGGGGGTGAGATCGTCCAGCCGCCGCGCAGGCGACGCGGGCATCACGCCGCCTGCGCGGTCTTCTGGACGACCTGCTGGAAAGCCCGGACCAGCGCCGCGTCGAGCTTGCCGCCCATCAACTGGAGGATGTCATAGGCCTGCTCGGGCATCATTGGCGGCTTGTAGCTGCGGCGCTCGATCAGCGCGGCGTAGATGTCGCAGATCGTGATGATCCGCACCACGTCGGAAATCTGGCTGCCGCCGAGCCCGTCCGGATAGCCCGAGCCGTCGAGATATTCGTGATGGGAGCGCACGGCCGCAAGGATTTCGGGCTGGAAGCCGCCCTGAGCCAGAAGCATCGCGTGGCCGATGGCGGGATGCGTACGCATCACCACCTGCTCGGCATGATCGAGCGCTCCGGGCTTGTGCAGAAGTTCGAGCGGAATCCGGGCCTTGCCGATATCGTGGAGGACAGCGGCCCGCGTCACAAGCTTGCGGTCCTCGGCCGAAAAGCCGAGGTCATGGGCGAAGCTCGCTGCGAGGCCGGCAACGAGCATGCAGTGCTGATAGGTCAGGTCGTCATAGCTCCAGACGACCTGCAGCCAGTCGCCGATGTCGCTGGCGCCGGCCGCCTGGTCGATCGCCTCGACCGAAGCCTCGACGGCACGAAGCGCGATCGGCCCCCCCGCCGAGGCGGATTGCAGCATGTCGGCAAGCGAGGCCGCCGCCGTCGCCAGATGGGCGCGGGTGAAGGCCGCGGTTCCCCTGGCTGGGTCTGCGGCATCGCCCTCATGCAGAAGCTGCTCGATGGTTTTCAGAAGCTGCGAGGCCGCCATATCCGCCGACAAGACCTCCGTGGCGCCGATGGCGCGGGCCTGGATCGTCGAACGGGCCGTCATGCCCCGCAGCAGGCAGAGATAGGGCGCTCCCCTGCCCCGATGGCGGGCCAAAGCGGCGCGCATCGCCTCGACCGAGTGCCGCTGTGCAAGATCGACGTCGCTGACGACGATCTGCGGCTGCGTCACGGGGGCGGCACCATGGTGCTCCAGTGCGATGACCCGGCATGGCCCCCAAAAGCCAAGACGGCGCGCGAGGTCGCGACTCTCGTCGAGGCGATCGGTGATCAGAAGCATTCGCGCGGGTTCCCCGGCCGGCGTCGTGGCAGCACCGGCGATGGAACAGCGAATTTATGAATTTACTGCCTACGCGGCAGCGGATCTTCAACCGCTGCGCGCAAGTGCCGCCGGCTTCGCCGAGCAAGATGTCTCAAGGCAGGATCTCAAAGACCAGGTTCACCGTCGTGCTGTAGCTGTTCTCGCCACGCTCCACGGGAACGAAGCCGTCGGCGGCCGCTGCCCGCATCATCTTGCCCATCGGCATCGGGCCGGAACGCAGGGATGGCTCCTCGATGGAGAGAATGCGGCCCAGCTTGACGCCTGCGGCATCGGCCAGCGTGCGGGCTCGTGCCATGGCATCGGTGACGGCCCGTTTGCGCGCCTCCGTCAGGCTCGGCTTCAGGTCGTCATTGACGAAGCTGATGTCGCCGCCCTGATTGACGCCGAGGCTGATGGTCTTGTCGAGGATGGCTCCGACCGCGGACAGATCGCGGATGCGGACGGTCAGGGCGTTGCTGGCGGAGTACCCGCTGATCTTCGGGGCCTGAGGCTTGGCCTGCGGGCCTGGTTGCGTATAGCGCGGCTGGATGTTCAGGCCTGCGGTCTGCAGGTCGCGCTCGGCGATGCCGGCCGCCTTCAGTCCCGCCAGCACCTGCTTCATCGCCTCGTTGCTGGCACTCAGTGCCTCGCGCGCCGTATCGGCCTCACGCACAACCGAGAGCGTGAGGATGGCCATGTCGGGGGCGACGCTGACCTCGCCCTCCCCGGCGACGCTGATCCGTGGCGAAGGCTGGGCCGGGGCCTGTTGCGCAATCGCCGGCGCCGTCAGTGCCGCAGCGGCACAGGCAAGCGCCGATCCCAGGACGATGGTGGCTGCGCGTTTCGACATAGACTGATCCTGACGCTCTCGTGCCGTCATCGGCGAGGTGAGAGAAGCAGGGCCATCATGTCGAAATTATTGCCGTCCGGTGGCCTCAGCCCTCGACCAGCCGCCTTGCAATCACCTGCGCCTGGATTTCGGCGGCGCCCTCGAAGATGTTGAGGATGCGGGCGTCGCAGAGCACGCGGCTGATCGCGTATTCCAGCGCGAAACCGTTGCCGCCATGGATCTGCAGCGCGTTGTCGGCGGCGGCCCAGGCGACGCGGGCGCCGAGCAGCTTGGCCATGCCGGCCTCGAGATCGCAGCGGCGCTCGGCATCCTTCTCGCGGGCGGCGAAATAGGTGAGTTGGCGGGCGATCAGGATCTCGGCCGCCATCATCGCGAGCTTGTCGGCAACGCGCGGGAAGGCGATCAGCTTCTTGCCGAACTGGACGCGCTCCTTGGCGTAGCGCAAACCGAGATCGAAGGCGGATTGCGCGACGCCGACGGCGCGCGCGGCGGTCTGGATACGGGCCGCCTCGAAGGTCTGCATGAGTTGCTTGAAGCCCTGCCCCTCGACGCCGCCGAGCAGGTTCTCGGCCTTGACGGTGAACCCGTCGAAGGCGAGCTCGTATTCCTTCATGCCGCGATAGCCGAGCACCTCGATCTCGCCACCGGTGAGGCCGTCGACGGGAAACGGGTCGGCATCCGTGCCGCGCGGCTTCTCCGCGATCAGCATGGACAGGCCCTTGTAGCCACTCTCGGACGGGTCGGTGCGGACCAGCAGCGTCATGATGTCGGCGCGGACGGGATGGGTGATCCAGGTCTTGTTGCCGGACACCTTCCAGACAGCCGCATCCCCTTCGCCCTCGCGGACGGCGCGGGTGCGCAGGCTGGCGAGGTCCGAACCGGTATTGGGCTCGGTGAAGACGGCGGTGGGCAGCACCTCGCCCGAGGCGAGCTTCGGCAGCCACTTTTCCTTCTGCGCGTCGGTGCCGCCGCAAAGGATCAGTTCGGCGGCGATCTCGGAGCGCGTTCCGAGCGAGCCGACGCCGATATAGCCGCGCGACAGCTCCTCCGAGACGACGCACATCGAGACCTTGGTGAGGCCCATGCCGCCGAATTCCTCGGGAATGGTCAGGCCGAAGACGCCGAGCTCGGCCATCTTCTCGACCACCGCCATCGGGATGTAGTCATTCTTCAGGTGCCACTCATGGGCGTGGGGCGTGACTTCCGCCGCGCAGAAGCGGCGCATCTCCGAGCGGATCGCCTCCAGGGTCTCGTCGAGGCCGGGATCGCCGACGCCCGCCGCGCCGTCATCCTGGCTGAACAGATCGACCAGGCGGGCACGGTTCTCCGGCGTGTTGCCCTGCGCGATCAGCGCCTCTGCGGCCTCGGTCCGGGCGGCGGCGATGGCGGTGGCGGACAAGCCGAGCGCTGGCAGCCGGACGATCTCGTTCTGGCTCATCGGAATGCCGCCGAAGATCTGGGCGGCATATTCGCCCGCGCCGATCCGGATGGCATAGTCCTCGATCGCGCCGTAGCGGTCCTCGGCTGCGAGGCGCTCGCCATAGGCCTTCAGCTCGCGCAGCGCCATGACATAGGTCGCCAGCCAGGACAGGCCGTGGGCGGCGTGTTGCTGCGCCTCCAGCAAGGCCGAGGAAATCCGGCCGTCGATCGTGACCTTGCCGCGCACGGCGGCGATTGCCTCCTGCAGCAGGGTCTCGAAACCCGGCAGCGCCGCCTCGATCAACGCCACGGCGCTGGTCGGCATCGGCGATGCGGCGGCGGACGATGCGGCGGCGGCGGGCGATGTAGCAGAGGCTTGGGCGCTCATGGTTTTCCCTCCCTTGTTGCGACGCAGCATAGGCTGAACACGGAAGGGACGAAAAGGCGCCTTTTGGGTGATGCGTCACTGCAAGCGAAGCGATTGCTTCGCTCGCCAGGACGGTGAGGTCCGGCCGCCCTACTTCCGGCTCGCAAGGATGACGCCGGCGATCGTCAGCGCCATGCCGGCGAGCTGGATCAGCGACATCGTCTCTCCGAACAGGAGCCAGGCTTCGAGCGCGACCAGCGCCGGCACGAGATACAGGAAGGTGGCGATGCGCGAGACCTCGCCCCTGCGCAGGATGACGAGGTAGAGCCCGATGCCGCCGAGCGAGAGCGCCAGCACCGACCAGGCCAGCACCAGGGCCATCGTCAGGTTCCACTCGATCCGCATCGGCTCCAGCGCGAAGGCCAGCGGAGCTGTGAACAGGAACGCAGCGCCATACTGGATCGTCGTCACCGTGCGCAGATCGCCCGAGACGATGCGGGCCTTCTGGTAGAAGGAGCCGAAGGTCACGGCGAACATGCCGACGACGTTGACCGCCACCGGCAGCAGGATGCCCCAGAGCGCGACCGGATCGACCCCGACCAGCTTGGGCTCCAGCACGAGCGCAATGCCGACGAAGCCGCAAGCGATGCCGGCCCAGCGGGCCGGCGAGATGCGCTCGCCGACGAGCGCCGGCGCCAGCATCGCGGTCAGGATCGGCTGCAGACCGGCTATCAAGCCGGAGATGCCTGCCGGCAGGCCATGACGCACCGCCCACCAGACGCCGCAGAGATAGATGGCGTGCAGCAGGATGCCGGTGACGATGCAGTCGAGCCAGGCCCGCGGCGTTGCCGGCCAGGACGCCTTCATGGCCAAGGAGAGCGCGGCGAGCAGAACCCCGGCGCTGGCGAAACGCACGGACAGAAAGGTCAGCGGATCGGCATATTGCGCCGAATAGCCGGCAACGATCCACCCCGACGACCAGAGGAAGGTGAAGATCAACGGGACGGCGTTGAGAAAGAGGGGCGATGAGACCATGGGACGCCTTTGCGAGCGCGATGCTCTACATGGCTTCCTCTCCCCGCGACAGCGCTTGCGCGCCCGCCCGCCATGACGTGATGGCGGGCGATCGTCGGAGCGTCTCAGTCGCGGTCGGGCGCGCCGAGCGGGAACAGATGGCGAAAGGGCCGTGCCGCTTCGACGGCGCGCGCGACGGAGGGGCGTGCGAGCAGCCGCGCGCGATAGGCGCGCGTGTTCGGGAAGGCCGCGTCGATCTCGTGGACCCAGTCGGCATAGAAGAGCGATGGCGCGGCTGCACAGTCGGCCATGCTGAACTCGCCGCCGCAGGCCCAGTCCCGGTCGACGAGCTTCGCGTCCAGCCATTGATAGGCGGTGTCGAGCAGCGCGCGCGCCTCGGCAACGCCGAGCGCGTCCCGGTCCTGCGCCGCCCGGATGCGGTCGAAGACGATCCGCATCATCGGCGTCATGACATAGCTGTCGAAGAAGCGGTCCATCAGGCGCACGGGAAGCGCAGCCTTTGGGTCTGTCGGAAGCAGCCGGCGCGAACCGGGATGATAAAGCTCGAGATGCTCGAGGATGATGCTGGATTCGAGGATGGTCTCTGCCCCGTCGACCAGCACCGGAAAGCGCTTCAGCGGCCAGAGCGCCGCGAATTCCTCCCCGTTCTTCGGGTTTTCGCTGCTCAGCAGGCGCAGCGTGAAGGGCGTCTCGCTTTCGTCAAGCGCGATCAGCACCTTCTGCGAGTATGAGGAGAAGGGATGGGCGTAGAGCTGGAGCGACATGGAAACCTCGTCCGGTCAATTACTTTACCGAACGTTTAAGTTTTATCGCTCCAGCGCGCAAGCCCCGATACGCGGCCCCTACCGCGCCAGCGCCTCGGCCACGTCCTCATAGGTTCGCAGGCCCGTGCGCGGGGCGTAGACCAGCACGGCCATGTTGCCGGGTGCGTGCTCGTTTTTCCACATCTTGTGGTGGGCGAGCGGGATCTTGTCCCAGGGGAAGACCTCGGACATGCAGGGGTCGACGCGGCGGTCGATGACGAACTGGTTGGCGGCGCTCGCCTGCTTGAGATGGGCGAAATGCGAGCCCTGGACGCGCTTCTGCCGCATCCAGACATAGCGGGCGTCGAAGGTGATGTTGAAGCCCGAGGTGCCCGCGCAGAACACGATCATGCCGCCGCGCTTGGCGACGAGGCAGGAGACCGGGAAGGTCGCTTCGCCCGGATGCTCGAAGACGATGTCGACATCCTTCTTGCCCGTGATGTCCCAGATCGCCTTGCCGAACTTGCGGGCCTCTTTCGTCCAGTCGTTGTATTCTGGCGAGTTCACCTTGGGCATCTGCCCCCAGCAGTTGAAATCCTTGCGGTTGATCACGCCCTTGGCGCCGAGCCCCAGCACATAGTCGCGCTTGGTCTCGTCGGAGATCACGCCGATGGCGTTGGCGCCCGATGCCGCACAGAGCTGGACGCCGAAGACGCCCAGGCCCCCGGAGGCGCCCCAGACCAGCACATTGTCGCCGGGCTTGATGGTGTGCGGAGCGTGGCCGAAGAGCATGCGATAGGCGGTGGCGAGCGTCAGCGTGTAGCAGGCCGCCTCCTCCCAAGCCAAATGCTTCGGCTTGAGCATGAGCTGGCGCGACTGGACCCGGCAGAACTGCGCGAAGGAGCCGTCCGGCGTCTCGTAGCCCCAGATGCGCTGCGAGGAGGAGAACATCGGGTCGCCGCCATTGCACTCCTCGTCGTCGCCGTCGTCCTGGTTGCAATGGACGATGACCTCGTCGCCGACCTTCCAGCGCTTCACCTTGGAGCCGACGGCCCAGACGATGCCGGAACAGTCCGAGCCCGCGACGTGAAGCGGGCCCTTATGGACGTCGAAGGGCGAGATCGGCTGGCCGAGCCCTGCCCAGATGCCGTTGTAGTTGACGCCGCCCGCCATCACGAGGAGCAGCACCTCCTCCTCGCCGATCGTCCAGGTCGGGATCACCTCGACCTGGAAACTCTCCTGCGGCGGGCCATGGCGCTCGCGGCGGATCGTCCAGGCATACATGCTGGCGGGGACGTGGCCGAGCGGCGGCAGTTCGCCCAGTTCGTAGAGGTCCTTGAGCGGTGTCGCGGCGGCCTGCGGCTTCGGCATGGTCGTTCCTCCCTGTTTCTCCGCCAATTGCGGTCCGCGCGCGCGACCCGACGGGATTGCCCGAGATCATGCATCTTATGCTGCGGCGCGCCATCCATCCATCGGACTATGCCGCAGCGCAAAATCGTAGCGCGGGACACAGCGCTCGCACAGCCTGCCGGGCCGTGCTCTGCGCGCAGCATCCCCTTAACGAGCCGATGCTATACCAGCGTGGAGGAATTTCAGGGGTTTTCGATGCGCGCACTGATCCTGATGCTCGGCCTGCCCGATATGTCGACACCGCAGCTGGTTGTCTTCCTGGCCATTGTCGGTGTCGGAGTCCTGCTGTTCGGCTGGATTTCCGACATGCTGCTGCGCGACGGCGCCTTCGGCATCATCATCAACGGCCTGATCGTCCTGGCCGGCGCCATCGGCGGCACGCTGATCTGGCGCAAGCTCGACTACGTCACGACCTGGCGGCATTTGGGTTATGCGATCGGCAGCAACCCGGCGGCCACCAGCGCCTTCGTCGCGTTGGGCGCAGGGCTCGCGACGCTGATCATCATCACGACCGTCAGGCGCTGGCTCTGAGCGGCCGGCCGGCCCGCCTCCCTGTCAGGTCTGGCGATAGGCCGCCAGCATGTAGTTGACGTCCATGTCCTTGGCCGCCGACCAGCGATCCGAAAGCGGATTGTAGACGACGCCGGTGCTTTCGCCGAGCTCCAAGCCGCCACGTTCGATCGCCGCACCAAGTTCGTCCGGCGTCACGAACTTCTCCCAATCATGCGTGCCGCGCGGCAGCCAGCGCAGGACGTATTCGGCGCCGACAATGGCCAGGGCATAAGATTTCAGCGTGCGGTTCAACGTCGCCATGACGAGCAGGCCGCCGGGCTTCACAGCCGCGCAGCAGGCGGAGACGAAGGCCTCGACATCGGCGACATGCTCGACCACCTCCATCGCCAGCACGATGTCATAGCGCGCGCCCTCGGCGACCAGCGCCTCGATGGTCTGCTGGCGGTAGTCGATCGACAGCCCGCCCGCCTCCGCATGGCCAAGCGCGACGGCGATGTTGGTCGGCGCCGGGTCAAGCCCCGTGACCTGTGCGCCCAGACGCGCCAGCGGCTCGCAGAGCACGCCGCCACCACAGCCGATGTCGACCAGCGTCAGATCCGCCAGCGACCGCATCGTCTTCGGATCGCGGCCGAAGCGGGCGCAGGCGAGATCGCGAATAAAGGTCAGTCGCACGGGATTGAACTTGTGCAGCACGGCCATCGGACCTTTCGGGTCCCACCAGGTTTTCGCGATCGCCTCGAACCGCGCCACCTCGGCGGGATCGATCGTCGTGCTCTCTTGCGTCGCGTCGTCGCGCTGAGCCGTCGCCGCCATGGTCCTGAGCCTTCCGTTCGCGTGCCGTTTGCCTGCCCTGCATTGACAGGCTGGCCGCTGCCCGTCATCTACACCCGCCCCGCGCCAGGCGCGAGGGCGACCTTTCGTCCCGGCGCGACCGGGACCACGATGTTGAGAGCCTCTGGACTGCCATGGCCCGTCTGGTGATGAAATTTGGCGGCACGTCCGTCGCCACGATCGAGCGCATCCGCAACTCCGCGCTTCACGTCAAACGCGAATTCGACGCCGGCAACGAGGTCGCGGTCGTGGTCTCCGCGATGTCGGGCAAGACCAACGAGCTGGTCGCCTGGTGCAAGGAAGCCTCGGCGCTGTACGACCGTGCCGAATACGATGTCGTCGTCGCGTCGGGCGAGCAGGTGACGTCGGGCCTGATGGCGCTTGTCCTGCAGGAGATGGGCCTGCCTGCCCGCTCCTGGCAGGGCTGGCAAATCCCGATCCATGGCTCGGACGCGCATGGCTCCTCGCGCATCGAGAGCGTCGACGGCGCCGGCATCCTCGCCGGCTTCGACCGCAACCGCGAGATCGCGGTGTGCTCGGGGTTCCAGGGCCTGCACGCGCAGTCGAACCGCATCGTGACGCTCGGCCGCGGCGGCTCCGACACCTCGGCGGTCGCGATCGCGGCCGGTCTCAAGGCCGATCGCTGCGACATCTACACCGATGTCGACGGCGTCTATACGACCGACCCGCGCGTGGTGCCGAAGGCGCGGCGCATGGACAGGGTCTCCTTCGAGGAGATGCTGGAAATGGCCTCGCTCGGCTCCAAGGTGCTGCAGGTGCGCTCGGTCGAGATCGCGATGGTCCATCGCGTGCCGACCTATGTCCGCTCCTCCTTCGACGACCCCAACCATCCCAATCCCGGCACCCTCATCTGCGACGAGGACGACATCGTGGAACAGCAGATCGTCACCGGCATCGCGTTCTCGCGCGACGAAGCCCAGATCACACTCCGGCGCGTAGCCGACAAGCCCGGCATCGCGGCGGCGATCTTCGGCCCGCTCGCTGACGCCAACATCAATGTCGACATGATCATCCAGGTCGTCTCCGACGACCAGGCGACGACCGACATCACCTTTACGGTGCCGGCTGCCGATTTCGAGCGGTCCAAGTCCCTGCTGGAAAGCCTGCACGGCCAGATCCACTACCAGGCGCTGCAAGGCGCCACCGACGTGGTCAAGGTCTCGGCCATCGGCGTCGGCATGCGCAGCCATGCCGGCGTCGCGGCCCGCGCCTTCCGGGCGCTGTCGGAGAAGGGCATCAACATCCGCGCGATCACCACCTCCGAGATCAAGTTCTCGGTGCTGATCGACGCCGCCTACACCGAACTGGCAGTGCGGACGCTGCACTCGCTCTACGGGCTGGATGCCGCTTAAGTCGCCGACCAGCCTGGCGCCACTGTCTTCAAGGGCGCCGTGCAAGCATTGCAGCCCGCGAATTTGCGGCACGCGACGCAAGCTGCCCCGGCGCGAGACGCTACTCTCCTCCTGATCTCGGCCCCGACCCGGCGGCGATGACGGTCGAGGCGTTGGCCGGGATGATCAGCGACCTCGTCGCGCATTTCCTGTCGAGCTTGCGACCGGCCGCCTGACGCGGCCGCGCCGAAAGGCCAATGGCGCGTTGCGCCGTCAGGTGGCAAAGCTGCCGCCGGCCCTCAGCGATCCAGCCGCCCATGCGCATCGCCGTCCTCACGGATCTGCACGCCAATCGCGAGGCGACCGAGGCGGTCCTCGCCGAGGTCGCGCGCTTGGCGCCCGACCGCATCGTGCTGCTCGGCGATATCGTGGGTTACGGGCCCGACCCCGCTTTCGCGGTCGAGGCGACCGACCGGCTGGTCGCGGATGGGGCGCTCTGCGTGCTGGGCAATCATGACGAGGCCACGGTTCAGGGTCCGGGCGGGATGACGCCGCATGCCCATGACGCGATCGTCTGGACGCGCGCGCAGCTCTCGCCTGCCCATCTCGCCTTCCTCTCCCGCTTGCCGCTGACGGCGGAGCTGCCGGGCATGCTGCTGGTCCATGCCAGCGCCGCGACGCCAGGCAAATGGCCCTATCTGCGCGATGAGAAGACGGCGCGCGAGTGCCTGGCGGCGACGTCGGCGCCGCTGGTGCTCTGCGGCCATACCCATGTGCCGGCGATCTATTACGCGCTGCCGGGACGCGAGCCGGTGCGCTTCACGCCGCTGCCGCAGGTCGCAGCGCCGCTCTCGGCGATCCGCCGCCATGTCGTGGTGGTCGGCGCCGTCGGCCAGCCGCGCGACGGCAATCCCGCAGCATGCTTCGCGCTGCTCGACACCGACCGGCGCGAGGTGACGATGCTGCGCGTGCCCTATGACGCGCAGGAGACCGCCCGCAAGATCGCCTCTGCCGGCCTGCCGGACTGGCTCGGCCTGCGGCTGCAGGTCGGCCGCTAGGACGAAGGGAACCGCCATGGAAACGCCCCGTATCGGCTCGGGCATCGACGGCTTCACCCTGACGGAGCGGCTGCCCTCGGGCGGGATGGCGACGCTGTGGCGGGTGAGCCATCCCGACCACGACCTGCCGCTGGTGATGAAGATCCCGATCCTCGATCCCGGCGCCGACGTCTCGACCATCGTCGGCTACGAGACGGAGGTGATGGTCCACAGGCGGCTTTCAGGGCCGCATGTGCCCCGCCTGGTCGGCGCCGGCGATCTCGCCGCCCTCCCCTATATCGCGATGGAATTCGTGGCCGGGGAACGGCTGGCAGAGACGATGCGCAAGGCGCCGCTGCCGATCGCCGAGGTGGTGCGCATCGGCAGCGCGATCGCCGTCGCACTGGCCGATCTGCACCGGCAGAAGGTCGTGCATCTCGATCTCAAGCCCGAGAATGTGATGATGACGCCGGCTGGGGCCGTGCTGCTGGACTTCGGCCTGTCGCGCCATGCCGAGCTGCCGGACCTGCTCGGCGAGGAGAGCTCGGCGCCGATGGGGACGGCGGCCTATATCGCACCCGAACAGGTGCTGGGCGACCGCACCGATCCGGCCAGCGACATCTTCGCGCTGGGCTGCCTGCTCTACCAGATGGCCACCGGCGAGGAGCCCTTTGGCCGGCCGGCGACCCTGCCCGGCATGAAGCGGCGGCTCTATCACGCGCCGCGCCCGCCGCGCGCTCTGCGCCCGGACATGCCGGCCTGGCTGGAGGAGATCGTGCTGCGCTGCATCGAGGTCGATCGCAGCCGCCGCTATGCGGAGGCCTCCAAGGTCGCCTTCGACCTGCGCCATCCCGACCAGGTGGTCGTCGCGCGTCATCGCCGGCCCTCCGCCCCGCCGAGCCTGGGGCAGCGCCTCCTGGCGCGCTTCCAGAAGCGCGAGGAAAGCGAGGTGCTGGGGCCGCCGACGCGCGCGCGGCGCGAGGCCGGCCCCTCGATCGTGCTGGCGGCGGTCGATCTCTCGGGCGCCCATGACGAGCTGGCGCAGGCGATCCTGGCCGAGACGCGCCGCCTTCTGGACGCGAGGGAGGATTCCTGGCTCGCCTGCCTGAGCATCCTGCGCACCGAGATTTTGCGCGACAGCCAGGGCGTCGATGCGCAAGGGCGCTCGGCCTATATCGGGCGGCTCGTCGCGCTGAAGGACTGGGCCCGGCCGCTGCATCTGCGCGAGGACCGCGTCAGCTACCATGTCATCGAGGCGGTCAGCGCCGCGGATGCCATCCTCCACTATGCCGAGCACAACGACATCGACCATATCGTGCTCGGCGCCCGCGGCTCCTCTGCCGTGCGGCGCCATCTCGGCAGCGTCTCGACCAAGGTGGTGGCCGAGGCGCGCTGCTCGGTCTCGGTGGTCAGGATCAAGGGCGGCGCGACATCGTGACCGGCCCGTCGCGTTGACCCCGCCCCTCCCCCTGCCGATGATGCCGCC
>NZ_LGSZ01000007.1 GCF_001298265.1 Allobosea vaviloviae | reverse complement strand
GAAGGGGTTCATCGACATCTTGACGTTGGCGAGCTCGACGCCGGAACCGTCCGCCTTCACCCGGATCTTCACGTTGTAGTCGACAACCCGCTTCACGGGCACCAGAATCTTCATGGGTGGCAGCCTCCATTTAATGCCAAGGGTTGCGACACGGCCTTCAAAGGGTCTCGCTCCCTAGGCTAACGATGGCCCTGCCGTTCGTCCGCCCGTTAGCAACGAACTCAAGCGCATCCGGCACGGCTTCGAACTCGAAGTGCCGTGCTATCCGCGGCTGCAAAAGGCCTTGACCCCACATCTCTAAAACCTCGGCCTGGACCGTTTTCACGAGATCCGGTGATCGGTCTCGATACTGGTTGAGCTCGAGGCCAAGGATCGAGATGTTCTTCAAAAGCAGATCGTTGACCTTCACCGTCGGAATATCGCCGGCGGCGAAGCCGACGATGACGAGCCGTCCACCCCACGCGCTTGCGCGCAAGGCGGCCGCGAGAAATTCACCGCCGATGGGGTCGATGACGATGTCGGCTCCTTTCCCATCGGTGGCGGCGTGGACCTGGCGGCGAACGGCGTCACGTAAATCAGGACCCGTCAGGTCGATGATCGCGTCGGCACCCGCCGCGCTCACAATCGCGGCATCCTTCACGGATCGGACGGCGCCCAAGACCCTTGCTCCAAGAACCTTCGCGATCTGCACCGCGGCAAGTCCGACGGCGCCACCGGCACCGCCAACGAGCACCGTTTCGCCGCGCTTGAAGCGCCCTCGCTCCACGAGCGCAAAATGGGCGGTCAAATAGGGAAGGCAAAGCAGGGCGGCCTGACTGAACGGGATCGCGTCGGGCAGGGGGAAGATCTGGTGGGTCTTGGCAAGCGCCTGTTCAGCGAATGCGCCATCGAGCACATAAGCCGCGACTCGGTCACCCGGAACATGATCGATAACACCGGGACCGACAGCGCGAATGATGCCGGCGAATTCCATCCCCGGTGTGAAGGGCAGGGGAGGGATCGTCTGGTAGCGGCCGGAGACCATGAGCGTGTCGACGAAACCGACGCCGGCTGCCTTCACTTCGACGACGACCTCGCCTGCCCCCGGTGAAAGGGCGGGCAAAGTGTCGATCTTCATCGCCTGAGGCGAGCCATGCTCCCAGACACGATAGCTGCGCATCAAACCTTGCTCCCGCCGCATCCAGGGTACCTTCAGGCGTCGACGAAGTTGGGAGGGCGCTTTTCTATGAAGGCGGTGATGCCTTCCAGCGCATCGTTGGATTGAAACGCCAGCGTCGAGATTTCCGCCTCGGTCTTCATTCCCTCACCGAGGGCTGAGGCGAACGCGCGCTTGACCGCTTCGCGCGCGTAGGAGAGCGCCACGAGGCTAAAGCCGCTGAACTCGCGCGCGAATGCAATGGCATCCTCAAGACGGGTCTCTTCCCCGACGATCCGATTGACGAGCCCGATGGACAGGGCCTCTTCCGCGCGCACGGTGCGGCCAGTCATGATCATCTCGAGCGCCCTCGCTTCCCCGACAACCCGGGGCAAGCGCTGCGTTCCGCCGTAGCCTGGCATCAGGCCGAGCTTGATCTCGGGAAGCGCCATCGCGGCACGCGGGGTTCCCAGGCGGAAGGTCGATGCGAGGGCGAGTTCGAGCCCGCCGCCGAACGCATAGCCGTGGATGAGCGCGACCGATGGGATGCGAAGCGTATCGAGCTTTGCAAATGTCGACTGTCCGAGTTCCGCCTTGCGCTTCTTCGCGATCGGATCGATGCCGACCATCTCCTTGACGTCGGCTCCCGCACAGAAGGCTTTCTGGCCCGCGCCTGTGATGATCAGAGCTCGCACCTCCATTCGCGCGGCACCGTCGATCGCTTCGGAGATCTCTCGAATGGTCTCGGCGTTGAGCGCGTTCAGTGCCTCCGCCCGGTTCAGGGTCAGAACGGCGAACTCATCTTGACGTGTCAGTGCGACGGCCATGTCTTCCTCGCTGCTTTTTGAATTCAGGGGGCCGCCTTGAGCAACTCGCGCGCAATGACGAGTTGCTGGATCTGCGTGGTGCCTTCGAAGATGCGGAACAGTCGTACATCGCGGTAAAAGCGCTCAACGGGATACTCGGCCATGTAGCCTGCGCCGCCGAAAATCTGTACGGCGCGGTCGGCAACGCGCCCAACCATCTCGGAGGCGAACATCTTGGCACACGCAGCTTGAAGGGTCGTCGTTTCACCGCGATCGCGGCGGGCGGCCGCGTCCAGGATCATGCACCGAGCGGCGTACGTATCGGCTTCGCTGTCTGCCAGCATGGCCTGAACGAGCTGGAACTCCGAAATCGGGTGTCCGAACTGTCGACGATCCTTCGCATAGAGGACCGTTTCACGGATCAGCCGGTCTGAGATCCCGACGCAGAGCGCGGCGATGTGCAGGCGTCCCTTGTCGAGGACTTTCATCGCCGTGCGGAAGCCATTGCCCTCCTCGCCGCCGAGCAGGGCGGAGGCGGGAACGCGGCAGTCCTCGAAGATCACGTCGCTGGTCAAGGCGCCACGTTGTCCCATCTTCTTGTCGGGCTTGCCGAGACGGATGCCCGGCGTGGCGGCCTCGACCAGGAAGCAGGAGATGGAGCCCGCCTTCCGGTCGGGGGCAGTCCGCGCCATCACGGTGAAGAGGCCTGCGGTCGGTGCGTTGGTGATATAGCGTTTGGTGCCGTTCAAAACGTAGTGGTCGCCGTCTTTACGCGCGGTCGTGCGCAACGCCATGGCGTCGGATCCGGCATCGGGCTCCGTCAACGCGAATGATCCGATGAGTTCGCCACTGGCCAGGACTGGGAGAAATTTTGCCTTCTGTTCGGGGGTGCCGGCGATGACGATCGCCTGCGAGCCGATGCCGATATTTGTGCCCGCGACGGAGCGGAAGGCCGGCGATGTGCGACCGAGCTCGAAAACCACTCGAACCTCTTCTTCCATGGAGAGGCCCAGCCCGCCGAATTCCTCGGCGATGGACAATCCGAAGAGTCCGAGTTCCTTCATTCCCGCGACGACGTCGTCTGGAATGGCATCGGTCTCCGCCACCTCCACTTCACGCGGTATGAGTCGTTCCGTGACGAAGCGGCTGACGGTTTCGAGGAGCAGGCCGAATGTTTCAGAATCCAGAGCCACGAGCTAACGTCCTTTATGATGGGAAGATCGTCTCAGCGAGCGATCAGGTCGCGGCTGATGACCTGGCGCTGGATCTGGTTCGTGCCTTCCCAGATCTGCGTGATCTTCGCCTCGCGCATCAGCCGTTCGACACGATGGCCGCTGACGTAACCATGCCCACCAAAGACCTGGACAGCGTCTGTCGTCAGCCGCATCGCCAGATCGGAGGCCTTCACCTTGATCATCGATGCTTCGACGCTGATGTCCTTGATCCCATCATCGACCAGGCGGCCGACATGATCGAGCAGGTTGCGAGATGCGAGAAGTTCGATCGCCAGATCGGCGATCATGAAGGCGATCGCCTGATGCTCGATGACCCGTTTGCCGCCCTGCCGGCGCTCGTTGGCGTACGCTACCATGTCGTTGAACGCCGCGGAGGCGATACCCAAGGCCTGCGAGGCAACGCTGGGCCTCGACTTGTTCAGCACGGACACCATGATCTTCATGCCGTCACCAGGCTGCCCGACGAGGTTGGCGCGCGGAATGCGGCATTCGGTGAAGGCCAACTCGGCCGTCGATGAGGCGTGGGTCCCCATCTTGGTTTCGAGGCGTACCACCTCGAAGCCCGGCGTGCCCTTCTCCAGAATGACTGCGGAAACAGCCTTCGGAGAGTCCTCCAGCCCGCTCCATTTGCCGAACAAGAGGATCAGGTCGGCAACATCACCGGTCGTAATGAAGATCTTGCCGCCATTGATGACGATGTCGTCGCCGTCCGGACGGAACTTGGTGCGGATGTTGCCGCCGTCGGACCCGGCATGTGGTTCGGTGATGGCCAGGGCGCCGAGCCCGCCTTCGGCGATCCGCGGGAGAAGGCGTCGCTTCTGTTCCTCCGTGCCGAATTCGAGGATCGGTTTCACCGCTGCGGCGGTCGTGCCGAAAATGATGCCGGTCGCCGCGCAGGCCTCGGAGAGGATGCGGACGATCTCAAGAAAACAGCGATAGCTGATGGGCGAGCCGCCATACTCCTCCGGAATGAAGATGCCGTTCAGGCCTACTTCCCTGAAGGCATTGAAGTTGGCCCAGGGGAACTCCTTCCGTTCGTCGAAGCCATTCGCATTCGGCGCGACGATTTGAGATGCGAGTCGCGAGACTTGCTCAATGACGAGGCTTTCCTCGACGGTCCAGTTGCGCGACTGCTCGAAATGGGCAAGTGACTTCATGGCGGGTCCCTCGATAGGGCTGGGAGACGTATTGTTTCAAGGGGCTGGCTGCCGGCAGCCGATGCGCCGGCAGCCAGGGAGGTCATCGGACCAGCGGGCACTCGCCCTCGGCCAGCGGACGGAACGCTTCCTCGGCTGGGATCCTCGCGATCGGCTTGTACAGGTCCCAGGTGCCGGTCGATTCCGAAGACTTCTTCACCTCGAAGAGGTACATGCTGTGCAGCTTGCGGCCGTCCTTGCGGATGACGCCGTTGCCGAACGCCTCATCCTGGGTGGGCAGCTCTTTCATCTTTTCGACGATGCCGACGCCGTTTGCGGCGACGCCATCCTTCGAGCCGAGAGCCGCCAATGCCTTGAGGTAATGCAACGTCGCAGAATACGCGCCAGCATGAACCTGACTCGGCATCCGGCCGCCGATACGCTCTGCAAATCGCTTCGAAAAGGCGCGGGTTGCGTCGTTGAGATCCCAATAGAACGCTTCGGTTACGACCAATCCCTGGGCGGCCTTGATGCCAAGGCTGTGGACGTCGGTGATGAAGACGAGCAGGCCAGCCAACCTCGTCCCGGTGGCGGTCAATCCGAACTCGGCCGCCTGCTTGACGGAATTGATCGTGTCAGCGCCGGCATTGGCGAGACCGATGACGTTTGCGCCGGACGCCTGCGCCTGCAGCAGGAATGACGAAAAGTCAGCCGTATTGATCGGAGCGCGCACGCGGCCGATCACCTTGCCGCCGGCCGCTTCGACGAAGCGGGAGGTATCGCGCTCCATCGCATGGCCGAATGCGTAGTCAGCGGTGATGAAGAACCACTTGTCACCCCCCGAGCGGGCGAGGGCGCCGCCCGTGCCTTTGCTCAAGGCATACGTATCGTAGGTCCACTGAACCGTATTGGGCGAACAGGCCTTGCCGGTGATGTCGGAGCTGGCAGGACCAGAGGCAAGAAAGACCTTGTTCTTGTCCTTTATGATTTGGCCTACGGCGAGGGCGACCGCCGAGCTCGCGGCGTCGACAACTACGTCAACGCCGTCCTGATCGAACCACTTGCGAGCGAGTGCGGATCCGACGTCGGGCTTGTTCTGATGATCGGCTGAAACGACCTCGACCTTGAAGTCCGGATGAGCCTTCCGGAAATCCTCGACCGCCATCTGGGTGGCCAGGACCGACCCTCTCCCGGAAAGATCGGCGTAGGGACCGCTCAGGTCGGTCAACACCCCGATTTTCACGGAAGCATCCGCAAAGGCCTGCGACTGCAGCGCCAAAAGCGCGCACGCGAGCAAAAGGCTTTTCTGTTTCATGAGTTGCTTTCCTCCCGACGGCGGTCTCGTTGGGCCGCCGGGCGCAGCTTTAGGACGGCGTCTCAATAAATGTCAACATGTTGACTTAAACCGTCAAGACGGTTTCCGCGGCAGGAGAAAAAACACGAATATATCCCAGATTTATGCCGCTAAGTGCAGGTTTTACAGGAATTATTGCTGGTCGGAGGTTAGTGAAGCGATAAAGCATGCAATGATATTGACATTAATGGCGCGGCGGTATTCCATGCATCGAAATCAAAACGAACAGCGCTCAGCGCGGATATCTGGGAGGTAGGGGCCATGGAAGACGCTCATTCCGCGCTTCTGGAGCCTATTCGGGTAGGCTCCATCATCTTGCCGAACCGAGTGGTCATGGGGTCGATGCACACCGGCCTTGAATGCCACCCGGAGCGCTTCGATGAGCTCGGCCAGTTCTATGCGGAACGGGCGAAGGGCGGGGTCGGGCTGATCGTCACCGGTGGCTTTGCGCCGACCTTCGCCGGACGGATGAAGGACGAACCTGGCACGTTCGAAAGTCCAGCTCAGATCGACGCCCACCGGAGGATCACTGAGCGTGTCCACGCTGCCGGAGGGCGCGTGCTTTTGCAGATCCTACATGCCGGTCGATACGGCTACCACGCGGCGATCGTGGCTCCATCCGCGATCAAATCACCGATCAACCGGGGCAGCCCGAGGGAGCTGACCGCTATCGAGATCGACGAGACGATCGACGCTTATGCCAATACCGCCCGCCTCGCGATTGCTGCCGGCTATGACGGCGTCGAGGTGATGGGCTCCGAAGGCTATCTAATCAGCCAGTTCCTGGCAGAGCGCACCAATGCGCGCGTCGACGAGTGGGGCGGCCCCTTGGAGTGTCGGGCTCGCTTTCCCCTCTCAGTCGTCGCCGCCGTACGCAAGGCCATTAGCGAAGGACCGATCCTCTCCTATCGCATTTCCGCGCTTGAGCTGATCGAGGGCGGGCTGAGCGACGATGAAACGGTCTGGCTCGCCCAGCAGGTCGAAAAGGCAGGGGCGGATTGTCTGTCCACGGGGATCGGCTGGCACGAATCCACTGTGCCGACCATCGCTGGCACCGTCCCTCATGCCGCCTTCGCCAGCGCGACGCAGCGGATCAAGGCCGCCGTGTCCATTCCTGTCACGGCGAGCAACCGCATCAATCTTCCCGAAGACGCCGAGCGCCTGGTCGCCGACGGTTCGGCCGATCTCATCTCGATGGCACGGCCCTTCCTCGCCGATCCAGCCTTCGTCAACAAGGTCAAGAGTGGGCGCGCCGACCTCATCAACGTCTGCATTGCCTGCAACCAAGCCTGCCTCGACCATTACTTCACCGATCAGGTGATCAGCTGTCTCGTCAATCCCAGAGCAGCCAGGGAAGCGCAATTTGCGGACGCGCCGGCGGAGCAACCAAAGCGGGTCGCCGTCGTTGGCGGCGGCGTCGCAGGCATCTCCGCAGCACTGGAGGCCGGTCGGCGTGGCCATCACGTCACCCTGTATGAGGCAGGGCCAGAGATCGGGGGGCAGTTCACGCTCGCGGCCCGGGTTCCGGGCAAGGAAGATTACGGACGGGCGATTGAAGGCTTCAAGAGGCAGCTTGACGAGGTGGGAATCAATGTTCGGACCGGGCAGCGCGTCTGCATCGAGGCCTTGGGGCGTGAGAATTACGACGACGTGATCGTCTCGACCGGTGTCGCCCCGCGTTCGACGGACATACCCGGCGCCGACGATCCGCGAGTGGTGGGCTATACCAGTATTCTCGATGGTTCGGTCAAAGCCGGGGAGCGCGTCGTCGTCATCGGAGCTGGCGGTATCGGTCATGATATCGCGCTCTTTCTGGCGCTCGGCGAGGATCATGGGCCCCAGACCGTCGATGAGTTCGAGGAGCGATGGGGCGTCAAGGGATCGGCGACGCCGCATCCGCCACGGCGTTCCGTCACCATGGTCAAGCGCTCTGCCGGCTCGTTCGGCCGGACGCTCGGTAAAAGCACAGGCTGGATCCTTCGCAGGGAGCTGAAAGACCTCGGTGTCCGGCAGATCGCTGACGCGCAGTATCTGAAAATCGACGCGGAAGGTCTGCACATCGCCTTACAGGATCGCACCGAGGTGATCCCGGCGGACACGATCGTCGTTTGTGCCGGCCAAACTTCGGTTCGTGGGCTCGCTGACGAACTGGAGAGCAGGGGCCAGACGGTCCACGTCATCGGCGGCGCCAAGCTCGCCGGCGAACTCGATGCCAAGCGAGCCATGTTCGAAGGCGCCATCATCGGCAACCAGATCTGAAAACGCAGAAGGCGCCAAGGCGGTCATATGCAGCCCGCTCGCGCCAGTGACCAACAATACGCTTGCAAAGATCAAGCGCGACATAGCCGGGAGGAAACCGTGACACTGAATCTCGATGCAGATTTTCTTCAGAAGAGGCCAGCGAATTATCGGCCCCTCACGCCGTTAAACTTCCTGTTTCGTGCCGCCGACGTTTTTCCCGATCGTGTCGCGATCGTCCACGGCGAAGAGCGCCACACTTGGCGCGAGTACGCGCAGCGCTGCAAGAAACTCGCCTCCGCGTTGAAGCGAACGGGCGTCGGTCGCGGAGACACCGTCGCGGTTCTCGCCCCGAACACGCCGGCGGTGCTCGAGACACATTTCGGCGTGCCGATGACGGGGGCGATTCTCAACACGCTCAACATCCGTCTGGACGCCGCGGCGATCGCGTTCATCCTGGAGCATAGCGAGGCCAAGGCATTTCTGGTCGACAGACAGTGGAGCGGTGTCGCGAAAGATGCGCTCGCTCTCCTGTCATCGAAGCCGATCGTCATCGACATCGAAGACGCGCTTGCGGAAAGTGGCGAGCGGATCGGCTCTTGCACCTACGAGGAGTTCCTTCAGCGCGGGGATGCAAGCGATCCGATCTACTCGCCGGAAGACGAGTTCGAGGCGATCTCTCTCAACTATACATCCGGGACGACCGGAAATCCTAAAGGCGTCCTGTTTCATCATCGCGGCGCCTATCTGAATGCGTTGGGCCAGTTGTTGCACCACAAGATGGACAGCGACTCCGTCTATCTGTGGACCCTGCCGATGTTCCACTGCAACGGCTGGTGTTTTACATGGGCTGTCGCTGCCGTGGGCGGCACGCATGTCTGCCAGCGCAAGGTCGTCGCCGACCAGATTTTTGACGCGATCGAGGAACATGGCGTGACGCACCTTTGCGGCGCGCCGACCGTCCTTGGCATGCTGATCGAAGGCGCGGCGCGCGTCGGCAGGAAGCTCGCCAAGCCGGTTGCGGTGATGACCGCTGGCGCCGCGCCTCCGGCCGCTGTGCTCAAGGACTCCGAGCAAATGGGCTTCGTCGTCCGCCATGTTTACGGGTCGACGGAACTGCACGGAGTGACGTCGATCTGCGATTGGCATCGCGAATGGGATGACGTGCCTGGCGAGGACCGGTCGAAGATGATGGCACGCCAGGGCGTACGTACCGCCGTGACCGAAGCCATGATCGTCGCCAACCCTCTCACACTGGAGCCGGTCCCGCAGGACGGGACCGTGATCGGCGAGGTGCTCTTCCGCAGTAATCTCGGCATGAAGGGCTATCTCAAAAATCCAGCGGCGACCGAGGAGGCCTTTGCGGGCGGCTGGTATCGGACCGGCGACCTCGCCGTCATGCATCCAGACGGCTACATAGAAATCAAGGACCGCTCGAAGGATATCATCATCTCCGGGGGTGAGAACATCTCCTCGATCGAGATCGAGGACGTGCTCTTCAAGCATCCCGCCGTGTCCTATGCCGCCGTGATCGCGATGAAGGATCCCCGCTGGGGCGAAACGCCCTGCGCCTTCGTCGAGCTCAAAGCCATGGGCTTCGACTCACTAACCGAAGAGGAACTGCTCGACTTCTGCCGTGCGCGGCTGGCCAAGTTCAAGGTGCCGCGCCGGGTGATTTTTGGGCCGATCGAACGGACGGCGACGGGGAAAGTGCAGAAATTCAGGCTGCGAAAGCTCGTTCAAGGCAACGAGCAGAGCGTCTAGTGCTCGGAATTGGAGATTGACATGAGAGGCCTTAAGGAACGGGTTGCCATCGTGACGGGGGCAGCTGGCGGAATTGGTCGGGCGATCTGTGAGCGCTTCGTCGACGAGGGCGTCAGGCTCGTCGCAGCGGACGTCAACGAGCCCGCACTGATTGAATTCGCGGAAACTCTGCAGGCTCGCGGCGGCGATGTGCTGGCGCTCGCGTTCGACATCACACGTTTCGCGGATGTCTCGGCGGCAGTGGCGCGCGCGGTCGAGCATTTCGGACAGCTCGACATCCTCGTCAACAATGCCGGATGGGACATCGCAAAGCCGTTCCTGGATACCGAGCCGGATCTTTGGGAGAAGATCATCGCGATCAATCTCCGCGGCCCTCTCAACCTGCACAAGGCGGTGTTGCCGCACTTGATTGCGAATGGTGGCGGAAAGGTCATCAATATTGCCTCGGACGCGGGACGGGTCGGTTCCTCCGGTGAATCGGTTTATTCGGCCTGCAAGGGCGGGCTCATCGCCTTCTCGAAGACCGTCGCCAGGGAATATGCGCGGGACAATGTCAGGGTGAACGTCGTTTGCCCTGGCCCGACGGACACGGCGCTCCTCCGCTCCTTTGTGGGTGAGGGGGAGTACGGCCAGAAGATCTACGACAAGCTGCAGAAGGCGATTCCCCTGAAGCGTCTTGGCCAGCCCGCGGATATCCCGGGCATGATCGCGTTTTTTGCCAGCAGCGACGCAGACTTCATCACCGGTCAGGTGATCAGCGTCTCCGGTGGCCTGACGATGCACGGATAGGAGCAGACATGGACTATCAGGACATCACTTACGAGGTTCGCGGCGCGGCGGCGTGGATCACCATCAACCGGCCCGAGAAATACAATGCGTTTCGAGGCGTGACCTGCGACGAACTGATCCACGCCATCAACAAGGCGGGGTGGGACAAGGCGATCGCAGCGATCGTTCTGACAGGATCGGGGGCGAAGGCCTTTTGCACCGGCGGCGACCAATCGGCTCATGACGGGGCCTATGATGGCCGCGGCACGATCGGGCTGCCTGTCGAGGAACTGCAGAGCCTGATCCGCGACGTCCCAAAGCCCGTCATCGCAAGGGTCAACGGTTTTGCGATCGGCGGCGGCAATGTCCTTGTGACCTGTTGCGATCTGTCGATCGCGTCGTCGACGGCGGTGTTCGGCCAGGTGGGGCCGAAAGTCGGCTCCGTCGATCCGGGCTTCGGCACCGCTTTGCTCGCCAGGGTCGTCGGTGAGAAGAAGGCCCGTGAGATGTGGATGCTGTGCCGGCGCTACCCGGCCGAGCAGGCTCTGCAGATGGGGCTCGTCAACGCGGTGGTGCCGGCCGATCAGCTCGACGACGAGGTCGAGCGCTGGTGTGCGGAGATTGCCGCCCTCAGCCCGACTGCCATCGCGATCGCCAAGAAGTCCTTCAATCTCGATTCCGAGTCGATCCGCGGCATCTCGGCCATGGGCATGCAGGCATTGAGCCTCTTCTACCAAACCGAGGAATCGCGGGAGGGCGTGAAGGCCTTCCTGGAAAAGCGGGCGCCGAAGTTCCGCTGACCAGAGAGGACACGATCGGCAGCACCAGCGCGGAGACCGGGCATGGCGATGATCGGGATCGATGGAGCTCTGGTCGAGCATGCCTGGTTTCATCCGGTGGTGCGGAACGATTCAAAATTAAAGGCGCCGATCGTCTTTCTGCATCACGGTTTTGGTTGCGTCGCGGACTGGAAGAGCTTCCCAAGCAAGGTCGCCGACGCGACCGGCCGCTCGGCGCTAGTCTATTCGCGCCGCGGCTGCGGGGCGTCGTCAGCGCTGCCCTTTCCGCGGACTGAAGCTTATCTGCACGATGAGGCGAGCGGCTTCTTGCCCTTGCTCCTTGATCGCTTGGGGATGGCGCGATGCCACCTCTACGGCCACAGCGACGGGGCAACCATCGCGCTGTTGTTCGCGTCGGCGTTTCCGGATCGCGCGCTCGCTTCGGTGGTTGAGGCTCCTCATGTTTTCGCAGAGGAGATGACGCTCCGAGGGTTTGCCGCGCTGAATGAACGATACGAGACGGATGCCACGCTGCGGCGGAAGATATCCAGGTTCCATCGCGATCCGGACGGGGCATTTTATGCGTGGTCAAACGCGTGGCTTTTACCGGAATTTCGCAGTTGGACGATTGTGGACGAGCTGGCCTTGCTCTCGCAGCCATTGCTGGTGATCCAGGGGGCGGTGGACCCGTTCGGCAGCATGGCTCACGCTCGCCTAATCGCCGGCCGGTCCGGCCGGATTCCGATTGTCGTCGAGCTCGCCCGGTGCGGACACAGCTCCCACACGGAATCCGAAGCTGAAACACTCCAGCTCGTGACGAAGTTTATGGAATGGCTCGCCCCTTACCGTCGGCGCATGATTGCGTTGGTTGAGCGTGGCAGGGAGGTGGGCCGATGAATGATATCAAGGTTCTTGGTATCGATCTGGGTAAGGATATCTGCAGCGTCGTCGGTCTGGACGATGCCGGTCAGGTGTTGCTGCGGCGTCGAATGCGTCGTGACAGCGTGCTGAAGCTAGCGGCAGGATTGCCAGCCTGCGTGATGTCGATGGAAGCCTGTTGTGGCGCCCATCATCTTGGTCGTCAGCTGAGAGAACAGGGTCACGACGTCCGGCTGATGTCGCCGGAATATGTTCGCCCGTACGTGAAAGCGCAAAAGAACGATGATCGGGATGCCGAGGCGATTGCGGAGGCGGCGACCCGCCCGACGATGCGCTTTGTCGATCTGAAAACTGACGAGCAACTCGACATGCAGAGCCTGCATCGAGCACGGGACCGACTGATCGGAGAGCGCACGACGCTGATCAACCAGCTCCGCGCGGTCCTTCTCGAACGTGGAATTGTGATCGCAAAAGGACGGCGCAAGCTCGAAATCCAGCTCGACCGACTTCTCGCAGGCGAGATCGCGATCAGCGGCCGGATCAGGATACTGATCGAGGACATGCGGAACGAATGGCGCGCTCTCGACGAACGGATCGGAGCGTTCGATGTCGAATTTGCGAACCTGGCCCGCACGGATGCTTCGATGAGGCTGCTGGCGACGATCCCTGGGATCGGCCCACTAAACGCGACCGCTTTGGTAGCTTCGGTCGGAAGGGCCGAGACGTTCAACCGTGGTCGAGATCTTGCGGCCTGGCTAGGACTCGTCCCACGACAGATGACGACCGGGGGCAAGCCGCAGCTTCTCGGAATCACCAAACGTGGCAACGGTTATCTCAGGCGGATGTTGATCCACGGAGCGCGAGCAGCCCTGCCGTCCCTGGCCAGGGGTAAGACGCTGATGGGGGAATGGCTGCGCGGACTGCTGTCGCGAGCGCACATGAACACGGCTGTCGTCGCGCTTGCAGCGAAGATGGCCAGGATCATCTGGGCGGTGTTGAGAAGCGGGCGACCCTTCGATCTGAAGGCTACGTCGTCGACAGCATGATCGAGTTCGGCCGGAAGGGCACCCTTCTGGCTGGCGTTGTCTGTGAGTGGATTGGAAAGATGGCCTGACAGTTGAACGGTGTGCCGAAATCCTGACCAAAAAAATGGCGTCTGACGCCGTGAAGTTTATGAGGATCGGTACGCGCGTAAGCTCCATCTTGGCCGGGGACAATCATCAGCCCCCGAGACCGGATACGTTGGCGCAGACTGAAAAGCCGGAAAGAAAATCCCTTGCAGTCGGGGCGAGCCATACGTTTTTACGGACTGCGGTAACGAGCAGGCCGTCGGCGATCTCGAATGAGCCCGAGCTTGCCGAGCCAAGGTCCCTCATGGTTTACACGCCCGGCTGGATTTCAACGACGAGAGTGCGGATGAAGAGCGACCGGGCCCCTGAAACGGCTGCCAGTCCCCGTCGGATTGGTATTGATGAGGTATCGGATAACAAAATGGCCGGATCTGCCCGCTCAGTGTCTGCTTCGCGTCGTCGTCGTTCGGCCCAGGACGCGGACGAAGGGTTTGGCCAGACGTCGACCGACGACCGCTCAACGCGCAATTCCGGATTCGACCAACTGAATAACCGTATATTCTTCCGCCTCTTTCAACTCGGCAACGAGTTGCAGCGGCAAGCCGTTGAACAGCTTGGGATTACAACTGTTCAATGGGCGGTTCTCGGCGCTCTATCGCAAGAAAAATTTGCTTCGGGAATCCCATTGAGTGATTTGGGCGACTATCTGGTTGTCACTCGTCAAAATCTCGATGGCGTGCTCAAGCGCTTGGAGCGAGATGAGCTCGTTCGACGCGTGATTGGCGATGGTGACAAGCGCGCGCGGATCGTGCAGCTCACCCCGCATGGCCGCAAGTACTGGAAGGAGATCCTGGAGCGGATCTATCAATTCTATGACCAAGCTTCGGCTGATTTCACATTCGATGAACGTGTTGCCCTGGTGCACTACCTCAACGTACTTCAAAAGGATTTAGGAAAGGTCGACCTGCCGAAGGCAGGAAAGCCAAAACGCAATGGAAATTCCTAGCGTTTCTTTCATGAGATGACTCAAGGTCGATCTCACTGCCAATTGTCGACGACGGGCGGGTGTGCTTGTCCAACAATGCCGCCGAACGAGCGCTGCGCGGCATCGCAATGCGTGTGTCATTGTGCTCCCTTTCCTCAAGTGTCTGTAAACATTGGAAGCGTGTCCGCGTCGGTAACGCGACACGGGCGCCCTTTTCGGGCCATCGCGGTTTTGGTTGCCTCCGACGCCAGGTCGGCAGCGCGGATCTGGTAGGGTGCCCCGCGAACTACCTGCACAGCAGGAAGAACGCCGGCTTTGATCAGGCGCCGTATAGCGTGGTTCGTGAGGCCTGATAGCTTCGCCGCCTCGGTCATGGTGAGCCATTCGCCATCCTTCTCCGCAGATCGGTAGGCGTGGATCGCGCGCACGCGTCGAACGGAAGAGACGCGGTGCGCTGTCCAGGTTTTGCCCTCGCCGGTGGGAAAGCCCATGCGATTGAGCGACGCGGCTATATGCTCGTCAGACCAGCGGCCGGCCATGCTCCTCATCACCGCCAATGCATCTTCGGCCGTCGCGCACCCGTGTTCACCAGCCCGTGGCTTGCGCACGCGCAGTTCGGAGTGCTGGCCGCCGCGCCAATGGATCGTGAGCACGACATCGCGCGCCTCATCATCGACATCAACGATGATGTCGGTGATCAATGTCCGCAGCAGTTGCTGACGGGCACGCATCGTCACCCCCGGCGTATTCCAGGCCGTCGACAAATTGTCCGCCAGGTTGGTGAAGGCGCCAGGATCAACCTTTATATCCGACGGGGTTGCAGAGGGCTGGCGTCCCTCCAGACCCCGTACGCGCTGGAGCGCTGCCTCCCAGTTCTTTTCCAGTTGCGCGGCAATCAGACGATTGTCGGGATCACAGGCCGCGTAGCGACGCTCGGCCAAGCTTGCTTCATAGCGGGCCTATCGGATGTCCATATCCAGCATGCGGCGCTGATCGTCCTGTTGGTTCCGGTGCATCCGCTCCGCCTCGAACGCAGCTTCGATCGCCATGGGCTCCACCGCCCGCAGCAACTCACGGGTCATCGCGGCATCGACCCGCGGGCCGCCGGAGGTCATGCATCGCGGCAGACCCATCATAAGATTTGGCTTGTCGCAGCGATAGACCGGTCGGCTCTGCGGATTGCCGGTGTAGGCAACGCTCAGCCGGCGCCCGCAGCGCCCGCAGCTCATGATCCCCGAGAGAAGCGCCCTGCCACCCCGTCCGGTTTTTACGCCTCCGGCTCGGCCGTAATTGTTGAGGCTAAGTTGCGTCTGGTTGCGCTCATAGTCGGCCCAGCCGATATAGCCTTCGTGATGATCCTTGATCATCACGTCCCATGTCCCGATCGGCTTGCCGTGCCCGTAGCTGCGCCGCGCTCTTCCTTCGACGATGGAGGTCCGCTTCTCACTTTTCCCGTACAAGTAAACCCCTGCGTAAAACGGGTTCTTGAGAACAGCGATCACGTTGCGGTAGCGGATGGGCATCCAGTCGAAGCTGGTCATGCGACCCTCATCGGAAGGTCGCGGAAAGTGGATCTGATCGGCCTTCATCGAGAGCAGCACCTGGCGCGCGCTGCCAAGCTCACGGAAGCGAGCGAAGACCAACCGGATCACCTCCTGGAGGCGCAGATCAGGATCCAGACCGAGTCCTGCTTCACGGTGCCAGATGTAGCCGAACGGTACCGATAACCGCAGCTCCCCACGTCCTGCCTTGGAACGGGCTGCATCCACCATCCTCGATCGCAGCACGCCGAGCTCGAACTCGCTGATGCTGCCTTTCATGCCCAGGAGCAGGCGATCATTCGGCCGACACGGATTGTAGATGCCCTCGAGATCGATGACGCGGGCTTCGACGAGCCCACATAACTCCAGCAGGTGATGCCCATCGCGGCCGTTGCGCGCGAGCCTGGATGCATCGAAGCACACGACGGCCCCTACCTTGCCAGCGCACAGCCAGGCGACAAGGCGATCAAAGCCGGGGCGTGCCACCGTTCCGCTGGCCGAGCGGCCGAGATCGTCATCGATGATTTCGACATCGACGAAACCGCGCTGGCGCGCAACATCGACCAGATCATACTGGCGCCGCTGCCCCTCCAGATTGGTCATGACCTGGGATTGCGTCGACTGACGCACATACACGACGGCCTTCCTCTGCAGGACGACGGCCGGAATCAGCTCAGCGCTCATCATCGTCAAGCTCCTCGATATGCAGGCCGGCCACCTGCATGAGAATCCGGGCCAGAACCGAAATCACCTTGTCCCGCTCGGGCAAATCCAGCCCTTCCAGCCTGCTGGCCTCGAACACCAGGCTCATCTGCCGATCCGGCACAGACGCCGGCACCTTGAGAGACTCCATCGCCTTCCTCGGGAACGATTGCGATATCGCTCAAGGAGTGTGCGGCGTGGGCCGCTCCTTTCAACTGTCGCTCCAACTCAATCAGCGCTGCCACATTGACGCGAGGTGCGCCGATGGTCATCCCGGCGCAAATCTCACGATCCAGCATCCAGTCGACCATCGAGACAACGACACCGGCCGGCCCCTGTAACTTGAGAAATTGGCCTGCTGCTCGATGCTCAACGCGACGAACCAGAACCATCAGGCCGAAATAGGGGTGATACCGGTAATGGACCTCCAACTCTTGCCAGACATGGGCAGAATGAACGGTGAATGGCTCTTGGAAGAAAATCATGGCTGTTCTGCGGGTCGGACCGGGGCGGTCAACGCGCTGCCGCCATGTACAGCCTCATCGTCACGGCCAAGATGAACGATGTCGATGCCCAGGCCTGGCTCGCCGACGTTCTGGCCAGGATCGCCACGCACCCGGCTCATCGGATTGACGACTTGTTGCCGTGGAACTGGATGCCCAAGCCATCCGCGATGTCTGCCGCGGTAGCCTGACATTGGCCCCGGTCAACAAGGTCCACCATGTCCATACCATCGCCCGTGTCGCCGAAATGCTCGGTGAGGACGAGGACTGGCTGTGCGACGTTGCCAATGAAATGGATTCAGAGGACGGCGTGGTCTGGGTCTATGGGCAGGTGGCGACAGCGTCATGGCGTTCACCGACTTCGGCATCGAGACGCTCAACGGACTCGTCGAGATCTACAAAGCCAATCCTGATCTGCTCAGACGATCTGACGACCCGAAATAGCCGCGCTGCGGCCTATGCCGCATGGTTACTCTCGAAGCGGGGTTCGCCATGTCGAGCGCGCGGTCCGATGCAAGTCCGGCCGCAAGACCCAACCCGGGATATCCCTGCTCGCGTCCCGGCGGGGACGCCTCTTTCCACCGGCAAGGGCGGAATCCGTCGGAGCTTCCTGTCACATGCGTCTTGTTGGCGCCAACCTCATGCCGCCGCCGCCGGCCAAGCTTGGAAGGGCGAATTGCTGCGCCACATCTCGTGCAGCACTACTGCCATCTTGCGGGCGACCGCTACGGCGGCATGTTTGAAGCCCATCCTCTCTGCAAGATCGCGGCCCACGCTTTCAGCGCCGAATCCTGACTCACACGCACCAACAGGCTCGCAGCCGCCTCGAACAGGTAGGCTCGCATCAACTGGTCGCCGCGGCGGGAAATGCCGCCCGTGCGGTCGACCTGGCCCGACTGATGCCGGACAGGCGTCAGCCCAAGATAGGCCCCAACCGATCGCGAATGCCGGAAGTAATCTGGAGCCTCGACGGCGGCAGCATAGCTGGTTGCGACGATGACACCGACACCAGGGCAGGTCATCAGCAGGCGGCAGGTTGCATCGCCCTTGGCCAAGGTGATGAGGCGATGGTCCAGGATGCCGATCTGCGTCCGCACCGCGCGCCAGGCAGCCAGAAGCGGTTCGACGATGGCTGCGACGGCCGGACGCTCCTCGATGAGCTCGTGCACGCGGGTCTCGAAGGAGCGCCCCATGCCCTTGCCGGCCATCAGACCGAAGGTCTTGAGCGTATTGCGGATCTGATTGGAGAGATCGATGGAAATACCCATCAGCTGCGCACGAGCGACAATATGGATTGCCGTCTCTTCGTTCGAAACGTCGAGGGCTGCATAATGAGACATGGAAGTTCTCCGTAGCCAGTGAGGGAGCGGCTATCAGACCGCATCGCGCACCCCCCCAAAAGCTTCGATGACACTCACCCCGGGTCGGGTCGCGATCAGCGCATGTCGAGCGCTTCTGCGCTTGGATCAATCGAAACAGACGGTTGTAGAAGGATGCCGAGGCGACGATCGCGTCCGCGACGGCCATCCTCTACGCAGCAGCCGCAATGGTCCTCATCCGACGGATCGCGCGAAAGGCATGACTTCGGGCCTCTAATCTTACTGTGTCATAAGCTGTCGAACGGTTCTCTGGCAGCATGGACATCGTTCGAGACGGCGGGACAGGGCTCTGATCAGGCGGACGCGGATGGTAGCGATCGAGTCAGCCACGTGCCGCTCGGTCC
>NZ_LGSZ01000004.1 GCF_001298265.1 Allobosea vaviloviae | reverse complement strand
GGACGAGCTCGCCGAGGAAGGCGATATTGGCCGGGGTCAGCTCGAGGGCTTTCAAGGGCGCGCATCCGGTAGCCACGCCGTTCTTCAGCGTTAGGTAGGTGCCGCCCGACGCCCGCACGAAAATCTCAGCGCCACGATCCTTGTCGAACATGACGCGCTGGCAGCCGAATTTTTCCGCCTGGGCGAGGAGGAAGTTCTGCAGCACCGTCTTGCCGGAGCCGGAGGGGCCGCAGATGAAAGTGTTGCCGAGATCACCAGCGTGGAAGGAAAAGTGATAGGGCGAGCCCGACGCCGTCTTCAGCATCGCGACGGAGGTTCCCCAATGATTGCCTGTGGGCTTGCCCGCCGGATAGTTGTAAAATGGCGACAGGGCCGCGAGATTGCGCGAGGTGATCGCGCCTGAGCGGGCGCGGTGCTTAAACAGGCCCGGCATCTGCGCCCAGTAGGCGGCCTCAAGCCCGAGATCCTCGCGCGCCACGACCGCGCCAGCTTCAGCCAGAACCCGCCGAGCCTGCGCCATCGTCTCCAGCAGCGCCTTTGGATCGTCGTCGCGCACCAGCAGCGAGAGGTGATGATCGCCCATGACAAAGCGGTTGGATTCGAGATCGTCGAGAGCATCGTCCAGATCGTCGATTTGGGATGCGGCGACATCCTGGGTCGAGACGAGCTGGTTTTGCTTGCGTGTCAGCACCGTCTTGGCGTCGGCCTTCGACAGGAAGGCGAAGCTTTGTGACAGCACGAACGCGAACGGGGCCGAGAGCAGCCCATTCAACATGCTGGGCCTGGTCGAGGCCGGGTACTCTTTCAGACCGAACATGCCCGAAAATTTCGAGCCGCCGGCCGCCCGGACTTCGATCGCCTCGCGACCGAAGATGACGCGGTTGGTGTAGATCGCCGATCCGATTCGACCCTGTGGCAACGCCGTCGGCAGATCCTCGCTCGACGCCAGCATATGGAGGAGGCGCATAGGCTCCGAGAACAGAATGCCGTCATGCTCGACGAGGCCGAGTTGCACAGGACCGTAGCGACCGAGAGCAGCCGAGATGTCGCGCGCCGCATCGTTTAGCCGCTTCAAGGCGGCGGCATCGACCTCCCCTCCCCCGCGGCGTGCTTGGCCGAGCCGGGAGATGAAGCCGGCTGCGGCTTCTGTTCGATCCCGCCCGGGATGGGCGACGATGGTGAGATAGAGTTCGTTGCGGAACAGCCTTGTGCCCTGAAGCGCCTCGCGATAGCCGGCGTCGAGATCGCGCGCGAAGCCCGAGGCGAACGCGCCCTCTGGGTAGCCGGTGTCCTGCCGCCGTATCAGATGCGTCCAGAGCGCCAGGCGATCGTCGGCGAGATTGCGCAGGGTGAGATTGAGTTTGGCGTGGAGATCGTTGAGATCGCCGATATCGGCGGTCTCGAAGGCGATGCCGTCGAGGCGGATCGTCGTCATAAGCGCTCGGGTCGAGAGGCTTATGACGGACTCGGTCACATGCCGGACATAGGGCAGATGAACGTCGGGCTCGATCTCGCGAGCCATGAGGCGAACCGCGTCAGCCATGAGCCACCTCGCGCGCCTTGAAGCGCCGCACCAGGCGCAAAGGCGTTGGCGACGATCCACCCCAAAACGAGCCGTTGCGCGCGCGGCCCCGCGTCTCCAGCCAGGCGACGAGCAACCGGAACTGGTTTGGATCGTGCCGGCAGATCGCGCGGCAAATCAGATGGATCGGCAGCGCGACCAGCCCGTAGACGATTGACCCCGCCATCAGGAACAGGATGCAGGACGTCATCACATTGATGGCCATCGCTTCCATGGTGACGCCGGCGATCATCGCAGGCCGCGTGCAGGCAAGGAACAGCGTGTCCTCGGTCAGGCGCTCGGGTTCACTCGTCATAGCGGCCGCGCCTCAGCTGCCGCCGGTCAGGGTCGAGACGATCTCCGACGCGCCGAAGACGATGGCGACGCCGAGCACGACATAGGCCGCCTTGCGCAAATCGAGATAGCCGAACATCCAGGCGATGCCGACGATGATCACGGCGAGCGTCGCCAGCAGGCGCGCGACATTGCCGGTCAGCATCGTGACGATGTTTTGCAGTACGCCCTCGATGTTGGCGGTTTGTGCCAAAGCCGGTTCGGCTGCGATGAGAAGAAGTACTGCGGCCATGCTGGCAGGCGCGGCGAATGTGCGAAGCGGCACAGGCATGAGGGATCTCCGGACAGGCGTGTTTCGACGGCGCGCAACGGCGCGCGCTCGGTGGGATAAGTCGGAATGGATCAGCGGCTGTAGATCAGGAGCGAGGAGCCACGCCGGGCGCCATAGACGCTCCAGGACGGCGGATCCTTGGCCGATGCGATCTCATCTCGCGGAGGTTCAAGTTGCTTAGCCGGATTAGCGACCATGTCAGGCTTGACCTCCGCCCGAGACGAGCGGTCAGCCCTTGCGGATTTGAATGATGATACGGCCTGGTCCCCTGCAATGGACGCTGGGATGCCCTCGGCCATCAATCGTAACCTGCGCTCCTGAAACACGCGTCCGACGCCGGCGATGTGCGCGCACGGGTCGAAGGCGGTTGCGATCGTGAGGCCGGCCGATTTGAAATCCTCAGGATCAAGCTGAGCCATCCCGATCCGGACAGTTTGGCCAGCCATGATAGCTTCACTCGCCAGCGCGATCGCCTCAGGTTTGGAACCGGCCAGGACCCTGATTGGCCGTTGTCCAGCGATGGTGACGAGCAAGGGCTCGAACGCGCTCGCCTCGCGCATGATCGCGGCAACGGGTCTTGTGAGAGCTGCCGGCGCGCAACGCGCAATCAAAGCCGTGATGTCGGGGGCCTCCATCAGAACCTCACCCGTGTGCTGATGCCATCTGGTCCGGTGACGTCGATGAAATTGGGTTGGGCGCGATGGCGGACCGCCTGGATGTCGTGTGGTTGACAGGTGTCGTCCGTGCGATCGCATTCGCGAACTGGCTTGCTCGAGACGCAAGCCGGCTGAGCTGAACCATCGCGCCCAAGCTCACGCAGGACGTAGCCGTCCTGGCAGGGCTCGTAAGGATCGTATCCGACGGGAGATGGACTCGATCCGGCGGCTGAACAGGTCGGAAAGCCCCCTCCCCGCTTCAGATGCTGCCAGAGCCGCGTCACAGGCGGCACGCAGGCGGCGTACTGCGTCGGCCCTCCAGGATTGGCGAGGCATAGCAGGACCGTGCAGCCCCAATCGTCGGCGCGCGCGACACTGATCGACATCCAGGCGACGCCAGCTAGAACCATCATCCGGAGCATGCGAACCCTCCCGAGATCGGTCACGCCGCAAGCGGGAGCGGCATCTTGATCGGAAGGACCGGCCCTGTCAGGCCGCCATTGCGTCGGATCGCATCGAGCGCGCGCTCCTCGATCGGTAGCAATCCGGCAAGAGCAACTGTCGCTCCGATCCGCTGTGGCAGGCCCAGACGCTGCAGGGTCCATCCTGCCCTTCGCAAGATGCGCTCCATGCGGAGATCGGTGACCGTCGCGATCGACGACAAGCCTCGCGCGTCGCCCCATTCCAGCATCGCGGCAAAGAGCATGAATGTTGCTTGCCGCAGTCCGCCATCCGTCGTGATGTCGGTCAAATCGGTATCGACGCAAAAGCGCGAGCTTTCCGCGATGAGGTCAGAGCAAGGAGCAGTTCCGCCGTCCAACAACTCCGGGAACGTGTTTGCCAGCATGTTGGGGCCCGTCGTCGGCAACATCCGCACGCAACCCAGTACAGAGCCGCGATCGGCGACGACCAGATAGGTCGCATCAAGCGTATCGTAGCGGTCCATCTCGAGATCGCCTGTGGTTGAGACCTGCCAGTCGAGTCGGTCCTTGAACACCTTTCGGCGCAGGCGATGCATGCCCATCAGCAGCGAGAGATTGGCGCCATATCCGGCGCGGCTCAGTTCGACGACCTGCATGACCAGCCTTTCGAATCGCGTTGATCTGGAGGCCAATCAAACAGAGGCAGCCGGTCGGCGAACCTGTCGGATGTGACAGGGCGTTTCCTGGATTCCCTCTAAAGTTGTGGCCGTGTTCTCGCCGTATCCGTGAGGCAAAGGCCGTTTCCATTGAACGCAAAAGGGTCATCAGGCGCGTGAAGCAAGGCGCCGCACGTCAACGGGGGTGGGATGAAATCGGTAGAGATGGCGTATCAAGAACTGGTCGATGGCCTGCATTCATCGGTTGGAGAAATGGAGTTTCGGCGCGTCGGCCAACGCGTCGCCGAGAGCATGGGCTTCCGGTACTTCGCCTATCTCGGTTTTGGTGACGCCGATCCGGTTTTGATCTCGTCTTATCCCAAGCGATGGAGCGAGCATTATTTTGCCGAAGGCTACCAGGACGTCGATCCCGTCGTGGCCTTTGCCAAAGGCAAGCGCTCCACGATGCAGTGGACGCGCGAAGCCGCCCGTCAGTTTCCGCTGCGGGCCCAGAAGCGTCTTTTTGACGACGCCGACGAGTTTGGAATTCGCCATGGCGTCTCCGTCGCGATCGCCGGCGGCTTCGATCGGTTCGCCGCCTTCACCTTCGCAGTCGACGAGGTCAGTGCAGCGCATGGGAAGATGGTCACGGAAGCGAACGATATCGTTCAACTGATTGGGCTGACGTTTCATGCGCACGCGGATGCGAAACTGGCGCTGCGGTCGCCGCGTGTTGAGGCTGTGCCTTTGACCCAGCGCGAGCGGGAATGTCTCGCGTGGGCGTCTCGCGGCAAATCAATGGAAGCCACCGCGATGATCTTGGGCATTACGCCGCGGGCGGTGAAGTTTCATCTCGATAATGCGCGGGCGAGCCTCGGCGCTGAGACGCTGCCGCAGGCCGTCGCGATTGCTCTGCGCGGAAGGAATATCTCGTAACGCCAGAAAAGCCGCCGGTTCGTGTCGCCATGTCGAAGCCAAAGCGATCCCAGTCTGACAACATGCTGGGCGGCGTCGTGATTGATGGACCCCTCACGATTCAATATCGTCACCTGAGCAAGCATGCTTTGCAACTCTGCTGCGGACCAAAGCCCCGCCTCGTCTGCCTGCGGTTGTGCCGGTTCGGTCGCTGTGTGTGCTGAAGCGATCCTGGGCGTGGTTTAACGATGCCGGTCAGCCGGCATCCCAGGCCAAAGCCATCCCCGGTAACGCTTTATGCCGTCCTTAAGCGCGTTGTCTGCAGACAACGTAACCGCCCCATTAAGGAATCGTTAACCTTAAATTTCTTGCCACCACGACAGAATCATGGCGTCTTCCTGAGACGGAAAGAGAGCGTCTGACGCTCGTGTTCCGTCTTGAGCGAGAACGACATGACCGCCTCCGCCGCTTCAACCCAGTCTGAACTCGCATCTGCGCGAGTGTCGCGGCACGCGACTGCCCTTTCGAACCAGTTGCGTTCTCTAGGGACCTCGCTGTTCCCACCATCCGCACGCAAATCGCTCCGATCCTTCACCTCGGGTGAAGTGTCGCGGATCGTCGGAGTGTCGGACGGCTATCTCAGGCAGCTATCACTGGATGGCCTTGGTCCTAACCCTGCGATTGGCTCGGCGGGCCGCAGATCCTACACCCTTGGCCAAGTCAATGAATTACGCAGCTACTTGAGCTCAGCGCGCCCTCGGGAGGCCCTCCAGTTCTCGCCCGGCCGACGAAATGGCGAAAAGCTGCAGATCATCACCGTCGCCAATTTCAAAGGCGGTTCGGCTAAAACAACGACAGCACTGTACCTGGCGCAGTTTCTCGCGCTCCAAGGGTTCAAGGTGCTAGCGATTGACCTTGATCCCCAAGCGTCACTGTCGGCGATGTTCGGTTATCAGCCTGAGTTCGATATCCCTGAGAACGCGACACTTTATGGCGCGATTCGTTATGACGACCAGCGCAGGCCGATGCAGGAGGTTGTTCGCGAGACTTACTTTGAAGGCGTCGGGCTCGTACCGGGCAATCTCGAGCTGATGGAATTTGAACACCATACGCCGCGCGCCATGCTCGATCGGGGGGTGAGGGGACATGAGTTGTTCTTTCGGCGGGTCGCCGGGGCTATCGATCAGGTCGCCGATCAATTCGATGTAGTCGTCATCGATTGTCCCCCACAGCTCGGGTATCTGACGATGGGTGCGCTCAACGCAGCGACGGCTATGTTGGTGACGATCCACCCCCAGATGGTCGACGTCGCTTCGATGAGCCAGTTCTTGCTGATGACATCAGATTTGATGGCCATTATCGAAAACGCGGGCGGGCGGCTCGATTACGATTTCATTCGCTACGTCGTCACGCGGCACGATCCCAACGATGTGCCGGAGTCGCAGATCGTCGCCCTACTGCGGAATCTATTTGGCGATGACGTGCTCAAGGCAACCGCCTGGAAATCGACTGCGATTGCCAATTCTGGCCTTACTAAGCAGTCGCTCTATGAGCTCGACCGCGGCTCGGTTGGTCGGGCAGCCTACGATCGAGCTTTGGAGTCGGTTGATGCAGTGAATGCTGAGATCGTCACCCTCATGAAAGAGGTCTGGGGCCGATGAGTAAGCGCGCGGACACGATCAAGTCGCTTTTCGCTACCGCTCCTACGCCTGTGTTGTCTGCAGACAACACAGGCTCCGCGCTGCCACGTGTTGCCTCTGGATCGATACGCTCATTGCAAAGCACGTTCTCAAATGTCGAGCGCGAGAATGAAGAGCTTCGCCGGCGCATTGCGGTTGGTCAGGCGATCGTTGAGGTCGATCCTGAACTGATCACGCCTTCTCCCTTTCGGGACCGCTTCGACGACCAAGATGCCCAGGCGTTCATAGCGCTGAAAGAATCGATCCGAGAGCAGGGGCAAGCCGTACCGGTGCTCTTGCGGGAGGAACCTGCTAATTCGGGCCGATACCAGATCGCCTATGGGCATCGGCGCGTACGCGCCGTGCGCGAACTTGGCCTCCCCGTAAAAGCTGTCGTTCGGCCACTGTCTGATGCCGACCTCGCGATCGCTCAAGGCCTCGAAAATGCTGCACGCGAAGATCTGACATTTATCGAACGCGCCACATTTGCTTTGCGACTTGAGGATGCGGGCCACGACCGCCTCGTGGGTCAAAGAGCTCTGGCAATAGACCGCGCAGAGGCATCGAAACTAATAGCCGTCGCTCGCGGCATTCCGGGCGATCTAGTGGATGCGATTGGGCGGGCGCCTAAGATTGGTCGTGGACGATGGCTTGCGCTTGTCGATGCGTTGTCGAGTCCAGGTGCTTCAACGCGCGTTGCGCAGCAAATTGTCCAGCCAGAATTCAAGGAGTTGTCGTCAGACGATCGTTTTCTGACAGTTCTTGCCGCCGCATTGGCTAGAACAAACCAAACGCGCCCGAGCGGCGATGGGTACCGAATTGTGGCCGTGGCTGACATGGAGGTGGCACGAGTGGCTACCTCAAGAACTCGTACCGTGATTTCGATTGGGCATGATGCAAATGGCGATGCCTTTGCTGCCTTCGTCGAAGGGAAGCTTCCAGAAATGTTCGCAGCGTTCAAGGCGAACCGTTCAGGATGACACCGCAGAGCCGTCGGCCCTGTACTCCGCAACCACTGAAGGATTAGGCATCGGCAAAAGAAAAAAGGCCCCCGAAACGGAGTTCCGGAAGCCCTTCTCTTAGTGTGGCAACTCTGAGAATCGCACTTCCACGAATCATCGTCAAGAGTCTCGTGAGAGATTTAGCGCCGTTTCGGCGAGCAGGATTTCTTTGCCCTGAACGAGGCAAGGATCATGGAACCACGACTCTCGACGACGCCTTTTGGGCGGCGATCGCTGACGCTTGCCCATGTGGCAAGCCAGGCGAGCGCGAAAACGCGACCGCCTGAAAAAGCGGTCCACAAATGGAATATCTTCCGGGCGATCTGCACGGCCAAGAACGTGCTTGGCGTACCTGAGCGCGCCTTGGCCGTCCTCGACGCGCTGCTGTCCTTCCACCCGGAAACCGTCCTCACGGGCGACGGATTGATCGTCTTTCCCTCGAACCACCAGCTCGGGTTGCGGGCGCATGGCATGCCGATGGCGACGCTCAGGCGCCATTTGGCGGCTCTGGTCGACGCAGGGCTGATCGTCCGGCGCGACAGCCCCAACGGCAAGCGCTACGCCCGCAAGGGCAGGGGAGGGGAGATCGAGTTCGCCTTCGGCTTCGACCTGGCCCCGCTCGTGGTGCGGGCGGAAGAATTCGAAGCGCTGGCGGAGGAAGTCGAGGCGGAAGCACGAGCTTTGCGGCTGGTCAAAGAGCGCATCACGATCTGCCGGCGTGACATCGTCAAGATGATCGCGACGGGCCTCGAGGAGAACGTCCCCACGCAGCAAGCCGGGCGTGGGCCGGCAGGCTGGGCTGAGATCCACGAACTCTACCGAGGCATCATGGCGCGGATTCCGCGCAGCCCGACACGCCTGGCTCTGGAGCCGATTGCCAAGGAGCTCTCACTGCTTGCCGACGAGATCCTCAACCTTCTGGAAATGCATATTAAAACTCAAAATATGAGCGGCAATGAGTCTCAGATTGAGCGTCACATACAGAATTCAAATCCAGACTCCCTTTCTGATCTTGAACCTGGCTTTCCAGAAAGCAGGGGGGGCGGGTTGGAGATTTTGCCTGAACCGAAGCGGATGCCAGAGGGGGCGTTCCCTCTTGGGATGGTTTTAGACGCCTGTCCTGACCTCCTCGACTATTCCAGGGGCGGGATCTCGAACTGGCGAGACTTCCTGGCAACGGCCGCGGTGGTGCGGCCGATGTTGGGCATCAGCCCGAGCGCCTGGAACGAGGCGACGGGCATCATGGGTGAAGTTCAGGCTTCGATCGTCGTGGCGGCTATCCTGCAGCGCGGTGAGGCGATAAGCAGCGCTGGCGGCTATCTGCGGGGGCTGACGCGAAGAGCTGAAGCCGGCGAATTCTCGCTCGGGCCGATGCTGATGGCACTGATCGGCAGCCGCAAGCGCGACAAGAAGCGAGCCTGACTGCGTGGATCAGACGGTTCGGCCTTGCGTGCTGGCGGGCCGGCCTCCCTTGGAGAAAGGTCGCGCTGACGGGGCAGTCTCGGGAAAGGATCTCGGTTCGTTTGGCGAGGAGGTCGATAGCGTGGTTTGGGCGTTTTTGAGAAACAGGCTTGGGCGGTGTTGATGCTGCAGCCTCGCGCGCTTGCGTCTCCTTCTACAGGCGCAATTCTCTCAGCCGGGCCGTGTTGGCGTCTCGGGTCTGGGCGATTGTGTCGCTTTCGGACAAGATGCGATCGCGCACCATCGATTGCGTCTGCGTCCTCAGAAACGCGTTATCGGCATCGATACGCTGCTTCGACTTCTCATTCATGCGGTAGCCTTCGAGACATTGCAGTGATCGCGCGCGTCGGGGTGAGGCGACAGCGCGACGAGGATAGACCGTTTCACAGCCTGCCGTCCCGCTGGTTTGGTAGAATGGCGCGGAGCTGGATGCGAGAGGTAGCTCGGGCATCTCACACGAGCACCTTCGGGGATATCGCCGAAACCGCTTGCCCTCTAGGAGAGTCACAGGCTCGGCGCCGATCTGGGTGACGTATCACCGGTCTGAATCAATGCCGGCTGATCGATTCAAGCTTTGCGTTGGACCGATCCTGTCGCGGCGCGCGAGATGTCGTGCATGGATGTCGCGCGCGAGACCAACCCGGGGAAACTGCAGATGCTGGTGCTGGAGCGCCGCGACGAGGGCTGCAATATGGCGCGCTTCTATGTGCTGGCGATCGAACCGACATTGTTTGGCGACACGGCCTTGATCCGCGAATGTGGGCGCATCGGAGCCAATGGGCGGCGCCGCCTCGATCTTCATGCCGATCATGCTGCCGCCGCTGAATCGCTCGACGTTTGGCTGACTCGTAAGGTGGCGCGAGGCTACCGACTTCGCTGACGGCGGCCTATGCGGAATAGGACTGCGAGGGGTAGGGACCGTCGATTGCGATCCGGCATAATCGCGTGAATGCTTGCCCTCTGGCCAGTTTCAGATATTCGGGGCGCGCTTTCCCCTGAATCAGCGAGATTTTCAATGACCAAGAACGAACTCATTGCAGCGGTTGCCGAAGGCACCGGCAAGACCAAGGCTGATGTTGCCGGCGTGCTGGCGTCCCTCGCCGAGGTCGCAGCGAAGACCCTGAAGCAGGGGGGCGACATCACGCTCGGTGGTATTGGCAAGCTCGCGGTCGCCAAGCGCGATGCGCGCCAGGCCCGCAATCCCTCGACCGGTGCGATGATCGACGTGCCCGCAAAGACCGTCGTCAAGTTCAAGGTTGCCAAGGATCTGGCCGATAGCGTCGCCTGATCTCATTTCGATTCAGTTGAGATGCAGGACCAGGCGCGATCATCGCTCCGGTTCTGCACCGCTTATTGCGTCTTACACGGCCAGTTTAGGTAGACCTTGCTCGGTGTTATAGATATCCCGGATTCTGGGGAGATATCCCAGAACACTCCGGCGGCCTTGGAGAGAACAATGTCCGAAATCAAAAACAATGCCGAGCTTCTTGAGCTGACGACCTCGATTGTTTCTGCCTATGTCTCGAACAATAACGTTCAGCCGGCCGACCTCGTCGCCTTAATCGCGAGCACCTATTCGGCGCTTGCGGGTCTTGGCTCGAAGGCTGCCCCTGCTCCTCCTGCCGCGCTCATCCCAGCGGTTCCAATTCGGAAGTCGGTCACGCCAGATGCGATCATCTGCCTGGAAGACGGCAAGAAGTTCAAATCCCTGAAGCGTCACCTCAACACCTCCTATGGCCTGACGCCTGAACAGTACCGCGTAAAGTGGGGTCTGCCTTCGGACTACCCGATGGTCGCTCCCGCCTATGCCGAAGCGCGCTCTGCGCTCGCCAAGTCGATGGGGCTGGGCCGCAAGGCTGCGGCCGTCTCGGCGCCGAAGCCGGCACCTCGTGCGAAAACGGCGCGCGCCAAAGCGTCGGCGTGATCTGCTCTGCACGATCGTGGCCAGAGAGGGGCTCTAGTCGCTTGAATCGGACGCTTGGTACCCGCCAGTGACCGTCGTCACAGTTCGGGAAGAGCCGCGCGGCCCTGCCTGTTTGCAGACGTTTGGAAGGTCGCGGGAGGGTCGGAAGCGGACCTACCGATCAACGATACTGAACACGAAATTCGCGGCGCTTATAAGTGCAGCCAAACCGTAAATTAGCGTCCTCTCGGCCGTAAAATGAGGGGCGCGTCGGAACCGCGGCAGCGGGATATTCCATATCGGCACACGAAAGAATTGCGACGCCCATGCCCCGCCGAACATGAATAACATCCCTAGCCATCCAGCAGGTTGCGCCCAAATCCGCATTGATTGGTCGAATACCAACGGGACGGCGAACGACAGCCCCATTACTATGCCAAGCCAACTTAGAGCGCTGAGCAGTACGAAGCTGGCAAAACCGCGCGAAGTTTGCATGAGTGTCTCATGAAGGGGGTGGCGACATGACGAGCGGCCAATCTACCCGTTGGACGGTTGCCCGCAACGGGTCGGATTTTCCCGTTTGCCGCTTTCCAGAGAGCGGACATTCGGCGCGACCAAGCCGGACTCGTTTGTCCCGATCAATCCACTAGCCGCAGCGCTCAATTTCCAGCCGGTCCGCCGCCGCTGCGGCCAAGATTGCGAAAGGTAGCGCCTCAGATCGCCAGCCTTGCAGCCTTTCCGAGCGCCTGATCGGCGTCGTTATAGTACCGCGATGCCTGCTGAACCGACCGGTGCTGCGACTGGCGCATCGCCGCGGGCAGTGCGACGCCGTTCCGGGCTGCCTCGGTCAGATAGCCTGACCTGAGGCCGTGAGCGGAAAACTCCACCGGATCGAGTCCGGCCATGGTGCAGCGGCGCTTCAGGATGAGATTGACAGCTTGGGGCGTTAGCGCCCGGTCGTCGATCGCCTCCCAGCGGTCGATCGCCCGAAACACCGCCCCCTTCTTGATATTCGCCCGCTCGATCCACTCGCGCAGGGCCACGACCGGCGCACCGATCAACAGCACGCGAGCATCTTCGTCGGCCTGTGTCGTCTTGGTTCGGCCGAGCGCGATCGCCACGCAGGGCAGGCGTGGCGAGACTGGATCATCGGGATCGAGCGGCACATCGCCTTCCTCGCTCAGCTGCTCAAGCCGCAGGCGCGCCACCTCGCTGCGCCGGCGCCCGCCCGAGGCGAAAGCGACGAGCAGGATGGCGAGATCGCGGGTGTCGGCGAGACGGTCGCTCTGGCAGGTCGCGATCAGCCGGTCCAGAATGTCGCGCGTCACGGCGCGCTTGCTCTTGCGCCGTCGCGGTTTTGCGCTGGCCCTGACCGCCAGGCGCACGCTGGTGCGGATCGTCGGCGTGCCGAGCGGGCTCTCAAGGCCCTTCCAGCGGTGCAGCGTTGCCCAGTGAGCCAAGCGCCGTTTGACGGTGGAACTCGCATGGGGGCCGTCAGAACGTAGATGGTCACCGGCGCGGAGCGCTTCATCCACGTCGGCCGGCATGCCATGCGAAGAATCCTCGGCGCGACGCGCCGGATCCCAGAGGTGATGGGCGACGAACTTTAACGCAAGCGCTTCTGACGCCGGCCAGGGCAAGGGCGAGCCCGTCGCTGCGATCGACCAGGCCTCGAGGTAGGCCAGATCGGAGGCAAGCGCGCGCAGCGAGTTCTCGCCCATGCCTTCCTTGGCCAGGTGGCGAAGCGTCTCAACATCGTCGTCGGTCAGGATGGTGGCGAGCTTGTCGCGGCGCTCCATCGGCAGAATACCGGCAAGGGCGTCGAGCTGAAGGGCGCGGCGGTTCTCGGAGCCGCCGAGAGTGACGATGTCGGTCATGGCGAATTCCGTCCGATCGGCGTGCGAATCCGTCATGCTCGGCGTTCGGGGACGATGGAGCCGGGATGGCAGATGAGGTCGGTTCGCCCGAAGTCGTTGCCCTTGAACAGCAGCGGCGCTTTGGCCGTGACCGCCACCGCATAGGAAAAGCAATCGCCCATGTTGAGCCCGGCGGGGTGGCGCCCCTTGCCGTAGCGATGATAGGCGATCTCGGCCCCTTGATAATGCTTGGCCTCGAAAGGCAGGGCTGTGACGTTGGGGGCCTCGGCAAGGCGCGCGACGATCTCGGCTGCATTCGCGAACCCCTTCGCGGCCAAAACCACCCGCGTCTCGAACAGGGTCGGCCAGCCGATCAGCAACGGCTGATGGCGCAACAGGGTCTTGAAGGCGTCGGCCTCGGGTTCGTCGAGGGCGATGGCGAGAATGACGGAGGTATCGAGCGCGATCACCGCGGCAGGCCGTTGTCGTCGTAGAGATCGTCATGGGCGGAACTCGCGCCAGCGGCGACACCTATCCGTCCCGCGGCGGCCAGATCCCAGACGATGTCGATGGCGGCGGCGGGGGCGCCTGCGCGCAATTCGCGATCATAGCGCTCGAGCGCCTGCTCGACGAGGCGGTTCATCGACAGCCCGGTGCGACGCGACAGGGAGCGTGCGAGCGTCCTGGCTTTGGCGCTGCGGATGGAGAGCTGTGGTTCGGACATCCTGGACGCCTTCGATCGCGTGGCCACGCGCCAAACCTAGCACGATGGCGGCTTAGCCAGCAAGGATTTGCTCCGAGATGGCTCACTATCGATAAGAAGTAATTATCGATAGTGATTATGTACACATGATTGGTGTCAATGTGAAACAAATGAATGGCAATTTGAGTTGGGTATGATAGTCTTATGGGTGTGAATTCAATTGGATACGACCTTCCTCGCGCTGAGCGCCAAGCCCTGGTTTGCGACTGCGCCGAAGCCTCAGAGGCCGCGGCGATCGCGCTCGCTCGTTTTGACGAGCGTTTGCTTCGTGCCGAACCCGTCCTGGTCGAGGGGGTTCGCCAACGCGGCCACGCCTTTGAGGCACAGGCCCTGATCGGGCTCAGCGGGGGCCTGTGCCCGCTCGAGGATCTGTGCCTGCACGACGCCGGCATGGATGTGCGCAGCCCGACGCGCGAGCTCGCGCGGGCCGCCGCCATGCTCGACGAACGACGGCGCCTGGCGCGGCGCGAGCCGGCCGAGGTTTTGAGCGAAAGCGCCCTGCGACTGCGGCTCGGGATCGAGGGGCCACCGGAACCAGATCGGCCGGGCAGGGCGACGACCCCGTCGGGGACCGTGAAACAGCTCGCGGCGCCCTGGGACCGGATCGATCGTGAAGACGACGAGGAGGACCAGGCCGATGAGGATACCCTCGACATTGAGGAGGAGGACCATCACGCCGATCCGGCCTTCGCCGAAATCGACGCGTTGTTGGTCCGGACGCGAAAAAAGCTCGATGCCTGGAACGATTTCTCCTCCGAGGAGGGTCGCAAAAACCTGACCTTGCGCGATCCCGGCTATGACGCCGCCGGACGGTTCGAGCGCTGGCAACAAATTCTGGAGGAGGGCAGGGGGCTCCCGGCGGCGCTCGCGGCTGCGCTCGCGCTCGATGCCTGGCTGTGGCTCGAGCCGTCGGAACGCGCGGGCGAGCTCGGCTTTGCGTTCGCGGCGACCGTGTTGCGCCAGCGGGGATTAGGCTCGGCGCATTTGCCGGTGGTTGGGCTCGGGTTGAGGAGGGGAAAATTCCGCTGGAGCCCGCACCAGGCGCTCAGCCTCCGGGTCGCGGGGCTGCTCGACGCCTTTGCCGAGGCGGCCGCGTTCGGGCAGGCGGATCTCGATCGGCTGTCGCTGGCGCGAAACGTGATGCTGCGGAGGTGCGAGGGCAGGCGGGGGAATTCGAAACTGGCGGAACTGGTCGACCTGTTCGTGGCGTCGCCGCTGGTGACAGTGCAATTGGCGGCAGCGCGCCTGCAGGTCACGCCACAGGCGGTCGAGGCGATGCTGAAGGAACTCGGCGGCAGCTTGCCGCGCGAACTTACCGGACGAAAGCGCTATCGGGCTTGGGGGATTCTATGATCGGTCGGGATATGCACTTGACGGCATAATGCACTCAAGAGCATATGCATCGCATGGTGTGGGCCGTCCAATCCGTCGCCGAGTTGAACGCTGGTTCTTGAATCTCGAAAGCTCAATTCGGGTCGAGATCGCCGCCAAGATCAGCCTGTTGCAGCAAGTCGGGCCAACACTTGGCCGGCCGCATGCCGATACGCTGAAGGGTTCGGCCTATCCGAACATGAAAGAGCTACGGGTCCAGATCGGCGGCGACCCCTGGCGAATCTTCTTCGCCTTCGACCCAAGACGGTCAGCCATCTTGCTGGTCGACGGCAACAAGGGCGGCGATGGCCGCTTCCATGAGGTCAATCTGCCGATCGCCGACGAGCGGTATCGCGACCATCTCGCGACGCTGATCGTGCCACCACCATCGAAGAGAGGGCCAAAATGATGACCGCCTCCTGGAATGAGACGCTGGCCAAACTCCCAGCCGACGAGCAGGCCGCGATCGCAAAGCGTAGCCGCGAGGTGATGGCAGAATATGTCGGCCTCAAGGAGCTCCGTAAGGCGCGCCGCCTGAGTCAGGCGGCTCTGGCCGCGCGGCTGCACACCGATCAGGCCGGCGTGTCGAAGATCGAGAGGCGCGCGGATCTGCTGCTGAGCACGCTCAAAGGCTATGTCGAGGCCGCCGGCGGCAGCCTCGAGATCGTGGCTCGGTTTCCGGACGGTCCGACCTTGCGCATCGACCGACTGGGAGATGTAGGGCGGCCAAAGAAGGCTGATGCAGCATAGAACGCGACTTCCCATCGAGGCCCTTTCGCGACGTCTGGAGCGATCCGCTTCTGGACAGTCTCGCCGAAGTTAATGCTGAGACGCCGGAGCCGGCCGGTGTAGGCAAGTGCGAGCCTTCGTACTCAATCGGCGTCTTTGGTTCGATTGCGGTAAGCATGCGCCGTAGGCCGCCTTGTTGAGAAGCATTTCGGCGTCCAGCTTTTCGCGTTCGTAATCCGGCAGCAGTGCCGGCAGCGGTGCTGGAGAGCTGGCGTGGATGATGAGACCTATGTTCGCCGCCGTCGCTGGAGTGTGGAGGAGAAGCGCGCGGTCGTGGGCGAGGCGCTGTCGAGCGGGAACGTGATCGCGACGGCGAAGCGGCATGGCATCCAGGCGCAGCAGATCTACCGATGGCGCGAGCGGCTCGATGAGCGGCAAAGTCCGACGGCGTTTCTGCCGGTGTCGATTGCGCCGGATTCCGTGCCGCTCAGTCCAGCCCCGGTGCTGGATTAAGGCAGCCAGGATCATAGTCCAGCAGTGATGCTGGATCGCTCGCCGCGGGTCGAGATCGTGTTGTCCGCTGGTCGGCGCGTCATTGCCGAGGGCAGCGTCGATATCGATGTGATGCTCAGGTTGGCGCGAGGCCTCGAGGCGCTCAGGTGATCCCGGTCCCTGTCGGCGTGAAGGTTTGGCTGGCGACCGGCCACACCGATATGCGCAAGGGGTTCGCCTCGCTGGCGCTGGTGGCGCAGGAGGTCTTGAAGCGCGATCCGCTCGGTGGCCACATCTTCTGCTTCCGCGGGCGTCGCGGCGATCTTTTGAAGGTGATCTGGCACGACGGGCAGGCGGCGAGCCTCTACGTGCGACGGCTGGAGAAGGGCCGCTTTCTGTGGCCGTCGCCGGCCGACGGTGTCGTTGCGATCACGCCCGCGCAGATGGGGTACCTGCTCTCCGGCATCGACTGGCGCAACCCGGTGGAGACCTGGCGTCCAACTGCGATCGGATAGAGCTTTGCGCCTTGTTTTTGCCGGCGGATGTGATTCCCTCTCCTTGTGAGCGCGCCCGCTGAATCGCCCCTGTCGCCGACTCTGCCGACCGATCTTTCGGCGGCGCATGCGATGATCCTGGCGGAGCGCCAGGCGAGGATCGAGGCGCAAGCCGAAGCTCTTGCGGCGAAGGCTGCATCCTCGAAGGCTCCACGCGCGATGGGTTGCGTGACCTCCATGGCATATTCCTCAAGGACGGTCTTCGCGTCGACGTCGGTATTGGCGAGACGGACCCATAACCGGTCGGCTGGCGTGTTTTGCAGGAGCACGGGTGCGCCGAAGACAATGCTGACGACAACAAAGCTGGATATTTGAGCACGGCTTGGTCTCCGTCTTCATCTCAGCTATCATGCCGCCATAGCATAGCGCTGCGGTGACGATGGTCGTGCCATATCTCGCCGGGCAGGTCTTCTCTGCTTTCGCGCATGGCGGAACTCGACGAAATGGTATTCTTAGCTTGGCAACAGCGCATGATCGCCTGTCCCAGTCTGCTGACGCTGCCAGACAGCGACATCCGTGTAAACTGGACGCCTGTCGCGCGATGGTCCTAAGACTGGAGCGACAACCCAAGACCTTCGACCGGTTGCAGAGCTCTTCCATTGCGGCACCCAGTAAATACAGGACTCGCTAAATACAGGATTTTCGACGTTCAGAACTTGGTAAGGGTCGCCTGCTCACCATTTGGGCCGTTTCGAAGCTACTTTGGCCTTGATTTCCCGACGGCCGCATTGTAGGGTATTGCTATGCGTTGATTTTCCGCTCCTTCGCCCCGCATCGTCGCGCCGTCCCGGCGTGATCGGTCGCGGCTTGGCAAGGAGGCCATCGTGCAGCGCAATCCATTTCCCATCGTCGTGCATCCGTCCGCCGCGGTTCGGCGGTTGATCGGCCCCGATCTCGACGCGATCGCCGGCCTCGCCCTCAGGGCCTTGTTGCTGAACCAACGATCCATCGAAATCGCCCATCAGCAGATTGCCTACCGCTCCCACCACCTGGCCTTCTCATCGCGCATCGGAAGCCAAGGAGACCTCATCATCGAACTCGATATCGGGGATCCTCGTCTCGCCGGAAGAGTGATCCTGGAAGAGGAGATCAGACGGGCGGCAAAAGCGAACGGAATGAGCGAAAGGCCGGAAAACAGGGGGCGGACCACCCGGCAGGCGGGCCGTTACCGCTAGAGCCTCTACCGGCCGGAGGTCGAACCGACCTCCAGCCGGCCCTACTTGGCGGGATGATGTGACCGCCTCGCCGAGCGGCGAAACCACTGAAGGCAGCGGAACAGGCGGCTATGACGCGGGCAAAAGATTAGGTGTCGCAACGCCCCGTCATCACGGCCGCCAACGGCTTCCTCGTGGTGCGTCGTATCGTTCGACCGAGCCGAGGTCAAGGCGGTCGCTCATGCCGTGGCGGCGCTGGTCCGACCTCGCCGGATTCCTGAATCGCGGCGACCGGATCGTTCGAAAAAGCAGGCGCGCTCTCGGCCGTTCGCCCTTGAATGAGGCCGTGGTCCCGCAGGACGAAAGACCCAGGACGGTCTTGCGGCATATGGCCGATTCAAGTGCTGGCGCCGATTATCTATCGTGGCGATGCCGAAGTTTGCGACGATACGCAACGACGACGGAATCCTTATCGCCGCCGCGCCTGTTGCCGTCGATTCTCGCCCCAGCCCGCGATTAACCCCGACCAGCTCAGCCGGGGCGACCTCGGCACGTTGGCCCGGGTCCCAAGGGGGCTGAACTTCAACGCGATTTGACACCGTGCACCTGAAAAACGGATTTAGCGAGATCGAGACCCTCGCGCGTGACAATCATGAGGGACCTCCTTGGGCATGTGACGCCCCGATCATCCGCCGCCGCTGCGGGGGTGGTCCATAACATCAAATGGGCCGTCCAGCGCGCCCGCTACATCACGCTGGAATGCATCGCGCCGATCAGCGATGATCCCATCGTCAGCCTGCCAGCTGTGGCCGCCTGACCAACCCGGCCAAAGCCGGCACGCGGTGGCTCCGCGAAGCTACACCACCAGCAGGGACACGACCTCCAGGAGACGGACCACAGCGAGAATAGAGCCCAGTTATGAACGAGGGCGAATAGGGCCAACCTCTCAGAAAACCAGAACCGAGGGCGTCCATAAAACTCGAGGCTATCCGGTGCGCTTCGCGCGCGTGTAGAAATCCTGCACGCGAAGCGCGGGGTTTCAGACCGATGGAGGCGTCCAGGCCATCGCCTTCATCGGCGCGTCGACTTCCGTTTGGGCAAGGGCATTGGTGAAGTTCGAAAGCAGCTTGGTTGAAAGACAGACGAGAACGTCAAGCACCTGCGCCTTGCTGTAGCCGGCTGCCAGGAATGCGTTCAGCGCCTCGTCGCCCACGTGACCCTGCTCCTCCAGCAATTTGCGGGTAAAAACACGCAATGCTTCGAGCTTTGTATCGGCAACGGGCTTGCCCTCACGCAGTGCGGCGATGACGTCCTGCGGCGCCTTCAGCATCGTCATGATCATCGAATGGCCTGCCATGCAGTAATGGCAGCGATTGTGATAATTCGAAGTCATCATGACGACCTGAACCTCGACGGGAG
>NZ_LGSZ01000024.1 GCF_001298265.1 Allobosea vaviloviae | reverse complement strand
CCGCACGGGCGGCTTCCACCGCCGCGTTGAGCGCCAGCAGGTTGGTCTGGAAGGCGATGTCGTCGATCACCCGGATGATGTCGGAGATCTTCTGCGAGGCGCTCTCGATGCGCGCCATCGCCGCGACGGCATCGCCGGCAATGGCGCCGCCCGACTGCGCGGCCTGCATCGCCTCGCCGGCGATGGACGCCGCCTGCCGCGAGGCCTGGGCCGAGGCCTTGACGGAGGCCGCGAGCTCTTCGGTCGTGGCGGCGGTCTCCTCGAGCGAAGAGGCCTGCTCCTCGGTGCGCTTCGACAAATCGTCGGCGCCCATGTTGATCTCGCGGGCGGCGAGCCCGACATCCGCAGACGTCGCCTGGATCGTGCGCATCGTCGTCGAGAGGCGGTCCACGGTTTCGTTGATCGCATCCTTCAGGTCGCCGAAGCGGCCGCGATAGGCCGTGTCCACCCGGTTCGTCAGGTCGCCGCTGGCGATCGCCTGCAGCGCCGTCGAGAACTCGCGAGTGGCGCCGTCGACCACCGTGTTGATCTCGTTGATGCCGGAGACAAGCTTCTGCATCTGCGCATCGGCGTGATCGATCTGGAGCCGGGCCGAGAAATCGCCAGCCGCCGCTGCCGCCACGACCTCGCCGACATCAGACACCACCGCCTCCATCGACTGCGCGCGGGCGAGACGCGCCGCGGCGGCCGCACGTTCCTGCTCCTGCAGCTGGGCGACCTGTTCACAGCTTTCGCGCAGCACCGAGAGGGCCTGCGCCATGGCACCGATCTCGTCCTTGCGGTCGAGATGCGGTACGGCGACTTTGAAATCGCCGTGCGTCAGGGCCCCCATCGCCGCGTTGACATCCAGGATCGGGCTGACGAGTGAGCGCTGGGCGAAGAAGACCGCGATCAGAAGCGAGCCGAGCAGCGTCACCGCCAGCACGACCGGCAGCATGATCTGCGCCATGTGGGTGAAGTCGGCGGCCTCCTTGCCGAGCGTGTTGCCCACCGCCTCGTTACTCTTGACGAAAGCCATCAGCAGGTCGTTCAGGGCCTTGCGGTTGGTGCGGTTGCCGTCATTGTTGCCTTGGGCATTGGCTGCGGCCGTCGAGACCTCGCGGCCGAGACGAATGGTTTCCGACCGGAAGGTGATGAAGTCCGCGATGGCCTTCTCGATCGCGAGAGCCTGGCCGCGTGCGGCCTCCGGAGCCATGCGGGTCAGATCGGCTGCCAGCGCGCGCAACTGCGGGAAGCGAGCCTCCATGCCCTTGGCAAAGGGCTCGGCATCCGCGGACGCCTTGGACATGTAGACGCCGCGGGCATCCATCACGACACCGAGGACGTGACCGTTGATCCGGTCCGTGATCAAGGCGAGATCGGCCTGGATTGCGGAGCGCTGGTTGAGATCATTGGAGCGGGACAGCGCCCACAGGCCCAACGCCGAGGACAGCAACGCGCCCAGCGAGATGATCGCCATGATCGCGACGATTTTGATGCGGATGGATTTCAAGGTTTCTTGCCCTTGCCTGACCGCTCGGACGAGCGTCTTTCATCGGAGGCGGCCAGGCATCGTTGGTGCCGCCGCGGAAACGACGGTCGAAAGCCTTGGTGCCTTCTGCGTCACGCGGCAGCTTCCGCTGCGTCTGCTTAACATTGAGTGAATCAGGCCGACCATTGCTGGCGGATTAGGCAATTTGCTCGGCGTGCATACGATCGCGGCTTGATCCGTCTCGGGACAGGCGCAGCAGGTTGTCGCCTCTGGGTCATGACGGACAGGTCAGCGGCGTGCAACGTTCATACGGGACGTGCCGCCTGTCTACCGGGGAGATGTGAGGCCCGGTTGCGGGCGCTCGCTTACCGACAGCGGTGCCTATGGATCGATCAGTTGGGGCGGCTCAACGTCTGGCGGGGGTAGTGGGCGACCTCTGCAGCGGCCGGGGCTTGGGCCCTGCTTATGTCTACCACTGGTAGCGCAGAGCCGTCTTTCCGCCGAAGCTGCGGCTGTTCTTGGCGAACTCACCTTCAAGCGATGCGGCGAGAGCGAAGCCGTGCGCAAGCTTCAGTTCCGCCGACGCCGTGGCGCGCAGCGCGTTGCGGTCGAGCGCCGTGCCGCCGACGACGAAGCTCGCGCCGGGCAGGGTCTGGAAGCTCGCCACCGTGCTCGAGCCGGTATTGCCGTTGCGGATCCAGGCCGCGCCCGCTTCGAGATCGAGCGGCTTGCCGGCGAGCACGAGTTGCGCATCGGCCCGCAGGCCAAGCTCGCCGCGCAGCCTCGTCGTGTCCCGGCCGGCATAGGCGAGCGCGAAGGTGCCCGGCCCCGACAGCGCGGTCTCGCGATAGCCCGGCAGCGAGACGGTGGAGAACTGCCCGGCGGCATAGGGCGTCAGGCCGACAGAGGCGAGCCCGAAGCGATGGCCGGCCTCGATGCGGCCTGCCCAGCTGTTGGCGTTGAAGCGGCCCTGGAGCCGGTCGAGCCCGGCGACGGTCCGATCGGTGGTGACGTCCTGCCAGGCATAGGCTGCCGAGGCGGTGAGATAGCTCCGGCCGAACTGCTGACGGATGAAGGCGCCGGCCTGGAACAGGTCGGACGAGCCCGAGCCCAGGCCGTAGGTGTTGAAGCTGGTAGCGCCGCCACCCAGCGCGAAGCCGGCGACAGTGTCCGTCGAGATGCGGTAGTCGGCACCGGCGATCGCTCCATAGATGCGGCTGGTGCTGGCGGCGGTGCCGGCGCCGGCATCGGCCCCGTTGAACTGGGCCGCGCCATAGCCGCCGGCCCAGACGCTCCAGCGCCAGAGATCGGGATCTGGCGTGATCGCGGGCTGAACGGCGCCCTTGCGTGTCGGCAGATCCTCCGCCTGTCCCTTGGTGGCCGTGTAGGAGGCAAAGCCCGAGGGAGCAGCCGCAAGCGCCACCCCGCGCCCGTCCGGGACGTTGGGCGTGAGCGCGCCCATGAACTGGCTTACTGCATTGGCGCTGGTCTGCTGCACGCCGGTCGCCGGCTCGCCTGAAACCTGCGACAGGCCGGCCGGCGTCAAGCTGCCGAAGACGGCGGGGATGCCGCCGGTGCGGTCGAAATAGCCGGTCAGCGCATTGGCGGCACTGGTCTGGTTCGGGTTGAGGCCCTGATTGACCGGCCGCATCGGCGTAGGCGTGGAAGCTGGAGTCGGCGTGGGCGTCGGCGTGAAGTCCAGCGTCAGGTCGAGGAAGGCGTTGTTCGGGTCGTAGCTCAACGCCGATTTGAAGCCCGAGGGCAGGTTGGTGTCGACCTTCTGGCCGAAGGTTCCGACCACGCCGCCGGCGGCGTTGAGGATGGTATACTGTTTGGCGATATAGGTGCCTGCGGCGAAGGAAGCGGCCACCGTCGCGCCGCCGAGCGTCGCCGAGCCGGTCACGTTGACGCGGTCGGAGGCCGTGGGCGAGACCTCGACCGCATAGGTTGAGGCCGCGTTGAAGGAAAGGTTGCCGTTGACCAACAAGGTGCCGATCGAATTGCCCGGCGCCAGCGTGCCGCCAGCAATGATGGTTGTACCGACCGTGCCCGAGCCGCCGAGCGTGCCGCCGGTGTTCACCGTCAGGCTCGACGAGGTGGCGATCGAGCCGTTCACGATCAGCCGCCCGGCCGACACCGTGGTCGCGCCGCCATAGGTGTTAACCCCTGTGAGGATGACGTCGCCCGCGCCGGTCTTGGCGAGCCCACTGGCGCCGGAGAGAATCGCCGAGACTGTACCCGCCTGCAGGTCGAAGCCGGCGGTCGAGGACAGCGTGCCGTTGCTGAGCGTGCCGCCAGTGAGCGTAAAGGCGCTGGCCGCCTGCGTGGTGCCGCCGAGATCGAGCGTGCCGGCCGATACCTGCCAGGCCATCGTCGCGCCGGGCGCGTTGCTCACGGTCCAGGTGCCGGTTCCCGCTTTCTCCAAGGTGCCGAAGCCTTGATACTGGCCGGCAGGCCCCAGCTGCGAGAGATCGAAGGTTCCGTTCGCCGCGCCCCCCAGCGCGAAGGTGCTGGTGCCTGCGGCCACGACATTGCCGGTAACCGACGCGCCCGACCAGAATTCGAGGCGGTTGGTGCCGCCGGTGAAGGTGATGGCGTTGGCGCGCGTGACGCCGTCGCCCGAGAGGCCGCCGGTGACGACGGCTGTTCCTGCGAGGGTGAGGCTCAGATCGGAGCCGAGCACGCCGACGCCACCTGCTCCGGCTGCGCCACCAACGGCTGCACCGGCGCCGCCGTTGCCCCCCGCTCCACCGCTGATGGCAGCATTGATATTGACCGTTCCGCCCTGGGTCAGCACAAGCCCCGCGCCACCGGCGCCGCCGCCGCCGCCAATAGATCCCATGGCGCCCGCCGAACCTCCATTCCCACCCATGCCCCCGGCGATGGCCATATTGACATTCACCGTCCCGCCCTGGGTCAGCACAAGTCCAGCGCCGCCGGCGCCACCGCCGCCACCTATCTGAGCTGCGTCGCCTCCGTTTCCGCCCCCGCCACCACTGATGGCCGCATTGACATTGGCCGTCCCGCTCTGGGTCAACTCGAGGCCCACGCCGCCCGCCCCGCCAGTGCCAGCGATGCTGCCCGCATTGCCCGCACCGCCTCCACTACCGCCCGCGCCTGCGGCGATGGCCGCGTTGACATTTGCGGTCCCGCCCTGGGTCAGTTCGAGACCCTTGCCACCCGAACCGCCGGCGCCGCCAATTTGATTTCCACCTCCTCCGTTTCCACCCCCGCCACCGCTGATGGTCGCATTGACAGTTGCCACACCGCCCTGAGTGTACTGAACGCCGACGCCGCCATCGCCGGCAGCTCCGCCGATGAATCCTCCGCCGCCCGCGGTGCCGGCCGTACCGGTCGTCGGCGTCGTGATGGTCACGTCCGCGGCCTGCGCCGCCCCCGGCGACAAGGGGTCGGTCAGCAGCAAGGCCGGGAAACAGGCGATCAGTAGGGCGCGCCGGCCGGCGCTACCGAGCATCGCGGCGCGCAGCCGCGGGCAGGCCGGGGCGCTTCGAGCCGGGCCTTGCAGTCGAGCGGGAGGCGTGTCGGGGGCGGGAAGCAGGGAAAGGGTGGGCGAAACCTGTTCGAAAGCCTGCGCGGCGCCGCATGCGCCACCCATCGACAAAACCATCAGAGCCCCCGCCATCCCAGGGGGGCGGAAGGCCCCCCGAATCGCCGCCGTCCAAGGCAGCGCAGGAGCGCAGAGGGCATCGGTTATGGTTAGCGCAACGTAAACGGATGTTGCCAGGTGGCGCCCCGAAACGACGCGAAACAGGGCGGCGGCGGCCGCCCGTCGCGTCAGGCCCGTCCGCGCGCGCTCGCCTGCGGCTGGACGCGGTGGGTCAGGAAGTTGCGCAGTTCGGTGACGCGGCGATGGTCGTCCAGGACCTCGGCATCGAGGCCGTGGGCCCAGGCGAGATCGCGCCGTGCCGGGTCGGCGTCGAGCGCGCGCAGATCGGCGAGCCAGCCCTGGGCGGCTGCCTCGTCCGCGCGGAAACCCTCCTCGATCAGGATCGGCACCATCCGGCCCATGATCGACGCAACCTGGCGCAGGGGGAATTCGGGATGGTACTGCACGCCCCAGAAAACGCCGCCGCCATGGCGGATTTCGGCCGCCTGAACCTGGCTATAGGCGTTCGAGGCCAGGATCGTGGTGTCGTGCGGCGGCAGGGCGACGGTGTCCAGATGGATCGCGGGTGCGTCGAAAGAGACCGGCCGTCCGGCAAGCAGCGGATGGGCCCGGCCGGCCTCGTTGGGGCTGATCTTGCGGGCGAAGCCGACCTCGCGGCCCCTGGGATTGCGGATGACGTTGCCGCCTGCCGCGACCGTGCCCATCTGGATGCCCCAGCACGAGCCGAAGCAGGGCGTGCCGCTGGCGTAGATCGCGCGCATCAACTCGATCTGGCGGGTGACTGCCGGTTCGATCTCGTAAATGTGAAGCGCCGAGCCGGTCAGGAAGATGCCGTCATAGGCTTGCAGGCCGGCACCATCGGGCAGATTCGCGCCCTCGTCGGCCGGCAGGCAGATGTCGGCGACGGCGCCGGGAACGATCGCGGCGACCTCGGCGGCATAGGCCTGCGCCGGCTGGGCGCCATAGCCGGCGGCATGGGCCTGCCGCTGCTCGCGGGTGTTGCCGTCGACGAAGAGCAGGCGGAGCTGTCGGGCTGAAACATCGAGCATGGGGCGGCCGGCGGAAGAAGCGCTACGGGGGAATGCGCGGGGCGCCGGGCATCCGTGCGCCTCATCCCACATGACGGGAAGCGCATGCAAGGCTATTGCAGGTGCCCGTCAAACGAGCAGGCCGTTCCCTTTGCCCCCAGCTAGACCTTTGTCCGCAGCCAGAACTCTGTCGGTAGCCAGAACCTGGCCGCAGCGCCTCTGGGGCAATCCCTATCCGCTCCTGGTCGTGACCATGCTGATGTGGGCCGGCAATTCGATCGCGAGTCGTCTCGCCGTCGGCAATATCCCGCCGATGACGCTGACCTCGTTGCGCTGGGTCTTCGTCTGCGCGGTGGTTCCGTTCCTGCTGCGGCGCCAGCTCGCCGAGCATTGGCCGGTGCTGCGCCAGCGCTGGCGTTTCATCGCGGCGATGGGCGCACTCGGCTTTACCGCCTTCAACGCGCTGATGTACATCGCCGGCTATTCGACCACGGCGATCAATATCGGCATTCTGCAGGGCGCGATCCCGGTTTTCGTGCTGATCGGCGCCTTCATCGCCTATCGCACGCCGATCGCGCCGCTCCAGGCGCTGGGCGTCGGCATCACCCTGCTCGGCGTCGCGGTCACGGCGAGCCGCGGCGACATCGATGTGCTGGCGCATTTCCGGTTCGCGATGGGCGATCTCTACATGATCCTCGCCTGCATGCTCTATGCCGGTTACACGGTCGCGATCCGCCAGCGTCCGGCGGTTCCAAGCCTCGTCTTCTTCGTCGCCGTGGCGAGCTTCGCCTGCCTGTTCTCGCTGCCATTGCTCGGGCTCGAGGTCGCGACCGGGCATTTCTTCTGGCCGACGACGCAAGGCTGGATCATCCTGGGCTTCGTCGTCCTCGGGCCGTCGATCCTGGCGCAGCTCACCTTCCTGCGCGCGGTCGAACTGATCGGGCCGGGCCGGGCCGGCGTCTTCGTCAATCTGGTGCCGGTCTTCGCGCCGGTCCTGGCGGTCGCGATCATCGGCGAGACGCTTCACGCCTATCACGCGTTGGCGCTGGTCCTGGTGCTCAGCGGCATCTTCATCGCCGAGCGGCTGGGGCGGCGGGGGCGGGCCTGACGTCATGTTCGGGGTTTCAGCGTCATGCTCGGGCTTGACCCGAGCATCTCGGAAACCATTGCCATCCGGTCGTGAGATTCCCGGGTCGAAGCTATGCTTCGCCCGAGAATGACGGTCTGCCATCAGCGCAATGCGCTCACCGCAGCCTTCGCCACGGCGGCATGGGCCGCCTCGCGCTCTTTCGCATCGGCGGTCGAGCCGACCAGATAGACCGCGATCGCAAAGACGCGGCCATTGGGCAGCGTCACCAGGCCGATATCGTTGGTGGCGTGGTTGACCCCGTCCATGGTCAGGCCCGCGCCCGTCTTGTGGGCGAAGCCGGCGCCTTGCGGCAGGCCGGCGCGGATGCGGTCGGGGCCGCTCTTCGTCTGCGTCACGATCCCATCGATCAGGGCGTTATGGGCGGGGTCGCGCAGCCAGTTGCCCTTGGCCTGCGCCTCGACGAAGAGCACGCTGGCCTCGGGTGTGGCGCTGTCGCGTTTGTCCTTCAGTGCTGCCAGCAAGGCGGCCTGGCGTGTCTTGCGATCGAGCGCCGAGAGTTTTGTCCGATAGGCCGGCTCGTCGATCACCTGATCCCAACCGAAGCCCGGCAGGCCGAAGACCTCGGGCTGGAACTGCCGCTCATAGCGATCGACCGAGATGCCGGAGATGCCGCCATCCCTGAGCATGGCGCTCACGACCTTAGGCCCGCCGATCTCGCGCATCAGGATGTCGGCGGCGGTGTTGTCGCTCTCGCCGGCTGCGAGCGCGATCAGCTCCCGCAACGGGTAGGCATTGCTGTCGCCCTTGAACGCCTTGGCGAGCGGGCTGTGATAGAGCGAGAACTCGCTGCGGCGGATCGTGATCGGCTGGTCCAGCTGGAGCTTGCCGGCCTCGACCGCCTGGAGCGCGGCGATCGCGAGGGGCCATTTGAACACGCTCTGCATCGGGAAGGATTCGGTGCCGCGATGCGACCAGGTCTTGCGGTCCCTGAGATCGAGCAGGGCGACGCCGAGCCGGCCTTGCGACTGCCGCTCGATCGCCGCGATCTCCTTGTCGAGCTTCGCCTTGTCCCAGTCGGCGGAGGTCGGCGTGGCGGTAAGGCAGGCGAGGGCGAGGCAGGCATAGGCGCGAAGCATGGTCATCTCCCGTGAGCGGTGCGCACGGGAGAGGGAGAATGGGGCGTCAGCGCGGCGGGGGCTCAAAAGGCCTTGGGAAGGCCGGCATCCTTGAGAACCTGATTTGCCGTGTGCCGGGACTTGGTCCCGGCATCGACAGTCACTTGAGTCTTCGTTTCAGGATGGCGCCATATCTCATGGTCGCCCTTGGCCGGTCTGTCATACTCGTATCCGGCCTTGCGCAGAATTCTCTTCAGACGCGGGCCGATCTCGACCATCAGGCGGCCTGGACGATGTCCGAGACATGGACTTCCATGTCGATCCGAAGTTCTTCCTCGGTTTCGAGAAAATCCGGTACGAGCAGTTTCAGGCGCTCGCGCAGGGCTTCAATGGTGTCGGCTTCGGTGACGATCCCGGCATCGGTGGTGGAACTCGCCCACCAGACGCCGGCCTCGTCGTCGCGAAACACCTCGAACTTGACGATCCGCATGGCCCGCTCCTTTGGAGGCAGGACCATAGCACGCAGCGCAGCGAAATTCACGGCGTCTAGAACCGCAGCCGTCGCGCCCGCTTGACCATCGGGATCTCGTGGATCTGGGCGAGCAGCGCGTCCGAGATCGGCTCGTCGACGGCGACGTAGCAGATCGCGTCGCCACCGGGCGTGTCGCGGCCGAGCGAGAAGGTGGCGACATTGACGCCGGCCTGCCCCAGCAGCGAGCCGAACTGGCCGATGAAGCCCGGCTTGTCGGCGTTGCGGACATAGAGCATGTGGGCTGCGAACTCGGCGTCGACCTGGATGTCGCGGATCTCGACGATGCGCGGCTTGCCGTCCTGGAACACCGTGCCGGCGGCGTGGCGCGGCATGTCCTGCGCATCCACCACGATGCGGATGACGCTCTCCAGATTGCCGGCGACCTCGCGCGTCATCTCCTCGACGACGATGCCCTTCTCCTTGGCCACCATCGCCGCGTTGACCATGTTGATCTCGGGCAGGAAGGGCCGCAGCACGCCGGTGATGGCGGCGGCCGAGATCGCCTTGAGGTTCAGGCTCGCAACCGCGCCCTCATACTCGATGCGGATGCCCTTGATCGGCGCCTCGGTGAGCTGGCCGAGGAAGGAGCCGAGCTTTTCGGCCAGCGCCACGAAGGGCTTGATCCGGGGCGCCTCCTCGGCCGAGATCGAGGGGAAGTTCACGGCGTTGGTGATCGCGCCCTTCAGCAGATAGTCGCTCATCTGCTCGGCGACCTGGAGGGCAACGTTCTCCTGCGCCTCATTGGTGGCGGCGCCGAGATGGGGCGTGCAGACGACGTTGTCGAGGCCAAACAGAGGATTGTTCTCCGCCGGCTCGACCGAGAACACGTCGAAGGCGGCGCCCGCGACATGGCCGGACTTGATCAGCGCGGCCAGAGCCGCCTCGTCGACCAGCCCGCCGCGGGCGCAGTTGATGATGCGCACGCCCTTCTTCGTCTTGGCGAGGTTCTCGGCAGAGAGGATGTTCTTCGTCTTTTCCGTCATCGGCACGTGCAGCGTGATGAAGTCGGCGCGCTTGAGCAGGTCGTCGAGCTCGACCTTCTCGACGCCGAGCTGCACGGCCCGCTCGGCCGAGAGATAGGGATCATAGGCGATGACGCGCATCTTCAGGCCGATGCCGCGCTCGGCGACGATCGCGCCGATATTGCCGCAGCCGATCAGCCCCAGCGTCTTGGCGGTGATCTCGACGCCCATGAAGCGGTTCTTCTCCCACTTGCCGGCTTGGGTGGAGAGGTCGGCGGCCGGAATCTGCCGGGCGAGCGCGAACATCATCGCGATGGCATGCTCGGCGGTGGTGATCGAATTGCCGAAGGGCGTGTTCATCACGATGATGCCGCGCGCGGTCGCTGCGGGGATCTCGACATTGTCGACGCCGATGCCGGCGCGGCCGATCACCTTCAGGTTCTTCGCGGCTTCCAGCAGCTTGGCGGTGGCCTTGGTGGCCGAGCGGATGGCGAGGCCGTCATAGTCTGAGATCATCGACAGGAGCTTGTCCTTGTCCTTGCCGAGACCCGGATCGAACGTCACCTCGATGCCGCGATCCCTAAAGATCTGCACGGCGGCGGGGGAGAGGGCGTCGGAGATCAAGACTTTGGGGGCTGGGTTCTGAGCGGTCATGGGGAGTGGCTTTCGGCTGGCGCGGCGCGGCGGCGCTCTGCGCGGGAAAGGGATCAGCACGTCATGGCCGGGCTTGACCCGGCCATCTCGGGACGCGGAGGCGCGGGAAGGCGCCTCTTCTGGGATGAGATGGTCGGGTCAAGCCCGACCATGACGCAGGGTGTCAGGCCGCCTTCTTGCCCAGGCCCGCCCTGGCCTCGGCGAACGCATACGCCACCCACGGCAGCAGCGCCTTGAGATCGCGGCTCTGGACGGTTGCGCCGCACCAGATGCGCAGGCCCGGAGGGGCGTCGCGGTAGTGGCCGAGGTCGTAGCCGGCGCCGGCCTTCTCGATGATCGAGACGACCTGCTTGGCAAAGGCCGCCTGCGCGTCGGGAGCCAGCGCAGTGACGGCCGGGTCGGTGAAGGTCAGGCACACGCTCGTGTTCGAGCGCGTCTTCGGCTTCACCGCGAGGAAGTCGATCCAGTCGTTCTCGCGCACGAATTTCGCGATGACGCGCAGATTGCCGTCGGCGCGCTTCACCAGCCCGTCGAGCCCGCCGACCTTCGTCGCCCAGGTCAGCGCGTCGAGATAATCCTCGACCGCGAGCATGGAGGGCGTGTTGATCGTCTCGCCCGAGAAGATGCCCTCGATCAGCTTGCCGCCCGAGGTCATGCGGAAGATCTTCGGCAGCGGCCAGGCCGGCTTGTAGGTCGTCAGACGCTCGACCGCGCGGGGCGACAGCACGATCATGCCATGCGCGGCCTCGCCGCCGAGCACCTTCTGCCAGGAGAAGGTGGTGACATCGAGCTTGGCCCAGTCGAGCTTCTGCGCGAAGGCGGCCGAGGTCGCGTCGCAGATCGTCAGGCCCTCGCGGTCATCGGCGATCCAGCTCGCATCCGCCACGCGCACGCCCGAGGTCGTGCCGTTCCAGGTGAAGACGACGTCGCGATTCTTGGTGTCGACCTTCTTCAGGTTCGGCAGTTCGCCATAGGGCGCTTCAAAAGTGCGGACATCGGTGAGCTTGAGCTGCTTGACGACATCGGTGACCCAGCCGGCGCCAAAACTCTCCCAGGAGACCATGTCGACGCCGCGTGCGCCGAGCAGCGACCACATCGCCATCTCGACGGCGCCGGTGTCGGAAGCGGGCACGATGCCGATGCGGTAATCGGCCGGCACCTGCAGCACCTCGCGCGTCAGGTCGATCGCGCGTTTGAGCTTGTCCTTGCCGATCTTGGCGCGGTGCGAGCGGCCGAGCGCGGCGTCACCAAGGGCTTTGAGGGACCAGCCGGGGCGCTTGGCGCAGGGGCCGGACGAGAAATGCGGCACGCGCGGCAGCGCGGCCGGAGCCGTGTTCGTCATCGATGTCTCCATCCTTACAGATGGGCGCGCCACGGTGGGGTGGCGTGTCCCGAGGCGGGGCGTAAGGCCGGAGGGTGGGGGGAGTCAAGCGGGGGAGGAAGCAGGTTTAGCTTTTGTGAGCGCCGCTTCGATTTCGACTTTCAGAGACGCGCACACTTCAAGCCCTGGGGTTGGGCTTCGTAGTTTCGACAGGCGTGCTAACCTTGGCGCATCTATAGTGTCCTTATAGCTATTTTGGACGGCTTTCTTTATCATAGATAAAAATTCTTTTCCTTTGACTGTATTCTGACAAAATTCTCCTAGTTCTCTCCAGCGAGCAGAGGGTATGCTTCTTAGCGGTGCGGGGAAAGTTGCAACTGCGCTCGATAGCGCGGTGTTGAAATCTCTTTCGACATCATCTTTGTTGCATAGCAGAAGTGCTGCCTTTAGAAATTCTTCTCCTTCGGAATCATCTATGGATAGTAATGATGCCAAGTGCTTTGCATCGCAAAATGAAGATTCAATATCTGATCCGTCTGTTATCCAGCTTCTAATCCCGTTTTCTTCGTATTTTCTGTTTTTTCTCCATTCATTTATGTCTGCATCCGACATAAAATCACGGTCTCTATGAACCATTGCTGATATATCTAGTGTTTGGCTAAGTTTTCGTAGTGCATCTCCATGGGGAAGCCCTGACGAGCCAAATGTGGGCCACACGATTATCTTACGTGCTAGGCTCGGCCACTGCTCAATAATTCCTTGTATCAATACAGTTTTCTCATCTTCCGTAAACAATATTAGCTCTTTGTCAAGAGCCCCCCATCCCATTCTTTGCCGGATTGTTGTCTCATTCTCGGATCTGAGCGCGCCACGATCCATCCACCTTACTTTTGTCTTCTCGCTGCAGGCCCGGACGAGACTAGGCGAATGTGTTGTTATGATAAACTGCGTCTCAGGGAACTCTATTGTCGCCTCTTCAATCGCTTTGATAAGAAGCTCTTGCGTTCCGGGGTGAAGATGAGCGTCGGGTTCGTCAATTAACAACAGTCTCGGCTTAAACTTCAGTAGATAAGCAAATATCTGAACTATCTGCAAAAATCCAGTGCCAGCCATTTCGAGTGGCTTGCGTTGTTGCGCGATGTTTCGTCCTGGAGAATGCATATCTTGCGTCAAAAACTGTGCATCAATATTTATATCTCTCAATCTATCAAATTTTATCCAAAATCTAATTCCAGGAATGACTTTGCCAACCCACTTGTTTAGTTCTGTTAATTCAACGTGATCTGTTCCTGTGCCAGCGCCCGAGCTACCGGGGACCAATTCGAGGAGGATGTGTCTGAGGACGGCGCCGCCTTCGCCGGATGCCGCTCGCCTATGCAAAATCGGGGTTGCCAAAAGCGTCTCTGTTTCGGCAAGCCCTGCAAGCCCGGGAATATAGGCGGTTTGAGGTGTTGCGGCTGTCATTATTCCAGATAGGGGTCCATTTATAAGGGCTTTCGCTCCCGCATCATTCCTAGCTGCGCTAAGTTGTATGACGGTTTCCTCTCCTTCGGAATCGAGGAAACCAACAATTATTTTAGGCATACCCTCACTATTTTGGATTCTTTTCTTGTGCGCCAGCTGCAAAAATTCTCTACTCGGAGTATAATCCATTTGTTCTAAGGTAGTATTGTTATTGTTGCTTCTCAGAGTGGCGCATCTAACAGACCAATGGATCGCTTTTAGTATTGATGATTTTCCAGATCCATTGGCGCCTACCAAGACGGTTACGGGCCCGAGGTCAATGCTCACGCGCTGATCTATGCGCATAAAATTCTCTACGAAAACTCCACTTATCACGTCAGTTCTCTCTCTGAGTTTCGATTGTAGGAATGTACGATCGAATCGGGTTCCCGAATTCCAATTCAAAGATGCACATCGTCGAGCCAGTTCGCAAAATATATCGACGCCGCGTTGGTACGTTGATGTCTTGATCTAGATTTGAGCCGCTGGCACGGCGAAGCCGTGACGGATGAGGGCCGGTGCCGCGCGCCCTCATCCCCTGCCGGACCTTCTCCCCCGAGGGGAGAAGGAGGCTGATTTATCGCCGCCGCCTCTGCCCGTAGTATGGTGCCCCCACCTCATCCCCGAGGGGCAGCCATCCGGAGGTGTGCCGTTGGTGGGGGTGGGGGGCGGCGCCTGCGGGTGGAGTCACGATCCACTCCCGGGAGGCTTCGGGGCACCGCCCTGGGGGTACTACGGCCCCTGTGCGAGGAGCTCGCTGGAAAGGTCTTACGGCTCACGCCTTCGTCCCATGCCCAAATAGGCGCGACAACCCGATGAGGGGAACTGGCGTCGAAAGGGCTCGCGGCGGAGGATGGCCCTCGACCCCATAAGCGCGGCCCGGAGTCACAAATCGCCGATGAGCGGAGCGCCACGGGGCGTGCGGATGGTGGCTCAATCCATCCGCGCCGCAGCCTGGCTTAGGGTTGCGGCCCGATACCCTCGCGCCTCGCGGCGCTCCGCTGCCCCTCATTGTTCAAGCGCGCGCATGCGAATGCGGGCGGGGATTTGGCGTGCCCTCAGAGGCGAAGCGCGGGGAACCCCTCTCCCGGATGGGAGAGGGGCAGGGGTGAGGGACCGCCGCTGATCGTTGAAACGAGACGGAGCCGTGGCGCCCCCTTGCTGCATCGGCAGGCCCTCATCCGGCGCTCCGCGCCACCTTCTCCCATCCGGGAGAAGGGAAGAGGCGTCGCGGTTGTGGCTGCGTGCGCGATCCCTTCTCCCTCGGGGGAGAAGGTGGCAGCGCGCAGCGCTGACGGATGAGGGAAGGAAGGGCTCACCCGGTCAAGGCGCCCTCATCCGCCCCTGCCGGGGCACCTTCTCCCCCGGGGGGAGAAGGAAGAGAGGCGTCGCGGGGGCAGGCACGCCTGCCATTTCATGATAGGCAACCGCGACATCCCGCAAGCAGGTTCCAAGACCATGGCCCAGAAGACCCCCGAACAATTGTCCCGCGAATTCGAGGGCCGCAAGGCCAAGGGGCTGGCCAAGGGCGGCGCGGCGTTCTGGCCCAACATCATCGCCAATGCCGTGCTGAAGCTGACGGCCGCGAAAGCCGGGATCACGGTATCCGCGCTGAGCGAGCTGATCACGAAAGACGCCGAATCGAGCGACGCGGTCCGCAAGGCCGGCGCGGCCGAGGCGCTGGCCCGGCTGCGACAGGCGGTGGCGAAGGCGGAGGGGTGACCTGCGTCATTGCGAGCGCAGCGAAGCAATCCAGGGGGCGTAGAGCGCTGCCGCTCTGGATTGCTTCGCTGCGCTCGCAATGACGGTGGTGGTTCTTCTCAGCCCGGCTCGCCGGCGATGATGCCCTTGCGCAGCAGGAAGCAGCCATAGGGGCGGGGATCGCCGACCTGGACCACGGCGAAGGCCTGTCGCGCCTGATCATAGAAGGCGAAGCGCTCCATGCCGGCGAGCGGGGTGTGCGTGCCCAGCGCGGCGTCGAATTCGCGCTGGACGGCGACCTGCACGGCGGGAATCGTCTTGGGCTCGTCGACGACCTGCATGCGACGCGCCGGGTGCGGCTCGAACTCGTCGATCGGCAGCACGGAGAGGATGGCGCGCGCGACGCGTTCCATCGTCAGGCCGGGCAGGCGGACGAGCTGCCCACTGGTCGTGGCCCGCGCAATGGCCTCGGCCGGGTGGTTGGCATCGACCAAAGCGAGGTCGTCGCCATGCCCCATGGCGGCGAGGATCCAGAGCAGGTCGGCGGAAAGGACGGGGTCGAGGGTCTTCAGCATGGCGGTCGGCTCACGGTTGTCGTCCTCGGGAGAGATAGAGGCGGGCGGCGTTGCCGCCGAAGATCGCCTCGCGCTCGGCGTCGCCGCAGCCGCAGAGCAGCGCGGTCGCGGTGTCGAACCAGCTTGCGTAATCGGCGCGCAGCGTCAACACCGGCCAGTCGCTGCCGAAGATCAGGCGGTCGGGGCCGAAGCTCGCCAGCAGGTGGTCGATCGCGGGGCGCAGCGTCTCGAGCGTCCAGTCGGGCGCGGCCTCGGTGACGAGGCCAGACAGCTTGCAGAAGGCTTGCGGATGGGCGGCGAGCGCGCTGATGCCGTTGCGCCAGGCGGCGAGATCGGGCTTTGTCAGATCAGGCTTGGCGGCGTGGTCGATCACCACGGGGAGCTGCGGATGACGCTCGAGCACAGCGAGCGCGGCCGGGATATGGCGCGGCTTCAGCAGCGCGTCGAAGACGAGGCCCTGCGCGATCATCGCCTCGAAAGCCGGCGCGAGCACCGGCCGGGCGAGCCAGCCATCATCGGCGATGTCATGAACCATCGGCCGCAAGCCGACGAGCAGCGGATCGGCTGCGAGCGCCGCGATCGCTTCCGCAACATCGGGCGCATCGAAATCCGTCCAGCCGACGACGCCGGCCACGAACGGTGTTTGGGCGGCTGTATCGAGCAGGAAGCGCGTTTCGGCTTCCGTCGGCGCGGCCTGCACCAGGATGGTTTGCTCGATGCCGTGGCGGGCGAGGAGGGGGGCGAGGTCGTCGGGCGCGAAGTCGCGGACAATCGGCGCAAGCTCGGGCGTCAGCCAGCCATAATCACCGCGCGCGAGCTGCCAGAAGTGCTGGTGGGCGTCGATGCGCGGCGTGCTCATGATGTCGCCGGAAGATCCGCCGGCACAGGCACATCGGCGCCGAGCAGGCCTTGCGCCTTCAACTCGGCCCAGAGCGCGGCGGGGACGGGCTGCGAGAGTTCGGCGATCTGGTCCGCGACCTCGGCGGGCGAGACGGCGCCCATGACGAGGCTCGCAACCGCCGGATGGCCAAGCGGGAAATGCAGCGCGGCGCGGCGCAAGGGTACGTCGTGGCGGGCGCAGACGGCCTGGATCGCGCCGACGCGGGCGAGGATGTCGGGCGGGGCGGGGTTGTAGTTGTATTTCGCCCCCGCGACCGGGCCGGTGGCGAGGATGCCGGAGTTGAAGACGCCGCCGAGCATCAGGCCGATGCCCTTCTCCAGCGCCAGCGGCATGAAGGAGGCGAGCGCCGGCTGCTCCAGCAGGGAGTAGCGCCCGGCGAGCAGCATCGTGTCGAAATCGCCGGCGCGGGCGAAGCGCTCGCACATCGCGGCCTCGTTGACGCCGACGCCGATCGCCTTGACGGCGCCGGAGGCCCGCAGGCTTTCGAGCGCGCGATAGGCGCCGTTCATCGCCTCGCTGAAGCGCTGCTCGATCATCGCCTCGCCATGGGTCCAGACATCGACGTCGTGGATCAGGACGATGTCGATGCGGTCGACGCCAAGGCGCAGGGCCGATTGCTCGAGCGAGCGCATCGCGCCGTCATAGGAGTAGTCGAAGCGCATGCCGTGTGGCAGGCCGCCGAGATAGCCCGAGCCGTCGCCGCGCCCGGCGAAAGGCTCAGCGACGCGGCCGACCTTGGTGGAGAGGATGACCTGGTCGCTCCCGGCCCGTCGTAGCGCCGCGCCGACGCGGTGCTCGGAGAGGCCGTGGCCGTAAAGCGGGGAAGTGTCGATCAGTGTGACGCCGCCGGCGATCGCGGCCTCGACGGTCGCCACGGCCTGCGCTTCGTCGAGACGGGCATAGAGATCGCCGAGCGGGGCCGCGCCAAATCCCAGCGTCGAGACGGGGAGTCCGCTGCGGCCGAGCGGGCGCGGCGCGAGGGCGTTGGCAGCGGACATGCGAGGCGTTTCCGTTATCGTTGGCAGCACTATGTGCATACCAACATGTTAGCTTGCAACCGTCTTTGAACGGCGTTAGCGTCAGCGCCAAGATGGCAGGCGCGACGGAGTGAAGCCCGGCACGCCCGCCAGATCAACAAGCCCGAAAAGGGCCAAGCCCAAGTCCAGGGAGGGACAATACGATGAGCGAGACCATTCTCAAGCCGACCCGTCGCGCGCTGATGCGCGGTGCTGCTGCGCTCGGCGCTGCCGGGGCGATCAGTTCGCCGCTGGTGCTGCGCGAGGCGCGGGCCCAGGCCGCGTTCAACTGGAAGCGCTTTTCGGGCACCACCATCGACGTGCTGCTGGTCAAGAACCCGCGCTCGGACCTGATGCAGGCCGCCGAGAAGGAGTTCACCGAGCTCACCGGAATCAAGGTCTCGGCCGAGCAGGTGCCCGAGCAGCAGCAGCGCCAGAAGGCGGTGATCGAGTTCGCCTCGGGCAAACCGAGCTTCGACGTGTCGGGCATCTCGCTGCATGTGCAGAAGCGCATGGCCGCCAAGGGCAAGTGGTTCGAGGATCTGACGCCCTATATCAAGGACGCCTCGCTGACCTCGCCCGATTTCGACTTCGCCGATTTCGGCGCCGGCCCGGTCGCCTATGCGCGCCAGGCCGACGGATCGCTCGATACGATCCCGTTCTTCGTCGATTACTGGATGGTCTACTACAACAAGGAGCTCTTCGCCGCGAAGGGCGTCGACTATCCCAAGTCCATGGACGAGATGGCGACGGTGGCGGCCAGGCTGCATGATCCCGCCAAGGGCATCGCCGGCTTCGTCTCGCGCGGCCTGAAGAACGCCAATGTCCCGGTCTGGGCGAGCCTTTTGCTCGGCCAGGGCATCGAGACCACCTCGTCCGAGGGCAAGCTTCTGACCGACACGCCGGAAGCCGTCTGGGCCGGTGAGCTCTACAAGAAGCTCAACAAGGATTCCGGGCCGGCAGGCCAGGTCGGCTTCAACTGGAACGAATGCCAGACCAGCTTCATGCAGGGCCGCGCCGCGATGTGGCTCGACGGCATCGGCTTTGCGACGCCGCTGGAGGACCCCAGCAAGTCGCGCATCGTCGGCAAGGTCGGCTACGGCATCACGCCGCCGGGTCCCAAGGCGCATCACGCCGGCATGTTCGCCGACGGCATGGGCATCTCGCGCGGCTCGCAGAAGAAGCAGGCCGCTTGGCTCTATCTGCAGTTCATGACCAACAAGGCCCAGCAGATCGCCATGCTGAAGGCCGGCGCCGGTGCGCCCGGCCGGGCCTCGGCCTATCTCGATACGGACACGATCTCGCAGTCGAAATTCGGCAAGCAGTATTTCGACTGCCTGCTCGGCTCGGCCAAGATCGCGCGCGCGGCGTTGCCGCAGATCGTTCCGGTGACCGAGTTCCGCGACGTCTTCGGCGTGGCGCTGACCAATGCGCTGGGTGGCGCGGATGTCGCGGCCGAGCTGAAGAAGGCGACGGAGACCTTCGCTCCGGTTCTGGTCAAGAGCGAGCAGGGCTGAGGTCGATGCGTCATGGCCGGGCTTGACCCGGCCATCTCGCGACGAGTGTGCGGTTTCATGGAGATGCCCGGGTCAAGCCCGGGCATGACGGCCCTGGCATGACCACGACAACCCTTCCAACGACAGTGTCCGGGCCGGTCCAGCCCGCGCCCCTCCAGCACTCGGCCGATTTCACGCCGCGCTATTGGCTGTTCGCGGCGCCGGCTGTGCTGGTGGTCACGGCGGTCATCGTCTTCCCGTGGCTGTTCACGCTCTACATGTCCGGCCATGACTGGAAGATCGGCGGCGGTCCGGAATTCGTCGGCCTGCAGAACTTCGCCGAGCTGTTCCGCGATACGCGCTTCCTCGAATCGATGGGGCACACGCTTTATTTCACCGTGCTGGCGGTGGTTTTGCCGATCGTCTTCGGCACAGCCGCCGCGCTGGTCTTCCACCGCGAATTCCCGTTCCGCGGCCTGCTGCGCACCATCTTCGTGATGCCGATGATGGCGACGCCGGTGGCGGTCGCGCTGGTCTGGACAATGATGTTCCACCCGCAGCTCGGCGTATTGAACTACCTGCTCTCGCTCGTCGGCATCGGCCCGCAGAGCTGGGTCTATTCGCCCGACACGGTGATCCCCACGCTGATCCTGGTCGAGGTCTGGCACTGGACCCCGCTGGTCATGCTGATCGTGCTCGGCGGCCTCGCTGGGTTGCCGCGCGAGCCTTACGAATCCGCGCTGATCGACGGCGCCAATGACTGGCACATGTTCCGCCACATCACGCTGCCGCTGGTCTGGCCCTTCATCATGGTGGCGATCGTGATCCGCACCATCGATGCGCTGAAGGCCTTCGACACGATCTTCGTGATCACGCAGGGCGGGCCCGGCACGGCGTCCGAGACGCTGAACATCTTCCTCTATCTGCAGGCCTTCCAGTTCTACAAGATCGGCTACGCCTCGGCCGTGGTGGTGATCTTCTTTGTCATCGTGATCATGCTCTCGCTGCTGCTGCTCTATGCGCGGCAGAAGTCGAAGTGGAACGCGTGATGGTGATCTTCGACGCGATGCCGCACCGCGACGCGTCCCCTTCCCCCCGCTTGCGGTGGGGAAGGGTTAGGGATGGGGGGCCGCAAAGCCAGAGCCCTGTCCTTGATCGTCGCGCCGAGCGGGACTGGCCCCCCCCCCCGCCCCCCCCCCCCCCCCCGGGGGGGGGGGGGGGGGGGGGGATCCCCCGCCCGCCACCCCCGGGGCTGCGCCAGCTACGGCTATTCTACTCCCTAGTAGTCGCCTCGC
>NZ_LGSZ01000018.1 GCF_001298265.1 Allobosea vaviloviae | reverse complement strand
ACGCCGTCTTGAGCTCGGCCAGCGTCATCCCTGCCCGCCGCCTGCCCGCCCCCCCCCCCCCCCCGCCACACGCCCCCCGCCCCGCCACCACGCCCCCCCCGCGCCGCCCCCCCGCCCGCCCCCCCCCCCCGCCCACCCCCCCCTCCCCCCCCCCCCCGGCGCCGCCTCCCCCCCGCCCCCCCCCCCCCCCGGCGGGGGGACAACCCCCGGCCCCCCGCCGCGGACGCCGCCCCCAAGCCGGGGACGCCCCCGCCCGGCCCACCCCGGGGGGCGAGATCGGGGGGGCCCCCGGGGGGGGGCCCTCGCCATATCCGCCGCTCCCCAACGCCAGTGGCCTGCTTTTACTCCGCCACGCTGGCCTGGAATCCGACCGCCGTTGACAACGGCGCCAGCCTCAACCCCTGGCTCCACAACCATCGTGACGATGCTCTCGGCGCTGACGTGGATTTCGACCGTGATGATGTCGTTAGCACCTCGCAGCCCGCGAATGATCCACTGGCGACCGAAAGCGTCGCCCTCGTCGAAGATGGACCACGTCGAGCAATTCACGGACAGCTGTCCGGGGCCGGGCTCCGGTGGCAATCCCTGGCCGCCTGCAATCTGGACTTCTGGCATGGTTTAGCTCCCTGGTCGCCCCAGCCGTCGTCAAGTTTGTTCTCTTTATGTTCCTTTTCTGTTATGCACGCAATCCCGGGGCGGCAGACAACGCACAGGGCAGCGCGACAGGCGCCACGATCGGAAGCGAACATCGGCAACCAAGATCGGCAAATGATTGCCCTTCTGCGCCGTAAGGGTATTGTTTCAAACAATATTCTTCCCGAGCGGATCCGGCAAAAATGATCGAAACTCCCAGTCGCATTGAGCCTGTCTTCTTCGAAGATCAGATCCCACAGGTTCTCGCGGACCTATCCATCGAGATTCAAAGGGAAGCGGGAAATCTTGGCCGAGGGCTTCATCCCGAGTCCGCAGCCGAGCTCGCCGACCTCGTTCGCATGATGAATTCCTACTACTCGAATCTGATTGAAGGGCACAACACCCGGCCGAAAGACATCGAGCGTGCCCTTGCCGGCGCCGAGCTGGAGCCGGAGACTCGCCCGCTTGCACTTGAGGCCAAGGCCCACGTGATGGTGCAACGCGAGATCGACGAAATGCACCTAAAAGGGACCCTATCAAGCCCAACGTCCGTAGATTTCCTACGCTGGTCGCATCGCGCATTCTACGACGAGATGCCCGAAGAGTTTAGGTTCATTAAGCGGCCGGACGGGATTCTGGCGGAAATCGTTCCGGGGGAGTTTCGTCAGAAGGCTGCCGACGACGTCGAGGTGGGGAGACATCTTCCACCCTCTTCGTCCCAGGTCCAGCCATTCATGGAGCACTTCGCAAAGCGATTTGGCGCAGCCGAGAACTGGCCCAGCACCAGGATCATCGCCATTGCCTCCGCTCACCACCGCCTGAACTACATCCATCCATTTCCCGACGGAAACGGTCGCGTCAGCCGCCTGATGTCGCATGCCATGGCACAGCGTGCGGGAATCGGGGGCTTTGGCCTCTGGTCCATTTCTCGGGGGTTGGCGCGAGGACTAAGAGATCGCGGCGAATACAAGAGGATGATGGACCACGCAGACAGCCCGCGCCGCGGCGATCTCGATGGTAGAGGAAATCTGTCGGCCGCTGCGCTGAAGGATTATTGCGAATGGTTCCTCTCGGTCGTACTCGACCAGATTCGATTTTCCGCCTTCATGTTTGACATCGAGCGGCTTGAAACCCGCTTCCGGATGCTGGTGCGCGATGTCCTCGACGATAAGCGTGCGCCGGATCTGATAGGTGTCATCCTAAAGCACGGCTCCCTGGATAGGGGTGACGCGCACCTTGCGCTGAAAACATCGGAGAGAACCGCCCGCAACACCATGGCCGACTTGCTCAAGGCTGGATTTTTAAGGTCTCCGTCGCCAAAAACGCCGGTCCGCATTGCGTTTCCACTCGACTATCGCGAAAGGCTGTTTCCAAACCTCTTCACTGATGCGGAGATATCGCCCCCAGAGCCGCCCCGCCTGAGTTCCGGGTGATCGCCACGTGGTTCCTCGTCGACGGGAGGCACTCGCGGCGCGGACGCCCTAGCGAGAATTGGCGGACTGCTCCCCGACAATGAGAGCCTGCTGTAGGGCTCTCACCTTGACCTCGTGCACCTCATCGCGAATCCGCATGATGGTCTGCCGACTGACATCGAAGCGCTTGGCCAACGGCGCGACCTTCTGGCCATCGTCTAGGGCCGATTTGATCTCGGTGCGCTGAGAGGAGGAGAGGGCGGTCGGCCTTCCGAGCTTCCTTCCCTCCGACTTCGCGCGGCGCAGGCCGGCGTTTGTCCGCTCGATGAGAAGATCTCGTTCGAATTGCGCGACGGCATTGATGACGTTCATGGTCATCTTCCCGGCCGGGCTCGCGAGGTCGACGCCTCCGAGGGCCAGGCAGTGAACGCGGACGCCCAACTCCTCGAGCTTGTGCACCGTGGAGCTGACGTCGATCGCATTTCGACCGAGCCGATCCATCTTCGTGACGATCAGGATATCGCCTCGCTCCAGTCGATCCAGCAGGCGGGTAAAGCCTGGACGGGCGGAAATTGCCACGCTCCCCGAAATGGTCTCGGAAATTACCCGGTGTGGCTCGACCCGAAAGCCGGCCGCCTCAATTTCCTGAATTTGGTTTTCGGTGGTCTGCCCGTTGGTGGAGACCCGGATGTGTTTCGGCGTGCAAGTTTGACCCCGTAATGGATTGCGCCCCTTGAGGCGGACAGTGTGACGACAGGGAATTGACCGGGGAGTCGGGCTTTCGAAGGATGAAAGCCCATGGCCCGACACCGCACCCACAGCATCGAGTTCAAGCGCCAGGTGGCGCAGGATTACCTGGCTGGCGAGACGCTCCACAGCCTCGCCCGTCGACATGACCTGTCGCGCAACCTGATCCGCATCTGGATTCAGAAGTTCGAGGGTGGCGCCTTCGACGAAGAGGCCGTCGCCGTCGATACGATCGAAGCCTATGAGGCGCGCATCGCCGCGCTGGAGCGGCTCGTCGGCAGGCAGGCCCTGGAGATCGAGTTTCTAAAGGGGGCTCTGAAGCACGGACCGCGGCCGAGAAGCGCGACTACATCCGTCGTCACCGGCCCCGCGGCATCTCTGTCGCAGAAGGATGCCGGCTGATGGGGATTTCGCGCTCGACCTACTACGACAAGCCGGCCGTCTGCATCGACGACACTGCGCTCGTCGAGACCATGGCGGCGATCTCCGAGAGCTTCGAGGCGTATGGCTATCGCCGGATGCAGGCAGCGCTGCGGCATCGTGGCCTGATCGTCAATCACAAGAAGATCAGACGGCTGATGCGCGAGCACGGCCTCCAGCCTCGACGGCGTCGGCGCTACATCGCCACCACCGATGGCGATCACGAGTTGCCGATCTTCCCGAACCTGGCGAGAGATATCGTCCCTGACGGGCCGAACCAGCTCTGGGTGGCCGACATCACCTATGTCGCGATCACCATCGGCTTCGTCTATGTCGCTGTCATCCTCGATGCCTGGTCGCGCAAGGTTGTCGGCTACGCCATCGGCCGCTCGATCGACGTCAGGCTGACGCTGGCCGCCCTGCGCACAGCCATTGAAAAGCGGGGACCGCCCCCCGGCTGTATCCACCACACGGACCGCGGCTCGCAATACGCGGCCGGGCGCTACCGGCAGGCCCTCGCCGAACATGGTCTCGTCGGATCGATGGGGCGCCGCGGCAATCCATACGATAACGCCAAGGCCGAGAGCTTCATGAAAACGCTCAAGGTCGAGGCCGTCTACCCGATGGCCTATGAGACGTTCGAGGATGTCGCCGCCGACCTTCCGCGCTTCATCGATCAGGTCTACAACGCCAGCCGACTGCACTCCGCGCTCGGCTATCTCAGTCCGCAGCAGTTCGAGGATCAACACGCCCGGCTCACGGTCAAAACCGCAGCCTGATCCTGTCTACCCGCAGGGGCGCACTCCATAAGGCGGGGGATCGGCGTCGAACTTTGACCCCCTTGAGCCGGTTTCGGTGAGACTGCCCGTTTGGTTTCAGACGGGCGGGCGGGGGATGAAGGGCGTGGATACGATTGCGCGGATCCGGCGCGAGTTTTCGGTCCGGGGCAAGACGATCAAGGAGATTGTCCGCGAGCTTCACGTCTCACGGAACACGGTGCGCAAGGTGCTGCGCTCGGGCGCGACGTCGTTCGAGTACGAGCGGACGGTTCAGCCGCAGCCGAAGATCGGGCCCTGGCGCCCGGATCTGGACCGGCTGCTGATGGCCAACGAGAACAAGCCGGCGCGTGAGCGGCTGACGCTGATCCGGATCTTCGAGGAGCTGCGTGGCCGCGGTTACGAGGGCAGCTATGATGCCGTTCGCCGCTACGCGCGGGGTTGGCGCCGCGAGCAGTCGGCGGTCACCGCCGATGCCTATGTCCCGCTGAGCTTCGCGCCCGGTGAAGCCTACCAGTTCGACTGGAGCCACGAGATCGTCGTCATCAACGGCGCGACGACCAAGGTGAAGGTCGCCCATCTGCGGCTCTGTCATTCGCGCATGCTGTTCGTACGGGCCTATCCCCGCGAGAGCCAGGAGATGGTCTTCGACGCCCACGACCGGGGCTTCGCCTTCTTCAAGGGCGCCTGCACGCGCGGCATCTACGACAACATGAAGACGGCGGTGGAGACCATCTTCGTCGGCAAGGAGCGGGCCTATAACCGGCGCTTCCTGCAGATGTGCAGCCACTACCTGGTCGACCCCGTCGCCTGCACGCCGGCCTCTGGCTGGGAGAAGGGTCAGGTCGAGAACCAGGTCGGCCTCGTGCGCGAGCGCTTCTTCGCGCCCAGGCTCAGGGTCAAGAACTATGACGAGCTGAACGCCTGGCTGATGGATCAGGTGATCAGCTATGCCAAGGCGCATCGCCATCCCGAGCGACGCGACGTCACGATCTGGGAAGCCTTCGAAGCCGAGCGGCCGAGTCTCGTTCCCTATGTCGGGCGCTTCGACGGCTTCCATGCGTTGCCGGCAGCGGTGTCGAAGACCTGCCTGGTCCGCTTCGACAACAACAGGTACTCGGTCGCAGCCAGCGCGATCGGCCGGCCCGTCGAGATCCGCGCCTATGCCGACCGGATCGAGCTGCGTCAGGACGGTCGCATCGTCGGGGAGCACGCCCGGTCCTACGGCCGCGATCAGACGACCTTCGATCCCTGGCACTATGTTCCGGTGCTGGCCCGCAAGCCGGGCGCCCTGCGCAATGGAGCGCCCTTCAAGGACTGGATCCTTCCGGCTGCACTCGACCGGGTGCGTCGGAAGTTGGCGCCGGCGCAGGATGGTGACCGGCAGATGGTCGATATCCTGACCGCGGTGCTGAGCGACGGCTTGCCGGCGGTCGAAGCCGCCTGCGCCGAGGCATTGAAGCAGGGCGTGCATTCGGCCGACGTCATTCTCAACATCCTGGCCCGGCGCCGGGAGCCGGCAGCCGCGATCACCATCATGACGCCCGATGCGCTGCGCCTGCGCCATGAGCCCGCCGCCGATTGCGCCCGCTACGACAGCCTCAGGAGAGCCGTGTGATGGAACGCTCGGAGATTCTCGCCACCATGGGCGAGCTCAAGCTCTATGGCATGAAGGCCGCCTTCGACGAGATCATCACCACGGCGGTGAAGCGCCAGCACGAGCCCCAGCGCATCGTCGGCGACCTGCTCGCAGCCGAGATCGCCGAGAAGCAGGCGCGCTCGATCAAGTACCAGATCACCATCGCCAAGCTGCCGCTCGCCAAGGATGTCGGCGACTTCGTCTTCGACGGCACGCCGCTCAACGAGACGCTCGTCCGCGACCTGGCCGGCGGCAACTTCATCGCCCATCAGCGCAATGTCGTCCTCGTCGGCGGCACGGGGACCGGCAAGACTCATCTCGCCATCGCGATCGCCCGCGCTTGCATCCGTGCCGGCGCACGGGGGCGTTTCTTCAACGTCGTCGATCTCGTCAACAAGCTCGAGGCTGAGGCACGCGCCGGCAGGCAGGGTCGCATGGCCGACTATCTCTCGCGCATGGACTTCATCGTCCTCGACGAACTCGGCTATCTGCCCTTCGCCCAATCCGGCGGCCAGTTGCTGTTCCACCTGATCAGCAGGCTTTACGAACAGAGCTCCGTCATCGTCACCACCAACCTCGCCTTCGGCGAATGGCCCTCCGTCTTCGGCGACGCCAAGATGACCACCGCGCTCCTCGACCGGCTGACCCACCACTGCGACATCGTCGAGACCGGCAACGAGAGCTGGCGCTTCAAGAACAGGCTCTGAGCCACGCGCCGCCAGCGACCCGGAGCCGGCGCGGCTGCGCAAACCCGACCAGCTTCGCCGCGCCGCCTCCTCACCGTATCAGCTCATCAAGGGGTCAAGATTGGACGCCGATCGGGGGGCAATATTGCGCGCCGTTTGACAAGGAGACCTTGGAAGATCTCGATCGCCGGGTCCAGGAGCAGAGAGAACTCCGCGCTGAACTCATGTCCATGAAGTTCAAGGTGGCGCGTGCAGATCGAGCTCGGTCCGTTCTATCCGGAAGCGCATTCGAAAATTGCCCGCAATGCGGCCAGCCCCTCGCGGTTCATCGGGCCACGGAGGGAAGTTGCTATCTGTGCCTTCAGGTCGTGCTTCCGAGCAGCGATGAGATCAATCCCGCGAGCATCAGCAGCGATCTGGAAGCTAGGCTTACGGACATCGAACAGGCGATTCGTCGGCACGCCATCGCACGCAAGCGGCAGTTGGAGCGGATCGTAAAGCTCGTAGAAGACAAGGACCGGCTGGACCGCGACGTGTCGGAGTTATTGAGCGGCTACGAGACGGATCGCGCTGCCCGTTCGCGGCAAGCGGAACGTGAGGTTGCTGAAATTGAAGAACGCATAAGGTTTCTCAACCGGGTCAAGGCTATGCCCGGCGCCGTTACCGAAATGCTCGCCGAAGCCGACAAGCTGTCCGAGGTTATTTCGCGGCTGGAACGTGAGATCCGACAGGAGCAGATGCGGCTCAGCAAGGCCGATGAGAATTTCAGCGCGTTGGGCGCAAACTTCCTCGAAGCGTTGATCGCGACGCATGTTCCTGGGGTGGGACCCAAGGACACCGTCAACATCAACCGCAGGACGCTGATCCCGGAGATCTGGCCCGAAGGCGACGAAACGGCCGCCTATAGCTTTTTCACGGCCGGCAGCGGGGGAAAGAAGACTCTTTTCACGATCTGTTTCGCCTTGGCTCTCCACCGAACGGCGGCGATCAAGGGCATGCCGGTGCCCTCGCTGCTCATCATCGACACTCCGCTCAAGAACATCACTCCGGACATCAATCCCGAGCTGGTGGCGGCCTTCTACAAATACCTTTATCGGATCGCCGAGACGGACCTGCTGAATCATCAGATAGTGATTATCGATCAGGCGCTGGTCGAGCCGTCGCCAGAAAGCGCGTTGGATTTCGTCGATCGGCTGATGACGGAGGACGATCCCGAACATCCGCCGCTGATTTCGTATTATCACGGACCTTGAGCATTGCTTGAGCGCGCCTGGGCGAACTGAATGGCTAACCGATGACTTTTTACGATATGCCTGACAGTTGGCTGGAGCGTGCTCGGCTTCTTGAGAACGTCATGCGGGAGAGCTGCACCGGCGGCGAACGCGACGAGCCGATGTATTCGGCCTTGCGCAGCGAATTTATGCAGGACGACCAGCTCAAAGCCTTGTTGCCGGAGATGGTGCGGACGAACCGGACCCTCGCGTCCCTCTGGGGAGAGCTCGGCGAGATCGCGGGTTATAAGGGGCGGCGAAAGCACCTCAACGACGCCTTCACCCCGATCATCGATCACCTCGAAGGAGCGAACCGTGCGCCCCTCGATGTCGTCGCTGGTGATGCGTTGTCGACTTTCGACAGCGATGGCGTGCATACGGTCTGGACCAAAGCCTTGGCGCGGCGAACAACGGATCCCGAGGGCGCGATCACCATGGCCCGAACTCTGCTGGAGACGGTCTGCAAGCGCGTGCTCGACGAGCGGAATGAGACCTATGACGATCGGGCGGATCTGCCGGATCTGTACAAGGCGGTGGCCACCTCACTAAATCTAGCGCCTGACCAGCACACTGAGGCACCGATCAAGGCGATCCTTGGCAGCGCCATGAATTTGGTCAACGGCCTCGGCACTCTGCGGAACAGGCTGTCGGATTCGCACGGCCGCGGCGGCAAGATTCCAGTGAAACCCTCGCAGCGCCATGCCAGCCTTGCAGTCAACATGGCCGGAGCCCTGGCGGCCTTCATCGTGGAGACGCATCAAGAAAAAGCAGCCACCTAAATCGGCGGCAGCCTGGATGCGAAGTAATCGAAGTCGGCTGCGGCTTTCTCAAGCTCCGACCTTGCATTGAGGCTCTTGAATTCCGCGAACGCCCGGGCCGGGCAGTTGACCTGCTTCTCGGGGTTGAACTCATGAACGTCCTGCTCGGCGGCATCCTCTGGATCCAAAGCGACCGATCGCATTCCGCATAGCGGGCCACGGCAATCGCTCGATCTGGGGAAGCGAGGCAGGGCGAGATGTTGATCTTTCCCGGAAGAGGAGAGGCGGGAACTGGCCAGCGCCTCATAGGCACCTATCGAGGTCCGCCTGACATTCCCCCGCCGGAGCCATCACCATCATCCGGTTCATCGTGGATATTGAGGTGATCTTCCAACCCCGCCACGAGCACATCCGGGCTTGGGAGTGCTCTCGCAATTTCCGGCGGCAGCACCGTGTACTCCGATACGGCCATCGGCTTGTTCACGCCCCGCAGTGCATATTCCACGACGAGGCCGTTCTTCCCCCGGCAAAGGATCAGCCCGATGCTGGGGCTATCGCCTTCGGTCCGCAGCTTGTCGTCGACCCCCGCCAGGTAAAAGTTCATCTTCCCGGCGAACTCCGGTTCGAACTCGCCCATCTTCAGGTCGATGACAACGTGGCTGTGAAGCTTGGTGTGGTAGAAAAGGAGATCGAGGTAGTAGTCCTGGCCTCCAATATCGAGATGATACTGGCTTCCCATGAAGGAGAAGCCCTTCCCGAGTTCGAGCAGAAGATCCTTGATGCGATCGATCAGTGTCTTCTCGAGATGTCGTTCGTGCGCATCGCCTGCAATCTCGACGAAGTCGAGAACGTAGGGATCCTTGAACAGATTGATCGGCATCGGCCGGGAGACGTCATGGTCGATGTGAAGTTCGTGATCGCGCGACCTTGGCGATCATAGAGCTTCGTTTCAATTTGGTGCTTAAGGATATTGCGGCTCCAGCCGTGCTCGACCGCCGCTCGTGCGTACCAGAGCCGCTGCGCTTCGTCGGGGACGCTGTCGAGAAGCAGAACGTTCTGGCCCCAAGGCAATTGTGCAACAACCTGTTGCACAATTGCGGAATCTCCCCATTCCTGGGCGAATTTCCTCATATATTTCAGATTTCTAGGGGAGAACCCTTTGACGTCCGGGAACTCCGAATGAAGATCGGCGGCGAGTTGATCGATGACGCGGGCACCCCAGCCATGGGTGGCCTGGCGCTCGAGAATCTCTCGCCCAATCCGCCAGTAAAGCAGGATCAGTTCGCTGTTGACGGCGAGGGCAGCACGATGCCGGGCCTGCTGGATCTCGCCCTTCAGGTTGCGTAGCCATTCGAGGTATTCGGGCGGGGTCGTCTGGAGAGGCATGCTTCGCTTTCGCGCTATTTTCCGCGCCATCATGCCATCCGGTTCGGCATCAGACCACGGGTCTGACCGCTGCTGGAACCGCGCTGGCAGTCTCGTGGTCGGAAAACCGCTCCATTGGCCAACCCGAAATCAGGCACTGCCTCGGCAAAGCGCCGATGCGACCCGGATCAGACGCGGTTCACGCCGCGGTAGCGCGCGAAGCTTGTCCGGCCCGACGATCCGAACAGGACGACCTCGTAGCTGTCCGGCGCCTTGCCGACGACCTCCATGCCGGGAGAACCCATCGGCATTCCCCGAACGGCGAGGCCGCGAGCCTGCGGCTTCTCGGCCAGGAGGCGCTTGACGGCGTCAGCCGGCACATGACCCTCGACGACGTAACCGGACACCTCCGCCGTGTGACAGGAGGCAAGGTCGCCCGGCACGCCGAGGCGGAGCTTCACTTGGTCGACGTCGGAGGATGTGACGACCTCGACGGGGAAGCCGGCGGCCTTCATGTGCTCCACCCAGCCACCGCAGCAGCCGCAGTTCGGATCCTTGGTCACGATCACCTTCGGCAGGTTGGCCTGCGCAAAGGCTCGTCCGGCCATCATCGCGGCCCCAGAGGTTCCGAGAACGGCGAGGAAGCTGCGGCGGTTGAGCATGAGCATCTCCTTCAGGCTGCGACCGGGGTATAGCCGGCCTTGGCGACGAGAGCCTTGATGGATGCCAGGTCGCTGCTCCCGCGGACGGACACCAACTTGGAAGCCGGATCGGCTTCGACCTGCGTGCCGGGCAGGCCCGTCTCGATCGCGTTCTTGATCGTGCCAGCGCAGTGACCGCAGGTCATGTCCTCGACCCGCAAGGTCAGGGCATTCGGATCACGTTCGGCCGCCTGATCCGGCCGGGAGGAGTGGTTGTTGCATCCGCACATGGAATGATCTCCGTTTCTCATCGACGTTGAGAGCAGCCTGCACCTTCCCATTATGGCAAGGTCAAGCGGCGTTTCATCACGACGCGCCGATGTCGCGACGGCACGTACCTTTCGAGGATGCCCTTGCGAGGCGCCAACCCCGTGTCCGCCCGCTTTCATCGGTTCGGAGCAGGACCTCGTTGCGAGCCAGGCTCCATCCGGGGTGGCGTATCAATGCTTGTTCGCGGTGTCGTCGTCAGAGCCGTCGGATCCGGGCATCATGGCGCCGCCGGGTCCCATCATTCCCCGACCCATCATGCCTTGCCCCATCATGCCTCGGCTGCCCATCCGGACGAGTGCCGGCAGCCGCCGCTTTTGGGCCTCGTCGAGGGTCGCGTGGAGCGGCGCGGCAGCGTCCGCGAGCTTGCGCATGGCGTCGGATCCCTGGCTCATATGGTCGGCCATGGTGCGCAGCATGTTCACCGGATCGTTTGCCGTCATCCCTCCTGTCTGGCGCATGGCCTGCATATGGCTGAGGTGGAGGGTCGCCAGGTTCCGGAGCGCGGTTTCGACAGGGGGCCATAGCTTTTCCTGGTCGGCGGTCAGCCTCAGCCCGGCATGGATGGACGCGATATGGGCTTCGGCGAAGGCACTCATATCCTCCGCCGAGAATTGGCCCATCATCCCTTGGCTGCCGCCGAGCATGCCTTGACCCTGCATCATCTGGCCCATAGGCATCGGCATTCCGGATTGGCCGGGCATCGCCTGAGGTTTTCCCGGCGCCGTGGATTGGGCCTGCGCCTTGGGGGCTTTACCTGGATGGTGCGGGTCACTGGAAGTCGGCGCCTGGGCCAGCGCGGGCCCGGCAAGGGTAACCAGGACGGTCGCGAGAACGGACATCTTCATGGCGGTGTCTCCTTTGAGCGGTCAAAAAGGGCAAGAACGGCGTCGGCGCAGCTTTCGCGGAATGGCCGCAGGCAGCGCCGATCAGGTTTTCGTCGGGCGCAGCCATTGGTCCCGGGGCCGCAAGGGCCCCAATGTTCCCGGCCGGGCCGCAGACGGCCCGGCCTTGGGCGGTCACTCCCGCTTGTCGTGGTGGCCGTGGCCGCCGTGCATGAACAGATGCATCAGGGGGCAGGCCAGCAGCAGGAGGTAGGGCAGTGCGGTCACGATGTGGCCGCCGTGGTTCGCGAGGAGGTAGATGCCGAGAGCGGCCAACGCGAGCGAGCAGACCCAACCCAGGGGCGTGTTGATCAGCAGGGTCCGCCAGGTTCGTGGCGACTCGGGGGCAGGAGTCGGTGTGGTGGGCATGTCGATCTCTCCCGGTGCGGAGCGTGCCGATCTTGGACCTTGCTTGCGAATGGCGCCTTGAGCGAAATCAAGCGAGGTACCGGAAAGGCTCGTTCCGCCCACCCGGTCTGCTCCCGCTTCCTGACACCTAGCGGGCGGCGATGCCGTTCGGCCCCTTGCCCACCGGATAGGCCTTCCCGGCCGAGAGGCTGCCGAGATCGATCGCGGAGATGGTGTTGGCGTAGGTGTTCGTGACGTAGGCCGTGCGACCGTCGCGAGCGATGACGATGCCGTGCGCTCCCTTGCCGACCGTCACGTTCCGGATCAGCTTGCCGTCCTCGAGCGCGACGACCGACACCCGGTTGTCCGGCTTCGCCGCCGAGCCCTGGTTCGCGACCAGGGCGGCCTTGCCGTCCGGCGTAACGTAGACCTGCACGGGTCCGTTTCCGACGGAGGCCTTCCGCAGCACCTTGCGAGCGTCGACGTCGATGATGGCGACCTTGTCCTCGCCGTTGAGCGAGACCACGAGGATGCGGCCGCTCCGGTCGAACGCGACCTGGACCGGCCGCTTTCCGACGGAGATATGCATGGCCTTCTCCGGATTGCGCGTATCCACCAACGAGACCGTGTCGCTCTTCATGTTGGCGACCGCGAGCAGGTTGCCGTCCGGCGATAGGCGCAGTCCATGCGGGTAGTTCTGCACGGGGATGCGACCGGTTACCCTACGCCCCGGGATATCGACCACCACCACCGAGTTGGTTTCGGCGTCGGTCAGGTAGGCGAAATGCCCTTGTGCGTCGGGGACGACATGCGCCGGATGCCCTCCCACGGTCACGACCTGCGGCGCGCCGGGCGCGTCGCCAGCGACGTCCATGAGAATGAGCTGCCCGCCCGCGGAGCCGTGAGCCGCATGGCTGCCGGACTGTGCCGCAGGCATGCCGGTCGCCAGGATGAGGCGGCCATCGGCGGTGACGTCGACGTTGTGCGGCGAGATCGGAATCGCCGCCGTGGTGGTTTTCGAGGTCTGGGAGTCGATGATGGAGAGGCTCTGCCCGTTCTCGTTGGCGACGACGATCGTGTCGGCCCGGGCGCCGGCGGCACCAAGGGATGTGACGAGGGCGAGTGCAATCTGGGTTCTGCGTGCGAACATCGCATTGTCCTTCCGAAATTCGAATTGAACTGGGTCCCGGTGCCCACGCAGGCCGCGACATCACGGAAGCGGCGGGGTCGGGATTCGGTTGGGTTACGCGATGGATTTTGGCGGTTTGAATCGCACCTCCGGGATTGCCCCGGCCAGCATCAGGTCATTCCCGGGCTGGAGGCAGATGGGTTCGGGCCATCCCGGGAAAGGGGCACCGGCACGGATCATCGCCGGGGGCACGACGAGGCAGCTCGAGGAAGCGCCGAGACAGTCCTGGTCACAGGAAGGGCCGCCCGCCGTTCCCTCGGCGCTGTCTTGATCCGCGTTTCGGCCGTGATGGATGGAGGCCGCCGCCGGGTCGACGTGCCCATGCTCCATGACCAAGGACAGGTGCGTGGCAGGACCGGGCGCCGAAAAGGCAGGCGTCGCCATGCGACCGACCACGAGAACCATCGCGGCGACCGCGAGGAGCATGGCCATCAGCGGAGACAGAGCTTTTTTGCGACGCCTCTTCATTGCAGGAAGTCTACCCGGTTGGCGGACCGAAACCTTGCGCTGCATCAAACAGCCGGACGGACCGGGCGGCTCCCGATGGAACTGCCCGGCCCGGCAACTACAGTCGTACCGTGCGCAGGCGGATCGCGTTGCCGATCACGCTGACCGACGACAGGGCCATCGCGGCCGCCGCGATGATCGGCGACAGCAGGATGCCGAAGAACGGGAAGAGCACTCCCGCCGCCACCGGCACGCCGAGCGCGTTGTAGATGAAGGCGAAGAACAGGTTCTGACGGATGTTGCGCATCACGGCCTGCGACAGCCGTCGCGCCCGCACGATTCCGGTCAGGTCACCTTTCAGCAGGGTCACGCCCGCACTTTCCATCGCCACGTCGGTGCCCGTGCCCATGGCGATGCCGACATCCGCCGCCGCCAGCGCCGGCGCGTCGTTGACGCCGTCGCCCGCCATGGCGACCACCCTGCCGTCCGCCTTGTAACGCTGGACCACGGCACTCTTCTGGTCGGGCAGGACCTCGGCCTCGACCTCGTCGATTCCGAGCCGCCTGGCGACCGCCTTCGCGGTCGTCCAGTTGTCGCCGGTGAGCATCACGACCCGGATGCCTTCCGCCCTGAGCCCGGCGAGCGCCTCCGGCGTCGAAGTCTTGACCGGATCCGCAATGGCGATGGCACCCGCCGCCTTCCCGCCGATTCCGGCGAAGATCACCGTGGCGCCGTCCTCGCGCAACTTGTCCGCCTGGTCCGCCAGGCGAGCGGGATCGATGCCATGCTCGGTCAGGAAGGCCGCGTTGCCGAGCACGACGCGCCGTCCCTCGACGGTACCCAGCGCTCCCTTGCCGGTGGGCGAATCGAAATCGGCGACCGGCGCAGTGGCGATGCCTTGCTTGTCGGCGGCCGCGACGATGGCCAGCGCCAACGGATGTTCGCTCGCTCGCTCCACGCTGGCTGCCAGGCGCAGGATTTCGGCTTCGTCAAAGCCCGGAGCCGGAACCACGGCAGTCACGGATGGCTTGCCCTCCGTGAGGGTTCCGGTCTTGTCGACCACGAGGGTGTCGACCTTCTCCATGTGTTCCAAGGCCTCGGCATTCTTGATCAGAACGCCCGCCTGGGCGCCGCGGCCGACCCCCACCATGATCGACATCGGCGTGGCGAGACCAAGCGCGCATGGACAGGCGATGATGAGCACCGCCACGGCCGCAACGAGGCCGTAGGAAAACCGCGGCTCGGGACCCCAGAACGCCCATGCGATGAAGGCGAGTGCCGCAATGCCGATGACCGCGGGCACGAAGTAGCCCGAGACGTGATCGGCCAATCGCTGGATCGGGGCGCGGCTGCGCTGGGCCTCCGCCACCAGTTGGACGATCCGCGACAGCATCGTGTCGTGCCCAACCTTCTGCGCCTCGATCACGAGGCCGCCGGACTGGTTCATCGTGCCCCCGATGGCCGCGGCGCCGACTTCCTTGGTGACTGGCATCGACTCGCCAGTGACCATCGACTCGTCGACCGCGCTGCGCCCCTCGACGACGACACCATCGACGGGAACCTTCTCGCCCGGCCTCACCCGCAGGCGGTCGCCGACCTGCACGGTGTCGAGCTGGACCTCCTGCTCGGTGCCGTCGGGCATGATCCTGCGGGCCGTCTTGGGCGCGAGGTCGAGCAGGGCGCGAATGGCCCCGCTGGTGCTCTCCCGGGCCCGCAGTTCGAGCACCTGCCCGAGCAGGACGAGAACCGTGATGACGGAAGCCGCTTCGAAGTACACGGCCACCGAACCGTCATGGCCTCGGAACGCGGCCGGGAAGATCCCGGGCGCCAGCGTCGCCACCATGCTGTAGATCCAGGCCACGCCCGTGCCCATGGCGATGAGCGTGAACATGTTGAGGTTGCGCGAAACCAGCGACTGCCAGCCACGCTCGAAGAACGGCCAGCCTGCCCACAGCACGACAGGAGTCGCGAGCAGCATCTGGATCCAGTTCGAGGTCTGCTGGCCGACATAGTGGCCCAGACCCGTCAGGTGCCCGCCCATTTCCAACACGACCACGGGCAGAGAAAGCGCGAGTCCGATCCAGAACCGGCGCGTCATGTCGATCAGTTCGTGGCTGGGACCGGTCTCCGCCGTCGCGAGCACGGGTTCGAGCGCCATGCCGCAGATCGGGCAGGAACCCGGTCCCACCTGTCTGATCTGGGGATGCATCGGGCAGGTGTAGATCGTGCCTTCCGGCACGGGTTCAGCCTTCCGGGCCGCCGCCGGCTCGACGTATTTGGCGGGCTCAGCCATGAATTTCGACTGGCAGCCGGAGGAGCAGAAGTAATAGGGCTTGCCCTCGTACTGCGCCCGGTGCGTGGTCGCGTGCGGGTCGACCGTCATCCCGCAGACCGGGTCCTTCACCTGCCCGGCTGCTCCCTCATGCTCATGATGATGTCCCCCATGGAGGCCATGGTCATGATGATGGCCATGGTCCTTGCTGGTTGGGGTGTCGGTCATGACGGTTCTCCGGGCAGGCATCGATAAGCTGCGGCAAGGTTGGGGCTTCCCATGATGGGAAGGTCAAGCGCGTGCCTCCGGGGCTCCAGCCATCGACGCGATCGAGGCGGGTCTCGACCTCCGTGAACCACCTCAAGACTTGCCGCATCAAGGTGTCCCGAAGGGCCGATCCAGCGCAAGCAAACCGGTGAATGCCTGTGACCCGGATCGGCCGTTTAGGTCACTTCGCCTTTTGAAGCTTGGTGACCGTGATCTGGCCGTTGACGCGGTCTGCGTCGAACTTGATCTTGTCTCCGGCCTTCAGCCCTTTGAGCATGGCGGGATCGCCCGCGCGGAACACCATGGTCATGGCATCCATGTCGAGGTTCTTGATGGCGCCGTGGTTGATGGTGAGCTTGCCCTGGGCCTCGTCGACCTTGGTGACGGTGCCATTGACCGACTGGGCGGCAGCCGGCAGCGCGACCATCAGGAATGCGAGGGTGGCGGTGGTCTTCAGCATGGGATGATCCTTTCCTCTGACGCTTACTTGACGATGATCTTGCCGGTCATGCCCGCTTCGCGATGGCCGGGGATCAGGCAGGAGAAGTCGAACTCGCCCGCCTTGGTGAAGGCCCAGACGATCTCGCCCGTCTTCTTCGGCGCGAGCCGCTTGGCGTTCGGATCGTCGTGTTCCATGTCGGGATTCTTCTGCATCTCGATGGCATGCTTGAGGTTCTCCTCCAGCGTGGCCAGCACCAGCTCGTGGTCGAGTTCGCCGTTGGGGCGTCCTACAGCCGACCTCTTATCGCCTCCATCTGCTGGATCTCCTCGCGTTGTGCCTTCGTGATCGCCTCGCACAACCTCCTCAGATCCGGATTGGCGAGCTTCGCCTCACGACACATGAGGATCGCGCCGGAGTGATGCGGGATCATCGAGTCGACGAACTGGCGATCGTCGATCAGGGTCTGGCTTCGCGTTCCGTAAAACGATGCGACGGTGAGAAACGCAAGGGCGACGTAGTGAATGGTGTTGGCACTCTTGTTCGGGAACATGCCCGGCATCGTCGCCAGCATGAGGATGCCCATCGGCGCCCACATCGTGACCGCCATGTAGAACATGTTCAGATTGTTCCGGAAGTCGCGCCAGCCGTCGATCATCGAGAACATCACGACGTACATGACGATCAGGCCGAGGATCATGTTCAGCCAGAACATCAGATAAGATCTGCCATGCGAGCCGTGACCGCCTTGGGAAGGGCTGCCGTGGGCCCGGTGGTGGTTTTGCATATCCGTCTCCACTGGGCGTGAAAGCGGACGCCACACCCGTCGCGATGAGAACGAAGGTGGCCAGCGCCCGCAGGAAGCAGGGGCTACTGGCCCTTGGCTTTCAGCCATTGCTCGATCGTTTCGACCTCGCGCTGTTGACTGCTGACGATCTCACCCGCCAGCTTTTTGACCGATGGATCCTTGCCGTTCGCGAGTACGACCTTGGCCATCTCGATCGCGCCCTGGTGGTGAGCCTTCATCTGCGTCATGAAATCGACGTCGGCATCGCCCGTGAAGGTCGTCGGCATGGACTGCATCATGTGCATCATCGCCGCCTTGTATTCCTTGGTCGACGCGGAGTCCGAGGCATCCGGCATGATCATCTTCATGGGCATGTCGTGGCCCGTATCGGGCTTGGGAGCTGGCTGGGCGAATGCCACGGTCACGATCGATGCCGCAAGGCAGGCAATCACTGTGAGGTTTCTCATGTGAGTTCTCCCTAGGATAAGGAGGCGAGCGGCTATGCCGCCATCTTCCGGCAACTTTCGGCACACCGCCGACAGGCCCGGACGCAGTCGTCCATATCTCCGATCCGTTCGCATTCGTTGGCGCAGTCCTCGCAGATATCGGCGCACTCGGCGCAGAGATGCTTGTGATGCCGCGAGCCGATGATCATGACCTGGGCGCTGGCGCGACAAGTCTCGGCACAGGCGAGCATCAATTGGATGTGATCCGGGCTGGCATGGTCGCCACCGAGCTTGAGGCAATGGTTGGTGCTCATGCCCAGGCAGGCCTGGTAGCAGCGCAAACATTCGTCAATGCATGCCTGCATCTCGGGGGACGTTTGGTGCACGATCGTTCTCCCTGAAGCTGTTGCGGTTCCATTGAAGGGCTACTCGGGGAAGACGCGTGCGACTGTGAGGAGTTCCTGTCTGAAACAATCTGTAACAATGCGGCGCGGGACGCCCTCGACGGTTATTGACGAGCCGCAACGACGACGGTCGAAGGCCCTGCGATGACGAACTGTTGAAAGTTCCCTCCTTCCTCTGTTTTGGGCGCTGTGCCATTTTCGGTGTCATGAAGCTTCGGCTCGTTGCGCATTGTCTGATTCTGGCCCTGTTCGTCGCGGCCACCACGTTGGCTGCCTTCGTCAGCCCGGCGAGGGCCGGATTCGAGCGGGCCGATACCGTTGAAATGGCGATGCTGATGGACGGTGCCATGCCGTGCTGTCCGACGGATCACGACAAGGCCAAGGACTGCACGACCAACTGTCCGGCGCTGAGCTTCTGCCTGACCAAGTGCTTCGCCAGCGAGCCGACGTCGTTCGTCACGCTCGCCAGGGCGTTCGTCGCCGAGCTCGGCCTGACCGGAGACGAGGCCACGCGTCAGTCTCGTCCGTTCGAGCCACCCGCGCGACCTCCACGAAGCTGAGGCATCGCCGGCGCGAACCGCGCTGGCTTCGTCCGCACGGGACTTCCGGGCGGACGGTGAGCCGTGGCCAACGCCACGTCCGAGGCTGTGCGCCTGTGCGGCAGCCTGATGCACTCAGGACTACGAACATGACCCTCATCAACACGTTGCGCGTGCTTGCCGCAGCGCTTCCGCTCGCCGCCGTTTCGCTCCCGGCGCTCGCGGACATCAAGGATTACGAGTTCCGGCTCGTGCAGAACGAGATCAAGCAGGGCAACGGCGTCGTCGTCGCCGTGACGCTCATCGACAAGCGTTCGGGCAAGCCCGTCCCGGACGCGGTGATCTTCGCCCAGCGCATCGACATGGCACCCGACGGGATGGAGATGATGGCCTCGCCGATCGAGACGATGCCGTCGACCGAGTCGGGCACCTACCGCTTCAAGACGAACCTGACGATGGCCGGCGGTTGGCGGCTCTCGCTCGGCGCCAAGGTCCAGGGCGAAACCGGCACGCTCGAAAACAAGCTGATCCTCAAGGCCCTGCCATGAAACCCAACGCCCTCACGGGCCTCGCTCTCGCCGCCATGCTGGCGGCGGGAGGTGCGGGCTATTGGGCCGGACATCGCGGCCTTGCGGTCGGCTGGCGTGATTGGCTCGGCATCGAAGGTTCGCTCGCGGCAAACGAGCCTGCCGGAACCGGACCGATCATCTACTATCAGGATCCGGACCGGAAGCCGGTCTATTCGGCGCAGCCGCGCCAGACCGATGACGGCAGGCCCTTCACGGCCGTCCGCGCCAGCCAGGACGTCAGCTTCGAGGTGAAGCCTCCGAGCGAGGAGCGGATGGCGCAGGCCGACCCGAAGCGCGTTCTCTACTACCGCAATCCCATGGGGCTCCCGGATACGTCGCCGGTTCCGAAGAAGGACTCGATGGGGATGGACTATCTCCCCGTCTACGAAGGCGAGGGAAACGAGGACGGCGTCATCAAGCTCTCGCCCGGGCGCATCCAGCGCAGCGGCGTGCGCTCCGAACCCGTCCGGCGTCAGAACATCGTCCAGACGATTCACGTGCCCGGCGTGGTGCAACTCGACGAGCGACGGGTTTCGGTCGTGACGATCCGGGCGGATGCCTTCGTCCAGGAGGTCGCTCCGATCACGACCGGTGACCGCGTCACGAAGGGGACCAAACTGGCGCGGATCTATTCGCCGGAGATCAGCACCGCCGGCGCGCAGTTCATCACCGAGCTCAATGCCGCCGCGCGCGGCGTGCCCGAAGGCGGCGCAAGGCAGCGTCTCGAAAACCTCGGCGTCCCGCCGGAGGTCATCGCCGAGATCGAGCGCAGCCGAAAGGTGCCGCTGACGATCAACTGGTCGGCGCCGCGCGACGGCATCGTGCTGGAACGTTCGGTCAGTGACGGCATGAAGATGACGGCCGGCGGCAGTCTGTTCCGGCTCGCCGACATCTCGACGATCTGGGTTCTGGCCGATGTTCCGGAACGCCAACTGGCGGCCGTCGGCATCGGCGCGCCAGCCACGGTGCGATTGCGCGGCCGTCCGGGGAGTTCCTTCGAGGGACGCGTCAGCGTGATCTACCCGGAGATTGCCGAGGCGACGCGCACGGCAAAGGTCCGCATCGAGATCGGCAACCGCGACGGCATGCTGCTGCCGAACATGTATGCCGACGTCGATATCGGCTCCGATGACCCAGCTCCGCAGCTCGCGGTTCCCGACAGCGCCGTGATCGACAGCGGCTCGCGCCGGGTCGTCATTCTTGATCTGGGCGAGGGTCGGTTCGAGCCGCGCGAGGTCAAGCTCGGCCGCCGCGGCGATGGCAGGGTCGCGATCACCGAGGGGGTCGCCGAGGGCGATCGCGTCGTCGTCTCGGCCAACTTCCTGATCGATGCCGAGAGCAACCTTAAGGCCGCCCTGGGCGGCTTCGCCCAGCCGGAGGCCAAGCCATGATCGCCCGCCTGATCGCCTGGTCGGCGCGCAACCTGATCCTCGTCTTCGTTGCCGCCGCCTTCGCTGTGGCGGCGGGTGTTTATGCGTTGAAGACCCTGCCGCTCGACGCGATCCCCGACCTCTCCGATGTCCAGGTCATCGTCTACACCGAGTACCCCGGCCAGGCACCTCAGGTGATCGAGGACCAGGTCACCTATCCGCTGACCACCTCGATGCTGACCGTGCCGAAGGCGCGCGTCGTGCGCGGCTTCTCCTTCTTCGGCGTCTCCTTCGTCTACGTCATCTTCGAGGACGGCACCGATCCCTATTGGGCGCGCTCGCGCGTGCTCGAATATCTCAATGCCGCCGCGCGGCGTCTCCCGACGGGCGTCTCGCCCACGCTCGGGCCCGATGCGACCGGCGTGGGCTGGGTCTACCAGTACGCGGTCCTCGCCAAGAACATGACCCTGGCGGAACTACGCTCGCTCCAGGACTGGGTCGTGCGCTTCGCGGCTTCTCGTGCCGAGGGGGTGGCCGAGGTCGCCAGCGTCGGCGGCTTCGTCAAGCAATACGCGATCATCGTCGATCCCGTGCGGCTGCGCGCCCAGGGCGTCTCGCTCGCGACGCTGCGCGAGGCGGTCCGCAGCAGCAATATGGACGTCGGCGGACGCACGGTCGAGCTTAGCGAGTTCGAGTTCATGGTTCGCGGCCGCGGCTACCTGAAGTCGATCGCCGATATCGAGAACATCGTCCTGAAGAGCGATCGGGGCGTGCCGCTGCGCCTCTCCGACGTCGCCCGTGTCGAACTCGGTCCGGATGAGCGGCGCGGCATCACCGAACTCAACGGCGAGGGGGAGGTCGCCAGCGGTATCATCCTGCAACGCTTCGGCGCCAACGCGCTCTCCGTGATCGAACACGCCAAGGCACGTCTTGCCGAGGTCGCGGCGAGCCTGCCGGGCGGGGCTGAGATCGTGCCGGTCTACGACCGCTCCGGGTTGATCGAGCGGGCGATCGAGACGCTGAAGGGCACGCTGATCGAGGAGAGCATCATCGTCGCGCTGGTCTGCATCGTCTTCCTACTGCATCTGCGCAGCGCCCTGGTCGCGATCATCATGCTGCCCGTCGGCATCCTGATCGCGTTCGCGGCGATGAAGGCGCTGGGGCTGGGCTCCAACATCATGAGCCT
>NZ_LGSZ01000049.1 GCF_001298265.1 Allobosea vaviloviae | reverse complement strand
TAACCACAGCCAAAGACGCCAAGAACGTGCTCGATCTGTCGGCCCGAATCCAGGCCGAGCAGGCCATCCTCCAGAACGAGGTCCTGCGTATGCAGGGCCTAGCCATGGTGCAGCAGGCGCGCGGCGAGATGGATGGCCAGCGAGCAGAGGAACGCCGCCGCCAGTTGGTCGATGAGATGAAAGCGGCTCTCAAATGATGAAGCCTCTTGCTGCCGTCCTCATGACGATGGCGTTCTCCGGCTGTGGCGACGAGACCGCTCAGGACGTGAAGCCGCCGCCGATCCGTGACGTGCCTTTCTTCCTTGCTAACGCGTCCGACCACGACTTTGAGCTGGCGCGCTGCCGCGCCAACCCCGGCGAATTGATGTCTGACGCCGCCTGCCGCAACGCGGAAGAAGCCAATCGCAAGGTGATGATTTGGGGTCGGGAAGCTGCCTTGAAGCGCGCGAGCAATTGAGATGGCGATCAACGTCTTCGACGAGTTCCTGAAGGAGTTCGAGCAGCCGATCACGACCTTCGTGTCGACCTCGGTCTCAAACTTAGCGACCTTCGTCGATGGACCGCTACGGGTCGCAGTCCTCCTCTATGTCGTGCTGTACGGTTTTGCGGTCATGCGCGGTGCGATTGCCGAACCGATCCAGGAGTTTGCCTGGCGAGCCATGAGGCTCGTCCTGATCGTTCTCCTCGCGTCGAACGCGAGTTCGTTCCAGCAATACGTCACCGACCTCTTCTTCACATCGTTGCCAAAGGAAATTGGGAACGCCCTTGCGGGCTCGGCGCTCGATGCCAATTCGGGTGCGCCCTTTGACAAGCTGTTGAACAAAGGGATCGAGGTCGCCCAGAAGATCTACGATCGAGCAGGCCTCACCGACATTGCGCCAGCTTTGATCGCCGCAATCCTTCTAGTCTTTACGGCCGTCTCAGGCTTCCTGCAGTTCGCAATCCTGCTTTACGCGAAGGTGGGTTTGGCGATCGTGATAGCGCTCGGCCCCATCTTCATCGCTTTGGCGCTGTTCGACGCGACGCGACCTTTCGCGGAGGCTTGGACACGTCAGGTCGCAAACTTCCTGATCCTGCATGTGCTCGTTGTCGCGCTTGTCGGGTTGATGCTGACTTCTGTCCAGGGGTTCGTCGAGAAATACGGTGCTGATGCAGCGTCTGGCGGCGCAATTATCGTCGGCGCCGTCGCGATCAGCGCTGTGCTCGGCCTTGCCGCATACATCGCGTTGCAACTCCCCGCCATCGCCGGTGGCCTTGCCGGCGGCGGTGCATCGCTCGCAGCACGCGTCGTCACCAGCGCCATCACCGCAAACGCCGCCTCTGCTGCCGCCGGCGCCTATGCCGGTGCCCGAAGCGCTGCCAACCGCACGTCGGCAAAGATCCGCGAGCGACGACAGGGCGGCGAGATCCGACGCGTCTGAACTCTACTTCCACACCAGGAACAACCGCATCCGCACAAGGATGCTGAGAAGGATTTGCTTCAATGAATTGTCGCGTGATCGCCAGCATCGTTCTGGCCATGGCGGTGACCGGCTGCGCCGGCTGGAACAAGGGCGCGCCGTCTTGCGACGGCTCGGCCAAGCGCCCGCTCAACCGATCTCTCTGGGATTGGGAAGCGAACCCGCCCGCGGCACCGAAGCCGGATACGCCGGTGGTCAAGCGCCTCGGCAAGGCCCAGCCAGAATTGCCAGCCCACGGCATCGGTCGGGCTGCCACAGCCTGGTCCGCCTTCGACACCGCGCGCTCATTCCGACCCTGCAGCGAGGCGACGCGCCATGGTTAGGCCAGACGATCTCAAGGACTACTTCGACAATGCCCGGCGCTGGGAGCAGGATCTGCTGCTGACGGCGCAGCGCTCGAAGCGGCTCGCCTGGTTCGTGGCGACCGGCGCTTGCGTGCTCGCGACGGCCGCCGTCGGCGCAGTCGCGGCGCTGGCGCCGCTGAAGACGGTCGAGCCCTTCGTCATCCGCGTCGACAACGCGACCGGCATTGTCGAGACGGTCGCGGCACTTGGGACATCGCCGCGGAGCTACGACGAGGCGGTGACCAAGTATTTCCTGGGGCGCTATGTCCGCTCGCGCGAGGGCTTCAGCCAGGCCGAGGCCGCCAGCAATTTTCAGACGGTGGCGCTGCTGTCGTCGCAGTCCGAGCAGGCGCGTTTCGCCGCCGTCTATCGCGGCTCGAACCCGGAAAGCCCGCAGGTGCTGCATGGCCGCTTCGGCGTCGCCGAGGTCCGGATCAAGGCGATCTCCCTGCTGGCCGACAACCTCGCTTCCGTCCGCTTTCTGAAGGAGAGCCGCAAGGGCGAGGAAATCAAGGTCACGCATTGGATCGCTACGTTGACCTTCGCCTATGTCAACGCACCGGTCTCATCGACCGATCGTCTGATCAACCCGCTCGGCTTCCTCGTTTCGGAATACCGCGCCGATCCGGAGGTCGCGCCATGAGCCGCCGCATCATCGCAATGGGGTGCGGATTGCTCTTGGCGCTCGGCCTCGGACTTCCATCGCTGGCTTTACAGCTCCCGACCGCAGGCGCGCGCGACGAGCGCGTGCGCTTCGTCGCCTATGACCCCACCAATGTCGTCAAGGTCAACGGCGTCATCCGGGCATCGACGCAAGTCATTTTCGCCGAGGACGAGGAGATCGCCCATGTCGCTATCGGCGACTCTATTGCCTGGGAAGTCGCGCCGGCCGGATCGATCCTGTTCCTAAAACCCCGCGAAAAGCATCCCCCGACCAATCTGCAGGTCGTGACGACGCGGCGTGACGGCCGGAAGCGCTCCTACCAGTTCGAGCTCTCGATCGCGGAAGCCTCGCTTAAGGAGAGCTACTTTGTGGTGAAGTTCTCCTATCCGACCGATGAGGCCGATCGCCGTCGCGCCGAAACCGAGGCGCGCGGCCAGCAGCGCGAAGGCGCGGTCATCGACCAGACCTTTGATCTCCACCAGCAATACGGCGCGCGCAACTGGCGCTTCTCGGCGCAAGGGCCGGCCGATCTCGAACCCGACGGCGTCTTCGACGACGGCAAGGTCACGAGCTTCCGCTTCGCCGGCAATCGCGAGGTGCCGGCGATCTACATGGTCGGCTCGGACGGCGCCGAAAGCCTCGTGCCGAAGAACGTTCGCGGCGAGGTCGTCGTGGTCCACGCCACCGCGCGCGAGTTCCGGCTGCGCCGCGGCAGTGAGGTGCTCTGCATCTTCAACGAGGCGTTCGACGCCGTCGGCGTGAACCCGGGGACGGGCACGACGAGCCCGAGCATCGCCCGAACGCAAAAACAGTCCGCGCCGGCGCGGCGTCGCTGAGGAGCATGTCATGACCGATCAGACTGCGTCATCAGGCGTCGAGGGCGAGCGCGGCATCACTCCGGTCTCAGGCCCCGTCGAAGGCTCGGGCCGGGCGCTCGCTAAGCGCGGCATCGGCGCGGCCGCGCTGATTACTTTCTCCGTCCTGGTAATCTGGAGCACATGGAAAGGCGAAAAGCCCGTCGAGCAGGGAGGCGCCAAGCCGATTATACGCCAGACCACGACCTTTGAGCCCGCTCGCGAGGCGCCGGGGCCGGCGCCCGTCCAGCAGGCTGCCCTTCCGGTCCTGCCGCCTCAGCTCGCGCCCGCGGCCGCTCCGCCGCAAACCGACAAGCTGATGGAGAGCGCCCGCCGCGCGCCAGTGCTTGCCTTTAATCGGCCGGGGCGCGGGCCATCGGGCAACGGGATCAGCGAGGGCGCCTCTCTACCAGGATCGCCTCTGCTCGCGGGCGCAGCCGATTCGCGCAACGAACTGGCCGACAAGCTGAAAGCCACCACCATCGAGGGTGTCCGCGCCGCGCGCCTGCCCAACCGCAATCTATTGGTGACGCAGGGCACGGCGATCCCATGCGTGCTCGAGACGGCGATGTCGTCGGATGTGCCGGGTTTCGTATCCTGCGTGGTGCTGCGCGATGTCCTGTCGGATTCCGGACATGTCGTTCTGATGGAGAAGGGAACCCAGATCGTCGGCGAGTATCGCGGCCAGGTCCGAAAGGGCTCCAAGCGCATGTTCGTGCTCTGGACGCGGGCAAAAACGCCGACCGGTGTCATTGTCGCGCTCGCTTCGCCTGCAACCGACGCGCTCGGCCGCGCTGGCTTCGACGGCGAGATCGACACGCATTTTTGGGAGAGGTTTGGCGCGGCGCTGCTGCTCTCGATCGTCAGCGACGCAGCCGCGATCGGCCGCCAGCAGCTCGAGGACGCCGATATCGAGATTCGCAACACGTCCGGCGCGGCCAACACGGCCGCCGGCATCGCCGTCGAGCGCTCGATCGACATCCCGCCGACGCTGAACAAGAACCAGGGCGAACGCGTCAACATCTTCGTCGCCCGCGACCTGGATTTCTCCTCGGTCTACGATCTGAAACGGATCGAAAGTCACGCGCGGATATTGGATCGCACCGTGCCCGGCATCGATGCCGGTGTGGCGTCCGGCTCGCGGGTCACGAAGCCATGACCGTGCTCTCGCCTATGCCCACGGAAGCCGACTGCGTCGTTGTCGTTGCACCGGCCCCACTGAGCGCCCCAACCGCTGCCGAACGGCGCGCGAGCCGCATCGTACTCGAGCGCTATCTTACGCCGCTCGCGCGCTTCCTGGCACAGCCTGACCTCACCGAGATCGTCGTTAATCACCCGGGCGAGGTGTTCACGGAAGGGCCGGGCGGTTGGCATCGGCATGAACTTCACGATCTCAGCCATGCGCATCTGATGCACCTCGCGACGGCCGCCGCCGGCTACACGAGGCAGGACATCGCCTCCGACCATCCAATCGTTTCGACCACGCTGCCCGGCGAAGAGCGCTGCCAGATCGTCGTACCGCCGGCGGTGCCGCCGGGGACCGTCAGCCTGACCATCCGAAAACCTTCGACCGTCACGATGACGCTGGAGGATTTCGAGCAGAGGGATCTATTCTCCGACATCCGCGTCACGAGCGACGACCTCTTGGATGACGAGCGAGAGCTGGTGCGCCTGCGCGACGCCGGACAGTGGCGCGAATTCCTGGCGCTTGCCGTGCGGAGCCGTCGCAACATCATCATCTCCGGCGCGACCGGATCGGGTAAGACCACTCTGTCGAAGGGCCTGATCGCGCAGGTTCCAGCTAGCGAGCGCCTCATCACCATTGAAGACACCGCCGAGCTTGTGGTGCCGCAGCCCAACCATGTCCGCCTGCTCTACGCAAAGGACGGGCAGGGGCTCGCCAAGGTCGGACCCCGCGAGCTGCTCGAATCCTGCCTGCGCATGCGGCCCGACCGCATCCTGCTGCAGGAGCTGCGAGACGGCACTGCCTTCTTCTACCTGCGCAATGTCAACTCCGGGCATCCGGGCTCGATCACGACGGTCCATGCCGATTCCGCGCGCCTCGCCTTCGAGCAGTTGACGCTGCTGGTGAAGGAGAGCGCGGAGGGCAGGGATCTCGCCCGCGACGACATCCGCAACCTGCTGCGCCAGACCGTCGACATCGTCATCCAGATGAAACGCCAGCACGGCCGCTTCCGCATCACGGAGATCGACTATGACCCCGTTCGAAAGCGTCTCGCCAGCGCGTAGGGTGGTGCTCCGGATCGCGCTTGCGCTTGCCGGGATCGCCATCTTCCTGTTCGTCGGCTCAAACGTCCTGCTGCTCGGCCTTCGCAGTCATGATGGCGGCTTCCACTGGAACGAGTTGGTAATCGCCTGGCCCCATTACGGCACGAACGAGCGCCTCGACCGCTGGATCACCTTTGGCACACTGGCCGGCACGATCGCGGCCTTCGGGTTGATGGGCCTGATCCTGCGAACAAAACCGCGCCCGCTGCATGGCGAGGCGCGCTTCGCCACCGAGCGCGACATTCGCAAAGCGGGTCTGAGGTCGAAGCAGGGTATCCTGCTCGGCCGGAAGGACGGCAAGTTCCTGTGCTTCGGCGGGCCTGAGCACGTCATGGTCTATGCGCCAACGCGTTCGGGCAAAGGCGTCGGCTATGTTATTCCGAACCTGCTGAACTGGCCGGATTCCGTCGTTGCGCTCGACGTCAAGAAGGAGAACTTTGATCGCACTGCAGGGTTTCGGGAGGCGAGCGGGCAAGCGGTTTTCCTGTTCGATCCGCTCGACGAACAGGGCCGCACCGCCCGCTACAATCCGCTCGCGTATGTCCGTCGCGATCCGGTCGACCTTTACGACGATCTCCAGCGCATCGCGGTCATGCTGTTCCCGGCCGAAAATCGGGCTGACCCGTTCTGGTTCGAAACGGCACGCTCGGCTTTCGTTGCGATCGGCGGCTATGTCGCCGAGACACCTGGCCTGCCGCTGACCATCGGCGAGATCCTGCGACAGCTTTCGGCCTCGAGTGATCTGAAGGCGCATTTTCTGGCCGCGATGAAAGAGCGTGCCAGGAGCACGGCGCCGCTCTCGTCGCACTGCATCGGCGCGCTAAATGATTTTCTCTCGGCTTCCGAGAACACGATGAACTCGGTCCGAAAAACCACGACGGCGCGACTTGGCCTCTGGCTTAATCCCCGTATCGACGCTGCGACTTCCGCCAATGACTTTGACTTGCGCGAGCTGCGCTCCCGGCCGATGTCGATTTTTCTCGGGGTGACGCCGGACAATCTCGACCGCATGGCGCCGCTGCTCAACCTGTTCTTCCAGCAGGTGATCGATCTGAACAGCCGCGAGCTGCCCGAGCAGAACCCGAAACTCAATCGCCGCGTCCTGCTGCTGCTCGACGAGTTCCCGGCGCTCGGGCATGTCGGCGTGCTCGCCAAATCCGTCGCCTTCGTCGCAGGCTACGGCATTCGCCTGCTCACCATCATTCAGAGCCCGGCGCAGTTGCGAGCGATCTACGGCCCCGATCTCGCCAAGACGATCATGACCAATCATGCCATCGAGGTCGTGTTCGCTCCGAAAGAGCAGGACGTCGCCAACGAGATGTCGGAGCGGATCGGCTACGACACGGTCCAGGCGAAAAGTCGCTCCCGGCCTTGGGGTTTGTCGGCCGGCAAGCGCAGCGAGTCGGTGTCGGATCAGCGTCGCGCGCTGATGCTGCCGCAGGAACTCAAGCTGATCCCGTCGTCCAAGGCGTTCGTCCTGGCAACGAGCGTGCCGCCGATCATCTGCGACAAGATCATCTACTACGAGGATGCCGCCTTTACCGCGCGACTAAAGGCACCACCGGTGATCGCGCCCAATCGCGGCCCCTCGAACATGCTGCTGGCGAGCGAAATCATCGAGCTGAAATCGGCTGTCGCTGAATTGCAGGCGACCTTCCGCACACGGCCGATGACGGATGAGGAGATCGCCGATCCTTCGCTGATCCCCGACGATGCAACGTTCGACTTCGGCGACGTGCCGGTTGATCTGGAAGGCCTGTCCGAGGATGAGCTCAAGGACTGGTGCTCGCAGGTTATCGACGCCGCGATCATTCCAGCCAAGGAGACCGGCGGATCGTTGAAGGAGATGCGTCGTGCAAGGTGAGCGTCAGGATCAGTTTGAGTTCACCATTGAACGTGGCCGGGAGAGGGATGCTGACACTAGAAGGTCCGCACCGCGCGGGGCTTCGAGTACCCCTCGGGGCGAAAGGCAAGCCGGCCAGGCGGAGTTTGATCTCGGCAGCAATGCAGGGCCCCAAGCTGAAAGCGGAATGCCGGAGCGCCTCCGGCGGAAATACTATGTCGCAGAGGCGGGCGTGGGCGACGAGGCGAAGGTCTATGCCGACCCGCGAGGCGAGTATCTCGCGTTCAAGGTTTCGACCGACCGCATGGCGACGCGGCTCGAAGACGCTGGCGTCGTTCGGGACATGGTCTCGGTCGCGCAGCATCGAGGCTGGACGGAAGTTGAGGTACGCGGATCGCAGGAGTTCCGGCGGACCGCTTGGCTTGAGGCGTCGGTGCGCGGGCTTTCGGTTCGCGGCCATGACCCCGATCCAGTCGATCGGGCTGCACTCGCGTTTCGCGCAAAGCCGAAGCCGGATTGGGTTCAGGCAGTTCAGAATCCATCGACCCATGAGGCCGGTGCATCCGAAACGCTTAACGTCAATGGTGTCGCGACCAAGCGGCCGATTAATGTGACGGTCTTGCCGCCGGAAAGTCATGACGAAAGCTTCGCTCGAGGAGACCGGCCACGTGCCGGTGCGCCAACGGGTTGGAAGACCGCGAGAGAGCCGTCGGCGGTGGTCACTGAACATGTTCAGGACCATTCCATAAAGCGGCCGACTATCACGATTAATGATGCCGCTTTGGAAGGCGGCACGTCACGAAACCCGCAGCGCGATCGATGGCAGGCTCGCGCGGAGGAACTCCGAACCGGTGATGCAAAACCGATGGCAGGCGACGAAGCCGTCAAAGCGGCTCGGTCGCAGCTTGTTGCGATCGAGCGCGCCCTCGCCAAAGCCGTTCGCAATCCTGTATTGCGTCATTCGATTTTGAGCCACGCGAAAGAGCGGATCGCCGTGGAGTTAGCGGGTGGACAGACTATTGAGCGCAGTCAACTAAGACAAAAAGTCCCTGCTCAACAAAAGATCTCACCGTTTCCAAACAAAAGCGAACCTTCGCGCAACTCGGCAAATCGCAGGCCTCCCGATCTTGCCCGGTAAGCAAATCATCGGCTGCTAGTGCTTGCCGTAGACAACGGTCTGTCCGCCAGCACTAACGAGCAAGGTCTCGAATTTGTCCGGCGTGACGCCTGGAACCTCCATCCCAGGCGATCCAACAGGCATGTCGGGAACGGCAAGGCCAAGAGCTGCCGGCCTGTCTTTCAACAACTTGCGGATGTCTGAGGCTGGTACATGACCCTCGACAAAGTAACCCTCGATGACGGCGGTGTGGCAGGACTGGACTTTATCCGGGACACCCGTAGCGCGCTTGATTGCAGCCATATCACTGCTTTCCACGACGCGCGGCGTGAAGCCGGCCTGCTCGAGATGTCGGACCCACGCCTTGCAGCAGCCGCAGGTTGGGCTGAGATGGACCTTGATCTCCTGGGCGCTCGCCGGGAGAGCCGGCAGCAGGAAGGCGAGAAGAAAGACCGACGTAGGCTTCATCATAATCTCCAGATCAACGGGAATTTTTATGTCGAGGCAGGGTGGGATGCCGTATGCGCGGTCGGCCCATGCGGCAAAACCGGATCGTCGGCGATGACCTGCGCCAGTTGCTGCTCTGGCTGGGCGAGACGAGGCAGGGTGATAGTCACCCGAAGACCGCCTTCTGGACGGTTGGCTAGCGCGATCTCGCCGCCATGTGCGAGGACGACGGCGCGCGCAATGGTCAGGCCGAGGCCGGAGCCGCCGGTCTCGCGTCCGCGCGATTCCTCGAGGCGGACGAAGGGTTGGAAGACGCGTTCCATATCGCCGTCGGGTATGCCGGGACCATCGTCTTCGACCGTGATCGCGAACCCTGCTGGCGTCTCGTCAACCATAACGGTGACATGGCTGCCGTACTTCACCGCGTTTCCAACGACGTTCCAAAAGGCGCGCTTGAGCGCAAGCAGCCGGCCGAGCACACGGCCATGCCCGGTTCCGCTCAGGCTGACGGCATGCCCCTGGTCGGCATGGTCGTCGACGATCGTCTCGATCACCGAGACGATGTCGATTGGCCTGATCGCCTCGCTGGAGATGCCGCCGCGCAGAAACTCCAGCGTCGAATCGATCATGCCCTCCATCTCGGCGAGGTCGGCGTCGACGAGGTCGCGCGTCGCCTCGTCCTCCATCAGTTCAGAGCGCAGCCGCAACCGCGTGATCGGCGTGCGCAGATCATGCGAAACGGCCGCGAGCGCCTGCATGCGCTCGGAGACGAGGCGCTGGATGCGCTCGCGCATGGTGTTGAAGGCGCGTGCGGCGTGACGGACTTCCGCCGGGCCGGTCTCGCTGAGCGGTTGCGGCGTTTGGTCGAGGCTGAAGCGCTCGGCGGCGAGCGCGAGGTCGCGCAGCGGCCGCGTCGCCCAGCGCAGCAGCAAGACCGCGACGACGATGATCGCTACGCCGAAGCAGATCGTGATTGCAAGCACGCTCCAGTCGGCGTGCTGTGTGGCGCCCAGCGTCGTAGACGAGAAATTGACCCAGGAGCCGTCGTCAAGCCGGACCGAGACCAACATCATGTGCCGATAAGCGTCGGCATCGCCCGAGCCGAGCGCGCCGTCATCGGCGAAACCTAAGCGGAAGGATTCCGTAGCGAGGTCGGGAACAAGTTCCTTGAGCTTAGCCTCCATCGTGGCCGTGCGCTCGGTAGTGGGCGCGGTGCCGAGCACCAAACTAACCTTGCTCCAGTGCACCTCAAGGCTGGCGCTCGTCAGATCATGCGCAGCACGATCACGCTCCGGTTCGTGGGGGATGCCGGCGATGGCACGCTTGATCGAGACGATGCGCTCGGCCAGGCCTCGGTCGCGCTGCGCGCTCGCCAGGCTCTCGACGCCGACGCGGTAGGCCCAGTAGCCGACGAGATGGAAGGCGAGCAGCGCCGCGACCAGGATCAGGATGGCCCGCCCCGCCACGGTGTCGGGAAAACCCCTATGGAGCATGCGACTCATGCCGGCTGTCCCTCCAGCACCTGAACAGCCGGCGTGAACATGTAACCGGCGCCGCGGATCGTCTTGATCAGTTGGCCGCCATTGACGTCCGCCTCCAGCTTGCGCCGCAGGCGGCTGATCTGAACATCGATCGCCCGGTCGAAGGGATCGCTGTTTCTGGTCTTGGCGAACTGCATCAAGGCCTCGCGCGACAATACCCGATTGGCGTGCTCGATAAAGGCGACCATCAGGTCGAACTCGCCGGTGGATAGATCGACTAGCGTACCCGATGGCGAGGTCAGTTCGCGTCGGCGTAGGTCCATCCGCCACCCGTCGAAGACGACGCACTCGCTGGCGCGGCCGTCGCCTGCTCTACGCATTGTGCGCGAACGTCTAAGCACCGCTCTGACTCGCGCCAGAAGCTCCCGGGGGCTGAACGGCTTGGTGACATAGTCGTCGGCGCCGGCTTCCAGTCCAATGACGCGGTCGCTTTCCTCGCTGCGCGCCGTCAGCATGACGATCGGCACCTGTGACGTCGCGCGCACATCGCCGCACAAATCGAAGCCGGACCGTCCCGGCAGCATCAGGTCGAGAATGATGAGATCGATGTCCGCCTGCCTCAACACTTCCAGCATGGCGCGTCCGTCAGGCGCACCCGTCACCTTGTAGCCGTGGCGCTGCAGGAAGCGGGCGACCAGCACGCGAATCTGCGGGTCGTCATCGACCACGAGCACATGGCCGTGGTCGTCAGCTACGGGTGTGGTCGAGATGTTTGTCACGGGCATCTTTCGAACGGCGTAGGTGGCATGTCGCACCGAACGTTCGGCCGGTTAGGTGACAATATAGCGCTGAATAGCGAGCCAGGCGCGATCTGCTTTGCAACAATTTGTAACGGACAGACCCCTCCCGCCGTTGCTACCAAACTGCATCGAGGCTCTGGGGTCGAACGAATCACGATGGCAGTAAAATTTGCTTTCACCGCTATTTCAGCGCTCGCGCTGGGCGCCTGCTCAGTCGCTCCCGTGCCGGTTCATCTGGCTCGCCCGGCCGATCCAAGCGCGCGCGTTCCTGCGGTCGCCTATCAGAGCGTCACCGCCGGCGTCGTCTCGATGCGGCCGGCCGAGCCGAAGAACTGGCGCGAGCTGAATCGTAGAGTAGGGCCTCAGCAGTGACTGCAATGACGCGCGCCTTCCAACCCTTCCAGCCGATCTCGCAGAGTTCCATCCGCCGCTTCTCGCTACTTGCTGGCGTCGCCGTGCTTCTCGGCGGCTGCGCCTCCTTCTCCGCCGATGGCGGCGTCGGCACGGTCCAGGCCATCGCCTACACGGAGCTGAACAAGGACGTCGTCAAGATCACCGACGACGCCATCGCCGGCAGCGCCAAAGCGCGGGTCGATCAGCTTCTCAAGAAACCGCTCACAGCCGACAGCGCGGTCCAGATTGCGCTCCTGAACAATCGCGGACTGCAGGCGGCATTTAACGAGCTCGGCATCGCCGAGGCGCAGATGGTGATCGCCAGCCTGCCGCCAAACCCCCGATTTGCGATCTCGTCGCGCACGGGCACATTGTCGCTGGAAATCGAGCGACAGGTCGTAGGCAGCATCTTCGCCTTGGCGACCCTCCCGGCACGCGCCGATGCAGCGCGGGATCGCTTTCAATCAGCCCAATTGCGCGCGGCCGAGGCCGTCCTGAAGCTCGCGGCCGATACCCGGCGGCAATATTTTCGCGCAGTCGCGGCTAACGCTCAGGCCGCCTTCTATCTGGAGGCCAAGGCCTCGACCGACGCTGCGACTCAGTTGTTCAAGCGCTTGGGCGAGTCGGGCGGCATCAACAAGCTCGACCAGGCCCGCGAGTTCGCCTTTGATGCCGAACTCGGCGCGCAACTGGCGCAGGCCCGCCTGCAGCAGCGCCAGGAGCGCGAACGCCTGATTCGCCAGCTAGGGCTCTGGGGCGATGACCTCAAATTCCGGCTGCCGGGTTCGCTGCCGCCGTTGCCGCGCCTGCCGAGCCTCAAAGCCGTCGAGGCCGAGGCGCTTCGCAAACGCATCGATGTCCAGATCGCGCGCGGCGATTTGAACCTTCTCGCGAAGACGCTGGGGCTGACGCAGGCGACGCGCTTCGTCAACGACATCGACCTGCTGGGCCGGCGCATCTATGACCGGAAGCTGACCGTCCTGCCCGATGGCGACGTAGAGCGCGAGGCCACGCGTACTCGTACGGTCGAACTCGAGATCGAGATTCCGATCTATGATTTTGGGCAGTCCAAGGTCGCGCTCGCCGAGCAGACCTACATGCAGGCGGCCAATCGCCTGGCGGAGAAGGCGGTCAATGTCCGCTCCGAGGCGCGCGAGGCCTATGTCGGCTATCGCGCCAGCCACGACATCGCCCGGCAGTACATCAACAACGTGCTGCCGCTGCGCAAGATCATTCAGGACGAGGCTCAGCTCCAGTATAACGGCATGCTGATCGACGTGACGCAGCTCATCGTTGACGCGCGCGGCCGCATTCTCTCAAACCTCGCCGCAATCAATGCGCGCCGTGACGTTTGGATCGCCCATACCGACTTTAAGCATGCGCTGATCGGCGGCGGCTCCGGTGGAGGCGGCGGAGGAGCCGTTGTCGCGGCGGCCGGCGGCGGCGGCGATGCGCCGGCCCATTGAACCCATCAGGAGCAAGATGACATGACCGAGCTGTCACGCAGGGGTTTCATAGGCACGTCAGGCCTCGTGATCGCGGGCGCGGCTGCGGTATCCGGCCGCACCGCATTTGCCGCTGTGCCCGAAGCGCCGACCATGGCGAGCGCGGCCACGCAAGCCCCGCTCGTGCCGACGTCAGGCCCCGACTACCAGCCGGTGGCGACGCTGAACGGCTGGACCCTGCCCTGGCGCATGAACGGCGACTGGAAGGAGTTCCATCTCGTCGCCGAGCCGGTCGAGCGCGAGATCGCGCCGGGCATGATCGCCTATCTCTGGGGCTATAACGGCCAGTCGCCCGGCCCGACGATCGAGGCCGTCGAGGGCGACAAGGTCCGCATCTACGTGACCAACAAGCTGCCGGAGAACACGACGATCCATTGGCACGGCCAGCGCCTGCCCAACGGCATGGACGGCGTCGGCGGCCTGAACCAGCCCCATATCCCGTCCGGAAAAACCTTCGTCTACGAATTCCAGCTCCGGCGCTCGGGCACCTATATGTACCATCCCCATTCCGACGAGATGGTGCAGATGGCGATGGGGATGATGGGCATGTTCATCGTCCATCCGAAAGACCCGGCCTTCCGCCGCGTCGACCGCGACTTCGTCTTCCTGCTCAACGCCTTCGATATCGTGCCCGGTTCCTACGTGCCGAAGGTCAACACCATGCTCGACTTCAACCTATGGTGCTGGAACAGCCGGGCCTTTCCCGGTATCGACCCGTTCGTGGTGGGCAAGAACGACAAGGTCCGGATCCGCTTCGGCAACCTGACCATGACCAACCACCCGGTCCACATGCATGGCTACGAGTTCAAGGTCTCCTGCACCGACGGCGGTTGGGTCGATCCCGCCACCGCCTGGGACGAGGTCTCGATCGACTGCGCCGTCGGCCAGATGCGCGCCTTCGACTTCGTTGCGGACGAGCCCGGCGACTGGGCGATCCACTGCCACAAATCGCATCATACGATGAACGCCATGGGCCATTCGGTGAAGACCTATATCGGGGTCACCAAGAAGGACCTGGTCCGCCGCATCCGCAAGGCGGCGCCCGGATACATGCCGATGGGCAGCAACGGCATGGGCGAAATGGGTTCCATGGAGATGGAACTGCCGAAGAACACATTGCCGATGATGACCGGCTACTCCCAGTTCGGTCCCGTCGAGATGGGCGGCATGTTCTCGGTGGTGAAGGTGCGCGAGGGGCTGGCCAAAAACAATTACGCCGACCCCGGCCACTACAAGCACCCCGAGGGGACTGTGGCGTTCGAGTACAAGGGACAGAAGCTCGCAGAGGCGCCGCGCGTCGAGGGGCCAAAGCCTAATCCTGAACTTGCCACATGGCAGGTGAAAGACCCGCGCAAGCCGCGTCTCGGTCCCGATGGCAAGCCGCTGCCCGGCGCCAAGGCCGGCGGCGCTCATTCCAACCACTGAACGATCCACCGAACTCCGGAGCAACTGATGACGAAATTGGCTTCATTGAAACTTGCATGTCTAGCGCTCGCGCTCTCCGCCGGCGCGGCGCTGGCTGGGCCGGGAGCGGCTGGTCACCACGACGGCGAGGTCGCCTACGGCAAGCCCGGCGATCCGAAGAAGCCGGCGCGCATCGTGCAGATCGCGATGGGCGAAAGGGACGGCAAGATGCAGTTCATCCCAGACAGGATCGAGATCCGGCGCGGCGAGCAGGTCAAGTTCCAGCTACGCAACAATGGCGCCCTGGATCACGAACTTGTCCTGGCGACGCTTGAGGAGAACCTCAAGCACGCCATCGAGATGCAGAAGAACCCCGACATGGAGCATGACGATCCGAACGCCAAGCGGCTCGCGCCCAAGAAGACGGGCGAAATCGTTTGGGCGTTCACCAAGGCTGGTGAGTTCGACTTCTCCTGCCTGATCCCCGGTCACCGAGAAGCCGGAATGACCGGCAAGATTATCGTCAAGTAAATCCGCGCTTTCGCATCAAGGAGCATCCCATGCTGAAACTCGTTTCGACGATCGCCTTCATGGCGTTCGCACTTCCCGCCCTCGCCCAGCAGGTCAATGGCACCGTCAAGAAGGTCGACGAGGCGCAAGGCAAGCTGACTATCGATCATGGGGCGATCAAGAACCTCGACATGGACGCCATGTCGATGGTCTTCCGCGCCGGGGATCCGGCCATGCTCAAGGGCCTGAAGGCCGGGGACAAGATCAAATTTGACGCCGACCGGGTCAACGGCCAGATCACGGTGACGAAGCTGCAGAAGACCAAGTAGTCGTCGGTTGACGTATGGCTCCAGGCTGCGTCCTGGAGCCATACGTCAGGGAATATGTATTCGCCGTCACGACAACGAGTTGATAATGGTCTTGCGGCCTTGGGCCATACACGGCGCGAGCCTCTGGTTTACCGAATTCGCCGGTGGCCTTGGCGCGGCAACATACTGGGGCGCCGGGAGCGTGGCCTTCATTGCGCTCGCAATTATGGTCTTGCGTGCATCACGCACGGGGTAGCGCGATCCTTCGAGCCTAAAAGCGCGGCTTCAACAAATGAAAACAATAACCTGTCTATTACTTACAATGGCAGCGGTCACATCGATCGCAGCCCGAGCTGACGATGGCGATCTGCAGCGCGCTTTGCTGGAGGCGGCATGCGCGAACGCGAAAGTTATCCGTCTTCCGGCGGTTGGGAAGAGCGAAGTTTACGAGGCCAACTGCCTTGGAACCTCGCATAAGCGTATCAAGATCGTTTGCATAGCAGGGCGCTGCGTTGCCGACCGTCCGAACGCCGAAGGCGATGACCCAGAAGAACAAAACTAAGAATCAGCTTTTATCGCTGTATCATATGCACCAGCGAAACTGAATTTCATGTAACCATATCAATAATCGTATAATACCTGTTTAAGATTCCGCCGCTGAAGGACAGCGCTGATGGGCTAATCGAAGCAATGCGATTTTTTGGAATTCACTAGAAATGAACTTTACAGATGTATTTTACATTATAAATGACTATATACATCAGATTGTTCATAAATTTGCTGGGCTCGATTACCCCCACGGGCACTGGATACTGACCGCCGCAGCAATAGTCGTTTTCGTCGTCGCTCCAACGTGGACGATCGGACATTTGGGCAGAGCGCTGTTCCGCAGGGTGTCCGCAGCTCGGAGGCGTCGAGCCCGGCTCGCCGCGGTGACTGGCAGGCCGATCGCCGTTTCGCATGACGTTTGCGATCCACCCACAGTCCGTAGCGAGGACGCGCCGGTCATACATGACCCCTGGAAGTTGGCCGTCTTTCTCGGGAAGTCCACTGCTCGTTATCAGGTCCTGCTGATCTTGTTGTCCTTACTGACGCTGCCCGCCGCCTGGTTCCTCCTCGATATTCCCAAGCACATCATCAACCACGCCCTTAAAAGCCCCGAGGCCCACGACGGGATGACGTTTCTTGGCTTCCATCTGCCGCGCTTGGAATTGTTGATCGCGCTCTGCGGAAGTTATCTTGCAGTTTTGACTGCAAGCGGGCTCGTGAAATTTGCGGCAACACGCATCAGAGGACGAGCGAGCGAGCGGCTCGTACGAAGACTGCGCCTTAAAATAGTACGCAGATCGAGGAAGACCCTAGCTCCTGAAGCGAGAGCCTCTCTCGCGGCCGTTGCCGTTCAGGAGGTTGAGCCGATCGGCTATTTTGGTGCCAGCATATTCGTTGTCCCATTAATTTATGGTGGCACACTGCTCACCAGCCTTGTCTTTTTGTTTGTGCAAAACCCAGCGCTCGCGTTGTCGGCCCTGATCATGTTGCCCGTTCAATTGACTTTGCTGCCGCGACTTCAGAATGCCTTGAACGCAAAAGTTCGGGAAAGGGTTTATGCGACGCGGGAGCTGACTCAACTTCTGACATCTCGTGATGCAGATGCCAAACCTGGACTGAAGAAGACAACCATTTATCCATCTCTTCGACAGCAGACGCATCAGATTGCCGCGCTGGAACGCGTGCGGATAGAGATTAGTGATTTAAAGGGTCGACTACGCGGTCTCTATAACTATACATCGAATTTAACTCCATTTTTCTTTTTCGCAATTGGCGGATATCTCGTTGTGCAACAGCGCCTTTCGCTAGGAGCCTTGGTTGCAGCTATAGCCGCATACAGAGAAATCGCGCCAGCGATGAGAGAATTGTTCGACTTCGTGCAAAATTGGTCTGATGCGGAAGCTCGATTTGAAGAGGTCACACGTGTTCTAGAGAATATCGAAACTAAAACGTACTTGTAATGGCCGGTACTGGTCGACTCAGGACTGCCTTGTCTATTCCAAGTTTTGCTCAAGGCTCCAGTCGGACGAAGTTGAGGGAGTTCGAAGATATGGCGTCTACAGGATCGGAACAGGATCGGCTTGGTTCGCAAAGCGCAGTGACGATTGCTTCTGAAGCTGACCGCGCGCCGCTCATTGCCAACGGGTCGCGTCCGTTCGACTGCCTTGTGATCGGCGGCGGCCCGGCCGGTCTCACGGCTGCGATTTATCTGGCTAGGTTTCACCTGTCCGTTTCGGTCGTGGACGGCGGAGAAAGCCGCGCGGGTTGGATCCCCGTCAGCCACAACCATGTCGGTTTTCCGGACGGGATAGGGGGATTGGAGCTTCTGGCGCGCATGAAGGCTCAGGCCACGCGATATGGCTCCCATCATGTGGCCGCCGAGGTAACCTCGTTGACGAAAAACGGCGATCTTTTCGTTGCGGTAGCCGGGGATCTGACCCTGCACGCCCGCACAGTTCTGCTGGCGACCGGCGTCGTGAACCGCCGTCCGGCCATGTCAGACGATATGCACGCCCAGGCGCTGTCGCGCGGCTTGCTACGCTACTGTCCGATCTGCGATGGGTTCGAAGTAACGGATCGCCGCGTCGGCGTCATCGGCACCGGCGCGGGTGGGCTGGGAGAGGCGGAGTTCCTGCGCAGCTTCACAGCGGATGTGACACTGATTTTGCCTTACGGCATGCACGATCTCGATGCATCTCAGCGAAGACGCGTCCACAAGGCTGGCATCAAGCTGCTCGCGGGACCCTGTCTCGCTTTTGATCTACGGGAAGGAGCGATCGTGGTAGCCTTGCCCAACAAAAACTGCGACTTCGACGCCATCTACCCGGCCCTGGGTAGCGATGTCCGATGCAATCTCGCGGTTGGACTGGGGTCGATAGTTTCCAGTTGTGGATGCGTAACCGTCGATGCCAAGCAAAGGACCAACGTGCCAGGCCTGTATGCCGCAGGCGACGTGGTCGAGGGGCTCGACCAGATCAGCTACGCCATGGGCCAAGCTGCAGTCGCCGCCACAGCTATTCGCAACGATCTAAACGGCCTCCAACCTCTGCATCGGTAGCTTTATCGAGACACTGGCTTCGAGGTATTTGGCTGGATCGAGAGCGCCTTGGTCCGCGTGAGCATCCTCAGGATGGCAACGTGAAGACGTCCGGTAACGTGACCTTCCGCCAGCGAGAGGCTTTGCGACACGCGGCAGCCATCAAAATTATTCGAGAATTTCGACCCGCATCCGTAGTTTGTACTGGACGCTCAGCTGCGATGACGACTTATTGACGCGATCTTGATGCCACCGGCCTTTTTCCGACGGCACGGACATGGCATCATCCAAGAATGATGCTCCGGCCCTTCACGCATGCTTTGATCCTGGCCCTGTTCCTGACGGCCGGCGTTCTTGCGGCCTATGTCAGCCCTGCGACCGCCGGCATGGCGCGGGACGCTGCCGGCGTTGAGCAGACCATGGAAGCGGGCATGCCGTGCTGCCCGTCGGACCAGGATGGTCCGAAGGATTGCACGACGAACTGCCCGGCGCTGACCTTCTGCCTCGCCAAGTGCTTCGCGAGCCGATCGGTCAAGTTCGTCGCGCTGCCACGCTCCGTCATGGCCGTCGTCAGCCTCATGGGCGACGACGCCGAGCGCGCATCCCACACCTTCGCGCCGCCCGCGAGACCTCCCCGAAGCTGAGGCATCGGCCGGCGCGTTAGCGCCGGCTCCGGCCGCACGGCGCTGTCCAGGCGGTCGGCGAGCCGTGGCTCCGCGCCACGGACCCCAGCCGCGCGTCAGCGCGGCAGCCTGCTCCATTCGGGATAGCCACCATGTTCTCCGTAAATTTCGTGCGCGCGCTCGCCACCGCGCTCCCACTCGCCCTCGCCGTGCCGGCGCTGGCCGACATCAAGGATTATGAATTCCAGCTCGCCCAGACCGAGCTGAAGCACGGCGACGGCGTCGTCGTCACCGTCCGGCTCATCGACAGGCGCACCGGCAAGCCGGTGCCCGACGCGGTGATCTTCGCCAGCCGCATCGACATGGAGCCGGACGGCATGGCGACCATGGCCGCCAAGCTGGAGCCCCTGCCGTCGCCAGAGCCCGGCAGCTACGCCTTCAGGACCAACCTCATCATGGAAGGCGGCTGGCGGCTGTCATTAGCGGCCAAGGTGCAGGGCGAGGAGGGCACGGTCGAAAGCCGCCTTGTCCTGAAGGCCACGCCATGAGCCGCACTTTGCTCGCGGGCCTCGCACTCGCCGCTGTCACGGCGGCGGGGGCGGCCGGTTATGTCGCCGGCACGCGCGGCCTTGCCTTGCCCGGCCTCGACAGGCTCCACCAAGCTTTCATGGCCAGATCGACGGCCGCGCCCAAGGCCGGTCCGCCGACCGCCGCCGGGCCGGTTGCCTATTATCGTCACCCCGACGGGGCCCTGTTCTATGCGCCAGAACCTCGCAAGACCGAAGACGGGCGCGACTTCCTGCCCGTGCGCGCCAGCGAGGAGATCAGTTTCGATCCGCCGGCTGCCAGACCGGCGCAGAGCGCCGCCGGCCCCGCCGCTGCCACAGAGGCCGAGCGCAAGCTGCTCTACTACCGCAACCCGATGGGCCTGCCCGACACCTCGCCGGTCCCCAAGAAGGACTGGATGGGCATGGACTACCTGCCGGTCTATGCAGGCGAAGACGCCGACGGGAAGGTCATCAAGCTCTCGCCGGGACGCATCCAGCGCAGCGGTGTGCGCTCTCAGGCTGTCCTCCGCCAGGCGATCAGCCGGCCGATCCGCGTGCCGGGAACGGTGCAGCTCGACGAGCGCCGCATCTCCGTTGTCGCGACGCGCTCGGACGCCTTCATCCAGGAGGTGGCGCCCGTCACGACCGGCGGCCGCGTCGCCAAGGGCGACCGGCTGGTCCGGATCTATTCGCCCGAGATCACGGCGGCGGGCGCGCAGTTCGTGTCAGAGCTCAACGCGGCCGGGCGCGGCGTGCCCGAAGGCGGCGCGCGCCAGCGGCTGGAGAATCTCGGCGTGCAGCCGGAGATCGTCGCCGAGATCGAGCGGACCCGAAAAGTGCCGCTGACGATCGTCTGGTCGGCCCCGCGCGACGGCATCGTGCTGGAGCGCAATGTCGTCGACGGCATGAGGATGGCGTCGGGCGACAGCTTGTTCCGGCTCGCCGACGTCTCGATGATCTGGGTGCTGGCCGATGTTCCGGAGGGTGATCTCGCCGCGATCCGCATCGGCGCGCCCGCCATCATCCGTCTGCGCGGGCGGCCCGGCACGGAGTTCGCCGGCAAGGTCGGCCTGATCTATCCGCAGGTGGCGGAGGCGACGCGCACCACCAAGGTCCGCATCGAGATCGACAACCGCGCCGGCATGCTGCTGCCCAACATGTATGCCGATGTCGAGATCGGCTCAGGAGAAGCTGGCCCCGTCCTCGCCGTGCCCGACAGCGCCGTGATCGACACCGGCACGCGCCGCGTCGTTATCCTCGATCGCGGCGAGGGCCGCTTCGAGCCGCGCGAGGTGAGGCTCGGCCAGCGCGGCGACGGCATGGTCGCGATCAGCGACGGCGTCTCGGAGGGCGACCGCGTCGTCGTCTCGGCCAACTTCCTGATCGACGCCGAAAGCAACCTCAAGGCCGCTCTGAGCGGGCTCGGCGCGCCGGCAGAACAAAAACCTGCGGAGATCAAGCCATGATCGCCCGCCTGATCGCCCGGTCGGCGCGCAACCTCGTCCTCGTCTTCGTCGCCACGGCGTTCGCGGTCGCGGCGGGCATCTATGCGGTCAAGACGCTGCCACTCGACGCCATCCCCGATCTCTCCGACGTGCAGGTCATCGTCTACACCGAATATCCCGGCCAGGCGCCGCAGGTGATCGAGGATCAGGTCACCTATCCGCTGACGACCTCGATGCTGACGGTGCCGAAGGCGCGTGTCGTGCGCGGCTTCTCCTTCTTCGGCGTCTCCTTCGTCTACGTCATCTTCGAGGACGGCACGGACCCGTACTGGGCGCGCTCGCGCGTGCTCGAATATCTCAACGCCGCCGCCCGCCGGCTTCCCGCCGGCGTCTCGCCGACATTGGGACCCGACGCCACCGGCGTCGGCTGGGTCTACCAATACGCCGTCATGGCCAAGGACATGACGCTAGCCGAGTTGCGCTCGGTCCAGGACTGGTCGGTGCGCTTCGCCGCGTCGCGCGCGGAGGGCGTAGCCGAGGTCGCCAGCGTCGGCGGCTTCGTCAAGCAATATGCGATCGTGGTCGACCCGGTGCGGCTGCGGGCGCAAGGCGTGTCGCTGGCGACCCTTCGCGAGGCCGTGCGCAACAGCAACATGGATGTCGGCGGCCGCACCGTCGAGCTCGCCGAGTTCGAGTTCGTGGTGCGCGGGCGCGGTTATCTCAAGTCGATCGCCGATATCGAGAACATCGTGCTCCGGACCGAGCGCGGCGCGCCGCTCAGGCTCGCCGACGTCGCGAGAGTCGAGCTCGGTCCCGACGAGCGGCGCGGCATCACCGAACTCAACGGCGAGGGCGAGGTCGCCAGCGGCATCGTGCTGCAGCGCTTAGGGGCGAACGCGCTCGGCGTGATCGAGCGCGCCAAGGCGAGGCTCGCAGAGATCGCAGCGACCTTGCCGGGCGGGGCCGAGATCGTGCCGGTCTACGACCGCTCGCACCTGATCGAGCGCGCGATCGAGACGCTCAAGGTGACGCTGATCGAGGAGAGCGTCATCGTCGCGTTGGTCTGCATCGTCTTCCTACTGCATCTGCGCAGCGCCCTGGTCGCGATCATCATGCTGCCCGTCGGCATCCTGATCGCGTTCGCGGCGATGAAGGCGCTGGGGCTGGGCTCCAACATCATGAGCCT
>NZ_LGSZ01000046.1 GCF_001298265.1 Allobosea vaviloviae | reverse complement strand
GGGGCGGCATCGCCGGGGCGGGCGCGGCGGCGGGCCGCGCCCGAGCCGGCGCCGGCCGGGGCGGCGGCCGCCCCCCCCCACCAGGAATGTAGGCCCCCCCCCCCCCCTCCCGCCCCCCCCCCTCGGTCCCCGGCCCGCCGGGCGGGCACCCCCCGGGGGGCGGGTTTTCCCCCCCCCCCCCCCCCGGGGGGGGGGGGGGGGGGGGGGGGGGGGGGGCAGTGCCGCTCGGCGCGACGATGAAGGATAGTGCTCAGGCTTTGCGGCCCCCCATCCCGAACCCTTCCCCACCGCAAGCGGGGGGAAGGGGACGAGCCACGCTTTCAAGCGATAACCCAGGCCGCGTCCATCTAGCGCTTGGACAGAGTTCCGCCCCATGATACGGCACGCGCGACAGGGCCGGGCCGTGAGCGTCCGCCTTTTTCAGCAGGAGCCGGACATGACCGAGGCCGCCGCCCAGACGCATCTCTCGAACTCGTTCTTCGCCGCCTCGCTGGCTGACGCCGATCCCGAGATCGCCCGCGCCATCGAGCTCGAGCTCGGTCGCCAGCGCGAGGAGATCGAGCTGATCGCGTCCGAGAACATCGTCTCCCGCGCCGTGCTCGAGGCGCAAGGCTCGGTGATGACCAACAAATATGCCGAGGGCTATCCGGGCCGGCGCTACTATGGCGGCTGCCAGTTCGTCGACATCGCCGAGAAGCTCGCCATCGAGCGTGCCACGCGCCTGTTCGGCTGCGGCTTCGCCAATGTCCAGCCGAACTCCGGCAGCCAGGCCAATCAGGCCGTGTTCATGGCGCTGATGCAGCCCGGCGACACCTTCATGGGGCTCGACCTCGCCGCCGGCGGGCACCTGACCCATGGCGCTCCGGTCAACCAGTCCGGCAAATGGTTCAACGTCGTCTCCTACGGCGTCTGCGTCGTCGACCAGCTGATCGACTATGACGCGCTGGAGCGGCTCGCCCGCGAGCACAAGCCCAAGGTCATCGTCGCCGGCGGCTCGGCCTATGCCCGGCATTGGGATTTCGCTCGCTTCCGCGCCATCGCCGATGAGGTCGGGGCCTATCTCTTCGTCGACATGGCCCATTTCGCCGGCCTCGTCGCCGGCGGCGCCCATCCCTCGCCGTTCCCGCACGCCCATGTCGCGACCACGACCACGCACAAGACCCTGCGCGGCCCGCGCGGCGGCATGATCCTGACCAATGACGAGGCGCTGGCCAAGAAGTTCAACTCGGCGATCTTCCCCGGCATCCAGGGTGGGCCCTTGATGCATGTCATTGCCGCCAAGGCCGTCGCCTTCCAGGAGGCGCTGCAGCCCGAGTTCAAGATCTATGCGCGGGCCGTCGTCGAGAACGCCAAGGCGCTGGCCGACACCCTCAAGACCAAGGGCTTCGACCTCGTCACCGGCGGCACCGACAACCATCTGATGCTGGTCGATCTGCGCTCCAAGAAGGTCACCGGCAAGGCCGCCGAGATCGCGCTCGGCCGCGCCCACATCACCTGCAATAAGAACGGCATCCCCTTCGACCCGGAAAAGCCGATGGTGACCTCCGGCGTCCGCCTCGGCACGCCCGCCGCGACCTCGCGCGGCTTCGGCGTCGCCGAGTTCAAGAAGGTCGGCGAGCTGATCGCCGAGGTGCTGGACGGGCTCGCCGCCAATGGCGAGGAGGGCAACGCCACCGTCGAGCAGGCCGTCAAGGCCAAGGCGCACGAGCTCACCGGGCGCTTTCCGATCTATTGAGGCTCTCGGGGGGCGGCTTGAAGCGGCCGCCCTACGGGGCTACATACTTGGTGGGTAGCAGATCACGTCGATTGGGAGATCGATATGAGCCGCCAGGTCGTGACCATGCGCGAATTGCAGAAACTGTCGGCTGGAGCCATCCAGGCCCTGCCGCACGCGGTTCCCATCAAGAGCGGCTCTGCCACTGTCGGGCTCCTCGTGCCGGTGCGAAAGCCGGATACCGCGAGAATTTCCGCGGCGCTGAAACGAAGCGACGCCTATCACGCGACGCTTTCTCCGGAGACGAAGCTGCGGCTCGAGCGCTTTCTCGGTGAACGCGCCGATTGATGCGTTCACGCGCTCCTTCGGAAACGCTCGTCGTCGACGCCAATGTCGTACTGAGCGCCGTGCTGGGTTTTCGATCCCGACCTCTGCTGGAACTTGCGAGCTCGCGACGCACGCTGATCATTTCGATCGAGGCGTCATCCGAGGTGAAGCATGTGCTGTCGCGGCTTGCCCCCGACGCGCCCGTTCTGATCGAGATTGCGGACGAGATCCTCGAGTCGATCGAGGTGGTGGAAGAGGATCGCTATTTCGATAGCTTGAATTCCGCCGAGCAAAATCTTCGCAATGCCGTCGCGTCACGCAATGGCAGCGTGAGCGACGCCCATATCCTGTCCCTGGCGTGGTTGTACGACGCCGATATCTGGTCCCATGACCGCGACTTTGCCGGTACTGGCTGGCCGTCCTGGTCCAATGGCAATCTGGCCGTGGCCCTGGCGGACGAGGCGCCTGCCGCCTCCGTCGAAGGCTGAGTGCGCAGGTGTTTCCCGGCTCAGGGACGTCGCAGCTCAGGGGAACGTGCCCTTGAGCTGGAACATGATCAGGTTTTCCGTCTGGTTGTTCATGTCGGCACGGTTCTGGCGGCTGAGGTCGGCGCCAAGCTTCAGGCTCTCGTTGAGCTTGTAGGTTGCCGACGCGCTGCCCGTGATGTTGTCGTCCTTGAGATGGGCGGCGACGGACAATCCGAAACGATCCTTGTTGGCGCCGACCCGCAGCGTGATGTCGACCTTGGGCTTCATGAAATCCTGCTTCATGAAGCCGCTGACGCTGATGATCCCGTATTTCACCGCGACTTCGCCGTTGACCTCGGTCGCTTTCCCGACCGTGGCGAGGATCTGCAGCGACAGGTCGATCTTGAGCTGCTCCCATTCCAGCTTGCCGGTGACCTTGCCGCCATAGCGATCGGCTGTGGGGTCGAAGACGAGGCCGCCGACGCCGAGCTTCAGCGCGCCGACCTTCAGCACCTCGAATTTGAGTTTCTCCAGCTCCCTGATGCCCATGGCGTAGGCCGGGCCGGTCGGCTTGGTGATGTAGAGGGCGACGCCGGCTCCCACCGTCAGCACCGCGCCGACGACGTAGAGGATGCCCTTGTTGTGATCGACCCAGACGCCGATCGCCGACGACTTGGCCGCCTCCTCGAAATTCTTGAGCTGGGTTTCCAGCGCCTTGAACTTGGACGATGCCTTGATCTGCTTGAGATAGGCGTCGGTCGCAGCCGAGCGCACACCGTCGACGACGGAGGACTGGAGCTTGTTGATCTCCTCGGGCGTCAATTGCGAGGTCGAGAACGGACCGCGCGACTTGGCGAAATCCAGCATCGCCTTCTGCGCCGCCGCGAGCAGGGTCGGGCTCTTGAAGGTCTGGATCAGGCGTTCGGGCGAGCGATGGATTTCGGAATCGAGGAGATCGAATGCCAGCAGGACCAGGCCGCCGAAGGCATCGGCGGGACTCTCGGCATCGTCCGACATGATATGCTTTCCCTCTCGCTTCGCATTGGTCGCACCAAGGCAAGCCGGGGTTCAAGGCCGCGGCGTCTTTTTCGCTGGCAGGTGACAGGCCGGATGAGGCAAGGAAGGGCCGGCGCGGCATCGCCCGCTCCGGCAGGTTCAAGGATTGGCAGATGCGCTGTCCCTATTGCGGCTCCCTCGACACGCAGGTGAAGGATTCGCGCCCGACCGACGATTCGGCCTCGATCCGGCGCCGGCGCGTCTGCCCTGATTGCGGCGGCCGCTTCACCACCTTCGAGCGCGTGCAGTTGCGCGAATTGATCGTGGTCAAGCGCTCGGGCCGCCGCACCGTCTTCGACCGCGACAAGCTCCAGACCTCGATCGAGGTCGCGCTGCGCAAGCGCGCGGTCGCGCCCGAGCGGATCGAGCGCATGGTCAACGGCATCGTGCGGCAGCTGGAGAGCTCCGGCGAGGCCGAGATCGCGAGCTCCGCCATCGGCGAACTGGTGATGGAGGGGCTGAAGGCCCTCGACGACGTCGCCTATGTCCGCTTCGCCTCGGTCTACAAGAACTTCCGCGAGGCCCGCGACTTCGAAGAGCTTTTGGGCCAGCTCAGCGCCGACGACGTCGAAGGCGAGACCAACGCGCCGCCAGCCCGTGCTGATGACTGATCACGAACCGGTACAGGCCGCGCTCGACCGACATTTCATGCGGCAGGCGCTCGCTTTCGGCGCGCGAGGGCAGGGCACGACCTGGCCGAACCCGTGCGTCGGAGCGATCGTGACGCAGGATACGATCGACGGCCCGGTCGTCGTCGCGCGCGGCCACACGCAACCGGGCGGCCGACCCCATGGCGAGGCCAACGCCTTCGATCGCGCTGGACCCAACGCTGCGGCCGGCGGCACGCTGTACGTCACGCTCGAACCCTGCTCCCACCGGACGATCCGGGCCGCGACGCCTTGCGTCGAACGCACCATTCTCGCCGGCGTTCGCCGCGTGGTCGCAGCCGTGGCCGATCCCAATCCGCTGTTCAGGGGGCTCGGCTTTGCGCTGCTGCGGACGGCCGGCATCGCGGTCACGACCGGTGTTCTCGAAGCCGAAGCCCAGCGCATCCATCGCGGCCATGTCCTGCGCGTCACGCAAGGGCGGCCGATGGTCACCTTCAAGATCGCACGCACGGCCGATGGCTATGCGGGCGGGCCGGGCGGCGCGCGGATCGCGGTCTCGTGTCCGGCGGCCAATGGCTGGGTCCATCTCCAGCGTGCCCATCACGATGCGATCATGCTCGGCATCGGCTCGGTGCTCGCCGATGATCCGCTGTTGACCGTGCGCCTGCCCGGCATGGCCCAGCGCTCGCCGATCCGGATCATCCTGGATTCGCAACTGCGGCTGCCCGTCGGGTCGCAGCTGGTGAGGACCGCAGCCGAGGTCCCGGTCTGGGTCATTGCCAGCGAGGCTGCCCCGGTCGAGCGCGAACTGGCGCTGGTCGCGGCCGGTGTCGAGGTCATGCGCGTCTCAGCCGATGCCAGCGGCCATCTCGACCTCGCCGAGGCGCTGCGGCTCCTTGGCACGCGCGGCCTCACGCGCATCTTCTCCGAAGGCGGCCCGACCGTCGCGGAAAAGCTTGCTCAGGCCGGGCTGCTGGACGAGGTCATCGTCTCGACATCGCCGAATGCGCTGGGGCAGCCCGGCATTGTCGCCGTGCGTCCGGCCCTTGCGGCCTTGCTCGCCGATCCCGATCTCTACGCCCTTGCCGAGACCCAGCTGATCGGTCACGACCACTTCGAGCACTTCGTGAGGACCATCTGATGTTCACCGGCATCGTCACCGCCATCGGCACGGTCATGGAAGCGGAGCGCAAGGGCCCGAGCCTGAAGCGGCTCGCCATCGCCAGCCCCTATGAGGCTGAGGGCATCGAGATCGGCGCGTCCATCGCCTGCGGCGGCGTCTGCCTCACGGTCACGGCGCTGAAGCCCCGCGAGGATGGCCAGCCCGGCTGCGTCTTCCAGGTCGAAGCGGCGGCAGAGACGCTGTCGAAGACTGAAGTCGGCGCCTGGGAGCCCGGCACGGCGATCAACCTCGAGCGCTCTCTCAAGGTCGGCGACGAACTCGGCGGCCATCTCGTCACCGGCCATGTCGATGGCGTCGGCACCATCCTGAAGATCGAGCCGATCGCGCCTGATCCCGACGAGCCCTGGGGGGCGACGGCGCGCTTCCATATCCGCGCGCCCCAAGGTTTGCCGCGCTTCATCGCCGCGAAGGGCTCGATCTGCCTCGACGGCACCTCGCTGACGGTCAACACGGTCGAGGACGATGTCTTCACCGTGCTGCTGATCCCGCATTCCTTCGCGGTCACCACTTGGGGGCAGCGCAAGGAGGGCGATCCGGTCCATGTCGAGGTCGATCTGATGGCGCGATATGCCGCGCGGCTTGCGGAGGCGCGCGGCTAGGTCTAACCAGCGCCCTCATACTTTCGACAAGGACAAGAACCATGGCCGGACCCCGGCAAATCTCGGCTGAACAGGCCGCAACTCCTGCCGTCCCGCTGGACGGCGCGCGCGTGCTCGTGGTCGAGGCGCGCTTCTACGACAAGCTCGCCGACGAACTGCTCGAAGGCGCGCTCGCCGTGCTCGACAAGGCCGAATGCCGCGTCGATGTCGTCACCGTGCCCGGCGCGCTCGAAATCCCCTCGGCCATCGTCATCGGCCTGCGCGCCGCCGACGAGGCGGTCGACCCTTACGAGGCCGTGATCGCGCTCGGCACCGTCATCCGCGGTGAGACCGGCCATTACGACATCGTCGCCGGCGAAAGCTCGCGCGCTCTGATGGACCTCTCGGTCGCCTTCGCCCTGCCGCTCGGAAATGGCATCCTCACCGTCGAGACCGAGGCACAGGCCTGGGCCCGTGCCAACCGCTCCGAGATGGACAAGGGTGGCGGCGCCGCCGAGGCTGCGCTGGCCGTGCTGCGCTACAAGCGATCGCTGGGGGAGCAGTCCAAATGAGCCGCGCTGAACTGCGGCGCGGCGCGCGGCTCTCCGTGGTGCAGGCGCTCTATGAGATGGAGATCGGCGGGCGCGGCGTGGTCGAGGCCATGGCCGAGTTCGAGGCCTTCTGGATCGGCAAGGAGGTCGAGGACATCGAACTCCCCAAGGCCGAGATCGCCTTCTTCCGCGACCTGCTCGGCGGCGTCGTCCGCGAGCAGCGCCTGGTCGATCGCTCGGTCGATGAGACCTTGGCGTCGGGTTGGCCGCTGAAGCGGGTCGAGGCCGTGGTCCGCGCGATCCTGCGCGCGGGCGCTTATGAACTGGCCTTCCGCAAGGATGTGCCGGCGCGGGCCGTGATCTCCGAATATGTCGCGGTGACGCGCGCCTTCTACGAGGGCGAGGAGATCGGCATGATCAACGCCGTGCTGGACAAACTCGCCCGCGACTTCCGCTCCGACGAGTTCGACGCGCCCGCGGCGTGAGGCGGGCCTCCGTCGTCATCCCGGGCGACCGAAGGGAGACCCGGGATCCATGCCGGAACGCTTCCAAATAAGGTTCAGGCATGGATTCCGGATCGGCGCGGCTGCGCCGCTTGTCCGGAATGACGCCGGGATGGTGGAAAGGGCGGATCTGCGATGTCGGACATGGAACGCCCCGGTGAATTCGAACTGATCGCCCGCCATTTTGCCCCGATCGCGGGGCCGGGGGGGCTGGGCCTCGTCGACGATGCGGGCCTGCTGCGGCCGGCGCGCGGCTACGAGATCGTCGTGACGGTCGATGCGCTGGTCGCGGGCGTGCATTTCTTTCCCGACGATCCGCCGGGCTCGATCGCCCGCAAGGCGCTGGGCGTGAACCTCTCCGACCTTGCCGCCAAGGGTGCCAAGCCTGAAGGCTTCGTGCTGTCGCTGGTGCTGCCGAAGGGCTGGACGGAGGATTGGCTTGCAGGATTCGCCGCCGGCCTGGCCGGCATGGCCACCGAGAATGGATGCCCGCTGATCGGCGGCGATACCGTGTCGACGTCGGGGCCACTGACCCTGTCGATCACGGCCTTCGGCTCCGTTCCGGCGGGACGGATGGTGACGCGCTCGGGCGCGAAGCCCGGTCATCTCGTGCTGGTCTCGGGCACGATCGGCGATGGCGCGCTCGGCTTGAAGGTGCATGGACCGGACAAGCCCGGCTGGGTCTCCAAGCTGGACGAGGCGGCGCGCGCCTTCCTGGCCGATCGCTATCTTCATCCCCAGCCGCGCCTGGCTCTTGCCGCCGCGCTCCAGCAGCACGCCTCGGCCGCGATGGACATTTCCGACGGGCTCGTCGGCGATCTCGCCAAGCTGCTGAAGGCCTCCGGCATCGGCGCCGAGATCGAGCTCGACACTGTCCCACTCTCGCGGGCAGTGCGCGCTGCGATCATGGCCGATCCCGCGTTGGCGGAACTGGCCTGGACTGGCGGAGACGACTACGAAATTCTCTGTACCGCCTCGGAAATGGAATATCCTGCTCTGGCGGCGGCGGCAGACTCTGCCGGGGTGATGCTAACTGCTATCGGCCGAGTAACGGCTGAGGCGGGCGTGGCGAGATACAGCGAACAGGGCACAGCGCGCGGTTTCGTGCAGGGCTCCTTCGCTCATTTTTGAAGGCGGCCCGTCAAGAGCCGCCGCGTTTCGGGGCGGCAGACGCATGAACCAGCACAGTCCTGTCGGCGACGGCGATGCGCTCGCCAAGCGTAACTCCGTGGTTCTGGCCTGCGCGCAGGCACTCGGCGGCGCCAGCCCCTCGATCGTGATTTCGCTCGGCGGGATCGTCGGCTCGCAGCTCGTCACGGACCAGACCTTCGCGACCGTTCCCGTCAGCCTGATGCAACTGGGCATCGCCGTCGGCGTCATCCCGGCCGCGATGCTGATGCGGCGCTTCGGGCGTCGCAACGGCTATCTGCTCGGCGCTTTGGTCGGCGCGACCGCTGCCAGCGTCGCGGCGGCTGGCGCGAGCACGCGGCTGTTCTGGCTGTTTTGCCTCGGCACCTTCGCCTGCGGGCTCTATGGCGCCTTCGTCCAGAGCTACCGCTTCGCGGCGGCCGACGCCGCGACCGAGGCCTTCCGGCCCCGCGCGATCTCCTGGGTCATGATCGGCGGCATCGCGGCCGGGGTCATCGGCCCGCAATCGGTCTACTGGACGCGCGACCTCACCCCCGCCGCGCCCTTCGCCGCAAGCTTCCTGGCCCAGGCCTGCCTCGCGCTCGTCGCCATGCTGATGATCCTGCAGTTGCGGGCGCCGCCGGTCGCCAAGGTCGCATCAGGCGGCGGCCGCCCGCTCGGCGAGATCATGCGCCAGCCGAAATTCATCGCCTCGGTGACGGCCGCGCTCGTCGCCTACGGGTTGATGAGCTTCGTCATGACGGCAGCCCCGCTCGCCATGGTGGGCTGCGGCCATTCGGTCGGCGATGCCGCGCTCGGCATCCAATGGCATGTGCTGGCGATGTTCGGGCCGAGCTTCTTCACGGGCCGCCTGATCGCCCGTTTCGGCAAGGCGCAGGTCACGGCGACCGGGCTGATCCTGACGGCGCTCGCCGCGATCGTCGGCCTGTCGGGCCTCAGCGTCGCGCATTTCTGGATCGCGCTCGTCATTCTCGGTGTGGGCTGGAATTTCGGCTTCATCGGCGCAACCGCTCTGGTGACCGACTGCTATCGGCCGGAGGAGCGCGTGAAGGTGCAGGCGGCCAACGACTTCCTCGTCTTCGGCTCCGTCGCCATCGCCTCGTTCTCCTCGGGCGGGCTGCTGCATGCCGGCGGCTGGACCAGCGTCAACTGGCTGGTCTTCCCGCCCGTCGCGGTGGCCCTCGTGATGGTCGCCTGGCAGGCGTTCCAGAAGCCGGCCGTTCCGGCCTGATCCTTGCCAGAGCCGGACGACACGCAAGGAGATCGTCGATGCGCCCCCACCAGCTTCCGCAAGTCCCCGGCCGGCCCGCTGTGGGCGCGATCGGCCACAACCGCGGCGTGGTGGCGCGCAATTACGCCTTCATGCCGCCGGAGGGCGTGCTCGTCAGCCGCCTGCCGCATCTCGAGAAGACGATCGTCCGCATTCTGGCGGCGCCTGTGCTGGGCGCGCAGTTTGCGCAGTATGTCCTCGAGATCGAGCCGGGCGGCGGCACGCGCGCGCCCTTCGCCGAGGAGGGCATCCAGCACTTCTATTACGCGCTCTCGGGCGAGGCGGCCTTTGCCATCGACGGTGCAGCACCGTCCGCCTTCCCGGCCGGCGCCTTTGCCTATGTCCCGCCCGGAACCGCCTTCAGCCTGCGCAATGACAGCGCCGCGCCCGTGCGCGTGCTCGCCTTGCGCAAGCGCTACGAGCCGGCGCCGGGGCTGGCGGTGCCCGAGCCGATCTTGTCGCATCGGGACGCGGTCCCGGTGACCAACCACACCGGCATGGAGGGGCGCGGCTTCCAGTTCCTCCTGCCCTATGGCGATCTGCGCTTCGATTTCGAGATGAACCTGATGTGGTTCAAGCCGGGCGCCTATTTCCCCGATGTCGAGACCCATGTGATGGAGCACGGTCTCTACATGCTGGAAGGGCAGGGGCTCTATTTCCTCGGCCGGGACTGGCACGAGATCTGGGCGCAGGATTTCATCTGGATGGGCGGTTACTGCCCGCAGCAATTCTACCCCACCGGCTTCGACGACGCCTGCTACCTGCTCTACAAGAACGTCAACAGGGATGTGGCGCTGTAGGCGCGGCTAGTCCCGCGTTGAGACGACGCTCGCCCGGGCATCAGGCGGCAAGCGCCGGTCATGCGCCGCGAGTTCCGCGCCCGTCGCGATCCAGGCCGTCTCGTCCTGCCTGATCCGGGCCAGCAGCGCATCGAGAACCCTGAGGGGCGCGGGACGGCCGGAAACCCAGTCGTGGAGCGTCAACGTGAACAGCCCGCCCGCTTGCGCGCAGGCCTCCCAGTCGAACAGCCACTCCTCCAGCACCACGACCGGGCTGGTCGGCGCCCAGCGCGCGTCCAGCCCCGTGATCTTGAAGCGCGTCGTGTCCTCCCGGCTCCATGAGATCGGCAGTTCCGTCACGCCGTCGAGCGTATAGGGATGGTCATGACCGGCGAGCGAGCTGTCATAGAGGCCATGCCGGCCAAGCAGCGCATGCATGTCGCGCGTCAGTTCCCAGCCCGGCGCCCGGAAGCCATCGGGCTTGCGGCCGGTCTGGGCGACGAAGACCGCAAGCGATCTCTCCAGCGCCTCGCCGAACTCCGACGTGGAAATATCGCGCGTCGCCTCATGCGCGAAGCCATGCAACCCGACCTCATGCCCGTTTTCCAGGAGCCCCGGCAGCAGCTCGGGATTGCGCGCGGCGACAAGCCCCGGCACGAAGAAGGTCGCCTGGACCCCATGGCGCCCCAGCACCGCGACCAGATTGGCGATGCCGGCGCGCAGGCCGTACTGCCGCTGCTCCATTTCCGACAGATACTTGGGCTGGGGCGCGGCGCGCTGGCGCCACAGCATCGGCGTATCGGCATCGACATCGATGCTGATGAACGCCGCGGAGGTCTTGCCCTGTGGCCAAGGATACATCGATGCGTGCTCCGACATTCCCGCCGCGCTTCGCGCGACGTGCTTGCAGACGCAGTAGAGGGTCGATCGCCGCCGCTGTCCTATACAAAATCGCCCAGCGGCATTCCCGGCGTTGATAGGCAAGCGGCGATGCGCTTTCGCGCGCCATGCCACCATCGCAGCGTTTGCGCTTACCGGCGAAACTTGCCACAATTTCGCCTGACACTGGCGACGCGATGCGGGCCCTGACGTCTTCGAGCCCGCATTTTCTTTGCCTGACGTCCAAAGCGACAAATGAGGGGCGACAGCGCTCCCGCGGGTCGGAAGCTCAAGGTCAGGAAATCGAATGTCAGCCCTGCTTATCATCATCGTCTTAAGTGCATTATCGATCGCCTATGGCGTCTGGGCCTATGCCGACGTCATGAAGCGCGACGCCGGCAACCAGCGCATGCAGGAGATTTCCGCCGCTGTCGCCGAGGGCGCGCAGGCCTATCTCAAGCGCCAATACGTCACGATTTCCATGGTCGGCGTCGTTCTGTTCGTGGCCCTGATCTACCTGCTCGGCAAATGGGTCGGCATCGGCTTCCTGATTGGCGCGGTCCTGTCGGGCGTCGCCGGCTTCATCGGCATGAACGTGTCGGTGCGCGCCAATGTCCGCACCGCCCAGGCCGCGATGCAGTCGCTGGGTGACGGCCTCGACGTCGCCTTCAAGGCGGGCGCCGTCACCGGCATGCTGGTCGCGGGCCTCGCGCTGCTCGGCGTCGCCGTCTATTACGGCGTCCTGACCTCGATGCTCGGCTTTGCCCCGTCGAGCCGCACCGTGATCGATTCGCTCGTCGCGCTCGGCTTCGGCGCCTCGCTGATCTCGATCTTCGCCCGTCTCGGCGGCGGCATCTTCACCAAGGGGGCCGATGTCGGCGCCGATCTCGTCGGCAAGGTCGAGGCCGGTATCCCCGAAGATGATCCGCGCAACCCCGCCACCATCGCCGACAATGTCGGCGACAATGTCGGCGACTGCGCCGGCATGGCCGCCGATTTGTTCGAGACCTATGCGGTGACGCTGGTCGCCACGATGGTGCTGGCGGCGATCTTCTTCGCCGGACAGGCGACGCTTGGCACGATGATGCTCTACCCGATGGCGATCGGTGCCTCCTGCATCGTCACCTCGATCATCGGCACCTTCTTCGTCAAGCTCGGCGCCAACCAGTCCATCATGGGCGCGCTCTACAAGGGCTTCATCGCGGCCGGCATGCTCTCGGTCGGAGCGATCGCGGCAGTGAACTGGCTGATGTTCGGCGGCTTCTCGGCCTCCTTCACCACGGTCCAGGGCGTCACCTTCACCTCGGGCGGGCTCTTCGCCTGCGCTCTGGTCGGTCTTGCCGTGACGCTGCTGATCGTCGTCATCACCGAATACTACACCGGCACCGGCAAGCGCCCGGTCGTCTCGATCGCCCAGGCGTCCGTCACCGGACACGGCACCAACGTCATCCAGGGCCTCGCGGTCTCCCTGGAATCGACCGCGCTGCCGACGCTGGTGATCGTCGCCGGCATCATCGTCTCCTATGGGCTGGCCGGCCTGTTCGGCATCGCCATCGCCACCACCGCCATGCTGGCGCTGGCGGGCGTCGTCGTGGCGCTCGACGCCTTCGGCCCCGTCACCGACAATGCCGGCGGCATTGCCGAAATGGCGGGCCTGCCCAAGGAGGTGCGCCAGTCGACCGACGCGCTCGACGCCGTCGGCAACACCACCAAGGCGATCACCAAGGGCTATGCGATCGGCTCGGCGGGCCTCGGCGCGCTCGTGCTGTTTGCCGCCTACACCTCGGACCTCAACTTCTTCATCGCCGAGGGCAACAAGGCCGGCTCGACGACCTTCCAGTACTTCAGGGGCGTCACGGTCGATTTCTCGCTGTCCAACCCCTATGTCGTCGTCGGCCTCTTGCTCGGCGGCCTGATCCCCTTCCTCTTCGCGGGCATGGGCATGACCGCGGTCGGGCGCGCGGCGGGCTCCGTCGTCGAGGAGGTCCGGCGCCAGTTCAAGGAGAAGCCGGGCATCATGGACGGCACCGAGCGGCCCGATTATGCGCGGGCCGTCGACCTCCTGACCAAGGCCGCGATCAAGGAGATGATCGTGCCCTCGCTGCTGCCGGTGCTCGCGCCGATCGTGACCTATTTCGCAATCAACGCCATCGCCGGCAAGAACCAGGCTTTCGCCGCCGTCGGCGCGATGCTGATGGGCGTCATCGTCACCGGCATCTTCGTCGCGATCTCGATGACCTCGGGCGGCGGCGCCTGGGACAACGCCAAGAAGAGCTTCGAGGACGGCTTCGTCGACAAGGACGGGGTGCGCCACATGAAGGGCTCCGAGGCGCACAAGGCCTCGGTGACCGGCGACACTGTCGGCGACCCCTACAAGGACACGGCGGGCCCCGCCGTGAACCCGGCGATCAAGATCACCAACATCATCGCGCTGCTGCTGCTGGCGATCCTGGCGCATAGCTGAGGCTGGATGCCCTCCCGATAACGATGAACCCCGCGGAGCGATCCGCGGGGTTTTTCGTTCGCTACCTCAGCGGCAGTGTCTATCCCGGCGGACGGGCCTTTTGTCGATGGCATGCGAAGCCGTGAGAGTGAGGGGGAGCATTGCACCCATAAGAATATGTCTTGATTAAAATAAACGCATAGGTTGTAATTTCCCTGCTGCATTGCGGAGATCGAGCATGGGACGATCGCAGAGCGTTTTGACGGCCGGGGTGGCGGCTCTGTTCATATCGACCGATCCTGTCGATGCCGCTCCCAAACCACTGCTGGAGCGCGCCGTCGTGTCGGCTTGCCGTCTCGATCTGCGTGGGACTCTTGTCTCGATCATCCAGCATGGCGAGGACGGGAGCGTGGCCTTGATTCGCGAGCAGGCGGCTGGCTGGCCTGCGCGCTTCAGCCGCTTCGCCGTCAGCCCTCAAGCGAAGGTGCTGCGCGCCTATGCCGAGGCGCGCCATCGCGATTTGCCGTCCGCATCATCGGCTTACGACGCCGCCACCTGCCGACGGCTCAAGCCGCTGGCCGCGCTCGCCCAATCGGCGGTCATCGTCAGGGAAGCCTATCCGGCGCTCAAGCCCGGCCATCTGCTGCTTCGCTGCACGTCGGGTCTTTGTGCGCCGCCTGCCGTCGCAGCCATCGCAGATCGTTGCGATTTCGTCCCTCTCGCCATCCCGCTGGAACCGCTTTGCCCCTAACCAAGGAGATTGCGCCTTGCCTGTCCCTGGAGCCAATGCCGTCATCGACATCTCGCACCACCAGCACGTCACTGTAACGGGCGCCAAGAAGATCGCCGAGGCAGGCGTGATCGCGGTCATCCACAAGGCCAGCGAAGGGCGCGACTATCGCGATTCGACGTATCACGAACGAAGAAAGCTCTTCAAATCGCTAGGCTTTCTCTGGGGTTCATACCACTTCTCGAGCAGTGCCAGCCCGATCCTGCAAGTCGAGAACTACCTCAACTACGCTGAACCGGAGGCGGATGAACTGGTCTGTCTCGACTACGAGCCGAGTTCTTCCGGCCAGAACATGAGCTATGGCCAGATGGTCGAGTTCATCGAGCTCGTCAACCGCGAGATCGGGCGCTGGCCCGTGATCTATGGCGGGCATCTGCTGCGCGAGGTCCTCAGCAATGTCGGGCAGTCCCCCGTCTCCAACTGCCCGCTCTGGTATGCGCGCTACAGCAATACACCGATCGGCATTCCCCCGCAGTGGCAGCGTTGGGCGTTGTGGCAGTATAGCGACGGCAATAATGGGCAGGATCCCAAGCTCATTCCCGGTTTCGGCCGTCCCGACCGCGACACGTTCAACGGGACGCTGGACGAGCTGAAGAAGAACTGGCCACTCAGCTGAAGGGCCTCGCGAGGGGCGAGGGCTTGGCAACGGGGCCGCAAGTTGCGATCGTGCTCGCGACTGTCGCGTATACCGGCGCCCCCGGCCTCGACATCGGCTTGTGGACGCTTGGCGACAGAGCGGGCCTACGCCAGGGCGAGCGCTGGTCGTGGTCGCCGCCATGACCGCGCCAGAACGCAAGGTCGCGCTTGGCTGAGATTGTCTCGTCACGACATCAACGAAAAACCCGCGGCGCGAGCCGCGGGTCTCTTCGTCTGATGGCCAGTCGTCGCCGCGTCACGCCCCGAACGGCGTGAACCTGGTCACGCCCTTGAAGAGGTTGCGCAAGAAGCTCTGCTCCTCGCCGCCGGTCGCGGTGGTGCGGCTGATGAAGTCGAAGATCACGCCGTCCTGCAGGCCGTAATGGGCGATGCGCTCGACCTTGAAGCCCTTGTTGAAATAGACCACCAGCACCTTCTGATCGACCACCGTCAGATCCTGGAACTGGAAGCGCCGGTACACGGTCTGGCTGATGTAGTAGAAGGTCCGGTTGCCCACGGTCGAGGTCGTCGACGGCGTGCCGAGGATGGTCAGCACCTGCTGCACATCCATGCCGACCTTGATCTGCGCGATCAGGGCCTCGTCGGCGATAAAGCCGCGCTGGAATTCCTCGTTCATGCCCGACGATGTCGCGAGCTTGAAGCCGCTGGCATTGGGGCCGCAGGCCGCAAGGGCAAGGGAGGTTGTCGCGAGGAGGCCAAGCAGGGCTGTGCGGCGGGAGACAGCGATCATTCGGACAGCATCCAGTGGCGCTGCGGCAATGGGCGAAGCCCAAGCCGCTTGTCAAACGGGTGGAGGTTGGCGTAACGCCCGAGGATGGCTTTGGCAAGGCAAGGACGCCGTCCGAGCCGCCGGGCGGAGATGCGAGCCTGATGTTTGGGTTGTTCGGCAAGCGCGACGCAAGGCAGGTGCCCGTCGATGCGCTGTTTGCGCGCATCGCGGAAGCATCGCGCCAACCTGCCCTTTATCTCGGCGGCGGCATTCCCGACAGCTTCGAAGGGCGCTTCGAATCGCTGACGCTGCATGTCTTCCTGGTCCTGCGCCGCCTGCGCGAACTGCCGGCGCCCGCAGCCGATCTCGCTCAGGACCTCGTCGATGCCTGCTTTGCCTATCTCGAACTCGGTTTCCGCAATGCGGGGATCAGCGACATCGCGGTGCCCAAGCGCATGAAGAAGATCGGCCAGATGTTCTACGGCCGCGTGCGGGCCTATGAGACGGCGCTGGAGACCGGCGCGCCGCAAGACCTGATCGAGGCGCTACGCCGCAACGCAAGCCCGGCGGAGGATGGGAGCCAAGGCGCGCTCCTGCTCGCAGCCTATGCCGACCGCGCCCAGGCGCATTTGGCAGGTCTCGATCTCAATGCCATCCTGAACGCCGACCTATTGTTTCCGGCCCCTGTCGAACTGGAAGCAAGCCATGACGCCTGACCAAGCCATGACGCCTGACGCGGGGTCGACCTTGCCGTTGCACCGGCCCATCCGGGTGGACGAGATCAAGCTGCGGGGCTCCCACATCACGGTCCGGGCAGAAGCCGCCGAACTCGCCGGCATCGCCCGCATGCTCGACCTGCCGTCGGTGGAGTCGCTGGAAGGGCGCTACGTGCTCACGCGCAGCGGCGAGCGGGTCAAGCTGGAGGGCGAGATCAAGGCCACCTTGCACCAGAGCTGCATCGTCACGCTCGATCCGTTCCCGGTGTCGATCGCGGTGCCGCTGAAGCTCGATTTCGCGCCTGATGCACCCGAAAATCCCCGGCGCAAGAGCGACGACAAGGACGATGGCAAGATCGATATCGAGGTCAGGCTGAACGAGGACGATCCGCCCGAGCCGATCCTCGATGGCGGAATCGATCTCGGCGCGGTGACGCTGGAATTTCTCGCTTTGGCGCTCGATCCCTATCCGCGCAAGCCGGGTGCGGCCTTCGCCGAGCCCGCGCCGGAAGAACCGCCGGAATCGCCGTTCGCTGCGCTTTCGCGTTTGAAGCGTGGCGAATAACGCGCTTCGGTGGACTCACAGTGGCTTGCGGCGCACGCCTAAGTCGCTATTGTCCGGCCCGCATCGAGCCGCCCCGGATTGAAGGTCGGCCGCTCCTGGGATCAACCATCACTCCATGACACGACCGGTTACAATCGCGCTCGATGCGATGGGCGGGGACCACGGTCCTGCCATCGTCATCCCCGGCGCCGCGCTGACGCTGGAGCGCCGCCCCGATGCGCGCTTCGTGATCTTTGGCGACGAGGGGCAGGTTGTGCCGCTCATCGACCAGCACCCGAAGCTCAAGGCCGTGACGACCTTCCACCACACCGAGGTCTCGGTGAAGATGGACGACAAGCCGAGCCAGGCGCTGCGCTATGGCCGCTACAAATCCTCGATGTGGCGCGCGATCGACGCCACCAAGACCGGCGAGGCCGACGTCACCGTGTCCGCCGGCAACACCGGCGCGCTGATGGCGATGTCGAAATTCTGCCTGAAGTCGATGCCCGAGGTCGACCGGCCGGCGATCGCCTGCCTCTGGCCGACGGTGCGCGGCGAGAGCGTGGTGCTCGATGTCGGTGCGACCATTGGCGCGGACGCCCGCCATCTCGTCGATCTCGCTGTGATGGGCGCTGCCATGGCCCGCGTCGTCTTCGATCTCGATCGGCCGACGGTCGGCCTCCTCAATGTCGGCGTCGAGGAGATCAAGGGTGTCGAGGCGGTCAAGGAAGCCGGCCGCATCCTGCGCGAACTCAACCTGCCGCAGATGAATTATCACGGCTTCGTCGAGGGCGACGACCTCGGCAAGGGTACGGTCGATGTCGTCGTGACCGAGGGCTTCACCGGAAACATCGCCCTGAAGACGGCGGAGGGTACCGCTCGCCAGATCAGTACCTATCTGAAAGCTGCGATGAGCCGTTCGCTGATGGCCAAGATCGGGTATCTGTTCGCGCGCGGCGCGTTTGCGGCGCTGAAGGACAAGATGGATCCGCGCAAGGTCAATGGCGGCGTCTTCCTCGGCCTCGAGGGCATCGTCATCAAGAGCCATGGCGGCACGGATGCGGTGGGCTTCGCCAGCGCGACCGAGCTTGGCTATGAGATGGCGCGCGAGAATCTGATGGCGAAGGTCCGCGAGATGGTCGCGGCCTCGGCGCGCCAGGAGGCATCGGCCCAGGAGGCATCTGCGCAGCGGGAGGCGGCTGCGCAGGCGGCCACCGTCCAATAGGGAAGCGTTGAGGTGTCTATTCTGCGTTCTCAGATCGTTGGCTGCGGTTCCTATCTGCCGGCGCGCATCGTCACCAATGCCGAACTCGCGCAGCGCGTCGACACAACCGACGAGTGGATCGTGCAGCGCACCGGCATCCGCCAGCGCCATGTCGCGGCCGATGACGAGGCGACCTCGACGCTGGGCCTGAAAGCAGCCCAGGCCGCGCTCGCGGATGCGGGTATGGATGCCGGCGAGATCGACATGATCATCGTCGCGACGGCGACGCCCGACCACACGTTTCCCGCCACCGCGACGCAGATCCAGGCGGCGCTCGGCATCGAGGGGGGCGTGGCCTTCGATCTCCAGGCGGTCTGCTCCGGCTTCGTCTTCGCGCTCGCGACCGCCGACAAGTTCCTCACCACGGGCGCGGCGAAGGCCGCGCTCGTCATCGGTGCCGAGACCTTCTCGCGCATCCTCGACTGGGAGGATCGCACCACCTGCGTCCTCTTCGGCGATGGCGCCGGTGCCGTGGTGATGAAGGCCGCGCCAGGCGAGGGCACGCTCGCCGATCGGGGTGTGCTGACCACGCATATACGCTCGGATGGTCGCTACAAGGACAAGCTCTATGTCGATGGCGGGCCGGGCTCGACCAAGACGGTCGGCTTCCTGCGCATGGAGGGCAAGGAGGTCTTCCGACACGCCGTCGTCAAGCTGGCCGAGACGGTACGGCACACCTTCGACGAGACCGGGCTGACCGGCGCGGACATCGACTGGTTCGTCCCCCACCAGGCCAATCGCCGCATCATCGACGCGACCGCCGACAAACTCGGCATCGGTCACGAGCGCGTCGTGGTGACGGTCGACCAGCACGGCAACACCTCGGCCGCGTCCATCCCGCTGGCGCTCGCGCAGGCGCATCGCGACGGGCGCATCAAGCGCGGTCAGCTCGTTCTGATCGAGGCGATGGGCGGCGGCTTCACCTGGGGATCGGCGCTGATCCGCTGGTAAGCCGCGGAAGCGGGAATCCCATCGGATTTTGCCGATTTTCTCTCCGTTTTCATGCAAGTTTCATATGAATGGCTCATGCGCGGCCGTTCGAGCATTGACCCGGCCTGCGGCTACGCCTAGCGTTCATCGTCCGTAATGGCGAAAGGCAGGTGGCAGACCCGCCGGTCGAGATAACGCCTTGGAGGATATGAATGGCGGGGCAAACGGTTACGCGAGCCGATCTGTGCGAGGCCGTGTATCAGAAGATCGGCCTGTCGCGGACCGAGTCTTCGAAGCTCGTCGAGGCCGTGCTCGACGAGATCTGCGATGCGGTCGCCCGCGGCGAGAACGTCAAGCTGTCCTCGTTTGGATCCTTCGTCGTGCGCGACAAGGGCGAACGGATCGGGCGTAATCCCAAGACGGGCGTCGAGGTTCCCATCGAGCCGCGTCGGGTGATGGTGTTCAAGCCTTCGAACGTGATGAAGGCCCGCATCAACGGGCAGTTGGGTGAGGATGAGGACGCGTGAGCCTGGAGTTCTACACCGGCAACACCGAGGCCGACATGGACACCAAAAGCCCAGATGCCTTCCGGACCATCAGCGAGGTCGCTGAAGACCTCGACATACCCCAGCATGTCCTGCGTTTCTGGGAAACGCGCTTCACCCAGATCAAGCCGCTCAAGCGCGGCGGCGGTCGGCGCTATTACCGCCCCGACGACGTCGCGCTGCTGAAGGGCATCCGCCGGCTGCTCTACGGCGAAGGCTACACGATCAAGGGGCTCCAGCGCATCCTCAAGGAGCAGGGGCCGCGCCATGTCCAGGCGATCGGCCGCGGCGGCCCGATCGGCCTGCCGCCGGCAGACGGCGCCGCCCGCTCCGACGCCGGGGCCGCCACGAGGACGCAAGGTCCCGCGCGGACACCCGTGCCTCCCGGCCTCGACGACGTCACGCTTCTGACCGCTGTGCTGGCCGAGCTTGGCGAATGCAAGCGCATCCTCGACCGCGCGCTCCAGCCTCAGGCCGAAGGCGCCTGACCGCCGCATGGCCTGGCTCTATCTCTTCATCGCCGGTCTGTTCGAGGTCGGCTGGGCGATCGGCCTGAAATACACCCAAGGCTTCACCAAGGTGGTGCCGACGGCCCTGACGCTCGCCAGCATGGCGGTCAGCCTCGGACTGCTCGGCCTCGCGCTCAAGAGCCTGCCGGTCGGCACCGCCTATGCGGTCTGGACCGGCATTGGCACGGTCGGGACGGCCGCACTCGGCATCGTTCTGCTCGGCGAGCCCGCCACGGCTCTGCGCCTGGCCTGCATCGGCCTGATCGTCGCCGGAATCATCGGGCTCAAGCTGGTCGCCTGAACCGATTGGTTCAGCGCCGCTGCCAGCCGTCTGGCCAGTAGCCGTTGCGCTCGGCCAGCACGATCACGACGATCACGGCAAGCGTTACGACGAGTGTCAGCAGCTTGGCGTTCCACGGCACGCCGCGGCCGATCAGCCAGATCAGGGTCACGCCGATCAAAAGGGGGACGAGCATTTCCATCTCGCCCAGACTAGCGCAAGCGGTGCCCGGACGGAACCGGCCGCGGTTCAGGCGGGCGAAGATGCGGGGTGATCGCGGAACCCATCCCTGCGGCGAACGTTCGATGGGCAGGGGAAGCGCATCGCCTCAGGGCATGCCGGCCTGTCTCATCACCGACACGCGACAGGAGAACGATATGGGACTTTTTTCCAAGGACATCAAGACGATGGATGATCTGTTCGTCCATCAGCTGCAGGACATCTACTACGCCGAAAAACAGATTCACAAATCTCTGCCGAAGATGATCGAGAAGGCGACAGACGCCCAGCTCAAGCAGGGTCTCGAAGCGCACCGCACGGAGACCGCAAACCACATCACCCGGCTCGAGCAGGTCTTCAAGCAGCATGGTGCCGAGGTGAAGGCGGTCAATTGCCCGGCGATCGACGGCATTCTCGAGGAGGCCGACGAGGTCGCGGGCGAGGTCGCCGACAAGCAGGTTCTGGATGCCGCGATCATCGCAGCCGCGCAGGCTGTCGAGCACTACGAGATCACGCGCTACGGCACGCTGACCGCTTGGGCCAAGCAGCTCGGCCGCGCCGACTGCGCCGCCTTGCTGCAGCAGACCCTCGACGAGGAATATGCCGCCGACGGCAAGCTCTCGAAGCTGGCCGAATCGGGCATCAACCGCAAGGCGGCCTGATCGCTGTTCTCCATGATGCCGCACGACGCCCGCGACGGTTCCCGCCGCGGGCGTTTGCTTGTCCTATGTCGGGTTGCCGGGATCGCCCGGCGGCACCTTCGGCGCCTTGTTTCCCGAACGCCCATGCGCCCAATAGCCCGCCAACACGAGCCCGAGCGGGATCGACAGTGCGATCAGCCACGGCAGAAAACCCCAATCGCCTGTCATGATACGGCGCTGTCGGCGCGATCGCCGGATGAAGCCGCGCGCGGCGAGATCGGCAATGCGCCTTCGATCAGCGGTTTCATCCGCCCAAGTTCCACGGCGATGAAGTCGAGAAAGAGGCGCACTCGGGGCGAGTGCCGCAGATCGGGGTGGGTCAGCAGCCAGAGGTCCGCTGAGAAGCCGGGGTCGGGTGCCGCCAGCCGCGTCAGCCCGGGCTTGGTGTCGGCGATGAAGCAGGGCAGGAAACCGATGCCGATCCCCGCCTCGACCGCTTCGGAAAGCCCGAGCACGGTGTTGACCTTGTAGACAATGCGCTCCGGCTCGACATGCTGGGTGAGATAGCGCACCGCCTTCAACGCGCTGAACTGCTCGCCGAGCGACACCCAGCGATGCGCCCACAGGCTCTCGATCCCGACCTCGCCGGCATCGGCAAAGTCGGCGGCGCGGCCATAGAGCGCCCAGACGATACGGGCAGCCCTGCGGCCGACAAGGGTCTCGGGCGGATTGTCCGTTGCCCGGATCGCGACGTCGGCATCGCGCTTCGACAAATTGAGCGATTGGTTGCTGAGCAGCACGTCCAGCCGGATGTCGGGGCATTGCTCCAGGAAGGCGGCGAAGACCGGCGTCAGCAGATCGACCAGCAGCGTGTCGTTGGTGGTGACGCGCAATTCGCCGGCCGGCTTGATGTCCTGTCCGGCGAGCCTGATGGCAAAGGCGCTGATGTCGCTGTCGACCCGCTCGGCCAACTGCGCCATCTCGTCGCCGGCAGGCGTCGCGACATAGCCGCTGCGATGACGCTCGAACAGCTTGATCCCGAGCGCCTCCTCGATCTGGCTGCGGATACCGACGAAGCCGGCCATGCATTCCAATCTCAAGCCGGCCGGGTATTCCGATTTGAAGCCGGCCACCCTTGGCGTCATTCGCATGGGTCTACGGGATGATGTTTTGCGGTTTGGCCGAGG
>NZ_LGSZ01000043.1 GCF_001298265.1 Allobosea vaviloviae | reverse complement strand
AACCGCTCGACAAAAGCCGCGAACCGCGATTCACTCCCAGCAACGTCCGATCCTAGATCCATGCTCGCTCTCCACGAGATTGAATCTCTCACCTTACATGAATCGCAGATTTTGTGACACAGTAAGATTAGAGCCAGATTCAAAAGTTCACGCGGTTTTGCAATGTCTTGCGATGCGTCGTGTGAGCATGCGGATGCTGGCGATTTGAGCGAAGCCGGTCGCGCTTTCGATGGATTTCTCCCAGTCCTTTGCGAGGCGGCGGCAGCGTCCGAGCCATGCGAATGTCCGCTCGACCACCCAGCGGCGAGGCAGGACGACGAAGCCCTTGGCCGTGTCGGAGCGCTTGACGATCTCGATGGTCCAGCGGCCGTGGCCGCGCATGGCGTCCTTGAGTTTGTCGCCTGCATAGCCGCCGTCGGCGAAGACGTGGCGCAGCCATGGATGGCGGAACCGGATCGCCCTGAGCAGGTCGGGAGCGCCGTCGCGATCCTGAATATCGGCCCGGTGGACCCGCACGAAGATCAGGAAGCCGAGCGTGTCGGTGATGATGTGGCGCTTGCGCCCTTTGATCTTCTTGCCCGCGTCATATCCGCAAACCCCGCCGCTTTCGGTGGTCTTGACGCTCTGGCTGTCAATGATGCCGGCCGTGGGCTGGGCTTGCTTGCCTTCGATCTCGCGCGCCGCGATCACCAGAAGCTGGTTGATCGTCGCCAGAAGGCCGCTGTCGCGCCAGGCGTAGAAATAGCCACGCACGGTCGAAACCGGCGGAAAGTCGCCCGGCAGCATGCGCCATGGGCAGCCGCTCGAAGCGATGAACAGGATCGCTTCCATGACATCGCGCATGTCCGTCGTGCGGGGGCGCCCACCGCGCCTGGGCGCAGGGATCATCGGCGCGACAACAGCCCATTCGTAGTCGCGCGCCTGATCGAGCCATTGTGCAACCTCGGCGGCCAACGCAGGCTCCGTCGTCTTCATCCGCCCGTAGCTCATGGCCTTATGGCGCGAGGCGTTCGCCTTCAGTTTGGTCCCGTCCACCGCCACGTGCGCGAACTCAACCAGACCGGCCGCCCGGCACAGACGCAGCACCTGCACGAACAGGTCCGACAGGGCCACGAGGTGGCGCTTGCGGAAGTCGGAGATGGTCCGGAAGTCCGGCCGGTTCAGGCCAGTCACCGCCATGACGTCGACCCGCTCCTCGAAGGCGCGGGCGAGCTGACGCGAAGAGTACAGGCCACGGCTGTAGCCATAGAGAAAGCCCCGGCGCATGTCGGTGTAGCCCGTCGCCAGCCAGACCCGCACCCCCGGCGGAACCGGGATCATCGCAGCGTCTCCAGGCCGCGGACAATCCGAAGCAGCGCATCGACATCAACGCGTCCGTCGACGACGATACGCCGCCCGTTCGACGTCACGATCTCGATCCGGCTGCCATCCACCGGCGGCGGGCTCGTCGTCGCCGTCACCTCCGGCACGATCACAGCCGGAATGAAGCCAGCGCTCGAAGCCGGACCAAGCCGCCCGGCACGTGCGGCATCGCGCCAATCGTTCAACTGCGAGCGCGTGATCGCGTACTTGCGCGCCGTCGCCGAGCCCAGTCGCCGACCCGAATAGCTCTCCTCAACGATCCGCAGCTTCGCTTCATCGCTAAAGCGCCGCCGACCGCCCCGTTCAACGATCTCAAGCCGACTAATCGGCGTGCCTGTATAGACGTCCATACAGACACATTCTCACCCCCAAGCATCAATCCTCAAGACGGCCGCCCTCGTAGGGGTACGCTCTATCCGACGGTGCATCACATGCTGACCAATCCGGTCTATGGCGGCGCCTACGCCTTCGGCCGGCGCACGGCGCGCGTGACGATCGAGAACGGCCCGCTTTCAAGCTTCCTCGCGTTCGCGAGCCCTGCGGAAAAGGTCACACGCGCTCGATGATGGTTGCGATGCCCTGTCCAACGCCGATGCACATCGTGCACAGGGCGTAACGCCCGCCGGTTTGCTCGAGTTGGTGGAGGGCGGTGGTGAGGAGCCGGGCGCCGGACATGCCGAGGGGATGGCCCAGCGCAATGGCGCCGCCATTGGGATTCACGTGCTCGGCGTCGTCGGGCAGGCCGAGATCGCGCATGACGGCGAGTGCCTGGGAGGCGAAAGCCTCGTTGAGCTCCACGACGTGGATATCGGCCAGGTTGAGGCCGGTCAGGGCGAGTACCTTACGCGTGGCAGGGACTGGACCGACGCCCATGATGCGCGGGGCCACGCCGGCGGTCGCCATACCGACGATGCGCGCGCGCGGGGTCAGCCCGTGCCGGCGAGCGGCGTCTTCCGAGGCAAGGACTAGGGCGCATGCACCGTCGTTGACCCCGGAGGCGTTACCGGCGGTGACGGTGCCATCCGGCCGCACCACGCCCTTTAGATTGGCCAGTTGCTCGAGGCTGGTCTCCGGGCGCGGATGCTCGTCGGTGTTGACCAGTCTGGGCTCGCCTTTCTTCTGCGGAATGGCGGCGGGCACGATCTCGCCAGCGAAGCGGCCGGAGGCCATGGCCCTGGCGGCGCGTTGCTGGCTGCGCAGCGCGAAGGCATCCTGGTCGGCGCGCGAGATCTGGAAGTCCTGTGCCACGTTCTCCGCTGTCTCCGGCATGGAGTCGACGCCGTGGAGGGCCTTCATGGCCGGGTTGACGAAGCGCCAGCCGATGGTGGTGTCCTCGATCCTGGCCGTCCGTGAGAAGGCGCTGTCGGCTTTGCCCATGACGAAGGGAGCGCGCGACATGCTCTCGACCCCGCCGGCGATCATCAGCGCCGTCTCGCCAGCCTTGATCGCGCGGGCGGCGATGCCGACTGCATCCATGCCCGAGCCGCACAGCCGGTTGACGGTCGAGCCCGGCACGTCGACTGGCAGCTTGGCGAGCAGCGCGGCCATGCGCGCGACATTGCGGTTGTCTTCACCGGCCTGATTGGCGCAACCGAGGATCACGTCCTCGACGGCCCCCCAGTCGACGGTGGCATTGCGCCCCATCAGGGCGGCGATGGGCACTGCGGCAAGATCGTCTGCACGGACCGGCGATAGCGCGCCGCCATAGCGACCCACAGGGGTGCGGATGGCGTCGCAGATGAAGGCTTCTGTCATGTTTTCAGGCCGTCGCCGGCCCCTCCTCAACGGCGCGGGCCGAGCTTCAAAGGATGGACGCGCTGGCGTCCGATTCAGTGTGGAGCTTCAGTCTGGCTGCGACGCGGCGGCGTAGAAGCTGCGAGGCGCGGTAGCGATCGTCGCCATAGGCCGCGTGTAGGGCCTCGAGCACGGACAGGATGCGTGCCGCTCCGACGACATCGGCCCAGGCCAGCGGGCCGCGTGGATAGTTCACGCCAAGCCTCATTGCCCGATCGATATCGCCGGGCGAGGCGACGCCTTGCAGCGCCGCTTCCGCCGCCTCATTGGCGAGCATGGCGAGTGTCCGCAGGACGATGAGGCCCGGCGTGTCGTCGACCAGCGAGACAGCTTTGCCAAGGGTCTGGAAAAGACCGGCAGCCGCAGCTGTTGCCCCGTCCGGAGCCTGGTCGGCTTTGGCGATGGCGACGCGCGATGCGGCTGCATAATCGAGCGCAAGATCGAACAGCACGAGATCGGAGGGCTCGCCGGTGGCGACCCGTGCGGTGGCCGTGCGTCCATCGCTCAAAGCCAAAGTTGCCCCATAGATCCGCATCAGGCCGGCACCCTCTTGCCGGGCGACATGCGCTCCCGCAGCCTGTAGCGCAGCGACGAGCGGTTCGGCCGGGCCGAGCTTTCCCTCGATCACGACGAGTTCGGGGGCGGGCGCGCTCGCGATGGTGGTGGGCGCCGGCTTCGAAGCGTCCGCTCCATAATCGTAGAAGCCGCGCCCGGTTTTACGGCCGAGCCAGCGGGCGGCGACCAGTTCCTGCTGGGCGAGCGAGGGACGGAAGCGGGGATCACCGAAATAGGCGTCGAAGACCGAGCGGGTAACGGCGAAGTTCACATCATGGCCGATGAGGTCCATAAGCTCGAACGGACCCATGCGGAAACCGCCGGCCTCGCGCATCACGGCGTCGATCGTCGCGGCATCGGCGACGCCCTCCTCGAGCAGCCTGAGGCTCTCGGCATAGAAGGGCCGCGCTACCCGGTTGACGATGAAGCCAGGCGTCGAGGTGGCGCGCACGGGCTCTTTGCCCCAGGCGCGCGCGGTCGCATACAGCGTATCGAGGACCAAAGGGCTAGAGGCCAGACCGGAGACGATCTCGACCAGTTTCATCACTGGCGCCGGGTTGAAGAAGTGCAAACCCGCGACACGCTCGGGATGCCTCAGCCCAGCTGCGATCGCCGTCACGGAAAGCGACGAGGTGTTGGTTGCCAGGATAGCATCAGTTGCCAGGACCTCCTCCAGGGCAGAGAACACCTGACGCTTGACATCGAGGCTTTCGACGATCGCCTCGATCACCAGTCGCGCGTCGGCGAGGGCAGCCAGAGCTGGCGCCACGACAAGGCGAGCGGCGATTGCCTCTCGCTCCGTTCCGGTCAACCGCCCTTTGTCCACCTGCCGATCGAGGCCCGCAAGAACCCCTGACCGTCCCTTCTCCGCCGCGCCGTCTTTAGCATCGAACAGCAGCACCGTGTGACCGGCTTGGGCCGCAACCTGCGCAATCCCGGAACCCATTGCTCCAGAACCAATCACCGCGACGAGGCCGGATGGTGCAAGAGCGTTCATGATGCGGTTCCATTCACAGTGATCACGGCTTTGCCGTGGACCTTGCCTTCAGATACGAGATGGAGCGCATCAGCCAGTTCGCCGAAAGCGAATTCGCGCATGATGTATGGCTTCACGGCTCCGGCCCGCCATAGGTCGAACAGTTCCGATTGCACTGCGTGGACGCGCACAGGGGTTCGGTCGCGGTAGTCGCTCCACTGCAGCCCGCTCACCGCGATGTTCTTCACGAGCAGGTAGTTTACCTTAACGGAGGGGATATCGCCGGCTGCAAAGCCGATCACCACCAGTCGGCCGCACCACGCCATCGCGCGCAGCGCCGCTGAGAAGAATTCCGCGCCGAGTGGATCGAGCACCACGTCCACGCCGCGGCCGTCAGTGGCCTTATGCACCTGTGCGCGCAAGCTCTCGCGCAGATCGGGCGCGGATAGGTCGATCACTGCGTCGACGCCCGCCTCGCGCACCACGGCACCCTCTTGTGGGGAGCGTACGCCCGCAAGCACTCTCGCACCGAGGCCCTTGGCGATCTGCACTGCCGCGAGGCCGACGCCGCCCGCCGCGCCCCCGACGAGCACGGTCTCGCCTCTCTTGTACTGACCGCGCTCGACCAGCGCGAAATGCGCGGTCTGGTAGACGAGGCCCATGGCGGCGGCGGCAGTGAACGACATGCCATCGGGCAATTTGTATGTCTGATCGGCCCGGGCGATCGCCTGCTCAGCAAAAGCGCCGTTCTCGACCTGGGCCATCACCCTGTCGCCGGGAGCGAAGTCTGTAACGTTCGGCCCCACCGCCCTGATCACGCCAGCAAAGTCTTTGCCCGGCGTGAACGGACGCGGGGGTAGAACCTGATACTTGCCGGAGATCACAAGCGTATCCGGGAAATTGATGCCGGCCGCCTTGACGTCGACCAACAGCTCGCCCGGGCCGGGCGCTAGATCGGGCAAGATATCAATCCGCATGGATGAGGGAGCGCCGTGCTCCCAGACGCGATAGCTGCGCATGAGCGGTGCCTCTCAGATCGCCAGGAGGGGGTCGGTAGTTTCGCCCAGCGCCGGCGCCACGGCGCGGTTGGAGCTGGAGCGGAAGGCCAGCGCGACCGGTACCGGCAACGCGGGAATCTCGCGCCCACCGGCTTTGAGAGCATGAGCGAAGAGCTTGCGAGCCGCGAAATGTGGATCCATTGCTGCCTCTTTCAGCGTCGCCACAATCGAACAGCAGACATCCTGCCCGGCGAAGGCGGCCTGCCATTGTGCGGCGCTGCGGCTGGCGATGATGGCGGCGATGGCGGCGATGACGGTCTGCGGGTATGCTTCCGCCAGCCGGAGCTCCTCCGGCAGCATGATGATCCGGGCGAAGTTCTCCCAGAATTTATCCTCGAGCGGAGCAGCGGCGAGATAGCGGTCGTCCGCAGTACGATAGATCTGATAGCGCGGCGAGCCGCCGGTCACGAGCTCGGCACCGGATTTCGGCCAGCCGGCTCCGGCGAAGCCGTTGCCGAGACCCCAGTAATTGAAGGTGAATAGATTGTCTGCCATGGCGACATCGAGCATGCAGCCCTGTCCGGTCTGATCGCGCTGACGCAGCGCCAGAAGGATATTGATCATGGCCGGAAAGGCACCGCCGGCGATGTCGGCGGCGAGGATTGGCGGCAAGACTGGCGCACCATCCGGGCCTCCGGTCAGGCCGAGTATTCCGGCCTCCGCCATGTAGTTTAGATCGTGCGCCGCGACGTTCGCCTTCGGACCGGTCTGGCCCCAGCCGGTGATGGCGCAGTAGATCAGCTTCGGATTGAGGCGGCGCAGCGCCTCGTAGCCCAAGCCGAGGCGGTCCATGACGCCGGGGCGGAACTGCTCAAGGAGCACGTCGGCTCGTTGGATCAGAGGTTTCAGGCGTTCCACAGCGTCGGCCGCTTTGAGGTCGATGGCGATCGACTGCTTCCCGCGATTCAGCATGGCAAAATTGACGCTGTCCTGGCCGAGCTTGGGCTCGTAGGACCGCATTTCGTCGCCGCGGTCGGGGCGCTCGATCTTGATGACGCGGGCGCCGGCCTCGGCAAGCATGAGACTCGCCAGCGGACCCGGAAGCAGGGTCGAAAAATCGAGGACGAGGACGCCTTCCAAGGGACGCATGTTAAAGCCCCGCGAATTTGCGTGACTTGGCGACCTGCGCCCGACGAGCCGGCGCATAGGCCGGATCGCCGAGGGCGACGTAGAGCGCCTGCGTCACATCGTGATGGGCGGCGAGGCCCGTCCGCTCCAGAAGTTCGATCGGGCCTTCCGGATAACCGAGGCCCAGCTTCAAGGTTAGGTCCATGTCGCCGGCGGTGGCGAGCCTCGCATCGAGCCTACTCAGTGCGGCATTGTAGTAAGGGCGTACGAGGCGATCGACGATGCGGCCGGGAAAATCGCCGCAGACCGCCGTTTTGAGGCCGTAGCCTTCGAAAAGCTCGCGTGCCGCCGCGACTGCATCGGTCGGCGTTGCTGGTTGGCGAACGATCTCGACCAGATCGGACGGGGCGGCATCGCCCAGCCTGAAGCGGGCGAAGCCGAGTACGACGCTCCCTTCATCTCCGCGCGACTCGCTGGTGTGAACGCCGAGGCATTCGGTGCCGAGCTCGATCAGGATGGCACGATATCCCGTCTTGTCGGCGAGGGCGGCATAGGCCTCTCCCGCACCGACGCCGGCCAGCACCAGGATTTCGCCCTCGGGAGCCGCGCCATCGATGAGTGGATGGGCATCGGGAAACGACCGGCTCGGGCCGGACTTGATGACACGATGGGACATGGCGTCAGGCTCCGAAGATTGCAGCTGTGTCGTAGGAGAGGAATCCGCGTTTCGTCTTGCGGCCGAGACGGCGGGCGGCGACCATCCGGCGCAGCAGCGGCGGGCAGCTGGCGCGTGGTTCGTGCATCACCCCATGCAAGGCCTCGCAGAGCATGACCTGGGTATCGAGGCCGATGAGGTCGAGAAGCTCCATCGGCCCCATGGCGTAGCCGAGCGCCTCCTTGATTGCCTTGTCGATCTCGGCAGGCTCGGCGACGCCCTCTTCGACCAGGCGGATAGCGTCATTGTTGAACGGCACGAGGAAGTAGTTGAGGATGAAGCCCGGCGCGTCCTGCGTCTTGACCGGGCGCTGCCCCATCTCCTCGCAGATATTCCATGCACGCTCGAAGCTGTCTGCCGACGTATTGAGGCCGGGTGACATTTCGACCAGCTTCATGAGCTGCGCGGGCAGGCAGAAGTGCATGCCGACGAACCGGTCGTCACGGCCGGACTTCGCGGCGATCTCGGTGATCGAGAGAGTCGAGGTGTTGGAGGCGAAGAGCGTATCCGGGCCGCAGATGGCATCGAGCGCCGTAAACAGCCGGCCCTTGACCTCGAGTTCCTCGAAGATGGCTTCGATCACCAGGCCGCAGGGCGCCATGGCCTTGATGTCGCCAGTGGCTTTGACCCGCGACATGATCTCGTCGACCTGATCCTGGGTCAGCTTGCCGCGCTGGACCGACTTGGCGAAGAACGCCTTCATTTGAGCGGTCGCGTTTTCGGCGCGCGCTTGGTCGACGTCATAGATGATGGTCGGGAATCCGGCGCGTGCGGCGACGATGGCGATGCCGGTGCCCATGGTGCCGGAACCGGCGACGCCGATGGTGATCTTGCTTGTCATGTCCGTCTCTCAGCGCTCGATGAAACTGCGGCCGATCAGTTGGCGGTGGATTTGGTTGGTGCCTTCCCAGATCTGCGTGATCTTGGCGTCGCGCATCAGCCGCTCGACTTTGTACTCCTTGACGTAGCCGTAGCCGCCATGGAGCTGGACTGCTTCCGTGGTCATCCGCATCGCGAGGTCGGAGGCCCGCATCTTGAGGATGGACGCCTCGATGCCGATGTCGGTGACGCCGGCATCAACCAATCGGCCGACATGCATCAACCAGGCGTCGCAGAGGGCCAACTCGCTGGCGAGCTCGGCCAGGAGAAACTGGATGCCCTGGAACTCGATGATCTTCTTGCCCGACTGCTTGCGCCCGTTGATGTAGGAGGTCGCTTCCTCGAACGCGGCGTGGGCGATGCCGAGAGCATGGGCGCCGACCGAAGGTCGCGACTTGTTGAGGGAGGCAAGCAGCAGCTTCAGCCCTTCGCCCGGGCCGCGCAGCAGGTTCGCCTTCGGCACCCGGCAATTGTCGAAGGACAGCGTCGCCGTCGAGGAGGCGCGATGGCCCATCTTGTCCTCGAGGCGCGCGACTGAGAGGCCGGCCGTGCCCTTCTCCAGCACCAGGCAGGAGATCGCGGCTTTCGGATCGGCCGTCTCCGACCACTTGCCGAAGATTATGTAAAGATCGGCAACGTCACCATTGGTGATGAAGGTCTTGGAGCCGTCGACGATGATCTCGTCGCCATCCGGTGTGAATTTGGTCCGCATGCCGGTCGCATCCGATCCGGCATCAGGCTCGGTGATGACGAGGGCGGCGAGCGCCCCGTCCGCGACACGCGGGAGGAGGCGCTGTTTCTGCTCTTCCGAGCCGAAGTCGATCAGCGGCTTCACGGCGTGGAAGTTGGTCGCCCAGATGATGCCGGTAGAGGCGCAGGCGGCCGAGATCTCCCGCACGCAGGCGAGGTAGGCGAGATAGCTGAGCCCAGCCCCGCCATAGGCTTCCGGCACGAACATTGCGTTCAAACCGAGGGCATTGATGCCCTTGACGTTTTCCCAAGGGAAATCGCCTGTCTCGTCATGATGGGCGGCGAGCGGGGCTATCTCGTTCCGAGCGAAGTCGCGCACGCTCTTGAGCAAAATAGCCTCGTCGTCGGACAGGCCGAGTTGGTCGTCGAGGCGAGATATGACGGTCATGGGGGCGCGTCCTCAGTGGGCAATGCCCTGACCGCCATCGAGATAGATGGTCTCGCCGGTCAGGAAGGGAATGTTCTCCTCGAACAGGCAGGCGATGAGCCGTGCCACCTCGTCCGCCTTCGCCGGGCCGCCCACAGGAATGCGGGAGGCGAGGAAGGCGCGGGTCTTTTCCGACGCCAGGAAGTCCTTGTTGAGGTCGGTCTCGATATAGCCGGGAGCCACCGTCATCACACGAATGCCCTTGCCGGCCCATTCGACGGCGAGGCACCGGGTGATGGCCGCTACAGCGGCTTTGGAGGCGCAGTAGGCCGTGTTGTGCCGGACGCCGAGCTTGTCGAAGAACGAGCCGATGTTGACGATGAGTCCGCCGCCGGCTGCCACGAGATGCGGATACGCCTTTTGGGAGACGCCGAAGGTAGCCGTCGCGTTCGTCATCATGACCTCGTCGAATTCGGCGATGGGTTGGACCTCCGACGGCCGAGTGATGTGTATGCCCGCATTGTTGACGACGCCGTGGATCGAGCCGACCTCGTTGGCGAAGGCCTGGAGCGCATCGATGATCGTCGCCCCGTCGATCACATCGCCCGTCAGGAGCACGAGACGTTCCCTCAAATCGCCGGGTATTTCGATGCCCTCGGGCCCGGTACCCCGACGAGACAGGCAGCCGACGCGATGACCCCGACGTGCGAGCTCCAGCGCCATGACGGCACCGATGCCCCGGCTGGCGCCCGTTAGAAAGATATTCCGCAAAGTCATCTCATCGGTCCTGGAAGAGGGGCTTGCGCTTCTCGACGAAGGCGGCGAGCCCTTCCGCCGCGTCCTCGGTTCGATAGGCAAGCGTCGAGAGATCGGCCTCGATGCGCAGGCCCTGGGCTATGGGTGTATCCATTGACCGCTGCACGGCAGCGCGAGCGAAGGCGAGGGCCGGTAGGCCGTAGCCCGTGAACTCAGCTGCCAGCGCCTTGGCCGCCTCCCTCACGTCACCTTCGGCGAGGCGATGGACTAGGCCGATGGCGAGCGCCTCCTCCGCACTGACCGTGCGGCCGGTGAGGATCATGTCCAAGGCGCGTGCCTCCCCGATCAGACGGGGTAGGCGCTGGGTGCCGCCATAACCCGGGATGAGGCCGAGCTTGATTTCCGGAAGTCCCATCTTGGCCTTCGGCGAAGCGATCCTGAAGGTGCAGGCTGTGGCCAGTTCGAGGCCACCGCCGAAGGCGTAGCCATTGATGGCGGCGATGGACGGTACCTTGAAGGTATCGAGCTTGGCGAAGACCTGCTGGCCGAGTTCCGCTCCAGCCCGCTCCTCCATGAGATTGCGCCCGATGAGCTCCTTGATGTCCGCGCCGGCACAGAAGGCCTTCTCGCCAGCGCCGGTGAAGATCAGGGCGCGGATGTCCCATCCCGCGGCTTCGTCGATAGCCGCACCGATCTCGCGGATGATGGCGAAGGACAGCGCGTTGAGCGCCTCCGGCCGGTTGAGGGTGATGAGCGCGAGCGCGCCCTCGCGCACGAGGTCCACCATGTCAGGCTCCTTTGGCCATGAGCGGATCGGCCAGGGCCTTGAAGCGCACGGGCTGCGGCACCAATGCTCCGGAGCGCACCTGTTCCACCATCTCGCGCTTCAGCACTTTGCCGCTGGCGGTGAGGGGGAAGGCGTCGAGTTGGAGGAAGTATTCGGGCATGTCGTATTTGGAGAGGCCCGCTTCGTAGAGATGCGCCAGCATCTCCTCGGCGGCTATGGTGGCCCCTTCTTTGGCGATGACCGCGAGGCATACCTTTTCGCCAAGGCGATCGTCGCGCACCGGGAAGGCCGCGACCTTGAAGGCGACAGGATGGCGAATGGCGAGATCTTCGATCTGCGAAGGGTAGATGTTGTGCCCGCCGCGGATGATGAGATCCTTCGAGCGCCCTACGATCTCGAGATTGCCGTGCGCGTCGAGGCGGCCGAGGTCGCCGGACATGAACCAGCCATGAGCGTTGAAAGAGCGTTCAGTCGCCAGCTGGTTCCCGAAATATCCGAGCATGAGGCAGGCGCCGCGCCCGCCTATCTCGCCAATTTCGCCTGGAGCCGCCTCGATGTCGGGCGCGTCGGCCCCCCAGATCCTCACCTCATAGGCGTCGCAGGCCTTGCCGCAGGTGCGCACCATGGTGTCCATGTCGTCGCCCGGCAGCGTATACTGATGCGAGCCGTTTTCGGTCATGCCGTAGATGTTCTGCGGCGTGATGCCGTAGTCGAGGAAACGGCGCGCCACTTCCATCGGAATGGCGGAGCCTGCCATGTAGAAGGTCTTCACGGCCCCGATCGTGGCGAGTCCCCGCTGCTGCACCTCGCCGAGGATGTCGATCGCATGGGTCGGCACGCCCATGACGTAGGTCGCGCCCGTTTCGATGATGCGGTCAAGGGGGCTCGTCCCTTTGGGAATGTCGTTGAGGACGAGCTCGCAACCCGCCGCCAGCATCTGCTCCAGCGCCACGGTGGCGATGTGGTGGCTCAGGGGGCTGAGGGAGTAGATGACCGCGTCGAAGCCGAGGCTCCAGTCCCGGACCATGGCGCGGCCGTTGGCGAGCAGTGTATTGTCGGAATGCATCACGCCCTTGGGCTGGCCAGTCGTGCCCGAGGTGAAAGCGAGATAGGTGACCTTGTCGGGATTGTTGGCCGGAGGCTGCGCCGGAGTCGCAGCGTCGGACGCAGGAAACACGGACACGCCCGGGGGGATGCCCGCATCGGACGACGGCAACGCATAGAGCCGTCGCATGCCCGACAAGCCCCCCGCTGCCGCGAAGATGTCGTTGGCGTCGGCATCGGCCCCATAGCCTGGCTGGGCCACCAGTGCCGCGGCGCCGCAGCGCTCCATGAGCGTCGCAATCTCGTCCACGGTATGGTTCTGATGCAGCGACGGCGCACATACGAAGCCCGACCTCGAACAGGCCAGGAAGACGACCGTAGCCTCCATCCGGTTCGGCAGCCACACGCCCACGCGATCGCCGGGGCGCAAGCCGGCATCGCTCAGACTCGCGGCCATCGCATCGGCCCAACGGACCAATTGCGCCCAGGTGAGACGGCGCGATCCATCGCGGAGGGCAAAGTCGTCGGGCCTGGCCGCGCCATGCGCTGCGGCGAGCCCGTATAAGGTCTCGTCCCGCCACAGGCCAGCGCCATAATAGGCGCGAGCCGTGCCCGGGTCGTGAAGTGTGAGAAGCGTCGGTTGCATCGTGCGTCCGCTCTCACCTGCCGAATTTCGCCGGATCCGGCTTGCGGCGCTGGGCGAAGGAGTCCGCCAGTTCATGAGATTCGTCAGTGTCGAGATAGCCGCGCAGCAGCAGGTCGTGCGCCATACGCGCGAGCCCGCCGACGCCGCTATGGCGCGCGCTGAAGGCTGTCTTCAGCGAAGCGATGGCGAACGGCCCTCGATCGGCGAGGGTGAGCGCCATCTCGCGCGTCGCCTCGGCCAGTTTGTCGTCAGGCACAACCTTGTTGATCAGGCCATAGCTGATAGCCTGCTGCGCGGTGAGCTTCTCGTTGAGATACCAGATCTCCTTGGCTCGGCGTTTGCCGACAAGATCCTCCAGGAACCAGGTGCCGTAGCCGGCGTCGAAGGACCCCACCATGGGCCCCACCTGCCGGAATATGGCGCTCTCCTTGGCGATGGCCAGATCGCAGACCATCTGCAGAACATTGCCGCCGCCGACGGCGAAGCCGTTCACCGACGCTATCACCGGCTTCTGCAGGCGCTCGATCGCGTCGTACATTTCGAGGGTCGGCAGGACGCCGGCGTAGAGGTTCGTCTTCTCGAGCCCGTCCTTGCGACCGCCTGTGCAAAAGAATTTGTCGCCGGCGCCGGTGATGACGAGAACACGCGTGCGCGTCTCGTTGCGGATTGTCTCGATGCAGTCGCGCAATTCGCGGCACATCGTGGCATTGAACATGTTGCCGTCGTCGGGGCGGTTCAACGTGAGCGTGCCGATCGGACCGTCCTCGTGGTAAAGAATCGTCTCATAGGGCATGAGGGCTAGTTCCTTCCTAGAAATTGGATTGAATTCGATTAGATGACTTTGCTTGTCAGCAATGCATTGATCGAATCATCGTCATAGCCAAGAAGTCCACGTAGAACTTCTTCACTGTGCTGGCCGAGCCGGGGTGGGGGTAAGAAATACCCTGCTGCTTCACCATCGACATGGACGCCGAGGCTAACTTGAGGCACGTCATGACCATCCCGAGGTATGCGAAAGAACGCCCCGCGGTCGCGGAAATGAGGATCGCTGACCACTTCGTCGACGCGGTAGATGGGGCCGGCCGGCACTTTGGCAGCTGCAAAGCGTTCGAGCCATTCGGCGCGTGGACGCCGCGCCAGGATGGCCTGAATCTGTCCTACGATCTGCGCCCGGTTGGCCCTACGGTCGGAATTGGTGGCTACATGAGCGCCGTCGGCGCTTTGCGGTTCACCCACAGCTTCCCAGAAACGCCGCCAGATCCCGTCATTGCCTATGCCGAGCGTCATGGGCAGGTCGGCCGTGTCGAAGGTCTGGTAGATGGCGATGACGCTGTCTTTGCCGCCGCTGCGCCGGGGCACCTCACCGGATCCGAGATATGGTACGATCCTGGGCGACATGAACCGGATCATGCTCTCCGTGAGCGTGATGTCGATCGCGCAACCTTCGCCTGTGGCTGTGCGTCGGTGCAGTGCTGCGAGCACAGCAAGAGCAGCGTCAGTGCCGGCCAACATGTCGGCGGCGGGGGAGCCTACCTTCTGCGCTTCGGCATCGAAAGATCCGGTTAGGTCCATCACACTCGAATAGCCTTCGGCGATCAGGTCGTAGCAAGCCCGGGCCGCATAGGGTCCATCGAGACCGAAGCCAGTCAGTGACACGTGGATCAAACCTCGTCGGTCGGCTCGGACGGTCTCGGCATCGAGGCCAAGCTTCTTCTGAACTCCGACGAGTTGATTGGTAATGAACACATCTGCCGTGTCGAGCAGTTCCGACAGGACCTTTCGGCCTTTCGAATCTGAAAAGTCGAGGCAGATGCTCTTTTTGTTGCGATTGACAGAGAGAAACCAGAGCGATTCCTTGTCGAGAAATGGCGGCCCCCAATGCCGAGCATCGTCGCCGGTCGGACGCTCGACCTTGATGACTTCGGCGCCGAAATCGGCGAGGAGCATCGTGGCATAAGGGCCGGCGATAGACGTGGTCAGGTCCACCACGCGCACGTCGCGCAGCATCCGGAAATTTTCGGAACTGCGACCTAGGGGCAGATCCGAAGCAGGCAGCTTGGCAGATGGCGGGTTGGCTATGTTCATCGCTGGTATCCGTTTTCTGCCCCAGAACAGCAAGCGATGTGCCAGGCCACGTAAGATCATGAATTTCCACAATCTTTAGGCTTGCGCAGGCATTGTCTATGTTGTTAGATGTTCTTATTGAGGACACTCTTTGAAGGGTAGTGTCCTCCAACAGAACATAAGAGAGCGGGATGGCTGTGCCTCTGAATATTGTCCTCATCGACGACGCCGGCAATCTTGCCTTCGCCTCACGATCGGCGCGCGCCTCTGGCCTTGCCGACGCTGTGCTGAACCATATGAAGGGTTCGGGGCGCGGCAAACGGATTTCCGCGCTAGAACTTGGCGGGGTGCATTATGTGGTGGTGACGGGTACGACGACCGACAAGATGACGGCGGCTATCGTCCATCACGAAGACAAGTCGTCCACATTGGTAGACTTCATCGTGAGCGTGGATATCGCTTTCGACATCCTGAACCACTTCCTCACCAATCCTCACGAAGGGATCACAGTGGTCGATCGCAATTCGATCTTGCGCTATCTCAGCCCTATACACGAGCGCTTCTTTGGCTACGCGGGTGGCGATGCGATCGGCCGGCCGGTGCAGGAAGTTATCGAGAATACACGCCTGCATGTGGTGGTGAAAACCGGGAATGCCGAGATCGGTCAGGTCCAGGAAATGCGGGATGTAACGCGGGTGGTCAACCGCGTGCCGATCCTGCGCGACGGCGAGGTCGTCGGTGCTATCGGCAGAGTCATGTTCAAGACGCCGGAGGAAGTGCATGAGTTGTCGCGCCAAATTTCCTCGCTGCGGGCGGAGGTCGACTATTACAAGAAGGAACTCGTCGGCCTGCGCCACCGCACCTACGGGCTCGATGAGATCGTCGGAGAGAGCGACGCGATTCGCCGGCTCAAGGAGGAAATCCGCAAGGTCGCCCCCCTCGACGTGCCGGTCTTCATTTCGGGCGAAAGCGGTTCGGGCAAGGAATTGGTGGCGCACGCCCTCCACAATCTGAGCCGCCGTCACGAGCGACCGATGGTGGTAGTTAATTGCGGAGCACTGCCGGCCACTCTCGTGGAAAGCGAACTATTCGGCTACGAGTCCGGCGCCTTCACGGGCGCGCGGAAGGAGGGGCGGAGCGGCAAATTCGAGATGGCCGATCGGTCCAGCATGTTTCTCGACGAGATCGGCGACATGCCCATGGAGACGCAGGTGAAGCTCCTGCGGGTCATCGAGAACGGTGTGTTTGAGCGGGTCGGAAGCAACCGCACCCGGACCACAAATTTCCGCCTTATCAGCGCAACCAACCGCGACCTTCGCCGAATGATTGCCGAGGAGGCGTTCCGAGTAGATCTGTATTTCCGCATCAACGGCGTCACGCTCCACGTGCCAGCGTTGCGGGAGCGCGCCTCTGACATTCCGCTCCTGGTCCGTCATTTTTTGCAGCGGGTGGGCCAGCGTATCGGATCCAATGTCAGGAGGATCCATCCCAAGGCTCTCGAGATGTTGCAGAGCCTGTCTTGGCCTGGGAACGTGCGCCAGCTTCATCACGAAGTGCAGCGGGCGATGATCTTCACCGACGGCACCGAACTGACTCTCGCGAGCTTCCGCAGTCTGGAGGAGATGCCAGACCACGCGCTTGCCTCGCGGGCAGCAAGCACCGCGACCACCATCCGCGAAACTGTAGGCAACGTAGAGCATGCGTTGATCCGCGAGGCATTGGAGCGGCACAAAGGGAACAAGAAGCGGGTGGCTGAGGAACTCGGCATCTCGCGATCCTACCTCTACAAGAAACTCGCCGAGCTTTCCTCCCGCTCCTGAGCGGGAGGGTTAAACCGGCAGCCCTCAGCCCTTTTTGACGAATGGGCAGGCGGATTCGGCGAGTGGCTTGAAAGCTTGCTCGCCGGGAATGATGCGCAGGATCTTCATCAAGTCCCATTCGTTCTTGGATTCCGCCGGAGTCTTGGCCTCGGCCAGATACATGTCATGGACCATTCGTCCGTCGGGGCGGATGACGCCGTTCTTCGCAAAGAAGTCATTGACGGGATTGGCCTTCATCCATCCGGAGACCTTCTCCGCGTCCTCCGAGTCAACCGCCTGAACGGCCTTTAGATAGTGCATGGTTGCAGAATACGCCCCGGCCTGCACCATTGAGGGCTGCGCTTTGGTTCGGCCAAAATACTTCTTCGCGAATGCACGGCTCTCATCGTCGCGATCCCAGTAGAAGCCGGTTGTGAATTTCATGCCCTGGGCCACTGGCAAACCCAGCGCTTTCACGTCCGTGATGAACACCAGCATTGCGGCAAGGCTCTGGCCGGCCTGAGTGATGCCGAATTCACTCGCTTGCTTCACCGAATTCACGAAGTCGCCGCCGGCATTGGCAAGTCCAATCACCTGCGCCTTGGAGGACTGCGCCTGCAGAAGGAAGGAAGAGAAATCCGTGGTGGCAAGCGGTGCACGCACGTTGCCGAGAACCTTTCCGCCCTCTGCTAGCACCACGCGGCTGGTATCGGCCTCCAACGCGTGCCCGAAGGCATAATCCGCGGTGATGAAGAACCAATTCTTTCCGCCTTGCTTTACGATTGCAGACCCAGTGCCGGTGGCGAGAGCGTAGGTGTCGTAGACATAGTGGATCCCGTAAGGCATGCAGCCGTTGTTTGTCAGAGCGGTCGTAGCCGAACCCGCCCCGATGATGACCCGCTTCTTCTCCTCTCCCAGCCGAAACAGAGCTAGAGCGGAGGCGCTGTCGGTGGATTCGATGATCATGTCGACTTTGTCGGCGTCGAACCACCGGCGTGCGAGGCCGGAGGTGATGTCCACCTTGTTCTGGTAGTCGGCTGACAGAACCTCGATCGGGCGACCGTTCACCAGTCCGCCGAAGTCCTCGGCCGCCATCTTAACTGCTTCAACCACGCCAGGCCCGCCGTGAAGCGAATACACTCCCGTCATGTCAACAAGCGCCCCGATTTTAACCTTTCCGTCAGTGGCGTTCTGCGCGGATGCGGGAATCGCGCTATATAGCGCGACGGTAGCCAGCGCGGTAGCGGCGAAATCGGCGAAGCGAGAATAGAAAGTCCTCAAGGCGTCCTCCTGTCGTGTTTTGGCCGGCAAACATTCAGAATGGATTTGCCGGGATTCGATCTACGGCGGCGGCAGCAGCAAGGGGGATGCCAAGGTTAAATATATGATTCCATTGATTTTTAAGTGTCCTTTCCGAAGACAGGTGTAGTCAGTGAGGCCACAGGCGATTTATTGGGGAAATGCACAAAGCGAAAGCGACGCAACGTATAATGACGGCGAAACGAGCCGGAGAAACCAGAACGAACGCTTGACCTCAACGACCCCAATCAGAGACCGTTTGAGAATGGGTTGAGGCGGGCGCTGCGGCGTGATTCACTGCTGCACTTGGGACACGTGACCGCGTTAGTCGTCGGAATGAGCCCTTCGAGAAGTCGTATGCGGTGTTCTCAGGCCACGGCCTTGAGCGGCGGTGTGGCGTAAGCCCATGGCAGCAGATCGTCGATCTGGCTCTGGGGATGGCCAGCGACAATGCGGGCGATGACGTCGACGAGGTAGGCTTGCGGATCGACGCCGTTGAGCTTGCAGGTCTCCACGAGCGAGGCGACGACGGCCCAATGCTCGGCGCCGCCGTCTGATCCGGCAAAGAGTGCATTCTTGCGGTTATGCAGATCTCTGCATAACCGCAAGAATGCGCACCACGTGATTATGCGCAGCTCGCCGAGGGAAGCGCCGCATTTCCTGCGGCTGAGCCGAGCGAGGGCGGCCGCTCATACGGCTCCGTTCTGAACATAATCCTGATCTCCTCCCGGGCTCGTTCAGCCTGACAGGAGGTCAACATGTCCCAGGAGATCGTCGTCCAGCCGCAGCCCCGGGCTTGGCTGGAGGACAGCGTTCTTCAGCCCTACGCTTCGCGGTACGGTGCGCACCTGCGCCGTGGGCGGTATGCCCCGAGCACCCAGCGTGTCTATTTGTGCTGCGTTGCGCACTTCGCCCATTGGCTGACCGGGGAACGGTGCGGCCTGAGCGCGGTCGGCGAAGCCGTCGTCGCCCGCTTCCTGTCGGAGCATCTGCCGGCGTGCGGCTGTCCCTATCCGGTCCGTCGGTTGCGCCACGAGTTGCGAGCCGCGCTCGCCCAGCTGTTGGAGGTGCTGAGGGCTGATGGCGTAGGAGCGCTGGATCCCGCCTTGGACACAGCCGTTGCGCAGGAGTTGGCGCGCTTTGACGCCCACATGCGTGATGTCTGGGGCCTTGCAGACACCACCCGCCGTCGGCGCGGTCGAGTCGTGTGCGAGTTTCTGCTCGCCCATTTCGGCGACCAGCCGATCACGCTGTCGAAGATCAGCGGCGCGTCTGTCCGGCGCTTCGTTCTCGGTGAGGATGGGCGTCGCGCTGGCTCCATCTGCGTGATCGGCGGCGCCATCGCCTGCTACCTTCGGTTCCGCAGCATGTCCGGCGACCGGGTCAGCGAACTGGCGGCCGCCATCCCGCGGGCGGCCCACTGGCGATTGGCGTCCTTGCCGGAGGTTCTCACCGACGCTGAGATCGACGAACTGCTGCGATCATTCGATCAACCCTTTCCGTCGCGCCGGCGAGCCTATGCGATGACGCGTCGATCTTGGCCTGCGATGCAGCGAGGTCGTCAGCCTGCGCCTCGAAGACATCAACTGGGCCGACGGGACGATCAGCCTTATCGGAACCAAGGGGAGGCGCGCCGATGTCCTCCCCTTGGCTGACGAGGAGAAGCTTGGCGTGCAGCCACGGCTCCAGCGCTTCGACGATGGGGCGGCTTCGGGCCTGGCGGGCGTCGCGCCGCTCCTCGGCGGTGTGTCCGCGGATATCGCTCTCGATGCGGTAGAGTTCGGCGATGCGCAGGAGCGCTTCCGAAGCGATGGGCGCCGGACCTCCCTGCGCGAGATCCTCGAGGCCGTGTCGGATCGTGCGGTCGAGGCAGCGCTGCTGGCTGCTGACATCGCGGCCCAGGCCGGCGCCGAGACGGGCCGCGTCATCGAGCGCGAGCTGGAGGCGGCGCGGTACGAGGTGGGAATCGCCGCTAGACGTCACGAACTGGTGGACCCGGCAAAGCGCCATGTGGCGCGCGAGCTTGAGGCGCGCTGGAACACGGCGCTTGAGCGCGTGGTGGCGCTGGAGCAACGGCTCGCCGAACGGAACCGCGCCGTCTATGCGGCGCCAGCGGTCGATCGGGATGCGCTTTTGGCCCTCGCCAGGGATCTGCCGACGGTGTGGAATGCGCCCGCGACGGACGCTCGCATCAAGCAGCGCCTGGTCCACGTGCTCGTTCGGGAGATCATCATTAGTCTGGACGAGGCCGCGAACGAGGCGGTGCTGGTGGTGCATTGGTCCGGCGGACGCCACACCGAGCTTAGGGTCGCGCGTGTTCGAACGGGACGCTATCAGCCCGAACGTACTGCAGATGCGGCGGCGGTGATGCGCAAGCTGGCCGGCCGCTGGCCTGATCGCGAGCTTGCCGTGACGTTGAACCGCATGCGCTGCCGTGCGCCCGACGGCGGCACCTGGACCACGGTGCGCGCCAGAGAGCTGCGCGAGCGGCTCGGCATCGCACCGTTCGACGTCGCGGCCGCCGCCACGACGATCAGCGTCGACGCCACCGCGCAGCGCTTGGGCATCTGCGTCCTCTCGGTGCATCGTCTGATCCGCGAAGGCATCCTTCCCGCGACGCAGATCATGCCGGCGGCACCATGGCAGGTGCCGGTCGAAGCACTCGCCACCGAGGCCGTGCAGATAGGCGTACGGGGCGTGATCGCCAGACGTCCAAGAAATATCGAGCTATTACAATGGACTGACCTGCCGCAGCTGCCCGGCTTCTAAAGGAGACGACGCACAATGAAACGAGATCGGCTCGGCGGCCACGGAAGACGAACAGGTGGCCGGAGAACGGGTCCTGCTGCAGCGCCTGCTGCGCCAATGCGGCCAGGCCGTCGAAACCCTTGCGCATATCGGTCGGGCCCATGGCGAGATAGACTCGCATCCCGGCGGGGATCGCGATCATCGCCGGTCCAGCACGTCGAGCACCCGCCGCAGCGCGTCCGCGTCGACATCGCGATTGACCCGCAGCCCGCGGCCAGAACCGAGCGCGATCTCGATGATGCCGAGCGACCGACGGCTCCGGCGCGTGGGCTCGGCAAAGGCGGCCTCGGACATCGGTGTGGGCGCGACGTCGGTCACGACAGGAGCCAGTTCGACCGGCAGCAGAAGCGGCGCCGGGCTGCCCCCGCCCAACTGCCCCAGCTTCGCCTGACGACGCCATGTGAAAACCAGGCTCGCCGCCACGCCATTACGCCGCGCGACATCTGTCACCGTCACGCCAGCCGCGCAACTCTCCTCGACGATCCGGACCTTGTCCTCATAGTGCCAGCGCCGCCGCCGCTCGATCGCGCCCAGAACCTCCACCCGAACCATCGCCATGACCTTAAAGCTAGACTTAAGGTCACACCGTTCGGGAAATGCCGCCCACCGCGCAAGGCGGCCGAGACCGGACGGTTACGCCCGAAGTGCCAGGGGCCGGCCCGCGAGGCCTGGCTCGACGAGCGGCAGAAGGACCTCCTGCCGCCCCTACTTCCACGTCGTGTTCACCGTGCCGGCCGCGGTCGGGGCGGTCGCCTTCCAGAACAAGGCCGTCGTCTACGCCATTCTGTTCGAAGCCGCGCTATGGACCTTGAAGACCATCGCCGCCGATCGGCGGCATTTGGGCGGCGAGATCGGTGGCATCGCCATCCTGCACAGCTGGGGGCAGGCGCTCACGCACCATCCCCACATCCATTGCCTCATTCCCGGAGGCGCATTGGCGCAAGACGGCCGCTGGATTGCCTGCCGCCCGAACTTCTTCCTGCCTATCCATGTCCTCTCGCGCCTGTTCCGCCGTCGGTTCATCGAGCGGCTTGTCCAGGCGCATGACGCGGGCGAGCTCTCCTTCTTCGAGGATCTCCTCGCGCTGAACGGGCCCGAGGCCTTCGCCGGCATGATAGCCGAGCAACGGCGGATCAACATCGTCTATCCGGTTTCGCCGATCGCGCCGCGCCGGGCTTGATCCATTTCCTCGGTATAGCGTCTTAAAGCATGGGCTTCCGTGAGAATACCGAGGACATTTCCTGTCTTAGGGCTGTCGATGACAGCGAGCGCCTCGCTTTCCGAGCGCTCGAATATGGCAATAGCTTGTTTGACGTTGAGATCTGGCGTTAGCACGACATCATTCAGAACGAGCAAACCGGCCAAGCCTTCGTCCTTGAGGCGGCTGCCAACATCCGGAGCGTGCGCTTCAGCCACCATCACGACGCCAGCGTAGCGCCCAGCGTCGTCGATGACGATCACGCGCGTGGCGGAACCAAGCGGAAACTGTCGCTGGAATTCCGCTAGGGTGAGGTCAGAACGAACGGTGCGCGCGCCTGCACGCATCATGCGCCCGACGGTCAGGCTGCGGATCCAGCCGACATCATGCGCACTGCGGATCGTCTCGCCCCGCAGATGCAGCCGCCAAGTCGAGAAGGAGTAGCCGAAAAGCTCGCGGACCGTCATGGAGGCGATGATCGAGGCAGCGAGCGCGACGCCGGTCAGGCTAAGATCGCCTGTCGTCTCAAGCACCAAAAAGGTCATCGTCAAGGGGCCGCCGACGATTGCCACGGCCAAAGCCGACATGCCGATGAGCGCGCTCGCCAACGGATCGAGCCCAGCACCCGGCCACAGCACCAGTACCGATTGCGCCGCAATCTTGCCCAACAGTGCTCCCAGAAATAGCGAGGCGAAAAACAGGCCGCCGCGAAACCCCGAGCCGAGAGACACTGCCGATGCTAGGGCCTTGAGTCCGAAGGTCACTGCCAGGATGCCTAGCGGCATGCCGTATTTGAGTTCGACGTGCAGCGCCCCGTGACCACCCGAAAGGACTTGGCGGGTTGCGAGTGCGAGCAATCCCAAAATCAGTCCGCCAATCACGGGGCGGACGAAAACTGGCAAGGGGCTGCGTTGGAACAGCATCTCGATGAAGCCGACGAGGCGCATAACGCCGATGCCGATTAACCCGCACGCGAACCCAATGCCGAGGAAACAGGGGTAGTCTGCGATGCGAATATCGGCGATGGCACCGATCTCTAGTGGCACGTTAACGCCACCAAGCAGCCCCGTGATCAAATGCGCGGCCACTGCAGCGGTGAAGACCGGCGCCATCGTCGCTATAGCATAGGATCCGATGATCAGTTCGAAAGCGTAGAAGGCGCCCGTGATCGGGGCGTTGAAGGCTGCGGCTATTGCAGCGGCGGTGCCGCAGCCGACAAGCGTGCGCATGTCCTGCCGGCGCAAGCGGAAGGCCGTTCCGACCCTCGATCCCAGCGCGCCACCCACTTGGGTATAGGCTGCCTCCAGCCCGACCGAACCTCCAATGCCATTGGAGAATATCGTCTGCAGGGCAACAACGATACTGTCGCGCACTGACATGCGCCCGCCATGCAACGCGTTGGCCTCGATCGGATCGACGATGAGACGATTGCGCCAGCGGCCCAGCGCGTAAATGGCGAGGCCCAACAATAGCCCGCCGACGGCCGGCACGGCATAGCTCGGCGGCGGGATGTATGTCGTGGCGCTGAGCGAAGCCTCCAGATCGACGCCGTATAGGCCAAGGTGCATCGCCTTCGCCAACAAGCTCATCGCCAAGACGAGCACGCCCGTCGTGGCACCGATCAGCATCGCCAGGAGAGTGAGATAAATTTCGCTTCCGCGAACACGGGAACGAATCCATTCGCGGAGCCGCGACGCTTCTGCGGCCTCTGCTATCCGCTGTGCCAGGGCGGCGGTGCGCCGGTCCTGAGTGCTCTCCGCAACTTTGCGCGCGGTCGCGGTAACCCGCTCGGTTGCTTCCTTGCGCCTCTTCGGCAGCGATAGTGTCATGATGAGTATTTGCCGAGCCCGTCAGGCCTCGACCATTGTCGGCGGGTAAGCCAACGAGAAATTGAAATATTTTATTACTGCGCCCGGATCCGTCCGGTGAGCTGAGTTTAGCCGGCAGCGCTAGTCTTACTGTGTCACAAAATCTGCGATTCATGTAAGGTGAGAGATTCAATCTCGTGGAGAGCGAGCATGGATCTAGGATCGGACGTTGCTGGGAGTGAATCGCGGTTCGCGGCTTTTGTCGAGCGGTT
>NZ_LGSZ01000068.1 GCF_001298265.1 Allobosea vaviloviae | reverse complement strand
GGCCCTTCATCCCCCGCCCGCCCGTCTGAAACCAGAACGGACAGTCTCACCGAAACCGGCTCAAGGGGGTCAAAGTTGGACGCCGATCCCCCGCCTCAAGGGGTCAAACTTGCACGCCGAAACACACGCGGACATAGGCGGCGCGGTCGGCTGCCTCGACGAGGAAATGAAACACCGCACGGTCGTGCCAGAGTGCAAAGGCGTCCTGCGGGGGATGCCAGGCGGTCACGTCCTGGGCGATCCATGTCACGCGGCCGGCGTGGTCTCCCAACCGCTTCTGCGCGACAGTGAGGCCGACGTGGGAGATGTCGAGCACGGTCAGGGCCGAGTGGCCGGCATCCAGCAACCTGTCGATCAGCACCGAGGCGCCGCCACCGATGTCGATGATGGGGGCATTGGCGCTGATCCCGGAACGCGCGATCAGGTCGAGCGAGAGCGTCGGGTCGTCCTGGAACCAGCTGACCTCGTCCGCCTGCCGGGTGCTGTAAACATTTTCCCAATGCTGCTGGCGCGGGCTCGACATGGCTGGCTCTCCGATGCTGCGACGATCCCATGGGTCGGCGGCCGTTTGGCGGCAGCAACGCCCGTCACGACCAGGCGGTCATCTCCCTGCCGCCGCACAAATCACGTCTATCATAACGTCCTCGTGTCACGCAGGCGTCACACCTGCACATTAGCAATAATCCGAACGATGATGATTTTCGTTCGGATTATATGAACGAATTTCCGTTGAAGGAGAGTTGCGATGCTATCGGTTGTCGACGTTTCGGTCACCTACCCGAACGGTGTCGCGGCACTGAAGGCGACCAATGCGACATTCGCGCGCGGGCAGTTCATTGTGCTGCTCGGCAAGTCGGGCGCCGGGAAATCGACGCTTCTGCGCAGCCTGAACGGCCTTGTCCGGCCGACGCGGGGCGATGTCCGGAACGAGGCGCACGGCTCGATCTTCGCCAGCGGGGCGACGTTGCGGGCGCACCGCCGCCGAACGGGCATGATCTTCCAGCAGCACCATCTGATCGGCCGTCTGACGGCGCTCGAGAACGTTCTGACCGGTCGCCTGGCTTCACACGGATTTCTGAGGTCGCTCGCGCCGCTGCCCCGCGCTGATCGAATCATGGCGCTGGAGGCTCTTGACCGGGTCGGCCTGGCCGATCGGGCGCTGGATCGGGCCGACGAGCTCTCGGGCGGCCAGCAGCAGCGCGTCGGCATTGCGCGCGCGATGGCGCAGCGGCCCGAGATCGTGCTCGCCGACGAGCCGGTCGCAAGCCTTGATCCCGCGACCGCCGTCAAGGTGCTGGAGGACCTGCACCGGATCTGCCGGGAAGACGGGATCACCGCGATCGTCAGCCTCCATCAAGTTGAACTGGCGCGCCAGTTCGGCGACCGGATCTTTGGTCTGGCGCGGGGGCAGATCGTGTTCGAGGACGGCCCGGAGGCAGTCGGAGGCATCGCACTCGATCAGATCTACCAGACGCACCCGGCCGAACTCGCTGTCGCCGCCGAATAATCGACCAGCCACAACCGATAAGGACATCGTCATGAAGCGCAGAACATTCATCGCCTCGGCCGCCACGGCGGGCCTTTTTGCCCTCGTCGGCCCTGCCGCCGCAGACAAGGCCAACCCGGACAAGCTGCGCATTGCGCTCCTGCCGGATGAGAACGCCTCCACGATCATTCAAAACGCGCAGCCGCTCAAAATCTTCCTGGAAAAGACGCTCGGCAAGCCGGTCGAGATCATCGTGACGACGGACTACTCGTCGATGATCGAGGCGATGCGGTTCGGGCGGATCGAGGTCGGCTATTTTGGTCCGTTTTCATATGTCCTGGCGAAGTCGAAGGCGCCGGAGATCGAGCCGTTCGCCGTCGGTGTCGAGAAGGGCAAGCCGAACTACAACTCCATTCTGATTGCCAACGTCGATGGCCCGGTGAAGGAACTGGCCGACGTGAAAGGCAAGCCGTTCGCATTCGGCGATCAGGCCTCGACGTCGAGCCATCTTGCGCCGCGCGCGCATCTGGCCAAGAACGGCCTTATCGGAGACAAGGATTACAAGGTCGTTCATCTTGGCAAGCACGACGCCGTCGCGCGAGCCGTCGCGGCCGGACAGATTCCCGCCGGCGCCCTGTCGGAGGCGATCTACAGGGTTCTGGTCGAGACCAACAAGGTCGATGCGACCAAGCTCAGGCAGATCGCGCTGTCGGACCCGATCCCGAACTACCCGATGACGATTCAGGGCTACCTCAAGCCCGAACTCAAGGACGCGATCAAGAAGGCGTTCCTCGAACTCAAGGATCCCGAGATCCTCAAGCTGTTCCGGGTCGAGCGGCTCGCGCCAGCCACCGACAAGGACTACGACGTCTTGCGCGACATGGCGAAGATCCTCACTCTCGATATCGCCAAGCTCGGGTGAATGGCATGAGCGCATCCGGGTCCTTCGATACTATTCTTGCCGAAGAGCGCCGCTCCGCTTTGCGCGGGGCGGGGCTTCTGGCTGCGATCATCGCCGTCTGCGTCATCGCGTTGGGTGTGACGGGATTTTTCGACCTCCAGCGCTTCATCGAGAGCGGCCCGGCGATCAGCCAGCTTGCCGACGAAATGATCCCGCCCGATTTCGGGCGCTGGCAGTCCTGGCTGCGGCCGCTATTTGACACCCTTGCCATGTCGATCGCGGGCACGGCGCTCGCGGTCGTCTTCTCGCTGCCGCTAGCGCTGTTGGCCGCCCCTAACACCAGCCCGCACCCGGTTGTCTGTTTTGCCGTCCGAACCCTGCTGGCGTTCCTCCGTTCCGTGCCAGAGATCATCCTTGGCGTGCTGTTTGTGGCCGCTGTCGGCTTTGGCGCATTGCCCGGCGTGTTGGCCCTGGCGCTTCACTCGGTCGGGATGGTCGGCAAGTTCTACGCTGAGGCGATCGAACATGTTGATCCCAAACCTCTGGAAGCGGCGCGAGCAGCCGGCGCGACGCCGCTGCAGGTCATCGCGCATGCGGTCCTGCCGCAGGTCCTGCCGCAGCTCACGGACGTGACGATCTATCGCTGGGAGTATCATTTCCGCGCCTCGGCCGTGCTTGGCATCGTCGGAGCCGGCGGGATCGGGTTCGAGCTGATCGCGGCCTTGCGCCTGCTGAACTATGATCAGGTGTCAGCGATCCTGCTCTCGATACTCGCCTGCGTCGTCGCCGTCGACAGCATCGGGGCGTCTCTCCGGAGGTCTCTAAAATGACAAGCGCTCCACCGGCCGCCTTGCCTCTGGCTGTCCTGACCAGCCGGACCTTCGACGAAACCCGCGCGACGTTCGATGGCGCGGCGCGTGTTCTGTCCAACGAAGCGGTCGAGCCTTGGCCGCGCGAGTCGCTCATCGAGCGCTGCCAAGGCGCGTCCGCTCTCATGGCGTTCATGACTGATTGCATCGACGGCGCTTTTCTCGATCGATGCCCCGATCTGCGAATCATCGGCGCCGCGTTGAAGGGCTATGACAACATCGACGTCGAGGCGGCGACCGAGCGCGGCGTCTGGGTCACCATCGTTCCCGACCTGCTGACCGTGCCGACGGCAGAGCTGGCGGTCGGGCTCACTATCGCGCTTGGACGCCATATCCGGATCGGCGACGAGCGAATCCGGCATGACGGCTTCGCAGGATGGCGGCCGCAGCTCTACGGCACTGGGCTATCGGGCTCAACCGTTGGGCTCGTCGGGTTTGGCCAGGTGGGGCAGGCCATCGCGCGATGCTTGTCGGGCTTCAACTGTCGGCTGATCGCCTGCGACGCGCAGGAGCGCGAGATATCCCAGCCCATCGAGATGGTGGCGCTGCCGGCTCTGCTGGCGCAGGCCGACATCGTGATCCTGGGACTTCCGCTGACCCCAAGCACTCTCTTTCTGATGGACGCCGCCACCATCGCCCAGATGAAACCGGGCGCTCTTCTGGTCAATCCGGCCCGTGGGTCGCTCGTCGACGAGCAAGCCGTCGCCGATGCTCTCGAGAGCGGCCGACTGGGCGGCTACGCTGCAGATGTCTTCGAATGCGAGGATTGGGCCAGGCCCGACCGACCTCTTGCGATCCATCCTCGACTAATCGCGCAGCAGACCCGCACGATCCTGACGCCGCACCTTGGCTCGGCGGTGACCCTGGCGCGGCGCCAGATCGAGCTATCGGCCGCGCATAGCATCCTTCAAGCTCTGGCCGGGGTCACTCCTGACGGTGCGGTCAACCACCCTCATAGTTGATCCGCTCTTTGGACGATGTCTGATCGATGCTGAATCTTGTCCATGCGCGAACCTTTCTCACCATCGTCGAGACTCGTGGGGTGAGATCGGCTGCGCGTCTGCTCGAACTCGCGCCATCGACGATCATCGATCACATCCGCCAGTTGGAAGAAGAACTGGCCGTTCCCCTGCTCGATCGCCAGACCCGAGAGGCCAGACCAACGGCGGAAGGGGAGCGTTTCCTGCCCATCGCGCGTGCGCTCGTCGAGACAGCCGAGCGCGCACCTGCCCTGTTGAGCGATCGTCGTTTGCGCATTGTCTCCTCGAGTAATGTCGGCATCTACATGCTGCAGCCATCGATTGCGGATTTTCAGACCACGACCGGCATCACGGTCGAAACCTGGATTGGCCCCAATCCCGATGCGATCGACCGCATGGGGCGCGGCGAAGCCGATCTTGCTGTGCTCGAATGGTGGGACGAGCGAAAGGGCTTCTCGGCCCGGACATGGGCATGCGAACCGCTCGTGATCATCGTTGCACCCGGTCATCGCTGGGGCGGGCTTGACGCGCTCACGGTCGAGGAGTTGCTCACAGAGCCCTTGCTGGGTGGTGAGCCTGGGACAGGGACAGGCCGGCTGCTGCGTCAGCAGCTTGGACCGCTGGCGGATCGATTGATGACGATCAGCGGCTTAGGGAGCACGGAGGCTGTCAAGCGCGCCGTTCGCGCCGGTCGCGGGGCTTCCGTCGTGATGAGGTCGGCCGTTTCGGACGAGATTGCGGCTCATCAACTGGTAGCGCTGTCCCTGCGCGGGATCGCGCTGTCCAAAGAGATCAAGATGGTCGTTCCCGAGGCTCTGCCATCCACGGCTCCCGCCATGGGTTTTTTCGCGGCTGCCGGTCCGGAGCGATCATACCCGGTTGTGTGAGGGCGATCGCTCGCCCTCACCGGCACGAGGCAAGGCTCAGCTCATGCGCTTGATCTCGGCATAGGCGCCTTTGGTACGCAGGATGATGATGACGGGCTTCGTCCCGCGGTTGCGCCAGAACCAGCCATGGCCGCCGTCGAACTCGGCCGTCAGCACGCCGGTGTCACCCGCGACCGCGCGGCCGGTCTTGTAGCTCTTCTCCTTCGCGCCCGGTCCGGGCGTGCCGTGCATGTCGTAGTTCACGACGCCGTCCTTGACGCTCCAGTCGAACGTGACCTGCGCGCCCTTGACCATGGTCAGCTTGTATTCGACGCCCTTGGTCGGCTCCAGCGTGATCACCGTCTCGTCTGTCTTCTCCGCCTGGGCGAGATCGATCCTCTCGCCGGCTTGCGCGGTCGAGGCGAACAGCCCCGCCAGCGTGGTCAGCAGGCTAGAGCGCTGGTCCGGTGAAGGCGTCGCTGGGGCCGGCTGAGCCGGCGTGGTCGAACTGTCCTTCAGGCGGTCTGCCTCGGCTTCCGCAGCGAGCTGGGTCTTAATCTCGCCCATCTCGGTCAGCTTCAGCATACGGCCGATGCCGGTCGGGTCGATGGCGTACTCGGCCGGCAGGACGATCGTAACGAGGATGCCGGCGGCCGCGACGATAGCGATAGCCGTCGAGCGCAGGAGCTGCGCTGAGGTCGGCAGTTCGGCGCGGGTCGGGATGTCGGAGTTGTACATTGTGTGGGTGCCTTTCAGATCGGGGAGACGAAAAGGCCGGTGAGCTGATAGCCGATCAGCACGAACCCGGCGGTCATCATGATGGTGTTGGCGGTATAGGCATGGCGCAGGAAGCTCGGCGTGCGCCGCCAGAAGCCCATCGCGATCAGGATCGCGGTCAGGGCCAGGATTTGGCCGATCTCGACGCCGACATTGAACGCCAGCAGGTTGGGCACGAGGCCGTCCGGTGCGACGTTGTAGTCGAGGATCTTGGTCGAGAGGCCGAAGCCATGGAACAGGCCGAAGATCAGCGTCGCGGCCTTGGTGTTCGGCTGAACGCCGAACCAGCGCTGGTAGGCGCCCATGTTGTCGAGCGCCTTGTAGACCACCGAGAGGCCGATGATGGCGTCGATGACATAGGCGTTCATGCCGATGTTGAGATAGACGCCGAGCAGCATCGTGGTGGAGTGCCCGAGCGCGAACAGGCTGACATAGATGGCGACGTGCTTCATCCGGTAGAGGAAGAAGACCACCCCGAAGAGGAAGAGGAGGTGGTCGTAGCCCGTCATCATGTGCTTGGCGCCCAGATAGACGAAGGGCATCAGGTTGATGCCGCTGATCTCCTGGATGTAGCCCTTGTCGCCTTCGGCGACGCCGTGGGCGATGGCGGGCGCTAAGCTCGCCAGGAGCAGGATAAGAGGCAGCGATGCGTGCGAGGCTGCAAGACGCAGCCCGCACCGCCCTCCGATGGAAGGTCGTTGCATGGAAGTTCCAATGGTTCGTCGGTGATGGATGGCCGCCGAGACGGCCGCACTCATGCTGCGACGACGGTTCTCGGGGGACGCTCCAGCCCGTTAGGATGGCCGGGATCGGCCATGAACGGGTCGTGCGTCAGGCTGGTGCGCGCGAAGCCCGGCGTTACGAGCGCGAGGACGCTGAGCGTGTCGGCGGTTTCATGCAGGTGATCGGCCGCGTTATGGCCGTGGGCATGGCCCGGTATCTGCTCTGACGGCTCGCCCTCGTCATGCGAGTGACCGTGCTCGGCGATCGTCGCGGCGAGCTCGGCATGGCGGACGGCTTCGGCCTGCGCGGTTGCGAAGGCATTATGGCCCGCAGCCATGTGAACCGACGTGAGCAGCACGCCGAGCGCCATCGCGAAGGCGATGACGAGGCTGAACCCGGCTCTGAGGCTGCGTCGCGACATGGGCAGGTGGTAGAGCCTTCATTCTTGGCGAGAGTTGGACCGAGCCCCCGGGATCGGCGAATCGCAGTCTTCATTGACGCATCCTACCCGGGGGGATACGGGAAGTCATGTCAGAGCCTCACATTCACGAAACTCACCCTGCCATCGTAAAGCGGCTGAAGCGAGCCGACGGTCATCTGCGCAAGGTCATCGAGATGATCGAAGCCGGGCGCCCCTGCCTTGACATCGCCCAGCAGCTGCAGGCGGTCGAGAGCGCGATCGGACAGGCTAAGAAGACGCTGATCCAGGACCATCTCGACCACTGCCTCGACGAGGTCGCAGGCTCGCTGCCGCGCGAGCAGCGCGAGGTCGTCGAAGCCTTCAAGGCCATTGCGAGATACCTTTAGGACCAAGCCCATGCTGGCCATCCTCGGCAACCGGACCTATCGCCACCTTTTCCTCGCGCAGGTCATCGCCCTGATCGGCACGGGTCTCGCCACCGTGGCGCTCGGCCTGCTCGCCTATGACCTCGCCGGCGCGAACGCGGGCATCGTGCTGGGCACGGCGCTCGCGATCAAGATGATCGCCTATGTCGGCGTCGCGCCGATCGCCTCGGCCTTCGCGGAGCGTCTGCCGCGTCGAGCCATGCTGGTCGGGCTCGATCTCGTTCGCGCGGCGGTGGCTCTGCTGCTGCCTTTCGTCTCGGAGATTTGGCAGGTTTACGTCCTGATCTTCGTGCTGCAGTCGGCCTCGGCCGCGTTCACGCCGACCTTCCAGGCGACGATCCCCGACATCCTGCCGGACGAGAAGGACTATACGCAGGCGCTGTCGCTGTCGCGGCTGGCCTATGACTTGGAGAGCCTGCTGAGCCCGGCGCTGGCGGCGCTGCTGCTGACCGTGATCAGCTTCCACAACCTCTTCGCCGGCACGGTGATTGGCTTCCTTGCGTCGGCTGCGCTTGTCGTGTCGGTAGCCCTGCCGAGCCCGAAGCCCGGAGAGCCCCGCGGCATCTACGAGCGCACGACGCGGGGCCTGCGGATCTACTTGGCGACGCCGCGCCTGCGCGGCCTGCTGGCGCTGAGCCTGGCCGTCTCGGCGGCGGGCTCCATGGTCATCGTCAACACCGTCGTCCTCGTGCAGGCGACCTATGGCATGACGCAGCAGGCGACCGCGCTCGCCCTGGCGCTGTTCGGCGCCGGCTCGATGACGGCTGCCTTCGCGCTGCCGAGCCTGCTCGACCGGCTCGACGATCGCAGACTGATGCTCGCGGCCGGGGCCGCCTTGCCGGCGCTTCTTCTACTCGGCACCCTCGTTCCGGGCTTTCCCATTCTGTTGTTGCTCTGGTTTGCGCTCGGCTTCGCCTACAGCCTGACCCAGACCCCATCGGGGCGCCTGCTGCGGCGCTCGGCCCATGCGGAAGACCGGCCCGCTCTTTTCGCCGCCCAGTTCGCGCTGTCGCATGCCTGCTGGCTGGTCACTTACCCGGCCGCCGGCTGGCTCGGCGCGACGCTCGGCCTGCCCGCGACCTTCGCGGTGATGGCCGGTATCGCCGCGCTGGCGCTGACGATCGCCTTTCGTGTCTGGCCGGCGAGCGATCCCGACGAGATCGAGCATGAGCATCTCGCTCTGGCGCCCGATCACCCGCATCTGGCTGGAGCGGGCCGACGGCATCGCCATGCCTTCGTGATCGACCGGGAGCATCCGGCCTGGCCCAACCCCGGCCGCACGGGCTAGCCGATGGGCTTGCACGACGAGATCGATCCGGCCATCCGGCGCCTTGCCGCCGGCGAGACGCTGTTTGCGGCCGGCGACGAAACGCGCGGTTTCTTCGAAGTGCGTACGGGACGCGTCAGGCTCATGCGCTTCGGCGCCGATGGCCGCGAGACGGCGTTGTTCACGGCAGGGCCGGGAGAGCGCTTCGCCGAGGCCTCGCTTTTCGCCGCGCGCTACCATTGCGACGCCATTGCGCTCAGCGACGCCATGGTCGCGTGTTTTCCCAGGGCCGCCTGCCTCGCCCGGCTGAACGACGATGCGCCGGCGCGGTTCGACCTGACTGCCGATCTCGCCCGGCAGGTGATGATGCTGCGCTCGCGGTTGACGCTGCGCGACATCCGCTCGGCGCGCGAGCGGGTGCTCGCCTTCCTTGTTGCGGAAGCCGGCGACGACGGGCGCACCGTCGCTTTCGGCGGCTCGCTGCGGGAGATCGCTAGTGCGATCGGCCTGACGCCCGAAGCCTTCTACCGGACGCTGGCGCGGCTCGAATCCGAGGGCGCGATCGAACGGAAGGCAGGCCGCATCGCCCTGACATGATCGCGATCATGTCAGGGCGATGCGGGTCTCTGGCAGGTTGGGTTCAAAGGAGAACCCCCTATGGCCCATATCGCCTACACAGCCGCGCTCGTCCTGATTTCGGCAAGCGTCGCGCCGGCCTGGCCGGCAAAAGCGCAGATGCCCAGCCCCTATGCCGGCGAGCAGGGCCGGGAGATCAAGGCGCTGTCGGCCAAGGATATCGATGAGCTAACTCAAGGACGCGGAATGGGGCTCGCAAAGGCTGCCGAGCTCAACCGATATCCCGGACCCATGCATGGCCTCGAACTGGCCGAGCCGCTCAAGCTGTCAGACGAGCAACGGCAGGCGCTAAAGGCGATCATGACCCGGATGAGCGCAGAGGCGAAGGCGGTCGGACAAGACCTACTCGGCCTTGAGCGCGAACTGGACGCAGGCTTCGTTGCGCGGACGATCGACGCCCAGCGACTGCGGACGCTGACAGAACGGATCGGCGTCACGCAGGGGGCACTGAGGGCCGTCCATCTCGCCGCCCATATCGAGACCGCGGCCGTCCTTTCCAAGGTGCAGATCGCCCAATACGATCTTCTGCGCGGCTATGCCGGTACGCCCGCAGGACCGGGCAACCATGGATCGCATAACAAGCATTGAGTGAATTGTGAGATCGCGGCTCGACGAGCGCCGGCTGCGGCCACTCGTCGAGCCAATAGGCCGACGGCCTATTTGCGCGCCTTTTCGACCTCGCGCTTGACTAACTCGTAAAGTGGGCGCGGACCGAATTCTGTGAGGGGCTGCCCGTTCACGAAGAAGGTCGGCGTTCTGCTCACCTCGAGCGCTTTTGCATCTGCGCCGTCCATGTCGAGGGTCGTCTGGAATTCCGGCCGGGCCACGTCGCGCTTGCCCATCTCGATGTCGAGACCGGCGTCCTTCGCCCGCGCCCAGGCCTTCTCGAGGTCGGGCTTGTCGTGGTCGGCCCATTCCGGCTGGAACTCCAGAAGCGCTGCGAGGACGGGCTCGAACTTGCCCTGAAGCCGAGCCGCTTCGAGGATCTTGACCGCGGCGTCCGACCCCTCGTGGAACGCCGCGTACCGGATCACCAGCCGCGCATCGTTCGGGAACAGGGCCAGGATCTGCTTGAGCGGCGGATAGAAGGCGCGGCAGGCCTCGCAGGACGGATCGAAGAACTCGACGATTGTGACCGGAGCACTCGCAGGGCCGATGACGGGCGAATGATCGCGGACCAGCGCCTCGGCGCGCGAGGCCGCAACGGCTTGAGCGCGTTTGGTCTGTTCGTCCCTATGGAAGAGGGTGGCGCCGGAGAAAATCGCGAGGGCGAGACGCCGGTGAGGACAACGATCACACGGCGGTTAATGACGCGGCCTTTGTTCTGGAGCCGATGAGCGCGATGGCGATCGCGGCGAAGGCCGCGAGAGACAGGTAAGGCAGGGGCAGCATGCCCAGGATCGTCATGTCGGCGCTGGCACAGGAGGGTCCCTGCGAGCAGGGTTGAATGCCTTCAGGGATCAGGCCGGCGTAGAGGAGGCTGTGGAACGCCGCGATCGCCATGCCGATGGCGGCCAGGGGAAGACCATAGCACCATATTCCTGTGTCGCCCCGGAAGCTGGCCACGGCGAGCAAGACCGCGAGCGGGAACATGAAGGCGCGCTGATGCCAGCACAGGCTGCAGGGAGCCTGGCCGACGACCTCGCCGATGAAGAGCGCGGCCAGGCTCGCTGCGACTGCGATGATCCAGGCGACGAAGAGATAGAGCCAGCGGTCGTGTCCGCTGGCGGCGGTAGCATCGTTGGTCATGTGGGAAAGCGAGCCTTTCATCCGATTTTCGCGAGGAAGGGGAAGGTTTCGAGAAGCCAGAACGCCATGGTCGAGAGCTGGCCCGACATCATGGCGAGGCCCATCAGGATCATGATGCCGCCCGCCACGATCTGCAGGCTGCGACCGACGCCGCGCAGTCGGCGCAGCCTCGCCGTCATGCCGTCGGCGAACAGCGCCGTCAGGAGGAAGGGGATCGCGAGCCCGAGCGAGTAGACGCTCAGCAGAGCGACGCCGCTCGATGCCGAGGTCGACGTCGCGCTGACGGTCAGGATGGCGCCCAGAACCGGGCCGATGCAGGGCGTCCAGCCGAAGGCGAAGGCAAGACCGAGGAGATAGGCTCCCATGGGCCGTCCGCCTTCGATCGGCACATGCAGGCGAAGCTCGCGTTCGAGCCAGGCAAAGCGCACCAGCCCCGTCGTGAAGACGCCAAAGATGAAGATGATCGCGCCGCCGAGGATACCGGCTTCGTAGCGATAGGCGAGAAGGAGGTGGCTGAGCGCGCTCGCGCCTGCGCCGAGCAGCACGAAGACTGTCGAGAAGCCGAGCACGAACCAGACGCTCATCACGAGGGCGTTGAGCCGCGACGAGGATCGCGAAGGCAGGCCGCCGGCCGCGCCGGTTGCGATATACGAGACGTAGCCAGGGACGAGCGGCAGGACGCAAGGCGACAGGAACGAGACTGCGCCGGCCGCGAGCGCCGCCCAGATGCCGATGCCGGCGATGTCCATCAGCGTGCGCCCCCTTGCGGGGCGCGGGCGAGAAGGGCCGCGATCTCGTCGATCATCGGCTTCTCGTCCCAGGCTCGCACGCCGAACCAGCGCCCCCGTTCGGAGCCGTCGGGGCCAAAAAGGATCGTGGTGGGCAGCCCGGAGATTGAGAGCTGGCCCACCGACGCGCCCGTCGGGTCGAGGTAGACCGGCAGGTCCGCGATGTTCAACTGGTCCAGGAGCGGCTCGACGACTTCGGCGCCGTCGCGATCGACGGAGAGCGCGATCACGGCAGGAGGCCGACCGTCCAGGCTGCGATGGAGCCTCGCAAGCGCAGGCATCTCCTCGCGACAGGACCAGCACCACGTCGCCCAGACGGTCAGAAGAACGGCCTGGCCTCGAAAGCTCGCGAGGCCGGCGGCGCTGCCGTCGAGCCGCTGGAACATGAGCGCGTCGGCGTTGCGCGGTCGCGGCGTCCTATCGGCGACGACGGCATAGGAGAGGGCTGCCGCAAGCGTCATGGCGACGAGCGACAGTGCGAGCCGTCTGGATCTGAACACTGGTCCGATCAATCTCGGGCCTCGAAAACAGGATTGTCATGTCGCACGGCCTCGCATGGGCGATGCGTTCTCGCTCACGGCCGGCGTCTCGGATCTGCCGTGAAGGGCTTGCGCGCAACGATGCCGCGGGCCGCAGGGAAGGCTCGCCCTTCAGCTGCGGCGCGGTGGTCCCGTGGCCTGTGGCGGCCCTTGCGGACTGGACGTGAGAGAGGCCTGCACACCCTGGACGAAGATGGTCGCAGCGGGTTCGGCGCGTTCGGGGAGCAGAGAGGCCGGTGCCGGAGGCGTCAACGGCGCGAGAGCGACCGACTTCGCCCAAACGCAGCACGTGTTGACGCCTTCGACATGCGCCGTCCGATCACGCTGCGAATCCAGGGCGGTACCGCAGATCTCGGCGAGCGATATCTCGCCTGCGTCGAACTTGACGGCGAGATGCGTGCTCCCCGCAAGCGCGCTGGCCATCAGCTGGAACATGAGCACGAGACCGCAGGCGGCGACCAGAAGGCCTCGCCCCGTATCCCGTAATCTGCCGGTTGACATCATGACTGCATGATTAGCCCAGCCGAGAGGAGATGAGCAATTGCGATGCGGCCCGCTCGCGCTCTGTTGACCGTTCCCGCTCACACGTACTGTGGTCATCGCGTCGACTTTCCGGCCTTGGCGATATGCTCTTCGATCTCCGACACTGTCGAGCGCTCGTCCCATTCCCGCGCACCTGGCCAGCGGGCGACTTCGCGCCCGGACGGATCGATGAGGACGGTGGTGGGCAGTCCGGTGATCCTCAGCGCCGGCATGCTCCGGGCCTCGCGATCAAGATAGATCGCGAGGTTGGAGAGGCCCATCCGCTTGAAGAAAGGCGCGACGACTTCCAGTCCCTGTCGATCGATCGACAGCGCCACGACCTCGAACGAACTGTCGCCCTTCATTGCCTGAAGCCGGTCAAGCGAGGGCATATCCTTGACGCAGGGCGGGCACCATGTCGCCCAGACGTTCAACAGGACGAAGCGGCCCTGGAACGCCGCCCCCATCAGCTCACGTCCGTCGGCGGTTTGGAATGCCAGCCCGGACAGGACCGGCGACGACGGCACGCCTCGTCGTGTGGCGACGAAGATCCCGGATGCCGCTGCGATGATGAGGGTGAGTGCTGCGGCGGCGAGGACGAGCCGGCGCCTGCCAAGGTTCATCGGAGCACCAGGCGGATCTTGTCCAGCGCCGAGCCATCGTCCTCGTGATACGACGTTGCGATGGCCATAGGTAAAGAACGTTCGCTGGAAGAAGTCCTGAGGCTTGACTCCGTTCTCGGCCAGGAGAGCACGCGTCACGAGGTAGCCGGAGTTCGAGTCCGGATCGGAGAAAGCATGGATGTCACCGCGCAGGTCGGTGATCGTGGATGCCTCCCGCCCTTCGGATACGATCAGGTAGCTCTGATATGTTGTCTTACCGCGCCATATCGGCACGGCCACGAGTTCCAACTCGCGGCGGTATGCGATGAATGGGAATCCGCAGATCCAAGCGGCGTCGAGAAGCCCGGACAGAAGTTGCGACGTGATCTCCTGATATGTCCGCTTGAGGACAAGTTGCACCTCGGTCCCCATTGCAGCGCTGAGATATTTCTGAAGCGCTTCGAGCAGATCGAGATCAGAGTTCAAGAAGACCGGCGTCAGACCGAACCGAAACGGCTGTGCCGCCCTCAGTATCGTTGGGTGCGCGCTCATGGTCGCAACGGCCATTGCCGCAAGCGTGTACCGGCGCGTTATCCGGCGCGTCGTATCTCGCGATAGCAGGTGAGGACGGACCGGCACCTAGGACCTCCCGGTCTGCCTGCTATCAGATTGGGCGTCGGTAAAATGCGAGTCAACCAGTGTCTTTCAGCGGTTCCTGCCGCCCTTACGACTCTACGGTTATGCTGCCTTCGACTGCGGAGAGGATGCGGGCCGGACGCGCTGGCCAGTTATACTGTTCGGCGGAGGTCGCTTTTGCGAGGTCTGCCCTGTGCGCGCAGTTGTCGTGTAGATGTGCGGCATAAGTCCTTTGGGCATCCCAGCCCGCGCTCGCGCAGCACGTTCGTTTTCTGCCTCAACGTCAAAGATGAAAACCTTCCCGCCGATGCATTCCGAACGATAGGTCGGGCCGTCCGTGGCCGCCCAGCCCCCGTTGACCATGGTGCCAACGCGATGGCTGTCGATCAGGATCGGCTTGGTCATAAGGCCGGGCGCCAAGGCCACCCGCTCCTCGGGCGAGCACCTAGCGTTCCACAGCGACATTGCCCTCAGGTGCTGGGGCACCAGTCCACGTTTCATCAATAGCCCCACAGGACTGCAGTCAGACCGAAACGCCACCAGGATGGCGGGAGACATGCGACGGGTTCCTCGCGGGGCGGCCGCAGAGTGGTGGATAACGAGGTCGGAGCCGATCAGTTTCTGCGGCTCGAACCTGACCGGCTTAGGCGACGATGCGGGATAGCGAAGGTTAGCGCCAGGCCCATCATCGTCCTTGATATGGACGACCTTCTCCGCCGTCTTGGTGGTCCGACGGCGAGGCTTGGCGATCGCGTAGGCGTGAACCAGTGCGAGAACTGCGCGGAAAATGGCCAGCCGCCGGCCTCGTCTGCTGCTGATGAACCCAGATCGATAGTGCGAGCGAACAGCCTTCCGGACGAGTTCGTTGAACGCGTTGGCACCCAGGAGCCCCCGCGCAGCATCGAGCAGAATGCGCGGCCTGCTTTCGGGAGCCATCCTACCGATCTGAGTCTCGTAGGCGCGAGCCGCGCGCCTGGCGTCGGAGAGCACGGCCAGCGTGTCTTTCCGATAGCCTCGTCCGATATCGGTGATGACCGGTGGCCGCCGCGGGCGCTCTCTCGTGGCGCCAGTGCCGTCGGTATAGAACCGATCCGCATCCCCTGGATGGGGTGCGACGAAGATCTTATTCCTGACGGGTCGGAACTGTTGCCGCCAAGTCTTGAAGGCGCCCATGGGCCGGTACATTTTCTTGCCATGCACGGCCTCAGAAAGGCCGAGCACCTCTTGGTCAGTCATCCTGACGTTTTTGAACAGTTCGGGCGTGATGCAGTAGCGGACGAGCGACTGGGCAGAGGAGCCAGCTTGGAAAGGCTCGACGCGAGCGTAGTGAGCCGGCACCCGCTGCTTGATGTGCTCGACCATGGTCGTGAAGCTCGCCAGCGGAAGCCAGGGATGAGCGATGAGGAGGTGGCAGTGGACGTGGAACAGCAGCGTCCCTTCAGCGTCCCGACGCGCCGTCAGCTCTGTGTTGGCGAAGAAGAGGTCGACTTTGAACTTTCGGGCGAGGTGGTCCCCGATCCTCGAGGAGTCGCGCGCCATTCGCTCGATGACACCGTCAAGCGCCTCGATCCGATGCAGATCGCAACCCAGCACCACAGTCGTACCCGACACACGATGCTCGGAGACGAAGGCGTCTAGCTCATGGCGCAGCTGGCGTGTGTTGGAGACCATGACGGACGGAATGACGTTGTTGTTCCGGAAGCCCTGCGGGACCGGGCGCTCGGTAAGTGTCACAAGGTCCATCTCGACGAGCGGGGTCGTCTGCCGAAAGGATGTCCCGCCTGCCCGCTCGATGGCCTCGGCGATGGCGGTCGACTGCGCCAGAATGGCTTTCCGGCCGACTTGCGAACGGATCCAGGCGTCCTCTGACATCGCTTCCTCGCCGGTCCGGACCCGATTGACGTGCGCCGCAGTGGTCTGCCCGAGTTCCCAGATTAGACGCCCATCGGCGCTCGTGCCGACTGACCGGCGAATTGAAGACTTGGACATGCAAGTACCCGAGAACGTTGCTAAAGGAGGAGCGTTTCCGCTCGCCGACGTTCTCCGCCCCCGCAGCGCGGTGGATAGCCCCCTCAAGAGGGGCGGGCGTCACGGCACGACCAAGGAACTTTCTCCGTAGTTCCTGCGACCGTTCTGACCGGTTCGAACGGCAGGCCAAGCATCGGGGTGGACCGGCCCGAATCGATGCATTTACATTGTCCGGCAATCGCCATGTGGAGTCGAGTCGATCGGATAGCGGCGTTCGACGACGAAATGTAAACGCCCGGCGATCCGGATCCCCAACCCTTTTGTAGTACGGTCGAGATTCTAATCCCTGCTGTCGCGTCGACGGCTTTCCAGGCCATCTGCGGCATCTTCGGCCCCCCATCTTCTAAAAAAGTCGGCAGCGCGTTTAATATTATCCTGAGTGTCCATTGCCCGAGCGGCCCTCATTACGGATGATTCAGGAGGCTCAATTGCAAAGGTGTGTGTGCCCGGGCTATCGCGGTTGCCAATTTTAAAAACAGAACTAAGAGTCATCAGTGCAAATAAAGTGCAGCTCTCTAATTCTAAATTGAATATTTTTTCTTTGTGGAACGCATACGCAGATAGTGAAATTTCCAACGAAAATACATCCTCATTGAGGGTTGTAACCACGATTGTAGATTCTGGTGGTACAGATCCTACGGAAATATCTCCTAGAACTATATTTTTGGCGATTTCATTAACATCTTCAGCATGAATGGCTTTAAACCTATCTCGAGATATTTTTTCAATCTGGTTTTCCATAGCTATTCCGATAAGCCATTTGATTTTGCCAGGTTCCGCGAAATCATGATATTCGTCATCCATTGGAGTAATTTGTTTAGTCTCTATCTGCGATTCCCATAAGACTGTGGCCGGATCTTTCCGCCCGGTAGCGAACCGCAATGCGGAGCGCATAGCATCGTGTGCCGCTTCATCCGCATGCTGGCGAGACGAGCTCCAGCCGATCCAGGTAAAGTAGGGCTCGCTAACCTCTTTTCGCCCAAGGAGGACTCGATAGAATTGTGATGTCATCGGCGTTCCTTTTCATTCAAGAGGGGAACGTAGGCTAAACAAATCAAGCAGTTAATACCGCTTCCCAAGCTGAATGTCGTCGGTTCGATCCCGATCGCCCGCTCCAAAAATCTCTTGGAACCCAGCTCGTCACGGCGTTAGCGCCGCACCGCAGCCATCGTCGCGGGGCGTAGATCGGACGAGTGGATCTTGCGCGGCCCCGAAATCGTCCGGGCCGGTGCAGGAACCGATGCGTGGGCTGAGGCCTTATTTGAAGCCGATCAGGACGCCGTCCGCCCCCAGCGAGAATTGCAGGCCCTGGCGCCGCGTGGCGACACGGATGGTGACGCCCTTGGTGTTGCGCAGCCACAGCCGTCCTCGGCCCTGCTCGCCGACCGCCCAGCCTTCCCGGAGCTGGACATAGGCGCCGGCGAAATCCTCGACCTGCGTCAGACCATAGACCGTGCCGGTCGCGGTCAGCTTCGAGGCGCCGATGCCGCCGACGCCCAGCCCGCCGACGGTGATGCCATAGCTGCGGCCGCCGAATTTCAGGGTTCCACCGCCGATTGCGCCGGAGCCGATGAAAGCGACCTGGAGCTGCTGGATCCGGACCGAGCCGGTCGGCGGCCCGAGATTGCGCTGTTGCGACGAGGCTGGGGCCGCCAGCATCAAGAGCGCAACGAGCGAAGCCATCGCGGCCAGCGTCGATCTGAAGAATGTCATGGTCGGCTCCCTGTTTGGTCTTGTCCGCGCCGTATGGTCGCGCCCGTGACGCTGCCGCTCGTCGTCCCGGCTCGCCTTCAGAACAGCTCAACCTAGTGGGTGATCGCGATGTGACGCAACAGCACCTTGCGGAGATGCGCGGCTTGAACGCTCGCACCTCCTGGACTTCCATTTCCCTGGGGCTTCAATCTCTTGATGAAGTCAGGGATACTCCAGCACCGATCAGAGTGGCGTTCTTCATGCATCTGGGCTGGAGCCGGACGGGCGACCGGTTTCGTCGCGGGATCGTCACCGCCTGCCGCTATTGTGGGCGGTCGGGTTGCCAACATGTGGATTGAGATCATGACGCTGAAGCAGATCAGGGCCGTGGTGTTCGACTGGGCCGGAACCGTCGTCGATCACGGTTCGCTCGCGCCGATGGGGGCCTTCGTCGAGGCCTTCGGTGAGTTCGGCGTCACGGTCACCATCGACGAGGCTCGCATTCCCATGGGCATGGCCAAGCGCCCGCATGTCGCGGCGCTCTTCGCCATGCCGCGCATCGCCGCCGAATGGCAGCGGGTGCGCGGCAGGCCACCGACCGATGCGGACATCGATGCGGTCTACGACGTCTTCGTGCCCAAGAACCTCGCCGTCGCGGCGGCTTTCTCGGATCTCATCCCCGGTGCCGCCGAGACCGCCGCCCGCCTGCGCGCTGACGGCGTCCGCATCGGCAGCACCACCGGCTATACTCGGGAGATCATGGCGCAGGTCACGCCGCGCGCGCAGGAGCAGGGCTTCGTCGCCGATGCGATGGCCTGCACCGGCGATGCGCCCGACGGCCGGCCGACGCCGTTCCTGATGTGGCGCGTCCTGACCGAGCTCGAGGTCTATCCGGCTTGGCGCGCGGTGAAGGTCGACGACACCGAGGTCGGCATCGGCGAAGGCGTCAATGGCGGCGCCTGGACGATCGGCGTGGCGGTGACCGGCAACGTCTTCGGCCTGTCCCTGCCCGACACGCTCGCACTCTCGCCGGAAGACTTCGCGGCCCGTCGCCAGATCGCTGCGGGCAAGCTCGAGGCTGCCGGGGCGCATTACGTCATCGACGGCGTCGCCGATCTGGCGCCGGTGCTGGCCGAGATCGACCAGCGCATCGCGCGCGGCGAACGGCCCTGATCACAAGAGCGCCCGCAACTCTTCCTTCTTGACCTTGCCGGTCGCGGTCATCGGCAGGGCCTGCACGATGCGTATCTCCGGCACCTTGTAGGCCGCCATCCGCTCGCGGCACCAGGCCGCGAGCCCCGCCGCATCCAGCCCCGCTGCATCCTCGGCGAGCGCGATGAAGGCGACCGGGACCTGCCCGCGCTCGGGGTCCTCGCGCCCGATCACGCCAGATCCCGCGATGCCGGGATGCTGCCCGAGCATCGCCTCGATCTCGGCCGGGAATACGCTCATGCCCTTGACCTTCAGCATCTCCTTGCGGCGGCCGAGGAAGTGCAGATAGCCCTCTTCGTCGATGACGCCGATATCGCCGGTGTGCAGGAAGCCGCCGCGAATCGCCTCGGTGCTGGCCTCCGGCCTGTTCCAGTAACCCTTGAACAGTGACGGCGTACGCACGCAGATCTCGCCGGTTTCGCCGAGCGGCATCAGCGCGCCGCTGTCGAAATCGCAGATCTTGAAGTCCGTGCCCGGCACCGGCAGCCCGACGAAGACCGGCTGCGACAACAGGTCGAAATCGTCGCCCTGCATCCCGATGGTGAAGGTGTCCATCGTGTGCGTTTCGGTCATGCCCCAGGCGGCCTCGATCATTCCGGCGCCGGTCAAGGCGCGCCAGCGTGCCCGGAAATCCGGGTTGAGCTTCTTGACGAAGGAGGAGACACGGACTTTCCGAAGCGATGTCAGGTCGAAGGATGCGGACGCCGGGTGCTCCAGGATCTCGACGGTGTTGTCGACGAGCAGATAGGCGAAGCTCGCCTCGTAGTGTTCCACCGCGGTCATGAAGCCGACCGCGTCCCAGCGCGCCATCAGCACGACGGTCGCGCCCGCCACCATCGGGAACAGCAACCCGGTATCCTCGCCGGCGATCCAGAAGATCGGCACGAAATTGACCACGACGTCATCGGGAGACAACTCGAAGCTCGCCGCCAGGCTGGTGCCGGCGGTGTAGAGCATGTCGCGCTGGGTATGGATGCAGCCCTTGGGCATGCCGGTGGTGCCGCCAGTGTAGTTCAGCGCCGCGACGGCATCGAGATCGACCGCAATCACGGGCGCGGGCGTCGTGACCTGCGCCAGGGCCGGCAGCAGTTCGATCGCATCGTCGCAGGCAATCTTCGGCTGAAGCAGGGCCTGCGGCACGGGCATGGTCGGCATCGCCGGCAGCATCTCGGCGAAGCTCGTCACGAAGACGGTCTCGACTGACGTCTGGTCGCGCACCTGACGCAGCAGGGGCATCAGGCTGTCCAGGCAGACGATGACCCTTGCCCCGGTGTCGTTGAGTTCATAGGCGAGCTCGGCCTCACGAAAGAGCGGATTGACCGGCACATGCACGCAACCGAGCTTCAGGATCGCGAAAAAGGCGAGCATGAATTGCGGGCAATTCGGCAGGAACACGGCGATCCGGTCGCCGGAGCGCAGGCCGCGCGCATGCAGCAGCGCCGCGAAACGATCGCTCAGATTGTCGAGCTCGGCATAGCTGACCTCTCGGCCATAGAAGATGCAGGCCGGCTTGTCGGGCTGCCGCCGCGCCCATTCCCGCAGATGGTCGCTGACTGCGATCTCGCCCAGAGGAAAATGCGGCTGGCGTGGCACGCCTTCGGGCCATGCCGCGCTCTGCAGCGCCCTCAAGCGGTCGAAATAGGCTGCTTCATCGATCGTCATTGTCGGATCGGCCCGTCATCGCCCGTCTCGGCACGAGCCTGCTCTCGTGCCGTCCCGGCATGCGACAGGGTATCGGCGGTTTCGATCGATGCAAGGTGGTGTGCCGGCTCGGCTCCTGCTCCAGCCGAACTGCGTGGCCTGCATCAAAAAGCCTCCGGGGCGAACCCCGGAGGCTGTCTGAGCGATCGTCGTTGGCGTTGGCCTACGACCCGTCGTCTCGATCAGATGACGGAGGCGGGAGCCTTGTAGGGCTCGGCCTTCTCGTCGAAGCCCTTCCAGCCTTCCTCGCGGTACTGGGCCATGCGCGTGTCGCGATCGATCGGTGTGGCGCCGTCCATGATCGCCTCGGCGGTTGCGGCATGAGCGTCGGCCGCCTTCACGGAGACGACGGTGCCGCCGCGACGGACGGTCTCGGCGTGGTAGTGCGCGTCTTCTTCGCTGACGCCGGCGCTCGTGAAGGAGCCGACCAGGCCGCCGGCGGCGGCACCGGCCACCGCGCCAGCCGCGGTCGCGGCCAGCCAGCCTGCCGCAACGACAGGCCCGACGCCCGGAATCGCCAGCATGCCGAGGCCGGCGAGCAGGCCTGCTGCGCCGCCGATGCCTGCGCCGATGCCGGCGCCTTCGGCGGCGTTGCTGTCCTTGGCGCGCTCGTCGCGACCGACGACGCTGATGTCGTCGGCTGCGATGCCGGCCACTTCGAGCTGCTCGACGACGGCGGCAGCGGTCTCATAGCTGTCGTAGGAACGGGTGATGGTACGGGTCATTGGGTCTCTCCGGGACGGGTTACGAAAGCGAAGGGTCAGTTGCGGACGATGTTGCCGCGATAATCGACGGAGACGTTGACCTTGGCCCCAGCGTTCATGGCCGAGCCCTTCCAGACTCCGTTCTCGTCCTTCTTCAGATCGGTGACGTTGGAATAGCCATTCGCCTCGAGGCGGCTCTTGGCCTGGCCCTCGGTGAAGCTGTTGGCGCCAGGCAGCGGCGCATTGGTGTCGGTCCCAGCCTTAGGGGCCGGCATCGGCGAGGTCGTCGACGTCTGGGCGAGCGCTCCAAACGACGTCACAGAGGCGATCATCGTGGCGAGAAGCAGCTTCTTCATGGTCGTTCTCCAAAGGCTTGCGGCGATGGCCGCTGATGCCGGACAGAACGGCTGCCTGCTCAAATAAGTTCCAGAAATAAAGGTCTTAGCCGGGTGGAACCGATGAGGCCGACCCTCGTTTGGCGAGCGATGCCACTAACCCGGAGAACATCCATGGCCGCGACCCCCAAGCCCCTCGACGAGCTGTTTCACGACATGCTCAAGGACGTCTACTACGCCGAAAAGCAGATCCTGAAGGCGCTGCCGAAGATGGCGAAGGCGGCGAAGTCGCCCGAGCTGAAGAAAGCCTTCGAGACCCACAAGACCGAGACCGAAGGTCAGGTCGAGCGCCTGAGCGAGGTCTTCGAGCTGATCGGCAAGGCGCCCCGCGCCAAGACCTGCGACGCCATCCTCGGAATCCTCGAAGAGGGCAAGGCCGTGATGGAGGACTATGCCGACAGCCCGGCGCTCGACGCCGGCCTTGTCGCCTCCGCCCAGGCGGTCGAGCATTATGAGATGGCCCGCTACGGCACCCTGAAGGCCTGGGCGACCCAGCTCGGCCACAAGGACGCGGTCAAGTTGCTCGACGAGACGCTGGCCGAGGAGACAAAGACGGACAAGGCGCTGACCCAGCTGGGCGGCCCGGCGAACTCTGCGGCGGTCGCCAAGGCAGCCTGATCGCAGATCCAAGGCAAGACCCGCCGAGCGGCACTCGGCGGGTCTTGCCGACTTTCGAGTGCCTCGCAGCGTTTGCATCGCCCCGCGGAGTCGGGGCGTTGCTGTATGGATGCGGCGGACAGGTGCGGGCATGCGCCTGCGTCACGGGCGCCGCTTCCGGCAGCGGCGGAGTGGGGCTATGATCGCAGCCATGACACAGCTCCACGACAGCGGTGAAGTCGATACGCCTGCGCCTTCGCGCCTGGGCATCGTCATGCTGGCGGGCGGGGCGGTAACCCTGCTGCTGGCGGGCCTGCTGCTGTGGTGGCGCGAGGGCGACCGTCTCTTCACCGATGGTCTCATCGCCAGCATCGTGGCCTGTTTCTGAAGACACCCGCCATTTCGCGGCCGGTGCGGCCGCTATCAGGATTTCTGCCGTGAACCGCCGTCTCGTCCTGCCTCTCGTCGTGTTTCTCGCCGGCGCGCTCGCGCTCGCTGCCGCCGCGATCCTCACCTTTTCGCCGAGCCGGCAGGGTCAATCGGGCACGGCGAGCGTCGGCGGGCCTTTCACGCTGACCACCCAGGAGGGCAAGCCGCTGACGGACAAGGATCTGCGCGGGGCGCCGTTCCTGGTCTTCTTTGGCTTCACCCATTGCCCCGACATCTGCCCGACAAAGCTATTCGAGATTTCCGAGACGCTGCGGGCGGCTGGTGCGAAAGGCGACAAGCTGCGTGCCCTCTTCGTCACCGTCGATCCCGAGCGCGATACGCCCGAGGTGATGAAGAGCTATCTCGGTTCGTTCGACCCGCGCATCATTGGCCTGAGCGGCGACCGGCCCGCGATCGACGCGATGGTGAAGGCCTACCGCGCCTATGCTCGCAAGGTTCCGCTCAAGGATGACGACTATACCATGGACCACACCGCCCTGGTCTATCTGATGGGGAAGGACGGCAGCTTCATCGGCGCCTTCAACAGCGAGCAGCCTCCGGCTCAGGCGGCTCAGGAATGGCTGCGCCATCTCTAGGGTTGGCTGAGCCGCCTGCGACACGCTCGGTCTTAGCCAGCGGAGCACGCTGGCGGGCTACGCCATGGGTCGTCTTGTTCCAGACGAAGCGGCGGGCACGGTATTCGTGCAGCGCCATCCAGGCTGCCACGCAGACCAGCCCGTAATAGAGCGGCAGAAGCGGCAGATAGAGCAAAAGCTTCGGCGAGCCGCGTCGAAGCGCGCCGATGGCGGGCGGCAGGAACAGCGCGACCGTCCCGAAGAGCCAGACCGACACCGCCAGTGCCGAGGTCAGGCTGTGAAAGGCGTCCATTGGCGACAGCAGCGACCCGTCCTGCCAGGCCAGGAATGCCGCGAACGCGAAGGCCGGATAGGCCAGCGCGGTCACGACCGTTCCGAGGCATAGCGACAGGAAGGCGAGGGTGGCGAGAAGCCCGGCCTCGCGCAGCAGCCGGACCGGCGCGCGCGAATGCGTCACCAGCGTCTGCATGTAGCCCTTGATCCAGCGCGAGCGTTGCTTGAGCCAGGCGTGCAAGGTCAGCGGCGCCTCCTCGCGCGTCTGTGAGGGGAGATCGCCCATGCGGTAGCCCGCCCGCGCCAGACGCATGCCGAGATCGGCATCCTCCGTGACGTTCCAGGCATCCCAGCCGCCGAGCGCCCGTAGCGCCTCGGTGCGGAAATGGTTCGACGTGCCGCCGAGCATGATCGGCAGGTCCGAGCGCAGCAGGCCCGGATTGAGCACCTCGAACAGGCCCGCATATTCGAGCGCGAACAGGGCGGGCAGCCACCCTTCGCCGGCATGGTCGATGACGAGTCGCGCCTGCAGGCAGGCGAGGTCGTCCGGTGCGCGCAGGAAGCGGCCTGCCGCCAGCCGCAACTGCTGGGGGTCGGGGATATCCTCCGCGTCGAAAATCGTGAACAGCGTGCCGCGCGCCTCGATCAAAGCCAGATTGAGCGCGCGGGGCTTGGTGCGCGGCTGACCTAACGGCACAATCGTGACGGTGACATGGGGTGGTAGCGCCAGCCGCGCCAGCGCAGTCTGCATGCCGGTGTCATCGGCCTCGATCAGCAGGCGGATGTCGAGCTTGGCGGTGGGATAGTCGCGGCATTAGGTAGCAAGCTCACCTAAATCAACTTAGCTCAACGAGAGTCGTTGGGGTAGTGTTTTCTGATGTCAGACCCCAACGTTTTGCTCACCCTTCGCCGCCGCCGCGACGCCATCAACGACGC
>NZ_LGSZ01000041.1 GCF_001298265.1 Allobosea vaviloviae | reverse complement strand
GATCAAGGCCTAGCACAGCAGCGCCCCCCTTTGCCCCGCCGCCGCCGCCCCCCCCCGCCGGGCGGGATCGGCGGGCGGGGGCCGTCCGGTGCTGGGGGGTCTCGCGGCGCGGGGGGGGGGGGGCGGGGGGGGGGGCGGGGGGGGGGGGGGGGGGGGGGGCGGGGGCCCCCCCCCCCCCCCCCCCCCCCCCGGGGGGGGGGGGGGGGGGGGGGGGGGGGGCCCAGTGCCGCTCGGCGAGACGACGACGGATGGAGCTCCGGCTTTGCGGCCCCCCACCCTAACCCTCCCCACCGCAAGCGGGGGGAGGGAATCGGCGGCGACGGCGCCGAAATGCCGGAGCGATAGCTCCGATACCGGCTCGCGAAGTGCCATGCAGGCGTGGTAGACAGGGGCACGATGTCCCTGACCGCAGCGCCCGAACCCGCCGAGCTCGTCGCCTGGTATGCCGAGATGGGCATCACCGAGGCGCTGGACGAGGCAACGCACGACCATTTCGCCCAGGCCTCGGACGCACAGGCCGCATCTGCGCCGGCCGCTTTGACGCATGACCGGATCGGCACCGGGCCGTCCGTGGGCAACGCGCCGCGCCCGCGTCCGACGCTGCCGCCGCGCCCGGGACAGGCGCCGGCCGTGGCCGCGCGCTCCAACGCCGCCGCCGCGACCGCGCCCGACGACGCTGCGATCAGCGCGAAGGTCCTGGCGGCGGAGGCTGCGACGCTCAACGATCTGAAGGAGGCACTGGCACGATTCGAGGGCTGCGCGCTGAAGGCGACGGCCAAGAACCTCGTCTTCGCCGACGGCAACCCCGAAGCCCGCGTGATGATCGTCGGCGAGGCGCCGGGTGCCGACGAGGACCGTGTCGGCCTGCCCTTCGTCGGACGCTCCGGCCAGTTGCTCGACCGGATGCTGGCTGCGATCGGGCTCAACCGCCAGAGCGATGTCTACATCGCCAACCTGCTGCCCTGGCGGCCGCCCGGCAACCGCACGCCGACGCCCCAGGAGGTTTCGATCTGCCTGCCCTTCATCCAGCGCCAGATCCAGCTCGCCGACCCGGATATCCTGGTCTGCGTTGGCGGCCCCTCGGCGCAGGGGCTGCTGGGCCTGACCGGCATTCTGGCCTCGCGCGGCAAATGGCTGGAGTACGACACCGGGGCGCGACGCATCCGCGCCATGGCGACGCTGCACCCGGCCTATCTGCTGCGTCAGCCATTGCAGAAGCGCCTCGCCTGGCGCGACATGCGGGCGCTGAAGGCGGCGCTCGACGCGGCGCCCTGAACCGATATCGACATCATGCGTTCGTATTCCCTGTCGCTAGCAGCGCTTGAGTTCCAATCGTCTCTCCCCGAGATTGCACGACATCTGAGCTGAGGACCCGACGCCATGCAGTGGGAAGATTATCGCCAGTCCGAGAATGTCGAGGACCGGCGCGGCGGCGGCGGTGGCGGCGATTTCGCCGGCGTTCCCGGCGGGCGCGGAGGCCTGGGCATCGGCACCATGGTCGTGCTCGGCCTGGTCGGCTGGGCGCTCGGCATCGATCCGCGCCTGCTGATCGGGGGCGCCGAGCTGATCGGCGGCATCGGCGGGCGCCAGGAGCCGACGCAGGAAACCCGCCGCTCGGCCGGGCCGCCCGCCGACGAGATGGGCCGCTTCGTCTCGGCCGTTCTGGCCCAGAACGAGGATGTCTGGTCGAAGCTGCTGCCGCAGCAGGCCAACAAGCGCTACGAGCAGCCGCGTCTGGTGCTGTTCAACCGCACCACCAGCTCGGCCTGCGGCCGGGCGCAGTCGGCGATGGGGCCGTTCTACTGCCCGCCCGACAAGCGCGTCTATCTCGACACCTCCTTCTTCCAGGAGATGCAGCGCAAGCTCGGCGGCGGCGGCGACTTCGCCTATGCCTATGTCATCGGGCACGAGGTCGGCCACCACATCCAGAACCTGATCGGCATCCTGCCGAAGGCCAACGAGCTGCGCGAGCGCTCGGACGAGCGGCGCTCCAACGAGATCTCGGTGCGGATCGAACTGCAGGCCGACTGCTTCGCCGGCGTCTGGGCGCACAACATCCAGGCGATGGGGCGAATCGACCAGAGCGATGTCGAGGAAGCGATGCGCACCGCCGCCGCGATCGGCGACGACATGCTGCAGAAGGCCTCGCGCGGCGAGGTCGTGCCCGATTCCTTCACGCATGGCTCCTCGGCCCAGCGCCAGCGCTGGTTCAACACCGGCCTGAAGAGCGGCTCCATGCAAAGCTGCGACACGTTCAAGGCGCAGCAGCTCTAGGGTGAGGAGATAAAGGCATGTTCACGCACGTCATGATCGGCAGCAACGACCTGGAGCGGGCCAAGGGTTTCTACGACGCGACTTTCGCCGCGCTGGGAGGCGAGCCTGGCGAGATCGATGCGAGAGGCAGGCTGATCTATCTCCACAAGGGCGGTCGGCTGATGATCACCAAGCCAATCGACGGCAATCCTGCGACCGCGGCCAATGGCGGGACGATCGGTATCGCCGCTGCGAGCCCCGACCATGTTTTCGCCTGGCATAAGGCCGGCACCACGCATGGCGGGACCGCGATCGAGAGCCCACCCGGCGAGCGCCCGAACGGGGCGTTCGTCGCCTATCTTCGCGATCCCGACGGCAACAAGCTCAGCGCGCGCTCACAGCCGACGAAGTAGCGCATCCCGCACCTGCCGCTCCGGAGATATCTCCTTTCGGTCCGATCGGCCCGAAGGGAAGCGGACCTTCCCGCCATCCCGGATGGCTCGCAAACCGGCATCTGCCATCGGCATGCGGCCCTGGAACGGGCTCTGGAACCTGCCCCGACCGGGCGCCGTTGGTCTGCCGCTCCCCGGCGGCGAAAGCCCGCAAACGCGCGAGGTCAAAATGAAACTGTCCGGTGGCTGCAATTGCGGGCAGGTCCGCTACGAACTCTCCGGCGAACCCGTGCGCGTCGGCATCTGCCATTGCGAGGCCTGCCGGAAGCACTCCGGTTCGGCTTTTTCCTTCTTCGGCATCTGGCCCAAGGCCGGCGCGACGCTGTCGGGCGAGCTGAGCTGCTGGCAGAGCCAGGCGGGGGGCGACCGGTTCTGCCCGGGATGCGGCTCCTCGCTGTTCTGCTGGAGCGAGGATTCAGACGAGATCGAGATCAAGCTCGGCACGCTGGACAATGCGCCCAGCGCCTTGCTGCCGCTCTATGAACTCTGGACGATCCGCCGCGAGCCGTGGCTCGCTCCGCAGAACGGCGCCGAGCAGCATCGGCGCAACCGCCGGGATGACGGCATCCGGCCGCCGGCGAACCCGTAGGCGCGCTCAGTCGCCGAGGCGCTCGCGCCTGACCGAGAGCCGCTTCGGCTGCGCCTCGAGGCGACCGCCAAGGACATGGCCCTTGGGAACGATCAGCCCCGGACGCAGGCGCCGCGGGCCGAAGGAGACAGCGGCGCGCTCGCGCAGCGAGCCCGCGACGCCGCGCAGCGGGATCAGGCCGGGCGCATCGGGCGAGAGGATGAGATGGCGCTCCACGGCCTGGGCCCAGTGCGCCTGCGGGACGTCGCCGGATTCGAGCAGCAACAGCCAGTCGCCGCGCGCCTGGGCCGCGCCGAGATGCCAGCCTTCCGCGCCGCCAGCGCGCAGATAGCTCGCACCGGTCGCATCGGCGAGGCGCTCGACATCGGCTTCACTGCGCGTGTCGATCACCACGGCATGGCCGAGGAAGCCCTCGGCGACGGCTGGAATGAGAACCGAGAAGGTCGCGGCCAGCGCTTCAGCCGAGCCAGCGACGCGTATGACCGCAGTGAGCATACGCAAATCCTTATGGCGCAGCGCAGCATGTCGCAATCCTGTCACTTGCAATTTGTTCTCTATATGTTCACATTGAAGATCACAGATATCGTCGATTCCCGGCGATTTTCAGGAATGGTTCAACGCCATGAGCCAAGTCAGAGCCTCATCGCGGCCGATTCCGGCCCAGCCGCTGAAACGGCATGACGGCGCGCCGATGTCGGTGTCGGCGCGTGTCGCGCCGGTCGAGCCCCTGGCCTATGCCGGCCATCGCATCGACCCGGAGCGGCGGCGCGGGCGCGGGGCGACGATCAATCCGGGCGGGCGCTTCGAGGCCGAGCAGCGTGTCTGCGAGGATGACGGCTGGGGTTCGCTGGGCGAATTGCCGGCCTTCAAGACCGAGGTCTCGATCGAGAAGGCCCGCACGATCATCACGAAGAACGATTCGCCCGACATCTCGTTCGACCGTTCGATCAACCCCTATCGCGGTTGCGAGCATGGCTGCGTCTACTGCTTCGCGCGGCCGACCCATGCCTATCTCGGCCTGTCGCCGGGGCTCGATTTCGAGAGCAAGCTGACGGCCAAGCCCGATGCCGCGATCCTGCTGGAAAAGGAGCTGTCGGCCGCCTCCTACCAGCCGCGTACCATCGCGATCGGCACCAACACCGACGCCTACCAGCCGATCGAAAAGAAGCTGCGGATCATGCGCGGCATCCTCGAGGTGCTGGAGCGCTTCAACCACCCGGTCGGCATCGTGACGAAATCGGCGCTGGTGCAGCGCGACATCGACATCCTCGCGCGGATGGCGGCCAAGGGGCTGGCCAAGGTCGCGATCTCCGTGACGACGCTCGACCCGAAGGTCGCGCGCGGCATGGAGCCACGCGCCGCCTCGCCGGCCAAAAGGCTGGAGACCATCAAGGCGCTGTCGGATGCCGGGATCCCCGTCACCGTCCTGGTCGCGCCGATCATCCCGGCGATCAACGAGCACGAGATCGAGCGCATCCTGGATGCTGCGAAGGCGGCCGGTGCGCGCGAGGCGGGCTATGTGCTGCTGCGCCTGCCGCTGGAGGTGAAGGATCTGGTCCAGGACTGGCTCCTGACCCACCATCCCGACAAGCTGCGCCATGTCGTCTCGCTGATCCGCTCGACCCGCGACGGCAAGGATTACGACGCGAACTGGGGCCAGCGCATGGTCGGCTCTGGCCCCTATGCCTGGATGATCGGCCGGCGATTCGAGATGGCGGCCGAGCGCTACGGCTTCAACGGGGCAAGGACCAGGCTGCGCAGCGATTTGTTCGTGAAGCCGGAGAAGGAGAAGGCGCAGCTGAGTTTGTTTTGAGGGGCAGTGCGTCGTCAGGCGCGCAAAGCGGCGGCAACGGCCGGAGGGGGCTCGCCGCCGTCATGCATGGAAGGAACGATGTCGTAGCGGAAGAAGCGCGTCGTGAAGGTGGCAAGCCCCTGCGTTAGGGCGCGTAGCTGGTTGGCGTAGCCGAACAGGCAAGAGAGCGGCACCGTCGCGTCGATGACGTGGGCTGCTTCCCGGCTCTGGCAGGCTATGAGGCGGGCGCGACGCGAGTTCAGATCGCCGATGACCGAACCCGTGTAGTCTTCCGGGGTCACGACTTCGACCTTCATGATCGGCTCGAGCAGCACGGAGCCGCCCTTCTGCAGACCTTCGCGCAGAGCAGCCCGCGAGGCGATTTCGAAGGCCAGAGCCGACGAGTCGACTTCGTCGAAGGCGCCGTCGATCAGCGTCACCTTGACATCGACCACGGGGAAGCCGGCGATGACGCCCGAACCGATGACCGAGTTGAGCCCCTTTTCGACGCCGGGGATGTATTCCTTCGGAACCGTACCGCCGACGACCTTCGACTCGAACGCGAAACCCTTGCCCGTCTCGTTGGGCTCGACCACCAGCTTGACGCGGGCGAACTGGCCCGTACCGCCGGTCTGCTTCTTGTGGGTGTAGTCGATCTCGACCTTCTTCGTCAGCGTCTCGCGATAGGCCACCTGCGGCGCGCCGATGTTGAAGAGCGGGCCGTATCGATCCCTCAACGCTTGGATCACACCGTCGAGGTGAGCCTCGCTCCGGCCACCAAGCACCGTCTGGCCCGATTCGGGATCCTTCGAGACGCGCACGGACGAATCCTGGTCGGCGAGTCTCGCCAGTTCGAGGGTCAGCTTCGCCTCTTCAGCCTTGGACTTCGGCTCGATCGCGATCACGATGATAGGCTGGAGAGTGGAAATTACGTCCTGCATTGCCAAGATGTCTCACACGGCTAGTTCAGCGACAGTTCATCGCGCCACGACTGAGTTGCGCAGCGACCTGTTTCTCAAGTCGGAGAGAGACAAGGTGTGATTTGAGGCTGTTCGGCGAGACTCGCTCACGGCGTCTACGATCAAGCCGCGACCTCCAGCGGCCGCGCCCGGTCGATACGGGCGCGTTCCTCGGGCGAATGCAGTGTCTCCCAGAGATCGGTCCGTCGCTGCACATTGAGCCAGAATTCGGCGGAGTTGCCGAAGACGCGCGCCAGGATCAGTGCGGTCGCGACTGTGAGGCCCCTGCGATCCCGGCAGAGTTCGTTGACGTGCTTGCGCGGCACGCCCATCGCCTGCGCCAGCCGGATCTGCGTCAGCCCCAGCGGCCGCATGAACTCCTCGACCAGGATGTCGCCGACCGTGGCGGGTTTGCGTTTCGTCGTCAGCATGGCCAACCTATCGATAGCTGTGGTCGTCGAGATACAAGCCGCGCGCCTCGCCGCGGTGCCCGTCCCAGGCAAAGATCAGTCGCCACTGCTGGTTGACCCGGATGCTGTGCAGCCCATCCAGCGCGCCCCGCAGTTTCTCGAAATGGTTGCTCGGCGGCACGCGCAGATCAGAATCGGTGACGGCATCGTCGATCATCTGCAGTTTGCGGAACAGGCGCGCCTCGATGTCGGGCGGAATCTGTTTCGCGTGGACATCCTCGACGAAGAAGGCGCGCAGCCAGTCATCCCGAAAACTGACGATCATGCCATTCCCCGACTGAGAACATGTACCATACCACGGGTCATTTCTCAACGCGGTGATGGCAGGGCCTACGCCCCTGTTGCGCACGCCGTCTCTGCGGCATAAGCCCCGCCCATGACCGCCCATTTCCAGCGCGAGACGCATGCCATCTCCAAAGGGCTCTGGCCTATGGCGGGGATCGACGAGGTCGGGCGCGGGCCGCTGGCCGGGCCTGTGGTGGCGGCCGCCGTCATCCTCGATCCGGAGGCGGTGCCCGACGGGCTCGACGATTCGAAGAAGCTGAGCGCGGCGCGGCGCGAGGAGCTGTTTGCCATCATCGCGCAATCGGCCCTGGCGATCGGCGTCGCCAGCGCCACCGCCGTCGAGATCGACACCATCAACATCCGGCAGGCGACGCTGCTGGCGATGCGCCGGGCGGTGGCGGCGCTGGCGGTCCAGCCGCTCAGCGTGCTCGTCGACGGCAATGATCCGCCCGTGCTGGCCTGTTCCTGCGAATCAATCATAGGCGGCGATGCGCAGATCGCCTCGATCGCGGCCGCCTCCATCGTCGCCAAGGTGACGCGCGACGCGATGATGGCGCGGCTGTGCCAGCGTTATCCGGCCTATGGCTTCTCCGCCCATGCCGGCTACGGCACGCCGCAGCATCGGGCCGCGCTTCACGCGCACGGTCCCTGCCCCGAGCACCGTTACTCCTTCGCGCCGGTGAAGGGTGTCTGGCGGCGGTGATCCACGACGCGTCATTCTCGGGCGAAGCCCTCGGGTCCGATCGCTGATCGGCCCAAGGATGAACGCCGCGCAGACCCGAGAATCTCTTGCATGAGATGCTCGGGTCTGCGCCCGAGCATGACGTCGCGGAAGCTGCGCACCATTAACCTCCCCTTAGGAATTCGCCTTATCCGCCAAGGGGCTGGGCAAAATCTGCAGCCCCAGAATGGCACGCATTTTTTTCAACTTGGAAACCCGGCTTTTACCCTGACTGGCCAATATCGCGACTGTTGAAGATGCGTAACGGTCTTGGGGCGTCATGGGTATTTTGCGTGCCGAGACAACCAGCGCCGCCGTCCGGATTCAGGTTCCGCGTACCGGACGGCCCGCGCTGCAGTCACGATTGAAGCCTGCGAGCGTTCCGCTCGAACTCCCGCTCGACCAGATCCTCGTCGGCGACTGCATCAGTGCGATGGAGCGCCTGCCGGCGGCCAGCGTCGATCTTGTCTTCGCCGACCCGCCCTATAATCTCCAGCTCGGTGGCGATCTGCGCCGGCCCGACGACAGCCTCGTCGATGCCGTCGACGACGATTGGGACAAGTTCTCGTCCTTCGCCGAATACGACGCCTTCACCCGCGCCTGGCTGGGCGAATGCCGCCGCGTGCTGAAGCCCGACGGCGCGCTGTGGGTGATCGGCAGCTACCACAATATCTTCCGCGTCGGCTCGATCCTGCAGGATCTCGGCTTCTGGATGCTGAACGACATCGTCTGGCGCAAGGCCAACCCGATGCCGAATTTCCGCGGCCGGCGCTTCACCAATGCCCACGAGACGCTGATCTGGGCGGCGCGCGGCGAGAGTTCCAAATACACCTTCCACTACGAGGCTCTGAAGGGCGGCAATGACGACCTGCAGATGCGCTCGGACTGGTATCTGCCGCTCTGCACCGGCGAGGAGCGCCTGAAGGACGGCAGCGGCGCCAAGGTGCATCCGACGCAGAAGCCGGAAGCCCTGCTCGCCCGCGTCATGCTCTCGGCCAGCAATCCCGGCGACGTGATCCTCGATCCGTTCTTCGGCACCGGCACGACGGGCGCGGTGGCAAAGGCGCTCGGCCGGCATTTCATCGGCTGCGAGCGCGACGCGACCTATGCCGATGCCGCCCGCAAGCGCATCGACGCGATCACGCCGCTGCCGCCGGAGGCCTTCGCGATCGCGCCCTCCAAGCGCAGCGAGCCGCGCGTGCCGTTCCTGTCCCTGGTCGAGGCCGGGCTGGTGAAGGCGGGCGAGACCGTCACCGACGAGAAGCGCCGCCACACCGCGGTGATCCGCGCCGACGGCACGCTGGTGCTGGGGCCGGCGGTGGGCTCGATCCACAAGGTCGGCGCGCTGGCGCAGGGCCTGCCGAGCTGCAATGGCTGGACCTTCTGGCATGTCGAGCGGGCGGGCGGGCTGATGCTGCTCGACACGCTGCGGAGCGAGATCCGGGCACAGATGGCGGCGGCCTGAGGGCTGCCATCGGCCTCGATTCGGGCGCCCATCCTTCGTTCACATGACGTCGCGCCTGCCGCGCCGACCTATCGGTGTCTCCGTCTAGACAGGGGTCTGGCACGGAGGCGGCGATGGTGACGATCCTCAAGGTCGGCTCGACAGGGCCGGAGGTCAAGAAGCTCCAGGAAGCGCTGAACGCCAAGCTGAAGCCCAAGCCCCCGCTCGTGCCGGACGGCCGCTTCGGCAATCTGACGCGGAGCGCGGTCACGACGTTCCAGCAAAAGAACTGGCTGGTCGAGGATGGCGAGGCGGGAGCTGCCACGCAAGCCTGCCTCTACGACACGGAAGCCTTCACGCCGATCCTGCACAAGCCGTCCTTCATCCCGCAGCCGACCCGGACGACCTGCTGGGCGGCCTCGACCGCGATGATGACGAATTCGACGGTGCCGATCGTCATCGCCAAGACGCCGCCGGACATGATCGCGCCCAATGGCGGCCTTCGAAACTCCTCGGGCAGCGACCAGGCCATCGTCACCGGCACGATCTACGGCAAGATCCACGGCCTGCGCTGCAATGCGCCGCAATCCTGGTCGGTCGACAAGCTGAAGCAGGCGCTGTCGCACGGCCCGATCATGTTCGATATGCTCTGGAACGTCAGCGACTACACCGAGGGGCGCGGCAGCCCCGGCCATATGATCGTCGTGGTCGGCATGCGTGGCGACGGCGAGGGCGACGGGCTCGGCACCACATTACGCATCTACGACCCATGGGCGCCGCGTCGCGGCAAGAAATACTCCAAGGGCTATGCGAAATGGGCCGTCGAGCTGCCGACGATGACCTATCGCGTGTTCGAGAAGCTGTAGGCTCACGGCAAGCCGTCGTCCGCAGATCAGTCCCGCGTTTTTGGCGTCATGCCATAGGCGCCGGCCGTCTCCAGCACCTTGAGCATCACGCTCGAGAACGGTTCCTCGCCGAGGCGCCCGGCGGCTGTGAAGCGCATGCCCGGCGGGGCCTGCATGCCGGCGGGAGCCTTCGCGGCAAACACCGTCAGCTCCAGCGGGAAATGCGTGAAGACGTGCCGCACCGGCGGCGCCAGCTGGCGCCAGCGGGTGACCACCGGCGCATCCTGCGCAGCGCCGTCGAGCTCGTAATCGGCGCGCCATTCGCTCGTCGGCACCTCGGCCATGCCGCCGAGCAGCCCCTTCGGCGGGCGCGTCCGCAGCAGCACCGCGCCGTCCGTCCGGGTCAGCACGAAGGCCGCGCCATAGCGGGTGGCGCCGGCCTTCTTCTTGGCCTTGCGGGGAAAACTCTCCTGCGTGCCGGCGATGCGGGCGAGGCAGGGCTCGCGCCAGGGGCACAGGCCACAGGCCGGGTTGCGCGGCGTGCAGATGGTGGCGCCGAGATCCATCAAGCCTTGCGCGAAATCGCCCGGCCGGTCGTGCGGCATCAGCGCCAGCACCCGGTCACGGACCAGCGGCCGCGCGCCCGGCAGCAGATCCTCGATCGCGAAGAGCCGCGTCATCACCCGCTCGACATTGCCGTCCACCGCGGCGGCCGGCCGGTCGAAGGCGATGGCGGCGACCGCGCCGGCCGTATAGGCACCGATGCCCGGCAGGCTGCGCAGGCCCTCCTCGGTGTCGGGAAAGCGGCCGCCATGCTCGGCGACGACGGCCATCGCGCAGGCATGGAGATTGCGGGCACGCGAATAGTAGCCGAGCCCGGCCCAGGCCTGCATCACCTCCTCCGAGGGCGCGGCGGCGAGCGCGGCCACCGTCGGAAAGCGCGCCATGAAGCGCTCGTAATAGGGCTTCACCGCCGCGATCGTGGTCTGCTGCAGCATGATCTCGGAAGCCCAGACGCGGTACGCGTCGGGCCTCTCGCCCGCCAGAACGCGCCAGGGCAGGACACGGCGATGTCGGTCATACCAGGCGAGGAGATCGGCGGCGGAGGGGAGCATGGCCGTTCTTTAAGCGCTTCGCCGGGCGGGGCAAGCCGAGCCCGCCGGGACTGGGCGAGCAACATCGACGAGGTGACGATCGTTCAGCCCGGCTGCTCCCCCGGTCCTCGTCAGAGCCGGGCCAGCCCGCAGCGCTGGGTCGTCATGGCAGCGACAGGTTGGTCGCGATGCCCAGCGCGAGGGCCGTCTTGCCGGAGAGCCGATGGACGCCCCTGAACTCGGAGCCCGTCATCAAGGAGGCCGCGCCGGGCACCCCCATCTCATAGTACATATTGATCATGGCGGCGGTGCCGGGCCCGGAATAGTCACGCCCCGCCTGCCCGACCGAGCTGCCGGCGTGAAAGCCCAGGCCGCCCCGCTGCTTGGCGTCGCCGTCGGCGAAACCGGCGTTCAGGTAGTAGCGTCGCGTGCCGGCGACGAACAGCCCGGTGCAGGCACTGCTGCACTGGCCGCGAGCCGCATCGACCACCGTGGCATAGCCCTTCTCACGGATCGTCCGGGCCATCTCGTTCGCCGGAAAGATGAAGCCGCCGGTGCTGCTGAGATAGACGAGTTTGATCTGGCCGGCTTCCGGCCGGGCGAGATAGTCGCGCAGCAGATATTGATCGCCATTGCGGATCGGTCCGCCGATCGCCAGCACGACACCCTTCTGGAGAAACTCGACCGCGGCGGCCTCGCCACCCCACCCGATGAACGCGGCCACTGCCGCCACAACCCAGCGCATCGTCTGTCCCCAAGCCAGCCGCAGCCATTTAAGACCCCCTCCGCCGGCGCACAATCACGCTCGGACAATCCGGCGAGCCCGAGGATGCCGCCGATCCGCCCGCAGGCTTGCGGGCGGATCGTGGCGCGCCCACAATGGCGCATGGCCGTGAAACCCCTTGCCGACCTGATCGACGATCTGCTCGCGCCCGCGCTGGCGGCGCAGGGCTTTGCTGGCCGCGCGATCGTCTCGCTCTGGCCGGAGATCGTCGGGGAGCGGCTGGCGCTGCGCACGCGGCCGCTGAAGATCGACTGGCCGCGCCGCCGCCCGGCGCCGGGCGAGACGGCGGAGCCCGCGACCATGGTCGTGCGGGTCGAGAGCGCCTTTGCGCTGGAGATGCAGCAGCTCGCGCCGATCGTGCTGGAACGGGTCAACACGCATCTGGGCTGGCGAGCCGTCGGCAAGCTCGTGCTGAAGCAGGGGCCTGTCGAGGCAGCCCTGCCCAAGCGCGCCCTGCCGCCGCTCGATCCCGCCATCGCGGCGCGGGTCGGGCAGCAGGTCGCGGGCGTCTCCGATCCGGCCTTGCGCGCCTCGCTGGAGCGGCTCGGGCGCCATGTCGCGCAGAAGACGATCGTTCAGAATGCGAAGCGCGGGGCCATCGACACGGCTTTGTGAGCGGGCGCAACAGCGAGCGGTGACGATCTTGCCACAATCGTTGCGGCCTCTATGGTCCCGGCGAGCGATTTGCGACTTCCAGCCACTGCATTTCCAGGGACGAGTAACATGACGAACAGGCGACAGCTTTTGACGGCCACTGCCGGCCTCGCGGCCGCCGCGATGCTGGGCTCGCCCGCCGCGCAGGCCCAGGCCGACCTCGCCTCTCCCGGCCCGCTCGGCGATGTCTGGCTCGGCCCGGAGAACGCCAAGGTCACGATCATCGAATACGCCTCGCTGACCTGCGGCCATTGCGCGGCCTTTCACAAGGACACCTGGCCGGCGCTGAAGGCGAAGTACATCGACACCGGCAAGGTGCGCTTCACGCTGCGCGAATTCCCGCTCGATCCGCTGGCGACGGCGGGCTTCATGCTGGCGCGCTGCAACGGCAACGACAAATACGTCGCGATGACCGACCTGCTCTTCGCCCAGCAGAAGGTCTGGGCCTTTACCGACAAGCCGGTGGATGCGTTGTCCGCCATGGTCAAGCAGGCCGGTTTCACACAGGATTCGTTTGAATCCTGCTTGAAAAGGCAGGATATCTATGACGCCGTCACAGCCGTGAAGGATCGTGGAGCCAAGGCGGGCGTCGATTCCACGCCGACCTTCTTCATCAACGGGCAGAAGCGTTCAGGTGCGCTCTCGATCGCCGAATTCGACAAGATCCTGGAGCCGCTTCTGGCGGGCTGAAGACGGCTGCCTCCGTCGATCCAACCTCCGCGTCATCCCGGACAAGCCGCGTCAGCGGCGCCGATCCGGGATGACGGCTGAATTCGAGACTGAGCGGGCGCGTCGATGCATCTGACGCGCCTGAAACTCACCGGCTTCAAGACCTTCGTCGAGCCGACGGAGTTCCTGATCGAGCCCGGGCTGACCGGCGTCGTCGGCCCCAATGGCTGCGGCAAATCCAACCTCGTCGAAGCGCTGCGCTGGGTGATGGGCGAAAGCTCGTTCAAGAACATGCGCGGCTCGGGGATGGACGACGTCATCTTCGCCGGCTCCAACGAGCGCCCTGGCCGCAACATGGCCGAGGTCGCGCTGACCCTCGACAACACCGACCGGCGGGCGCCCGCCGCCTTCAACGAGACTGACGTCCTCGAAGTCACGCGCCGGATCGAGCGCGAGGAGGGCTCGACCTATCGCGTCAACGGCAAGGAAGTGCGGGCGCGGGACGTGCAGCTGCTCTTCGCCGACGCGGCGACGGGCGCGCGTTCGCCGGCGCTGGTGCGGCAGGGGCAGATCGCCGAGATCATCTCGGCCAAGCCGCAATCGCGCCGGCGCATCCTGGAAGACGCGGCGGGCATCGCAGGCCTCCACAGCCGCCGCCACGAGGCCGAATTGCGGCTGAAGGGCGCCGAGGAGAACCTGACCCGGCTCGAAGACGTGCTCGGCGAGATCGACCAGCAGATCGAGGCGCTGCAGCGCCAGGCGCGGCAGGCCTCGCGCTATCGCAGCCTCGCCTCCGACATCCGCCGCGCCGAGGCGACGCTGGCGCTGATCGCGCACCACGAGGCGCGGACGCAGGAGGTGGACGCGCAACGGGCGCTGGAGGCGGCGCTGACGGGGGTCGCCGACCAGACCGGCATCCAGGCGGAAGCCGCCAAACGGCAGGCCGTGGCCGCGCACGAACTGCCGGCGCTGCGCGAGGGCGAGGCCTCGGCGGCTGCCGGGCTGGTGCGGCTCAAGCGCGGGCTCGACGAGCTCGAAGCCGAGAACCGGCGCGCCAGGCAGCGGGCCGAGGAGCTCGGCCGGCGGCTGGCGGAGTTGCAAGGCGATCTCGCCCGGCAGGAGAGCGTGGCGCGCGACGCCACCGAAAGCCTGACCAGGCTGGCTGACGAGGACGCGGCGCTGGCGCGCGACGGCGAAGGCGCGACGGAGGGGGCACGGACAGCCGCAGCCGCGCTGGCGGAGGCAGAAGCTGCACTCGCGACGGCGGAGGCTAGCCATACCGCCGCGCAAGCCGCCTTGTCCGAGCTCGGTGCCAGGCGCGGCGCGCTCGAACGGGCGCTGCGCGAGACCAGGGAGCGCGAGGCCCGCGCAGCCTCGGAGCGCGAACGCCTGCTGCGCGACCAGGCGGCGCTCGATGCCAGCAGCGCGGCCGTGCCGCTCGAAGGCTTGCGCGGCGCCGTCGTGAGCGCCGAGACCGCGATGCGCGAGAGCGATGCGGCTGCGGCGGCCGCACGCTCGGCACTTGCGGCTGCCCGCGAACGCGAGACGCAGCTGCGCGCGCCGCTGGCGGAGGCCGACCGCAGGGCGCAGCGGCTGGAGACCGAGATCCGGACCCTGCAGAAGCTGCTGGCGCCAGCGAGCGGCGGGCGCTGGCCGGCCATCCTCGATTCGATCGCGGTCGCCAAGGGGTTCGAGATCGCGCTCGGCGCGGCGCTCGGTGACGATCTCGATGCTGCGACCGATCTCGCGGCACCGAGCCATTGGCGCGATACCGGGCCGGGCGCGGGCGACCCCGCCCTGCCGGAGGGAGCCGAGCCGCTCGCCGCGCATGTGCGGGGGCCCGACGCGCTGAAGCGGCGCCTCGCGCAGATCGGCGTCGTGGCGCGTGGCGACGGCCCGCGCCTGCGCGATGCGCTGAAGCCCGGACAGCGGCTGGTTTCGCGTGAGGGCGACATCTGGCGCTGGGACGGGTTCACCGGCGCGGCCGAAGCGCCCTCGCCCGCCGCCCGGCGGCTCGCCGAGAAGAACCGGCTCGGCGATCTCGAACGCGAGGCGCAAGGCGCGCAGGAAGCCGCCGAAGCCGCCCGCGAGGCGCTCGATCTGGCGGCCAGGGACGCGAAAACGGCGGCGCAGGCCGAGGCGACGGCGCTCGATGCCGCCCGCCAGGCACGGCGCCTGCTCGACCAGGCGCGCGAGCAGTTCGCCGCGGCCGAACGCAAGGCAAGCGAGGTCGCAGCAAGGCGCTCGGCCCTGACGGAGGCGATCGGCCGGCTCGGCCAGACCATCGCGGAGGCCGCTGCGCAGGCCTCGACACAGGAGCAGTCGGTCGCCGCGCTGCCGCCCTCAGTCGAGCTGGAGAGCACCTTGCTGAAGGCGCGCGTCGCGCTCGGCGAACAGCGCATCGCGGCGTCCGATGCCCGGGCGCGGGTGCAGACCCTGTCGCGCGAGGCGGAGCTGCGGGCGAGCCGCCGCTCGGCCATCGCGGCCGACGTCAAGGCCTGGCGCGAGCGCGCCGCCACGAGCGGCCAGACCGCCGAAGAGACGCGCCGCCGGATCGAGACGGTGGATGCCGAGCAGAAGGCACTGCTGGAAGCGCCCGACACCTTCCTGACGCAGCGCCGCAGTCTCGTCGCCGAAATCGAGAGCGCGGAGACGCAGCGGCGCGAGGCGGCGGACCGGCTGGCACTCGGCGAGGCGGCACTGGCCGAGGCCGACCGGCAGGCGCGGATCGCGCTCGAAGGGCTGTCGGGCGCCCGCGAGGTCCGGGCCGCGGCCGAGGCCAAGCTGGAGGCGGCCCGGCAGCGCGTCGCCGATGTGACCAGACAGATCGAGGATGGCCTGGAAACCAGCCTCGACAAGCTCGGCGCCCTGGCCGGGCTGAAAGTCGGCGAGACCCCGCCGGATCAGGACGGCGTCGAGCGCCGCCTGGCGGGCCTCAAGGCCGAGCGCGAGCGGCTGGGCGCGGTCAATCTGCGGGCCGAGGACGAACTGACCGAGATCAAGGCCAAGCGCGAGGGGCTGACGGCCGAGCGCGACGATCTCAGCGAGGCCATCCGCCGTTTGCGGCAGGCGATCGGTGCGCTCAACCGCGAGGGGCGCGAGCGGCTGCTGGCCGCCTTCGAGATCGTCAACGGGCAGTTCCAGCGCTTGTTTTCGGTGCTGTTCGGCGGCGGAACGGCGGAACTGAAGCTGGTCGATGCCGAGGACCCGCTCGATGCGGGGCTCGAGATCTTCGCCCGCCCGCCCGGCAAGAAGCCGCAGGTGATGACGCTGCTCTCCGGCGGCGAGCAGGCCCTGACCGCGACCGCGCTGATCTTCGCGGTGTTCCTGACCAATCCCTCGCCGATCTGCGTGCTCGACGAGGTCGACGCGCCGCTCGACGACGCCAATGTCGAGCGCTATTGCGACCTGCTCGACGAGATGGCGCGCGACACCCAGACGCGCTTCATCCTGATCACCCACAACCCGATCACCATGGCGCGGATGGACCGGCTTTTCGGGGTCACCATGGCCGAACGGGGCGTCAGCCAGATGGTCTCGGTCGATCTCGCCACGGCCGAGCGCATCCGCGAGGCGGTCTGAGCCGGCGCGGGGTTCTGTCGGGACCGATCCATGACAATAAACTCCCGCCTCGTCCGACATACTTGTTCCCGAAATGGGAATTCACTATATTCGATGCATGAACGTGATCGCTCGTCGCACGCTGAAGACGTTCTGGGAGCGTGAGCCCCAGGCCGAAACGCCCCTACGCGCGTGGTACGCGATCGCCGACAAGGCCAACTGGACTCGCCCGGCAGACGTCAAAGAGCGTTTTGGAACAGCAGTGGACTTCGTTGGCGATAACCGGGCGATCTTCGACATCGGCGGCAACAAGTACCGGCTGATCGTTCATTTCGCCTACGCTTACAAACGTGCGCTCATCAAATTCGTGGGAACGCATGCCGAGTACGACAAGATCGATGCGGGGACCGTGTGATGCAGATGGACATTCGAGCTATCCGCAACGAGGCGGATTACGACTGGGCGCTCAAAGAGATCGAGCAGTACTTCGACAATGAACCGGCCCTGGGCACGCCCGAGGCCGAGCGCTTCGACGTGCTGGCCAATCTTCTCAAGGCCTATGAGGACGCCCACTACCCCATCACCGCGCCGGACCCTGTAGAGATGATCAAGCAGTGGATGGCTATTCAAGGCTTGAGCCAGGGCGATCTCGCCACCCTTCTCGGTTCGAAACCGCGAGCCTCGGAGGTGCTCAACCGCAAACGAGCGCTGACGATGGATATGGTGTTCAAACTCAACAGGGAATGGCGCATCCCGGCCGAAGCGCTGGTGAGCCCGTATCATCTGGCCATATGACGCCCTTCGCCTGCGCACTCGTCCCCAAGGCCGATGGGAGCTGCGGCATTCCGCTCTCCGATGTGGCCGGTTACCTCAGCGGCGGCATCCGCCGGCCGACCGCGCGGCCCGATCTCGCAGGGCTCGCTCCATCACGGCCCCGCCCTCGCCTCCTCCTCCAGCGACGCACGGCCGGCAGACCTACCGATTTTCCGCGGTGTCACCGGCCTTGCGATCAGGCGAAACCGCTACCAGCGGCTGAAAAAGCGCCACAATCGTCTTCGCAATGCGGCAAGAATGTCGCACTTGCCCCGAATTTATAGCTATTCCAATGCGTTAGGTCACATTCGCCTGCCTTGACAGCATCGGGGACGGGCAATAAAGGAGGCCGTGCTGACGACGGCTCGATGCGCGGGCTCGAACAGGGATCGTGTGGTTTTTTGGGGGATCGTGGCCATTTCACGATCGTACAAGGAGCTGCTGCCATGTCCGAACCCGACAAAAACGCTTCAGACTCGGAGTTGCGCGCAAGACTGGGTTCTTTGAAGACTGCCCTCGGGCAGGCGGACAAGAACGAAAAGCCGGGCGCGAGCCAGGCTGGACCGGACGGGGCCCTCGCAGGTGCCATGTCTTCAGGCTTTCGCGCCGCGACGGATCTCGCAGGCGGCATCATCGCAGGCGCCCTGATCGGGGTCCTCGCAGACCGGTGGCTTGGAACGTCTCCGTTCCTGCTGATCATCTTCCTGGTGATCGGCGCCATGGCTGGGCTGCGTTCCGTCTATCGGCTCGGTTCGCGTCCGACCTCCGGGTCGAAGGACGGCGCACCGAAGGACTGACCGAGGCTGGCGGCCTGTGGGCCGCACGACAAGGGGCTGGAGAGACATGGCGGCTGGCGGCGGAATCGATCCGATCCACCAATTCGAAATCCACCCGATCGTGGCGCTGCGCCCGTTCGGACTCAACCTGTCCTTCACCAATGCCTCGCTGCTCATGGTCCTGGTCGTGGCCGTGATCTCGATCATCATGATCTATGGCTCGAGCCAGCGTTCGGTCGTGCCGGGCCGGCTGCAGTCGCTCGCCGAGATGATCTACGAGTTCGTCGCCTCCACCGTCACGGGCGTGATGGGCAAGCAGGGGATGGTGTTCTTCCCGCTCGTCTTCTCGCTGTTCATGTTCGTGCTGGCCGGCAACATGCTGGGCATGATCCCGGGCTCCTTCACGGTGACCAGCCACATCATCGTCACCGCCGCCTTCGCCTTCCTGGTGATCGGCACCGTGCTGGTCTACGGCATCGTCAAGCATGGCAGCCATTTCTTCGGCCTGTTCGTGCCGTCAGGCGTGCCGGGCTGGCTTTTGCCGTTCATGGTGCTGATCGAGGCGGTCTCCTTCGTCTCGCGGCCGATCTCGCTGTCCTTGCGTCTGTTCGGCAACATGCTCGCGGGGCATATCGCGCTCAAGGTGTTCGGCGGCTTCGTCGTCGCGCTGCTGGCCGCTGGTGGCGCCGCCACGATCATCGCGCCGCTGCCGCTGCTGCTGGCGGTCGCGCTGACCGCTCTCGAATTCCTCGTCGCCTTCCTGCAGGCCTATGTCTTCGCGATCCTGACCTGCGTCTATCTCAACGACGCTCTGCACCCCGGCCACTGAGCCAGCAGAGTTCGCGAGACCATCCAACCCGCCTTTTAGCCTTTTCACACTGGAGAAAGACCATGGATCCCGTTGCAGCCAAGTACATCGGCGCTGGCCTCGCCTCGCTCGGCATGGGCCTCGCCGCCATCGGCGTCGGCACCATCTTCGGCAACTTCCTCTCGGGCGCCCTGCGCAACCCCTCGGCCGCCGACGGCCAGTTCCCGCGCGCCTTCATCGGCGCGGCGCTCGCCGAAGGCCTGGGCATCTTCGCCTTCGTCGTGGCGCTCGTCCTGCTCTTCGTGGTCTGACGCGTTCGACCACCTGCTTCCCGTCGCGCCCGATCGCCCCTTCACGGGGTCGGGCGCGGCCTTCTTTTCCTTCCGCTGAAAGGCAGCCCATGCCGGTTCGATCTTCACGGTTCGTCAGGCACGGATGGGCCGGCCTCGTCGCATCGGTCCTGCCCGCCACGCTTCTGGTGGGAGCCGCCGCTGCCGCGACGCCGCTGAGCGGCGAAAAGGCCGCCTTCCCGCCCTTCGACGTCGCGACCTTCTCGGGTCAGCTGTTCTGGCTCGCCATCACCTTTGGGGCGCTCTACTGGCTGATGTCGACGGTCGCCCTGCCCCGCGTCGGAGCGATCCTCGAGGAGCGCGCCGCGACGATCTCGCGCGACCTCGACAATGCCGCGCAGATGCAGGCCAAGGCCGAGGACACGGCCAAGGCCTATGAGAGCGCCCTGACAGAGGCCCGCAAGAACGCGCAGGCCATCGCCCAGGCCTCGCGCGATGCCGGCGCCAAGGCGTCGGACGAGCGCCGCCACGCCGTCGAGGCCGAGCTTTCGGCCAAGCTCGCCCAGGCCGAGGCCACGATCGCCACGACCAAGACGAGCGCCATGACGAATGTGGCCGGACTCGGCAGCGAGGTCGCCATCGCGATCGTCACCAAGCTGACCGGCCAGGCCCCGAGCGCCAGCGAGGCGTCCGAGGCGGTCGACCAGGTTCTGGCGCGCGGCTGAGGAGAACATCAATGGATACCTTCTGGGTCGGCGTCGCCTTCTTCATCTTCATCGGCATCCTCGCCTATTTCGGCGTGCCGAAGGCCATCGTCACCGCGCTCGATTCGCGCGGCGAAAAGGTCGCGCAGGAGCTCGCCGAGGCGCGCCGTCTGCGCGTCGAGGCCGAAAAGCTGCTGGCGGAATACGAGGCCAAGCGCAAGGCAGCCGAATCCGAGGCCGCCTCGATCATCGCCGCCGCCAATGACGAGGCCAAGCGCCTCGCCGCCGAGGCGGAAGCCAAGCTGAACGATTTCGTCACCCGCCGGACCAAGTCGGCGGAAGACAAGATCGCTCTCGCGGAGAGCCAGGCCGAGGCCGAGGTTCGCGCCGCCGCTGCCGACGCCGCGACGAAGGCCGCCGAACTCATCATCCGCGCCCAGGTGGGCAGCAAGACCGGAGAGGCTCTGTTCGCCGCCGGACTGACGGAAGTGAAGGCGAAGCTGAACTGAGGCGCGGAGACGCTTCGGGGGACGCTGACTGACGCTCCGGTTTGAGACAGTCTGATTTTTAGAACGCCGCAGCCTTCTGGCTGCGGCGTTTTTCTTTGGCGGACGCTCTTTAAGAAAGGCAATGCGCCGTCATTCCGGGGCTTCGCGCAGCGAAGAGCCCGGAACCCATATCCACCGCGCGTGCAGGAATGGGTGGGTCGCGTGACGCGTTATCTCGAACCCAACTGAAGGCTATGGGTTCCGGGCTCACCCTTCGGGCGCCCCGGAATGACGGGTGGTTTTCGTCCCCGACCGGCGCGCTCCAGGCGCGTCCCGCCTCAGTTCGCGGCGGTCTTCGCGGGCGCTCGCGGGGCCGGCGCCGGCTCGCCCTTTGCCATCGGCCTGGCGTCGATCGGCACGACGGGTTTCGGCTTGGGCTTGCGGCGCTGGATCGTCGAGGTGACGATGCCCTGCGGCGTATCGAGGCCGTAGATGTCCTCGCGGAAATGGACCAGGCCATCGGCGCCCTGCCAGCCGGTGAGATAGACCCAGGCGACCGGCACCTGCTTCTTCAGGGAGATGTTCTTGCGCTCGCCCTTGGCGATCTCCGCCTCGATCGCCGGCAGGGTCCACTCCGTGCCCTCCAGCAGCCAGGCGCCGAGGTCGCGCACGCCCTCGATGCGGGCACAGCCCGAGGAGTTGAAGCGGACATCGTTGCGGAAGAGCGACTTCTTCGGCGTGTCGTGCAGATAGACCGCCTCGGTGTTGGGCATGTCGATCTTCATCTGGCCGAGCGAATTGTCGGGGCCGGGATCCTGCCGCACCGTGAAATAGGGCGAGGTCAGGCTGGCCCAGTTGACGGTCGCGGGATCGATCTCGCGGTTCTCCGCGCCCAGCAGGCGCATATGCGACTTGGCGAGGAAGCCTGCATCCTTGCGCATATGCGGGATGATGTCGGCCTTGACGATCGAGGTCGGCACCGTCCAGGTCGGGTTGAGGTTGACCGAGGAAATGCTGGCCTGCAGCACGGGCGAGGGCCGGTCGGGACGCCCGACGATAGCGAGATGGCGGCGCTGAACCTGGCCATTCTCGACCGCCTCGACGCTGGCGCCGGGAATATTGACCACGACATAGCGCTCGGCGAAGGAGAAGCCGTTGCCCTTCAGCCGCTCCAGCGTCGCGGTGAGCTGGTTGAGGCGCATCTCGACCGGCGTGTTCATCGCCTTCAGGGTCAGGCGGCCGACGGTGCCAAGGTCCGAGAGGCCATGACGGATCTGGAAGCGCTTCACGGCGGCAACGACATTGGCGTCATAGACATCGCCCGGAAGGGCTTCAGGCGGCAGATCGCCGCTCAGCATCAAGCGCTGCTTGAGCAGGGCGACATCAGGCCCCTGGGCATCGGGCTTCAGCGCGGTGACGCTGCCGGGCAGCTTCGGCCAGCCGCCGCGATTGGCGATGTCCTCATGGGCGATCAGCGCCTCGAGCGTACGGTCATAGGTGTTGGGACCGTAGCTCGGCTCATCGGCACGCGCGGCCACGGCGCCGAGGAGCAGCGCAAAGGCCGCAGCGACGGTTGATCTGACGAAACGCACGGCCATGGATGTCAATCCCACACTGCGTCAGGGACGCATGAGGCCAAGCATCCCTCGCGCATGGTCAAGGAAGCCTTAAGGCGCAGTGGGATTTCGGTATCGAACTGTTGCTGGCGGCTTGGCACTCTCGCTGTCACGAGCGATTGCGCTATTCTTTGCGCAGAGGAGGCCAGCATGAGCGATACAAAAGCCGGTTCCTGGACGGCGACCGATGCGCGGGCTCGCTTTTCCGAGCTCCTGCGCAAGGCCGAAGCGGACGGCCCACAGACGATCCCCTGCAACGGCAAGCCGGTCGCGGTTGTGGTTGCCGCTCCTCAATCGAAGCGCCCCGTCGAACGCAGGGGAACACTTTGCGCGTTTTTCCAGAATTCTCCACTGCGCGGCTCAGGAATCGACCTTGAGCGCCTGGATCATCCGCCGCGCACAACCGAATTCTGAGGGCACTGTCGCGCGACACATCTAGTCAACAGCCGCGCCGTCATCCCGGGCGACCGGACAGAGACCCGGGATCCATTCCTGAACGCTCATCGGAAAGGTTCAGGAATGGATCCCGGATCGGCGCGGCTTTCGCCGCTTGTCCGGGATGACGACAGTGTGTCAATCGCCCCAGACTCAGCTCCTACTCCGCCGCTTCCGCCACCGGCACCGGCGGCACCCATTTCAGCACCGGCTGGCGCGCGGCCCTCGTCTCGTCGAGGCGGCGGATCGGGGCGTGGTGGGGGGCGGCCGTGAAGCGCTCCTTGTCGTTGCCCTTGGCGGCCATGGCGAGGTCGCGCAGTGTCGCGATGAAGAGGTCGAGCGCGGCCTTCGATTCCGACTCCGTCGGCTCGATCAGCATGGCGCCGTGGACGACGAGCGGGAAATACACCGTCATCGGGTGATAGCCCTCGTCGATCATCGCCTTGGCGAAGTCGAGCGTGGTGACGCCGGTGCCCTTGAGCCAGTCGTCGTCGAACAGCGCCTCGTGCATCGAGGGGTGATCCGGGAAGGGCAGCGACATCAAATCCGACAGGCCGGCCCGGATGTAGTTGGCGTTCAGGACCGCATCCTCGGAGGCCTGCTTCATGCCGTCGGCGCCATGGCTGAGCATGTAGGTCAGCGCGCGGACATACATGCCCATCTGGCCGTGGAAGGCGGTCATGCGGCCGAAGGGAGAATTGCCCTGCGGCGCGTCGGCGGCGTTCTCGACGAGACGCGGCGTGCCGCCCTCGACATGGATGAACGGCACCGGCGCGAAGGGCGCAAGCCTTTCCGACAGCACGACCGGGCCGGCGCCCGGCCCGCCACCGCCATGGGGCGTCGAGAAGGTCTTGTGCAGGTTGATGTGCATGGCATCGACGCCGAGATCGCCCGGACGCGCCTTGCCGACGATCGCGTTGAAGTTGGCGCCGTCGCAGTAGAAATAGGCGCCAGCCTCATGCATCGCGGCGGCGATCTCGACGATCTGCGGCTCGAAGATGCCGCAGGTGTTGGGGTTGGTCAGCATGATCGCGGCGATGTCGGGGCCGAGCAGCGCCTTGACGTCCTCGACCGCGACGGTGCCGTCCGGGCGGGCGGGCACCGAGCGCACCGAGAACCCGATCAGGGCAGCGGTCGCCGGATTGGTGCCGTGGGCCGATTCGGGGACCAGGACGACGGTGCGGGTCGCGCCCTCGCCCTTGGCGGCGATGGCGGCCTTGATCGCCATCATGCCGCAGGCCTCGCCATGGGCTCCGGCCTTGGGGCTGAGCGCCACGGCGGGCATGCCGGTCAGCGTCATCAGGTAATGCGAGAGTTCGAGCATGACCTCGAGCGCGCCGGGCACGGTCGAGACCGGCTGGAGCGGGTGCACGTCGGAGAAGCCCGCCATGCGCGCCGTCTTTTCGTTGAGGCGGGCATTGTGCTTCATCGTGCAGGAGCCGAGCGGGAAGAGCCCGGTGTCGATGCCGTAGTTCTTCTGGCTGAGGCGCACATAATGGCGCATCGCCTCGGGCTCGGAGAGGCCGGGCAGGCCGATCTCGGCCTTGCGGGCGTGGCTGCCGAGGCGGCTCTTGAACGGAGCCGGCGCGTCGATGTCGACGCCGGTCATCTCGAGACGGCCAATCTCGAAGATCAGCGGCTCGATCTGCTGCAGCGCGCGGTTGCCGGTGAAGGTCGCGTGCGGCTCATGGGCGGACACGGTGCCCTGGGTAGGACGTCCCTGACGGTTCAGCATGAGGTGACTCCGGACTTCTGGGATGGATCATTGATGGCGCGGAAGATCGTTTCGACGACGCCATCGAGGTTGTCGTTGAGTTCGTGATTCCAGAAACGAAGCACGCGGAAGCCCTCCGACTCGAGATAGGCGGTACGACGTTCATCACGTTCGGCTGCTGTCGGCAGGCCGTGCTGACCGCCATCGAGTTCAATCACCAGCCTCGCGCCAATATGGACGAAGTCGGCGAAATAGGGCCCAAGCGGCGCTTGGCGACGAAAATGGCCGCCCGGCAGCTCCATTGCTTTCAGGTGCAGCCAAAGTCGCTTTTCAGCGGGCGTTGCCTCCCGGCGCAAGCGGCGCGCCTTCGACGTGCGGGGGTCCTTACGGTTGCCGGCCATGACAGCTCCCCCCCGGTAAAGCGACCCAGCGATTGACGGGCACAACCTACCCCCTCCCCCCGCTTGCGGTGGGGAGGGCTGGGGTGGGGGGCAGTGCCGCTCGGCGCGACGATCAAGGACAGGGCTCTGGCTTTGCGGGGCCCCCCCCCCCCCCCCCCCCCCCCCCCCCCCGGGGGGGGGGGGGGGGGGGGCCCGCCCCCCACACACGGCCTTTAACAAATGCCCCCCGGGGGCCCCCCCCCCCCCCCCGCTTCGCGGGGCCCCCCAACAAAAAAACCACCCCCCCGCCATACAAATGAACCCCCGGACCAACCCCACGCGCCCCCCCCCCCGCCGCCC
>NZ_LGSZ01000040.1 GCF_001298265.1 Allobosea vaviloviae | reverse complement strand
GTCAACTGTTCAGGATGGGTTTGCAACGCGGGCGGGAACCGAGCCGGAACACGGTGTTCGCCACCTGGGATCCAACGGCATCCCGCCCGCACCAAACATGCCACGGATCCAACACACAGGGATCCATTCCGGAGCACTTGCCCGGAGAGGTTCAGGCATGGATCCCGGGTCTCCCTGCGGTCGCCCGGGATGACCCGCGGCGGATGGAACGGAGGTTGGAGAACAGGTCTCAGGCGTCGCTCGCCGGTGTCTCCGCAAGCGTCGCCGGCGCGGCCACTGTCACGGCATGCTCGCGTTCCAGCTTGCGGTAGCGGGCGACGCTGAGCGGGATCAAGGCGAGATAGGCGATGACGACCAGCGCCAGCATCTCGAACGGATAAGCGAAGAGCAGCCCCGCGACGACGACGACCGCGACGAAGATCGGCAGCACCTTGTCGCGCGGGACACGGGTGCCGAGCGTCTTGCCGGCATAGCAGGGAATGCGCGAGATCGTCAGGAAGGCGATGAACAGGATGTAGGCGCCAACCGGAAGAGCGCCGTATTCCTGAACGGGCACGCCGATGAAGTGCAGGTAGAGCGGCAGCATCGCGGTGATCGCGCCGGCGGGCGCGGGCATGCCGACGAAGAAGTTCTTCTGCCATTCCGGCCGGTGGGGATCGTCGATCATCACGTTGAAGCGCGCCAAGCGCAGCGCCATGGCGCAGGCCAGCGTCAGCACGATGATCCAACCGAACGACTTCAGGTCGTGCAGGACGAAGATCCACAACACATAGCCGGTCGCGACGCCGAAATTGACGAAGTCCGACAGCGAATCGAGTTCGGCCCCGAAACGCGAGGTGCCCTTGAGCAGACGCGCCAGGCGCCCGTCGACACCGTCCAGCGCAGCCGCAACCAGGATGCAGATGGTGGCAGTGTCGAGCTTGCCCTCGACGACGAGGCGCATCGCGGTCAACCCGAGGCAGAGCGCCAGCAGGGTGATGACGTTGGGCGCCAGCAGCCGGAACGGGATCGGCTTGAAGCGGGCGCGCCTGGATTCGACGCGCTCGGGCTCGAAGGGGGGAAAGAGGTCGCTCATGGCAGCCGGAATACGCGGTTTTGGCGGGCGAGGCTAGGCGGGGCTTCCGGCCAGGGCGCCGTCATGCTCGGGCTTGACCCGAGCATCTCGTGCAGGAGGAGGCACCAGCGCCCTTTCGGCCGGAGATTCTCGGGACAAGCCCGAGAATGACGCGCCCCGTTATTAGATCCCCCGGAACAGTCTGGGGGCCAATTCCCCGCCGGCGAAATCGGCCAGCACGGTCTCTCCGGCGAACGCCGTCTGGCCCTCGCCGACCAGCGGGATGACGCCGACCGGCAGGTAGACGTCGACGCGCGAGCCGAAGCGGATCAGGCCGAAACGCTCGCCCGTGCCGATGACATCGCCCTCCTTGACGAAGGGCACGATGCGGCGCGCGATCAGGCCCGCGATCTGGACGACGCCGACGATGCCATGGGCGGTTTCGATCGCCAGAGCGTTGCGCTCGTTGTCGTCGCTCGCCTTGTCGAGTTCGGCGTTCAGGAAAAGGCCGGGCGTATAGGCCATCTTGACGATCCGGCCCGGCACGGGGGCGCGGTTCACATGGCAGTCGAAGACGTTCATGAAGATCGAGATCCGCGTCATCGGCTCGGCCGGCAAGTTCAGCTCCGGCGGCGGCAGGGCGGACGCGATCTGGCTGACGCGGCCATCGGCGGGCGAGATCACCAGGCCTTCGCGTTGCGGCGTGATCCGGATCGGATCACGGAAGAAATAGCAGATCCACAGCGTGATGATCGCGCCGATCCAGCCGAAGGGCGACCAGAGATTGGCGAGCACGATCGTCGCGACCAGCGCGATGGCGATGAAGACATAGCCCTCCTTGTGGATGGGCACGATCACCTTGCGGACGGAATCGACGAGCGACATGGGTTTCAGTCCCGTGCTGCGGACGGCGTGGTCTGGCGCGTCCTGATGCGGTCTGCGGCAACGGTGCGGCCACAGCTCTTGGGCCGCTGTTTAGGAGGTTCGTCGCGCCGGGGGAAGAGCGTCATCGCCGCGCCCCATTCCGGGGCGACTCTGCCGTCATGACCGTGAAGAGCGCCATGACGATGTCGACGACGCTGGATGTCAGCGAATCCTTCGGGCTGGTCGAGAGCCGGCGGCCGGCGCTTTCGGTGATCGCCTCGCTGCTGCGCAATCCGCTCCAGGCGATGCCGCCGGAGGTCTACCGCGAAAAGCTCGTGCTGGCGAAGACGGGCGGGCGCACGAGCCTTTATGTCTGCGACCCCGCGCTGATCCAGGAGGCCTTGACCAAGCAGGCGGGTAAGCTCGGCAAGGGCGATCTCATCCGCCAGGTGCTGGGCCCCGCCATCGGCGAAGGCCTGCTGACGGCGGACGGGGCACATTGGCGCTGGCAGCGGCAGGCCGTGGCGTCGGGCTTCCAGCACGAAAAGCTCATCGGCTTCCTGCCCGCGATGATCGCGGCCGCGCAGGCGACGCACGAGCGCTGGCAGGCGGCGCCGGGCCCGCTCGACATCGGCCACGAGATGATGCGCACGACCTTCGACATCATCGTCGAGACGATGCTGTCGGGGTCGCAGGCGCTCGACGTCGGCAAGGTCGAGCAGGCGATCTCGGACTATCTCGAACCGACCAACTTCATGTTCGTCTATAATCTGTTCGGCGCGCCGGGCTGGCTGCCCTATCCCGGCCGGCGCAAGGCGCGGGCCTCGGTTGCCTATCTACGCGAAAGCCTCGGCGGGCTCGTCGCCGAGCGTCGCGCGGGCAGCCAACGCCGTGGCGACCTGCTCGACATGCTGCTGGACGCGGCCGATCCCGAGACCGGCCGGGCGATGGACGACGCCGAGATCGTCGACAACCTGCTGACCTTCGTCACCGCCGGCCACGAGACGACGGCGCTCGGCCTGCCTGGACGCTGCATCTGCTGGCGCAGCACCGCGAGCATGAGGAAGCGGTTCTCGCAGAGATCGCAGGCGTGACCGGCGGCGGCCCCTTGCTGCCCGAGCACGTCGCCGCCCTGCCCCTGACCAAGGCCGTGTTCCAGGAAGCGATGCGGCTTTATCCGCCTGCCCCCGTCATCACGCGGCAGGTCGAGGCTCCCTTCTCGCTCGGCGGCGTTTCGCTGAAGGAGGGCATGGTGCTCTATGTGCCGATCCAGGCCGTGCATCGGCATGAGCGGCTCTGGGAGAGGCCGGATGTCTTCGATCCCACGCGCTTTCTGGGTGAGGCGGCGCGTGGGCGGCATCGCTACGCCTATCTGCCCTTCGGCGCCGGGCCGCGCATCTGCATCGGCAGCGCGTTCGCGACGATGGAGGCCGTCGCGATCCTGGCCGTGCTGCTGCCCGCGCTGCGGCTGGAGCCGGTTTCGGTGCGTGCGCCCGAGCCGACGCTGAAAATCACGCTGCGGCCGAAGCAACCACTGCGGATGACGGCGACGGCGCGTGCGTGAAGGGGCTCAGCCTGCGACGCGGTAGCTCGTGAAGCGCCGGGTCGCCAGCCAGGTCAGCGCGACGAAGGCGACGAGGAGAAGCCCCTCGGCGATGGCAAAAGGCGGCTCGGACCCGGTCGGCGCCAGCGCCCGTAGCGCCGGCACCTTCTGGAATAACTGCGCCACCAGGACGAAGAGCAGCAGATAGAAGCTCAGCATCGCCGTGATCGCATAGATGCCGCGCCATCGCCCGATCAGCAGGCGCGCATAGAGCGCGAAGCCTGCCACGACCGCCAGCACGAGCGCGACCGCACCGATGATGTGCGAGGGCAGCACGCCGTTGAAGGGAAAGCCGAAGCCGGTCGCGCTGGTGGCGAAGGCCGTCGAGAGGAAGACGCCGGTCCAGCCCGGCCGGACATGCCCGTTCATCAGCCCCGCCGCGACGGGAAATCCCGCCACGATGGCGACCAGGCTGAGCCAGGTGTGGAAGCCTACGAATGTCGTCGGATCGAACATGGAAAGCCCCCCAGCTCGCGAATGCGGAGCCGGCGGCTCCTGTGATCAGAATGCCGGAACCGCGCCGCAGTTGCGAGTGGTTTCAAAGTGGAAACCGACTGCGCTCCCGTCATTGCGAGCGCAGCGAAGCAATCCAGCGTCATGGGGCGCGGCGTTGGCTGGATTGCTTCGCACCGCTCGCAATGACGGAAAACGGCACGGCGCCCCCTCATCCGTCTCGGCTTCGCCGAGCCCCCTTCTCCCCTCGCGGGAGAAGGGGTAGCCCCGCCCTACGGCGCCAGCGTGACGCGCACGCTCGGCTCTTCCTCTGCGGTGGCGCGCTGGAGCGTCGCCTTGGCCTCGTCGACCTGGCGCTGGCGGTTCCACAGCGCCGCATAGGTGCCGTTTGCGGCGAGCAGTTCGCCGTGGTTTCCGCGCTCGGCGATCAGTCCCTTGTCGAGCACGATGATCTCGTCGGCATTGATCACGGTCGAGAGCCGGTGGGCGATGACCAGCGTGGTTCGTCCCCGGCTGACCAGATCGAGCGCGTCCTGGATTTCCTTCTCGGTGAAGGAATCCAGCGCCGAGGTCGCCTCGTCGAGCACCAGCACCGGCGGCCCCTTCAGGATGGTGCGGGCGATGGCGACGCGCTGCTTCTCGCCGCCCGAGAGCTTCAGCCCGCGCTCGCCGACAGACGTGCCGTAGCCCTCCGGCAGCGACTTGATGAAGCGGTCGATCTGGGCGAGGCGCGCGGCGTCCTCGACCTCCTCGACTGTCGCCTCGGGGCGGCCATAGCGGATGTTGTATTCGATCGAGTCGTTGAACAGCACGGTGTCCTGCGGGACCATGCCGATGGCGGCGCGCAAGCTCACCTGCTGGACGTCGGCGATGGGCTGGCCGTCGATCAGGATACGCCCGACCTGCGGCTCGTAGAAGCGGAAGAGCAGGCGCGAGATCGTCGACTTGCCCGCACCGGACGGGCCGACGATGGCGATGGTCTTTCCCGCCGGCACGGTGAAGGAGATGCCCTTCAGGATCGGCCGTTCGGGAATATAGGCGAAATGCACGTCCTCGAAGGTGACCTCGCCGGCTGGCACGACGAGCGGCTTGGCGCCCGGCTTGTCCTGGATTTCCGGATCCTTACCGATCAGCGAGAACATCTGCTCGATGTCGAGCGTCGCCTGCTTGATCTCGCGATAGACGGTGCCCATGAAATTCAGCGGCTGGTAGAGCTGGATCAGCATGGCGTTGATCAGCACGAAATCGCCCACCGTCAGCGTGCCCGCGCGGAAGCCCTGCACCGCCATCACCATCGAGATCGTCAGCCCGGTCGCGAAGATCGCCGCCTGGCCGAAGTTCAGCCAGGCGAGCGAGGTGTAGGCCTTGATCGAATTGCGCTCGTACCGCGCCATCGAGACGTCGTAGCGGGCGGTCTCGCGGGCCTCGGCGCCGAAATACTTCACCGTCTCGTAGTTGAGCAGCGAGTCGATCGCCTTCGAATTGGCGTCGGTGTCGGACTCGTTCATCTGGGTGCGGATGGCGATGCGCCACTCCGTCGCCTTGATGGTGTAGGCCATGTAGGTGGTGACCATCACCACCAGCACGACGACATAGAGCCAGTTGAAAATCGTCAGCAGGACGGCCGTGATCAGCACGAGCTCGATCACGACAGGCACGAGCTGGTTGAGGCCGAGCCGGACCATCTCCTCGATGCCGTTGCGCCCACGCTCCAGGACGCGGGTCAGCCCGCCGGTCTTGCGCTCCAGATGGAAGCGCAGCGACAGATGGTGCAGATGGCCGAAGGTCTGCAGCGCCAGCGTCCGGACCGCATGCATGAACACCGGCGCAAACAAGGCGTCGCGCAACTGGATGAACGCCGCCGAGCCGACGCGGGCGAGACCATAGAGCACCGTCAGCGCCAGCGGCGCGCCGACCAGCCAGGGCAGCCAGCGCTCGAGGCTCGACGGCGTGTTGGCGAGCGCGTCCGTCGCCCATTTGAAGGCGAAGGGCACGCCCATCAGGACGACGCGGCCCATCACCAGCAGCGCGAAGGCGAGCACGACGCGCTTGCGCAAATCAGGGCGGTCCGCCGGCCAGAGATAGGGCCAGAGCGCACGGAAGGTCTCGACGAAGCCCGAGCCCGGCTGGAGCAAGGCGGGGCGCGCGAGGGAGGGCGCCGGAGACGGCGAGGCTGGCGGAGACATCTTGGGACGATTCCAGGTTGGGGCGTCGGTATAGGCGCAATCGGTCGTGATTGCATGCGGTGGAGAACAACATTCTCCCATCTCGCAGCCGCCTTGCTTCCGTCTAAAGGCGGGTGTCAGATTGCGCAGCGCTGCAAGCGCGTCATTGGGGACGAAACACCATGACGATAGAGCGACTTTTCCTGGCGGGCCTGCTCGCCCTGCCTGTCGGCTCGTTGGCGACGACCCTGCCAGCCGCAGCCCAGGGCGCCAAGCCACCAACGCAGGTCACGATCAAGAACATGCGGTCCGTACCGCTGACGCTGTTCGAGATCGCCACCGGCGGCGACCAGCCCCGCCTCGTCGGCAAGATCGCCAAGCCGCTGCCACCCGGCAAGAGCATCGCGGTGAAGCTCAACAAGCCGGCCGGCTGCAGCTATTTCGTGCTCGCCCGCTTCGACGACGCCGTCGAGAGCGACGCGGAGGGCATGGACCTCTGCAAGGACAGGGTGATCCGCCTGACGGAGTGAGGGGCGCGGCGCGTCATGGTCGGGCTTGACCCGACCATCTCGTGCAGGACGGGCAGCAAGCCCTGCCTATCCAGAGATTCTCGGGTCTCCGCTGCGCTGCGCCCGAGAATGACGCAGGTCCCTCACCCCGTCGCGCCGGCGCGCATCAGCTTGTAGGTGATCGAGTCCACCAGCGCCTGGAACGAGGCGTCGATGATGTTGGCGCTGACACCCACCGTGGTCCAGCGCTCGCCGGTCTCATCGGCGGATTCGATCAGGACGCGGGTGACGGCATCGGTTCCGCCCTGGAAGATACGGACCTTGTAGTCGACGAGGTGCAGCCCCTCGATCAGCGACTGGTAGTGGCCGAGGTCCTTGCGCAAAGCGACGTCGAGCGCATTGACCGGACCGGCCGAGCCCTCGGCGGCCGAGATCAAGGTCTCGCCGCCGACCTTCACCTTCACGATCGCTTCCGAGAAGGTGACGAGTTCACCGATCGCGTTGTAGCGGCGCTCGACATTCACCTTGAAGCGCTCGACCTCGAAATAAGTCGGCACCTCGCCCATGATGCGTTTGGCGAGCAGATAGAACGAGGCGTCGGCGCCCTCGAAGGCATAGCCCTGCGCCTCCTTCTCCTTGACCTCCTCCAGCACGCGGCCAAGGCGCGGGTCGTCGCGGCCGAGCGTGACGCCGATGCGCTCCAGCTCGGCTGCGAGATTCGACTTGCCGCCCTGGTCGGAGATCAGGACCTTGCGCAAATTGCCGACCGCCTCGGGCGGCACATGCTCATAGGTGCGCGGGTCCTTCAGCACGGCCGAGGCGTGGATGCCGGCCTTGGTGGCGAAGGCTGAGGCGCCGACGAAGGGCGCATGCCGGTTGGGCGCGCGGTTGAGCATCTCGTCGAGCGCGCGCGAGACATGGCTGAGCTCGCCGAGCTGGGCCTCGCCGACGCCGATCTCGAAACGCTCGCGATAGCGCGGCTTGAGCTTGAGCGTGCCGATCAGCGTGACCAGGTTGGCATTGCCGCAGCGCTCGCCGAGCCCGTTCAGCGTGCCCTGGATCTGGCGGACGCCGGCCTCGACGGCTGCCAGCGAATTGGCGACGGCGCAGCCGCAATCGTCATGGGCGTGGATGCCGAGATGGCCGCCCGGAATGACCTTCGCGACGGCGGCGACGATGGCCGAAATCTCGTCGGGCAGCGTGCCGCCATTGGTGTCGCAGAGCACGACCCAGCGGGCGCCGGCCTCATAGGCCGTGCGGGCGCAGGACAGCGCGTAATCGGGATTGGCCTTGTAGCCGTCGAAGAAGTGCTCGCAGTCGAGCATGACCTCGCGGCCGGCGGCCTTGGCGGCCTCGACGCTTTCGCGGATGCCGGCGAGATTGTCCTCGAGCGGGATCTCGAGCGCGACATGGACATGGTAGTCCCAGGACTTGGCGACGAAGACGATGGCGTCGGCCTTCGCGTCCAGCAACGCCTTGAGCCCGGGATCGTTGGCGGCAGAGCGCCCTGCCCGCTTGGTCATGCCGAAGGCGGCGAATTTGGCGTTCCTGGTCGGCTTCTCCGCGAAGAAGGCGGTGTCGAGCGGGTTGGCGCCGGGATAGCCGCCCTCGACATAGTCGATGCCGAGCTTGTCCAGCATCACCGCGACGGCGCGCTTGTCGTCGAGCGAGAAATCGACGCCGGTGGTCTGCGCGCCGTCGCGCAGCGTGGTGTCGAAGAGGTGGATGCGAGCGGCGGTCACGGCTTGCGTCGCAATTTGAAGCGCAGCACGCGCGGCATCACCATGGCGAGCATGACGAGCTTGATCGCGACGGAGAGCGAGCCGGCGGGGCGGATTTTCGGGGTCATGGGTTTTCTTCCAAGGGGGTTGGCAGCCGTCGCAGATCGACGGGCGTTTGCGGATCTATTTCGCCAATCATGGCGGGTTTCAGGTCGTAGAGCGCGGCGACCGCCTCCAGCGCGGCCGGCGCATCGAGATTGACGCCCCAGGACGCGACGGTGCGCACGAAAGCGCGCGTCGTCATCAGCGTGACGGGGTAGTCGACCTCCAGGAAGAGGTTGGGCACCTTGCGGTCCTCGTAGAGGATGACCGCCGAGGAGACGCTGTCGGGCCGCCAGAGATCGACGAATTCGCGCAGGGCGAGTTCGCCGGAGTTGCGCAGGCCGGATTTGAGACGCACATCCTCGTCGGGCGTGCGGGCACGCCCCTTCAGAGACGCGATGCCTTCGCCTATGATCGTCTGGACGCGCAGAAGCGCCTCTCCCTCGGATGCGATCCAGGCCGCGATCTCGGGCGCGTAGGGCTTGCTCGCATCGCCGACAAGTTCGTCCTCGACGCGGTCGACGATGACGATGCGGCGGTTCAGCCGCGCGAGCATGGGCAACAGCCCCGCCGCCGCGAGGCGCAGGATGGGGCCAGCGTCCGCAATGACGATGGGCTCGCGGGAGGCGGGCGACATCATCGCTTCACCTCCCAGGTCGTGGTCGGCTCGCCGGTGGCGGGATCCTTGCCGTCCTTGAGGGCGATGCCCATGGCGGCGAGCTGGTCGCGGATGCGATCGGATTCGGCGAAGTTCTTGGCGCGGCGGGCGCCTAGGCGGGCTGATATATGCTTCTCAACAAGAGCTTCAAAAGCCCTACTCAACTGCTCAGCGGACCCCGTCCGTTCTGCAACATTTTCGAGACCGAGAATATACAGAAGCTCGAAAAATCTAGGGAGGTCTTTCTTTGTCCTATCGTTTCTATGGCGCCGCGCCCATTCATGTTGTTTATGCAACTCCATAACTGCCGCGGCAGTATTCAAATCGTCTGTTAGAGCGTCGAAGAAACGAGATTCCTCAAACGGCGCGCCTTGCAATTCCTCGTAGGTCCAAGCACTTTCAGCGAAGGTCCTCCTCCACTTTGCAATTGAAGCCTCCGCCTCCTCCAGCGCCTTCACCGTCCAGTCGATCGGCTGGCGATAATGCGTCTTCAGCATCGCGAGCCGCAGCACCTCGCCGGGCCATCTGCGCCCGCCGAATGTCTCCGTCGCCAGCAGCTCGTTGATCGTGACGAAGTTGCCGAGCGATTTCGACATCTTCTCGCCTTCGACCTGCAGGAAGCCGTTATGCATCCAGATGTTGGCCATGCGACTGGCGCCGTCCGCGCCGCCAAAGGCGCAGCAGGATTGGGCGATCTCGTTCTCGTGGTGCGGAAAGACGAGGTCGATGCCGCCGCCATGGATGTCGAAGAGGTTCTTGGCGGGATCGTCGCAGGCAAGCCCGCCGCCGAAGGGCTCGAGCAGCTTCGCCATCGACATGGCCGAGCATTCGATGTGCCAGCCCGGCCGGCCGGGCGTGGCGATGCCGGCCGGCGACGGCCAGCCCGGATCGACGCCGTCGCGGCTCGGCTTCCAGAGCACGAAATCCATCGGGTCGCGCTTGTAGGGCGCGACGTCGACGCGGGCGCCGGCGATCATCTCGTCAAGCGGGCGGCGGGCGAGCGAGCCATATTTCGGCGCAGCGCGAAGATGCGCGACGGCCGGCACATGGAACAGCACATGCTCCTCGGCGACATAGGCGACGCCGCGCGCGATCAGGCGCTCGATGATCGCCTTCATCTCCGCGATATGGTCGGTCGCGCGCGGTTCGGCCGTGGGCCTCAGGCAGCCGAGCGCGTCGATGTCGGCGTGGAACTGCGCCGTCGTGCCTTGCGTGACCTTGGCGATCGCCTCGTTCAGCGGCAGGCCGGGGAAATCGCGGGCGGCACGGGCGTTGATCTTGTCGTCGACGTCGGTGAGGTTGCGGGCATAGGTGACATGGCTCTCGCCATAGAGATGCCGCAGCAGCCGGTAGAGCACGTCGAAGACGATCACCGGGCGGGCGTTGCCGATATGGGCGTAGTCATAGACCGTCGGCCCGCAGACATACATGCGGATATTGTTGGGATCGACGGGGACGAAGTCCTCCTTCGTTCGCGTCAGCGTGTTGTAGAGCCTCAAGGTCGGCGACATCGAACGGGTATCCTGGCAAACGGGCAATAGCGTGACGGCGAACCTGGCCGCTGGCCGGGGCGCTGTTGCGTCTTTCCGTTTCAGGATGAGGACGTGAGCAGCCGGCCAGCGAAAGCTAGCGGCAAATAATGGAGATCCTGTTGAGGGCTCGCGTCATGAGAATGACTTGCCTGCGCCGGGGCTTTGCGTCAAGAGGGCGCCCCATTTTCGCCGCGCCGGACCGCCAGAAGGCCGCGACTTCATTCAATCTTAACTGACTGGAACCATCCTCCCGATTCGAGGGTTGAGCGCCCGTCAGCCACGAGGACACCCCATACATGCGCCGCGCCGTTGCCCTGATCGGCCTGTTCGGGATCGTCGGAGCCGGGCTTTCGCTGTCGCTTTTGCCGATCAGCAAGACCTCCGCCGCCCCCAACGACCAGCGCACCTTTCTGATTCCCGCCAGCGACGGCTACGGCGTGGCCGACTGTCTCGCAGCCAAGTCGGAATGCGGCAAGATCGTCGCCGACGCTTGGTGCGAGGCGCAGGGCTTCGCCAAGGCGAGCGCCTACGGCCTGGCCTCGCGCGAGGATTTCACTGGCTCGCTCTCCAAGGCGAAGGCGGCCCCGGCCGCCGTGCCGGAGCAGCCGCTGGTCATCACCTGCGGCGGGTGAAAACGCGCCTGCGCTGCGTGGCCCACCAGTCACGTTGCCATTCTGTATAGCCCAGCAGTTCGCCCTCGCGGCGTTCCAGCGCTTCGGTCCATCCCGAGACGGCGACCGTTGTCCTCATCTCGATATAGGCGTCGATCCGCCACTCTTCGCCGGGCAGCGCTATGTAGACCTGCCGCATTCCTTCGGCCATCTCACTCGATGGTTTGCATTTAGGCGATGCAAACGGGCAGTCGATGACGCGCCGGATGAGGCGGCCCTCGTTGACGAATGGGTCGAACAGAGCCATCCAGGCCTCAAACCAATCGCAGGGATAGGCGTCGCCGAAGGCGGCAAACGGTTTGCGGCCTTCAAGCATCAGCGCCAGCTCGAACTCAGTATGGATCAGGTAAGGCACGGCGCGGAGTTTATGCCACTGCACAAGCCGGACTTCGCCGTATTGGCAGGGAAACACAAAGCCAATCAGCGCCGATAGTCGCTCCAGCTCAGACGCATCGAGCTTGCGGAGCGTTCCTTCAAGCACCTCCCTGACGTCGTCACCCAATACGGCGACCAGCGGCTCGATCGTCTCCAACGAAAACTGCGCTTCGAGGATCGGACAGCCGAGCGCCGCATCGATGGCCTGCAGGACAAAGCGGTGGCAGGCCGCATCCACGGTTCGACTTTACTTGATCCAGTCGGCGCATTTCGCCGGTTCGCCGACGCCGCCCCAGGGCATGATGGGCACCGTCGAGGTCGAATTCTGCGGCGAGCCTTCGATCAGCTTGTCGGAATAGACCATATAGATCAGCACGTTGCGCTTGGTGTCGCAGCCGCGCACGATCTGCATCTTCTTCCAGATCAGCGAGCGCCGCTCGCGGAAGACGACATCGCCCTGCTCGGATTTTTCCTTGAACCTGATCTGGCCGATCTGGCGGCAGGCAAGCGAGATCTCGGAGACCTCCTCCGCGACGCCGAACATGCCGGCGACGCCGCCCTTCTCGGGAATGGTGTAATGGCAGGCGACGCCCTCCACCACGGGATCATCGACGCCGTAGACGGCGAGCTTGTGGTCAGGCGTCAGCATCTTCCAGACGGTCGACTTCTTGAAGATCAGGTCTTCCTGCGCCGAAGCGGGCGCTGCCAAGGCCGCGAGGCCGAGCATTCCGGCAAGGGCTGCGGAAGCGATGGCTTTCATGGTCACGTCTCTCCTGCGGCCGAGCGCCGACGGGCACGATATGGTTGTCCGAAGCGTGCCCCGCCAGAGGCAGGGCAGGCTCACGCCGCCAGCGGCTTGAAGGCGAGGTAGGCGGCCGCGATCGCTCCCACCGTGCCGGCCAGGAAAAGCACCAGCTTGATCTGGGTGGCACGGCTGGCGAAGGCGACGTCGCCGGCATCGACCTTGGGATATGTGTCGAGCATCCGCGCCACAGCGAGGTTCTCGGCGACGTCGCAGAGACCGCCCAGCAGCCAGCCGCCGCCGCAGAGCGCCGCAAGCCACAAGGGCTGGCCGCGCATCGTCAGGGCGGCGATCAGGATCGCGCCGACGATCGCATAGGTGAAGGCGAAGGCGACATCGGCCGGCAGCACGCGGTTGCGATAGCGGGTCCGGCGCGTCTCGCCATACAGCCCGAACAGCTTCTCGACATCGGCGACATTGTAGCCGTCCCAGTCGCTCTCCAGCATGCGCTGCACGCCCTGCCGGCCCGACCAGAAGCCGACCGCCCAGAACAGAACCATCACCAGCACCGGCCCCCAGAGGAAGAAGGCGAGCGGAACAGTGGTGGGGTAGAAGGCGACGGTGTCGATCATGGTGCTCGGGCTTTCGCGGCGGGCGGCTCACTTCGGGCAGGGTGATCGAACTAGTAACCTGCCTTGCCGATCCGCGCCAAGCGATACGCGCCTGACCGGCCGCCGTTGCATTGCGTTGGAGTCCGCATTCGAAACGCCGACTGGACGCATATCGGCGTTCGCCATATCTTTTGTATGTCGAGATGATGAGGCGAGATCATATGCGCAAGGCTCAGGTGCTCTTGCGGGACGATCAGAAGGCCGCGCTCCAGACGCTCAGCCGCAAAACCGGCCGCAAGCAGAGCGAGCTCATCCGGCGTGGCGTCGATCTGGCCATCGCGGAGGCAGAAAATGCCTCGCAACAGGACTGGCGGCTCGCCTGGTCCGAGGCGGCGGGTGCATGGTCCGGCCGCGCAGACCTCGACGACATCGGACAGACGCTGCGCGCCAATGCCCGCAAACGAGGAGCGGAACGCGACGAGCAGTGGCGCGGCTGATGAGCCTGCTCCTCGACAGTTGCATCGTCATCGACGTTCTGAGGGCTCGCGGCGCAGCGCTCGACTTCATCACCTCGCTGCCGGAGCGCCCCTTCCTGTCCGTGGTCGGCATCAGCGAATTGCGGACTGGCGAACGCGATGAGCGCGACCGGACGCGCATCGACGGCGTTCTCGCCTCGAGCACCTTGCTCGATGTGGACCGCGAGGTCGCAGACATTGCCGGCGCCTTCATGCACCGCTTCTACAAAAGCCATGGCCTCGACACCGCCGATGCCCTCATCGCGGCAACGGCTGCGCGGCACGGCCTGGCGCTGGCCACGCTGAACCTGAAGCATTTTCCAATGTTCCCGAAGCTCGCCCGACCGTATGAGGGCGTCTCCGGACGGCCTGGATGATCAGCCGGCTGGCAGAATCTCCTGCTCGATCGCCCCGAAGATCGAGTGGCCGGCGGCGTCCTTCATTTCGATGCGGACGGTGTCGCCGAATCGCAGGAAGGGCGTTTGAGGCTTGCCGGACTCGATTTTCTCGACCGTGCGCTGTTCCAGGATGCAGGTATAGCCCACGCCGCCCCGGGCTAGCGGCAGGCCGGGGCCTCCTTCGGGGCCGTGGTTGGAGACGGTGCCGGCGCCGATGATCGTTCCGGCGGCCAGACTGCGTGTGCGCGCAGCATGCGCGATGATCTCGCCGAAGCCGAACGCCATGCCGATGCCGGCATCGGGCCGCCCGAACGGCTTGCCGTTGACCTGCGTGAGCATGGGCAGATGCAACCTGCCGTTCCGCCAGGCAGCGCCGAGTTCATCGGGAGTGACGGCGACGGGCGAAAAGGCGCTGGAGGGCTTGGACTGGACAAAGCCGAAGCCCTTCGGCAGTTCGTGCCCGGCAAGGCGTCGCAGGCTGACGTCATTCACCAGAATCACAAGGCGGACATGCCCGAGCGCCGCTTCGGACGAAATACCCATCGGCACGTCGCCGGTCACGACGGCGACCTCGGCCTCGAAATCGATGCCCTGCTCCTCGGAGGGCGTGCGAATGGGCTGGCGCGGGCCGAGCAGCGTATCCGAGCCGCCCTGATACATGAGAGGCTCAGCCATCATCGCCGGCGGCACGATGTCGCCGCCCGCCTTCCGGACAAGTTCGATGTGGTTGAGATAGGCCGAGGCGTCGAGCCACTGATAGGCACGCGGCAAGGGCGCGGCGCAGTCATGCTCATGGAAGCGGAAGGATGGAACCGAGCCATGCTCCAGGCTCAGCGCCAGATCGGCCAGGCGCGGCGCATATCGATCCCAGTCGTCGAGTGCGGCCTGGAGGGTCGCAACGACAGGAAAGGCATCGGTGGCACGGGTCAGATCCTGCGAGACCACGACCAGGCGGCCATCACGGCCATGGATGAGCGAAGCGAGTTTCATATCTTTTCATTCCTCGCGCGACACGCCAATAAGGGCATAACAACGCCCCCGGGAGGAGCACCTTATGAAACGTCGCGAGTTTTTGAAAACAGGGGCGCTCGCCGCCGCCGCAACGCCCGTCGCGATGCCGGCGCTCGCGCAGTCGCAGCCCGAGGTGAAGTGGCGGCTGACCTCGAGCTTCCCGAAGTCGCTCGACACGATCTTCGGCACCGCGCAGCAGTTTTCGAAGCTGGTCAGCGACGCCACCGACGGCAAGTTCCAGATCCAGGTGTTTGCGCCGGGCGAGATCGTGCCGGGCCTGCAGGCGCTCGACGCGGTCTCCTCGGGCACGGTCGAATGCGCGCATTCGCCGACCTATTTCTACATCGGCAAGGACCCGACGCTGGGTCTGGGCACCGGCATCCCCTTCGGGCTGAATGCGCGCCAGCAGCATAGCTGGTGGTATTTCGGCGGCGGCGAGCAGATCGTCAACGGCGTGCTCGACCGCTTCGGCGCCTATTCGATCCCCTGCGGCAATTCCGGCTGCCAGATGGGCGGCTTCTTCCGCAACGAACTCAAGTCCGTCGACGATCTCAAAGGGCTGAAGTTCCGTATCGGCGGCATGGGCGGGGCGGTCCTGGCCAAGCTCGGCGTGGTGCCGACGCAGATCGCGCCGGGCGATGTCTACCCAGCGCTGGAACGCGGCACGATCGATGCCGCCGAATTCGTCGGCCCCTATGACGACGAGAAGCTCGGCTTCATCCGCGTCGCGAAATACTACTATTATCCGGGCTGGTGGGAGGGCGGCGCCATGCTGCACCTGATCATCGGGAAGGAGGCCTGGGCCAAGCTGCCCAAGCACTACCAGGCGATCGTCCAGAACGCCTGCGAGGCGGCCAACAACTGGATGCTCGGCAAATACGATTTCGTGAATCCGGGCGGACTGCGCCGGCTCGTCGCGCAGGGCGCGCAGCTCAAGGCCTTCCCGCTGCCGGTGATGGAAGCCGCGCTCAAGGCGGCCGAAGAGTATTACGCCGAGACCTCGGCCAAGAGCCCTGACTTCAAGAAGGGCTACGACTCGCTCGTCGCCTTCCGTGGTGAGAACCTGCTCTGGTGGCAGGTGGCCGAGCTTTCCTATGACTCGTTCATGAACCGGCTGAAGGCGCGCTGAGCGATCGACGGCGAAGGAAGGCGACACTCCATGTCGACGAAACCGCCCTCCTCCACGCCGGAGGCTCCGCTGCGGCTGGAGCAATACCTGCCCTATCGCCTCAACGTCGTCGCCTTTCATTCGGCGCGGGCGCTGGGGCGGATCTACGATGCGCAGTTCGGCATCGGCATACCCGAATGGCGGGTGGTGGCGCAGCTCGGCGAGTTCGGCAAGCTGACCTCGCGCGACATCGGCGAGCTCGCCCAGATGCACAAGACGAAGGTCTCGCGCGCCGTCTCCGAGCTGGAAAAGCGCGGGCTGGTCTCACGCTCGGAGAATCGGCAGGACCGGCGCGAGTCTTTCGTCGCCCTGACGAGCGCTGGCGAGCGAATCTATCTCCAGATCGTGCCGCTGGCGCTGGCCTTCCAGGCCCGCTGGACGGAAGGCATCGCGGCCGAGGAGCTCAAGGTGTTCGAGCGCGTGCTCTCGACGCTGACCGAGCGCAGCCGCCACCTCGCCGGCAGCTATCGCGACGACGAGGGCTGAGGGCGGGGTGGAGCCATCGGCTCTTCACTACCCGCCGTCATCCCGGACAAGCGGCGAAGCCGCGCCGATCCGGGATCCATTCCTGAACCTCACCGGCTCGCGCTCCGGAATGGATCCCGGATCTCCGCTTCGCTGCGTCCGGGATGACTCGCGCTTGAGAGTCGCAGATAGCCCTAGAACTAGAAGAACCGCGCGAGGTTGCGGCGGATCCGCTCCAGCGGCACCTCGCCAGCCGGGGGCGCGACGAAATCCTGGCCGGTGATGGTCTCGAAGGCGCGGACATAGACATCCGAAGTCTGGGCTATCAGCTCCGGCGGGATCGGCGGCAGCTCTTCCTTGTAAGGGTCGCAGCGGGCCACGACCCAGTTGCGGACGAAGTCCTTGTCGAAGGAATCAGGCTTCTCTCCGGCCTCGAAGCGCTGGGGATAGCTGCCGGCCATCCAGTAGCGGCTGGAATCGGGGGTGTGGATTTCGTCGGCGAGCAGGATCGTGCCGTCGGCATCGGTGCCGAACTCGTATTTGGTGTCCGCCAGGATCAAACCGCGCTGCGCGGCCATGGCCTGTCCGCGCGCAAACAGTGCCAGCGCGTAGCGGCTCACCGTCTCCCATTGCTCGCGGGTCAGGAGCCCGTCGGCGACGATGTGGGCGGCGGAGAGCGGTTCGTCATGGCCGCCATCGAAGGCCTTGCTGGTCGGGGTGATGATCGCCTCGGGCAGTTTCTCGTTGTCACGCAGGCCGTCGGGCAGGCGCACGCCGTACATCTCGCGCAGGCCCTGCTTGTACATGGTCAAGATCGAGGTTCCGGTGGTGCCGGCAAGATAGCCCCGCACCACGATCTCGACCGGGAGGATGTCGAGCCGCCTGCCGATGACGACGTTGGGATCGGGATATTCGAGGACATGATTGGGGCAGATGTCGGCGGTGTGCTCGAACCAGTAACGCGCCGTCTGCGTCAGCACCTGTCCCTTGAAGGGAATCGCGGCGATCGCCCGGTCGAAGGCGCTCAGGCGGTCCGTCGAGATCAGAATACGCCGGCCGTCGGGCAGATCGTAATTCTCGCGGACCTTGCCGCGGTAATAGCTCGGAAGCTCGGGGATGAAGGCATCTTCAAGCGCCAGAGGTTGGGTCATGTCGGCATCGCCCGGTCGCGGCGCCCACGCGGCATGCGCGGACGCGGTTCGAGCGTTCTAGACAGTCGGCGCGCGCACGCCAACCGCTGCGGCCGCATCGCTCCTCGGCACGGGGTCGCCGATTGCCCCGGAGTGGCACATATGGCATGCGGATTAGGCGTCGCCCTCGCGGTCTCGATACTGTGAGATGCCCTTCCATAGTTCCGTCGCGTTTGGCGGGTGTGTTGCCGCCCGACACGATCCGGCCTTGGCTCGCGCAGGGCCAGCCCTGGGCAAGGATCGTCAGGCTGATATCGAGACCGACGAGCAGGTGACGTGATCCGAACGGCGATGACAGCGAAACCTTTCTGGCCGCGATTTGGGCGGCTGCCGCGTGCGATGCGCCTCGGCGCAGCGCTGCTGGCGCTGGCTGCCATGAGCGGCGCCGCGCTTGCGCAATCGCCGTCCTGTGCCGCGTGGCGTTCGGAGCTTGCCAGCCTGCAGGGGCAGCGTGGCGGCGGTGATGCGCGCGCGGCGCAGATGGCACAGCGCGTCGGCGCCCAGCTCGCCCAGGCAACGAGCCAGTATCGCAGCATAGGTTGCGAGCGCGGCGGCTTTTCCATTTTCGGCGATGGACCGCCGCCGCAATGCGGCGGCTTGCGGGCCCAGATCGGCCAGCTGCAAGCGCAATATGGCCAGCTGCAGCAGCAGGCACAGGGCGGTGGCATCGAGCAGCGCCGTGCCCAACTCGCCGCTGCCATCAACAACAATTGCCGAGCGCAGCCGCGCGGCTTCTTTGAGACGATCTTCGGACTCGAGCCGCGCCGGGGCGAGATCGATTCGACGCTGCCTGAACTCGATCCCGAGCAGCCGCTCGAGCCGGAAAAGCCGCGCTTGGGCGGGCCGCAGACCGTCTGCGTGCGCAGCTGCGACGGCTTCTTCTTTCCGCTCGCCAACAATCCCGGCGGCCGCGATGGCTCCGACGAGATGTGCCAGGCGCTCTGCCCCGGCGTGGAAACGCATGCCTATGGCATGAGCAACGGTGGCGACATCCAGAATGCGGTCGCGCGTGCGACCGGGCAGCCCTATTCATCACTGCCCAATGCCGGAAAGTACCAGCGCAGCTTCGATGCCACCTGCACCTGCCGCGGCCAGGGCCAGAGCTGGGCGCAGGCTTTGAAGGAAGCCGAATACCTGCTCGACAAGCGCAAGGGCGACATCATCGTCACCGAGCAGCGGGCTGCCGAGCTGTCTCGCCCGAAAGAGGTCAAGCCCGATCCGAAGCGGCGCGGCGCAGCGCCTGCACCGACAGTGCAACCAGCTGCGGTGCCTGATATTCCCGACGAGAAGCCGCTGCCGTCGGAGAATTCGCCGACATCCGGCACGGAATCGGCGGGCGTCGGCCCCAGTTCAGTCGGCGAGCGCGTGCTCGACAAGGGCGACGGCTTGAAGCGCGAGACGCGCAGCGTCACCGGCGAACGCCGTACGGTGCGAATCGTCGCTCCGAATCTGGCGCCGAATCTCGGCCCGGCGACGGCCAGGCCCTGAGAATTCCATTTAAGTTCCATGCATGAAAGACATGGTCGCCGCGCGAGGTTGGACAACCTCGCCGCTGGACGCATGGCATTTGCAGCGCAATAGAGGGGTAACCGCCCACCCCGTTTGCCTGGAAAAGCCGCCGGACCGTGCCCTGTTCGTACCGCAGCGGCGGGCCGGATGAGGTTCTGACGACGCCGGGCCCAGAGGCCGCCATGTCAGAGACAACCGCGACAACCCATCCGCACCCGATCGAGATGGCCGACGCCAAGCGTCGCATCAAGGCGATCTTCGTCGGCTCCGTCGGCAACCTCGTCGAATGGTACGATTTCTACGCCTACACCGCCTTCTCGCTGTATTTCGCGCCGGCCTTCTTCCCCTCGAGCGACCCGGTGGTGCAGCAGCTCAACGCGGCGACGCTGTTTGCCGCCGGCTTCATCGTGCGGCCGCTCGGCGGCTGGCTCTTTGGCCATATCGCCGACCGCTACGGACGGCGGCTTTCGCTGACCATCTCCGTGCTGATGATGTGCTTTGGCTCGTTGATCATCGCGTTGACGCCGACCTATGCCACGATCGGGTTCGCGGCGCCCGCTCTGCTGGCGCTGGCGCGGATCATCGAGGGCCTGAGCCTCGGCGGCGAATGCGGGGCGAGCGCGACCTATCTCTCCGAGATCGCCGATCCCGAGCATCGCGGCTTCTATTCGAGCTTCCAATACGTCACGCTGATCGGCGGACAGCTCACCGCGATCCTCGTCCTGCTGCTGCTCCAGAACGTCTTCCTGACGCATGAGCAGCTCGTCGCCTGGGGCTGGCGCATTCCCTTCGTCATCGGCGCCATGCTCGCGATCACCGCCATGTTCATGCGGCGCCACATGCACGAGACCGAATCCTTCACGGAAGCCAACAAGAACCCGGTGAAGCGCGAAAGCTCGATCCGGGGGCTGATGCGCTATCCGCGCGAGATCGCCATCGTCGTCGGCCTGACGGCTGGCGGCACGGCAGCCTTCTACACGTTCACCACCTATATGCAGACCTTCGTGCGCCAGACGGCGGGCTTCTCCGACATCACCACCACCTATGTCATCGCGGGATCGCTGATCTTCGCGGCGATCCTGCAGCCGATCTATGGCGCGATCTCCGACCGGATCGGCCGCAAGCCGATGCTGATCTTCTTCGGCGTCTGCGGCACGCTCCTGACCGTGCCGCTGCTGACGACGCTGGCCGGCACCAAATCGCCCTGGATGGCCTTCCTGCTGATCTCCGGCGCCTGGATTTTCGTCGCCGGCTACACCTCGATCAACGCGGTGGTGAAGGCCGAGCTGTTCCCGACCGCGATCCGCGCGACGGGCATTGCGGTGCCCTATGCAGTGACCGTCTCGATCTTCGGGGGCACGGCGCCCGCGATCGCGCTGTGGTTCAAGCAGCAGGGCCACGAGCAGTGGTTCTTCTACTATCTCGCCGGCGTGATCTTCGTCTCGCTGCTGGTGTATTCGACGATGCGCGACACCAAGCACGCCTCGGCGATGAATCGACACGATTGAGGGAGGTCGCGCGCGTCATGGTCGGGCTTGACCCGACCATCTCGGAAACCAGAGACCTCTGGTCATGAGATTCTCGGGTCGCTGCCTTGCAGCGCCCGAGAATGACGCAGCACCCCGGAATGACAGCCGTTCAGGCGTTCTCGCCCTTCAGCCGCTTCAGCGCCTTCTCCCGGCCGATCAGCGGCAGCAGGGCCGCCAGTTCGGGGCCATGGTCCTGCCCGGTCAGAGCCTGGCGCAAAGGCATGAACAGGGCCTTGCCCTTGGCGCCCGTCGCGGCCTGCACCGCTGCGGTCCAGGCCTTCCACGTCGTCGCGTCGAAAGGCTCGGGCGGCAGCACGGTGGCCGCCGTCGCGGCGAAGGCGGAATCGCCGATCACCGGCGAGAGCGGGCCGCGCACGACCTCGTCCCAAATACGGACCTCGTCGAAGCGCGCGAGATTGCCGCGGATCGCGAGCCAGAAGGCCTCGCTGGCATCGACGCCGAGAGCGGCCAGCCGCGCTGCCACCTCCTCATGGGGAAGCTGGTGCAGCGTGCGGGCGCTGAGCGTCTCCAGATCATGCTCGTCGAACTTGGCCGGGGCGCGGGAGACATGGCCGAGATCGACCAGCCCCGCCAGTTCGTCGAGGCTGGCGACGGGGCGCACGGCATCCGACGAACCTGTCAGGATCGCGAGCGCAGCGACCGCCAGCGGCTCGATGCCGGCCTCGCGCAGGCCGCGCAGCGACAGATGGCCGAGACGCTTCGACAGCCCCTCACCGCTCGCCGTGGTCAGCAGATTGTGGTGGCCGAAGGCCGGCAGGCCAGCGCCCAGCGCCTCGAAAATCTGGATATGCACCGCCGTGTTGGTGACATGGTCCTCGCCCCGGATGATGTGGGTGATGCCGGTCTGCGCATCATCCACCACGGAGGGCAGATGGTAGAGATAGCTGCCATCCTCGCGGATCAGCACCTGGTCGGAGAGCGAGGCGCAATCGACATGGGCGTCGCCACGGATCAGGTCGTTCCAGGCGACCACGCGCGGCTCCAGCAGGAAGCGCCAATGCGGCTTGCGCCCCTCGGCCTCGAGCTTCGCCTTGTCCTCGTCGGTGAGTTTCAGCGCGGCGCGGTCATAGACCGGCGGCAGGCCGCGCGCGAGCTGGCGCTTGCGGCGACGATCGAGCTCGTCGGCGGTCTCGTAGCAGGGGTAAAGCCGCCCCGAGGCCCGCAGACGCTGCGCCGCCTCGTCATAGAGCGGCAGGCGCTGCGACTGGCTGATCACCAGATCGGGCACGATGCCGAGCCAGGCCAGATCCTCGGCGATCCCTTCAGCGAATTCCGGCTTCGAGCGCGCGAGATCGGTGTCGTCATAGCGCAGCATGAAGCGGCCGCCATGACGGCGCGCATAGAGCCCGTTGAACAGCGCCGAGCGGGCGTTGCCGATATGCAGATAGCCCGTGGGCGACGGGGCGAAGCGCAGGAGAGGTGAGGCTGTCATGGCGGCGCTTATGGCGCTTTTGGCCGCAAGGGACAATCGCCTCCCGATCCCCGGGGCAGCACGGAACCGGGTGTTGCAACGCAACATGTTTCGCGACTAGAAGAGATCATTCGAACGGACCCGGTGAAAATCCGGGTGGCTCTTCCGGCCGCCGATCCGCCGGACAACCCCAATGTCGATCAGGCCGAACCCTGCCCGCTGCGCAGGTGCCGATCGCTCGCGGGTTCATCAATGTCAAAAATCGCATCCTATCGCCGCGAATGGTTCTCCAACATCCGGGCCGACATCCTGTCAGGCATCGTCGTCGCGCTCGCGCTGATCCCCGAGGCGATCGGCTTCTCGGTCATCGCCGGCGTCGATCCCAAGGTCGGGCTCTATGCCTCCTTCGCCATCGCCTGCGTGTCGGCCTTCGTCGGCGGGCGCCCGGGCATGATCTCGGCCGCGACCGCCGCCACGGCCGTGCTGATGGTCACGCTGGTGAAGGAGCACGGCCTGCAATACCTCTTCGCGGCGACGATCCTGATGGGGCTGATCCAACTCGGTGCCGGCGCTTTGCGGCTCGGGCGGCTGATGAATTTCGTGTCGCGCTCGGTCATCACCGGCTTTGTCAACGCGCTCGCGATCCTGATCTTCATGGCGCAGCTGCCGGAGCTGATCGGCGTGCCGAAACTGACCTATGCGATGATCGCGGCGGGCCTGGCGATCATCTATCTCTTGCCTCTCGTGACAAAGGTCATCCCTTCGCCGCTCGTCGCCATCGTCGTTCTGACGGCGGTCGCATGGGGCTTCGGCTTCGATCTGCGCACCGTCGGCGATCTCGGCGAGCTGCCCTCGACCCTGCCCGTCTTCGCGCTGCCGCAGGTGCCGCTGACCTTCGAGACGCTGAAGATCATCTTCCCCTATTCCGTCGCGCTCGCTGCCGTCGGCCTGTTGGAATCGCTGCTCACGGCGCAGATCGTCGACGACATGACGGAGACCGGCAGCAACAAGAGCCAGGAATGCTATGGTCAGGGAGCGAGCAACATCGCCTCGGCGCTGATCGGCGGCATGGGCGGCTGCGCCATGATCGGCCAGTCGGTGATCAACGTGACCTCGGGCGGGCGCGGCAGGCTCTCGACCTTCGTCGCCGGCGCCTTCCTGCTGTTCCTGATCGTCGCGCTCGGCGATCTCGTGCGGATCATCCCGATGGCAGCGCTCGTCGCCGTGATGATCATGGTCTCGATCGGCACTTTCTCCTGGCGCTCGATCCTCGACCTTCGCAGCAACCCGCTGCCCTCCTCGGTGGTGATGCTGGCGACGGTGACGACCGTCGTCGCCACGCACGACCTCGCCAAGGGCGTGCTGGTCGGCGTCCTGCTCTCGGGCGTGTTCTTCGCCGGAAAGGTCGCGCGGTTGGTGGCGGTCGAGAAGCGCGATGGCGCCGATGGCGCGGCGACGGACTATGTCGTGCGAGGCCAGATCTTCTTCGCCTCGACGGAAAGCTTCCTGGCGGGCTTCGCGTTCGACGAGCGGCCGAGCACCGTGACCATCGACCTCACCCATGCGCATTTCTGGGACATCTCGGCGATCGGTGCGCTCGACAAGGCGGTGCTGCGCTTCCGCAAGAATGGTGCGGAGGTCAGCGTGCTCGGGCTGAACGAAGCCAGCGCGACGATGGTCGATCGCTTCGGGCGGCACGACAAGGCGCATGCGGGCGCCTCGCCCGTGCATTGAGCGGCGACGGAGCCCGACGAGGCGCCCCGTCAGAAATCGAAGCTTTCGCCGCCCGCCCGGCCGACGCCCCTGACCAGTGCAGGATCGGGCGCATGGGCCGCCTCGCCCGTATCGGAGAAGGCATTGACGATCGGATAGCGCCGGTCGCGGCCGAGGTTGCGGCGGGTGATCTTCACGCCCGGCGCAGCCTGGCGGCGCTTGTATTCGGCGCGGTGCAGCAGGCGCTCGACGGCCAGAACCGTATCGCGATCATGCCCTGCCGCGATGATGTCGGCGACGCGCTCTTCGCGCTCGATCAGGGCGATCAGGATGGCGTCGAGCACCTCATAGGGCGGCAACGAGTCCTGATCGGTCTGGTCCTCGCGCAGTTCGGCGCTGGGCGGCCGGATCAGGATCGCCTCGGGGATGACGATGCCGTCCGGGCCTCGGGCGCCGTCCGGCTTCCAGCGGTTGCGCAGGGCGGCGAGGCGAAAGACGTCGGTCTTGTAGAGGTCCTTGATCGGATTGAAGCCGCCATTCATGTCGCCGTAGAGCGTGGCATAGCCACAGGACATCTCCGACTTGTTGCCGGTCGTCACCAGCATCCAGCCGAATGTGTTGGAGAGCGCCATCAGCAGCGTGCCGCGAGTGCGGCTCTGCAGGTTTTCCTGCGTGACGCCGGGGGCGCGGCCAGCGAACAGGCCCGCCAGAGCAGATCGATAAGCCTCGACCGTGCCAGCGATCGGGATGGTCTCGTAGCGGACACCGAGCGCCTGCGCGCAGGCCTGCGCATCTGCGAGACTCTGCGGAGCTGTGAAGCGCGAGGGCATCATCACGCAGGTGACGCGGTCGGCGCCCAGCGCATCGACGGCGATGGCGGCGCAGAGCGCGGAGTCGATGCCGCCGGACAGGCCGAGCACGACGCCGGGGAAGCCGATCTTGTCGACATAATCGCGCAAGCCCAGCACGCAGGCGGCATAGTCGGCCTCGTCGCCGGTCTCGATCGCTGCGATTTCGCCCGGCAGGCAGCGCCAGCGGCCCGCCTCGCGCAGCCAGTCGGTCATGACCATCGCCTCGCGGAAGGCCGGGAGCTGCTGCGTCAGGTTGCGGTTTGCGTCGAGCACGAAGGAGGCGCCGTCGAAGACGAGCTCATCCTGGCCGCCGACCTGGTTGAGGTAGACCAGAGGCAGGCCGGTCTCGACCACGCGCGCCACCGCGACATTCATGCGCTCGTCACTGATGCCGCGCCGGAAGGGCGAGCCATTGGGCGAGAGCAGGATCTCGGCGCCGGTCTCGGCCAGGCACTCGGCGACCTCCTCGCTCCAGATGTCCTCGCAGATCGGCAAGCCGAGGCGGACAGCGTCGCGAAACAGCACCGGGCCGGGCAGCGGACCGGCTGAGAACAAGCGCGCCTCGTCGAAGACGCCGTAATCGGGCAGCGCCACCTTGAAGCGTACCGCCTGGATCACCCCGCCATCGAGCAGCGCACAGGCGTTGTAGAGCTTGCCGCCCTCGACCCAGGGCAGGCCGAGCAGGACGGCGGGGCCGCCATCGCCGGTTTCGCGCGCCAGAGCCTCGCAGGCCTTGCGGCAGGCGTCCTGGAAGGCCGGCTTCAGGACGAGATCCTCTGGCGGGTAGCCGCAGAGGAAGAGCTCGGGGACCATGACGAGGTCGGCGCCGGCCTCCCCGGCCCTGCGCCTGAACGCGCGTACACGATCAGCGTTGCCCGCGACATCGCCGACGGTCGGGTTGGATTGCGCAAGCGCGAGACGGAAGGAGGTCGCGGTCATGGTTGGGCTGTAGCGCGACCGGCCCGACCGGGCAACGGAGCCAACGACGGCCAAGCATGCAGATGACGGCCGGCGCTTAACCCGACGTTAGGGTTAATCGCGCATGAATCGCTTACGAGCCGCTCTTGCACGATTGCCGGCCGCCGTTCGGAGAAGCGATCATGCGTACCCGCCAGATCACCACGATGAGCCGAGTCCCCTTCGCCGCCTGCACGCTCATGGCCTGCATCCTGGGCGCAGCGACGGCCTCGCATGCCGCCGACTACCCGGTCCTGCGCGGCTCGCAGATCGACGAAGCGCCGCCCGCGCCGGAATTCGACAGCAATACGAAATGGTCAGGCTTCTATGTCGGCGGCGGCGCTGGCGTCTCGGCCACGACGTTCAAGCCGGGCAACGGCCTGCAAGATCTGGCGAATTTTGCCTTCCGCAACACGACGCTCGGCAGCGAGGTCAATATGGGGTCGCTGGTCGCCAACCTGCCCTCCAAGCGCGACAGCGGATCAACCTTCTTTGGTTTCACAGGTTATAATTTCGCGTTCGGCGACGCCATTCTCGGCCTTGAGGTCGACTACACCCGCGCCAATCACGAATATCTCGTCAGCGATTTTATCGGCCGGCGCTTCACCACCTCGGACGGCACGGTCAATGACTTTTCGCTGACGACGCGGCAAGGCGCCGAACTATTGGACTACGGCACGGCACGCATCCGGATGGGATGGGCCTATGGCCGGATCATGCCGTTCGCGACGGTCGGCGGGGCCGTCGGGCGCTTCAACACGGTCTCGACAATCGACGCGACCTGGCGCTTCTCCCGCGTCGACCCTGTCACCGGCGCGATCCAGAACAACGTCGTGGCGGCAGGCTATCCGCTGCGGGTCGGCGAGACCAAGCAGAATGTCTACGGCTTCGGTCTCTCGGCTGGCCTCGGCGTCGACATGGCGCTGACGGACAACCTGTTCCTGCGCGCGGAGTACCAGATCATCCGCTTTGCCGATGTCGAGGGAACATCGACCACGGTCAATACGGCGCGTGTCGCGGCCGGTCTGAAGTTCTGACAGCTACCGTCTGGACATGAAAAAGCCGGGGCAATCGCCCCGGCTTTCTTATTGATAGCAGCACGGGGGCAGAGCTTACTCCGCCGCCTCGACCTCCGGCCGCGCCCGGCCCGAGCGCTCGCGCTTGACCAGTTCAGCGACGAGGAAGGCGAGTTCCAGCGCCTGCTCGGCGTTGAGGCGCGGGTCGCAGACCGTGTGGTAGCGGTCGTTCAGATCCGCATCCGTCATGCCGCGCGCGCCGCCGGTGCATTCGGTGACGTTCTTGCCGGTCATCTCCAGATGCAGGCCGCCGGCATGGGTGCCTTCGGCCTGGTGGACGGCGAAGAAGTTCTTCACCTCGGTCATGATCAGGTCGAACGGCCTTGTCTTGTAGCCGCTCGCCGCCTTGACCGTGTTGCCGTGCATCGGGTCGCAGGACCAGACGACATTCCGGCCTTCGCGCTTGGTGGCGCGCACCAGCGCCGGCAGGTTGTCGAACACCTTCTCAGCGCCGAAGCGGGCGATCAGCGTCAGGCGCCCCGGCTGGTTTTGCGGATCGAGCACCTCGATCAGCTTGAGCAGGCCGTCGACCGTGGTCGAGGGGCCGCATTTCAGGCCGATCGGGTTCCTGATGCCGCGGAAGAACTCGACATGAGCATGGTCGAGCTGGCGCGTCCGATCACCGATCCAGAGCATGTGGCCGGAGGTGTCGTAATACTCGCCCGTGGTCGAATCCGTGCGCGTCATCGCCTGCTCGTAGCCGAGCAGCAGCGCCTCGTGGCTGGTGTAGAAATCCGTCGTACGCATCTCGGGATGCGTCTCGGGATCGATGCCGATGGCGCGCATGAAGTCGAGCGCCTCGGTGATGCGCTCGGCGACCTCGTTGTATTTCGAGGAGGCCGGCGCATCCTTGACGAAGCCCAGCATCCAGCGATGCGCGTTGTCGAGATTGGCGTAGCCGCCGGTCGCGAAGGCGCGGATCAGGTTCAGCGTCGCCGCCGACTGCCGGTAGGCCTCGATCTGGCGGCGCGGATCAGGGATGCGCGCCTCGGGCGTGAAGGCGTTGTCGTTGACGATGTCGCCCTTGTAGCTCGGCAGCTCGATGCCACCGATCGTCTCGGTGGGAGCCGAGCGCGGCTTGGCGAACTGGCCGGCGATGCGCCCGACCTTCACCACGGGCGAACCGCCGGCAAAAGTCAGCACCACCGCCATCTGCAGGAAGAGCCGGAAGAAATCGCGGATGTTGTCGGCCGAGTGCTCGCCGAAGCTCTCGGCACAGTCTCCGCCCTGGAGCAGGAAGGCCTCGCCGCTTGCGACTTTCGCGAGCGCCTTCTTCAGCTTGCGCGCCTCACCCGCAAAAACGAGCGGCGGAAAGCCGGCGAGCTGCTGCTCGACCGCCCTCAGGGCTGCCTGGTCCGGATAATCCGGGATCTGCTGGACGGGCTTTGCCCTCCAGCTCTCGGGCGTCCAACGCTCCGACATGGTCCTGCTCCTGACATCAATCCGCGCCGGTTAACCTCTTTGAAGCGCGAAGGCGGGCCTATACACCCATGACGCAGCGAAGGCCACCGTGCCGATCAGGCGTCACACGCCGGGCCGAACTGCGTCATGGTTAGCAAAAGCTGAATCGTTTCAGGCGTCTGCGGCCATCGGCTTACGAATCGATTCCGGTGGTTGAGACAGCGGTTCAACGACCTGCGTCGGCGATTCAACGCGTTTCGATTTTGAATCAATCAAAGTCGGCGGGCGTCGCCGGGCGCTCAAGCCACTTTGATGTCGGTGCGACCGAAGTCGTCGCCCTTGAACAGCAACGCTGCCCTGAGGTGCCTGGCGGTCGCGTAGGAGAAGCAATCGCCTAGGTTCAGGATGCCCGGCCTGCCGCCGCCCATGCCGTAGCGCTCTGATGCGTTGATCGCGAGCGCGGTGATCGCGATGTCGGGGGCGACGGGCCCGATGCTGGCGGACTCCATGAACTCTTCGACGATTGCCAGCCCATCAGAACGCGAACAGTCCTTCCAGCGCGCGATTGCACACGCCGCCTCCCACATCGAGACGGTCGAGATTGAACGATCCGCATCGGAGGACAGGCGCGAAGCCAACGCTTCAGCGTCCGGTTCCTCGGCCAGCACCGACACGATAGCCGACGCGTCGACGACGATCACCGCCGCTCGTCCTCTCCGTTCAGTTCGTCATAGAACGCGCGATCCGGGACCGGCCCCCTGCTCGGCATAGCGGCGACTCTCGCCCGTAGTGGCGCGAGCTTCTCCCACAGCGTCGGCTCGGCAGCCTCGCGCTCGGCCTTTTCGCGAAGCGCTTCGTGGACGATCTCCGTCAAACCCTTGCCGTGTTTGCTGGCGAGCTTGCGGGCCAGCGCCTCGACCTCGTCGTTCTTGATGCTGATGCCCATCGAAAGCACCTCGTTCTAGAATGGCTTCTGCCGGTTCTAGAATACGCTCGACAGGGCCTTGACGCAATCGTCCGGCCCTACCCCGCCCGCGGCGTCCGCATCGTCACCAGCTCTTCCGCAGCGCTGGGATGCAGTGCGATGGTGCGGTCGAAATCGGCCTTGGTCGCGCCCATTGTCACGGCGATCGCGACTGCCTGGATGATCTCGCCTGCATCATGGCCAAGGACGTGGACGCCCAGCACCTTGTCCGTCTTCGCGTCGACGACGAGCTTCATATAGATGCGCTCCGCCCGGCCCGAGATCGTCGCCTTCATCGGTCGGAAGGCGGATTCGAAGATGCGCAGTTCGTGGCCCGTTGACGCCGCCTGCACCTCCGACAACCCGACCGTGCCGATCTCGGGCGTGGTGAAGACAGCCGAGGCGACGGTCGCATGGTTCATCTGCCAGGGCTTGCCGCCGAAAACCGTGTCCGCGAAGGCATGCCCCTCCCGGATCGCCACGGGCGTCAGGCTGATGCGGTTGGTGACGTCGCCCACCGCATGGATCGAGGGCACGTTGCTGGCGGAGTTCGCGTCGACGACGACCTCACCAAGCGGCCCCAGTTCGACGCCGGCCTCGGCGAGACCAAGGCCCACCGTTTTGGGGCGTCGGCCGGTCGCGACCAGCACGACGTCGGCATCGATCGGCGCCCCTTTTGCGCAATGAGCCCGGCGCGAACCATCCGCCAGAAGCTCGATACGCTCGACGGTGCAGCCGAGGCGGAAATGGATGCCTGCACGTTCGAGCGCATCGCGCAGCCTCGTGCGGATGTCCTCGTCGAAGCCGCGCAGGATGTTGTCGCCGCGATGCAGGACCGTGACCTCGACACCGAGGCGCACGAACAGGCTGGCGAATTCCAGTGCGATATAGCCGCCGCCGACGACGAGCATGCGCTTGGGCAGCGTCGGCAGATGGAAGATCTCGTTGGAGGAGATGCCGAGGTCGCCGCCCGGGATCGGGGGATCGAAGGCAGGCCAGCCGCCGGTCGCCACCAGGATATGCCGCGCGCGGATCGTCTCGCCGCTTTTTGACAGGCGAACCGTATTGGCATCGACGACCGTTGCGCGCTCCTCGCGGATCGCGACGCCGGCCCCGTCGAGCCCCTTGCGATAGAGGCCCGACAGCCGCGTCACTTCATTGGCGACAGCATCACGAAGGGTCGGCCAGTCGAAGCTCGGCTTTGCAACCGTCCAGCCGAAACCGGCGGCATCCTCGATGTCCTCGGCGAAGCGGCTGGCATAGACGAAAAGCTTCTTGGGCACGCAGCCGCGGATCACGCAGGTGCCGCCGATACGGTCCTCCTCCGCGATCATGACACGGGCGCCGTGGCCGGACGCGATGCGCGCCGCGCGGGTGCCACCGGAGCCAGCCCCGATGACGAAGAGATCGACGTCGAATTCAGCCATGGCATCCTCTAAAGCTTCGAGCAGCCGACGTGGCGCTGCAGCCCGCCGGTGGCGTAGCGATTACGCCATGGCGGGAGGGACTGCCAGTGGGCTTCGACCAGACGGAGCTGGTCGCGTCTCGCGAAATCTCTTGACTCATGATTGCGCAATCAGGCGCAATTGACATCCAAGCGCTGTGCCCGCAGTGGCAAGCTGGACGCCTTTACAAGAACGCGCGGGGAAGCCGCGCCGGAGGAAACCATATGCTTACATCCCTTCTGAAGCGCGGCGCCATCGCGGCGGTCGCCGTCGTCGGCCTCTCGACTGCCGCCTTCGCCCAGCTCGAGCTGAAGATCATGGCCCCAGCCTCGCCCGGCGGCGGTTGGGACGGCACCGCACGCTCGATGCAACAGGCGCTGATGGCGTCGGGCATCGCCAAGAGCGCGCAGGTCAACAATGTCACCGGCGCCGGCGGCACGATTGGCCTGTCTCAATTGATCAACGCCAAGGGCGACGGCTCGCAGCTGATGGTCAACGGCTTCGTCATGGTCGGCGCGATCCTGCTCAACAAGTCGCCGGTGAACCTGACGCAGGTGACGCCAATCGCGCGACTGACGGCTGAGGCGGAGGTCATCGTCGTGCCGACGGACTCGCCGCTGAAAACTGCGAAGGACCTGGCCGACCGCCTCAAGGCGGACCCCGCCAAGGTGACCTGGGCCGGCGGTTCGGCCGGCGGCACGGACCATATCCTCGCGGCGATGTTCGCGCAGGCGGTCGGCGCAGACGCCAAGAAGATCAACTACATCCCCTTCTCGGGCGGCGGCGAGGCCCTGGCGGCGATGCTCGGCGGGCGTGTCACGGCCGGCATCTCCGGCTATGGCGAGTTCGAGGGCCAGATCAAGGCCGGCAAGCTGCGTGTTCTGGCCGTGTCTTCGCCCAAGCGCCTGGCGAATGCGCCGGATGCGCCGACGCTCAAGGAACAGGGCATCGATCTCGAACTCCTGAACTGGCGTTCGGTCGTTGCCCCTCCGGGCCTGTCCGCCGATCAGGAGAAGGTCCTGCAGGAGGCTGTCGCGAAGCTCGTCAAGACGAAAGAATGGACCGACATTCTGAAAGCGCGGGGCTGGGACGACGCCTATCTCGGCGGCGCCGAATTCGCCGCCTTCCTGAAGGCCGAGATCGAGCGTGTCGGCAAGGTCATGCACGATGTCGGGCTGGTGAAGTAAGCCAGGCATCATCGCCAAAGCGGAAAAGGGGCCGGGCGACCGGCCCCTTTTCTCGCCTCAAGACATTCTCTTCGCTACGCCAACCACGCCGCCGCGCCCCGGAATCGCCATGACGAATGAAAAACTGACACAAGGTGCCGATCGGCCAGCCCTGATCGTCGGCGTGCTTCTGCTGATCGTGGCCGCCTTCGTCGGTTACGATGCCTCGCAGCAGACCATCGTCTCGAATTACGGCATCGGCCCGACCGCCATGCCCTATGTCGTCTGTACCGGCCTGGTTGCGCTCGGGCTGGCGCATTTCTTCGTCGCCTTTCGCGGGGGGCTGCCGAAGCCCGACGCCGCCGATAGCGGCGCGCTGCTCTGGATCGTGGCGGGACTTGTCGCGCTGATCGCGTGCATCGCGCTGGGCGGCGGTTTCGTCATCGCCATCACGATCGTGTTTGCCTGCACGGCACGCGGCTTCGGCCGCCGAGCCTTGCTGGTCGACGCGCTCATCGGCTTCGTGCTCGGGCTCGTGATCTTCCTCGTCTTCGCCAAGCTTCTGACGCTGCTGCTCCCGGCGGGGCCGCTCGAACGCCTGTTCATCTGAGGAGCGGCCCCATGGAAACCACCGTCGCACTCCTCAACGGCTTCAGCGTCGCGCTTGAGCCCTCGAAACTGCTGTTCTGCCTGGTCGGCGTCTTTCTCGGGACCGCCGTTGGCGTGCTGCCCGGCATCGGCCCGGCGCTGACGGTCGCGCTGCTGCTGCCGGTCACTTTCAAGCTCGACCCGGCCGGCTCGATCATCATGTTCGCCGGCATCTATTACGGCGGCATGTATGGCGGATCGACGACTGCGATCCTGCTGAACGCGCCCGGTGAAAGCGCCTCGCTGGCAACTGCGCTCGAAGGCTCCAAGATGGCCAAGGCCGGTCGCGGCGGGCCGGCCCTGGCGACATCCGCCATCGGCTCCTTCGTCGCCGGCACGATTGCGACGCTCGGGCTCGCGTTCCTCGCGCCCTGGCTGGTCGAAATCGCGGTCAAGTTCGGGCCGTGGGACTATTTCGCCCTGATGATCGTCGCCTTCGTCACCGTCTCGGCGACCTTCGGCGATTCGCCGCTGCGCGGTCTCACCAGCCTGTTCCTGGGCATCACGCTCGGGCTGATCGGCATCGACAAGCTCACCGGCCAGGCGCGCCTGACCTTCGGCGTGCCCGACCTTTTGAACGGCGTCGAGGTGACGACGCTGGCGGTCGGACTGTTTGCGGTCGGCGAGGCACTCTATGTCGCCAGCAAGCGCTTCCGCGATCCCGAGGAGATCATCCCGATCAGGGGCTCGCTCTGGATGACCAGGCAAGACTGGAAGCGCTCCTGGGCGCCCTGGCTGCGTGGCACCGCCTTCGGCTTCCCGATCGGCGCATTGCCTGCCGGCGGCGCCGAGGTGCCGACCTTCCTGTCGTATTCGACCGAAAAGCGGCTTTGCAAATATCCCGACGAGTTCGGCAAGGGCGCGATCGAGGGCGTGGCGGGGCCCGAGGCTGCCAACAACGCCTCGGCGGCCGGCACGCTGGTGCCGCTCCTGACGCTGGGCCTGCCGACCTCGGCGACGGCGGCGATCATGCTGGCCGGTTTCCAGCAATACGGGCTCAACCCGGGGCCGCTGCTGTTTGCCGAGAAGCCCGATCTGGTCTGGGGCCTGATCGCCTCGCTGTTCATCGCCAACGTCATGCTGGTGATCATCAACCTGCCGCTGATCGGCATCTGGGTCCGGCTGCTGGCGATCCCGCAGCCCTGGCTCTATGCCGGCATCCTGGTCTTCGCGACGATGGGCACGGTCGCCGTCAACGCCTCGCCGGTCGAACTCGGCATGCTCTTCGTCTTCGGCTATCTCGGCTATCTGATGCGGCGCTACGACTATCCGGTCGCGCCGATGGTGGTCGGGCTGATCCTGGGGCCGATGGCCGAGGCGCAGCTGCGCCGGGCTCTCCAGATCAGCCTCGGCGACCCGATGATCCTGCTGGAAAACCCGATCTCGGCGACGCTGCTGGGTCTGGCCTTCATCGCGCTGGTCGCTCCCTTCGCGATGAAGGGGCTGAACAAATTCAAGGCGGCGGAAGACTGACGGCGTCATTGCGAGCGTAGCGACGCGATCCAGACGGTCTCGCTCGGCGGCCCCTGGATTGCGTCGTCGCTGTGCTCCTCGCAATGACGGTTGCGGGCGCTATCGACCCACCAACCCCAACCGGACCAGGCTCTCGCCCGTTGCGGCCAGCGCCTCAGCGGCGGGGCGCGGTTCCCAGCCCAGCATGGCGCGCGCCTTGGCGCTGGAGGCGGTCTTGGTGCGGCCGAGTTCCGGCGTCGCGGCCTGCCGCGCTGCGGCGCTGAAGCGCGCGACGAGGCGCACGAGCCAGTCCGGCAGCACGCGGGTCGAAACCTTGTCGGCCGCTGGGCCGAGCCGGTCCTTCAACGCCTGGGCGATCTGCTGCATGCTCAGGAAATCGCCGGCCGTGGCGATGAAGCGCTCGCCGGCGGCGGCCGGATCCGTCATCGCCTTCAGATGCAGATCGGCGACGTCGCGGACATCGACGACGCCGAACATCAGCCGCGGAAGTGCGGGCAGTTTGCCTTCGAGCATGCTCCTGATCAGCAGGATCGAGGCCGACAGGTCGGGGCCGAGCAGCGGGCCGAAGATACCGACAGGGTTGACGACCGCCAGTTCCAGCCCCCTGCCCTGCCCGTCGATGAACTCCCAGGCGGCCCGCTCGGCCAGCGTCTTCGATTTCGGATAGGCGGCGAGACCCGGCACTGATGCATCCGTCCAGTCGCTCTCGGCATAGGGGCGCGTCAGCCGCTTGCCGTAGCCGATCGCGGCGAAGGACGAGGTCAGCACGACACGCTCGACGCCGGCGGCATGGGCTGCGCGCAGCACCCGCAACGTGCCTTCGCGTGCCGGACGAATCAGTTCGTCTTCGTGTTTGGGCGCGGCGCTCGACAATGGCGAAGCGACGTGGAGGACATAGCGGCAGCCCGCCACGGCTTCCGTCCAGCCCGCATCTTGGGTCAGATCGGCTGGGACAACGCTCAGCCGCTCTCCCGCGTCGACCCCCGCCGCTGCGAGCGCGCCGCGCAAACCGGCTTCCCGATGCGGCGATCGCAAGGTGGTGCGAACCTCATGGCCGGCCGCCAGCAAGGCCAGGATACAATGCCCGGCCAGGAAGCCGGAACCGCCGGTGACGAGGACGGGTTCGCCGTTCATGCAGAGATTCCGTTCGATCGCGAGGGAATAAGGCGGGACGTGCCGACACGCGGCACACAGGGCGGAGGCAGTCGAGAATGTGCGCCGTCTCGATGAACAACTGCGGCGCAAATGTGTTCATACCGTGCCGGCCATCGCCTGCGACCGGAGCGAGGATATGTCATGAGCGATATCGCATTGCCCCCTGCCGCCGCGCCGGAGACGAAAGCCGAGCCGAGCCTGCACCGGGTGATGGGCCCCTGGCTGCTGCTGCTCTTCATCGTCGGAGACATCCTCGGCACCGGCATCTATGCGCTGACCGGACAGGTCGCCAAGCAGGTCGGCGGGGTGGTCTGGCTGCCCTTCCTCATCGCCTTCGTCGTGGCGATGGTGACGGCCTTCAGCTATCTCGAACTGGTCACCAAATACCCGAAGGCGGCAGGCGCCGCGCTCTATACCCACAAGGCCTTCGGCATCCACTTCATCACCTTCATCGTCGCCTTCGCGGTGATGTGCTCGGGCATCACCTCTGCCTCGACGGCGTCCCGGGCCTTCGCCGCGAACATGTCGAACGCGTTCAATCTCGGCCTGTCGGGCAGCTTCGGCATCACCGCGATCGGGCTCGGCTTCATGGCGCTGGTCGCGGTGGTCAATCTGCGCGGCGTCGGCGAGAGCGTGAAGGCCAATGTCGTCCTGACCTGCGTCGAACTCACCGGCCTGCTGATCATCATCGGCATCGGCCTGATGGCGATCATGGCCGGCCAGGGCGATGTCTCGCGCGTGCTCGAATTCAAGACCACGGGCGATGGCGGCGCCTTCTGGCCGGTGATCGCGGCGACCACGCTGGCCTTCTTCGCGATGGTCGGCTTCGAGGATTCGGTCAACATGGCCGAGGAGTGCAAGAATCCAAGCCGCATCTTTCCCAAGGTGCTCCTGGCCGGCCTCGTCATCACCGGCGTGATTTATGTGCTGGTTTCGATCTCGGCGATCACGCTGGTGCCGCCGGAGCAACTCGGTGAGGGCGAGACGCCGCTGCTGAAGGTGGTGCAGGCCGGCGCTCCGAACTTCCCGCTCTGGATCTTCGGCTTCATCACCATGTTTGCGGTCGCCAACAGCGCGCTGATCAACATGCTGATGGCGAGCCGGCTGGTCTATGGCATGAGCCGCGAGCATGTGCTGCCGCCCGTGCTGGGCAAGGTCCATGCGACGCGCCGCACGCCCTATATCGCGATCGGCTTCACCACCCTGCTCGCCTTCGGCCTGATCACCTTCGTCGGGGAAGTTCCGGCGTTGGGTGGGACGACGGCGCTGCTGTTGCTCTGCGTCTTCACGGTGGTGAACATCGCCGTGTTGGTGCTGCGCAAGGACACAGTCGAACACGACCATTTCCGCACCCCGACCGTGCTGCCCGTGCTCGGCGCGCTGGCCTGCGCCTTCTTCGCCGGCCCCTGGACCGGGCGGGACGTCGTCCAGTACGAGATCGCCGGCGTGCTGATCGGCATTGGCATGCTGCTCTGGGTGGTGACCGTGATGGTCAACCGCACCGCAGGCATGCGGCCGACCGGGCCGCTCGAGGAGGACGTCGTCCGAAAGGGGCCGAAGAACTGACGGCCGCCGCTTCTGCAACGCAAAAAGCCGCCGGCACGAGGCCGGCGGCTAGTTCGCATTCATAACTGGCCGGGCTGGCGACTCAGATCTGGTGGCCGCGCTTGCGCATTTCCTCGCTGAAGCGGTCGAACAGGAAATTGCTGGTGTTGACGCTCCATGCCTGCAGCAGGCCGAAAATCTCGTCGAGCGCCTTGGGGCGCGCGGCGCTGTAGCGCTGGCCGACGGGCGACTTGAAGAAGGCGGCGACCTCCTTGAGATCCGCCTCGCTCATATGCTTTGCGAACAGGAATGCCGAGGAAGCGATGATTTCATCGCGCTTCCTTTCTGCTTCCGACTTCAGGGCGGCGATCACCTCGTCGGTGTCCTTGCGAAGCTCCGGCCGGGTGCTGACCACCATATCGCGAACGCGCACGCGGAATTCATTGTAGATCGACTCGAAGGATTCGGCGACGCCGGTCACCACGAGAACGTCCCTCGCCGCGAGCAGATGACTCTGCGGGATATCGGCCGGGGGGGCCGGGGTCGCGGTGGCGGGGGGCGTCGGCACCTGAGCCTGCACGGGCATCCCGACTACGAGCGCCAGGCTGACGGCTGCGCCGGCGAGATGGTAACGGATCATGGCGTAGGCCCCTTCATCATGCGCCATTCGCGCAATCATAGCTGTATCCCGGCCCGCGCCATTCCTGGCAGGCCGATCGCGTGATCGTCTCGGTGGCGCCCGGCCGGATTCGACTCAAGGCAGCCTCGATGCCGGATTGGGCATCAAGGGTCTCCATAGAGCATCGAACCTCAAAGTGGAAAGGTTTTAGGGCGGAGCGATGTCGCAGCTGGTGAGGCCACATCGGCAACCGGCCCCAAAATCCTACCCAGACCTGCCTAGTCGAGCGTTCCGACGATGGTCAGGCCGGTTGCGCTTGCGAGGATCGCCGCCGTCGCGAGGCCCAGGAACAGCCCGTGCTCGACAACACCGGGAATCCGCGCGAGGGCCGCCGCCAAAGCCTCCGGCTGCGCGATGGCGCCAAGATGCGCGTCGAGGATGTAGTGCCCCCCATCCGTTACAAGCACGGTGCCATCGGCCTTACGGCGCAAGACGAGTTCGCCGGCAGAGCCGACAGACGCGATCGCGGCCATGACGGCACGCCGGGTCACCTCCAGCCCGAAAGGAACGATCTCGATCGGCAACGGAAAGCGCCCGAGTTGCGTCACGAGCTTGCTGTCGTCGGCGATCACGACCATGCGCGCGGAGGCCGACGCGACGATCTTCTCGCGCAGCAGGGCCGCGCCGCCGCCCTTGATCAGGCGAAGCTCGCCATCGACCTCGTCGGCCCCGTCGATGGTGAGATCGAGCTCAGGCGTCTCTTCCAGCGTCGACATCGGGATACCAAGCGCGCGAGCCTGTGCCTCCGTGACTTCAGATGTCGAAACGCAGACGACGTCTAGCCCGTCCGCGACGCGCGCGCCGAGCATATCGACGAAATGCTTCGCCGTTGAGCCGGTTCCGAGGCCAAGCCTCATGCCAGGGCGCACCAGTTCGAGCGCGCGCGCCGCGGCGAGCTTCTTCAGATCGTCTGGTGTCACGCGCCGAGCCCGCCCATGAGCATGTATTTGATCTCGACGAACTCATCCATGCCGTGAAGCGAGCCCTCACGGCCGAGGCCCGATTCCTTGACGCCTCCGAAGGGCGCGACCTCGGTGCCCAGCATCGCGGAGTTGATGCCGACCATGCCGTATTCGAGCTCCTCCGCGACGCGGAAGGCGCGGCCAAGATCCTTTGAGTAGAAATACGCCGCCAGACCGAAGGGCGTGTCGTTGGCCATGGCGACGACCTCCTCCTCCGTCTTGAAGCGATAGACCGGCGCGACGGGACCGAAGGTCTCCTCGTTGGTCACCAGCATCTTCGTGGTGACGCCGGAGATCACGGTCGGCTCGTAGAAGGTGCGGCCGAGCGCATGGCGCTTGCCGCCGACCATGACCTTGGCGCCGTTGGCGACGGCATCAGCGACATGACGCTCGACCTTCTCGACCGCGCGCTCATTGATCAGCGGGCCCTGGACGACGCCGATTTCGGTGCCGTTGCCGACCTTCATCTTGGCGACCTCGCCAGCGAATTTGGCGACGAACTCGTCATGGATGCCGTCCTGCACGAAGAGGCGGTTGGTGCAGACGCAGGTCTGGCCCATATTGCGGAACTTGGCCGCGATCGCGCCCTGGACGGCGGCATCGACATCGGCGTCGTCGAAGACGATGAAGGGCGCGTTGCCGCCCAGTTCCAGCCCGACCTTCTTCACCGTCGAGGCCGCCTGCTGCATCAGGAGCTTGCCGACGGGCGTCGATCCGGTAAAGCCGATGAAGCGCACGGCGGGATGGCTCGTCATGACCTTGCCGATCGCGACTGCGTCACCCGTGACGATGTTCAGCACGCCCTTGGGGAAGCCGGCGCGGATGGCGAGCTCGATCAGGGCGAGCGCCGTCAGCGGGGTGTCGGGCGCGGGCTTGACCACGAAGGTGCAGCCGGCGGCGAGGCCGGGCGAGCACTTGCGGGTGATCATCGCGGCCGGGAAGTTCCAGGGCGTGATCGCGGCGCAGACGCCGACGGGCTGCTTGGCGACGATGATGCGCGAATTCGGGAAGGGCGAGGGAATCGTCTCGCCATAGATGCGCTTGGCTTCCTCGGCATAGAACTCGACGAAGGAGGCGGCATAGGCGACCTCGCCGCGCGCCTCGGTGATCGGCTTGCCCTGCTCGGCGGTCATGATCTGCGCCAGGTCCTCCTGGTTGGCCATGATCAGGTCGAACCACTTGCGCAGGATCTGCGAGCGCTCCTTGGCGCTCTTCTTCGCCCAGGGCTTGAAGGCGCGCGAGGCGGCCTCGACAGCCGCCGTCGTTTCGTCGGCGCCGAAGCGCGGCACCTTGGCCAGCACCTCGCCGGTGGCGGGGTTGTCGACCACATCGACGCCCTCGCCGATCCATGCGCCATCGACATGGCACTGCGACTTGAGGAGGGACGGATCGTTCAACTTCAGCATGACGGGCCTCGATGACGCGAATGAGAATTTGCGCTTGATCTAGCATGCCGGCGTCGCTGCTGACGACCAGCCGGCGGCGCATAACAGCAATAGGTCCTGCGCTTTTGCCCCGTCCCGGCGGCGGATTATTCCAGCGGGTTACTTCGCCTGCGCGGTGCACACGGTCTTGTCGTCGAAGACGTAGCAGATGCTCATCTCGCCGGTACGGATATTGACCCGGAAAATGCCGCCCTCGCGCTCATGGCGCGACGGCATCAGCGAATAGTCGCTCGGCGCCTGCGGCCCTGCCCCCTCACCCGGCGGGAAGCAGACGGTAACGCCGACGCCGCCCTCCTTCAGCTGGAACTGGCAGGCCGCAACCTCGCCGGTCGCCTTGTCGATGCGATAGACCCGGTTCAGGTCGGTCTGCGGCGCGGGCGCGAATTCGAAGGGCGCAGCCTGAGCAGCCCCCACCAGGGCCAGCCATCCGCCGGCAGCCAGGCCCAGCAATCGTCCAGGAGATGTCGACACCGCTATGGTCCCTTTCGCGAATCGGCGGCACGATAGCATCATTGCCGGGGCACGGGATGGCGGCTTCGCCGGTCTTGCGATGGCGGCTTCGCCGGTCTTGCCAAGCGGGGCGCCCGCGCCTTTAAGCACGGCAGCCACCGCACCACGAAAGAGCCGCAGATGAGCCTGCCCCCCATCGTCGTCTTCGATCTTGACGGCACGCTCGCCGAGACGGCGCCCGACATCATGCGCACGCTCAACGTCATCCTGGAGCGCGAGGGCCTGCCGGCGCTGCCGCTGGAGCGCGCGCGCGAACTGGTCGGCGCGGGGGCGCGGGCGCTGATCTCGCGCGGCTTCAAGGTTTCGGGCCGGCCGCTCGACGACGAGACGCTGGAGCGGCTCTTCGAGGAATTCCTGCTGATCTATGCCGAGGACGTCGCCTCGAACAGCTTCCTCTTCGATGGCGTGCTCGACGCGCTGGATACGCTGGCGGCCGAGGGCTATGCGCTGGCCGTTTGCACCAACAAGCCGATCCTGCACACGCGGCTGATTCTCGATCATTTCAAGATCGCGCAGCGCTTCGCGGCGGTGGCGGGGCGCGACAGCTTCCCGTTCCACAAGCCCGATCCACGGCACCTGACCCTGACGATCGAGGCTGCCGGTGCCGATCCGGCACGTGCCGTGATGATCGGCGATTCGCGCACCGACATCACAACCGCCCGCGCCGCCGGCATCCCCACGATCTGCGTGCCCTTCGGCTATACCGATGTGCCCATCGAAACGCTGGAGCCCGACCTGATCATCCAGCATTTCGACGCCCTGCCCGAGGCGGTGCGGCAGATCCTCGGCGGCGGGGGCGGTCAAGAGGCCGGCAACACAAGCGACGGGAAGGTCCCCGCACATTCTTGACGCCACAGCCGGCTGCGACTAGGAGAAGCGCCGGTGCGGGCGACTAGCTCAGCGGTAGAGCACTCCCTTCACACGGGAGTGGTCACAGGTTCGATCCCTGTGTCGCCCACCACCCAACCCACTGTCTTGCAAGGCTTTTTTGCTCTGCGGAGTGGCGCCAATCCGACGCAGTTCGGCGGGTTTCAATCGAACTTCAATCGCAAACAGCTTTGTTTTCGTCAGCTTCTGGAGTTCGCTGATGACGAAATCTGTCGCAATGGCGACGTCTTCGAGCGCTTCCACAGAAAATCCTTCGTAGTGATCGGTCGTTGCGGAGCCCTCTTCGACGACGTGACCGAGCCACATGGATCGGCGCTCGCGGGTCACCAGCGGGCAGAGTTTGCGGACCATCGTCGCCATGAACCGGCGCGTTGAATATTGCGTCAGATCAGGAACTCCGGCCTCGTCAGCGATTCGCTTGACGGCCTTCTGCACGGTGCCGACGCGCTTCAATTTGTAGACGAGCAGCGGGATTTCCTCGTTCGGCCTGCGGCCATACCGTTCCTGATAGCGATCGAGGTCCGCCGCCTGCCAGTGATCGATCCAATCGGCGAGCCCGCGGGTCACTGGTAGCACCGGACGGCGCTTGTCGTTCTGAGCGCGGCCTGGCGGGTTCAGATCGATGGCTCCCAGTCGCCGATCGTACTGCGCCGCCGGCGTGAAATCCGTGACTGCTTCGGGCCGTGCCCAGGTGTTGAGCGCAAGGATTAGCCAGCGCTGCAGGTGAGGTGTTTCCAGCGCGTCGATGAAGGTGGCCATCTCGACCATCGTCGGCACGAAACCGCCCTTCTTCGGCGGGGCAAGCTTCAGCTCCTTGGCAATCCGCTCGCCTTGGAAGACGATCTTGGGCACGTGCGAGACGATGGCCCCTTCGACCGGCTGACCGATTGCGTCGAGCCGCATCTTGACGGCGGCGGCATCATTCATTGCGGCGCCGAGAACGTTGAGGACGCGCTCGATCGTGGCCGCGCCATGGCTATGCGTTCGGTTCAGCCAGCCCGCGAAATCAAGTTGACGCGAGGGCGTCCAAAACGAGAGTGGCGCAGCGATCTGCTTCAAACCCTGGAGATAGTCGACCAAAAGGGTGTTGGCGCGAAGGGCCTGCCCCTCGCTGCGGATCGTCGTCGCATGCCCGTTCAGATACGCCTCCATCACATGCACAGTCAGGACTTGCGCAGGGCCTGGGCACTCGCTCGCGGAGCGAGCGGGCGCGGCTGCGATGAGGGCGACGAGGGCTTGCTTCGCTTCCTCGCCATCCGCTGTACGCAGGCTTCGGCGGCGGACAGTGCGAGCTCCGGCGTCATAGCGACAGGCGTAGTAGACACCTCCGCGATCGGGGTGAGGAACATCGAGGTAGTAACCGCCGAATTCCCATCCGACGGCGCCGCCTGATTGCTCGGCTGCCCTGTGCTTACGTTCGGCCACGCTGCGCTCCGATGGTAGCTGCGATCCAGATATTCCTGCACGGCCTCGGCCGTGTAGTGCGGCCCGGTGGGGAAGGCGTAAAATGCGATCCGGCCGCTCTTCCGCGCGCGGCGCAGCTCGCCGGCCTTCAGGAAGCGCCAGCGATCTTCCACGGCGGCCTCGGACAAATAGGCCTCGGGGCTGATGACCGGCATGACGGTATGCGACATGTCACTCCCCCCTCATGCGCTGAATCTGCCGAAATTTCCTGTCGGCCATCCGGCGGATGCACCCGACAGTCAGCTCCCGATCAAAACCGCGCTCGACCAGCGAATTGACCATGATGCGAGGCAGCGGGCCCATCAGCTTCGGATCTTTGATGAGCACGGCGAGAAACGCGTTCATGCACGCTGAGGCGATGTCCGCGCTCTCGGGAGCACGCTCCTTCACAAGCCGTTCGCGATATTTGCGCTGATATTCGCGCTGCTTTTTCAGCCTCGCACGATATCTCTGCGCGTCCCTGGGGTCATGGAACGTCATGGCACGGGCCTCCTTGGTCCCGTGCTGCCCCATTGTGGGAACAATCATGCAAGGAAGAAGAGAAAAATTTTGGCCCTGCGGACGGCGCGGCCGAGAGCTAATGCGGTTTTTCTCTCCTACTCTTTTAGGAGGGCGATGCGTGAACTCACGATTGCATCTCACATTGTGAGGCTGCGATCTGAAGAGTTTCGGGACAGTGCAGTTGGCGATCATCAGTTCGGCCCCTGCTTGCCCGTGTCGAACCCGCCGACGCCAGCGCCATACTTCCGCACTTCGATGTTGATCGTAGCCGATGTCGAGAATTTCAGCATGGTCTTGAGCTGCTCGATCTTGGCTTTCGCCTCAACAATGCCGCGATCAAGCTCGGAATTCAGCGAGTTGACGTAGCTGGCACCCGCCGTCGTACCGGCATCCGACATGTCGACCTTAGGCGCCTCATAGGTCTTGGCGCCCTTGCCTGTGCCAGTCGTGACCGGCATCGTCCCAAAGCTTCCGAGCCTGCCCTGGCTGGCCAGCGCGGTGCTGATTTCACCTGCCCGCTTCCGCGCGTTGCCGCCGACCTGCATGTCGTTGAACTCGCGCTCCATCCGCCGCTTGCGGATGGCCTCGGCGATGTCCAGCGCCTGGGCTGCGGCTGCAGGGCGGTCTCGCATCGGAATGGTTTTCGAGGCCAACGGATCGAAGCTGGAGAGGCGAGCGTGGGTGTCGCGCGCTCGCTGTTCGTCAGCCGCGTCCTTCTCGTCGACGGCGCCATACCGCTGCCTGCGATAGGAATCTTCCGCAGCCTTGATGATCTCCGGGTTCTTGGCATGGGCGATGACATAGGGCAGCGCCGCCGCGTCATATTTCCCCGCATTGATCTCCGCGAGCGTCTGCTGGTCCTTTGCGCGTTGATCTTCCGGTTTCGACCCGGGCGTGCCGGGCTTGCCAGCGCGGTCGGCCGCGTCCTCGTCGATCTTACGCAGCCGCTCGAGGCGCCGCGAGGCGCTCTCGGAGGCGTCGACCGCTTCGTTGATGACATCGGCGAACCCGCCGGCGATGATCTTCAGATGGTTTCCTGTCCGGACGAGCAGGGTGTCGATCGATGCCTGGGCGCGGTCGAGTTTATTGAAGTCCTTCTCGATGGCGATGCCGAAGCCGGAGCGCACCGATCCGAGCGCCTTCGCCTTGTCGTTGGCAAGCGCCAGCAGCTTCGTGATGCGATCGAGCCCGCCGACCATGCGAGAGATGTCGTCGGCGTATTCCATGCCGAACATGTCTTTCAGGACGGCGATGCGTTTGGTCCCCTCGAGCTTTTTCAGGGCTCCGAGGAGCGTCATGATCGACCCGGTCGCATCCTTGTCGACGCTCTTACGGAACGCCTTCGGCTTGAGCCCGATCTTGGTCAGCGCCTCGTCGAATTTGTCGTCCGGAACAGAGATCTTCGTCAGCATGGCATTGAGGCCGGTGGATGCGACCTCGGTACCGACGCCGACCTCCTTCAGCGCCGCGCCGAAGGCGAGCATGTTTTCGGCCGAGATGCCGAGGCCCTTACCTGCCCCGCCGACGCGCCGCAGGATCTCGATCAGATCCTTCTCGGACGATGCCGAGCCATCCGCCACGGTGTTGATGGCATCGCCGATGCCCTCGATACGCTTCTGGTTGGCTTCGAAGATGTTGCCGATCTCGGCCAGCGCCTGGCCGGTCTCCTCCGCGTTGGTACCCCATGCTACGGTCGCCTTGGAGGCGTATTCGGTGAAGCGGCCGAGTTCGCTGTTGGGGCGACCGGCAAAGCCCGCAGCAGCGTAAAGCTTCGCAAGCTCCTCCTTGGTTTTGCCGGTAGCGCGGGCCAGGTCGAGAATAAAGTTCTCCTGACTTTTGAGAACATCGCCGCTGGAGTCTGTCGCGCGTTGGATGTTATACATCTCGCGCTCCAGCGAGATCGCGGATTTCAGCGCTCGGCGCGCGCCATCCATCGCCGCGAAGGCGCCGCCGACGCTACCGAGAGCGCGCGCGATCGTCGAGTTGAACGCCATCGAAGCCTGGGACTGTTGGGCACGGAAGCGGCCAAGATCGCGAGCTGCATTCTGCAGTCCGGGCTTCAAGCTGTTCTTTGCGGTGATTATCGCCTCTGCCCTGACAACCTGCATCACGTCACCTCGTCAGTTTCTGCCAATGCGCCAGCTCGGGCAGTGTCATGCGCTTGATTTCGGATGGTGCGATTCCTGCTCGGACGAGCTGCCGGATCGCATCCTCGATCTCAGCTTCGCTTTGCGAAAAAAATCGATGACGGCGTCCTCCATCAGCATGCCGAGGGCGAGGTCGCTGTCACGGCCGATCACGTCGGCGTCGTGGTCTGTCACAAGCCGATTGATCCATGTGACGAGCCGCGGGCGATCGAGGAACGGCGTGGCATAACCGCGCTCGTCGACGATATAGGTCAGGGGATCGCCGATCTCCCAGCTCTCGGCCACGGTGGGACGGCGGAGTGTCGCGTGGCCCTTCGGCTCGGTGAAGAGCAGGATCGGCGCAGCAAAATGGATGCGGACGCTGCCATCGGGCAGATCTTCGCGGCGCGGGGCGGAGTGGGTATCGTTCGACATCTTGAATGCTCCTCGATTGCACGACAGACCGAGAGGCTTCCGGCGGGCCACAGCCCGCCGGAAGTCGTCAGACTGAAACGCCATTCAGTCTCACCGTTGCGGCGGCGTCGCCGGACAGCGCCGCCTCGGTCGCCGCGCCGATCAGGGTGTTGCCGCTGGCGGTGGTGGTGACGACCTTGTTGGTCGCGTCCCAATAGAGCTTGGCGCCGACCGTGACGGCACCGGCGGCCTTCGGCAGGGTCCAGACGTCGGTGACGCAGAAGGCGACGAGTTCGCCTGCGGCAGCGGCCTTCGCAGCAATCCCGAAGATTGAACCGATGAGGGCGCCGTCGCCGCTCGCGACGCCGCCGGCGGGAGCGGGAAGAGTGAGGGAATTGCCAGGCTGAACGTGGTTTTTCATGTCAGATGCCTTTCGAGTAGGAGAAGCGAACAGTGCTGATGTGCCGTCCGGAAAACGCGGCAATGCGGCGTTCGAGATCGGCGATGGCGGACGCCATGTCGGCGTCGGATTTGTATTCGGTGACGCGGCGGCTCTCGCCGCTCACGAATTCGACCCTCGCCACACCCGTGGCGCGCGCTGCTCGCAAGCTAACAAGCTGATCCTGAAGTTCGGCGAGGGTCTCCATCGTCATGCTCCCGCGTTGACGTACCAGCCGCGCCAGTCGACGAAGCCGGCACCGAAATCGACACGCGCCTTGGTCTGAACCCCGTCGACTTCGAAGCCAGCCTTCGTCTCGATGACGACGCCCTCCTCGCCCTCCAGGTATGCGTATTCGAGGCCGTCGACCGTCGCAGGATCGGCGGAGACGTACCAACGGTTGCCGGTGAGGCGGGCATCGACGGCAAGAGCGAGCTTGCCGGCGAAGGGGTTCGTGTCGGCGGGTGAATTGGGGTTCAACACCGTCAGAAGCTGCTCGGCCTCAGTCTCCTTGTCGGGGCCGACGAGGAGGTAGCGAGGCGCGGTGTCGATCGACTCGCCGGTCAGTCCCACCTGCTTGCGCATCGCGGCGCGGGCGACGGACAGGCTCGCGACAGTGATCGCCGTCCCGGTCGCCGCCTTGTTGCCATGGCTCGTGTGGAAGAGAGCATTGCCATCCGACATCGTCGGCCCGTTCGCGCTGTTCGAAATCAGCAGGTCGATGAGGATTTGGGCTTCGGTGGCGGCTGCGGCCTGGCCCATGCGACGAGCGAAATCGACGAAGGCGCCGAGGTCGTCATTCACGATCGCCTGGCGGGAAATCGTGATGATGCGGCCCCAGGTGTTGAGCTTGTAGCTCTCCTTCGCCTCGGCAAGGGTTCCCGACTTGAATTCTCCACCCTCGACAACCGGCAGCAGCCGCGGACCTTCCGAGAGCTGCAGCCGATGCTGCGAACGGAAGTCGCGTGCCGTGGTCTTGCGAGCGAGCATCTTCAGGCCGGACGGCGCGGCCCGATACGATTCCCGGAGCGTCCTGCCGATGGTGTCGCCGAGGATCAGTGGAAAATCGCTCGTCGAGTGCAACGCGCGTTCGACGATGGTGGCGGCAGACAATCCGGTCGTCGCCATCCCGCGAAGCCGGAGGCTGTCCCGGGCGATATCCAGCGTGCTGAGCCCGAAGAACGGTCGCGCCGGCTCCGAAAGCTGATGCCCCGGATTGTGCCGCGCGAAGAGCGCCTCGCCGACATGGCGGACGCGCAGCTCGGGGTCGGTGTGGTCCGCGCCGATCGAGATCGTCGCGTTGCGCACGGTGCCGGCCGGCGCGGCGCGGGTACCCAGCGCGGCGAAGGCCGCCTGGCGCGCATGGTCGGCGTTGGCATTGGCGTCGATCTGGCCGTCGATCCAGGTCTGGTCGAGACCGGAAAGACGGGCGATCGACCGGATCTCGCCGTTCACCGCTGCGCGGTCGGCGATCTCAATGTTGGCGCCGGCGGCTCGTTCCTGAACCGGGGGCGCGGTGACAACCGGCGCGAGCGCCGGAGGGGTGACCGGCTGTTCGACCGGTGCGGGATTGGCCGTCATGCTGTGACTCCTGGTACCAGCAAGGCGGTCGGCGGGGAGAACGACGAGCGAGGCTTCCAGCAGGTCGATCCGGGTCGCGATCTTTTCGCGGCGCTTGGTCGACGGGTTGGCCTGCTCGCGGGAAGCGAGAGTGATGTAGCCGATGGAAGCGCTGAACCGATGGCCGTCGCCGAGATCGGCGGCAATGCGCTGCGACAAGGGGTGGTGACGGGACAGCGTGGCACGGCCGAGCAGCTCCCCGCCGACCACCCGAAGGGTGTCGACGCTGCCCAGGACGTTGTCCATGCTGCCCCGCCGATGGGCGTCGAGCAGAGGGATCTGCGACGGCCAACTCTGATTTTCGAGAGACAGGATCTCGACGTATTCGCCGCGCTCGTCGTACCGCGAGACGCCTGCCCCGCTTGTCGCGATCACGCACTCGACGGTCCAGGTATCGGCGTTCCATGTCGATGCTGCTGCCGGCAGGCGGCGGACGACGATATCCATCGGTTCCGGCGTGGCCGGTGTGACGGGGGCGGCGGCGTTCATGGGTTCGGGCTCCCGATAAGGATGGGACGGGGTTGCGGTGCGAAGGTCAGCTTGAGCCGTTGGGCGCGGGCATTGTCGTCCGCGATCTCCTTGTCGAGCCGCTCGATATCCTCGCCGCGCGCAGCGACCGCTTGGCGGCGGCTCATGAGCCCCGCGCCGATCGCCGCGATCTCTGCCTCGGCGTCCTTGAGCGGGTCGATCCAGTCGAAGCGAGGTGTGATCCAGCGCGCCGCGTCATAGGCGGCGGGATCGTTGAAATATCCAGCCATGTCCGACGCGCCCGAAAGCGCGCGCAACAGCAGCCAGTTGCGCCAGACGGGGCGGCAGAACTGAAAAACGATCATGCCGTGCTGGAGCGCTTCGACGCGGCGGCGCCATTCGACGAGCCCTGCGCGCAGGCTGGAGTAATTGGCCTGCGTCAGGTCGCCCGACAGGACATGCGCCGGCACGCCGAGGCCGGCCGCGATCTCGTCACGCGTGATGCGAAGGAAGTCGATGACTTCGGCGCCGAGCCCTGCCGGCTCGCTGAACCTGACGTCCTGCCCTGCCCCCAGAACACTCATCGTTCCCGGTTCGAGCGTGACCTGCAGGTTCGAACCGTTCGGCGTGCCGTCGAAGTTCTCGACCGTCGATTTCGGATCGACGATGAAGCCTGCGAAAAGCGATGCGACGAGTTGGCGCTGGAGCTGCGCATCCATGGCCCGGTCATAATCGGCCATGCGGAGCAGCACGGGCGCGAACCATGTGATGCCGCGGACCTGCCCCGGGAAGATCCGCTTGAACAGGTGGACCACCTGGGCGGCGGGCACGCGCACCGTCTCATAGGAAACCGGAAACGGCATACCAGGCTGGTCGCGCCTGATATGATAGGCGACGCGCCTGCCGCCGGCATCGAACTCGATGCCTTGGATGACGCAGCCGCCATTCATCGTGTTTTGCGTGACGTTGCGGTCGACCTGTTCCGGATCGAGCAGGCGGAGGCGCCCACCGGCCAGCAGAAGCCCGAAGGCTTCGCCGCTGATCACCATCGACCGCACCGCCGCCGCCTGGAGCCCATAAAAATCGGTCAGCTCGTCGGCGTCCGCGTCGTCCGTCCAGGCTTCGAAATCCAGCGCAAGTCCCGAGGCCCGGCTCTGGACCTTCAGCCCGGTCCCGACAAGGGCCGAAACCCAGGCCTCGACGCCACTCGCGGCGTGGGCATTGTTCGCAACAAGGCCGCGGGCTCGGCGCGCGAGCGTGCCGCCACTCGCGAGCATGGCGGACACCGCGCTCGGCATGTCGGCGAAACCGGTCCAGCGGCGGCCCATGCCGCCACCATCGAAGGCGCGAACAGCTGGCGGGGCGGGCTTCTGGCCGCGGCGGAACAGATTCGCTGGGAATTTCGGGAACGCAAACCTCATCGCGCCACCTCGACGAGATAGGGCTTCAGCAGCTCTGCGAGGCGGTCGATGCTCCTCTCCGCTTCCTCAAAGGCGGCCGTCATGTAGGCCACCTCCTTCAGGATGGCGGCCTGGTCGGCCGCCGGCACGTCTGTGTAGAGCTGAGGCTCCTTCCGGACGCTGATCTGCGGCAGGTTCAGCACGAAGGCCCCGCAGGGGCGCGGGCCAGCCGGCGCGTTGGGGAACAAGAAGACATTCATCGTGCGATCTCCTCCTTGCTGGCGATCGTGAGATCGAGGGCGTGCAAGAGGTACGGAACCGCCCTGCGCAGCCGGCGCAGCTCGTCGAGCGAGCAGCGCTCCAGGCGCCACGCCGGCCAGCAGTGCTCATTGCGGAACCGCCGCCATGCGGGCGTGATCCGGTCGAGACGCTCGTCGTTCGTGTTTTGGCGATGATTTGAAGCCGTTTCGTTCCCGGATTGACGCTGCGAGATGGCGCTCATGTGTCGTCTCCCTCTGCGTTTGGCTTGGGGCGAAGCGCGTCCGCGAGCGTGCCGAATACGATCCGCCGCGTGTCTTCTGCAGTCGCGACGGTCTCGGGCTGGAGTGCCGCCAGCTCCGTCAGGACGTGACCGGTGACGGCGCGCAGATCGAAGATCGTGATCGCACCCCGAGCCCAGGCGAGGACGGCGCCGACATTCTCTTCCGGCCCGATCGAGATGAACGAGGCCGACGCGTCACGGGGCCAATGGTCAGGAGCGGTGCTTGAAACCTGGCCGGATATCTCGTCGACGAAGGCAGTCGGCCCGCTCGAAGCTGAGCTTCCGCGCATGAACCCGTGCAGATAGGAGGTGTCCCTATCCTCGAGCAGTGCTGCGAAGTTGAGCCGAAGCCACTTGTCGGCATGCCAAACGGCATCGTCGACTGCCAAACCGTGCTCGGTCATCACCACAACGGCGCGCAGCACGCACATGTCGATGATCGAAAAATAGCTCCACCCCTTCGTTTCCATGGTCTCAGGGAAGAGATTGTGCCGGTGCCGCCATGCGCGGAACGTGACGGACTTGCAGCCAGCGACTGCAACCAGGGTCGACGTCTGATGTGTGCGAGCCCTGATATCCATCTGTTGCGCCTGTATCCCTTTCCTGAAGTGTTGCAAACATAACGCTTTTAATGCGTTAGTCAAGATCGATGAAAACTCTTTCTTTTCAGAAACTTAACGACGGTTTGCATCGACCGATCCGAAAATCCCCAGGAGTTCGTCATCGAAATCGAACCCCTCTTTCAGAAGCGCGAGGAGGAATGAATTCTTGGCCGCGACCTCCGCCATGGTTGTGGGCCGGTAGCAGAGAACCCGCTTGCGCAGGGCCTCGGCTTCCCTGCAGGCGCGCTCTGCCATCTCGGCCGCGGCCGTGATTCCGAGCCGCTGCTCGGCGTCGCAACGTTCGGCCTCGATCTGCCCGATCTCGCTGATCAGCCGATCGCGGGTGACGCGGAGTTCACCGACGCGGGTCCGTTGCAGCCGGTCGCTTTCCCACGCCGCGATCATGCGGCCGAAATGGGATTCGATCTGCTCCCGGGTCCGGAACTCCATCGGCGCATACGAGACGGCTCCCGTTTCCGGGTCTTCGATCCGGCGCCGGCCATATTCGATCGCCGGGGCGGGCAGCCGGTGCTTCTCCTCCAGCTCCCAATGGGCGACGACAGCGACCTCCGCGGCCTCCTTGGCCCACCGGTGATCCGCGATCATCTCGTCAAGATCGGAGGCCTGCCCCGCGAGGGCAGGCGCCGCGGTGGCGGCAGCGAGGCTGCCGAGCAGCGCGCGGCGTGAAGGTTTGACCATCGCAGTCATGCCCATTCCTCCTGTCGAGATCCGCCGGACGAAAGCCGGCCTGACATGGACTCGCCCTCCGACCAGCCAAGCGTCAGCTCGCGATCTGCGTCGCCAGCCTCTGCGTCATGGCTGTCCTCATCGTCGTCGCCGAAGGGTGAGTTCCGGAATCCGCCTCCGAGCGTCTCTGTGCCGGTCTGCTCGGCGTCGTTCTCGGGCTCGAGGTCGGTATCGCCATCGAGAGAATCGAGCACGGCGATCAGCCGCTCGACGGCCTCTTCCATCTGTCGGCGCATCGCCGGCGTGATCATCGTGACTCCAGGCAAGCCGCTCGCGGCTGCCGCAACGCGTGCGTTGGGCATGGTTTGCTCCTCGGGCTGGGTTGTGCTACTTTCACTTGTGACATTAGCACAAGGATTATGGCTTGTGAAGCCTGCACAAGTGAGGATGGCGCGAGCCGCTCTGAATTGGAGCTTAGCCGACCTGGCAAGCGCTGCCGGTGTGCACAGAAACACCATTTCCAACTTCGAAACCGGGAAATATGCCGGGGACCAAGAGAAATTGGCCGTCATGCGTGCGGCGCTGGAAGCCGCGGGCGTCGTGTTCATTCCTGAGAATGGTGGTGGGCCTGGGGTGCGCCTCCGGAAGAACGCCGATGTCTGAGGCGGCGAGGTCGAACCTAGAGCGGCAATCGATCGTCGTTGCGGCGATTCTTGAGAAAATGCTGGAAGGCGGCGTGCTGCCTGAGTGGATTTCTGCCGAGACGTTCAGCGCGGCCTATGCCGAGGCAGGTTATCCTGCCCGCTTCGACTCTGAGAGCTTGATCGAAGACATCATCGCCTGGCTCGATCGCGAGCAGATAATCTTCGTCAAGAATTCGATGCAGGGCACCGAAGGCGAAATGGTCTGGGAATGCGGTTTGACGGCCAAGGGTATCCACTTGGTCCAAACGCCCACCGCCATTTTTGGAGGCCTCACTCCGCAGCAGGTCATCGAAGGTAAGGCGAAGGGAGATGCGCCGGCCTCGCAGTATGTGAAGGCCGGTTCGTTTTTGGGAGGCCTGTTCGGCGGCGCGATCAAGTCGATGAGCGGCTAAGCCGCGTCATCGCCAAGCCGGACAAGGTCGTCGCTGATCGAAAATAGCAGCTGCAGGTCCGTGTCACACTCCTCGCCCCTCTCGACCAGTTCACGCCGTAGCTGGGATGCGCGTGCCTTGGCCTGAATGCCGGCGAACGTCATGGGTCGCATTGCTATGAGCTGGTCATGGAGTTCCCACATCCGGACATAGAGCCGGGTGTCCTCATCATCGGCGGCCGCTAGCCCACATTCGATCTTGGCTCGCGTGCAGTCAGCCGTCCACCGATCGTACGCCGCAACGATCTCGTCAGCGCGCGCTTGTGCTTGCTGATACGGGACAACAATCTCCTCGCCGTCATGTGTGGTCGCCGGCCTGGTGATCGGCCCCTTTCGAAAGGTGTCGATGAGGTTCACATACCACCATGTGCCGTCATGCGTGCGGCAGGGGCGAAAGCAGAGCGGATCTCCCCGCCGAGGCAACAACGCCGCCGGCACTTGCGGCTGAACATAGCGCGCCTCGGCGGCACCAAGGACCTTTTGGCTATGCTCCCGGGCTGCCCTGGCATGCTCGTATTCGACCGCCAGTGAGATGATCAGGGCGTCGGCGTGGTTGCCGGCCAGGGCTTTGGCTGCTGCGAGATTGCCGGCCGAAGCAGGCGTCGCGTTGGCAAACAGATCGCGATGGGAGACGTCGATGGTCATGCTGGCCTCCTTGGCTGTTCGATGCGCCAGAGAAACCGACGAAAACGCGCGCTAACAATTCATCGACCAACGCTATCCTCGCAATGCCCGCAATTCGTCCCCGTAATTCCCCGAGAGGCTCTCAGCCCCAGCAACGTTGGGCGAGCGCCGAGCCCTGAACGACGCTGTAGTTTCCAAAGCCCATCGTCTCGGCAATGACCGATCCTGCCGCCTGATACTGCTCGGCCTCCGCTGGCATCAATCCGCGAGGCATGATCTCCAGCACGCTGCGGCATCGCTTGCAATGGCCGCGATATCGCGTCGGGCTGTAGGCCTTTTTCCAATCGAATGCGCTATGGCCGTTGCTCCGAGCGGCCTGCTCGGCGAGCGGCTTCATGTCGGCTTGGGATAAGCGACGAATCACAGCCATCAAACTCTCCGCAGCGAGCTCGCATCAGTTGCATGTGATGCATCATCCATGCACCCACCGCGACCTTATCACGGCAGCCCGCGGCGCGGCGATGTCCCGCGGCGGCTCGGTATCCGCTCGCATCGCTGCGCTGGCGGTGCGGGTCGCGGCATCGCCTAGGCTGAAGCCAGCAGCGCCCAATCCGGCGAGCGCCGCCGTCGCATAGACGCGGCAATCCAGCGGCTCATTTCGAACGCCGCGATCGACGATCCACTCGATGCGGGCGACGCCTCGGGTCCATTTCCGTACCGGCCGCTCGGCCATCAGGCCGGCGAACCATGTGACGTCGCGATCGGCTGGGAAATGGCAGGCGCCCGGCGCGGCTCCCGCTTCGATCCGCAGGCGGGCGAAGAGCTGCGATTTCAGGCCGTCGACGCCAACGATGTGCAAGGGCGTCGTGGTGGCCTTCTGCGGCTTCGGAGGCCTGCGGGGCCATGCAGGCACGCCAGGGCCGCCCTTGCCCTTGATGGCCCACACACGTCGCGCCAGGCGCGCGGCAGAGTACGCCATGACCTGGCTGGTGCGGTGTCCACCGGAATCGATCGCCGCCGCCGCGACGCGCAGATCCGGCACGTCGCGTGGGTGCCGGAACGTCCGCGTCAACAGCGCGTCGAGGGCGGCCCAAGGCTCGGGGCCTGCCGGGTCGCCATGGATGATCCGATAATCGAGCGACCAGCTTTCTTCGTTGCGGCCCCAGCCGACGAGCTCGATCTCGATTCGGTTGTCCTGGACGTCGACACCTGCCGTGATGACCGCGACACCATCCGGCAAAAGCTCGGCCCAGGGGCGCTCGGCGGCCTCGGCGCGCGCCTGCAGCTCGTCGATCGGTACGGTCTGCGTCGCGCGATCCTCAAAAGCTTCACCGAGCTTGAGGTTGGTCCAGGTCTTCAGCCGCGTCGGATCGCTCATCGAAGCGAGGAAGTCGACGGCGATGTCGCCCCAGCTTTCGAACGGGCTGTAGAGCGCCGACAGGTGGAAGCCGGCGGCCTTGCCAGGACCGGGCGCGTCAGGGCGCCACTCGCCGGCGGCCAGCAGAGAGGGCTTCTGATGCTCCTCGATCACGCCGCCGCACTCCTGGCAGGCGTAGAAGGCGCGGGCGGGCTCATCCTTCGGCCAGGTCACGCCGCACCAGGTCAGCGCCTGAAACTCGCCGCAGTGCGGGCACGGCACGTGATAGCGGCGCTGGTCGCTCTCAGCATAGGCGCGCTCGATGCGGCTGACCCCGGCTGTGGTTGGCGTCGAGATCATGATGATCTTGCGGCGACCGCGGAAGGTGACGGTGCGCTGGATCGCGAGAGAGACCGGATCGCCTTCATCGTCGGCATCGGCCGGAAATGCATCGACCTCGTCGAGCGTCAGATAGCGCGCGGCATGCGAGCGCAGGCCGACCGCGCTGTTGGCGCCGGTCATCATCAGCGAGCCGCCCGGGAACTCCTTCAGGGCGATCGTGTTGCCTGGCTCCCGCGACCGTGGCGGCACGATCTTCGCTCGGATTGCCGGGGTGTCCTGGACCAGCGGCTCGATACGGGTGCGAGAGTTCTTGCGGACCATGTCGATCGATGGCCAGACGGCGAGGATCGAGCCCGGCGCATGGTCGATCCAGTAGCCGATCGCATTCAGCGCGGCCTCGGTCCCGCCGGTCTGAGCGCCCTTCATCATCACCACCCGCTCGACCGGGGACGACACCGACAGGCAGTCCATGATCTCCCGCAGATAGGGCACGCGCGCCGTGCGCCACGGCCCCGGCTCGGCGTTGGCACCCGGCAGGAGACGGTTCTGGTCCGCCCATTCTGAAACCGTCATGGCCGGCGGGGTGGTAAGCCCGCGAAGCCAGGCAGCCTCAACCAGCGCGGTCGTCTCGTCCTCGAGCAGCATCATCGGCCGAGGCCTTCCAACGGCCGGGCGGCGAGGCTCGCCAGTTGGTCGCGGACCATCCGGTCGAGGGCGGCGAGCACGATGGCGATGTCGGATCCTGTCGCGGTCGCGATCTCGGGCGCGGCGCGACTGGTCCAGGCGATCCAGCTGTCTCGTTCCATGCGCGCGCGGCCTTCGATCCAGCGGAGGGCTGTGCGGCTGTTGATCAGGTTGCCGGCGAGCTTTTCGGCCTTCAGCTCAGCGATCCTGGCATCGGCAGCGTCGCGCTGCGCCCGCGACGACATCGGCGGCATCATCGTGGAGTCGGTCGATGCGAGCGCAGAGCGGCGGCGGTTGCTGTCGACGTTCGCATCCACCCAGGCAAGCCCGTCGGCGATCCTGATCCGGCCGTTGGGCTCGACGGGGAGACCGGCGGTGATCATCTGCGACACGCGGGCAGGCGTCACGCCGAGCCGCTCGGCGAAACCCTTTTTGGAGAGGGTTTCGACCGGCGGCATCGCGAGCCCGTCAAGCAATCCGTTCTGCGTTGGGTGCATGGCTTTAGCGGCCCCTGCCCGAGACTTTAGGAGCTAAATCTTTGCTCGCTAGTGAAACCGAGCGGACCGCCTGCCCCGCACGCTGGACCGGTAGAGGGACCCGCTCGGCTGCCCCCCTCAGGGCTGCGGCGATCTCCGACCGCTCGACGAAGAACGCTTCGGGGTCGCGATGCGAGATGGTCAGCCGATCAACGCGAGCTGCCAGCTGCGCCAGCACCTCACCCGCCTCATGTGCCACACCTGCCGACCGCTCCTGCCCCACCCTTACGCCCCCCCTAAAGGGGGGGCTATAGGGGGGTGGGGCAAGCCCGGTTTGCCCCGCTGCCGACCCTTGCCGCGCCACACCTTTCAAGGTGTGGCAAATCACCGTCTTCATGGCCTCTCTCCCACCTCGACGAACTCCCGCGCCATCCGCTTTGCATCATTGCGCTTGACGATCCGGAGCCATCCGTTGGCGATCCATTTCATGATCAGCAGCTTGATCGCGCTCTTGGCGCCGCGGTCGGCGGGATCGAGATCGAGCGCCTCGGCCACCGCCAAGCCGACCCATGACTTCGACTGCGGATCGAGCCGCCATTCGCCGCTTGCAATGCGATCCTGGGCAGCGATCACATCCGCGATGGTGACGTCCTCATTCGGGTCCGGCCACTTCCATGTGGTGACGACACCCACCTCGTCCTGAGGGTCGTGGTCCGTTGCGTTGCCGAGAGGTACGGAAACGAGCTTGAACCACTTCGCGCCCTCAGCGGGCGGTGCAAGGTTCGCCTTCACATCATCGACGCGGACGTGCGAGCGGGGCTGCTCGACCTTGGCCTTTTCCGCATCGTCCTTCGACATTGTGTTGAGTGTCCGCGCCGATCTGACGGCCGCCAGGAGCGCGCTGGCACCTCTGGCATCGTCGGCTGTCACGTCCCCGCTCCCGCCTGCCGCCAGCTTGCGGGCATGGTGGACGAATTCGACAGCGCACCCGGTCTCGTCGGCGATCTGAGCCCAGCGCTTGCAGACTGCAGCGATCTGGCCGTTGTCGTTCTCCGCGACCTCGTGGCTGGAAACAAAGGGATCGATGATCACGACGTCGATTCCGTTCTCATGGATTGTCTGGATCAGCTCACGCTTGACCTCTTCGTTCGGGACGAAGCCTCGAGGCGAACCCTTCGCCATGCTGATTTCGGTCTCCCGGCCGCTGTCGATGAACAGCCGGCCTTCGATGTCGACGGGAGCGACCCTGTGGTGAATGCAGGCAGCCGCGATCCGGCGCTGCGTCTCGTCGATGGGGTCTTCGCCGTTCCAGTACCAAACCGTCAGGGGGCGAGATTGCAGGCCGAGGATCGGCTTGCCGCTGGCCATGGCGACGGCCTCAGTTAGCGCGAGCGCGGACTTGCCGACGCCGCCAGGGGCGATCGTGGCGGAGAGGTATTTGCGGACATAGTGGCGCCCGTAGAGGAACTGACGGGGCGGAATTTTCCAGGGCAGTTGCCATACGAATGGGGTCGCCAAGATAGGCTTGCGAACCGGCTGCTGCTGTTCGGCAGCGGCGAAGGCTCGATCGACGATGTCGGCGATCTCGTCGTCGACGTTCGGCGCCGCCTTTGCTTCGGCCTCGCGAATGATGCGGCGGATATCGTCGGGTAGGGGCTTGTCGGGGTCGATCACGCGCGATCTCCCCAAACGGCTGTCAGCCGGCCACCATTCAATAGCAGCTCAATCGCGGAACTCATTCCGTTCCCCTCTTGATCGCCTTGCGTTCGGCGTCGCCAGGGCTCGATTTGCCTGCAGTTTCAATAGCTTTTGTGCTTGGGACTCCGTTCACACGGGAGTGGTCACAGGTTCGATCCCTGTGTCGCCCACCACCTCATCCCTTTCATGTCGAAGCTGATCTGCCGCTCGTGCCAGGCTTGCGGCCGCAGCCGCTGGCCCGCACGCCGACAACGGATCGCCACGCACCCGCTACCCTGCAATACGCATGTCGACGACGCTGTGACGGCTTCGCCTTTGCAACGATCCGGCACCGATCGCCGTTGATCCGGGGCGCGACGCTTTGTGATATCCGTAGCGTCAGCGAGCGGAGCACGCCGCCGCACATGTGAGCATTGGAGGCCAGCCCAGATATGGAATCGCGAGCGAGTCATGCGCTGGTCGGACTGTTCACGCTTGCGATTCTGGCTGCGCTGTTCGGCTTCGCGTACTGGTTCAGCAGCGGCGGCGGCGATAGCAAGACGAATGTCCGCCTCGTCTTCAACGACAAGGTGTCGGGCCTCGGGCGCGGGTCCAGCGTGCTGTTCAATGGCCTGCGCGTCGGCGAGGTCACGCAGATCAACCTTCAGCCCGATGATCCGGGCCAGATTCATGCCGTGATCAGGGTCGACCGGTCGACGCCGTTGCGCGTCGATACCCGCGCCCGGATCGAGGCGCAGGGCCTGGCCGGCGTCGTCGCCGTCCAGCTTCTCGGCGGCGAGCCGAACTCGCCTGTTCTCACCGCCCTGACTGGCCAGTCGCTTCCGACCATCATCGCCGAACCCTCCGAGAGCATCCTCGAGACGGTGCGCTCGGTCGCCAAGCGTACCGACGAAGTGCTCGGCGGCATCGAGACAGCGATCAAGGCCAATGCCGGCGCTATCGGCGACGGCATCAGGAACGTGGAGGATATCTCGGCCGGACTGAACGACCGTTCGGGCGGTGTCGAAAAGCTGATGCAGAGCATTGGCGCGGTCGCCGACTTCATCGCGCCGGCCACGGAGAAGCTGGGCACGTTCAGCCTGCAGCTGACGGAGACCATCCGCTCTGTCGATCACAGGACCATCATCGCAGTCGTCGATGACATCGATCGATTCACCGGCGTCCTTGGCAGCGGCGATGTCAGCAGGGCCGTGAAGGACGTCACCTCGGCTGCCGAAAAGCTCAACAGGGCGGCCGACACGGTGGAGGGCGTGCTGATCGGTGCGCAGACCTTCCTGAACAAGGCGGCCGGACAGGACGGTCGCAGCGCTTTCGACGATGTCCGCGAGGCCGCGAAGTCGCTTCGTGTGCTGGCCGACACGCTCGACAGGCGCTCGGCAGAGATTGCGGCCGAGATCGTTCGCTTTACGAACGTTGGGCTGCGCAACCTCGAAACCCTGACGTCGACCGGAAAGCGCGCGCTGACGGGCGTGGGCCAGACTCTGCGCGATGTCGAACGAGACCCTCAGAGCCTGATCTTCGGCGGCAAGCCGAAGCTGCCGCCCTACAACGGATCGCGCTAGCACTGTGGCCTGGATGCGCGCCGGATCGCTGCCGGCCCGCCGAATGGCGAGATATGGAGAGGCATGCTACCGCCGAGCGACAGCGGAGCCCAGGAATCGATGACCGAACTCAAAGCCTTCCAGGTCGAGGTGACCTCTCCGTCCGACGGCGCTCGCCAGATCTTCCATGTCGCCGCCGACACGGGAGAAGCGGCGATCGAGGCCTTGCGCGGATATGCGGGCCTGTTGCCGCAGCCGAGCTTCAAGCTCCAGCGCCGGCTGAGCGATTCCGAGCTCGATCTCTATCAGATCGGGCCCGACACCATCGTGCGGTATATGTAAGAAGCGAAGGCAGCCTGGGATCGGTGCGGCCTTCGCTGGCAGCCAGGGACGAAGCCTCAGCCGCGCTGCTCCTCCTCGACCCTCCTGATCTCCCATTGCCGGTTCAGCCGCAGGGCGAGCAGCGTGACGAGAGCGCCCGACAGCAGGTAGGCGCCGGCCGAGATCAGGCCGAACTTGCTCGACAGCACCAGCGCCGCCAGCGGAGCGAAGCCGGCGCCGAAGAGCCAGGCGAGGTCAGAGGTCAGGGCCGAACCGGTGTAGCGATAGGTCGCCGAGAAGGCCGAGGCGACCGAGCCCGATGACTGCCCGAAGGACAGGCCGAGCAGGATGAAGCCGCCGATCATGAAGACCATCTCGCCGATGAACCCTCCATCGAGAAGCTGCGGGGCGAAGCCGCTGAAGACGGCGATGGCGATGGCGCAGCCGCCGAGCAGCGCGCGGCGTCCGATCCGGTCGGCGATCATGCCCGAGGCGACGATCGCCATCGCGCCGAAGACCGCGCCGACGACCTCGATCACCAGGAAGCGCGCCGGCCCTTCCTGCGTGAAGAGGTAGACCCAGGAGAGCGGAAACACCGTGACCATGTGGAACATGGCGAAGCTCGCCAGTGGCGCGAAGGCGCCGACCACGACATGCTGTCCCTCATTGCGCAGCGTGTCGATGATCTTGGAGGGCTGCAGTTCGCGGGTCTCGAACAGATTCTGGTAGTCGGGCGTGACCACCATGCGCAACCGGGCAAACAGCGCCACGACATTGATCGTGAAAGCGACGAAGAACGGGTAGCGCCAGCCCCAGTCGTAGAAATCCTCGGCCGAAAGATTGCCGACGAAGAAGGCGAAGAGCCCGCTCGCCACGATCAGGCCAAAGGGCGCGCCGAGCTGCGGAATCATCGCATACCAGCCGCGATGATGCGGCGGGGCGTTGAGCGCGAGCAGCGAGGCCAGCCCGTCCCAGGTGCCGCCGAGAGCGATGCCCTGCCCGATGCGCGCCAGCGCCAGGAGCCAGATCGAGGCCGCGCCAATCTGCTCGTAGCCGGGCAGAAAGCCGATCGAGCAGGTCGAGATGCCGAGCAGGAACAGCGCCATGGTGAGCTTGGCGCTCTTGCCGGTGCGGCGGTCGATGGCGGTGAAGATCGCGGTGCCGAAGGGCCGGGCGATGAAAGCGAGCGCGAAAATGGCGAAGGAGTAGAGCGTGCCGGTCAGCGGATCGGTGAAGGAGAAGACCAGCTTGGGAAAGACGATGACCGAGGCGATGGCGTAGACGAAGAAGTCGAAGAACTCGGAGGTGCGGCCGATGATGACGCCGATCGCCATCTCGCCGGGGTTCACAGCGCCATGGCTCTCGCTCAGATGGCTGGCATCTCGCTCGCTGGTGCTGGGTCTTTGCGAGGTCGCCATCCGGGTCTCGGGCATCTGCGTCGTGGGCATGTTGGCCATGAGCTGCACCCTCGCGCGTGGTTTCAGGCAGGCGGCGCCATCGCGTTTTGCCGCCAAGCCCCCGCTAGTGCATTATCGGACGGAACGGCGGCATTGGGCAAATTGTCCAATGTCACCTTTGCTGCACTGCAGCTAGCGGTCCTGCTTCCATTGCCCTGCGAAAGGTCGATGCCTTGAACCGTCTGCGCCTCGCCGCCCTGATCCCGATGCTCGCCCTTCTGGGCGGCTGCAACCTCGTGGTGATGTCGCCTGCCGGCGACGTCGCGGCGCAGCAGCGCGATCTCGTCGTGATCTCGACCGTGCTGATGCTGATCATCATCGCGCCGGTGATGGCGCTGACAGTGTTCTTCGCCTGGCGCTACCGCGCCTCCAACAAGGAGGCGACCTACAAGCCCGACTGGGATCACTCGACCGGGCTGGAGCTCATCATCTGGGCGGCGCCGCTCTTGATCATCATCGCGCTCGGTGCGCTGACCTGGATGGGCACCCATCTGCTCGACCCCTACCGCAAGCTCGACCGGATCGCGGCGGGCAAGCCTATTCCCGTAACGGCCAAGCCCCTCGAGGTCGAGGTCGTCGCGCTCGACTGGAAATGGCTGTTCATCTACCCGGAACAGGGCATCGCCACGGTCAACGAGCTGGCCGCGCCGGTCGATCGGCCGATTCATTTCCGCATCACCTCGTCCTCGGTGATGAACTCCTTCTACATCCCGGCGCTGGCCGGCCAGATCTACGCGATGCCGGCGATGCAGACGCGGCTCCATGCCGTGATCAACAAGGCCGGGCGCTATCAGGGCTTCTCGGCGAATTACAGCGGCGCGGGCTTCTCCGGCATGCGCTTCGGCTTCCTCGGCCTGTCAGAGGGCGATTTCGAGGGCTGGGTCGCCAAGGCGAAGGAAGCGGGCGGCACGCTCGACCGCGCCGCCTATCTCGACCTCGAACGCCCCAGCGAGAACGTCCCGGTCAAGCGCTTCTCCGCGACCGAAGCGAAGCTGTTCGACGCGATCCGCAATCTCTGCGTGCAGCCCGGCAAGATGTGCATGAGCGAGATGATGGCGATCGACGCCAAGGGTGGGCTGGGGCTCGCCGGCCTCCACACCACGCTGCCGCTCGCCTATGACAAATACACCCGCCGCGGCGGCGAGGCGCCCTTCGGGGCCCAGCCCGCCTACATCGCCTCGATCTGCTCGATCGAGGAGGCCAAGGCGATGATGGCGAAGGTGCCGGCCGACACGACGCCGCGCGACCTCTCGCCAATGCGCGGCCTCGGCCTGCCGCTTCCCGCCCTCACGCCGCGCCGGCCGCAGAGTTTCTCCGAGCTGCTGAGCCTGGCCCGGCCGTCCCATTCCTGAAGCGAGCTTCACAGTGACCGACGCTTCCGCACCCCATTCCATGCTCTTCGGCCGGCTGACGCTCGAGTCGTTCCCGATCCACGAGCCGATCCTAATCGTGACCTTCGCCGCCGTGGCGCTCGGCGGCATTGCCGTCGTCGGCGCCCTGACCTATTTCAAGCTCTGGGGCTATCTCTGGCGCGAGTGGTTCACCTCGGTGGACCACAAGAAGATCGGCATCATGTACATGGTGCTCGGCCTGATCATGCTGCTGCGCGGCTTTGCCGACGCGATCATGATGCGAATTCAGCAGGCGATGGCCTTCAACGGCTCCGAGGGCTACCTCAACGCCCATCACTACGACCAGATCTTCACCGCCCATGGCGTGATCATGATCTTCTTCGTCGCCATGCCGCTGGTGACGGGGCTGATGAACTATGTCGTGCCGCTGCAGATCGGCGCGCGCGACGTCTCCTTCCCCTTCCTCAACAATTTCTCGTTCTGGATGACGACGGCAGGCGCCGTTCTGGTGATGATGTCGCTGTTCATCGGCGAGTTCGCGCGGACCGGCTGGCTCGCCTACCCGCCGCTGTCGGGCATCGCCTACAGCCCGGACCCCGGCGTCGACTACTATATCTGGGCGCTTCAGGTGGCGGGCGTCGGCACGACCCTGTCCGGCATCAACCTGGTCTGCACCATCGTCAAGATGCGCTGCCCCGGCATGACCCTGATGAAGATGCCGGTCTTCACCTGGACCTCGCTGTGCACCAACATCCTGATCGTCGCGACCTTCCCGGTGCTGACGGCGGTGCTGGCCCTGCTGACGCTCGACCGCTATGTCGGGACGAACTTCTTCACGAACGACTTCGGCGGCAACCCGATGATGTACGTGAACCTGATCTGGATCTGGGGCCACCCGGAGGTCTACATCCTGATCCTGCCGGCCTTCGGCATCTTCTCGGAGGTGACCTCGACCTTCTCGGGCAAGCGGCTCTTCGGCTACACCTCGATGGTCTACGCGACCGTCGTCATCACGATCCTGTCCTACCTGGTCTGGCTGCACCACTTCTTCACGATGGGCTCGGGCGCGAGCGTGAACTCGTTCTTCGGGATCACGACGATGATCATCTCGATCCCGACCGGTGCGAAGATCTTCAACTGGCTGTTCACGATGTATCGCGGGCGCATCCGCTTCGAGGCGCCGATGATGTGGACGGTCGCGTTCATGCTGACCTTCGTCATCGGCGGCATGACCGGCGTGCTGCTGGCCGTGCCGCCGGCCGATTTCGTGCTGCACAACAGCCTGTTCCTGATCGCCCATTTCCACAACGTCATCATCGGCGGCGTGCTCTACGGGCTGTTCGCGGGCATGATCTACTGGTTCCCGAAGGCGTTCGGCTTCCGGCTGCACCCGCTGCTGGGCAAGTTCTCGTTCTGGTTCTGGGTGGTCGGCTTCTGGTTCGCCTTCATGCCGCTCTACATTCTCGGCCTGATGGGCGTGACGCGGCGGATGCGCGTCTTCGACGACCCGTCGCTGCAGATCTGGTTCGTGATCGCGGGCTTCGGCGCCTTCCTGATCCTGCTCGGCATCGTCTGCTTCCTGCTTCAGATCGCCTACAGCATCTGGAAGCGCGAGGAATTGCGCGACGTCACCGGCGATCCCTGGAACGGGCGCACGCTGGAATGGGCGACCTCCTCGCCGCCGCCGGACTACAATTTCGCCTTCACCCCGGTGGTGCATGACAACGACGCCTGGACCGACATGAAGAAGCGCGGCTATGTCCGCCCGCTCGACGGCTTCAAGCCGATCCACATGCCCAGGAACACCGCGACGGGCATCGTGCTGGCGGGCTTCTCGATGGCGATGGGCTTCGCGCTGATCTGGCACATCTGGTGGCTGGCGGCTGTCTCCTTTGCGGCGATCCTCGTGACCGCGATCACCCACAGCTTCAACTACCACCGCGACTTCCATATCCCGGCGGAGCAGGTCGTCCGCGCCGAGGACGAGCGCACCCGTCTGCTCGCCGGATCGAGGGCCTGACGACCATGGCGAGTTCCATCCCTGCCGCCGACAACGGCGAGGCGCCGGTCTTCTACCTGCGCGACGAACATCCCCACCCGGAAGGCCACAGCACGCCGCTGGGCTTCTGGATCTACCTGATGAGCGACTGCCTCATCTTCGCGATCCTGTTCGCCATCTACGGGGTCGTCGGCGGGAACTATGCCGCAGGCCCCGGCCCGAAGGATCTGTTCGACCTGCCGCTGGTCGCGCTCAACACCGCGATGCTGCTGTTCTCCTCGATCACCTATGGCTTCGCCATGCTGTCGATGGCGAAGGGCAAGATCGCGGCAACGCAAGGCTGGCTCGCGGTCACGGCGCTGTTTGGCCTCGCCTTCCTCAGCATCGAACTCTACGAATTCCACCACCTGATCCACATGGGCGCGACGCCGCAGCGCAGCGCCTTCCTGTCGGCCTTCTTCACGCTGGTCGGCACGCATGGGCTGCACGTCACCTTCGGCACGATCTGGCTGTTCACGCTGATGGCGCAGGTCGCCAAGCACGGGCTGATCGAAGCCAACCGCCGCCGTCTGATGTGCCTCTCGATGTTCTGGCACTTCCTCGACGTCATCTGGATCGGCGTCTTCACCTTCGTCTATCTGATGGGGATGCTGCGATGAGCTCCGAGACGAACGCCCAGCATCAGCCCGGACATGACGATCACGCCGCCGAGGAGCATGTGCATGGTTCCTTCAACGGCTACATGATCGGCTTCGGGCTTTCGGTCGTCCTGACCGCGATTCCGTTCTGGCTGGTGATGTCGGGCGCGCTCGGCAGCAACCAGTTGACGGCCTTCGCGATCATGGCCTTCGCGGTCGTCCAGATCCTCGTCCACATGGTCTTCTTCCTGCACATGAACGGCCGCTCCGAGGGCGGCTGGAGCCTGCTGGCGCTGCTCTTCACCCTGATCCTGGTGGTGATCGTGCTCGCGGGCTCGCTGTGGGTGATGTACCACCTCAACACCAACATGATGCCGCCCCACGACATGCGGCAGGTGCCTTGAGCGAACAGGCGTCGAGAAAGCCTGCCGCTGCACGCACGCCGCGGCCTCTCTGGGTATTGTCGATCGCCTGCGTGGTAGCTCTGGCCTGCGTCGCCGGCCTGGCCGGCCTCGGCATCTGGCAGATGCAGCGTCTCGGCTGGAAGCAGGCGCTGATCCAGCGGGTCGAAACCCGCATCCGGGCAGAACCCGTTCCCGCCCCCGGCCCGGCGCACTGGGGCAGCATCGGCGAGGACGAATACCTTCGCGTCAGGCTCGCCGGCCGCTTCCTCCACGACCGCGAGACGCTGGTCCAGGCCGTCACGGAACGCGGCGGCGGTTTCTGGGTCCTGACGCCGCTGGTGAGCGAGGCCGGCTTCACCGTGCTGGTCAATCGCGGCTTCGTGCCGCCGGAACGGCGCGGCAGCCGCGCCGACGCGCGGCCCAGCGGGCCCGTGACGTTGACAGGTCTGCTGCGGCTGAGCGAGCCCGGTGGCGGCTTCCTCCGTGAGAACGCCCCGGCCCAGGATCGCTGGTATTCGCGCGATGTCGCGGCAACCGCCCAAACGCGCGGACTGGAGAACGCCGCGCCCTATTTCGTCGACGCCGATGCGACGCCCAATCCCGGCGGCTTTCCGGTCGGCGGGCTGACGGTGCTGCGCTTCGCCAACAACCACCTCGTCTATGCGCTGACCTGGTTTGCCCTGGCGCTGATGCTCGCTTGCGCCATGATCTTCGTGTTACGCTGCGAGTATCGGTTGCGGCACGGAACGGAGCGCCAGCATTAGCGTCCACGCCACCACGAACCGGCAGAACCTGCTGCTGCTGGTCCAGTTGCGCTGGCTCGCGGTCAGCGGCCAGGTGCTGACCATCCTGATCGTGCAGTGGGGGCTCGGCATCGCCCTGCCGCTCACCGAGATGGCGATGGTGATCGCGCTCCTCGTGCTGCTGAACCTCGCGAGCCTGCTGCGCCATCATCGCAGAGGGGCGGAGGTCAGCAATGCCGAGCTGTTTGCCGCGCTGCTCTTCGATGTCGGCGCGCTGACCACGCAGCTCTATCTCAGCGGCGGCGCAACCAACCCGTTTATCTCTCTCTATCTGCTGCAGATCGGGCTCGCGGCCGTGCTGATCGAGCGCTGGTCGACCTGGGTTCTGGTCGCGCTCGCGAGCCTGTGCTTCATCGGCCTGATCGGGCTGCACCGCCCACTCGCCTTGCCCGTCCAGCTCGATGACGGCGTGCCCCGGCTCTATATCCAGGGTGTCTTCATCTGTTTCCTGATCGCTGCAGCGCTGCTCGTGGTGTTCATCCAGCGGATCAGCCACAATCTGCGGGTCCGCGACGAGAACCTCGCGGATCTGCGCCAACGTGCTGTCGAGGAGGACCATATCGTCCGCATGGGCTTGCTGGCATCGGGCGCGGCGCATGAACTCGGCACACCGCTCTCGACGCTGTCGGTGATCCTGGGCGATTGGCTGCGCATGCCCGTCTTCAAGGCCCAGCCGCAACTGATCCAGGAGATCGGCGAGATGCAGGGCCAGATCGACCGCTGCAAGACGATCGTCTCCGGCATCCTGATGTCGTCGGGCGAGACGCGCGGAGAGAATCCGAGGCGCACAAGCGTGCGGCGCTTCGTCGACGACCTCATGGCGCAGTGGCAATCGCATCAGGCGCCGGCGCGGCTGGACTACGTCAACGCATTTGCGCCAGATGCCGTCATCGTCTCCGATCCGGCGCTGAAGCAGGTGATCTGCAACATCTTCGACAATGCGCTCGAGGCCTCGCCTGCCCGTGTCGTGGTCAGGGTCGAGCGTCGGGAGGACGACCTCGCCATCATCGTCCAGGACGAGGGTCCAGGCTTCTCATCCGAGATCCTCGCCAGCCTCGGTAAGCCCTATCGCTCGACGAAAGGGCGGCCGGGAGGGGGGCTCGGGCTGTTCCTGGTCAGCAACGTCATGCGCAAGCTGGGCGGCACCCTGTCGGCGCAGAACCGCGAGGCCGGCGGCGCCTGCGTCACCGTGACCCTGCCGCTGGCTTCGCTCTCGCCCGTAAAGGCTCCCAGGGAGAGCCGCCATGACGGATGACAAGACGCTGCTGATCGTCGAGGACGATCCTGCCTTCGCGCCGGTGTTGCACCGCTCCTTCGAGCGTCGGGGCTATGATGTGCAGTCCTGCGACGGGCTCGACAGCCTGCGGACCCTGCTCGACACCGCGCAGCCGCGCTATGCCGTGGTCGATCTCAAGGTCGTGGGCGGCTCGGGGCTCGAATGCGTCAAGCTGCTGCATGCCCATGATCCGGCCATGAAGATCGTGGTGCTGACCGGCTTCGCCAGCATCGCGACAGCGGTGGAGGCGATCAAGCTGGGCGCCTGCCACTACCTCGCCAAGCCCTCCAACACCGACGACATCGAAGCCGCTTTCGGCAAGATCGAGGGCGATGCCGAGGTGCCGCTGACCCAGCGCCAGACCTCGCTGAAGAACCTCGAATGGGAACGCATCCACGAGACGCTGGCCGAAAGCGACTTCAACATCTCGGAGACCGCCCGCCGACTCGGCATGCACCGGCGGACGCTGGCGCGAAAGCTGGAAAAACGGCGGCTGACGTAGAGCGCCTGCCTCTTCGGCTATGAAGCGCCCGATACGAGATCGTCAGCCGCGCTTGCCGAGCAGCCAGGCGATGCCAAGCCCAGTCCAGACGATGGCGCCGACCACGAACTGGACGACGACCAGCAGCGCCATTGCCGCTGTGATCGCGATCCGCTCGCCGAGATCTTGAGCGAATTCGCGGGTTGCCGTCAGCATGATCGGTGCTGGAACGGGATTGCCTGCGCCGGAAGCATCGGCTTGACCGATCTGCATGCGAAAGCCGGGATCATGTGCCATCACCATTTCCTGTCCAGGATCCACAGGGGTCCGTGCCATCAGTGAGCTTCCAGTCGCCGAATATACAATCAGTGGTTGACAATCTGGAACCACACACGCTGTCGACATGCCGCTATCGCGTCGACTCGGGATACAGTCAGACGAGCCTGCCGGATGCAGGCGCGAACCCTGACAAAAACTGACACCGCCATGGATCAATCTGCGCCGTGAAACCCGATCCGCTGCCGCGCGTTGAATTCGCGGCCGCTCTATAGGCGGTGTATGCAAGTGGTCTGAAAGGCGAGCATCATGGGCAGGATCATCGAGGTGGCCGAGCCCATCGCGGCGGCCGGCAGGCTGGACCAGTTTTCAACCCTGCATGACTGGCGTCGGCAGGTCGCGGATCTCTATGCCGCCGTGCGGGCGATGCCGGAGCACGAGGGCTGGACGCATTGGCGCAGCGTTCGCGACCGGCTGTTCCGCGAGCATCCGCAATCGCCGCTCGCGACGTCGCGCCGGGCGCAGTTTCGCGGTATCGACTGCTTTGCCTATGATCCGGCCCTGCGCTTCACGGTCGGGATGAGTCCCGCCATCGAACGCGAGGCGATCGAGCTTGAAGCCGGCAAGGACGGCACGGTCACGCTCATTCCCTTCGCCATGACGATCGGGCTCGAGGCTCCGCTGGGCAAGGAACTGACGCTGTACTGGATCGACGGCTATGGCGGCGGGGTGTTCCTGCCGTTCGGCGATGCCACCAATGGCCGCGAAAGCTTCGCCGGCGGGCGCTACCTGCTCGACACGATCAAAAGCGCCGATCTCGGGAGCGATGAGGATGGCGGGCTGATCCTCGATTTCAACTTCTCCTATTACCCGTCCTGCGCCTATTCGGAAGCTTGGGTCTGTCCGCTCTCGCCGATCGAGAACCGCCTGCCGGTGGAGATCCGGGGCGGCGAAAGAAACGCGCTGCCCTGAGCTCGCCAGCCGCAAGGCCTTCCGGCGAGCGCGGCGATGACGACATCACCGTTCTTTGTCTCACCCACACCTTGCATCGGGCGCGCCGCTTGCTAGCCTGCCCTCCTCAGACGCCAAGGAACCCATTGCCATGCGCCTTCTCCAAACCGTCCTTGCGGCTGCCGCGATGCTGGCGACCGGCCTTTCCGCGGCTTCAGCCCAGACCATCAAGATCGGCTCGAAGAACTTTACCGAGCAGTTCGTCGTCGCGGAGCTTTACGGCGCCGCGCTGGAAGCGGCAGGCTTCAAGGTCGAGCGCAAGATCAATCTCGGCGGCACGCTGGTTGCCCATGAGGCGCTGAAGAGCGGCGCGATCGACCTCTATCCCGAATACACCGGCACCGGGCTGAACGCCGTGATGAAGGCGCAAGGGGTGACCGAGACGGACCCCGAGAAGGTCCGCGGCATGGTCAAGGCCTTCTACGAGAAGGAGTTCAACCTGACCTGGCTGAAGCCATCGGGCATCAACAACGGCTATGCGATCGTGGTGCGGCCCGAGACGGCGAAGGAGTTCAACCTCAAGACCCTGAGCGATCTCGGCAAGGCCTCCTCCAAGCTGCGGCTCGGCGCCGGGACGGAATTCGTCGACCGTCGCGACGGCATCAAGGGGCTGAAGGAGGTCTACGGGGCCGAATTCGCCGAGTTCAAGCAGTTCGCGGCGCTCCGCCTGCGCTACGAGGCGCTGAACCAGAAGCAGATCGAGGTCGCCAACGGCTTCTCGACCGACTGGCAGATCGCGGCCGAGAAGTTCGTCGCGCTCGATGATGACAAGGCGCTGTTCCCGCCCTATTTCCTGGCGCCCGTCGTGCGGCCGGAGATCGCCGCCAACGAGAAAATCGTCGCCATCCTGGACAAGGTCGGCGCCGCGCTCGACAACCCGACGATGCAGGAGCTCAACCGTCAGGTCGAGGTCGACAAGAAGGAGCCGCGCACGGTGGCTGCCGCCTTCCTGAAGGCCAAGGGGCTGGTGAACTGACCGCGACCGCATTGCCTGACGCCGAACGCGCCGGGCAACCCGCGCCTGTCGTTCTCGGCGACACCTCACAGGGCATCGAGGCAATCCTTGTGATTGCTCTCGATTCCGCACCTGTGCGTCTGCATGAGAGCGTGGCGCCACGGCTCGCCGCCGCGCGCGCCGTTGTACTGCGCGCGCTTGAACGGGGTGACAGCGTCTACGGCCTGACCACCGGGCTGGGTGCGGCCGTCGATACACGCCTCGACGCGGACGCCATCCCTGCTTTCCAGGCGCGCGCGATCCGCGCCCGGGCCGTGGGCGTCGGCGAACCTCTCTCGACGGTTGAGGTGCGGGCGATGCTGGCGGCGCGGCTCGTCGCGATCTGCCACGGCGCATCCGGCCTCTCCCCGGTTTTGGCGCAGACGATCGCCGCCATGCTGAACGCGGGCGTCCACCCCGTGGTGCGCCGGATCGGCTCGCTCGGCGAGGCCGATCTCAGCCCGCTGGCGCAGGCCTTCCTGCCGCTGATCGGCGAGGGCGAGGCCGAGTTCAGGGGCGCCATCCTGCCCGGCGGCGAGGCGATGGCGGCGGTCGGAATCGCGCTGCCCGCGCTTGGCCCGAAGGACGGGCTTGCTCTGCTCAACGCCAATGCGCAGAGCGTCGGCCTGGCCGCGTTGGCGGTCGATGCGATGAACAAGGCGCTCGACGCGGGGTTCATGGCCGGCGCTTTGTCGCTCGAAGCCTTCCGCGCCAATCTGTCCCCACTCGACGAGGGTCTGGCGGACATTCGGGCGCTGCCCAGCCACCGCGTCGGCGCCGCGTGGCTGCGCGGCCTTCTGGCCGGCAGCGACCTGTTCAAACCCGGTGCGGCCCGGCGGCTGCAGGACCCCTTGTCCTTCCGCTGCCTGGCCCCTGTCGCTGGCCATGCGCGCAACGCCGTCGCCGCGGCCAGCCATGCCGTTCAGAATGAACTCGCGAGCGCGCCCGACAGCCCGGCCGTGCTGGTCGCGCGCGATCTCATGCTCTCCAGCGTGAATTTCGACACGACGGAGCTTGCCCTGACGTTCGAGGCCGCGGGGCTCGCGCTCTCGCATCTGGCCGCGACATCGGCCGCCCGCATTGTCAAGCTGATGTCGCCTGCGATGAGCGACCTGCCGCGTTTCCTGACACGCCATGGCGGCTCGCATTCGGGTTTCGCCACCTCGCAGAAGACGGTGGCAGCGCTGGAGGCCGAGATCCGCCATCTCGCCTTGCCGCTCGGCGCCATGACCCTGCCCGTGGCCGACGGCGTCGAGGATTACGCACCGATGACGCCGGCCATCGTCGAGAAGACCCATGCCATCGCGAGGCGCCTGACACGGCTGGGGGCGATCGAGCTCGTGGTGGCCACCGAAGCCGTCGATCTGCGCGGCGCGATCACGCTCGGGCGCGGGACGGCCGCCGCGCATCGCTTCGTGCGAGCCCATGTCGACCGCCTCGACGACGACCGGCCGATGGGGTGCGAATATGAGGCGCTGGCGCTGGCGATCGAGGCCGGCGATCTCATCCGGGCCGGCATGGCGGGCAACGACGGGTCGGACGCATGACCTGGACGATCGAGAACTATGATCGGCTGCTGATCGCGCTTTGGGAGCATATCCAGCTCGTGGGCGTCGGCCTGACGATCGCGCTCGCCATCGGGCTGCCGCTCGGCGTGCTCTCGGCGCGGCGGCCGGGCTTCGCGCTCGTCGTGCTGCTGGTCTCGGGCGCGCTTTACACCGTGCCGGCTCTGGCGATCTTCGCGCTGCTGATCCCGTATCTGGGCCTCGGCTTCTGGCCGGCGATCGTGGCGCTCGTCGCCTATGCGCTGCTGATCATCATCCGCAATGTCGCAACCGGCTTGCAGGAGATCTCGCCGGACATCCTCGATGCCGCCGACGGCATGGGCTACGGACGGTGGCGCCGGCTCTTCGCGATCGAGCTGCCGCTGGCGCTGCCTGTCATCATCGCCGGCATCCGCATTACCGTCGTGACCCAGGTGTCGGTCGCCACGGTCGCCGCCTTCATCAATGCGGGCGGGCTGGGCGACATCATCTTCCAGGGCATCACCCAGGATTTCGGCGAGAAGGTCGTGGCCGGCGCGGTCGTCACCTCGGCGCTGGCGATCCTGTGCGACGAGAGCCTGCGCCGGGTCGAACTGCGGCTGCGCGCCAACCAGGCGGAGACCGCCTGATGGCCCAGTGGATCGCCGCCAACCCCAAAATCTTCATCGTCGCGCTGCAGAACCATCTCTGGCTGACAGGCGTGGCGCTGTCCGCCGTGCTGCTGATCGCACTGCCGCTCGGTCTGCTGCTGACGCGCCATCGCGGCTTCGCCAATGCGGCCATCGCCGTCGTCAACATCCTGCGGACGGTGCCTTCGCTGGCGTTGCTCGTGATCATGCTGCCGCTACTCGGCACCGGCTTCCTGCCCTCGGTTGTGGCGCTGACGCTCTATGGCCTGCCGGCGCTGCTGCTCAACACCTATACGGGCCTGACCGAGGTCGATGCCGACATCGTCGAGGCGGCGCGCGGACAGGGCTTTTCCGATGCGCAGGTGATGACGCGCATCGAGATCCCGCTGGCGCTGCCGGTGATCTTCGCCGGCATCCGCACGGCAGCCGTGCAGATCGTCTCGGCGGCGACGCTTGCCGCCTTCATCGGCGGCGGCGGCCTGGGCGAGTTGATCACAGCCGGCATGGCGAATTTCAACTTCCCGCAGTTGATCACAGGCGCCGTCGCGGTCGCCCTGCTGGCGCTTGCGGTGGAAATCGGCTTTGCCGGAATCGAGCGACTGATGACACGCCAGCTGCGGATGGGAGCCACATGACGATCCGGCTGGAGAAGGTCACCAAGCTGTTTGCGGGCGTGGCCAAGCCCGCGGTGGATGCGCTCGACCTGACGATCGAAAAGGGCCAGGTCTGCGTATTGATCGGCCCCTCGGGCTGCGGCAAGACCACGACGATGCGGATGGTCAACCGGCTGATCGAGCCGACCTCCGGGCGTATCATCGTCGGCGACCGCGATGTGACCAAGGCCGATCCGGTCGAGCTGCGGCGCCATATCGGCTATGTCATCCAGCAGATCGGCCTGTTCCCGCATATGACGATCGCGCAGAACGTCGCGACCGTGCCCAAGCTGCTGGGCTGGGAGGCCTCACGCATCAAGGCGCGCTCAGAGGAGATGCTCGACCTCGTCGGCCTCGACCCGAAGCTCTATCTCTCGCGCTATCCGCGCCATCTCTCGGGTGGCCAGCGCCAGCGTGTCGGCGTGGCGCGCGCGCTCGCCGCCGACCCGCCGGTGATGCTGATGGATGAGCCGTTCGGAGCTGTCGACCCGATCGTGCGCGGGCGGCTGCAGGAAGAGTTCCTCGCCATCCTCAAGCGGCTGAAGAAGACGGTTATCCTCGTCACCCACGACATCGACGAGGCCATCCGCATGGGCGATGTCGTCGCGATCATGCAGGACGGGAAGCTCGTGCAATACGACACGCCCGACCGGCTGCTGGCCGCGCCGGCCAACGACTTCGTCGCGGATTTCGTCGGCGCCGACCGGGCGCTGCGGCGGCTTTCGCTGGTGCGCGCGGCCGATGCGGTCGAGCCTGGTGCGGCTGTGGACGGGTTCACGCTGCCGGGCTCGCTCTCGGTGCGGGAGGTGTTGTCGGCGCTGCTCGCCGAGGGGCGCGACGCCGCGACGATTATGGCCGAGGACGGGACGGCGCTGGGGCAGATCACGCTCGCAGGCATTCGGACGCGGAGCGCGGGGACGACACTGTTCTGACGTCATTGCGAACGCAGCGAAGCAATCCAGGGAGACGTCGAGCGCTGCCGCTCTGGATTGCTTCGCTGCGCTCGCAATGACGGCTGGGTCCGCCTTAGCCCGGCTGGAGATAGCCGGCACGGTCGGCGGCATCCGCCTCTTCGACCAGCACGCGATAAGCCGCCGGCTCGACGGCGGCGAAGCCCGAGAGCCGGAGCCGGGCGAGGATCGCGCGTCCCTCATCGTCCTGATGCGCGGTCAGCAGTGCCGCCCGCAACCGTGCGACAATTGCCTCGCCGACCCCGTCGGACGCCACCAGCAGCGGCATGGGCCGGCGAGCCGTCGTCTCGACGATGCGCAGCCCTGCAGCCGTCTGCGGCTCGGTAGCCAGCAGCAGGTCGTGGAAATAGGAATCGAGCGGGCCGATGTCGATCTCGTCGGCCAGCAGCGCCTCGATGACGCGGCGCGGCGTCAGCAGCGGGCCGGTGCTCTCGGCATAGAGCGGCCCCCTCGCCTGCCAGCGTGCGAGCAGATGCGTCCTGATGGCGTTGAAGCCTGATTGCGAATGCGCGACCGTCCAGCCGATGCGCCTGCCGAAGCTGTCCTGCAAGGTCGCAATAGCGCTATCGGCCCGCACGACGAGATGGCTCGCATAGAGCGGGCGGCCATCGCCCGAGGCCGGCACCGGAGCGGCGACGGGCTGCACACGGAAGCCGCCGCTCGCGAAGGGATAGCCGCAGATGAAGGCGAGGCCGAGATCGTCTCGGCGCCAGAGGCCCTCCAAGGGCGCCGGCGCGGCATGGGCTATGACCTCGAGCGGAACCCCGCTCAATGCGGCCACGCGCGCAAACAGCGCCGACCACACTGCCGCCGTCGCGGCGTCGACGGCATACATGCGGGCATTGGCGACGAGGCTCACGCGTAGCGCAGCCGCTGGCCGAGGCCCATGGTCCTGGCCTTCTCCAGCATGAAATGCCCGAGTGCGATGTCCGACAGCGACAGGCCGCGATGCCAGAACAGGATGGTCTCGTCCTCGCTTTCGCGGCCGGGCTTGAGGCCCGCGACGATCTCGCCCATCTCGGCATGCAGCGTCTCCTCCGAGAGCTTGCCGGCCTCGACATGGGCGCGCAAGCTGCCGAAGGGGCCACCCTTGCACTGGCCCCAATCATCGACCACGAGCTTGCTCATGATGTCGGTGAGCGACAATTCGACCGCGCTCATCGTGCCATAGGGCACGACGAAGGCGCCCGGCTTGATCCAGTCCGTCTTTAGCATGGGCTCGGGCGCATTCAGCCGCGAGGCCTCGACGACGATGTCGGCGCCCTCCACGCAGGAGCGCCAGTCTTCCGTCACGACGACGCGCTTACCGAGATCGGCCGCGAGCTTCGCGCCGAAGGCGTCGCGGCTTTCGGGGCGGCGCGAATGGACACGGATCTCGTCGAAATCGAACAGGGAATCGAGCAGGCGGACGTTCCAGTAGGCGGTGCCGCGGGCGCCGACATGGCCGAGAACCTTCGAGCCCTTGCGAGCGAGATATTTGGCTCCGATCGCGGTGATCGCGCCGGTGCGCATATCGGTGAGGTGGCTGCCGTCGACGATCGCGGTCGGAACGCCGGTCATCGGGTCCATCAGCAGGAGCAGGCCCATCTCCGAGGGCAGGCCGAGCTTGTAGTTGTCGACGAAGTCGCCGATCACCTTGACGCCGGCCCGGTTGATCGGCGCCCGGAAGGCGCCGCGCAGCACGTTGAAATGCCCGTTCGCGCCGGCCTTCGGCATCAGATGCACGCGCGGCTCGATCTCGGTGGCCTTATGCCCCTGGGCGGCAAGACCTGCCTCGACCGCGGCAATAATCTCCGCATCGGTCAGAGCCAGCGCCTCGACATCGAGCGCGTTCAGGAAATCGATATGGAGCGGAGGATGTGGCACGCTTCTGGACCCTGCCTGGTGTTGAGAGCGGATTAGCCCCTACATTACACGCCTGCGCCGCGCCGCCATCCCCCCGCTCCCGGAAGGCGGCAATTCCGGGAACGCACCCGTGGCGCTGGCGCGGAACTTGCTGAGCATTCATCGCTGGGGACGATCAACATCCGAAGGAGGACGGGTGATGGACGCATTCACGATGATCATTCTGGCCTGCGTGGCCGGCGAGCCCAAATGCACCTCGGCGCGCGTCGCCGATGTGCGGTTCACCAGCATCGAGGCCTGCGAAGCGCGCATCGATTCGATCACCGACACCATGACCGCGGATTTCGGCAAGAAGCCGGAATTCAAGGGCCGAGCGGTGACCTTCGACGTCAGTTGCATGGGCCGCAAAGACCTGCTCCAGACCTTCGGCATCGCCGATCTGGACGCCTGAGGCGCGTCGGCATCTTTACGAGTTGGTGGACAGGCCTGCATAACGCGAAGTCGGCTATGGACGTCACACGGCGGACCCATGTTGCATGCGCGCAACGGGCGCGCTTAAAGCCGGCTGGCTCGCACCGATGTGATGAGCCGCCGATTGCGCCGGCCCCGTGACTCTGACAGGAAATTGAGGAGATGTTGACTTTTTAGGGTCAACTTCATGTCCCGCGCCCTTTTAGCCGCCCGTCCGAGGTCCTCATGAACCGCTTTTTCCGCATGGCCATGTTCACTGGCCTTGGCATGCTCGCCATGGCCTCGTCGGCGCGTGCCGAGATCGATCCGCTGACGCGTCAGCCGCTGTTCACCTATGAGGATCCCTCCAAGGCACAGGCGACGGCCATCCCGCGCGAGGTCGTCTCGTTCAGCGGCAAGTACAATCCCGGCACGATCGTGATCAACACGAGCGAGCGCCGCCTGTATCTCGTCATGCCCGACGGCAAGGCCATGCGCTACGGCGTCGGAGTCGGCCGCCCCGGCTTCGACTGGGCCGGCGCGCAGACGATCACCCGCAAGCAGGAATGGCCGACCTGGACGCCGCCGGCCCAAATGCTGAAGCGCCGCCCCGACCTGCCGCGCTTCATGCCCGGCGGCCCGGAGAACCCGATGGGCGCGCGCGCCATGTATCTCGGCTCGACGCTTTACCGCATCCACGGCTCCAACGAGCCGGAGACGATCGGCCAGGCTGTCTCCTCGGGCTGCATCCGCATGCTCAACGAAGACGTCGTGGACCTCTATGAGCGCGTCAAGGTCGGCACCCGGGTCGTCGTCGCCCGCTGAGCGACCCACGCCGCATCCGCTGATCGGGGCCGTCCTTCGGGGCGGCCCTTTTTCATGGTGGGTGGTCATGGCGACACGGCGCTCCGGGACTGGCATCGTGCTTGCGTGCGGATTCGTCCGCAACAGCCTTCAGGATTTGTCATGGATGATGTCGTCAATGCCTTCGTGCCCGGGCCGCGGGTTCGGATTCCCGGCCGCGCCGGCGGACCGCTCTCAGGGCTGAGCTTCGCGGCCAAGGATCTGTTCGACGTCGCGGGCGTGCCCACCGGCGGCGGCAATCACGACTGGGCCAAGTTCAATCCCGTGCCGGAGCGACATGGTTGGGCCGTCCAGACCCTGCTCGATGCCGGAGCCGAGCTGGTGGGCAAGACCATCACAGACGAGGTCTCGCTCGGCATCCTCGGCGAGAACGCCTTCGACGGCACGCCGACCAACACCGCTGCGCCCGACCGCGTGCCCGGCGGCTCGTCTTCCGGCTCGGCGGCGGCGGTGGCGGCAGGAATCTGCGACACCGCGCTCGGCACGGATACCGGCGGATCGGTTCGCGTTCCCGCGAGCTTCTGCGGGCTCTACGGCATCCGCCCGACGCATGGCCGGGTGGACACGACCGGCATGCTGCCGCAGGCGCCGAGCTCCGACACCACGGGCTGGTTCGCGCGTGACGCGCAGACCTTCGCCAAGGTCTCGACGGTGATGCTGGGCGAAGCGCCCGGCGCCTTGCCGACGCGGCTGATCGTGGCCGTCGATGCCTTCGGCTTCGCCGATCCGGAGGTCGCGGAGGCGCTGAAGCCCATGGTCGAACGCCTCGGACGGATCGTCGGCGATGTCCGCGAGGAGATCATGGCGCCGCAGGGGCTTTCCGTGTGGGCGAGAGCCCAGCGCACGCTGCAGCCGGTCGAGGCTTGGGCGACCTTCCAGCCCTGGGTCGAGAGCGCCAATCCGCGCATGGCGTTCAGCGTCGTCGCCGCCCTCCTCACCGGCGCGCAGATGCCGGCGGCGGACCGTGCCTGGGCCGCGATGATGCGGCTGGAGGCGCGCGGGCGGCTGCGCCATCTGCTGCCGCCGGGCACGATCCTGTGCCTGCCGACGACGCCCTTCCCCGCCCCGTTGCGTGGCCTGTCCTCGCCGGTGCTTCAGGTCGTCAAGGACCGGATCAGCTGCCTGTGCGCGCAGGGCGGCCTCACCGGCTCGCCGCAGGTGAGCCTGCCCGGGGCGACGGTGAACGGCGCGCCGGTCGGGCTCTCGATCATCGGCGGGCGCGGCACGGATGCAGCGCTCATCGCCGTCGCCCAGGCGATGGAGGCCGCCGCGTGAGCGACCTGACCCCCAACCTGCCCGAGGTCGTCGCCGAGGTCTCGGCCCTGTTCGAGGCTTATGAGCAGGCGCTCATCGACAAGAACGTCGATGTGCTCGACGCCACCTTCTGGAACAGCCCGCATACGATCCGTTATGCGCTGCACGAGAACGGCTACGGCTTTGCCGACATCCACGCCCACCGCGTCGCTCGTCCGCCGGGTCCGGGCATCAAGGAAAAGCGGATCAGGCTGGAGATCCTGACGCTCGGCCACGACATCGCCACCGTGAACCTCGAGTTCAAAGTGCGGGGGCGCGACCTCGTCGGCCGGCAGAGCCAGAGCTGGGTGCGCTTTCCCGACGTCGGCTGGAAGGTGATCTCCGCCCATGTCTCGACGATGGACGGCCTGCGGCTCTATTGAGACCAGCCTGGCCGCGACGGGCCTTCAGCGCCTGCGCGCCGGCTCCCGCGACAGGCCCTGCGCCGCAAGTGCATCGAGATAGGCCTGTATCTTCGCCTCGCCGGTCTCGCCGAGTTCGCGCAGATAGTCCCAGGGGAAAATGCCGGTGTCGTGCATGTCGTCGAAGGTGAGCTTCACGGCATAGTGACCCACGGGCTCGACCTTGATGATCTCGACGTCGCGCTTGCCGGGAATGGTCTTCTTCTGCGTCGGGCCGTGGCCCTGGACCTCGGCCGAGGGGCTTTCGACCCGCAGCAATTCGGCGGAAAGCGCGTGGGACGCGCCGTCATCGAACGTGACGTGAAGGGTCCGGCGGTCCTTCGAGAGACGAATTTCGGTCGGCCAGGATGACATGCTGCACTCACTCACGTGGCGGCCGCGACAAAGGCTGCGCTTGACCTTGGCCGCAGCAATGCCAATGTCCTGGGCTCATAGCAATGCCGCTCTCCCGCGCGCTGACGTGCAGGAGCGGCGACAAAGACCAGGGCAGACCCGGCCGTGCTCCTCGACACCACCAAGCCAGATGTCATCAAGGCAGACGCCATCGCGCCCTTGTCGCGTGCGCCGCTGACCGACCCGTTCGGCCGCGACATCTCCTATCTGCGCATCTCGGTGACGGATCGCTGCGATTTCCGCTGCGTCTACTGCATGTCCGAGGACATGACCTTCCTGCCCAAGCGCGACCTGCTGACTCTGGAAGAGATCGACCGCGTCGCATCGGCCTTCGTCGCACGCGGCACCCGCAAACTGCGCCTCACCGGGGGCGAGCCGCTGGTGCGCCGCGACGTGATGAACCTGTTCCGCTCGCTCTCGCGCCATCTCACCTCCGGCGCGCTCGAGGAGCTGACGCTGACGACCAATGGCTCGCTGCTCGATCGTTACGCCCAGGAGCTGGCCGATTACGGCGTGCGCCGGATCAATGTCTCGCTCGACACGCTCGACCCCGACAAGTTCCGCAAGATCACGCGCTGGGGCGATCTCGGCAAGGTGCTCGGCGGTATCGAGGCGGCCTGCAAGGCCGGGATGCGGGTCAAGATCAACGCGGTTGCGCTGAAGGGCGTCAACGAGGACGAGATCGAGAGCCTGATGACCTGGTCGCATGGTCTGGGGATGGACCTGACGCTGATCGAGGTGATGCCGCTGGGCGAGATCGAGCCGGGCCGCATCGACCAGTTCCTGCCGCTTTCGGTGGTCAGGGCGCGGCTGATGGACAAGTTCAACCTCGTCGAGGATCCCTATCGGACCGGCGGGCCGGCGCGTTATGTGCGCGTCAAGGAAACCGGCGGGCTCGTCGGCTTCATCACGCCGATGACGCATAATTTCTGCGAGAGCTGCAACCGGGTCCGCCTGACCTGCACCGGCACACTCTATATGTGCCTAGGTCAGGAGGACGCTGCCGACCTGCGCGCGCCGATCCGTGCCTCTGCCGACGACGCCGCGCTGCATCGCGCCATGGACGAGGCGATCTCGCGCAAGCCCAAGGGCCACGACTTCGTCATCGACCGACGCCGGGCCAAGCCCGCGGTCGGGCGCCATATGAGCGTCACCGGCGGCTGAACGCGCAACGGCAGCACCATCCGGCCAGGGCTCGTGCGCGGCCTCTCTGCCCTCCGTCTTGACGCGGTCCTGCAAAGGCTTAACGGTTCGCCGATGGTGGAGGTTGCGGGCGTTCGATGATCAGAGGCTTTCTCCCTCGGCTCAGATCAATCGCCAACGCCGTTTCGCGCTTCGTGCTGGAGACCCAGATCGCAAGACTGGCGCTCATGGCGGTGAAGCTGTGGCCGCGCTTGCGGCTTCTCTCGATGCTGCTGGTCCTGCTCGTGATCGCCTGCATCGCCCTGGCTGGATTCTCGGCACGCAGCGTGTTTCTGGCGCTATCGCCGGCTTCGCCGAGCGGCATCGGCGCCAGTGTTGCCGCAGGCCTCACAGCGCTTGTCGTGCTCGCGCTTTGTGCCTTCACTGCGATCGCCGGCATCGAAGCCCTGCTGCAACTGGCCCATGATTTCGGCCGGCACCGTGTCGGCGTGCTTCTGGGGCTCGCCACGATCCTTGCTGTGGCGGTGGCACTGCGAGCTGCGGCCGACGCAACCGAGCTGACCGCTTCGGACGGGGCTGCCCCCGGCGTCGCCCTCATCCTGCTCGCCATGACCGGCTGGTTCCAGCGGACCTATCGCAACGCTGCGCGGCGCGGCTTCCGGGATTTCCATGTCGATGTCGTCGGTGCCCGGCAGTTCCTGGCGAGAGCCGCCCATGGCGGATGAATCCAGGCCCGGCGGCGGCACGATCCCGCCGATCACCGCCCATCACCTCGCCGAGCTGGTGCAGGCCGGCCATCACGGAGCCAGCGACGCGCTCGACAACAATCCGCCGCCGCAATCGGCCCTGCCCTCGCAAACCGAATTGACCCTGCTGTCGCGCGTCGTCGAGCTCTTCGGCGCGATCCGGCAGCAGGCGGCCGTCGCGCTCAACGGCCTGCATGCCGAGATCTCCAGCCGGCGCGAGAGCTTCACGCAGGAGCGCTATGAGGGCCGCGTCCGCTCGATCGAGGCGTCGATGCGGGCACTCTTGAACCGGCATGGCGGCGAGCTCGAGCAGCGGGTCTATGACGCGCTCAAGGCCAAGCGCGAGTATGAGTATTTCAACTACACGCATCGCCGCACCGCCGATCCCAAGATCGACAAATGGCAGTTCATCCTGCTGTTCCTGATGGTGCCGCTGGCGATCGAGAGCCTGCTGAACGGCAATTTCTTCGCCGAGGCCAGCGAGTTCGGCCTGGTCGGCGGGGCCGCGACGGCGGTGATCATTTCCGCCCTCAACATCGCGCTCGGCTTCCTGACCGGCCTGTGGCCGGCCCGCTACTGCCAGCATGTGCGGGCCTCGCATCTGTTCTGGGCCCTGCCCGTCTATGTCGCGATGATCATCCTGATCGTGATGTTCAACCTCACAGTGGGCCATTACCGCGAGATGCTGATCGCCACGCCCGATGCGCGCTCGCTGCAGGTGATCCCGCGCATGCTGGCGGACCCGCTGGGGATCACCGAGCTGAAATCGGCCGCTTTGGTGCTGATCGGCTGCATCGTCGCTTTTGCTGCGGCCGTGAAGGGCTACTCCGCCTTCGGCACCTATCCCGGCCAGGGCGCCGCCTACAAGCGCTGGCGCCAGCGCTGGGACGCCGTCGAGGAGGAGCGCCGCCGGCTCGATGTCGAACTCCTGCCGGAACTCGAAACCGTTCGCTCGCAGATCGACGGCTTCAAGGAGGATTGCGCCCGGGAACTCGGCAGGCTGCAGGCGTCCAAGGCCACGGCCGACCAGATCCGAGATCTTTATGGCGCAAGGCTGTCGCAGCTCCGCAGCGCCAAGGATGCAGCCCTGATGCAGTATCGCGAGGCCAATCTGCGGGTGCGGACGGATCTACCGCCGGCCTATTTCTCGCAGGCCCTCAACGTCGCCGAGATCGACCAGCCGGTGCCGCTGCCCGAGCATGGCGCGGTGAAAGGCCTGATCGAGGATTTCGAGCGGCAACTGGCAAACATGCCGGCACTGGTCGAGGCAAAGCTGCGCGACCGGCTGGCGCTGGTGCGCGGCCTCGATCTCGCCGGCGAGATCGAGCGGCTGAAGACGCGCGCGTCCGAGGCCGGCCGCGACGCCTTCGAGCAGGACGAGGCAGCGCGCCGGCAGATCAATGCGGAATTTGCCGCAATGCCGCGCTAAGCAGCGTACGCGGCCTGACAAGCGGATGAAGAGCGGGACATGAAGAGCGAGAGCTGGGCGATCGTCGCCTCCATCCTGGCGGGCGTCGCGGTGGTCGGCTTCTTCGCGGCGCCGTCCCTGCTGCGCGGCCCGCCGCGGGACACCGAGTCACTGTGCCTGAAGACCGGCGCGGTCGGCCACACGCTCGTGCTGGTGGACAAGAGCGATCCCTGGAGCGAGGTCCAGGCCGGGCGGCTGAAACGGCTGGTCAAGCGCATCGGCGACGAATTGCCGGCCGACCGGATGCTGTCGATCTACGTCTTCAACGACGTGTTCGAGCCGGGTTTCCCGGCGCTTTTGTCGCTGTGCAATCCCGGCCGGACGGCGAGCGAGCTGATCGGCAACCCGCGCCGCGACTATGTTCGCTGGGTCGAGAAGTTCGGCCGGCCGCTCGATGATGCGCTGGCCGTGCTGACGCAGCCGGCGAAGGGCAATCTCTCGCCCATCGTCGAGGCCGTCGGCGATGTCGTCTCGCGGCCCGAGACCCGTGTGCGCGAGGGCGAGCGGTCGCTCGTCCTGGTCTCGGACATGCTGCAGAATTCCAGCCAGTTCACGGTTTTCGGCTCGAATGCCGGCGCGCGCGACCCCGAGCGCCTGAAACGGCTGGTCGGCAAGGTCTGGCGGGATTCGGGTGCCGGAGCGTGGCAGCTCCAGGTCCATCAGGTCCAGGGCGTCTACGATGCCCAGCGGCTCGAACAGGCCGGCTCGCTGTGGCAGCAGACCCTGCGCGTGCTGAACATCCCGTTCGTCTGGGAGCGGCTGTAGGCGCTCTCAGACCGAGAGGTTACATCCGGTAGGCCATGCGCACGCCGCCCCAGTGGCGGCCTTTGACCCGCAACGGTGCATCGACCTCGCGGACCATTTCGGTGACGCCGCCGCCCATGTCGCGCGGATAGGACTGGACCAGAAAGGGCCGCACCGAGCGCGCCGCCGCGATGCCGGCGCGGTCGTCGAAAATGCGCATGTTGCGTGAATGCGAGGCGTTCCAGACGGGGTCGGCCGGCCGCTGCGGCATGGCGTAGGCGGCGTTGTGGACCGGAATATAGCCGTTGCGATCGATCGCTATGGTGAAAAGCAGCCGCGGGTCGCTGGCGAGGGTGCGGCCCAGCAAGGTCGGCAGGATCGCCTCGAGCGCCGGCAGCGCGCGGTTGCGGTATTGCCGCGGCTCGGTGTCCGGCACGGCGATGTAGTCCACGTCGAACAGCTCCACCTCGTCGATGAGCCGAGCCCCAAGAGCCTCCTCCATCAGCGTGGCGACCTCGACGGCGAAAGTCTGGGCCCTTTCGATCAGCGGGCGGTAGGAATTCTCGATGGATTCGATCAGACCGTCGAGAAGCCGGTTCTCGTCGAAGCCATGCCGATCGAAGGCGACGTGGAGACCGAGTTCGCTCATCGCCGCCATGCGGCATGGCAACGGCGGCAGGTCGGCGATCTCGATCGAGCCGGAAAGTCCCGGCATGAGGCTTCGATCATCAGGACGGGCCAGCAGGACGCCGCCACGACCGAGGTCGATAGTATGGCTGACGAAGTCGACCGTGCCCAGCCGCGCCTTGGCGCTGTGCTCGACCGGGAAGCGGTCATGCAAGCGGCGGTCGGCAAAAGACGAATGGCGCAGTGTCGGGATGAAGCGGCGCAGCATGCCGCCGGCCAGAAGCGAGCCCTTGGTCGTTGCCTTGCGGGCGCTGGCGCTTTCGGTGGCCGCCGCCATGGCGACCCTGTCGATCTCGTCGACGCGCTGCACGACCGTTTCGACGAAGCGCGCCGTCGCGCCGGCGTTGCGGGAGAGCTCGGCCGTCGCGGTGGCCTGTTCCTGCGAGGCGTTGCCGATCGCCGCGATCACCGGATTGACGTCGCGGACCATCTGGAAGGCTTCGGTGACGATGGCCGCCGAGCCATGGGCGGCCTGCGTCAGCCGGTCGACGCGGTCGCGGATATGACCGACGGCGTCGCGCACCTCGACCGAGAGCGACTTGACCTCCTGGGCGACGACACCGAAGCCGCGCCCCGCCTCGCCAGCGCGGGCCGCCTCGATGGACGCATTCAAGGCGAGCAGGTTGGTCTGGCGCGCGATCTCAGCGATCGAATCGACGATCCCGCGGATTTCCGCCGTCGCGAACGCCAGACCGGTCATCATCTCGGTCGCCTCGCCAGCGCGCGTCGCCGCTGCATCGAGCCTCTCGCGCGCATCGCTCATCGACGTGCCGATCTGTTCGGCCGCATCGGAGACCTGCTGCGTCGCCGCAACTAGCGTTGCCGAGTTGGCACTCGCGGTCGCTGTCGCCGCACGCATTCCGATAACACTGTCGTGGATGGCGCCGGACCGGACTTCGGACTCCGCCGAGAAATGCTCTGCACTGGCCAGATCAGCAGCGAGGCGGCGCATCGCGGCCACCACGTCCTGTTCGAGCATGGTCACGGCTTCACGGTCGGCGGCATCGCCGGGAATGCGCGCGCCAGCCGGGACGACAACCGTCACGGCCTCATCGATCACGGTGGCATCCACCGCGATCGACTGGTTCCGACCGCTCAGCCAGCGTCGAACCCTGCGGTGCATCAGCCCATCCGGTTAAGTTTTCTACGTAGGCTTCCGTTATGGTTGGACATTGTTAAGAAAGGCTCACCGGCGCGCCTCGAACAGGCACATCCGGCGACGCTGGGCATGGACCCGCGCAGGTTGCCCCTGTATTGCTCCGGCAGATTCAGGCCCAATCTTGTCGGCCCGCCCGCCTTGCCCAACTGCCAGCGAGACCACCATGACGAGCAACAGCTACGACGTCATCGTCGCCGGGGTCGGTGCCATGGGATCGGCCGCCTGCTGGCATCTGGCGAAGCGCGGGCTGAAGGTCCTCGGCCTGGAACGCTTCGACCTCGGCCATGCGATGGGCTCCTCGCACGGGCTGACCCGGATCATCCGGATCGCCTATTTCGAGGGCTCGCACTACGTCCCGATCGTCCAGCGTGCGCATCAGCTATGGCAGGAGACGGGCGACGAGGCGGGCATGAAGCTGCTGCACGTCACCGGCTCGCTCGATCTGGCCCCGGCGGGAGGCGGGCCGGTCGAGGCCTCGCTGCAATCCTGCATCGACCACGGGCTGGTGCATGAGCAGCTCGACGCCCGGGAGCTCGCGCGGCGCTTCCCGGGTTTCCAGCTGCCGGCCGGCCATATCGGGCTGTGGCAGCCGGATGGCGGTTTCGTCGCATCGGAAAAGGCGATTTACGCGCATGTCGGGCTGGCGCAGTCGCGCGGCGCGGAGATCCGCACCAACGAGCCGATGCTCGACTGGACGCCGACGGCGCAGGGCGGTGTCATCGTTCGCACCGACCGCGGCACTTATTCCGCCGGTCGCCTGGTGATCACCTCGGGCGGCTGGATCGCGGACGCGGTGCCGGCGCTCGCCAACAACGTCGCGACGGTGCGGCAGGCGATCGGCTGGTTCACGACGCGTCGGCCGGAACTCTACCGCCCCGATGTTTTCCCGGTCTTCATCCTGAGCGCCGATGAGGGCACCTTCTACGGCTTCCCGCTTTATGAACATCCCGGCTTCAAGCTTGGCGGGCCGCATTTCGGCCGTGAGCCGATGGACCCGCGCGAGGACGACCGCACACCCAGCCCGCGGCAGGTCGAGCTGATCCGCGATTGCCTCGCGCGCTACCTGCCCGATGCGGCGGGCGAACCGCTGACGCTGAAGGGCTGCGTCTACAGCGTGACGCCCGATGAGGACTTCATCATCGATGCCGTGCCCGGCGTGCCGCAGGCGGTCTTCGCGTCGGCCTGCTCCGGCCACGGCTTCAAGTTCGCCAGCGCCATCGGCGAGATTCTCGCCAATCTCTCGACATCGGGCCAGTCGGCGTTCGATCTCAAGCCCTTCTCGCTCGATCGCTTCGCGGCCTGAGCCTAGATCGACGAAGAGGGACCAGACAACGCCGTGGCCAGCCCAGACGAAAACCGCCGCGGCATCCTCGCCATGCTGGCTGCGATGGCGCTCTTCGTCTGCAATGACGCGCTGATGAAGCTGGCGCGCGAGGTTTATCCGGCCGGTCAGGCGATCACGCTGCGGACGGGCTTCGCGTTGCTGACCGCGCTCGGCCTCGTGCTCGCCTTCAAAGAGGGGGCCAAGCTGCGGCTGGCGATGAGGCCGATCGTGCTGCTGCGCGGTCTGATCGATGCCGGCGTCACGCTGACCTTCATCTGGGCACTGGCGGAAATGCCGCTGGCGGATGTCACGGCGATCCTGCTGGCCTCGCCGATCATCATCGTCGTGCTGGCCGTCGTGCTGCGGATCGAGCGCGTCGGCTGGCGCCGCACGCTCGCGGTCTTCGTCGGCTTCTGCGGAGTCCTCGTCGTGCTGAGGCCCGCGACCGATTCCTTCAACGTCGCCGCACTGGTCGCGCTCGTCAGCGCCTGCCTCGCCGCCGCCCGCGACCTGCTGACGCGCAAGATCGGGAACGAGATTCCCTCGACCGTGATCGCGCTGATGACGACTGCCATCGTCGGCCTGGTCGCCTGCGGCTATGGCGTGTTCGAGATCTGGCAGCCGGTCTGGCGGCGCGAGACGGTCTATGTCGCCGGCGCTGCCGCATTGATGGCCGCTGGCAGCATCTGCATCATCAGCGCCTATCGCAACACCGATGTCGGCGTCGTATCGGGCTATCGCTATTCCGTCGTCATCCTGGCCGTCATGATGGGCTATGTCGTCTGGGGGCATGTTCCAGATCCCGTCGCCGGGCTCGGGATCGCGCTGATCGTCTGGAGCGGGCTCTACACGATGCACCGGCAGCGCGTCCTGCCGCAATCCAACCTGAAGATCGCGAGCCCCCCGCCTTCATGACCGCTCCGATCGCAAAACCGACCCTTGCCGTCCTGGTTGCGATCTCGGCGCTGCAGCCGCTGGCGCTCAATATGATGGCGCCGGCCGCGCCCAACCTGTCACGCCATTTCGGCGCGAGCTACGCGACGATCCAGCTGACGCTGACGCTGTTCCTGGTGGCGGTGGCGCTGACGCAACTGGTCAGCGGCCCGCTCTCCGACCGCTTCGGCCGGCGCCCCTGCGTCAATGCCGGGATCGTGCTGTTCGTCTTCGGCTCCCTGCTCGGCGCCGTCGCACCATCGATCGAATGGCTGCTGCTGGCGCGCGTGCTTCAGGGAGCGGGCTCGGGCTCGGTCTTCGCGCTGTCGCGCGCGATCATCCGCGACACGGCCAGCCGCGACCAGGCCGCCAGCCAGATCGCGACCGTGACTATGGTCATGGTCGTCGCGCCCATGGTCGCGCCCTGGCTCGGCGGGCAGATCGAGACCCGGTTCGGCTGGCGCATGGTCTTGTGGTTCATGACGCTCATCGGCGCGGTCGTCCTGCTGCTGACGACGGCGAGGCTGCCGGAAACCGCCCCCAACACGGGCCTGCGCACGCCGCTGCTGGGCGTCTTCCGCGCGTTTCCGGAACTCGCGACGAATCGCGTCTTCGTCCTCAACGTGATCGCCGTCTCGACGAGCTCGTCGGCCTTCTTCGCCTTCATCGCGGCGGCGCCCTATATCGTCGTCGAAACCATGGGGCGTGGCAGCGACGTCTACGGCTCCTATTTCATCCTGAACGCGCTCGGCTACATGCTCGGCAACTTCGCGATGGCAAGGCTAGTGGTCCGCCTGGGCGCGCCGCGCATGGTCCATCTCGGCCTGGTCATCTCCACCATCGCGATCACGATCGCGGTGCCGCTGGCGCTGAGGGAGGACTGGTCGCCGCTGATGCTGTTCCTGCCGCTCGCCCTCAACGCCATCGGCAACGGCATGACGATTCCCGGCTCGACGGCAGAGGCGCTCTCGGCACGACCCGAGCTCGCCGGCTCTGCGGCCGGATTGATGGGCGCGATCCAGCTCGGCCTCAGCGCGCTGATGACCGTCCTGATCAGCTGGCTGGTGACGCTCTGGCCACCATCGCTGATCGTGCTGATATGGCTATTGACCACAGCCGGGCTGGTGGCGATCCATTTCGGCCGGCGGGGCATCGCGCCCGAGCGCTGACGATCTCTCCAGCCATCGACGCTCCCGCGTTTTCGCTCAGTCCTCGAGCCTTGCGAGCAGGCTGGACGTATCCCAGCGCCTGCCGCCCATCTTCTGGACCTCGGCGTAGAACTGATCGACCAGCGCAGTGACTGGGAGCTGGGCGCCGTTGCCGCGCGCCTCCTCCAGCACGATGCCGAGATCCTTGCGCATCCAGTCGACAGCGAAGCCGAAGTCGAACTTGCCGGCGTTCATCGTCTTCCCACGGTTCTCCATCTGCCAGGAACCGGCGGCACCCTTCGAGATCACCTCCAGCATGGCCTCGACGTCGAGCCCGGCGCGCTTGGCGAAATGCACGCCCTCCGACAGCGCCTGGACGAGACCGGCGATGCAGATCTGGTTGACCATCTTGGTGAGCTGGCCGGAACCGGCCGGGCCCATCAGCTTGCACATGCGGGCGTAAGCCGCGATCACCGGCTCGGCCCGGGCGTAAGGCTCCTGGTCGCCGCCGCACATCACCGTCAGCACGCCGTTCTCGGCGCCGGCCTGGCCGCCGGAGACCGGCGCGTCGATGAAGCCGAAACCGCCGGTCTTCGCCGCAGCGTTCAGTTCACGCGCGACATTGGCCGAGGCCGTGGTGTGGTCGACGAAGAGCGCGCCCGTCTCCATCCCGGCGAAGGCGCCCTGCTCGCCCAGCGTCACCGAGCGCAGATCGTCGTCATTGCCGACGCAGGCGAAGACGATCTCCTGCCCCCGGGCCGCGTCGGCCGGGGTCGCTGCCGAGATGCCGGCATGCTGCGAGACCCAGGCCTGTGCCTTCGTCGGGTTGCGGTTGTAGACCGTGACCTCGTGGCCCTTGGCCTTGAGGTGGCCGGCCATGGGGTATCCCATGACGCCGAGACCGATGAAGGCGACTTTAGCCATGGTACGCTCCGCTTGACTGTTTTTTGATTTCACCAAGCGCTTTAGCCTGCGTCCGCCCCTCTGCAAAGGCGCACTGCTGTGCGGCCGCATATGCGCGATGACGCCGTGTCGGTTGTGAGGCGCCCGGGAAGCGGCTAGGCACCCGGCCATGACGATCTCCAATGACGACGACCTCAAATGCCTGCAGGACATCGGCCGCATCGTCGCGCAGACGCTCGCCGCCATGGGCAAGGCGATCGAGCCTGGCATGACCACCGCCGAGCTGGACCAGATCGGCCGCAGCCTGCTCGACCGGGCCGGGGCGCGCTCGGCGCCGGAGCTGGACTACGACTTCCCGGGCGCGACATGCATCAGCGTCAATGACGAGATCGCCCATGGCATCCCCGGGGCGCGGCGAATCGAGGCCGGCGACCTCATCAACATCGACGTCTCCGCGGAGAAGGCCGGCTTCTATTCGGACACCGGCGCCTCCTTCGCCGTGCCGCCAGTCGCCCGCCGGACGGAGCGACTCTGCCGCGATGGGCGCCGCGCACTCTGGGTCGGGATCGGGCAGGTCGGTGCCGGCAAGCCGCTGGCCGGGATCGGGCAGGCGATCGGCCGCTTCGCCGAGAAGAACGGCTATACGCTGGTGCGCAATCTCGCGAGCCACGGCGTGGGGCGTTCGCTCCATGAGGAGCCGACAGAGCTCGCGACCTGGCCGGACCGGTCCGAGCGCCGGGTGATGCAGAAGGGCCAGGTCTTCACCATCGAGCCATTCCTCTCGCTGGGCGCGAATTGGGCGGAGAACGGCGATGATGCTTGGACCCTCTATGGCGAGCCGCGCGCGCCGACTGTGCAATACGAACACACCCTCGTCGCCACGGCCAATGGCGCGATGGTGCTGACGCTGCCGGCCTGATCGCGACAGCGCACCAAGGGTCCTCAGCGCAGCGCCATATGCCGGGTCAGGCGCAATTCCAGCGCGTCCCAGACCCGCCTGACCACCTCGACCAGGATCAGGTAGATCAGCGCCGCGTAGAGATAGATCGTCAGGTCGAAGGAGCGCGAGAAGGCGAGCTTGGTCGCGCCCATCAGGTCGTAGATCGTCACCAGCGAGACGACGGCACTGGACTTGATCATGACGATCAGTTCGTTGCCGAGCGGGCGCAGCGCCAGAATCATCGCCTGGGGCATGACGACGTGGCGCAGCGTCGACCAGCGGTGCAGGCCCAGCGACAGAGCCCCCTCGAACTGGCCGCGCGGAATCGACTGGATGGCGCCGCGCAGGATCTCGGCCTGATAGGCCGCCGTGTTGATTACGAAGGTCAGGAGCGCGCAGTAGAACGGCTCGCGGAAAAACCACCACAGGCCGATATCGGTCCAGAACAGGCGAAACTGGCCCAAGCCGTAATAGACCAGGAACAGCTGGCAGAGCAGTGGCGTGCCACGAAAGAAGGTGGTGTAGCCCTTGATCGCAGCTTGCGCCCAACCCGGCCCGTACAGCCGCGCCACCGCCAGGCCGACCGCCAGCGCGAAGCCGAGAACAACCGAGATCGCGACGAGTTCCAACGTGATCCAGAGACCGCCGGCCATGCGGCAGCCATAGTTCTGGAAGACCTCGCTGCCGACGAGCCAGCCGGGATATTCGCACCAGTTCATCGCGTCGCGCCCTGAAAGGCGGCGATGCCGCGATTGGCGCGCAGCTCCATCCTGCCCATGCCCCAGGCCGAGATCAGCGAGATCACGAGATAGATCATGATCGCCGCGCCGAAGAACAGGAACGGCTCCTTTGTCGCGACATTGGCACGGGTGGTGATGAACATGATGTCGGGCAAGGTGATGACCGAGACCAACGAGGTCTCCTTCAGCAGCACCATCCAGTTGTTGCCGAGGCCGGGCAGCGCGACGCGGATAAGCTGAGGAAACACGATGAGCCGGAAGGCCTGCGCCCGCGACAGGCCCAGCGCCGCGGCCGCCTCACGCTGGCCCTGGGGAATGGAATTCAGCGCGCCGACCCAGACCTCGCTCGAAAACGCCGAGAGAACCACGCCGAGCGCAATCATGCCGGCGACGAAGGGCGGCATCGAGAAGGTGCCAGGCAGGCCAAGCCAACGCCAGAACTCCTGGAACACCACCTGGACACCGAAATAGATGATGTAGAGCGTCAGCAGTTCCGGCACACCGCGAAACACCGTCGTGTAGGCGGTCGAGATCGCGCGCAGGCCCACGTTGCGCGAGCGCTTCCAGAGCGCGACGACGAGACCCAGCGCCAGGCCGAAAGGCAAGGTCGCGAGCGCGATCGACAGCGTGACGCCCGTGCCCTGAAGCAGTGCGAGCCCCCAGCCGCCTTCGCCGAAACCGAGCAGGGCGAACTTATCGAACATGAAGCAGTCGGAGCCGGGGCTGGAAACCAAACCGGCGCGGAGGAGCCGCGCCGGTCATAGCGAGCGATCCGATCAGAGGATCGGGATCTTGAAGTACTTGTCGGCGATCTTCTTGTGCGAGCCGTCGGCGATTGACTCCGCAATCGCCTTGTCGAACATCGCCTTGAGCGCAACGTCGTCCTTGCGGACGGCGCCTCCGACGCCGGGACCATGGATCGCCGGATCGCGGGTGATCTCGCCGATCTTCTTGCAGCAATCCTTGCCCTTGCCGTTGAGGAAATCCTCAAGCGACAGCGAGTCGGCGATGATGTAGTCGAGACGGCCGCTCAGCAGGTCGAGGTTGGCCTCTTCCTGGGTCGGATAGGGGCGCGCGGTCGAGTCCTTGTAGACCTTCTCGACGAAGTTGGAGTGCACTGTCGAGCCCTGCACGCCGATGGCCTTGCCCTTGAGCGCAGCCGGTGAGACGTCGGTCGAGGTCGTGGTCTTCGGCCCGATGATCCAGATTGGCGTCTTGGTGTAGACCGAGGTGAAATCGACGCGCTTCTTACGCTCGTCGGTGGCGTTCATGCCGGCGATGATGATGTCGTATTTGCTGGCGAGCAGCGCCGGGATGATGCCGTCCCAGTCCTGGACGACCCAGGAGCATTTCACCTTCATCTTCTCGCAGAGCATGTTGCCGTAGTCGATCTCGAAGCCTTCGAGTTCCTTCTTGGCATTGAGGTTGTTGAAGGGCGGATAGGCGCCTTCGGTACCGATCCGGACTTCCTTCCACTCCTTGGCCTGGGCCAGGGCGCCGGTCGCGCTGACAGCTGTCAGCATGGCGGCGGCGACGAACTTCACGAAACCTTTCATAGGACCTCCCACAGGGTTTGGCCGGATGGGCGTTTCGAGTTCCCTTACCCGGCTTCTGCCTACAGATTGGGCGACAGCGCACCCCGACCGCAAGTGGGGGCCCGCAGCTTTTATGGGCCGGCGCGCTGATTTATGCGGCAGCGCGCCCGGAGCCCGATCCGCTCAGCGCGTCTGCGTCGCCCGGCGCCGGTCGTCCAGCACCGCGACGGCCCAGATTGCGAAACCGGCAAGCGCCAGCGCCGAGCCGACCCAGCCCGTGGAGGTCCAGCCATAACCCGCCGCGATCGCCATGCCGCCGAGCCAGGGGCCGAGCGCATTGGCCGTGTTGAAGGCGCTGTGGTTGAGCGCCGCCGCCAGCGTCTGCGCGTCGTCGGCGACATCCATCAGCCGGGTCTGCAGCATGGCGCCCAGTCCGCCGCTGGTCCCGATCAAGAAGACGACCAGCGAGATCGTCCCAATATTGCCGGCCGCGAACGGGAACAGCGCCAGAGCGGCCGCAGTCCAGAGCAGCATTCCGCCGATCGCCGGCATCAGCGCCCGGTCGGCCAGCCAGGCCCCGACCAGCGTCCCCGCGGTCAATCCGAGGCCGAAGACGCAGAGCACGACCGGCACGAGCCCGGGCGCCACCCGCGTCACCTCCATCAGCGTCGAGGCGAGATAGGTGTAGACCGCGAACATGCCGCCGAAGCCGATCGCGCCGATCGCCAGCGTCAGCCAGACCTGCCGCCGCTTGAGCGCGCCCAGTTCGCGAAACGGGCTCGCTCCCGGCTGGACCCTGTCGCGCGGCGCGAAGGCGTAGACCAGCGCCATGGTCAGGAGCGCCAGCAGGGCGACGACGCCGAAGCCCCAACGCCAGCCGAGCGCCTGACCCATCCAGTTGGCGAAGGGCACACCGATGATGGTCGCGACGGTGAGGCCGAGCATGACGCGAGCGACGGCTTGCGCGCGCCGGTTCGGCGGCGAGAGCGAGGCGGCCACGAGCGCGGCCACGCCGAAATAGGCGCCGTGCGGCAGGCCGCTGAGGAAACGAAACACCAGCATCCAGCCATAGCTCGGAGCCAGCGCGCTCAGCAGGTTGGCGATGCCGAACACCGCCATCAACCCGATCAGCAGCGTGCGCCGGGCGACCCTCGCCGCCAACACGGCGATGACCGGCGCGCCGACGACGACACCGAGCGCATAGGCGCTGATGACATGGCCAGCGGTCGGCTCGTCGATGCCGAGACCGGCGGAGAAATAGGGCACCAGGCTCATCACCGCGAATTCGGTGGTGCCGATCGCGAAGCCGCCCATCGCCAGCGCGAAGAGCACCAGCCCGAGATGGGCGGCTGGCCGATCCGTCGCCGCCTTGGTCGCAGCCGCAGGGATGCCGGTGTCGTTCGTCGCAAGCGTCATCAGGGTGGTTGGTCCGTTCGTGGCGGCGCAGCGTTACGCTGCATTGCAGCATGCCATAGCCATGCGGTCCGCGTCGGATCAACTCGGCGTGAGGCGCCCCGGCATGATTTTCCTGCATGTGCGGCGACCAGAGGCTATAGACGGTGCCGCAGCCCTCTGCCTCCGCGTCCGCCTCTTGATCGAGATCTGCCCGTGATTCCCTGGATTCCGCTCGACACAGCGACGCTGCCCGGCGCCAATCGCGAATTGCGGCTGAAGCGCCGCGGCGCCGAATTCTCGATCATGCTCGGCACGATCGAACTGATGAACAGCCGCCTCAGCGGCTCGGAGGAGGCGCTTGCGACGCTCGTCGCGACGCGGCTCGCCGGCCGCGACAAGCCACGCATCCTGATCGGCGGGCTCGGCATGGGCTTCACGCTGCGCGCGGCTCTTTCGAGTTTTCCGGCCGGGGCCGAGATCACCGTGTCGGAACTGATTCCGGCCGTGGTCGACTGGGCGCGCGGCCCGATGGCGGAGCTGTTCGCCGGCTGCCTCGACGATCCCCGCGTCACGATCGCGGTGGAGGATGTCGGGCGCGTCATCGCCGACGGCGCAGGCCGCTACGACGCGATCCTGCTCGATGTCGACAATGGGCCGGAGGCGCTGACGGTCGCCGCCAACGACCGGCTTTACGAGGATGGCGGGCTCGGGCTGGCCAAGGCCGCGCTGCGCCCCGGCGGCATCCTGGCGGTGTGGTCGCAGGGGCCCGACCGGCGCTTTGCCGCGAGGCTGCGGCATGCCGGCTTTGCGGTCGAGGAGGTGATGGTGCGGGCCCACCGTGGCAAGGCCGGCGCCCGGCACATCATCTGGCTGGCGCGTAAGGCCTGAGTGGCCGCGGCTAAGGCCGCCCCTTCCCCAGCGCCCGCGCCTCGGCGATCAGGCAAAGCTCCGTGAACAGCACCTGCGCCGCGCATTGGGCGGTGTTGGTTGTCGCGTCGTATTGCGGCGCGATCTCGACCACGTCGGCTGCGACGATATCGGCGCCCTTCAGCCCACGCAGGATGGCGAGCGCCTCGCGTGGCGTCAGCCCGCCGACCTCGGGGGTGCCGGTTCCCGGCGCGAAGGCGGGGTCGAGCGAATCGACGTCGAAGGAGACATAGGTCGGCCCGTCGCCGATCACCGCGAGCGCCTTGGCGATCACCGCCTCGATGCCGAGATCATCGACCTCGTTGGCGTGAATGACGGTCATGCCGGACTCGTAGGAGAACTCCCAGAGATATTCAGCGCCTCCCCGGATGCCGATCTGGATGACGCGCTCCGGGTCCAGCACGCCGTCGAGCACCGCCTGACGGAACGGGCCGCCATGGTGGAACTTGGAGCCCTCATACGGCCCCGACGTGTCGCAATGCGCGTCGATATGGACCATGCCGACCGGGCGCTTCTCGCCGACCGCCTTCATGATCGGATAGGTGATGGAATGATCGCCGCCGACCGCGAGCGTCGAAACGCCGGCGGCGACGATGGTCTTGAAGGTCGCCTCGATGTCCTCATGGCAGCTCTCGAGCGAATAGCGCGAGCGGAACGGCACGTCGCCGATATCGGCGACCTTCAGCATGCCGAAGGGCGCCGTGCCGATGACATGGTCCATCGGCCCCATGCGCTCGACGGCACGCACGGCGCGCGGCCCCAGCCGCGTTCCGGCGCGGTTGGTGACGCCGAGATCCATCGGCAGGCCGATGATCGCCACGTCGAGACCGCCGAGATCGGGCAGGCCCAGCGCGTCGGGGCGGTAGGGCGCGCTGATGAAGGTAGCGACATCCGAGAACGGCCATTTGCGCTTGTCGCCCTTGAACTGGTCGGCGGCGACCTTGGCGAAATGCGGATCATGGATGTCGGCCCCGCTCGCGCCGGCATAGCGCGCCCTCAGCCGCTCCAGCTTATCCTGATCCATGTCCGATCCCTTCCTCTGCCACGGGCGAATCCGAGGCCGCTCGCGAGGCGCCCACACGCCATCCGAGACCAGGCCCATGCCAACGTTCCGTTTCCTTGTAGCCGAGCATGCCGAGGCCGCAAAAGCAGCGCCAGGCACTAGCCGAAAGTCGCAGACCACACCGTTGAAAGTGCTCGCGATTGGCGAGCCGCTCGTCTAGAAGGCCATGCAAGTATCGAAGAATTGGCGAGCGCGGCCGAACCGCCTCCCACCGCCACAACGCTCGGAAATCCGGGACCCATCGAGGAGATGTCCGTCATGAAGCGCCGTCAGTTTATCCAGACCGCCACCGCCGGCGCCGCCGCCGCGACCATCGCCGCGCCGGCCATCGCGCAGTCGACCCCCGAGGTGAAGTGGCGCCTGGCGTCAAGCTTTCCGAAGTCGCTCGACACGATCTATGGCGGCGCCGAGGTCATGGCCAAGATGGTCTCCGAGCTGACCGACGGCAAATTCCAGATCCAGGTCTTCGCGGCCGGCGAAATCGTCCCCGCCCTGCAGGCAGCCGACGCGGTGACCAACGGCACCGTCGAGATGTGCCACACCGTCTCGTATTACTATGTCGGCAAGGACCCGACCTTCGCGGTGGCGGCCTCCGTGCCGTTCGGCCTGAACGCGCGCGGCCAGAACGCCTGGCTGTACCAGGGCGGCGGCAACGACCTGTTCAACGAATTCTACAAGAAATTCAACATTTACGGCCTGCCCTGCGGCAACACCGGCGCCCAGATGGGCGGCTGGTTCCGCAAGGAGATCAAGACCCCGGCCGACCTTCAGGGCCTGAAGATGCGCATCGGCGGCATCGCCGGCCAGGTGCTCGCCAAGCTCGGCGTCGTGCCGCAGCAGATCGGCGGCGGCGACATCTATCCGGCGCTCGAGAAGGGCACCATCGACGGCGCCGAGTGGGTCGGCCCCTATGACGACGAGAAGCTCGGCTTCTCCAAGGTCGCCCCGTACTACTATTATCCCGGCTTCTGGGAGGGTGGCCCCACCGTCCACGCCTTCGTGAACCTCGAAAAGTGGAACGCGCTGCCGAAGGCTTATCAGGCCGCGCTGACCGCCGCCTGCACCTACGCCAACACGATCATGGCCGCCCGCTACGACGTGGTGAACCCGCCCGCACTGAAGCGTCTCGTCGGCGCCGGGACGCAGCTGCGCCCGTTCTCGCAGGAAGTCCTGGAAGCCTGCCTCAAGGCCTCCAACGAGCTCTACAGCGAGATCTCGGCGAAGAACCCCGACTTCAAGAAGGCGATCGAGGCCATGGCCGCCTTCCGCGGCGACCAGTATCTCTGGTGGCAGGTGGCGGAGCTCAGCTTCGACGTCTTCCAGGTGCGTTCGCGCGCACGCTGAAGCATGACGCCGACGCCCTTGCGGCCGTTGGACCGATCTTCTGCGAAAGCCCGGCTCCGGCCGGGCTTTTTCGTTTGGCCAGGGTCGTCGCGCCTGACGGAGCTTCCGTGTTGCGACTGACGAAGGACAGCGCTTTTCCCTGACGCAATTCATGCGTTTAACGCATGTTCATCATGCATTTTTCGCTTGCGTTGTGTTGCAGACCTGCTTTGCTGGCGTGGCGACGTCGGACAACCGGCGCGTATTGGCTGCAGGGGAGAAGAATATGAAGCGTCGTCAGTTCCTGAAGGTCGCGAGCGCCGGTACGGCCGCGGGCGCCATCGCAAGCCCGGCTATTGCGCAGGCGATGCCTGAGGTCCGCTGGCGGGTGACCTCCTCGTTCCCGAAATCACTTGATACGATCTTCGGAGCATCCGAGGTTCTGTCCAAGGCCGTCTCCGAGGCGACAGACGGCAAGTTCCAGATCCAGGTCTTCGCAGCCGGCGAGATCGTGCCGGGGCTTCAGGCCTCCGATGCCGTGACCAACGGCACTGTCGAGATGTGCCATACCGCCTCCTATTACTATGTCGGCAAGGATCCGACCTTCGCTTTCGGCACGGCGGTGCCCTTCGGGCTTAATGCGCGCCAGCAGAACGCCTGGTTCTATCATGGTGGCGGCAACGAGCTGCTCAACGAATTCTACAAGAAATACAACATCTACGCGCTGCCCGGCGGCAACACCGGCTGCCAGATGGGCGGCTGGTTCCGCAAGGAAATCAAGACGGTCGCCGATCTCCAGGGCGTCAAGATGCGGATCGGCGGCTTCGCCGGCCAGGTCATGGCCAAGCTCGGCGTGGTGCCGCAGCAGATCGCCGGCGGCGACATCTATCCCGCACTGGAGAAGGGCACGATCGACGCCGCCGAATGGGTCGGCCCGGCCGACGACGAGAAGCTCGGCTTCAACAAGGTCGCGCCCTACTACTACTATCCGGGCTGGTGGGAGGGTGGAGCATCGCTGCACTTCTTCCTCAACACAGCCAAGTGGGAGGCCCTGCCCAAGATCTACAAGTCGATCCTGACCACGGCGGCCGCACTCGCCAATGTCGACATGCAGGCGAAATACGATGCACGCAATCCCGGTGCGCTGAAGCGCCTGGTCGGCGCCGGGGCACAGTTGCGGCCGTTTTCGCAAGAGATCCTCGAGGCCTGCCTCAAGGCCTCAAAGGAGGTCTATGCCGAGACGTCGGCCAAGAACCCCGACTTCAAGAAGGTCTATGAGGCGATGTCGGCCTTCCGCAACGATGAATATCTCTGGTTCCAGATCGCCGAATACACCTACGACAATTTCCTGATCCGCGCGCGCGCGGCCAACCAGCTCTGACAAGGAGCGACCGGCCGCGCCCTGCGGCCCGACTTGAATGCCACCCCGGCCGGCAGGCCGGGGTTTTCGGTTTTCGGGCAACAGTGTATCGTGAAGCACGCCATGGTCACGCCTTTTTGCTCGGTGATGACAGTTTGACGTCCACGCTCTGGATTGCGCCATGCTCCGTCTCGCCGGCTCCGCCTTCATCGTCCTGCTGACCGCCGCCGCCGTGCAGGCGCAATCGATCGGCGAGCCGCTGCCGGGCCGTGGTCCGGCCAAGGAGCGTGCGAAGCCTGCCCGCGTCGACACGCAGGCCTCGCGTCCCTGCCCCGAATACGGGCCTGGCTTCGTGCGCGTCGAAGGATCGTCGGCCTGCGTGCGTGTCGGCGGCGCGGTGCGGGCGGAATTCGGGAAAAGCTCGCGCAACGGCACGGGCTCGGCCGCGGGCGGCATGGCCTATCTGGAAACCCGCAGCGAAACCGGCATCGGCTCCGTGCGCACCGTCATCCAGGCCCGCGGGCAATTGGAGCGCAACCTGCCTACCGGCCCCTATCGCTACTGAAGCCGTCGGCGACGCTTGGCTCCGGCCATAGTGGCTCGATCTCACCGCTAAACCACGAGGCGCGCGACCTCCTGGCGCAGAACCGGCACGAGCTCTTCATCGAACCAGGGATTGCGCTTCAGCCAGCTGTTGTTGCGCCAGGACGGATGCGGCAGCGGCAGGATGCGCGGGCTCCCCGGCCGCGCCAGGATCGCGCGCCAGTTGGCGACCGTTTCCGACAGATTGGCGCCCTCGCCCGGCCCGAGGTGCCAGGCCTGCGCGTAGCGCCCGATCGCCAGGACGAGTTCGACGGCCGGCATCGCCGCGAAGACGCGTGTTCGCCAAGTCGGAGCGCATTCCCGGCGCGGCGGCTTGTCGCCGCCCTTCGCGTCGAGGCCGGGGAAACAATGCCCCATGGGCACGATGGCCACCCTCGCGGCATCGTAAAACACCGTCTCGTCGAGCCCGAGCCAATTGCGCAGGCGCACGCCGGAGGGATCGGTGAAGGGCTGGCCGCTGGCGTGGACGCGGGTGCCGGGCGCCTGGCCGGCGATGCAGAGCCGCGCCGTCGCGGAGGCCTGGATGACGGGGCGCGGCTGATGCGGCAGCGGAGGCAGATGGAGCGGCGCGTCGCGGCAGAGGCGGCAGGCCCGCAATTCGCGCAGAACCGTGTCGAGCGCGGCGGGGTCCGTCATCGCATCGCCAACTGCCGGCCACTTGCCGCGCCACCTGGCGCGCGCGAGATCAGCCCGTCGCAGGTCCAGGCCGGCATGTCGGCGCCGATGCCGCCCGTCGCGTCGCCCGGCTCGACCGTCGCCACCCCGTTGATGCGGCCGCTCGGCCGGCTGCGCAGAACGTAGAGCCGCTCGCTGCGCTCGACCGTGAAGCAGTAGGTCCGGCGGGTCTCCTGAGGTCCGTAGTAGTAGCAGACGGCATCGTCCGTCGTTGTCCAGCAGGCATCGCGGTTGGGCAGGCCGCGGTTATGGCCGATCGCCCGGCCATCGGGGTGGTGATATTCGCTGAAGGGCTGGTTGGTGCCGGAATAGCGCCCGGCGACCGTGTTGCCCTCGAAGGCGCGCTTGATCGCCTCGCCGTCCAGCCGCTCCGCAGCCGAAGCGGCAGCACCGCCAAACAGCGCCGTCACCAGCGCCAGCCATGCCAAGCCTCGCGGCTGCATCAGCGCGCGGCAAGGCGCCGACGCGACATCAGCGGAGATGCCGGCAGGGCGGGCGCCTTCGAGATCAGTCCGTCGCAATACCAGGATTGCCCGTTGTCGCCGTGCTTGCGCGGATTGCCCGGCTCCACCGAGGCCAGCGCATTGATCTGCGCGTTCCCGGTATTGCGCAGCACATACAGACCGCCGCTGAGCTCCACGGTGAAGCAATGCACGGTGCGGTCGCTCTGCGGCCCGTAATAGTAACAGACCTGATCGGCCTTCGTGGTCCAGCAGGCGTCCCGGTTGGGTTGCCAGCCATTATGGCCGAGGGCCCGGCCGTCGGGGTCGTGGAACTCGGTGAAGAAGCCGCCATTGGTGTAACGGCCGCTGACGGTGTTGCCCTCGAAGGCGCGCTTGATCGCCTCGCCGTCGAGGTGTTCGACCGCCCGCACCGGCATCGGCAGCGCAGCCAGCGCCGCCAGGACCAGAACGACGGTGCGCATCACGCCTTCCAACTCGGCCTGGCCGACAATTCGCCGTGCCAGCGCCGGATATGGACAAAATCCTCCGGCAACGGAATGCGCGAGGGTTTCATGAAGTCGATCGCGATGCCAGCGGTGATGTCGGCGACGGTCAGGGCTTCGCCGCAGAGATAGGGATTTCCGGCGAGCTGCAGCTCTAGGATCCAGAGATGATCGTCGATCAGTTCGCGATTGGCCTCGGCCCATTCCGGCACCTGGTCCTCGAGCTCCGCCATCGAAGGGTGGCTGTGGCGGAACACGGCGGTGACGCTGGCAAAAAGACCGAGTTCGGTGCGCCGGTTCCACATCTCGACCAGAGCCTGCTCCCTGGCATCCCGGCCGAACAAGGGCGGATGCGGATACAGGCTTTCGACATAGCGGCAGATTGCGATCGTCTCGGCGATCGCCGTGCCGTCATCGAGCACCAGCACCGGCAGGCGCTGGGCCGGATTGAGCTTCGTGAAAGCCTCGCTCTTATGCTCCTTCTTCGCGATATCGATCGGGACGATCTCGGGCAAGGCGACGCCCTTCTCGGCAAAGAAGATACGGACCCGTCGCGGATTGGGCGCGCGCCCGCCATCATAGAGCTTCATCGATATCCTCTCCGTCCTAGGCGGGACCCGACCATGCCGGGGGCCGGATGGTCAATCCTCTCTAGGATTTTCCTGCCTCTCCAGGCCTTTCCTGCTTCTCAAGGCCTTTCGTGATGGTTGTATGGCACGGAACCTCGTCCGTCAGCGTCCCTGCCGGCGCCGCCAGGTCTCGGGGCGTTCGAACTGGAACGCCCAGATGCCGCGGCCGGCCGCTTTCGCTTCCGCTTCTTCGGCCCGATAGCCGCCATAGGCGACGGCATGCCCGTCCCGCACCATCGTCGCGTTGATGTCGGTCTCGCCCTGCCGGCATCGGGCGAGGCCGCGGCCATAGCGGTCGACCTTGCCGATTTCGCAGGTGACGATGCCGCGCATGACCAGCGCCTCCAGCGCGCGCCGCGACGAACGGCCGCAATCCACCGACCGGCCGGCCTGATCGGTGCAGATCTGGCGGAATTCGGGCGCATCGAGCCCCTCGAGCCGCAATTCCTCGCCGGCCAGGCGCAGGGAATCGCCGTCGATGACGCGGGCCGCCCCTACCAGCGTCCGCGCCGGGCCGAGGCGATACTGCAAGACGGCCCCCGCGATCGCCAGCAAGCCAATGATTCCAAGGGCTACGACGACATCGACGGGCCGGCTGACGCGCCGCCAGCCGAGGGGACCGAATTTCGACGGGTTGAATCCAAAGCGCGCCATCAGGAAGAGCTTAACGATTTGCCGACCATGATGGCGAGCCCATCGCGCATCCCGCGCGCAGGAAGAGAGACTTGCGTCCCTAGACCATGGCGGAACTGACGGCCGAACAGGTGCAGCGCGGGCGCGGGCCAGACCCGACCGCTCTCGCGCGCCGCAAGCTCGTCACCCGCGAGGTCAAATCGGTGCGTGAGCGGCTGACCTCCTCAACCGGGCTCGAGCGGGCTTTCGACAACGAATTGCTGCGCGTTTTCGCCGAGTACCGGATGAACGGCTCGGTCGGTACGCTCGTTCTGGCGCTTGCCATCGCTGCGGCGGCCTGCCTGTGGGTGCCTGTCTACAAGGTCACGCCCTGGGTCGGGGCCGTGCTGCTGGCGACGATGATCATCGTTGTTCTCAGCCGACGCTTTCTGACTCAGGCGACGAACGAGACCCCGATCAGGCCATGGCGGCGGGCCTTTGCCATCGCAGAAGGGCTCCACGGCATCTCCTGGGCCTTGATGCTCGTGCTGTTTGCGCAGATCGATGCGCCCGGCGCGAAGGTCTTCGTCACCACGACCCTGCTCATCGTCAGCGCCCTGACGGTGATGCTGGCGGCTTCGATCCCGATGGCCGTCTATGCCGGCATCGTCCCGATCATGATCGGCATCGCCGCCTTCTTCTGGGGGCGTACCGACATGGACAGCCTGACGACTGCCGTGATGGCTGCGTCGGCGCAGTTGTTCTTCGTGTTCCTCGCCAATCGACTTTACGTGAGTTCGGTCTCGACCATCGCGTTTCGGGCAGAGAAAGATGCGCTGATCGCCGAGCTCGAGACGGCCAACGCCAATTCCGACGAGGCCCGGCGCAAGGCGGAAGAGGCCAACCTCGCCAAATCGCGATTCCTGGCGACGATGAGCCACGAGCTGCGCACCCCGCTCAACGCCATCCTGGGTTTCTCGGAGGTGATGAAGAACGAGGTTTTCGGCGGGCATGCCAATGCCGCTTACAAGGAGTACTCGGCCGACATTCACGGCTCGGGCCAGCATCTGCTCGAGCTGATCAACGAGATCCTCGACCTGTCCCGCATCGAGGCCGGCAAGTACGAACTGCATGAGGAAGCGCTGTCGCTCGCCGACATCGCCGAGGACTGCCGGCACATGCTCAACCTGCGTGCAAAGGCGAAGAGCCAGACGATCCGCGAGGCGGTGGAGCCCGACCTGCCGAAGGTCTGGGCCGACGAGCGCGCGATCCGCCAGGTGGTGCTCAACATCCTATCCAACGCGATCAAGTTCACGCCCCAGGGCGGTGAGATCACCATCAAGGTCGGCTGGACCGCCAATGGCGGCCAATACGTTTCCATCACCGACACCGGCCCGGGCATTCCCGAGGACGAAATCCCGATCGTGCTGCAGACCTTCGGGCGCGGCTCGCTCGCGATCAAGACGGCGGAACAGGGCTCCGGCCTGGGCCTGCCGATCGTCAAGGGCCTGATCGACCTGCATGGCGGCGGCTTCAGCCTGAAGTCGAAGCCGCGCGCCGGCACTGAGGTCACGGTCACCCTGCCGCCGGTGCGGGTGATGGATACGCTCGCGGCCCTGCCCGAACCGGGGACGCGGGCAGCTTGAGTTCTGCCCGAATCTGGCCCCAGCTGTTGAAGACATCCATGATCGCCCGTGCCCGCGGGCGATTCGCCAGCCAACCCCATCGGACGCTTGGATCATGAACCGGAAAACGCGCGTCGCCGTGCTCTATGGCGGAAAATCGGGCGAGCATGAGGTCTCGCTGAAATCGGCCGCGTCCGTCCTGCGCTATCTCGACCGGGAGCGGTTCGAGCCCGTGCCTGTGAGCATCGACAAGGACGGCCGCTGGCAGTGCCACGAGTTGCGCCGCATCGAGGCGGCCAACACGGAGAGCCTGCCGATTCCCACCGATTCGCCTGTGATCCGCCTGGAGCCGGCGGCGGATGGCCGGACTGCGATCCTCCCCGCCGACAACGCAGCCGGTGCCATCGCTCCGGTCGACGTGGTCTTTCCGGTGATCCACGGCCCGCTCTGCGAGGACGGAGCGGTGCAGGGTCTGCTCGAGCTTGCGGGAGCCGCCTATGTCGGCTCCGGCGTGCTGGGTTCGGCCGTCTCCATGCACAAGGACATCGCCAAGCGTCTGGCGGCTCTCGCAGGGCTGCCGATGGCGCCCTATTTTGCCCTGTCACGGCGCGACTACCGGCGCGATCCCGCAGGCTCAACGAAGGCGGCGCGGATGGCGCTGACGCTGCCTGTCTTCGTCAAGCCCTGCAACATGGGCTCCTCCGTCGGCGTCCATAAGGTCAAGAGCTGGGAGGCGCTCGATGCCGCGCTGATGGATGCCTTCGACTACGACGTCAAGGTGCTGATCGAACAGGGCATCGACGCGCGCGAGATCGAGATCGCGGTGCTCGACGGCGATCCTCCGGTGGCGAGCGTCGCAAGCGAGCTCAATGCCGGCCCGCAGCACGAATTCTACTCCTACGAGGCCAAGTATATCGATAGCGACGGCGCGACTGTCGATCTGCCGGCGAAGCTCGACGCGGCCCAGATGGAACGTGTCCGGCAACTGGCGATCGACGCCTTCGTCGCGCTGGAGTGCAGCGGGCTGGCGCGGGTCGATTTCTTCCTCGACCGGCAGAGCGGGGAGTTCTACTTCAACGAGATCAACACGCTGCCGGGCTTCACCGCCATCAGCATGTATCCGAAGATGATGGAGGCCTCGGGCCTGCCCTACCCCGCGCTGCTGACGCGGCTGATCGAGCTGGCGCAGGAGCGCCACGCCGAGCGGGCCGGGCTGAAGACGAGTTACGAAGGATAGGACCGGATCGTTCCTGAGCCTGTCGTCACCTTTCGCGGATCGCGCCGATTTCGCCGGAACAGCAGAGGCCTCGCAACGTTGCCTGACCGGCGGCAAACAGCGAGAGCGACATGACCACGGCTTCGGCGAAAGAGCACCTGGACGAGCAGAATCGGCAGGCGGACGGATTGGAGCCGGCGGAGGGCAGCGGCGACCTCCTCAGGGGGACCGATTTCGCCAATCCCGCGATCCTTCTCGCAGGCACTGTCGACTACGCGATGTATGGCAGCTTCCGGGACCAGCTCGCCGCCGGGCCCACGGATGGGCTTGTCGTCGTCGAGCTGAGCACGCTTGGCGGCGACCCCGAGGTGGCGCGCATGATGGGCGAGGATGTGAGGTTCCACAGCGAGACGGAGCCCGATCGCCGGTTCGTTTTCCTGGGAAAGGCCGCGATCTATTCGGCCGGCGCGACCTTCATGAGCTTTTTCAGCCGGGACAACCGGTATCTGACGCGCGGCACGCGGCTGATGATCCACGAGCGCAAGATGAAGGACAAGCTTGTCGTGGAGGGGCCGCTGACGACATGCATCGCCGGCCTCAAGGCCAAGCTCCACGAGATCGAGCAATCCATTGCCATCCAGAACGAGGGCTTCGAGAACCTGATCCGGGGCTCGCAGGTCACGATGGAGGACGTGCTCCGGCGCGCTCCCGAGAATTGGTACATCGAGGCCCTGGAAGCCAAGCGGCTCGGGCTGATCCGGGACGTGCTCTGAGACTGGCCGATCAAGCGACGGTTTTCAGGTCGGCCAGCCTGACCAGACCGTGCTGGCTGGTGAAGCTGAGATCGCGGCCGCTGCTCTGCTGCTGAGAGACGCCGGAAATCGCGTGGGTGCCGGTGTCGTAGACGGTGCGCTTGCCACCGTCCTCGATGATCAGGCGCTGCTTTTGCGGGAAGAAGGCGTAGCGCATATTATTCTGGCTCCCCGAGGACGACGGCGAGCCGAACTCCTCGGGCCACTCCGGTCCGCCGTGGTCAGCCTTCGGCGACGCATCCCCATCGGCGGACGGACGCTTATCGCTTTGCGCCTGCTCGATTTTTCCACTTTGAAGGGCCGCCGCCAGATCGGACATGACGCCGTCGAGCTTGGCCTTCATGCCGCTGTTGAACATGTCACCGACCATGCTCATGCCGCCCTTGGACCACTGCGTCATCCCGCCGAAATCGGCGTGGGAGAACTGGGCCATCGTGCCATTGCCCCGCGTCAGCGCCGCCAGAGCCGTGGTCACGGCATCAGCGCTGACGCCGCGCTTATCGGCGATCGTGGCGATCAGTTCGTCGTTATGGGACATGCTCAACCTGCAGGAGATGGGGATCCGTCGCGATCCGTTCGGCCTGACAACGTCAGCCCCGCCGAAAGGTTGCGCCCCCGCTCCCTGGCCTAAGCCTTCCCCGCCACGCCCGCCTGCGCGAAGGTCGCCATGCCCGAATGGATCGCGGCGGCGGCCTTGACGAGGCTTGCGGCCAGCGCTGCGCCCGAGCCCTCGCCCAGGCGCATGTCGAGCGCCAGCAGCGGCACCTTGCCAAGACGGGCGAGCACCTGCGCATGGGCGCCCTCGGCCGAGAGATGGCCGGCGAGGCAGTGGTCTATCGAGGACGGATCGAGCGCGTGCAGGATCGCGGCGGCGGCGGTCACGACATAGCCGTCGAGGATCACCGGGATGCGCTGCGAGCGGGCGGCGATGATGGCGCCACCGATCGCGGCAATCTCTCGCCCACCGAGGCGCCGCAGCACTTCGAGCGGGTCCTTGAGATGGGCAGCGTGGAGCGAAAGCCCTGCCTCGACGGCTGCGATCTTGCGCTTGAAACCCTCATCGTCGAGGCCCGTGCCGCGCCCGCACCAGAAGGCGGCCCCGCCCCCATAGAGCGCGGCGTAGATCGCCGCCGCCGAGGTGGTGTTGCCGATGCCCATTTCGCCGAGGCAGAGCAGATCCGTGCCGCCGACCAGCGCCTCCATGCCGAAGGCCATGGTGGCGACGCAGGCGCGCTCGTCCAGCGCGTCCCCTTGCGTGAAATCCCCCGTCGGCAGGTCGAGCGCGAGGTCGAAGACCTTGAATCCGAGATCGAAGGCGGCGCAGATCTGATTGATCGCGGCGCCACCGGCGGCGAAGTTCTCCAGCATCTGGCGCGTCACCGCCTGCGGATAGGCCGAAACGCCTTGCGCGACGACGCCGTGATTGCCGGCGAAGACGCAGACGAGCGGGCGATCGACCGTAGGCTTGCCCTTGCCCTGCCAGGCGGCGAGCCATTCGGCGATCTCCTCCATGCGGCCGAGGCTGCCGGCCGGCTTGGTCAGCTCCGTGTCGCGGGCGCGCACGGTGTTGGCCGCCGCCATGTCGGGGCCGGGCATCGCGGCGATGAGCTCGCGGATGTCGTCGAAGGGCAGTCCTGAAGCGGCCATGGCGAAATCTCATGCGGAAACGGGCAAATGGCCGCGCCGTCGGGATGGCTGGCCTGGTGCCGCTGCTGCTATAGGCTGCGGCGCATGAAGACAATCGAGGACAGCGAAGGCGGCATGGCGGAGGTGTCGCCAGCGGAACCGCCGTCGGCACCGGCCGAGCCTGTATGGCCGGGCTGGCTCGTCGCGACCGCAATTTGCGTGCGGTTCTATTCGCGCCTGCCGGTGCCGGCGCTGCCGGGCGAGACCGACCCGCATGCACCGCCCGATTTCCGCAGCGTGCCGCGCGCCCTGCCCTTCGCCGCGCTGGTCATCGCCCTGCCCGCCGCGCTCGTGCTGCTGGGAGCCGGCATAGCAGGCCTCGGCGGGCTTCTCTCGGCCACACTCGCTGTGGCGACGCTCGCGGTGACGACCGGGGCGCTGCATGAGGACGGGCTCGCCGACAGCGCCGACGGGCTGTTCGGCGGGCGCAACGCCGAGCGGCGGCTGGAGATCATGAAGGACAGCCGGCTGGGCAGCTATGGCGCGCTGGCAATGGGGCTTGCGTTGCTGGTGCGGGTCGCGGCGCTGGCGCTGATCCTCGATCGCCTGGGGCCTCTTGCGGCAACCGGCGCTTTCATCATTGCGGCGCTGGTTTCGCGCCTGTCCGGCGTGCGTCTGCTCGCGATGACCGCGCCGGCCCGGCCTGACGGCGCCTCGGCCGCTGTCGGACGGCCGTCGGTGAAGACCGCACTTCTCGCCTACGCGATCGGTTCAAGCCTCGCGCTCGCGCTGGCCATCGGGCTACGCCTGCCGCTCTTTGGTCTGGCGCTGGGCTTTTTCCTGGCGGCCGCCAACGCCGCGCTGGTCAGGCGCCTGTGCTTAGCGCTGATCGGGGGCCAGACCGGCGACATCGCGGGCGCGACGCAGCAGCTGGACGAGATCGCGCTGTATCTCGGCTTCGCGCTGGTCTTGGGTATCGGCGGTCCATGAGCACGATGTCCTCGAACACCGTCTCGTCAAACGCGATCTCCTCGCCCTGCATCAAGGCCTGCATGCTCGACCCTGTCAGCAAGCTCTGTGAGGGCTGCGGACGGTCCATGGCCGAAATCGCGCGCTGGGGCTCGCTGAGCGAGGCGGAGCGTTTGGCGATCATGGCGCGGCTGCAGGAGCGGCAGGCGGCACGCTCGGACTGAGCCGTTACGCCTGCGATCGCGACGAGGCCTGTGCCGCCGCCGCAAGAGCTTGGCCCGTCAACCGATAGAAGACCTTCTCCGTCTGCGCCACGGCACCGAGGCATTCATAGGAGCGCAGACGCTCGGGATTGGCGGCATCGGCCGTCAACACGCCTCGTCAGGCGACCAGCGACCAGACGAACCGCCCCGCCACCGTCAGCAGGAACAGGCCGAACACCACCTCCAGCTTTCGCTTCGACAGGCGGTGGGCAAGGCGCGCGCCGATCGGAGCCGTCCAGACCGATGTCGGGACGAAGAGCAGGAATCCGATCAGCGAGACATAGCCGAGCGACAAAGGCGGCAGCACGGCCATCTTGGGCCAGCCGGCATAGATGAAGCCGAGCGCGCCAGGGATCGAGATGATGACGCCGAGCCCCGAGGAGGTCGCCACCGCCTGATGGATGGGTCGGCCATAGAAGGTCATGAACAGGCTGGAGAGCTGGCCGCCGCCGATGCCCATCAGCGCCGACAGCACGCCGATGACGGCGCCATAGATGCTCATCAGCAGTTTGCCGGGCATCTGCGCGCCGAGCTTCCAGCGATCGGCCGCGAAGAGCAGGCGCAGCGCGCTGAAGACCGCGACGATCACGAAGATGATCTTGAACAGGTCGGGCGGGGCGAAGCGGGCGATGTAGCTTCCCAGGATGACGCCGAGCACGACCGGCACCGCCCAGATCTTCAGGATGGACATGTCGACCATGCCCTTGGCGCGATGAGCGTTGAAGGAGCGGATCGAGGTCGGGATGATGACGGCGAGCGATGTGCCGACGCAGAGCGGCATGCGGACATCCTCCGGCACGCCGATCACGCGAAAGACCTCATAGAGAACCGGCACGACCAGCGCGCCGCCACCGACACCGAAAACACCCGCCAACAGGCCGGTTAGCGCGCCCGCGACAACAAGCGAAACGGCGAGGAAAACAAGATCCTCGACGGGAAATCCAGCAAACATAACATGATCCGAGAGAAGGAAGCGCTCCTGTGGGCGATTTCGGGTGCAGGAGCAAGGACGCCATGGCGGGGCGGTCATGCAGCAGCGCGTTCTTCCCATGCCCGCACGACGACGATGACCGCTGCCGGGACTGCAAGACCGGTGCCGTGGCCGAAGTGGCCGCATGCTCCGGCCGCACGACCGACCCTGTGCCATCGCGTCGCGCCCAGGCCTGTCCCGCTCCTGATCTGTCCGCTAGCATCCGCTACGCGCCGCGTACGGCGCAGGACGAGGAGAGCCAAGACAGCCAGCCGAGGCCAACGACCGGGACACACCGGCGCAAACAACAACACATCAGGGAGGAATACGATGACAGACCCATCTGCTCACGACCGAAATCCCGACCAGGCGCCATCCGCGGCGCTGTCCCGACGCATGCTGATCCGCGCGGCCGGCCTTGGAGCCGTGGCCGCCACGGCCAACGCCGCCCTCGCCCAAACGGCGGCAAGCCCCGTCGCGCCACCGACCACGATCACCACTCCTCCACGCGACTTCAGCCGGCGCGGCGCACCGACGACGTATTTCTGGGATCCAGACGTGATTGCCGTGGACCCCTCCTTCAACGGCCTGGCCCAGCCCAATGCGGCGATCCAACGCATCTGGACCGGGGGGTTATGGGTCGAGGGGCCGGCCTGGAACGCTCAGGGGCAATACCTCGTCTGGAGCGACATCCCGCGCAACCGGCAGATGCGCTGGATCGAGGATGACGGACATGTCAGCGTCTTCCGCTCGCCATCGGGCAACAGCAACGGCAACAGCTTCGACTTCCAGGGACGGCAGCTCTCCTGCGAGCATCTGAACCGGCGGGTCGTGCGCTACGAACTCGACGGCTCGGCGACGGTGCTGGCCGACTCGTTCGAGGGCAAGAAGCTGAACTCGCCCAACGACATCGCAGCGCACCCCGACGGCAGCTACTGGTTCACCGATCCGCCCTATGGCGGACAGCTCTACGAGGGCGCCCCCGATGCGCCCGGCGGCCCCAGCAACGCCAATGGCAAGATCAATCCCAGGCTCGGCCAGTTGCCGGGCATCGGCTTCGCCAAACGCGAATTGCCGACCAACACCTATCGGCTCGACCCGAGCGGGCGGCTCGATCTCGTCGTGCCGGAATCGCAGGTGCCCGACCCCAACGGGCTGTGCTTCTCGCCCGATTTCAAGAAGCTCTACATCGCCTCGACCGGCAAGGGACCCGGCGATACCGGGCCGGGCGGCAAGGGCGACATCCATGTCTTCGACGTCGGCGCCGACAACAAGCTCAGCAACGGCAAGCGCTTTTCCGATTGCATGATCGACGGCATCAATTGCGGACCCGATGGCTTGCGCTGCGATGTCGAGGGCAATCTCTGGGCCTCGTCCAATGCCGGGCGCAATGTCGGCTATAGCGGGGTCAACGTCTTCAACCCCGCCGGCAAGCTGATCGGCCGCATCCGCCTGCCCGAGGTCTGCGGCAACATCACCTTCGGCGGACCCAAGCGGAACCGGCTGTTCATGGCCGCGAGCCAGTCGATCTACGCGCTCTATCTGGGCACGCAGGGCGCCGGGCCGGGCTGAGGTTTCGCAAACTCACGCTGTCCTCCCGGACAAGCCGCGCAGCGGCGCCGATCCGGGATCCATTCCTGAACCCTTCCGGAATGGATCCCGGGTCTCCGCTCCGCTCCGCCCGGGATGACGGGGGCGATCCTCTCTAGCTGAACAAGGCCTCCAGCTTGCCGAGCGAGCCGGTCCAGCCATGGGTGTGGCCCTTGACGGCCTGCTCGTCGAAAAGCTTCTCGTGAAGCAGCGTCAGGATGGTGCCGTCGCCATCGGGCTTGAAGGTGACTGTGACGCGCGAGACGCGCTCAGGCGTCGTGACCCATGACCAACTGAAGGCCAGTCGCTCGTTTTCGACGACTTCGTAGTAGCTGCCTGAGATCTCGTGGCGCTCGCCGGTGTTCTCCAGCATCACGACGCGGTATGCGCCGCCGATGCGAGGATCGACGGCGACCTCTGTCGTCCTGACATTCTCCGGCCCGAACCAGCGCATCAGCAATGCCGGATCGGTCCAGGCTTGAAACACTTCGGCCGCCGAGGCGTTCAGCCGCCGTTTCATCGTCAGACTTGGTGCCGTTTCGGCCTTCCCGTCCAAGGCGCGGGCGGGGTCCGTGGTGTGCCCGTCAGACATTGCCGGCGCCACCATCGGGCTCGCGGCTGCGGCGCCGCTCCTCCAGCATCCCCTCCAATGCGTCGAGGCGCTGCGTCCAGAACCGCTGGTAGCGTGCGAGCCAGCCCATCGCCTCCTCCATCGGATCGGCATTGAGGCGGCAGGAGACGGTGCGGCCCGTCTTCGTCCGCGTGATCAGCCCGGCATCCGACAAAACGTCGAGATGCTTCATCACCGCCGGCAGCGACATCGCGAAAGGTTGCGCGAGTTCGCTGACGGATACGGCATCCTGCTCCTCGAGGCGCGCGAGCAACGCCCGACGCGTCGGATCAGACAAGGCAGAGAAAGTGCGATCGAGCTGCGCTTCTTGAAACCTAACCATATAGTTGAGTTAAGGCGCGAGCGTCATCCCGTCAATCGCGAAAATGGGGGGTCACTCGGAGGCGTCGTCGCGGCCGGCCGTCAGGCTGCGACGCTCTCGCGATCGTGGCGCGCGACATGGTCGACGGCGGCGCGCAGATCGGCAATGCCGGCGCCGACCGCGACGCAATGCTCGGCCAGGTGCCGGCGGAACTGACGCGCGCCGGGCCGACCCGGAAACAGCCCGACGAGGTGACGGGTAAAGGCATGCAGCCGTCCGCCCGACTCCAGCCAGACGGCGAGATGCGGTTCGAGCGCCTCCAGCATGGCAAAGGCGTCGGCGACCGGCGCCGCCTCGCCGAACAGCAGCGGATCGACCTGCAGCAGGGTCTCGGGGTTTTGATAGGCCTCGCGGCCGACCATGACACCGTCGAGATGGGCGAGGTGGCCGGCCCATTCCTCGGGCGCGCGGATGCCGCCATTGATCGCGACGGGCAGATCGGGATGGGCGCTCTTGAGCCGGTATGCGCGCTCGTAATCCAGCGGCGGAACCTCGCGGTTCTCCTTGGGCGAGAGGCCCTGGAGCCAGGCCTTGCGTGCATGGACGACCAGCGCATCGACGCCGGCAGCCGCCACCGACGCCGTCAGCGCATCGAGTGCCGCTTCCGGGTCCTGGTCATCGACGCCGATGCGGCATTTCACCGTGACCGGGATCGAGACGGCCGCCTTCATCGCCGCGACGCAATCGCCGACCAGCGCCGGCTCGCGCATCAGGCAGGCGCCGAAGGCCCCGCCCTGGACACGGTCGGAGGGGCAGCCGCAGTTCAGGTTGATCTCGTCATAGCCGAAATCGGCACCGATCCGCGCTGCCTGAGCCAGAAGCGCCGGATCATTGCCGCCGAGCTGGAGCGCGACGGGATGCTCGAGCGCGTCGAAACCGATCAGCCGCTGCCGGTCGCCGCGGATCACGGCCTGCGCCGTCACCATCTCGGTGTAGAGCCGGGCGCGGCGCGACATCAGGCGATGGATGACGCGGCAGTGCCGGTCGGTCCAATCCATCATGGGCGCGACGGAGAAGCGCAGGCGTTCGGGTGAAAGGGCAGTCATCGCGGCTGATTAGCGGAAAACGCGGCGGCGCGCATCCCCATGGACGCGGGCGTCGACAGGCTGCGAACGGTCCACGCGTCCATGCGGTCGCTCAGTCCGCAAGCCGCGCCGCACGCCCGATCTGCCCCAGCCCGGCCTCGATGTGTTTGCGCCATGAAAGCCCGCGCGACAGCGCATCATCGAGAGCATCTTCCAGCGCGTCCGGGTCGCCATCATCCAGTGCGTCCATCAACACCTTGGCCTGCACACGGTCCTTGCCTGCCTTGCTGGAGTGGGCCTCTCGCAATTGGGCCACGATGAGCTTGTGGACCGCGTAGCGAGCAGGCTGCGGAACGAGGACCGGCACGCCCGCGCCATGCAGGACGACGGCGGGAACGGCATCCTGCACGAGATACTCCAGATACTGCAGGGGCAGGGCCGAGGCGCCCAGTCCTGCCAGCGCAACGGGATTGTCCTCATCCCGTTTCCGGACAGGAGTCAGAAGCTCGACATCGAGACCATTCGCGGCGGTGAACTTGTTCGGGTAGGTCTTACGGTCGAGATTGGGCACGCCGACGAAGGAGGGGTCGGCGCGTTTCAACAGGCCCAGCATGTCGAGAGTTGCCGGAGGTTGAGCAATTCCGTCATCATCGTCGCTACCAATGACCGACGCGCCGATCGAAGCCTTGACGCTTGCAGCGACGACATCGACATCCTGCGTCATCATGCCGGAGCCGCTGAGGTCATAGCCGAGCAATATGGGATAGGTCTGGAAGGCGATCGTGCCGACGAGCACCATCCCCGTCCTGAACAGGCCGGCACGGGACATCACCTCCAGGACACGGCCCACATCCTGGGAAGGCCCCTGCACGCCCGCCGACTTCAGCATGGTGATGTTCTTGCGACGCTGCTTGGCAATGTCCTCTTCGCGGCGGATCGTGTCTGCGATGGCCACTATGGCAGGGTCATGTGCCGGCCCGAGATAGCGTTGGATGCGCGTTGCGCCGTGGCGCTCGCTTGCATACAGCCGTTCAACACCCCGGACGATCTTGACCGAAATCGACCCTGGCAGAGGCGCATTCGGCGAGAGTTTCTGCACAAGGTCGGCATAGATCGTCTGTACGGAGAGAGACAAGCGACGCATCGGCGCATCCGTATACACAGTTTCCAGAAACTGTGTATACGTCGAAATCGGATCCGATGTCATCCTGCGATGCGCCGGTCCATACCGGCCCTCTGCAGGCGCGCAAAGATCGTCGCTATGCTGGCACGCAACAGCCAGCACGGGCCAGCCAAGCCCCCATGTCTTGTACCGCCTTGCGTGCGTCTGTGGTCTGGGCAAGATGATCGCCGAAGCCGCTCCGACAGCCAAAAAGCTTGCGAAGGTCCCCTCCATGACCACGATGCAAGCTTCTCCAGACACCCACCATCTCGTCGTCGTCGGCGCGGGCTTTGGCGGTTTGCAACTCGTGCGCGATCTCGCTGGCGCTGGCCTTCGGATCACGCTGATCGACCAGCGCAACCACCATCTGTTCCAGCCGCTGCTCTACCAGGTCGCGACCACGATCCTTGCCACCTCCGAGATCGCCTGGCCGATCCGGCGGCTGTTTCGCGAGCGGGCCGATGTCACCACGCTGCTGGCCGAGGTCTCGGGCGTCGATGCGGACGGCAAGCGCGTGCTGCTCGCTGACGGCGGCGCCCAGCCCTATGACACGCTGGTTCTGGCCACCGGCGCGCGACACTCCTATTTCGGCCGCGACGAGTGGGAGACCTTCGCGCCGGGGCTCAAGACGCTCGAGGATGCGACGACGATCCGACGACGCCTGTTGCTCGCCTTCGAGCAGGCCGAGCGCGAGACCGACCCCGCAACACGCCAGGCGCTGCTGACCTTCGCCGTGATCGGCGCCGGGCCGACCGGCGTCGAACTCGCCGGGATCATCGCCGAACTCGCCAAGCAAATCCTCTGGCGCGAATTCCGCAACATCGACACCCGCGAGGCGCGCGTGCTGCTGATCGAGGCTGGCGCGCGGGTTCTGCCGGCTTTTCCGGTTTCGCTGTCGGATTATGCGCAGGCCGCGCTCGAAAAGCTCGGCGTCGAGGTGCTGCTCGGCCGGCCGGTGTCGGATATCCGCGCGGATGGGGTGACGATCGGGACGGAGTCGGTCGGCTGCCGCACCGTGGTCTGGGCGGCTGGCGTCGCGGCTTCGCCGGCCGCTGCCTGGCTCGGCATCGCCGCCGACCGGGCCGGACGGGCCAGCGTCGATGCCAACCTGAACGCGCCGGGCCGGCCGGATATCTTCGTCATCGGCGACACTGCCGCACTGATGACCGCCGACGGCAAGCCTGTGCCCGGAATCGCGCCGGCGGCAAAGCAGCAGGGCGCCCATGTCGCCAAGGTCATCCGCGCGCGGCTTGCGGGCAAGACCGCCCCTGGCCCGTTCCGCTACCGCCACCAGGGCAATCTCGCCACCATCGGCAAGAGCGCGGCAGTGGTGGATCTCGGCTGGCTGCAACTGCGCGGCTGGATCGCCTGGTGGATCTGGGGCATCGCCCACATCTTCTTCCTGATCGGTGCCCGCAGCCGCGTCGCCGTCGCCTGGAGTTGGTTCTGGACCTTCATCTCCGGCCAGCACAGCGCCAGGCTGATCACGCAGGGCCGCAAGGCGCCGGAGCGAAAGCCGTGATGCGCAGTTCGTGAGGCAAGCCCTTCACCGTCATTGCGAGCAGAGCGAAGCAATCCAGGGCCTCACCCGGTCCCTCTGGATTGCTTCGCTTCGCTCGCAATGACGGCACCGGCCGTCGGGACGGCTCAATAGCGACTCAAGCCGCCAGCAGACCCAGCGCCCGCTCGATGCGCGAGCAGGCGCCGCGTGCCTTGGACTTGTCGTAACAGCGTTTGAGGCGGCCGGTGGCGTAGGCGCGCAGCACGATCTCGTGGACATAGCTCTTGCGCACGACGGCGGGCGTGTTGACCAGCCGCTCCGAGATGGCGCGCATGATGTCGGCGAGCTGGCGCTTCCGGCCGGTCTCGGTCGCGACGATCTCGCCCGCCAGCAGCAGCTCGGCGGCCGCGGCATTGGCGGCCAGCATGCGCAGATCCTTGCTGCTGACGGGCAGCCCGGAGACGCGCTTGAGATAGGCGTTGATGTCGGAGGCCCTGAGCTCGCCGACAGTGCCGTCCTCGCGCTGGTACTGGAATGCGCGCCTGCCCTTCAACGTCATGACGCGGGTCAGGGCGCGGGCCAGTGCCGGGTCTTCATGCGCGCAGGCGATCTGCTTGCCGCTCTTGCCCTTGAAGGCGAGTTCGACGCGGCTGCCGGTGATGGTGACGTGGCGCTTCAGCAGCGTCGAGGCGCCATGGCTGCCATTCGCCTTGGCATAGCTCTCATTGCCGACGCGGATATGGCAGCGGTCGATGATGGCGGCGGCACAGGCCAGTGCCTTGTCGCGGCTGAGTTTGCGGTCTTTCAGATCGCGGGCGATGGCAGCCCGCAGCTTCGGCAACGCGTTGATCAGGCATCCAAGCCGCTTGAGCTTGCGGCGCTCGCGGACCTTGTCCCAATCGGGATGATAGCGATGCTGGATGCGGCCGGCCTCGTCATGTCCGACCGCCTGGAGATGGGCGCGCGGATCGGCCGCGATGCGGACATCTGAATAAGCCGGCGGGATCGTCAGCGAGCGGATGCGGGCCAGCGTCGCCACATCGGTGATGCGCTCGCCATCGGCATTCCGATAGCTGAAACCCTTGCCCGACTTGCGGCGGGTGATCGTCAGAGTCGCTGCCGAGCTGCGCTTCAGCCGGGACGGCGGGGGCGGGGTCGAAACGACATCGTCGAAGATCACGCGCGCCATGACTGATAACTCCGGGCGGCGAATGGAACGCCATCCGCGCTGCCCGGATTCAATCGCAAACGCCCCCGTCCGGTTCCGGACGGGGGCGTGTTTCTTTCCGCTGCAATGCGAGACGCTTACCGCTTGGCGCGGGCGACGATCTGCGTCGGGTTGACGAAGCGCAGGGCGATCAGGAGCCAGAGCAGCGTCGTCACCATGTAGATCACCGCCATGGCGTCGATCGACTGCACCGCGCGGACACCGGCGGCGAAGACCGCGTAATAGAGCGCCACCACCAGCGTCTGGCTGGTCGGGCCGGCCGTGAGGAAGGTCAGCTCGAACATGGCGATGGTGCGCACCAGCACCAGCAGCAGCGCCGCGAGGATGCCCGGCGCCAGCAGCGGCAGCAGGATGTAGATGAAGAGCTTGAAGGTGTTCGCGCCGAAGACGCGCGCCGCGGCCTCGATCTTGGTGTCGATCTGCTCGATGAAGGGGATCATCACCAGGATGACGAAGGGCACTGTCGGCACGAGATTGGCGAGCACGACGCCCGACATCTGGCCGGCCAGCCCCGCGCGATAGAGCACCGTCGCCAGCGGGATGCCGAAGGTGATCGGCGGCACCAGCAGCGGCAGCAGGAAGAGCAGCATCACCAGCTTCTTGCCGGGGAAGTCGCGGCGCGCCAGCGCATAGGCTGCGGGCACACCGATCAGGCCGGAGAGGAAGACGACCAGGAAGACGATCTGGAAGGTGACGGAGAGCACGTCGTAGAGCTGGAACTCGTCCCAGGCGGAGGAGTACCAGCGCGTCGTCCAGCCGGCAGGAAGCCAGGTGCCGAGCCAGCGCGTGGCGAAGGAACTGGTCACGACGGTGGCGATCATCCCGAACAGGTTCAGGATGAAGAAGCCGATCACGGCCCAGTTGGCGAAGGCCCAGAGACGGGCCGAGAGGCGGGTGTCCTTGACCATGGCGTCAACCCTTTCCGCCGCCGGCAGGGCCGCGATAAAGCAGCCCACGCGCCGCCAGAACCGCGACGACGATCGAGAGCTGGACCACGCCCATGATCATCGCCACCGCCGAGGCCATCGAATAATCGTACTCCTCGAAGGCCGCCTGATAGGCCGCGATCGAGATCACGCGCGTCGGTCCCGCCGGCGCGCCGAGCAATACGGCGGAGGGGAAGACCGAGAAGGCCTGCACGAAGGAGAGACAGAAGGTGATCGCCAGCCCCGGCAGCAGCAGCGGCAGCAGGATGTGCTTGAAGCGCTGCCAGGGACCCGCACCGAGCGTCGCGCCGGCCTGCTCGAGCGCGGGATCGACGCCGGAGAGATAGGACAACGTGAGCAGGAAGGTGAAGGGGAAGCCGGTGATCACCAGCGAGATCATCACGCCCCAGTAATTGTGCAGCAGCTTCACCGGTGTCGAGATCAGGCCCATCGTCAGCAGGGCGCGATTGAACCAGCCCTGCGGCCCGAGATAGTTCAAAAGCCCTTGCGCCACCAGCACGGTGCCCAGCGTGATCGGGATCACCAGGATGGTGGTCAGCAGGCGCTGATGCTTCATCGTGCGGACGCGGAAGGCGATCGGGATCGCCATCAGCAGGGTCAGGACCGTCACCGGCAGGGCCAGCCAGAGCGTCGTCGCGATCGTGCCATAGAGGAAGGAATCCGAGAAGAAGCGCTGGTAATTGGCCAGGGCGCCGCCCGCCTTCGGGTTGAAGGACAAAAACAGCCCGTAGAAGAACGGGTAGATGAACAGCGCCAGCGAGAACAGGATCGCGGGGACGACGAGCAGCGTCAGCCCGTCGAGGCCGCGCGCAGCGAGCCGCTGGCTCAGCGGGATGGAAGAGGCTGTGTCGCTCACGCCGCTGCCCCATAGACGAGGACGCGGTCGGGCTCGGCAGCCAGCGTGACCTCCGAACCCGGCGCCAGCTTGTCATGGGCGAGGAAGGACAGGTCCGTCCCATCGGCCATGCGGGCGAAGCCGACGAATTCGCGGCCGCGGAACTCCGTCGAGATCACCTGCGCCTTCAGGCCGACGCTGCCGGCGGCGACGGGGTGCAGGTCCTCGGGACGGATCGCGAGATGGGCGGCTGCACCCTGCGCGATGGTGTTACGGGCGCGGCCGAGGATGGCTGCGCCGTCGATCGCGACCGTGGCATGCTCGCCAGAAACCGAGGCGGCCTTGCCGGCGATCTTGTTGCGGAAGCCCATGAACTCGGCGACGTCGAGATGGTCGGGCCGCGAGAACAGATCCTCGGGAATGCCGACCTGGCGGACCTGGCCATCGCGCATCACAACGATCCGGTCGGCGAGCGAGAGCGCCTCTTCCTGATCGTGAGTGACGTAGATCGTGGTGGCGCCCAGCGTGTTGTGGATGCGGCGGATTTCGGCACGCATCTCGAGGCGCAGCTTGGCGTCGAGGTTGGAGAGCGGCTCGTCCATCAGGACCAGCGGCGGCTCGACGACGATGGCGCGCGCGATGGCGACGCGCTGCTGCTGGCCGCCGGAGAGCTGGCCGGGCAGCTTCTCGGTCTGACCCTGGAGGCGGACCAGCCCGACGGCCTCGGCGACGCGGCGCTCGATCTCGGCCTTGGGCGTGCCGCGCATCTTGAGGCCGAAGCCGATGTTCTTGTTCACGCTCATATGCGGGAACAGGGCGTAGTTCTGGAAGACCATGCCAAAGCCGCGCTCTTCGGGCCGCAGTGGGTCGATGCGCTTGTCGTCGAGCCAGATACCGCCGCCCGTCGCCGGCAGAAGCCCGGCGATGATGTTCAGCGTGGTCGACTTGCCGCAGCCGGAGGGTCCCAGAAGCGCGATGAACTCGCCTTGCTGGATCGTCAGCGAGACGTCCTTCAGCGCGTTGTGCGTGCCGAAATCCCGGCTCAGGCGGTCGAGCCGAAGCTCGCGAAAGGAGGCTGCGTGAATCGTCATGGGGACCGCGTGCTGGAGTCTCGATCAAAAATCCGACCGGCGGCCTGCATGAGGCCGCCGGTCGGGTCGCATGGAGCGTTTACTTGCGCTTGGCGCCGCCGACCTGTTCGTCCCAGAGACGGAACGCGACGACCATCTTGTCGGGGTCGAGCGGCGTCTCAAGCGGGTTGTCGGCGATCAGCTTCTCGTATTCGGGCCGGCCGAACTCCTTGATCGCCGCCTGGCTTTCCGCCGGGGCCATGTCGAGCGTGACGCCCTTCACCGCCGGACCCGGATAGAAATAGCCCTCGTCATAGGTGTAGGCCTGCTGCTCCTTGGTCAGGAGGAAGTTCATCAGGTCGACCAGGACCGCGAGCTTCTCGTCCGAGACGCCCTTGGGGATGCACATGTAATGCGCGTCCGTGACCCAATGGAAGCCCTTCAGCGCGGCGATCTTGGCCTCCTTCGGCACGACGCCCAGCACGCGCGGGTTGATGTCCCAGCCCGTCGTCGTCACGGTCATGTCGCGGGAGCCGTCGCCGAGCTCCTTCATCACCGCGCCGGTGCCGCCGGGATAGTATTCGATGTTCTCGCCCAGGGCCTTGAGATAGGCCCAGGTCTTGTCCCAGCCCTTGACCGGGTCCTTGGGGTCGCTGTCGCCGAGCAGATAGGGCAGCCCCATCATCCAGGTGCGGCCGGGGCCGGAATTGGCCGGACGCGGATAGATGAAGCGGTCCTTGTTCTGGCGCGTCCAGTCGAGCAGTTCCTGGGCGGTGGTCGGAACGTTCTTGACCTTGGCCGGCATGTATTCCAGCAGCGGGCCGGACGGATAATAGGTCACGACGACGCCCTGGCCGCTGGCCAGCGCCTGCATCTTGGCGGCACCTTCGAGATAGATCTCGTCGAGCTTGGGCAGGCTGCCGGCGAGTTGCGGCAGCAGCGGCACCCAGAGCTTCTGGTCGACGCCGGCCGACAGCGCATCCGTGCCCGTCAGCACCATGTCGATGTCGACGCGGCCGGCATCCTGCTGCGCCTTGATCTTGCCGGGCAGTTCCGGCGACGGCGCCTTGGTGAAGACGATGCGCGAGACCAGATTGGGCTTGGCCTTGCGGTAGTTCTCGATCGCCTTCTGCGTCAAAGCGAGATTGCCGGCGACATCGACGATCGACAGGACGACGGGGGATGTCGGCAGCTTGAGCTGCTGGGCGAAGGCCGAGGGCGCATACGCGGCACCCGCGAGGCCAGCGACGCCGCCGATGAATACACGCCGATTGATTGTGTTGTGGACCATGACCTCTCCTCCAAAGCTGTGCGGATTTTCCGCTTTGTTGTTGATCGAGCCGCCGGCGCCGTTTCAGGATGCCGTCTCAACAGGTCCGGGACGCAGGCCGATTGACGCGGCCCCGGATTAGTCGGTATCCTAGTATACTAGTCGACCAGAGCTTGGCAATGGCCCTTCCCGCAGTCCGTCAGAGCACCGAACAGATCCACCGCCTGTTGCGAGGAGACATCCTCGCGGCGGTGCTGCGCCCGGGCGAGGCGATGTCGGAGGCGCGCATGGCGGTGCGCTTCGGAGTGAGCCGGACGCCGGTCCGAGAGGCCTTCAAGCGCCTCGTCGAGGAAGGCTTCCTGATGGTCGTGCCCCAGGTCGGAACCTTCGTCGCGCCGATCGATCTCGCCGCCGTACATGACAGCCAGTTCGTCCGCGAGACGCTGGAATGCCGCACGGTCGCGCTCGCCGCGCGCCATGCCGATGATGCCGGCAAGGCAGCCCTTGAGCAGAATGTGCGCCAGCAGGAACGCGACCTCGCGAGCGGCGACAGGGCCAGCTTCTTTCGTCATGACGAGGCGTTCCATGCCAAGCTCGCCAAGCTTGCCGGCCACCCGTCGGTGTGGAGCCTGATCGAGGGCGTCAAAGCGCAGCTCGACCGCGTCCGCTGCCTGTCGCTTGAAAGCGCCTCCTGGCCGACCATGATCCTGACCCAGCACCGCGAGATCATGGACTGCGTCATCACCGGCAATGAGGCCCGCGCAGAAGCGGCGATGCGCACGCATCTGCGCACCGTTTTCGACGCCATCGAGACGATCGCGCGCGACCAGGTCGACGCCTTCGCCGGCAGCGCTACCCCCGCCCGCCTGGATTGACGGCCAAAGCCCCTACCCCACAAACCAGGCTCTGCCCACAAACCAAGCCCTGCCCACAACAAGAAACTTTGGAGGATATCCGACCATGACCCATGCTCAGACAGAACGGGCGCTCTGATGGAACAGAGCTGGCGCTGGTTCGGACCAGACGACGTGGTGACGCTTGCGCAGGCGCGGCAGGCGGGCGCGCGCGGCATCGTCAACGCCCTCCATCAGATCCCCTATGGCGTGGTCTGGAGCGTGGACGAGATCGAGGCGCGCAAGGCGATCATCGCGGCCGATCCGAGCCTGGGCCTGCGCTGGAATGTGGTCGAGAGCCTGCCGCTGCATGAGAGCATCAAGATCGGCGAAGGCGACCTCGAGCCGGTGTTCGAGAACTACCGCCAGTCGCTGCGCAACCTTGCGGCCTGCGGGCTCGAGGTGATCTGCTACAACTTCATGCCCGTGCTGGACTGGACGCGCACCGAGCTGGCCTACCGCCTGCCGGGCGGCGGCACGGCGCTGCGCTTCAACATCCACGAATATGTCGCCTTCGACCATTTCATGCTGAAGCGTCCTGGCGCGGCGGACGGGCATTCGGCCGATGTGATGGACCGGGCCAAGGCCTGGTTCGATCGGTCCTCGGAAGCCGATCGCGACCGGCTGCTCGCCAACATCATGGCGGGCCTGCCGGGCGCCTATGACCGCTACGACGTGCCGGGCCTGAAGCGCATGCTGGAGCGCTATCGCGGCATGAGCCATGCGGCGCTGCGGGCCAATCTCAAGCGTTTCCTCGAGGCGATCATCCCGACGGCCGAAGAGGTCGGCATCCGGATGTGCATCCATCCCGACGACCCGCCACGCCCGCTCTTCGGCCTGCCGCGCATCTGCTCGGACGAGGACGACATCGCTTTCATCCTCGGCGCCGTCGATTCGCCGTCGAACGGGCTGACCCTGTGCTCGGGCTCGCTCGGCGCGAACCCGAAGAACGACGTGCCGACGATCGCCCGGCGCTTCGCGGACCGGATCTGGTTTGCGCATCTGCGCAACGTCGCCAAGGACGCGGACGGTTCCTTCATGGAGGCCGAGCATCTCGGCGGCGACACCGACATGGTCGCGCTGGTCGATGTCCTGCTGGCCGAGGAGCAGCGCCGCAAGGCTCAAGGCCTGGCGCACTGGCAGATCCCGATGCGACCCGACCACGGCCATGCCCTGCTCGACGATATCGGCAAGGGCTCGTTCCCCGGCTATCCGGCGGTCGGGCGCCTGCGCGGCCTTGCGGAGTTGCGCGGCGTGATGACGGCCGTGAGCTCGCTGCGCGGCTTCGACGCCTGATCAGCCGAGAATGCGCTGGTCCGCGAGATGGACCAGGTTCCCACCGACGATCGTCGCGACGACGCGCGGCTGCGCCCCCTCCTCGACGAGGACGAGATCGGCGCGGCGGCCCGGCGCGATCTCGCCGCGATCGTCGAGGCCGAGCGCAGCGGCCGGCGCCCGCGAGACCAGACGCCAGGCATCGGCAAAGGCGGCCGAGCCGTTGCGGGCCAGGATGAACGGCGCCAGCGTCAGCGCCGGATAATAGTAGTCAGAGGCGAGGATGGTGCAGAGGCCGGCCTGGACCATCTCCTCCGCGCCGGGGCAGCCGAGATGCGAGCCGCCGCGCACGACATTGGGCGCGCCGAAGACGATGGCCTCGCCCGCTCCCGAAGCCTCGCGCGCCGTCTCGACATCGAGCGGGAACTCCGCCACGCCGACACCGAGCGCGCGGTAGTCGCGGCGCATCTGTGGCGACATGTCGTCATGCGAGAGCATCGGCACGCCGGCAGCACGCGCGGCCGCCGCGATCCGCACGACCGAGGCGGGCACCTCGCCTTCGCGGCCGAAGACCTCTCCTGCCAGCGCGATGAAGGCGGCCTCGGACAGGCCGGTGCGCTCGACCATCTTGGCGATCTTGCCGGGGCGGACGGCCGCCTTGAAGATGCCGGGCGTGTGGTCGTTGAAGGCGAGCACGCCGATGCGCCCGGTCGCGAGCCAGTCGATCACCTCGGCTTCTGCGTCGAGGTTGAAGATCTCGTGGCGCAGGTGGAAGCGCGTATCGGCGCCGAGCACGGGCTTCAGCCGTTCCAGCGTGGCGACGAGCGCGCGGGCATTGCCGGCACCGCGCAGGCCGGGCTCCCAGGACCAAGTCACGCCATGGCAGGCGGTGGTGATGCCGCAGGCGAGCATCGCCCTGTCGGCGTCGCGCAGCGCGATCTCGATGTCGAAGGAGACGCCGGGGCGCGGCATGATGTGGCGCTCGAAGGCGTCGCCATGGATATCGACGATGCCGGGCAGGACGAGCATGCCGGTGGCGTCGAGATGCAGCGCGTTGGCCGGAGCCGGCGCGTCGAGGGCCAGAATGGAGGAACCGTCAGTGCTCAGGCCGGCTTCGAGGAAATCTTCGGCGAGCACCTTGCCGCCGGTGATATGCAGTCTCACGCCCGTCTCCGTCGCCGTTCAAGCCCTGGCGGTTGGCGTGGTATCATGACGGCGCGATGACGGAAGCGGGTGTCTCAGTAGACATCCGCCTGATAGCGCCCGGCCTTCTTCAGCCCGGCAACATAGGCGACCGCCTCGTCGGGCGAACGATTGCCGTGCTGCGCGACGACATCGACCATCGCCCGTTCGACATCCCTGGCCATGCGCTTGGCATCGCCGCAGACGTAGAAATGCGCGCCCTGCTCCAGCCAGGCGAAGAGTTCGGCGCCGCGCTCGCGCATCCGATCCTGGACATAGATCTTCTCGCCGGCATCGCGCGACCAGGCGAGCGTGAGGTTCGTCAGCACGCCCTCCTCCTTCATAGCGGACAATTCGTCCTCGTAGAAGAAATCGGCGGCGCGGCGCTGATGGCCGAAGAAGAGCCAGTTCCGGCCCGGCGCCTTCGTCGCCCTGCGATCATGCAGGAAGGCTCGGAACGGCGCGACGCCGGTGCCCGGGCCGCACATGATCACCGGGGTCTCAGGGTTCTGCGGCAGGCCGAAGCCATGGGCGCGCTGGACATAGACCGGCACCTTGTCGCCGGGCTGGACGCGCTCGGCGAGAAAGGTCGAGGCGACGCCCCAGCGCGGGCGGGTGCCAATCTTGTAGCGAACCGTGTCGACCGTCAGCGAGATGCGGCCGGGCGTCGCGATGCAGGAGGACGATATCGAATAGAGCCGCGGTTGGAGCGGTTCGAGCGCCTCGACGAAGGCTTCCGCCGAGAGCCGCGCCTGCCCGAACTTGTGCAGCGTGCCAAGCACGTCGAGCCGGTCGAGATCGCCGTCGGGGTCCTCACCCGCCGCCAGACGCTTGGCCTTGGCGCGGGTCTCGCCGCCGGTGACATAGGAGATGAGCTGGAACAGCGCGTCCGGCGCGGGGCCGAGCGCGAGGTCGGAGATCAGCGCCTCGCGCAGGGGCTTACCGCCGACATCTGCGTCGGGACGCGCGCCGAGAAGCGCGATGACGGCATCGGCCAGGCGCGGATCGTTCTGCGCGACGATGCCGAAGGCGTCGCCGACGATATAGTCGAGCCCGCATTCCGACAGGTCGAACTCGACATGCCAGGTCTCCTTCTGCGAGCCCTCGCCATTGAGCTTGCGGCGCGACAGGAAGGTCGCCAGCGCCGGGTTCTCGCGGCAGCGGCCGAGCGGACCGAGCGCGGCAGCGGGCGCTGCTTCGGTGGCGGCGGCAGGCGTCGAGCCGCCCTCCTCCACCAGCGTCTTGAGCATGCGCAGCGTGTCCTTGCCGCCGGGCGCGCAGAGGTTCAGGCGTGGCTCCTTGCCCTCGGCGATGGCGGCGGAATAGGTCTCGCAGACATAGCCGCACTGGCCGCAATCCTGCTGGGCCATCGCGGCGAAGAGCTTGCGCGGCAGCGGCTTGCCCTCCGCCAACTGCATGCGCTGCGGCAACTCCAGCGACGGATCGTGCCAGGGCGCGCCGTCATCGGCCGGCCCCATCACGGCGGCGTTCTCCGCCGGCGACAGGGCGGTGACCCCGGCATTGTCGAGCGAGAGCAGCCCGGCGAAGAAGCCGTTCAGCCAGGAGCGCTGCTCCTCGCTGAAGGGCGCGGTCTCGGGTAGGACCTGGACGATCGGATTTGCGGTCTGAACGGTCACGGGGCGACCTTTCCGACTGAGACAGAGGAGCCGCAACGCGCCCCCTCCCCCCGCTTGCGGTGGGGAGGGTTGGGGTGGGGGGCAGTGTCGCTCGGCGGGATGATGCAGGACAAAGCTCTGGCTTTACGGCCCCCCTCCCTAGCCCTCCCCACCGCAAGCGGGGGGAGGGAACACGCCCTGCTTGCACCGAAGTGGGTCATCGAGACATGGAGCGTCACGCCGCCTCTCCCGTCTGTGCGACCAGCGCCTGCAGCGCCGCGATCTCGTGGCGGCGGGCGAAGGCGACGAAGCTCTCGTCGGGCGCGGCGCGATGCTCCTGCCAGGTTCGCAGGATCGCCTCGACCAGCGCCGGCGCATCCTCCGCCTTCACGTCGGTGCGGAATTCGCGGCCGATGCCGCCCTCGACGCCGAAGCCGCCGCCGACGAAGATATGATAGCCCGGCACCGTGTCGCCCTCGTCGCTCACCGGCACCTTGGCGCCGATCAGGCCGAGATCGCCGATATAGTGCTGGGCGCAGGAGTTGTGGCAGCCGGTCAGGTGGATGTTGACGGGCGTATCCAGCGTGATGCGCGGCTCGCAATGGGCGGCGATCGCCAGCGCATCCTCCTTGGTGTGGGCGGCGGCGAATTTGCACCCAGTCGCGCCGGTGCAGGCGATCAGCCCGGCGCGCAGGATCGAGGTTTCGGCTGACAGGCCTATCGCCTGTAGATTCGCGACGACATCCTCGACCTTGTCGTCCGGCACGCCGGAGATCAGCAGGTTCTGCCAGACGGTCAGGCGGATGTCGCCGTCGCCGCAGCTGTTTGCGATCGCGGCGATGGCGCGCATCTGCTGGACGGTCAGCTTGCCGACCGGCAGCGCCACGCCGACCCAGTTGAGGCCCGGCTGGGCTTGCGGATGCACGCCGATATGGGCGAGCCGGTCGTAGACAGGACGCGGCTGCACGAAAGCCGTATCGAGCCGGACCAGCCTGCGGCCGAGCTTCTCCTCGACGGCACTCAGGAATGTCTCGAAACCCCAGCTGTCGAGCACGTATTTCAGGCGCGACTTCGCCCGGTCGGTGCGGTTTCCGCTGGCCGTGAAGACGCGCACGATCGCGTCCGCGACGGCCACGGCATCGGATGGCGCGACGATGACGCCGGTGTCGCGGGCGAGATCCTTGTGGCCGGTGATGCCGCCCAGCGTGAGCCGATACCAGATGCCGGGCTCTACGGCAGCGCCCTCGAAGCTCCCGCCTTCCATGACCTCGATCGCCTGGAAGCCGATGTCGTTGGTGTCCTCCAGCGTGGCGATCGAGCCGGCGCCGTCGAAGGCGACGTTGAACTTGCGCGGCAGGCCGTACAGCGAGCGATCGTTGAGGATGTGGTGGTGCCAGGCGCGGGCATGGGGGCGGGTGTCGAGCAGTTCATGGGGGTCGATGCCGGCGGTGGCCGAGCCGGTGACGTTGCGGATGTTGTCGGCGCCGGAACCCTTGGCGGTCAGGCCGAGATCGGCGAGGCCCTCCAGCAGCAGCGGGGCGTTTTGCGCCGGGATCTCGCGCACCTGCAGATTGGCGCGGGTGGTGACGTGGGCGTAGGGGCCGCAGAGCGTGTCCGCGAGGTCGGCGACGCCGGCGAACTGCCAAGCCTTCAGGATGCCGTTGGGGATGCGCAGGCGGCACATATAGCTGTTTTGGGCAGGCGCCACATAGAACAGCCCGTGATAGCGCCAGCGGAAATTGTCTTCGGGCTTGGGGTAGAGGCCGGCATTGGCCTGGTCCTTGAAGCGGGCATAAGCGTCGAAGGGATGTTCGGCGGCCTTCCACTTTTCCTGTTCGGCGAGCTTGCCGCCGGCCGCGACGGTTGTCGCCTGCGCTTCCAGATGCTCCTTGTCCGGGCCACTCGGCTTGCCCGAGCCGCTCGTGCCGGGCGTACCGCCGAGCGGCCCGAGCCCACGCGCCGTGCGGGCGGACTGCATGCCGGACATGAAGCCCTCAAGATAGCGCTTCTGGTCGGGGGTGAAATCGTCGCTCATGATCTTGCTCTGGCTGACGGCTCAGGCCGTGCTTTGGCCGGCTGCGGCGATCATCGCGCCGGACAGCGTGCCATAGGCGGTCGTCCAGGCATCCTTGACGGCGGGCGTGAAGCCCTCGCCCAGCCCCTGCTCCAGCGTCCAGAGCAGTGCCGCGCCGACTGGCGCGTAATGAGCCGCGGTCACGCCATAGCCGTTGTGCTTGATGGCGAGCGCATTCACCGCCGGCATCAGGGCCGGTAGATCCTCCAGCCCCTTCACCACGACGGCGAGCGTGCCCATCAGCTTGCGCCCCTGTTCCTTCATATCGGTCGACTTGAACAATGGGCGCACTTCGGGGGCGATCTCGAACAGGCGGCCGTAGAACAAGGCGGCGGCCTGCTCGGCTATGGGGGCGACCTTGGAGAAGCTCGCCTTGATCTCGGAAACCTGATTGGGGGTCATGGGCTGCTCCTCACGCCGCTTCGACGAAGCGATGGCGTTCGTAGAGGAACTTCAGCACCGCCTCGCGGGCGGCGATGTAGGTCCGGTCGGAGACCAGATCGAGCCGCTTGCGCGGGCGGTCGAGCCTGACGTCGAGCACGTCGCCGATGCGGGCGGAGGGACCGTTGGTCATCATGACGATGCGGTCCGAGAGCAGCACGGCCTCGTCGACATCATGGGTGATCATGATCATGGTGTTCCCCAGCGTCGCGTGGATCTGCATGATCGAATCCTGCAGATGCGCGCGGGTCAGGGCGTCGAGCGCGCCGAACGGCTCGTCGAGCAGCAGGATCTTGGGCTCCATCGCCAGGCCGCGCGCGATGCCGACGCGCTGCTTCATGCCGCCGGAGATCTCGGCCGGGCGCTTGTCCCTGGCGTGAGCCATCTGGACGAGGTCGAGATTGTGCATGATCCAGTCATGCCGCTCGGCCTTCGACTTGCGGCCGCCGAAGACCTTGTTCACGGCCAGCGCGACATTGTCGTAGACGGTGAGCCAGGGCAGCAGCGAGTGGTTCTGGAAGACCACGGCGCGCTCCGGGCCAGGGTCCTTGACCTCGCGGCCCTCGAGCAGGACGGCCCCGGCGCTGATCGGCGTCAGCCCCGCGATGATGTTGAGCAGGGTCGACTTGCCGCAGCCGGAATGGCCGATCACCGAGACGTATTCGCCCTTCTCGATCTCGAGGCTGATGTCCTTGAGGACGTTGGTCGAGGCCGCGCCGCGCTGGAAGGTTTTGTCGACATGATCGATCTTGAGATAGCTCATCGCATCCTCCTCAGTTGGTCAAGGTGCCGCGGGTGACGATGGTGCCGACGAAGGCGACGAGACGGTCGAGAAAGAAGCCGACGACGCCGATATAGATCAGCGCCACGATGATGTCGGACAGGCGCGAGGAGTTCCACGCGTCCCAGATGAAGAAGCCGATGCCGACGCCGCCGGTCAGCATCTCAGCCGCGACGATGGCGAGCCAGGACAGGCCGACGCCGATCCGCAGGCCGGTGAAGATGTAGGGCGCCGCCGAGGGCACCATGATCTTGAAGAAGAACTCGACCTGGTTCAGCCGCAGCACCCGCGCGACGTTGCGGTAGTCCTGCGGGATGTTGCGGATGCCGACCGCCGTGTTGATGATCACCGGCCAGATCGCGGTGATGAAGATCACGAAAATCGCCGAGGGCTGGCTGTCGCGGAAGGCCGCGAGCGAGAGCGGCAGCCAGGCCAGCGGCGGCACGGTGCGCAGCACCTGGAACACCGGATCGAGGCCCCGCATCGCCCAGACCGACTGGCCGACGAGCGCGCCGAGCAGCACGCCGACGATCGCCGCCAGGCTGAAGCCGATGGCGACGCGCTGGAGCGAGACCAGGATGCGCCAGCCGAGCCCGATATCCTGCGAGCCGTTCCAGAAGAACGGTTCGACGATGAGGTCTTTCGCCTCGGCCCAGATCTTGGTCGGCGTCGGCAGCGAGGATTGCGGGCCATGCGCGGCGAGCTGCCAGAACAGCAGGATGAGCGCGACCGTGATCAACGGCGGCACGATGTTGACGAGAAGCGAGGTCAGCCAGGGCGCAAGGCGCGCCGATAGCGGCTTGCTTGCCGCGGCCGGAAGCGACACGACGCCCGGATTGGCTCCCGGCAGCGCGACGACTTTCGCTCCCGCCGGCACTTCCTTCAAGACAGCCCGACCCATGCCGGTTCTCCTCTGGTTGATGCGTTCGAATGCGTTGATGGTCATGCCGCCACCGGGCTGCGTGACTGCGCGCCGATCCGGCGGATTTCAGGCAGGCATGAGCCGCAATTGGTTCCGGCCCTGAGCTGGCGGCCGATGTCCTCGGGCGTCGCCGCGCCGCCGGCGAAAGCAGCGCGGATCGCGTTCAGCCCGACGCCGAAGCAGGCGCAGACGGTCGGACCGGGATCGGCCGCGCCGTCGAGGCTGCGGCCGGCCAGCAAGGCGAGGCGGTTCTCCGGCATGGCGCCGGCATCGGCGAAGGCGAGCTTGACCGTGTCCCAGAGCGGCGCGCGCCCGGCCGGAGCTATGAAAAGCGCGGCGATCAGCGCGCCGTCCCTGATCACGGCGCAGCGATAGACGCCGCCTTCGCTGTCGATCATCTCGGTCAGGCCGTCCTCGCCGAAGGCGGCGCGGATGCTTTCCATCAGTTCGGCCGAGGTCGCGTCGGTGGCGAAGAGGCGGCCCTCGCTGCCCTCGACCGCAAGCTTCGACCACCAGCTTCCCTCGGGCAGGGCAAAGCCGTCGCGCGAGAGCACGAAGCCCTGCGAGGCATAGGCCACGGGCGCGATCGAGGACGGCGTCGCCTTCATCTCGGGCTGGCCGGAGAAGGGGTCGCAAGCCGGCTGGACCGCGGCGCCAATGCGGGCATGCGACGCCGTCTCGGCGGACCAGTGGATCGGCGCGAAGAGCGAGCCCGGCGGAACGCCTGCGTCGAACCCGACCTTGAGCACGACCGCACCAAAGGCATTGGCGATGCGGGCGAAGCCGCCTTCGATCAGGCCGAAGCGGGCCGCATCCGTTGGATGGACGTGGACGCAGGGCTCGGACGCATGGGCGCTGAGGCGCGGGCTGAGCCCTGTGCGCGTCATTGTGTGCCAGTGGTCGCGAACGCGCCCGGTGTTGAGCAGCAGCGGCAGGGCCTCGCTCGTCGCCGACGCCAGCGCAGGCACCGCGAGCGGCACCATCCTGGCGCGGCCATCGCCGGTGAAGAAACCGCCTTGCGCGAACAGGCGCGGCGTGCCGAGCGGCTGGCCGGCCGGCGCAGGCCACTGCACCGGCTTCAGCGCGTCATAGGCCCGCTTCGGCAACCCGGCATGGGCGCCGATGTCGAAATCGCGGGTGCCGGCGTTCTCGAAGGCCGAGAGCGCGGCGTGCTCCGCATAGATCTCGTCGGGGCCGCCATAGGTGAAGGCCTCGACGAAGCCGAGGCGTTTGGCGACCTCGCAGACGATCCACCAATCCGGCTTCACCTCGGCGGGCAGGTCGAGGAAGGCGCGCTGGCGCGAGATGCGGCGCTCGGAATTGGTGACGGTGCCGTTCTTCTCGCCCCAGGCTGCGGCTGGGAGGATGAAATGCGGCTTCGCCGAAAGCGTATCGTTGGACAGCACGTTCTCGGAGACGACGAAGAGATCGAGGCTGCCGAGCGCGGCCTTGACCTGATCGGCGCGCGGCAGCGAGACGGCCGGGTTCGTCGCCATCACCCAAAGCGCCTTAATGCGCTGCTGCGCGACCGCGTCGAGCATGGCGACGGCCTTCAGGCCTTCGTGGCGGGCCATGTTCGGTGCCTGCCAGAAGCGACTGAGGCGGTCGATCTCGGCCGGCGAATAGCCCATATGGGCCGCCAGCATGTTGGCGAGCCCGCCGACCTCGCGCCCGCCCATGGCATTGGGCTGGCCGGTCAGGGAGAACGGCCCACCGCCGGGACGGCCGATGCGGCCGGTGGCGAGATGGCAGTGCAGGATCGCGGCGACCTTGTCGGTGCCCTGCGCCGACTGGTTGACGCCCTGGCTCCAGGCCGTGACGACGGCGGGCGTGGCGCCCCATAATTCGTAGAAGCTGGTGATCGCGACGGGCGTCAGGCCCGTGCGCTCGGCCACGCTGGCAACCGTCGGGGCGAGTTCGCGGGCATTGGCAAGCGCCTCGTCGTAGCCCGAGACATGGCGGGCGAGATAGGTCGCATCGGTCAGGCCATTGGCGTCGAGATGCACGAGCAGGCCGGCAAACAGCACCGAATCCGAGCCGGGCTTGATGGCCAGCATCATATCGGCGTCCTCCGCCGTCGCGGTGACGCGCGGGTCGATGACGACGATGCGGGCGCCGCGCTGCGCCCGGTTCTGCTGCATGCGCCGGAACAGGACCGGATGGCACCAGGCCGTGTTGGAGCCGACGAGCACGATCAAATCGGCGGAGTCGAGATCCTCGTAATTGCCGGGAACCGTGTCGGAGCCGAGCACGCGCTTGTGGCCGGCGACCGTCGAGGACATGCAGAGCCGCGAATTGGTGTCGACATGGGCTGAACCGATGAAGCCCTTCATCAGCTTGTTGGCGACGTAGTAGTCCTCGGTGAGAAGCTGGCCCGAGAGATAGAACGCGACCGCGTCGGGCCCGTCGCGTTCGATGATCGTCTTCAGGCCATCAGTCACCTCGTCGAGCGCGACGTCCCAGCTCACGCGGTCATAACCACCGGCATCGTTGCGCCGCAGCGGGTGCAGCACGCGCGAGCCCAGCCCCAGGGTCTCGGCCAGCGCCGAGCCCTTGGAGCAGAGCCGGCCGAGATTGGCCGGGTGGGCGGGATCGCCAGCGATCGCAGCCCCGCCCCGGCCGTCGGGCGTGGCGAGCACGCCGCAGCCGACCCCGCAATAGGGGCAGGTCGTGCGGATCGAGCCATCGGGAACGCCGGGACCGGGAAGGTTTGCATCGCTGCGCATCTCAGGCAGCCTCCCCGACGCGGCAGGCATCGCCGATGCAATAGGGCTCGCCGAAGGGCAGATCGGCACGGATGGCGGAGATGTCCTGCCTGGAGCGGATCAGGCCGAGATAGAACAGCGCGCCTTGCGTATCCCCGACGAGGACACAGCCGACGAGCCTGCCGTCGCGCAGCACGAATTTGCGGTAGATGCCACCGAGGCGATCACGCAGGACGACGGTTTCGGCGCCCTCGCCGGCTTCGAATTCGCCGGCCGAGAATACGCCGACGCCGCTGACCTTGAGATTGGTCGAAAGCAGCGAGCCCTGATAGACGGCAGGCTTGCCCGCCAGCCGCGTCGCCAGCACGCGCGCCTGGTCATAGGCCGGCTCGACCAGTCCGTAGACGCTGCCGCGATGCTCGGCGCATTCCCCGATGGCGAAGATGCTGTCGTCGTCACTGCCCATGCCGTCATCGACGACGATACCGCGGTTGACGGTGACGCCCGCCGCCCTGGCGAGATCGGCATTGGGGCGCACGCCGATGGCTATGACGACGAGATCGGCCGGGATCACCTCCCCGTCCGACAATTCGACGCCTTCGATCTTGTCCGTGCCGACGAAGCCCTTGGTGGCCGCGCCGAGACGAACGGTGATGCCGAGCGCGCGGATCGCCGAGGCCAGCAGGGCGGCGCCCTCGGCATCGAGCTGGCGTTCCATCAGCCGATCGACGAGATGCAGCAGCGTCACCTGTCCGCCGGCCCTGGAGAGGCCGTAAGCCGCCTCGAGCCCGAGCAGGCCGCCGCCGATGACGACGATCTTCGCTCCGCGCCCGGCATAGGCCCGCATCATCCCGACATCGGCGGTGTCGCGGAAGGTCGCGACGCCAGGCAGGTCGCCGCCCGGAAAGGGCGGCTTCAGCGGCTTCGATCCGGTCGCAAGGACGAGCTTGCCATAGGGCAGGTTCAGGCCGCCTTCGAGCGCGACCGTCTTGGCCGCGCGGTCGATGGCGGAGACGGCGCGGCCATAGAGCGTCGAGACGCCGCGCGCCTTCCACCAGGCGGCGGGCTTCAGCTCGATGTCGGGCTCCGCGATCTCGCCCGCCAGCAGCGGCGACAGCAGCACCCGGTTATAGGCCAGCCGGTCTTCCGCCCCGATCACCGCGATGGCATAGCGCCCGAGCGCGCGCTGGCTGAGCTCGTCAACCAGCCGCGTTGCGGCCATACCCTTCCCGACGATGATCAGGGGCTCGGCCATTGGATCAGGCGACCCGCTTGATCTTGAGGGCCTTGAGGTAGTCCATCGGCGCGGCCGGATCGAACTTCACGCCGTCGAAGAAGGTCTCGACGCCGCGTGAATCCCCTGAGACGGCATCGGCGACGCCGAGCGTCTTGGCCGCCTCGCGCCAGAGATCGGCACGGTTGGTCTTGTCGACCAGGGCCTTGATGTCGAAATTCGGGTCGAACTTGCCCCAGCGGATGTTCTCGGTAACGAACCAAGTGTCGTGGCTCTTCCAGGGATAGGAAACGGTGCCGCCCTGGCCCCAGAACTTCATGTAGAGGTCGGTGCCCTTGGCCTCGCGGCCATTGCCGTAGTTGATGTCGCCCTGGAGCCGCTTGTTGATGTCGGTCACCGGCACGTTGAACCACTGGCGCCGACCAACGATCTCGGAGAGCTCCTGACGGTTCTCCATCTTGTCGGCCCATTGCTGAGCCTCCATCACCGCCATCAGGATGGCCTGCGTCGCCTTCGGGTTGGCGTCGACGAAATCGGCGCGCATGCCGAGGATTTTCTCGGGATGGCGCGCCCAGAGCTCGCCCGTGGTCAGCGCGGTGTAGCCGATGTTCTGGTTGACGAGCTGCTCGTTCCAGGGCTCGCCGACGCAGAAGCAGTCCATCGTGCCGACCTTCATGTTCGCCACCATCTGCGGCGGCGGCACGACGATGACCTTGATGTCGGTGTCGGGGTCGATACCGCCGGCGGCGAGCCAGTAGCGGATCCAGAGATCATGGGTCCCGCCCGGGAAGGTCATCGCAGCGGTGAGTTCCTTGCCGGCGGCCTTCTTGCGCTCGAAGGCCTGCTTCAGCGGCGAAGCATCCTTCTGGACGTTGAGGTCCTTGTATTCGTTGGAGACCGAGATCGCCTGGCCGTCCTGGTTCAGGTTCAGCAGCGTGTACATCGGCAGCGGCTGGCCGTTCTGCATCACCTTGCCGGTGGCGTAGAGATGCGTCTTCGGACGCAGGATATGGCCGCCATCGATGCCGTTGGCCTTGAAGCCGAGCGCCATGTTGTCGCGCGTCGCCCCCCAGGAGGCCTGCTTGGCGATGTCCATGTCGGGCAGGCCGTATTTGGCGTAGAGACCCTTTTCCTTGGCGATGATCAGGGGAGCCGCATCGGTCAGCGCGATGTAGCCCAGCCGCGTGCCCTTGACCTCGGGGCCGGCCGCCTGCGCGAAGGCGCCCGACGGCAGCGCCAGCCTGGCAGCGCTCAGCAAGGCGGCCGCGCCAGAGAGCTTGAGCAGCCGGCGGCGGCCGGCATTGATGGAGTGCGCTTTGGGCTTGTTGCCGACTGTCTTCGTGTCGATTGTCCTGGTCATCGATCGCCTCTCGGTGTGAAAGTGAAGGCCCGCCAGCCGCCGAACACGAAAAACGCCGCGCGAAATGCGCCCGCAGGCACGTTTCGACAGCGGCGTTGCTGTGCATTCCGGTTCGGAGGATGACGCGGGCAGCGTTGGCCGCGTTGCTCTCAACCAATCAAGGATCATGCCAAGACGGGAGGCGGCCACCAGATGCTGGAATTGTAATACGTTAGCCCGCGACCCGGGCCGAGCCGACGACGACGAGAGGCCATGCCGCGGCGCACAAAACGGCCACGGCCGCACAAAAAGGATGCAACCCTGGCGATCAGTCGTCGCCGCCTGGGAAATAGGCAGGGCGGAAAACCGCCCTCGCCTGCTCGCTCATATCGGGTGTGCGAACGATCTGGCCGGCGCGCTCCATCCCGGCCAGGATCCAGTCGGCATGGGCCGGTTCGGGCCGCAACGCGGCACGATCGAAGCGGATGAAGCGCTCGACCTGCCGAGGCGGCCGGCCGGCGCCTTGCACCAGATTGAAATGTAGCACGGGCTCGAGGAGATCGACCGGCAGGGCCAGCCGGTCATGCGCCGAAAGATGCCTGGCGAAGCGCGGGATGTTGGCGGGGTCGCAGGCCCAGTCGCTGGCCCGCAGGATCGCGGCCGTGAGCTTGCGAACGGCTGCGGGGCGGCGCTCGAGATCGTCAGCCTGCCAGGCGAGAACCTTGTCGGTGCAGTTGCGCCTGAGATCGGTGCTGCTGTGGACCATCGCGCCGACACCGGCCGACACCGCCGCGGCGTTCCATGGGGCGCCGGCGCAAAAGCCGTCGACGCGCCCGCTGGTCAGGGCCTCGACCGTCTGTGGCGGCGGCACGACCTCGAAGCGGATGTCAGTGCCAAGCACCAGCCCTGACTTGGCGAGCCATTCGCAGAGCAGATAGGTGTGGCTGGAGAAGCCGAAGACCGCCGCAAATGTCAGCGGCGGCAGGCCCGACGCCTTTCGCCGCGCGACCATGGCCGCAAGCGCGCGAGCCGAGACGGTCGTATCGGCCATGTCGCCATCGGCCAGCCGCGCCAGTTCCTCATAGCGGCGAACCGAGACGGTGATGGCCGCACCGTCGAGATTGAGCGCCAGCGGCACCGCCATCGGCGCCCTGACCCCGCCGACGCCGAGCGTCGCGGCAATCGCTGCTGGCCCCAGCATATGGGCGGCATCGAACAGGCGGACATTGAGCTTGTCGCGCAGATTCGACCAGGAGACCTCGCGCACCAGTTCGAGGTTGAGCCCCTCGGCCTCGGCGAAGCCTTCGTCCTTCGCCAGGACGACGAGAGCGCAGTCGACCAGCGGCATGAAGCCGACACGCAGGTGCAGGGTCATGTCAGCACCTCGGTCATTTCAGCACCTCGGCGGCCGTGATGATGGAGCGCGCGATATCGACGAGCTTGCGCTTATCGTTCATCGCCGTGCGTCGCAGCAGGGCATAGGCCTCGTCCTCCGACAGGTTCTTCATGCGCATGACAATGCCCTTGGCGCGATCGACCAGCTTGCGCTCCTCGAGCTGGGAACGGGCCTCGTCGAGCTCCTCGCGCAGCTTGCGAAAGGCGTTGAAGCGGCTGATGCAGGTCTGGAGGATCGGCTGCATGCGCTCCTTCTTCAGCCCGTCGACGATATAGGCGGAGACACCGGCCTCGACCGCGGCCTCGATCGAGGCGGAGTCCGACTGGTCGACGAACATGGTGATCGGCCGTTTCACATGGCGGCTGACCAGGAACATATCGGCCAGCGCATCGCGGCTGGGATCCTCCAGATCGATGACCACGACATCGGGGTCATGTGTCTCGATCGCGGCGACAAGCCCGTGCGTCGCGCCGATGCGGACGAGATCGGTGAAGCCAGCCTCGCGCAGGCCCTCGTCGATGATGGCCGCACGCACCGGGTTGGCATCGACGATCAGGATTTTCAGATCGGGCCTCATGATCCCCGGTGCAGTAGCCGCCACTCAGCCCGTCGCGTACCACGCGGTTGCCGCGGCTGGACGTCAATCCTAGCTGGCGAGAATGGCGAGGCCGGCCAGCGCCAGCCCGCCACCGGCGACCCGCGCCAGGAGCGGCGCGCGCTGCGCCAGCGCACCGGCGGCTGCCAGGCCCGCGCCATGCAGCGCCACCGTCGCCAGCACGAAACCGGCCGCGTAGCTGAACGCACCCGCTCCATCGGGCAGTTCGGCGCCATGGGCATGGCCGTGGAAGATCGCGAAGATGGCGCAGGCGGCCGCGCCCGCGGCCAGAGGCGGGGTGGCCCTGAGGGCGATCGCAAGGCCGAGAACGATGACCGAGACGGCGATGCCGATCTCGACGCCCGGCAGGGCCGCCCCCGACATGCCCCATAGGCCGGCGACGACCATCATCGCCACGAAGGCGAGCGGATAGGCCAGGCGCGCCCTGCCGCCGACCAGCCCGGCCCAGAGGCCGACCGCGACCATGGCCAGGACATGATCCGCACCCAGCAGGGGATGCAGCAGACCGGCCTGGAAGCCATACACGGCGCCGACACCCGTATGAGCCAGCGCAGGTCCTGCCATGACCGCGACCAGCAGAGCCACGCCCATCCGCTTCACAACCGCCTGCATGGTCATCTCCTGTCCTTCCTGGTTACGCTGCCGAAGCAGTTTTCAATCCGCCCGCGGTCTCGATGAAATCGATCACCGCATCGACGCCCTCGCCGGCCTTCGTATTGGTGAAGACGAAGGGACGCTTGCCCCGCATCGTCCTGGAATCCCGGTCCATGACTGCAAGATCCGCGCCGACATGGGGGGCGAGATCGGTCTTGTTGATGACCAGCAGGTCCGAGCGGGTGATGCCCGGCCCGCCCTTGCGCGGGATCTTCTCGCCGGCGGCGACGTCGATGACGTAGATCGTCAGGTCTGCCAGTTCCGGCGAGAAGGTGGCGGCGAGATTGTCGCCGCCGGATTCGATCAGGATCATGTCGAGGTTGGGGAATTTGCCCCGCATCTCCTCGACGGCGGCGAGGTTGATCGAGCAATCCTCGCGGATGGCGGTGTGCGGGCAGCCGCCGGTCTCGACGCCCATGATGCGCTCCTGCGGCAGCGCACCGGCGACCGTCAAAAGTCGCGCATCTTCCTTGGTGTAGATGTCGTTGGTGATGGCGCAGATGTCATAGGTGCCGCGCATGCGCTTGCAGAGCACCTCCATCAGCGCCGTCTTGCCAGAGCCGACGGGGCCGCCGATGCCGACGCGGAGCGGGCCATGGGGAGAGCGCGACATAATCAGAATCCCTTGAGTAACCGCCAGCCTAGCCGGCCGCGACGGCATGACAAAGCGGCGAATGCGGCGGCGGGCCAACCGTCGCCATCATGAACGAAACAGCCGCGAATACTGCGTCTCGTGACGCAGCGAGGCGATGTCCGAGCGCAGCGTGCAGCCGCCGAGATCGTCAAGCGTGGCGGAGCCGGCCGCGTTCGCCGCCTCTTGCAAAGCGGGGACCAGACCGGCGGTGATCTTCTGCCCATCCGTCTGGCCGACGATGCCGAGCCGGACCGAGGCCGAGACCAGATTGGCGACGAAGGCGAGGCCATAGGCCTCCAGCGCGGCCGGGATCGGCAAGGCGTGGCCGGCGCTCGCGACAGCGACAGCGACCGGATAGGCGATATCGCCTTCCCAGACCGCCTTAAGGCGCTCGATCGCCGCGCAGGGCCAGGCCGCACGCAGCGCCAAAACGAAAGCATTGCCCTGCGTCACCGTCTCCAGGCGTCGCTCGGCGGAGTTGGCCAAGGCGAGCGCGAGTTCGGCAACCTCGATCAGGGCGGCATCGTCGCGGGTCTCGATCGCGCGGGCGACACAGGCGAAGAGGATCAAATCGTTGCGTAGCGAGCCGTGCGAGACGAGCGCATCGAGCCAGTCGCGCAGGGTGGCGGCGTCATGCAGGTCGCCGCTCTCGAAGGCCCATTCCAGGCCGTGCGAATAGGCGAAGGCACCGACCGGGAAGGACGGCGACAGCCAGACCATCAGGGGCAGATGGGCCGCCATGCAGACTCGCTCAGGACTGGCAGGGGCGCTCAGTGGTCGTGCGTGTGGCCCTTGTGGCCGTGCCCGGCGCCATGCTTGTGGCCGTGGTCATGATGCCCATGATCATGCCCGCAGCCGCAGGCATCGCCATGCGCGTGAGCATGGGTTTCCGCATGGCTATGGGCGTGCTCGCCATGGGCCTGCGCCGCGGCGTGGCCATGGTCATGGGCATGGGAGCCGTGATCGTGACCGTGGTCATGCCCATGTTGGCCATGGTCATGATGCGAATGGCCGCCATGGTCGTGGCTCGGATGATCGCAATTGGCGTGGTCGTGGTCATAGGCCCCGCGCTCGGGCTGGAATGGCCTGTTCACGGCGCTCATCACGCAGCCCTGGCCGCGCACCATCTCGGCCAGCACATGATCGTTCTCGATATAGATCGCGTCAGCCGTGATCTCGGCCGGGGTATGGCGGTTGCCGATGTGCCAGGCGACGCGCATCAGCCGCAGCGGGTTCTCGGCGCGAATCTCGAGCAGGCTCTGCGGCGCCGCCTTGATCAGCACGAGCCGGCCGTCCTCCAGCTTGACGGCGTCGCCGTCGCCGAGCGCGGTGGCCTTGTCGAGATCAAGCAGGATGCCGAGGCCGCCATCGGCCGTGAGAGCGAGGCGGCGGCGGTTGCGGTCGTCATGGTCGAGTGTCAGCGTATCGACGACGCGGTCTGGCCTGACGGCGGCCTTGCGAACGACGGAGGTGGCGCGAAGCATGATGGGACGTCCGTGACAGAAGCAAATCAGAGGCGGTCGATCGACCGCGGGTCGATCACTTCGATCACCGGAGGCGCCGTGACGCAAGCCCTCGTCGCCTCACGGAACGCGACGGTATGCGGCGAACGCAGGTTCCGGTCGATGTCAGCGCGCGTCTCCCAGCTCTCATAGGAGACGAAACGGCCGGGTTGAGTGAGGCTCTCATGGATCTCATAGGCGAGGCAGCCCTGCTCGCGACGGGTCGCGTCGATGCAGTCTCCGGCAGCGGCGACGAAGGGCTCCCAGGCATCGGGGCGGACCTCGATGCGGGAGATGACGATGAAAGGCTCGGACAAGCAGGCAGGCTCCGATACGCGGCAGGCATGAAGCCTGACTACGCAGCGGGGCCGAGTGCGGATGCGGGATCAGGCCGGGAAACAAATGCGTCGAGCGTGGCATCCGGCAAAGATCTTCAGCTATCCCGCGTCCGATCCGGCAGCGCATCGATCGCCTCGTCCGCACCCTGATCGCGCTGGAGCACGCCTTCGCGCAGGACTTTCGTCGCCGCCTCGGCCTTCTCCTCGGACGATGCCGGAATCGGCCCCGTTTCCGGTGTTGCGGTCAACCCGATCTCATCGGGTTTCTTGCCATCGTTTCGGGCGCTGGCGGCAAAAGTGGCGAGCGCTTCGGGCTGCTGTCCTTTGGTGACATCGTCTTTGGCCATGGCGAACCTCCCTGTTCTGGCAGGGACGGAACGCCGGTGCCGCGGAGGCTGTTCCGTAGGTCGATCTTGGACCTTCAGAACAGGAAATAGCGCTGCGCCAGCGGCAGCTCCTTCGCGGGTTCGCAGACCAGCAATTCGCCGTCCGCGACGACCGCATAGGTTTCCGGGTCGATCTGGATGTCGGGCGTGGCGTCGTTGTGGATCATGCTCTTCTTGGAGATGCCGCCGCGGGTGTTCTCGACCGCGACCATCTCCTTCTCGGTGCCGAGCCGGTTGCGCAGCCCGTTGGCGATCGCCGCCTGCGAGACGAAGACCAGCGAGGTCGAGGTCACGGCCTTGCCGAAGGCGCCGAACATCGGCCGGTAATGCACCGGCTGCGGCGTCGGGATCGAAGCGTTGGGGTCGCCCATCGGCGCGGCCGCGATCATACCGCCCTTGATCACCATGTCCGGCTTGGCTCCGAAGAAGGCCGGCGACCACATCACGAGGTCGGCGAGCTTGCCGACCTCGACCGAGCCGATATGGCGCGAGATGCCATGCGAGATCGCGGGGTTGATCGTGTATTTCGCGACATAGCGCTTGGCGCGGAAATTGTCGGCGCCCGTACCGACATCCTGCGGCAGCGAACCGCGCTGCACCTTCATCTTGTGCGCAGTCTGCCAGGTGCGGGTGATGACCTCGCCAATGCGGCCCATCGCCTGCGAATCCGACGACATCATCGAAAGCGCGCCGAGATCGTGCAGGATGTCCTCGGCCGCGATCGTCTCCTTGCGGATGCGGCTCTCGGCGAAGGCGAGATCCTCCGGGATCGACGGCGACAGGTGATGGCAGACCATCAGCATGTCCAGATGCTCGTCGAGCGTGTTGACGGTGAAGGGCCGCGTCGGATTGGTCGATGAGGGCAGGACGTTGGGCAGCCCCGCCACCTTCATGATGTCGGGCGCATGGCCGCCGCCCGCCCCTTCCGTGTGGAAGGCGTGGATGGTGCGGCCCTTGAAGGCGGCGATCGTGTCCTCGACGAAGCCGCTCTCGTTGAGCGTGTCGGTGTGGATCATCACCTGGACGTCGTAATCGTCGGCGACGGAGAGGCAGTTGTCGATCGCAGCGGGCGTCGTGCCCCAGTCCTCGTGCAGCTTGAGCGCGCAGGCGCCAGCCTCGACCATCTCGACGAGCGCGCCGGGCAGCGCAGCATTGCCCTTGCCGGCGAAGGCGAGGTTCATCGGGAAGGCGTCGGCGGCCTTGATCATCTGGCCGAGATGCCAGGGGCCGGGCGTGCAGGTCGTCGCCAGCGTGCCATGGGCGGGGCCGGTGCCGCCGCCCAGCATCGTGGTGAGCCCGCTCATCAGCGCATCCTCGATCTGCTGCGGGCAGATGTAGTGGATATGGCTGTCGAAGCCGCCGGCCGTGATGATCTTGCCCTCACCGGCAATGACCTCGGTGCCGGGGCCGACGATGATCGTCTCGGTCGGATCGAAATTGCCGAAGCCGGCCTGGATGTCGGGGTTGCCAGCCTTGCCGATGGCGCAGATGCGGCCGGCGCGGATGCCGATATCGGCCTTGACGATCCCCCAATGATCGAGGATCAGCGCGTTGGTAATGACGGTGTCGACCGCGCCGTCGGCATTGCGGACCTGGCTCTGGCCCATGCCGTCGCGGATGACCTTGCCACCACCGAACTTCACCTCCTCGCCATAGGTGGTGAAGTCCTTCTCGACCTTGATGACGAGTTCGGTGTCGCCGAGACGGACCGTGTCGCCGGTGGTGGGGCCAAACATCGCGGCATAGGCATTGCGGGGGTAATTGAAGGGCATCTGTCTGGCTCAACTCGGCAGAAGAGTGAAGAGGTCCGATTTCGCCGCCCTCACGTCGAACGTCATGGTCGTCGAGCAGGCGGCTTGGCGATTGACCAACCCAATCAGGCAATCAGCAATATCTGCGCCAGCTTCACGGGAGCGATGGACAGCCTCGCGGACGAAATCCAGGTGGGGCAGAAGGAGGTTGGGGTGCTCGGTCAGCCGCTGGAGTGCGATTTCGATTTGCATCTTGTCGAAGCTATAGGCGCGCTGAAGCGTCCAGACGAGTTCGACGATCACAATCAGACCGACAGTCAGACTGCGGCGTGGCGCCTCATCAACGAGCCTTGCCGCAGCCGCGAATTGTCGGGCGTCGTCGCGCGCGAAAAGGCGCACCAGGAAATTGGTGTCGAGGCCGATCATTCTGCTGCCGGCTTCCGCATCGCAGATGCGCCGTCGCGCGAGCGCCGATCGCGTTCGGCAACTTCCTCGCCGATCGCATCGTCCATCTCGCGGATCGAAACCGGCGGCTTGCGGATGTCCGGCAGAAACGAGCCAAGATCGCCAGCGCGGCGGGTAATGGCATGAAAATGCACTTGACCGTCGAGCGTCAGAAAAAATTCGACCGAGGAGCCTGCGACGATGCCCAACTCGAGGCGGAGTTCCTCCGGCAGCCGCACATCTCCATCGGGCGTCACGGTCGCTTCGAAGGTCGGCATTTCTGTCCTCCTCTTCCTCACAATAACCCATCAGAGATCGAGCGTCTCGCGCGCTGTCGGCATCACTCGCGGATCGAGGGAACGGATTTGCGGCTCCACCCGACGCGTTGGCCGGCCCCTACAACTTTCCCATCACCTCCTGCCGGAACCCGTAGACCTCGCGCTTGCCGGCGAGTGCGACCAGCCTGACCTCGCGGGTCTGGCCGGGTTCGAAGCGCACGGCGGTGCCGGCGGGGATGTCGAGCCGGAAGCCCCGCGCCTTGTCGCGCTCGAAGGCGAGCGCCGGATTGGCCTCGTAGAAATGATAATGCGAGCCGATCTGGATCGGCCGGTCGCCGGTGTTGGCGACGGTCAGCGAGAGGCTCTCGCGACCCTCGTTCATGATCAGGTCGCCCGGCAGCGTCGTGACCTCGCCGGGCTTCATCACGTCTGAGGCGCCGCGGATCGGCTCATGGACCGTGACGAGCTTGGTGCCGTCGGGAAAGGTCGCCTCGACCTGGACGTCGTGGATCAAGGCGGCGATGCCCTCCATCACCTGGTCGGCGCTAACGACATGCGCGCCGGCCTGCATCAGATCGGCGACCGATCGGCCGTCGCGCGCGCCTTCGACGACGAAGTCGGTGATGAGCGCGACGGCCTCGGGGTAGTTCAGCTTGACGCCGCGCTCGAGTCGTCTGCGGGCCACCATGGCTGCCATGGCGACGAGCAGCTTGTCCTTTTCGCGCGGCGTCAGATTCATTGCCTGGCCTTCTCTTCGTCCCCGGAGGTCTCGTCTTCGGAAACCTCGTCCTCGTCCTCGGCGTCGTCGTCGCCGTCGCCGTCTTCGTCTTCTTCCTCGTCGTCGGCGAAGTCGGCATATTCATAGGCGAACACGATCTCGCCCGTGGCCGGATCGAAGGCGCTGGAGGTCGAATCCTCGAAGGCCTCGATCAGCATGTCCGCATCGTCGGGGCCGTCGACATCGAAGCGGCGCACCGCCTCCTCGCCTTCGCCGCTGAGCACGAGTTCGATCGCCCAGCCCCGCGCGCCGGTGTCATAGATGCATTTCAGACCCTGGATCGCCAGCATGATGCTCTCCTCAAGTTGACCAGGTGCGCGGCAGCGCACGGCCGGTCAGATGCCCGAGCAGCGTGACGAGCACGCGACGCAGAGCCTGGGCATCGGGAGAGAGCAGGCGGATCACCAGCAGGTCGGCAACGATGCCGGCACCGATCTCGACTGTGCCGGCGGAGGCTTCGTCACCGCAGGCGCGGGCCTGTTTGAGCTTGTCCTGCAGATCAGGACCGGCAACGATGATCGTCGCTGCGGCGCATGCGCCCGCCCCGACCGCCTGCCGGGCCAGCGTCTCGGCAATCGCGCCTTCGAGCCGCAGATCATCGGCGAAGACCAGCCGGCCGTCGCGGCGGATGCGCCAGCGGTCGCGCAGCGCTCCGCGCAGCATCGTCTCGCCCATGGCACTGCGGCCGAAGAAGACCGCCTCGGAGGCGACCAGGCTGGCATCGGCGGCGAGATCGATCGTCAGGCTGCGGGCAAGCCGCGCACCGGAGAACAGGATGCTCTCTTGCGGCAGCCAGGCCAGGCTCGCCGCCGCTGCGACCGACAGCGTGGTCTCGATGCGGGTATTGGCGCCCTGGCTGCGATAGATCTTCTCCGCCGCCTGCGTCGTGACGATGGCGTCGCTGCCAGGGCCGACATCGATGCCGACGCGCATGGCGTCGCCACCAGCCATGCCGCCGCCGGTGTTGATCAGCACGGCCTCGCTGGTCGCGTCGAAGGTCGTCGGGAAGCGGGCGCGATAACCGCCGGACTCGGCCACGTCCAGGCGGTGCGTCTGCGCGCCGACGCGTCCGAAGCGCAGCCGGACGCCGCCCGCGGCGCGGACATAGGCCGGAAGAAGCGGATCACTGGCTGCCGGAACGGGCGGCGCGAACATGGACAATCCCAAGACGAAGAACGCCGCCAATCTTCCGCGCAGCCGTTTGCCGGGCAAGGGCCTGCGCGGCCGGCGCTGCCCAAATTTCAGGCAACACGTTGCGCCACGCGCCGATCAGCCGGCTACGGCAAGGAAGTCCGCCACCTCGTCGCGGCCAGGCGCGCCGGCCCGCCCGCCGAAGCGGGTGCATTTGATTGCGGCGGCAGCGGAGGCGAAACGGATCGCGGCGCGCTCGCCCTGCCCTTCCGCCAGCGCCAGCGCGAAGGCGCCATGCCAGACATCGCCGGCGCCGAGCGTATCGACGGTTTCGACCGCGAAGGCGGGGATATGGGCGACCTCGCCGTTCTCGACGAAGAGCACCCCCTCCTTGCCAAGGGTGACGGCTAGCCAGGTCGGAACGTCCCGCGCAATGCGGGCAAGGCCGGTGCGCGGGTCATCCTCCCCCGAAAGCTCGGCCAAGGCCTGGGCGCTGAAGGCGACATGGCTCGCGGTGCTCACGAGATCGGGATGAGGCGGCTTGCGGTCGCCATCGAGCACGCCGGGGACGCCAGCCGCACGCGCCAACCGCAGCGCGGCGAGAGCGCCCTCGCCCCAGCGCGTATCGGCCAGCACCGCGCCGGCTCCTGGCGGCAGCGCCGTGGGGAGCCAATCGGTATCCTCCGGCATGTCGGGGTCGGAGTGGGAGATCACCATGCGCTCGCCCTGCGCATCGACCAGGATGGCCGAGACTGGCGAGCGCAGGCCGGCGACGCGACGGGCAAAGCCCGTCTCGACGCCCTCCTTCGTCAGGTCGGCGACGATCTGGTCTCCCGTGAGATCATCGGCGAGGCGCGTCGCCAGCCAGCAGCGACCGCCGAGGCGGGCGATGGCGACAGAGGCGTTACCGGCGCAGCCGCCGCCGACCACGGCGAGCCCCTTCGAGCGGTACTTCTCGCCGCGCGTCGGCATGGTCTCGACGCTGTAGACATAGTCCAGCGTCGAGATGCCCAGGCAGAAGACGCCAGTCATGGGCGCGTCGGCACATCGTCGGGGCCAAAACGGACCCCGTCGATATCGGTATGGATGAAATCATTCCCCTTGTAGGCGAGTTTCAATCCTGAGGTGCGGGCGGCCGCATAGGCGAAACAATCACCCATGTTAAGGCGGGCGGGATGGCCCGTGATGTGATGATACCGAGCAGCGCAGGCATGGGCGGCGGCTCCGACATCGTCATCGATATGAACTGTCTCAACAGCGAGAATCTGGAGAAAATCGAGGACCTCGAAGTGGGCGTCCGCAACTGGCAGGCCCCGCAGCTTCGACAGCCTGCAGGACGCTTCAAAAATTGCAACCTGCGACGTCGCCATGGTCTCGGCATCAATCATCGCCGCCTTGAGAGCAATGGCCTCAGACTCGCCGGCCAACACAGCGATGATGACGGACGCATCGAGAAACATCACGCGTCGCCGTATTCGCGGTCAAAGAACTCTTTGTGCGTCAGCCCGTCATCAACCAGCGGAAATGCAGCCAAGCGCTCCTGGGCGCGCCTGAAGGCTCTATCGACCTGCTGGCGTCGGGCCTCCATTCGCTTAAGTTCATTCTCAACGGCCCGACCAATCGCTCCTTGAAGCGTTGTTCCCGACTTGGCCGCCAGCTCCCGAATCTGACGATCAATCTTCTCGTCTCTCACAAGAATGCCCATGATCCCCTCCGTGATATCAGCATATGATATCACGGAGGCTGTCAGGCGCAAATTGTCACCACGCCCCGGTATTCGGCATGCTCGCCCACGGCTCCGCAGGCGCCTTCGGATCGCCCTTCTGCAGGATCTCGATCGAGATGTTGTCGGGCGAGCGGATGAAGGCCATGTTGCCGTCGCGCGGCGGGCGGTTGATCGTGACGCCCGCCTTCATCAGCTTGTCGCAGGTGGCGTAGATGTCGTCGACCTCATAGGCGAGGTGGCCGAAATTGCGGCCGCCGGTGTATGTTTCCGGGTCCCAGTTATAGGTCAGCTCCAGCGTCGGACGGCCGCGGCTGCCCTGCCCGCGAACGGTGTCGACCTCGTCGGGAGCGGCGAGGAAGACCAGCGTGAAGCGGCCCTTCTCGTTCTCGATGCGCCGGGTCTCGACCAGCCCGAACTTGGTCACGTAGAAATCGAGCGCTGCATCGAGATCGGTGACGCGCACCATGGTGTGGAGATATCGCATCGTGGGGAATTCCTCTCAGTGCTCGGCTCGCCTGAGCCGGTATCGTTGGGATCGACCGGTTGATCCTACCCTTGAATCGGGCGAAAGCATCGCCGCTCCGGAACACGGTTCCAAGACGGAAGAGCGCAGGACGGGCCATGACCTCAACGCAACACGGCCACGAGACCGCGCCGCCCCGCGCCACCAAGGCCCAGATGGCCCAGATCAAGCAGCGCGCCGCCATCCTCTCGGTGATGGCGACCCTGCTGCTGGCCGGCGCCAAGATCGTCGGTGCGATCCTGTCGGGCTCGCTCGCCCTGCTGACGGACGCGCTGCAGGGCCTGATCGATGTCGGCTCGACGCTTTTCACCTGGTTTGCCGTGCGTGTCTCCGACAAGCCGGCCGATGACGAGCATCATTACGGGCATGGCAAGGTCGAGGCGCTGGCCGCACTGGTCGAGACAGCGATCCTGTTCACGCTCGCCGGCGCGATCCTCTGGGAGGCCGGCAACCGGCTGTGGACGGGGCTGATCGAGTCGGTGCAAGTGACTCCGCTGGTCATCGGCATCATGCTGCTGTCGATGATCGTCGATGCCATTCGCTGGCGCTCCCTGACACGCGTGGCGAAGGAGACCGGCAGCGAAGCGCTGTCGGCCGAGGCGACGCATTTCTCTGCCGATTTCGTCGGCTCGGCGCTGGTTCTGGCTGGACTGGTGGGTGTCTGGTACGGTCTTGCGCGGGCCGACACGATCGCCGCCTTCGCGATTGCCGCGTTCACCGCGCTCTCGGCCTACAGGCTGGCGCGGCGCACCATCGACACCTTGCTGGACGCTGCGCCTCAGGGCGTCAGTGAGCGGCTGCGCGAGGCGGCCGACGGAGTGCCTGGCGTGGCCGGCGTCAACTGGCTGAAGGTTCGCCCGACCGGCGGACGGGTGCTTGGCGAGATCGGGATCAGCGTTTCGCGGACCCTGCCACTGGAGCGCGTGGCGACGATCCGCGAAGAACTCGCCGCCGCATTCGACCGCATCGAACCCGGCGCCGACATCGCGGTCACCACCGATCCCGTCCAGGTCGATGACGAGACAGCGCTCGAGCGCGTGCTGCTGATCGCGCTCAAGCTGAAGATCCCGGTGCACCACGTCACCGTCCACTCCATCGGCCCGCGCCTCTCGGTCAGCCTCGACATGGAGGTCGATTCAAAGCTGCCGCTCGGCCAGGCGCATGAGATCGCCACCCGGCTGGAGGCGGCGATCCGGGCGGAGTTCGGCGGCGAGACCGAGGTCGAAACCCATATCGAGCCGATGGAGACCGAGACGCCCACAGGCCATGACGCGGCCTGGCAGACCGTCGAGGACATCGGCAAGGCGCTGGCGACCGAGACCGCCAAATGCGACGGGCCGATCCACGACATCCACAGCGTCAGGGTGCGCCAGACACCCAACGGCCTGGTGGTGAACTATCATTGCCGAGTCGATCCCGCGCTCGATGTCGCCTCCGTCCACGCCGCCGTCGATCAGATCGAGCGGGCGGTCAGGATCGCGCGGCCGCAGGTCTGCCGCCTCGTCAGCCATGCCGAGCCGGCGCGGGAAACAACTGTCGCCTGACAACGACCAAGCCGGCGCTGCGGGGGGCATGCAGCGCCGGCTTGGCGTTCGCGCAAACGGAGAAGCCGTCCTCACGCGCGAATGCGATCAGAATCGATAGGTCGCGCTCGATTGCAGGCGAGTCTGGCGGCCGCGCCTATTGTCCCGGTCCTCACGCAAGCCGTATTGGCCCTCGATACCCAGATCGAGCTCCGACCATGGGCTCCAGACCAAGTTGGCGGCTGCGTACTGGCTGTGCTTGAACGTGCTGGCGAGCGCGAAACTCGGCAGGTCGGCCCGGACATAGCTGTAGACGAGGTTGCTGCGCAGTTCGTTCGTCCACCAATGCTGGAACGCGACATAGCCGCCAAATGACTTCTGCTTTTCCGACTGCCCTGTCGCGGGGTTGTAGAACACGCTCGGCAGTACGCCGGCCGTCTCCTGGATATGACGCGTCGCGCCGTTGGCATAGGTCGCTTGGAAGCGCAGATTGTCCTTCTGTGCCAGGAGCGGCAGGTTGAGACGGCCCGTGACCGTGCCGGCATACCCGGTCTCGTCGCTCGCCAGGCCATTGGGAGCGTTGATGCGCGTCACCACGCCCGCGATCTGCAGATGTCCAAGCGCGCCCTGATAGCGAACCCGGCCGACGAAGTCGGGCAGCGTATCGCGCGACGATGTGATCGGCGCCGCCGGGCCAAACTGAACGCGCCCCTCGGGATTCTCGATCGCCCCGGCGATGGAGAAGCCGTTCGAGAACTTGTGTTCGAGCCTGACCACCCCCTGACGAATGAAGGCTTGACCACCGGAGCCCTGGAAATCGAGCGTCTCGGCATAGGCAGAGGGGTCGCTGAAGGTCGTCCACCATTGCCCGGCCAGCAGCGGGCCGACCTCGACGAAGGCATGGCGCAAGCGGAAGGAGTCGGAGTTCGACGCAACCTGATTGCCAGCCGCTCCGAAGAAGTCACCCTCGATGAAGGCGCGCGATGGGCCAAGCGGCGTGTCCTTCTTGCTGATCTCGAAATTCAGCCGGCTTTCGCGGGAATGGATACGAAAAGCATCGTCCCCGAAGCGGGTGCCGCGCGTGTCGATCCCTGTTACGGCAAAGAGATCCTGCGCGCCCGAGGACTGGCGCCCGCCGACGCGACCGATCACGTCCGCCTTGACCTTGCCTCCGATCTTGATGTCGACATCGGTACCAGGCAAACGCCAGCTCAACGGCAGTCCGCCCTTCAGGACAAAGGGCTCATCGGCAGCCTTGGCGGCGACGGTCCCGCGCTGGCCCGGGGCGGGGCGGTGTGCCTCCCGGCCCTTGATGGCGCCGACCTCGCGCCGTAGCGCGTCCAGTTGCTTCTGCTGTTCGCGGATCAGCTTTTCCAGCTGCGCGGTCGAGTCCTGCGCACTCGCACACGCTGCGGAGCCGACGAGCACAGCGCCGACAACCACCGCGGTTGCTAGACTCTTCTTACCTGTTATCAGCACAAACATTCCGAATTCCTCCACGAAAAACGTTCGTAACGATTCTTTATTTATTGATTAGTTATCCCGTGCGCTTTTGACGCTGTCACACACGATCATCACTCAAAATTCACAAAATAGTTACTTTCTTGTGTTGACAAAATCATTCATCAAAATCGCCGAATACTGACTTCAAGTTGACAAATAAATGGAGCTCGCCAGCCATGCTGAAGCCTGCCCGGACCGACCTGCCCGCATCGGCGCCTCAGATCGCGGCTCTGGCCGAATCACTCGACGAGGCGGGAGGGCCGATCCTGTCGGAACGGCAATGGCTCTGGCTGAGCCAGCGCCTGCCGTTGGCGACCGAGAAGCGCGGCAGGCCGCCGCGCAACAACCGCATCATCATCGAGGGGATTTTCTGGGTCGCGTCGTCAGGGCAGCCCTGGCGCGACCTGCCCGGCCGCTATGGCAAATGGGGCAGTGTCTACCGGCGCTTCCAGCGCTGGTCGCGCAGCGGCGTCTTCGCCGCGCTGATGCAGCATGTCCGGCCGTTCGAGTGCGGGCCGCAAGCGGCGGACGCCGAGACGCGGCGGCTGTTCGAGCGCCTCGCCATCATCGGGCCGCTGACGCAGCGCCCGCGCAAGGCTCCCGTGCCAACGCCCTTCCGGTGAGATCGGCCAGGGGCTACACACGGCCTCCGACAGCGTCACGACCCAGGATTCCGATGCGCGCCGACGATACCCCCCTGATCCGCCTCGAGGATTACCGTCCCTCGGACTGGCTGATCGACACGGTCGATCTCGACATCAACCTGCATCCCCAGAAGACGCAGGTGCGAGCGCTGCTGGGCCTGCGACCCAACCCGGCCGGACGGCTGGGCGCGCCGCTCATTCTCGACGGCGACGAGCTCTCGCTGAGCGGGCTGAGGCTGGACGGCCTGCTGATCGACGAAAGCGCCTACAGCGCGACCGCACAGGCGCTGACGCTGCATGCGCCGCCGCAGAGGCGCTTCACGCTGACGATCGATACCCAGGTCGACCCCTCCGCCAATACGAAGCTGATGGGGCTCTATCGGTCGTCGCGGGTATATTGCACCCAATGCGAGGCCGACGGCTTCCGCCGGATCAGCTATTTCCTCGACCGTCCCGATGTCATGTCGATCTATTCCGTGCGGCTCGAGGCGGCGAAGCTCGAGGCGCCGGTGCTGCTGTCGAACGGCAATCTCGTGGCGGCCGGCGAGATGGCCGGCGGCGAGCGTCATTTCGCCGTCTGGCACGATCCGCACCCCAAGCCGGCCTATCTCTTCGCGCTCGTCGGCGGGGCGCTCGACCATGTCCGCCAGGACTATGTCACCGCCGATGGCCGCAAGGTCGAGCTCGCCGTCCATGTCGAGCCGGGCAAGGCCGGACGTGCCGGCTGGGCGATGGATTGCCTGGTGCGCTGCATGCGCTGGGACGAACGCGTCTTCGGCCGCAACTACGATCTCGACGTGTTCAACGTCGTCGCCGTCTCGGATTTCAACATGGGCGCGATGGAGAACAAGGGCCTCAATATCTTCAACGACAAATATGTGCTGGCGGACCCGCAGACGGCAACCGATGGCGATTACGCCTCGATCGAAGCGATCATCGCGCATGAGTACTTCCACAACTGGACCGGCAACCGCATCACCTGCCGCGACTGGTTCCAGCTCTGCCTGAAGGAGGGCCTGACGGTCTTCCGCGACCAGGAATTCTCCGCCGATGAGCGCTCGCGGCCGGTGAAGCGGATCGCCGATGTCCGGACGCTGCGCTCGACGCAGTTCTCCGAGGATGCGGGACCGCTCGCCCACCCCGTCCGACCGCGCGCCTACAAGGAGATCAACAACTTCTACACGCCGACCGTCTACGAGAAGGGAGCGGAGGTGATCCGCATGCTCAAGCTCCTGGTCGGCGACGATGCCTTCCGGGCTGGCATGGATCTCTATTTCGACCGCTGCGATGGCACCGCGGCGACGATCGAGGAATTCCTCGCCTGCTTCGCCGAGACCTCCGGCAAGGACCTGACGCAGTTCGCGCGCTGGTACGAGCAGGCGGGCACGCCGACGATCGTCGCCTCGGGCCGCTACGATGCCGCAGCCAGGACCTATACGCTCGACCTCGCCCAGACGACGGCGCCGACACCGGGCCAGCCCGACAAGCAGCCGGTCGTCTTGCCGGTCGCGCTCGGCCTCGTCGGCAAGGCTGGCGACCTGCCGCTGGTCACCGGCTCGGCCGCCTATGCCGGCGACGGGGTGATCGTGCTCGACCAGCCCTCGCTCAGCGTGGCGTTCAGCGATGTCGACGAGCCGCCAATTCCCTCGCTGCTGCGCGGCTTTTCGGCGCCGGCGCGGCTGGAACTCGATCTGGCGGACGCCGATCTGCTGCGGCTGTTCTCGGCCGACAGCGATTCCTTCAACCGCTGGCAGGCGCTGCAGAGCGTGGCGAGCCGGGCGCTGGTGAGCGCGGGGCGCTCGCCTGGCGGCCACAACGCCCTGATCGCGACGGCGGGCGAGCTCGCCGAAGCGCTCGCCGGCTTCCTGCGCGTCCAGGCGCCTGCCGACCCTGCCTTCGCGGCGCAGGTGCTGCGCCTGCCCGTGCCTGCCGACATCGCCCGGGAGATCGGCCGGGACGTCGATCCCGATGCGATCCACGCCGCCCATCGCAGCCTCGCAGCCGAGATCGGCCTGCGACTGCGCCCACACCTGATGGAGCTGCGCGAGCGTCTGGGCACATCGGCGGCGTATCGCCCCGATGCGGCCTCCGCCGGCCGGCGCGCGCTGCGCAATGAGGCGCTGGGGCTGATCGCACTGGCCGATCCGGAGGCCGGCGCGCGTCTCGCCGAAGCGCAGTTCGCAGCAGCCGACAATCTGACCGACCGGCTGGCCGCCTTGGCGGCGATGACCCTGGTGCCCGGCGATGCCCGCGAGGCCCTGATCGCGCGCTTCGCCAAGACCTATGCGGCCGAGCCGCTGGTTCTCGACAAATGGCTGATGGCGCAGGCGCTGATTGCCGAGGCCGGCACGCTCGACCGGGTCAAGGGCTTGATGCAGCACCCCGCCTTCTCGCTTGGCAATCCCAACCGGGTACGAGCCTTGATCGGGGGCTTCGCCGCCAACCTCACCCAGTTCAACCGGCCCGACGGAGAAGGCTATGCCTTCGTCGCCGACATGGTCGTCGCGCTCGACCGAACCAACCCGCAGGTCGCCTCGCGCCTGCTCGGTTCGTTCAAGAGCTGGCGTATGCTGGAACCCGCCCGCAAGGCGCTGGCGGAACAGAAGCTGGCCATGGTGGCGCAAACACCCGGCCTCTCCCGGGACGTCGCCGACATCGCGGAAAGGGCCCTCGCCTGAGGCTCGATTCCGTTACCTGTCCGCGAGGTTAACGTTTCATTACCCGCTCAGGATTCATCCCCCTCAGCCATGCAACCTGAAGATGAATTCGCACGACGATACTCAACTCAAGGCTAGACAAAGGGACTCACGCGGATTCTATTAAACGTGATTCGCGGGGATGCGGCACGTCTCCCGATCTGCTGACGGTAAAGTATCCGAAGGGGGACGGGCATGACGCGTGCCAACGCGAGTTGCGCAACTGTGCGCGCAGACACGATTCTGGGCGTAGCGAGATCGCTGACACATCCGCTTTATCAGCGGTTCGAGAGCCTCGAGCCGGCATTCAGAACCGTCATCCCCGGCATCGTCGCACTGTTCATCGTCCTCCTCGCGGCGGGCGCGGCGATGCAGACGACGGCCATGCGCGAAGATGCCCTGCTCGACGCTGCCGGTGAGATCGATCTGGTTTCCGCCCTGCTGGCGCGGGATCTCGACAATGGAACCCGCACGGGGGCGGTGCCCTCCACCGTGCTCGCTGCGCTGGCCTCCCGCCATCTCGCGGCCCAGGGCCGCATCGTCCATGTGAGCAGCGAAGACGGGCATCTCATCGCAAGCGAGCCGGTGATCGGACAAACGCAGCGGACGCTGGTCGATTTCCTCGGTCAGACCCAGCCATTGACGGTTTTCGGCGATCGCGCCGGCGTGATGCGGATCACGCTGCCCGGCGGCATGGAGGTCTTTGCCGCCGTCAGGAACCTCGCCGCCCCCCTCGGCCAGGTCGCCGTCATGCAGCCGGTTTCGCGGGTGCTCTCGACCTGGCAGCAGCGCCGCGGCGGCCTCGCCTTGCTCTTCGCTCTGGCCGGCGTCGCGCTCACCGCGATCACGGCAGGCTTCGTGCTGCAATCGCAGCGGGCCCGCGCCGCCGACGAGGATTGCGACTGCGTGCGCGAGCGCATCGATACGGCGCTCAACCGCGGCCATTGCGGCCTCTGGGACTGGGACCTGGCGCGCGGGCGCATCTACTGGTCGGACTCGATGTACGCGATGCTCGGCTATGACCGCACCGGCCAGTACATGTCCTTCGGCGAGGTCAGCGGCTTCATCCATCGCGACGACGTCGATCTCTACGCTTTCGCCGATGCGATCAGCCGTGGCGAGGCGACCCATCTCGACCAGGAGTTCCGCGTCCGCGACAGCGCCGGCAACTGGATCTGGCTGAAGGCCCGCGCCGAGCTCGTCACCGACCGTCGCACCCGTTCGCAGCATCTCGTCGGCATCGTCGTCGACATCTCCGAGCAGCGCCGCATGGCCGAGCGCACCGCGACCGCCGACAGCCGCCTGCGCGACGCCGTCGAGGCGATCTCCGAAGCCTTCGTACTCTGGGACGCGGACAACCGCCTCGTGCTCTGCAACGCCAAATACCAGCAGCTGCACCAGCTCACCGCCGATATGGCGCAAGGCGGCGCAACCCATGACCAGATCATGCAGCTGAGCGCGCAGCCCAACATCGACCGCAAATCGATGCGCGCACTGCACAGCATCGACGGCGCCTCGTCCTATGAGGCGCGCCTGTCCGACGGCCGCTGGCTCCAGATCAACGGCCGGCGCACCAAGGACGGCGGCTCGGTCTCGGTCGGCACCGACATCACCAAGCTGAAGCAGCAGGAAGAGCGGCTGACCCAGTCCGAGCACCAGCTCCTGATGCATGTCACCGACCTCAAGGCCTCGCGCCAGAAGCTGGAAGCGCAGGCACAGCAGCTCGCCGACATGGCCGAGCGCTATCTCGAGCAGAAGGCAGCCGCCGAAAGCGCCAACCGCGCCAAATCGGAATTCCTGGCCAATATGAGCCATGAGCTGCGCACGCCGCTGAACGCCATCATCGGCTTCTCCGAGATCATGGAGAACGGCATGTTCGGGCCGCTCGGCGAGAAGTATACCGATTATGTCCGCGATATCCGCTCCAGCGGCGGCTATCTGCTGGGGATCATCGACGACATCCTCAACATGTCGCGCATCGAATCCGGCAAGCTGCATCTGGAGAAGTCCGACATCGCGCTGACGCTCGTGATCGACGAGGCGGTCCGCAAATCGCAGGACGAGATCGACCGCAAGCGCCTCGCGCTCACCGTCGAGGGCACGCGCGACGCGCATCTCGAAGCCGACCCGCATGCGCTCTACCAGATCATCGGCAACCTGCTCGACAACGCGGTCAAGTTCACGCCGGATGACGGGCAGATCGCCATCCGCGTCCGCCAGGTGCCCGGCGCGCTGAACATCTTCGTCGAGGATACCGGCATCGGCATCCCCCGCGACAAGATCGAGCGCATCGGACGGCCCTTCGAGCAGGTCGAGGGCGACCTGACCCGCAGCTACAAGGGCTCGGGGCTGGGCCTGGCCATCGCGCGCTCGCTGACCGAGCTGCATGGCGGATCGCTGCGCCTGCGCTCCGCGATCGGCGCCGGCACCATCGTCATGGTCCACCTGCCGCTCGAGAGCGCCAGCCGCATCACCGCCAAGGCCGCATAAGCAAAGCTCGCGTCATGCTCGGGCTTGACCCGGGCATCTCATGACCAGAAACCTCCGATGCCTCATCCGGCCCGCGATTCTCGGGTCTGCGCTTCGCTCCGCCCGAGAATGACGGCTAATTCGCTCGCGCTGCCGCCAGGACACGGGTGAAAATGGCGCGCACACCGGCGCGAATCTCGTCGATTTCCGCCCTGAGCACCTTGGTATCGGGCCGCCCAAGCGCCGTCGCGATCCGGTTGAGGACGCGGACCGGCACCGCGGCGGGATCGAAGGCCTCTTCCACCGTGAAACGCTGCCAGAGCTGGACATCGCCGATCAACCGGGCGGCATGCTCCAGTGCCGCTGCATCCGCGCCCGCCAGCAAGCCGGCCTCTCGGGCAGCGGCGAAAATCGACGCCGTGTCGCGCGCCAGCAAGCCGGGATGATCGCAGGAATAGGCGAGCACCAGGAACTGGGCGAGGAAATCGAGATCAGTCAGGCCGCCAAGCGCGAGCTTGAGATCCCAGGCATTCTTCTCGCCCTTCTCCCTGGCGATCAGCGCGCGCATTTCGGCGACGGCGGCTGCGACCTTCGCCGGCTTGCGGCGGCGGGTGAGGATCGCCCGGATCGAGGCTTCGGCGCGCGCTGCCAGCTCCGCATCGCCCGCCACGACGCGAGCCCGCGTCAGCGCCATCTCCTCCCAGATCTCGGCCTCGCCGGCATGGTAGGCCTCGAAGCCGGCGAATTGGGTCGCGGCCGGGCTCTTGCCGCCGGAAGGCCGCAGCCGCATGTCGACCTGGTAGAGCGTGCCGCGCCGCGTCGGCACCGTCAGCGCCGCGACGAGGCGCTGGGTGAAGCGGACATGCCATGTCACGGGATCGAGCGGCTTGCCACCCTTGCTGGGCTCGGCATCCTCGGGCCGGTCGTAGAGCAGGACCAGGTCGAGATCGGAGGACGGCGTGAGCTCGCCTGCGCCGAGCCGGCCGAGGCCGAGCACGACGCTCTGCGCACCCTCGACGACGCCATGGTCGGCCGCGAAGGCGTCGCGCGTGTCGGCGAAGGCGACGCGCAGGCAGGCCTCGGCGACGGCGCAATAGGCCTGGGCGGCAGCTTGGGCGGAATAGACGCCGGAGAGGAGCCGCGCGCCGACCAGGAAATTCTCCTGCCGCGCCGCATCGCGCAGCCGATCGAGCCCGTCCTCGACGCTGGGCGGCGGCGAGCCGACGACGCCGCGGATGCGCCGCGTCAGCGCATCGCAATCGAGCACGGCCTGGCCGAAGGCGGGGTCTATGACACCATCGAGGACATGGGGGTGCAGCTCCGCGACCTTGGCCAGGCGCGGCGCGCTGCCGAGGATCTCGGCGAACAACGTCAGCAGCGCATCCTGCGAGCGCAGCAGGGTCAGGAGTTCGACGGCCGCCGGCATGCGCACGAAGGCGTTGTCGAGATGGGCGAGCGCGCCGTCGGGATCGGCGGTGCGGCCGAGCGCGACGAGCAAGGCCGGCGTCAGCTCCGTCAGAACCTCGCGGGCGCGCGCGCTGGTGACCGCCGAGCGGCGGCCGAAATGCCAGCCGCGCACGGTCTCAGCTGCGATCTTCGGCGTGCGGAAGCCGAGCTTCTGCAGCGTCTCCAGCGTATCGGGGTCGAGTTCGTTCCCGGTGAAGCTGAGCGTCCCGGCTTCGCTCGCCAGGCTCGGCCCCTCCTCGAACAGCAAGGCGTAATGGCCCTCGACGCGCTTGGCGTGGAACGTCAGGGCCTTGCCGAAGGCTGCCGTCGAGCGGTAGCCGCAGAAGCGTGCGAAGGCTTCCAGATCGGCGGCCTGCTTCGGCAGCGTCTGGGTCTGTTCGTCATGGCGCATCTGCAGGCGGTGCTCGATGGTCCGCAGCCACCGATAGGTCTCCGCCAATTGATCGCGCGCCTGCGGCGTGATCCAGGCCTCCTTCGTCAGTTCCCCCAGCATCTCCAGCGTCCGGGGGCCGCGCAGCGCCGGCCGCCGGCCGCCGAAAACGAGCTGCTGCGTCTGCACGAAGAACTCGATCTCGCGGATGCCGCCCCGGCCGAGCTTCACATTGTGCCCGGCAACCGCGATCGACTCCTGGCCCTTCACGGTCTGGATCTGGCGCTTCATCGCGTGGATGTCGGCGATCGCCGCGAAATCGAAGTATTTGCGCCAGATGAACGGCGCGAGATCGGCGATGAAGCGTCGGCCGAGCGCGATGTCGCCCGCGACGGGCCGCGCCTTGATCATCGCCGCGCGTTCCCAGTTCTGGCCGACGGTCTCGTAATAGGAATAGGCCGAGGGCAAGGCGACCGCGACATGGGTCGAGGCGGGGTCCGGCCTCAGGCGCAGATCGACGCGGAAGACGTAGCCGTCGGGCGTGCGCTCCTGGATGATGCGGGCGATCTGTTGGGTCAGCCGGACAAAGAAGCTCGACGGCTCGGCGACACCGGCGGCCTCCGCCACCTCCGGATCGAAGAAGACGACGATGTCGATGTCGGAGGAGTAATTCAGCTCGCCTGCGCCATGCTTGCCGAGCGCCAGCACGACGAGTCCGGAGCCCTCGCCGGGCACGGCCGGATTTGCCAGGCGGATACGGCCGAGATCGGCCGCCTGCCGGAGGACATGGTCGCTTGCGAGCCTGACCGCCATGTCGGCCATCGCGGTCAGGGCTGCCGTCACCGTTTCGACGTCCCAGACGCCGCCGATATCGGCGAGCGCGATCAACAACGCCATCGCCCGGCGGAAGCGACGCAGCAGGCGCATCAGCTCAGGCGCTTCGGTTGCAGCCGTGCCGCGCTCGGCGATATCGGCCAGGAGAGCGTCGCGATGCGCTTCGGGCGCGCTGGTCAGGCAGGCGAGCAGGCCGACAGGATCCTGGCGCATGATCTGCGTGAGGAAGGGCGCATGGGCGAGGACGCCCGCGACCAGTGCGGCCGAGCGCGGATGATCGCCCAGATGAGCCTTCAGCGCGTCCGTCGCCGCCTGGTCATGGAGGCGATCGAACAGTTCGCGCGCCAGCAGCGTCTCGATGCGGGCGCGCACTGGCAGAACCGGCGCTGCCATCAGCCTGTCACAGAGCCGCTCGGTCATCCCGCATCCCCTCAGAGGGATGGCAAGCCAACAGGGTTTGCCGATCCTGTCGAGGCAGAAAGCGGTGCGGGCGAGGCTGTGTCCACAGGCTCGGCTTCGACGGGACCGGACCCGATCGCACCCGCCTCACCGATCGGAAGCGCGATGACGACGCGCAGGCCAGGCGCATTGTCCTCCAGCCGCAGCTGCCCCCCATGGAGCCTGACGACGCCAGCGGCAAGGGAGAGGCCCAGGCCAAAGCCGGGCTTGCTGCGGCTGGCATCGAGCCGCACGAAACGGTCGAGAACGCGGCCGCGATCCCCCTCGGGGATACCGGGGCCATGATCGGCGACCGAAAGCAGAATCTCGCCATCGGTCTGTCTCGCGGCGACTGTGACAAGCGCCTGTCCGCCCTCCGCCGGCTGGCCATATTTCAACGCATTGTCGATCAGGTTCGCCAGTGCCTGCCCAATGAGTTCCCGGTTGCCTGAAACCCGCAGGCCGGGCGCGACATCGGTCACCAGCGACAGCCCGGCCTCCTCGGCCAGCGGCTCGTAGAGCTCGGCCATGCCCGACACGATCTCGGAGAGGTCCAGCACGTCCATGCTGTCCTGAATTCGGCCGGTTTCGAGCCTCGCGATCATCAGCAGCGCGTTGAAAACGCGGATCAGATTGTCGGCCTCGTCGATCGAGCCGTCGAGCGCGGTGCGCAGCTCGTCGGGCGAGGTCGCCGTGCGCAGCGCCTCCTCGGCCCGGTTGCGCAGGCGCGTCAGCGGCGTCTTCAGGTCATGGGCGATATTGTCGGAGACCTGCTGCATGCCGGCCATCAGCTCGCCGATCCGGTCCAGCATCGCGTTGAGGTTGAGCGCCAGCCGGTCGAGTTCGTCGCCGGTCCCCGAGATCGCGAGCCGGCCCTTGAGGTCGCCATCCATGATCGACTGGGCCGTGCCGGTCATGTCGTCGATGCGCTTGAGCACGCGCCGCGCCACGAACCAGCTCGCAAAACAGCCGAGCACGAAGACCAGCAGCAGCGACCAGCCCGCCGCGCGCCGTATGACGATGCCGAGCCGCTCGCGCTCCTCGACATCACGGCCGACCAGCAGGCGGAAGCCGTTGGGCAGCATGAAGATCCGCACGATGGCGCGGCTCGGCCGGTCTACGGTTTCGCTGGAGCGGGCATATTCGATCTCCGCCTCGCCCGGGCGGTCGAGCGTGCCCGGCGGCAGCGCCTCGACATTGCCGGCGATGCGCTCGCCCACCGGCGTGGTCACGAGATAAAGCGAGGCGCCCGGCGCGCCCGAGCGGCGCTCGATGACGTTGACGAGCCGCCTGATGCCGCCGAGGCGCTGCTGCTCGGCCAGGCCCTGGATCTCGGCGTCGATGGTCGAGCGGATCTGGTCGTCGAGCAGGCGCCTGGCGTTCCAGGCGACATAGCCGAGCAACACCCCGGCGAAGAGCGCGAAGACGACGAGATAGACCGCCGTGAGCTTGAACGCCGTCGTGCGGAACAGGTTCGGCAACAGGCGCTGCTTCTGCCGCGACGGGACGACGGCGGCCCCGCCCTGGCGATCAGCGAGCTGTGTCACGGACCATGTATCCCGCGCCGCGGATGGTGTGGATCATCGGATGCTCGAAGCCCTTGTCGACCTTGGCGCGCAGGCGGCTGACATGCACGTCGATGACATTGGTCTGGGGGTCGAAATGATAATCCCAGACGTTCTCCAGCAGCATGGTGCGCGTCACCACCTGGCCGGCATGCTTCATCAGATATTCGAGCAGGCGGAATTCGCGTGGCTGCAGCAGGATTTCGGTCCCACCGCGCGTGACACGGTGGGCCAGACGGTCGAGGTCGAGATCGCCGACGCGATAGGTCGTCGGTTCGGACGCAGGCGCGCCACGGCGGCGGGCGAGGACCTCGACGCGGGCGAGAAGCTCGGAAAAGGCGTAGGGCTTGGGCAGATAGTCGTCGCCGCCTGCGCGCAGGCCCTTCACGCGGTCATCGACCTGCGCCAGCGCCGACAGGATCAGCGCCGGCGTCGCGTCCTTCTGCTCGCGCAGCGAGCGGATCAGCGAAAGGCCGTCGAGGCGGGGCAGCATGCGGTCGACCACGAGCACGTCGTAGCCGCCGCCCTCGGCCATGGCGTAGCCCTCGAGCCCGTCGCCGGCATGGTCGGCGACATGGCCGGCCTCGCGGAACGCCTTGGTCAGATAGGCCGCGGCCTCGGCATCATCTTCGACGATCAGGAGTCTCATGACCCAACCCTAGTCCACAAAAGCCTGCAAAACGCAAAACGGCAGACCGGACGATACGCATCCGGCCTGCCGCGGTGAAGGCTGGTCTCCCGGCGGGGGGCGACAGGCTGCCGGAAGAACACGCGCCTTGCCTTTGATGCTGCCGACCGGGCGGTCGGCAGCATGTTCAGCGTGCCCGAACTCAGGCCGAAGGCTGCTTGCCGACCTCGAAGGTGATGTCGCGCTGCTTGCCGTCGCGCCAGACCGTGATCTTGGCCTTGGAGCCCGGCGCATATTTGGCGATCTTGCGCGAGAGGTCCTTGGCGTCCTTCACCGACTCGCCGTCGACCGCGAGGATCGTGTCGCCGCGCCGGATGCCGGCCTTGGCGGCAGGACCGTCCTTCTCGGCCGCCGCGACGAGCGCGCCGTGCTCCTCCTTCAGGCCGACCGCCGTGGCGATCTCGCCGGTGACCGGCTGGATCTGCACGCCGATGAAGCCGCGCGAGACCTTGCCGTCCTTCTTGAGGGCTGCGACGACCTGCTCGACTGTCGAGGCGGGAACCGCAAAGGCGATGCCGACATTGCCGCCCGAGGGCGAGAAGATCGCGGTGTTGACGCCCACGACTTCGCCCTTCTGGTTGAAGGTCGGGCCGCCGGAATTGCCGCGATTCACGGCCGCGTCGATCTGCAGGAAGTCGTCATAGGGTCCCGAACCGATGTCGCGGCCCTGGGCCGAGACGATGCCCGCCGTAACCGTGCCACCCAGGCCGAAGGGGTTTCCGACTGCCAGCACCCAGTCGCCGATGCGCGGCTTGCCGGGCGCGAGCTGGACGAAGGGGAAATTGCTGCCGTCCTTGACCTTCAGCAGGGCCAGATCGGTGCGCGGGTCGGTGCCGATCACCTTGGCATCGAGGGTCTTGCCGTCGTCGGTGACGAGCTGGACGGTCGAGGCCTTCTCGACGACGTGGTTGTTGGTCACCACATAGCCGTCCTGGCTGATGAAGAAGCCCGAACCCTGAGCCATGGCCTGCTGCGCCTTCGGCCGGTCGGGACGCGCGGCGCGCGGACCCTGCTGCTGCTCGAAGAAGCGTCGCAGGCCGGGCGGCAGGTCGTCGAGGCTGCCCTGATCGTCATCGGCGCTCTCGCCATCGCCCTTGAGCTTGACGCGCACGGAGACGACGGCGGGCTTCACCTTCTCGACCATGTCGGCGAAGGAGGGCAGCTGGGGTTGAACGCCGGAAAGCTGGATCGGCTGGGCGAAGGCGGGATGGTCGAGTTTCAGGGCGCCATCGGCGAGGCCGGCGGCGAGGCCGATGCCGAGGGTGGCCGCGCCGGCAAGGAGGGCGCCGCGCTTCAGGATGGAGCGTGAAGGGGTTGTGTTGGTCGTCATGACGGAACCTCGAAATCTGCGGCAGGGCCTTCCCTGCTCGTGACGAGGACCATGACGGACGGCGCGTTACGCCGGTTTCGCCCGAAGATGACGTTTTTGTAAGGTAACGATTTGCATCTGCCGGGGTCGAGGCGGCTCAGGGAGCTTCGTCGCCGAGCAGGCGCTCGACCCGGCGACGTTCATCCTCGGACAGCGGCGCCGCGCTAGCGGGTGCGGCCATCGCCCTGCCCCGCCGCCACAGGAAGCCCAGCGCTGCCAGCAGGATCAGGAAGGGCGCGCCCCAAAGCAGCGCCGTCCTGACGTCGAGCGGCGGCCGCAGCAGCACGAAGTCGCCATAGCGCGCCACGACGAAATCGCGCACCGCGCTGTCGCTGTCGCCGGCGACCAGCCGTTCGCGCACGAGCACGCGCAAATCCTTGGCGAGCGGCGCATCGGAATCGTCGATCGACTGGTTCTGGCAAACCAGGCAGCGCAGTTCCGACGAGATCGCCCGCGCCCGCTGCTCCATCGCTGGATCGGGAAGGATCTCGCCCGGCTGCACCGCCACGGCGGGCCCCGCCGTGGCGAGGCCCAGCATGACGGCGAGGACAAGCCGGCGCATGGAGGCGGGGCGCATCGCGTTCACTCCGCCGGCTGTATGGCGGCGGGGCGCGCGATCGCCCGCTTTGGCGCCGCCAGGCGGAAGCGCCGGTCTGTCAGAGAGAGCGCGCCGCCGAAGGCCATGACGATGGCGCCAATCCAAATCAGCAGGATCAGCGGCTTGTCATAGAGCCGGACCGCGATGGCGCCATTGCCCTGCGGCTCGCCTAGCGCGACATAGGCTTGGCTCAGCCCGTCGGTGCGGATGCCGGCCTCTGTCGTCGGCATCGAGCGGGCCGTGTAGACGCGCTTGGCGGCCTCAAGCGGCTGAAGCTCGCGGTTTCCGGAGAAGAGCTGGAAGCGCGCGACCTCGGCGCGGAAATTCGGCCCGCTGCGCGGCAAGACCGATTCCAGCACGATCGTGTAGCGACCGCTGGTCATCCGCTCGCCCGGCTTGAGCACGCCGATCGCCTCCGTGCTCCAGGCGGCAGCCGCGATGCCGATGACACTCAGGCCGACGCCGGCATGGGCGAGCGCGGTGCCCCAGGCCGAGCGCGGCAGGCCTTTCGCCCGCGACAGCATCGCCGACCAGCCGCTGGCGCGCGTGACGATGCGCTCGCCGAGATCGAAGGCCGCGCCCGCGACCAGGAAGACGCCCAGTCCGATGCCCAGCGGCGCCAGAACCGGACCGCCCCAGGACCAGGCGATCATGACCAGGGCGACCAGGATCGCGAGCCCGAACGCGGCGAGGTTGCGCTGCGCCGCGCCGAGCAGATCGCCGCGCTTCCAGGCGAGCGATTGGCCCAGCGGCAGGACCAGCAGCAGCGGCACCAGCACCGGCACGAAAGTCGCGTTGAAGAAGGGCGGACCGACCGAGATCTTGTCTCCGGTGAGCATCTCCAGCACGAGCGGATAGAGCGTGCCGATGAAGACGGTGGCGCAGGCGGTGGCGATGAAGACATTGTTGACGACGAGCGCGCCTTCCCGCGAGACCGGCGCGAACAGGCCGCCCTGCCGGAGCAGCGGCGCGCGCCAGGCGAAGAGCGCCAGCGAGCCGCCGACGAAGAAGACGAGGATGCCGAGGATGAAGAGACCCCGCGACGGGTCGCTGGCGAAGGAATGCACCGAGGTCAGCACGCCGGAGCGGACGATGAATGTGCCGAGCAGCGACAGCGAGAAGGTCAGGATCGCCAGCAGGATGGTCCAGACCTTCAGCGCGTCGCGCTTCTCCATCACCACGGTGGAATGGATCAGCGCCGTGCCGGCGAGCCAGGGCATCAGCGAGGCGTTCTCGACCGGATCCCAGAACCACCAGCCGCCCCAGCCGAGTTCGTAATAGGCCCAGTAGGAGCCCATCGCGATGCCCAGTGTCAGGAAGACCCAGGCCAGCAGCGTCCAGGGCCGCACGGCGCGGGCCCAGACCGCATCGATGCGGCCGTCGATCAGGGCTGCGACCGCGAAGGCATAGGTGATGGAGAAGCCGACATAGCCGACATAGAGCAGCGGCGGATGGATCGCGAGGCCGAGATCCTGCAGGATCGGGTTGAGATCCTGCCCGTCGGGCGGGGCCGGAACCAGCCGGCGGAACGGGTTCGAGGTCAGCAGGGTAAAGGCGAGGAAGGCGACCGCCACCATGCCCTGCGCGGCCAGCGTCCCCGCCCGCAGCCTGACCGGCAGGGAGCGCCGCGACATCGCCACCAGAGCGCCGAACAGCGTCAGGATCAGCACCCAGAGCAGCATCGAGCCCTCATGGTTGCCCCAGACGGAGGTCAATTTGTAGATCAGCGGCTGCGTCGAATGCGAGTTGGCGACGACGTTCTCGACCGAGAAATCGGAGCGCACATAGGAGATGACGAGCGCGCAGAAGGACAGCGCGACCAGCAGGAAGCAGGTGATCGCCGCAGCGGAGCCGACGCCGGCCAGCGCCCTGTCCTGACGCGCGACGCCCCAGAGCGGCACAAGCGCCTGCACGACGGCGACGCCAAGCGCGAGCGCCAGCGCGAAATGGCCGATCTCGACGATCATGCGCGCCTCACTGTGTGACCTGAGGCGTCGGCGCAGCCTGCGGTGCCGACGTCCCGGCGTCGGGCTGCCAATGCCCCTGCTTCTTCAGCGTGTCGGCGACCTCGCGCGGCATATAGGTCTCGTCATGCTTGGCCAGGACGGAATCGGCACGGAACTGCCCTGCCCCCTGGAACACGCCCTCGGTGACGACGCCCTGCCCCTCGCGGAAAAGGTCGGGCAGCAGCCCGTCATAGCTGACCTTGATCGCGGTGCGGCTGTCGGTGATCGAGAAGACGACACGCTGCCCGGGTCCGCGCACGACGGAGTCCTTCTCGACCAGCCCGCCGAGGCGCATGCGGGTTCCCGGCGCGACGCCCTTCTCGGCGATCTCCGTCGGCCCGTAGAAGAACACGATCGTGTCGCGCAGCGCGAACAGCACGAGGCCTGCCGCAAGGCAGAGCACGGTACCCGCGGCGCCGATCAGCACGAGCCGCCGCTGTTTTCGGGTCAGCCGTCGTTTCGGGGCCATGGCGCGGGGCTGCTCGGCTGCGGTCATGGCGCCGTCTCCTTCAGCGAGAGTTCGACCGCAAGCGCATCGAGTTCCGCGAGCGCGGCCGCATCCGTGAGGCGCTCGCGCGCCATGGCCAGAGCGTCCATGGCGGCGGTCCTGTCCCCGAGGACGACCTGCGAGCGGATCAGCCGCGTCCATTCCGGAAGCGTGCCACCGCCGGCCTTCAGGCGCTGCGCCAACCCGTCGACCATGGTGCGGATCGCGGCCTGACGGTCGGCGGGGGCCAGTGAGGTGATCGCGCTGCCTGCGGTTTCCGCTTCGAGCCGCTCGAGGCGCTGGCGCACGGCCGCACTCCAGGGCGCATCGGGTGCGGCGGTGCCGAGCAGGTCCCGCAGAGCCGTGATCGCAGCCGGCGCATCCCCGTCCTGCTCCTTGCCAATGGCGAGGAAGAAGCGGGCGCGGGCATTCTCTTGGTCGAGCTTGACGGCTTCGGCGAAGCTCTCGCGGGCCGAAGCCGTGACGACGCCGCCGGCCGCCAGCGTGCGTGCCTCGCCCAGGCCCGCCAGCGCCTCGGAATTCGGCTCGCCATGCCGGATCGCGGCAGCAAACGCGTTGGCCGCATCGTCATAGCGACCCTGACGCAGATAGACCGGCGCGATCACCGACCAGCCCTTGGCGTCCGAGGGGTTGTTGGCGAGGTGAGTCTCGATCCGCGACAACGCCAGCGCGAAATCCTGACGCGACGGATCGGCCTGCAACCGCGCCGACAAAGGCTGGTCCGGGTTTCCCGGCGAGCCATAGGCACCATAGACCAGCAGCGCCAGCAGCGGCACGCAGGAGAGAGCCAGGGCGGAGGTGGCGCGGCGGCGGCGCAACGAGGATTCAGTCTCGCCGGCCGGGTCGGTTTCATCGCCGGAGGCACGCAACAGGCGCCGAGCCGCCTCGGCGCGTGCAGCCTCTGCCTCGCCAGGCCCGATCAGCCGGCGCGCCAGATCACGGTCGATCTCGCCGAGCTGGGCCCGGTAGAGGCTCGTCGCATCGGACGCATCGGCCAGGGCGGCGACGCGGCCATGGCTGAGCGGCCAGAGCAGGGCGAAGATCGCCGCCCCCGTCATGACCGCGAAGATAATCCAGATCAGCATGGAGAGGTCTTAGCCAAAGACGGGTCCGGCTTCATGTCCGAAGATGGCGACAAAGGGTCACGCGGGCACATGGCTCAGACGGAGGGCAGGACGAGGCAGGCTCGCAGGCCACCCAACGGCGAACGCTGCAAGGACAGCTCTCCGCCGTAAAGCTTGGCGAGATCGACCACGATCGCTAGGCCCAGCCCCGAGCCAGGCGTCGCCTCGTCGAGCCGCCGGCCGCGCTTCAGGACATCGGCCAAGGCCTCCTCCGGCAGGCCTGGCCCGTCATCGTCGATCAGCAGGACGATCTGGCCGGGCTTGCCTTCTTCCGGGGCCGCCAGCGAAACCTCGACGGTCGCCTTTGCCCATTTGAAGGCGTTGTCGAGCAGGTTGCCCAGCATTTCCTCGAAATCCTGCTTCTCGCCGCGGAACCGGACGCGCGCCGGGACACTGTGGCTGCCAGCGATGCCCCTGCCCTGAGAGATCTTGGTGAAGGTGCGGATCAGGGCATCGAGCGCGGGCGCCACCTCGGTGACGCCGCCGAGCGCGCCCGAGAGCGCCGCCGCACGGGCGCGGTCGAGATAGTACTGGACCTGATCGCGCATGATCGCAGCCTGGCTCTTCACCGTCTGGGGCAGTTGCCCCTCGCCGCCATCGGCCTCGGCCTCGTTCAGCATCACGCTAAGCGGCGTCTTGAGGGCGTGGGCGAGATTGCCGACCTGGGTGCGGGCGCGGTCGAGGATCTCGTGATTGGCGTCGATGAGCTGGTTGAGTTCGCCGGCCAGGGGAGCGAGATCGGGAGGATACTGGCCGATGATGCGCGGCTTCTCGCCGGTACGCACCATGCCGACGGCGGCGCCCAGGCGCACGAGAGGACGCAGGCCGAAACGAACCTGGGCGATGGTGGAGGCGACCAAGGCCAGTCCCAGCAGGACGAAGGTCATGGTCAGCGCCAGCCGGAAGTCGCGGATATCGGCGTCGATCTCATCCGAGGGGGCGGCGACGGCGACCGTGAATCGGCCATCCTCGCCGACATCGATCTCGCGTTCGAGGATGCGTAGCGAGCGGTCGTCGGGGCCGGAAATGTAGCTTTCGCGCAGGCCCCGTGCATTGGGCGCGATCGGCTGGTCGAGAAGCTTGGGCAGTTGCCCGCCGACGAGGGAGCGCGATGCCCGGATGGTCGGCCGCTCGCCGTCGAGCCGGATGATCTGCCAGTACCAGCCCGAGAGCGGCAGGTCGAAGCGCGGCTCGCCGAGATCGCCGATCGCCTGGCGCTCCGTCTCGGGCGGGGCGGCGAGGTCGGCGATCAGCTCTTTGACATAAACGCTGAGGCGCTCGTCGAAGCCTCGCTCGGCCGAGCGGCGATAGAACGTCGTCAGGCCGAATCCGGCCAGGAGCAGCACCAGGGCGCAGCAGATCGCCGCCGAGAGGAACAGCCGCGCGCCGAGCGAATAGCGATGCGACCGGAACGGCATCTGCCGGAATCAGACCTTTTCGGGTGCAGCGGCGATGTAACCCAGGCCGCGCACGGTCTCGATGACCTCGACGCCGAGCTTCTTGCGCAGACGGCCGACGAAGACCTCGATCGTGTTGGAATCGCGGTCGAAATCCTGATCGTAGAGATGCTCGACGAGCTCGGTGCGCGAGACCACGCGGCCCTGATGATGCATCAGATAGGCCAGCAGCCGGTATTCATGCGAAGTCAGCTTGATCGGATTGCCATCGACGACGACGCGGCTCGCCCGCGTGTCGAGCCTGACGGGACCGCAGACGAGTTCGGAGGTGGCGTGACCGGCGGCGCGACGCAAAAGCGCCCGCACGCGCGCCAACAGCTCCTCGACATGGAACGGCTTGGTGACGTAGTCGTCGGCGCCGGCGTCGAAGCCCGCGACCTTGTCGCTCCAGCGGTCGCGCGCGGTCAGGATCAGCACGGGCATGATCTTGCCGGCGCGCCGCCAGCCCTGCAGCACGGAGACACCATCGACCTTCGGCAAGCCGAGATCGAGGATCACCGCGTCATAGGGCTCGGTCTCGCCCAGATACAGCCCCTCCTCGCCGTCGAAAGCCTTGTCGACGGCATAGCCGGCATTCTCAAGCGCGGTGACGATCTGGCGGTTGAGGTCCTTGTCGTCCTCGACGACGAGCAGTCTCACGGTGGGTCAGCTCCTGTTGGCGGTAGGTCGGCGGATGTCGGTCAGCGAATCGTCCCGACCTTGCCCGACTGTCCTTCAAGCGTCACGCGGGCGACTCGCCCGTCGCGCTTCAACGTCGTCACCACATAGACATAGTCATCGCCCTGCCGGCAAAGCCGGATGCGCACGACCTCGCCCGGCGCAGCCTGTCTCGCATGGCGGGAGGCCTGAGCCGGCTGGATGACGCGCCCCTCGGCGACGGCGTCGCGGGTCTCGTCGGCCGACAGGCAGGACATCGGCTCCTGACTGTCGATATGGACGATCGGCAGCGGCGTCGCCAGAAGCGTCATAGCAAAGATGGTTTCGACGGGCATCATCGACATGGACTAATCCCGCACGCGTGAACGCGCCATGAATGCTGCGTAGCGCGAGACTAAGTCAGCGCACGGGGACGCGTCCACGCCATTCATGGCCGCGCCCGACTACAACACTGAGTTGTGCGATCACGATTTCGATCTCGGGCTGCATCCCGCCGAAGTCGGCGATCTCGAGCGCCGCCGGATAGGTCCAGGCCGGGGCCGTCGTCCTGATCCGCCGCCGTTCGGTGTCGCCGTCCAGGATCGCGATTTCGTAGAGTTCCGCCTCTTCGCCGAGCGGCACCTCGGCAAGCTCCCAGGAATCGCCATCGATGCGCGTGCGCCTGATCCAGCCGATCGCGATCGCACCGTCGATCCGGCGCGCCCAGGGCCTCACCGGCGCCAGCGGCAGCAGCGCCGCCACGCTCGCAGCGGCCGTGAGATCCACCATGGACGGGTCGCCGACATCGCGCTGGATCGGACCGATGCGGTAGCGCCGCTCCTGCCCGAGATCGGCAAGGTCGTCGGTCAAGGTCACAGCCGCCCCGTCGAGAACCACGATTCGCGAGCCGCCCGGCAGGCTGCGAGTGGCTGCGGCCTCCGACCCCGCGAGGCCGCGCACCAGCCCAGACAGCCGGAAACGCTGCGGGCCGATCAGCTCGACGGTCGAGGCCGTCACGATCTCGACCTCGCCGGCCGCGTCGAGAAGCGCCAGCGCATTGGCTCCGGCGAGCGCGGCTTCAGGCGTGACCGAGGCGAGCACGCCGCCGCGCAGGCGGACATCGAGCACGGCGCGACCATCGCTGCGCCAGAGCGGCCCCGGCGCCAGCGCGCTCACAGTCTCGCCGACGATGGCGGGCGCCTCGATCAGCCGCAGCAGCTCGAACTGGCCGGCACCGTCGGCTTGCCAGACCGCGAGCGCGCCCGGCCAGGGCGAAGCAAAGGCTGCCAGCGAGAGAAGCGGCGGCGGTTGCGTCCGCACGATCGGCAGAGCGAGGGGTATGACCAGCGGGCGACCAGGCAGCGCCGGCGCGGTTCGCGGTGGGCGCGGCAGGCTGGGCACGCCGCTGCTGCGATAGATCGCCGGCTCGACGGCCCGCGCGCTCGCCTTCCGGCTTGGGCCGTCGCTGATCCGGGTCAGGCGGAAGAGGCGCTCCTGTCCATCGACCGGAACGGTGACGACATCGCCCGGTTCGAGGGCGAGGCAGCGCGGCGAGAGTTCGATCTCCAGTGTCTCGCGACCGGCCCATTCCTCCTGCAGGCGCTGGTCGGCGAGGCGCTGGCCCTCGGCCGGCCTCGTGACGATTGCCGTCTCGACGGCGACCTCGCGACGGGCGGCCCCCGCCAGCCGGCGCGAGCGAGCGGCGCTGGCGCGATAGTCCCCCTCGGCGTCGCTGAAGGCGAGGCGCAGTTCGAGCGGCAGCTCGCTCTCCTGGGCGCGCCGCAGCTCGTAGGGGCGGCCATCGCCATCGCGGACCAGGTCGTCATCGGCGAGGCCCCGCGCCACCGTGCCGGCCCGGCCATGGAAGCGCAGGCGCCCGGCGCTCATCGTCGCGTCGAAGCCGAAGGCCTGCGCAAGCGGCTCGATCGCTTGGCGCGCGGACATCGGACGATCCAGCACATAGCCGTCGAGGAAGCTGTCGACTGCGGTCTCGTCAGCTGCCGGCAAGCCGAAATCGGCCAGGATGCGGCGCAGCAGGCGATCGACCGGCGTGCCCTCGATGCGTCCATTGAGCCAATGGCCGGTGTCGTAGCTGGCGCCATCAGCCCAGATGCCCCCGAGATCGGGAAAGGCGGGGAATGGCCGCGCGTCATAGCTCCAGACGACGATGTTGGCCGGGTCGATCATGCGGATACCTGTGACCGGATGCACCGGGTTGCGACTGGCCTCGAAGCCCTCGCGCGCCGGATCGAAGCCGGAGATGATCGCCTCCAACCCGCGCGCCTGGACGAGATCGTCGCGCGCGCCGCTGGAGAAATGCGGATAGCCGCTCTCGGCCGACTTCGCGTCGGGGAAGACGTTGGGGGCATTGGCCCCCTTGTCGACGGCGGGAATCCCGATCTCGGTGAGCCAGATCGGCTTGGCGCCGGGCACGAAGCTTGTCGCGACGGTCTCCGCGCCACTGAGGCGCTCGACATGCGGATTGCTCCACCAGCCGACGAGATCCTTCTGGCGGAAGATCCAGGGCTTGCCATGGGCGCCATCCGCGATCGGCAGGCGCGTCTGGGCGAGGCGGCCGGCGGCATCGGCATAGTACCAGTCATGCGCCTCGCCGGAGTTCAGGCGGGCGCGGAGATAGGCCAGATCGCTCGGCCCGCTGGCGATGGCCGTGTCGGTATGATCGCTGGTGTCGCGCCAGTCCGACAGCGGCGGGTAGAAATCGATGCCGATCGCGCCGATGGCCGGCGAGGCCCAGAGCGGGTCGAGCGGGAAGGTCACGTCCTGCCCGCCGTTGCGAACATGGGCGCCGTATTCGGTCCAATCGGCGGCATAGGTCAGCGTGGCGGCAGGCAGCAGCGTCGCGACCTCGGCTGCGAGGCCGACGAGCCCGTCCACCATCGGATAGCCGGCCATGCCGCGCACCCGCGTCAGGCCGAGCAGTTCCGAACCGAGCACGAATCCATCAACGCCCCCTGCCGCCTGAGCCAGCATCGCATAGTGCATGACGAAGCGGCTGTAGCTCCATTCATCGGGGCTGGCGCGGGCGATCTGCTCGCCACCCGCCGACATGTCGGCGGCGGAGACCGAGCCGAGGAAGGCCGCGACCTGCGCCTGCGCGCCCGCCGTACCATCGACGCTACCGGGGCTGCCCGGCGCCGGAGTGCAGGTGATGCGGCCGCGCCAGGGATATTGCGGCTGACCTGCGCCGCCGCTCGCCGGATCGGGCAGCGCGTTGCCGGCCGGGATGTCCATCATCACGAAGGGATAGAGCACGACCTCGAGACCGTAATCGTCGCGCAGGCGACGGATCAACCTGATCACGCTTGCATCCGAGGGCGTCCCGCCGAAGGCCGGCTTGCCGCCGACCTCGCTGACGACGCGTGCGGTCGAACGATCCAACCCGGCAACGGCCCATTCCGCGCCCGTGGTCGGCTTGTGGGCGATCTCGACGCGCGGCGACAGCTTGCAGTCGCCGGCCCGGAGATCGTCGCCGAACCAGGAGACGACGAGCGAGACGCGCCGCAGGTTCGGGCAGAGCGCGATGAGGTGGCCAAGCGCGGTATCCACGTCCGAACCGCCATAGAGCTGGTGGCGGCTCAGGCTCTCGGTCACGCCCGGCTCCGGCTCATGGCTGACCGCACGCATCTCGTAGACGAACTCGCTGGCGCCCGGGATCAGGGTCACGGCGCGGATCATGCCGCCGAGGCCCTCGACGGCGCGCACGACTTCGAAGGCGAATTGCGGCACGCGATTGCCGTAATCGCCAAGCGGAAAGCGCTCGAACACGACATAGGCGAGGCCACGATAGGCCGGCGCCGCGCCGCCCTCCTTGGCGGCAATGAGCGGGTCGGCCTCCTGCCCCTCATCGCCGTCATGGACGCGCATGGTGACGGTGGTAACGTCGAGTTCGCGGCCATCGACCCAGATGCGGCGGACGAAGGCGATGCGCCCCTCGCACAGGCCGATGGCGAGATTGGCGTAGTAGCTGTAGGTGGTCTCGACCGTTTTCTGCTTCGGGCTGCCCTTGCCGCCGCTCTTGGTGCGGGTCACCGAGACCTTGATCTCCTCCTCGAAGCGCGTCGCCCAGATCAACTGTCCGCCGATGCGGGAACGACCATAGACGCGCGGAATCGCGGCGCCCTCGCTCGATGCGAGACCATCGATTTCAGTGAGGCGCGGCCCCTCGACCCTGCGCGTGCCTCCCGAGCCGCCGAGCAGCGACTGGTCGATCCGCGCGCCGGCGATGCCGCCGATGGCCTGGCCGATGACGGCGCCGATCGGGCCGCCCAGCGCCGTGCCGAGCGCGCTGCCGGCGACCTGCAGAAGAAGCGTGGCCATCAGTCGGTCACTCCAGGAAAGGAAAAGGCGTGGCTGAGATGCCGCCGCCACCACGAGGAGAACGCGACCTCGCTGACCTGCGCGCCGTCATGGGCATGCACGATGCGGTCGGGTTCGCTGAGGATGGCGCAGTGCTTGGCCGGCAAATGCGATCGCCAGCGGAACAGCAGCACGTCGCCGGGACGCTCGGCGCCACGCGCCACCGGCTGCAGATGACGCAAGGCCGCCGCAGCGAGCGTTTCGGCGCCAAGACCTTCCGGCCCGAGACTTTCGGCCCAACTCTGCGAATAGGGCGGCGGGGTTTCAGGCTCCGGGCCGTAGAGATCGCGCCAGACGCCGCGCACCAGCCCGAGGCAGTCGCAGCCGACGCCGCGCAGCGAGGCCTGGTGATGATAGGGCGTGCCGAGCCAGAACCGGGCGGCCTCGACGATATCGGCCCGCGAAACGGGAGCGGTCATCGGAACAGGCTCCCGCCATCGAGCGCGCCGTCGCCCGGCCTGACGCCGCCGATGATGAAGTCGTTACCGGGGATGTGCGGGAAGCCCCTGAAGTTGATGCTATTTCCGAATTTCGCCTGGCAGGTGGCGAAGCTCTTGTCGCAGCCGGGCGAGACGGTGAAGGCATCGCCAGGCGCGATGGGTGCCGGCGGCGCCTGCCAGAGCTGGAGCGCGACGAGGCCGCCAGCAGCACCATGCCGCTTCACCTCGGTCGAGAAGCCGACATTGCCGCCGCCGGTGAAGACGAGGCGCCCGCCGGTGAAATGCCCGTCGGCGAAAGCCGCGAGAGCAGGGGCCGTCAGCCCGAGGCGGCCATCGCTGGTCGCGACGCTGGCCGTAACCGCCACGAGCGTCACGCCACAGCGGGCATCGCCGAGATCGGCTGCGCAGGAGCGCATGTAGAGCCGGCCGCGCTCCTCGTCGAAGGCCTTGGCGAGCCCCCTCACCTCGGCGGTGAAGCCGAGATCGCCGCGCCTGATCTCGCCGACGAAGCCGGTTTCCAGCAGCAGGCGCTGGGCGATGTCGGCCCAGTTCACCAGCCAGATCGCGATACGGGCATCGTCGTAGAGCCCGCGCGCCAGATCGGCTTCGTTCAGGCCAATCGCCGCGAAGGCGCCCGAGACCTCCCCGCCGCCGATGGCGAAGCCAAGCTCGGCCGTCGTCTCGGCCGCCTCGAGCCCGGTCGTCGCCGCAAACGTGATGCCGTCGAAGGACAGAGGCCCGTCATGGTCGGTGAAGCCGAGCACGACGCCGTCGCGGCGGGTCAGGCTCCAGCAACGGCACAGCGTGGTCGCGCCCTCCTCAAGATGGGCGGCGAGTGCGGATGGGATGTCGCGCATGGGAAAGACCTCACGGCATGATCTCGACGATCGGGATGCGGGGGATTTCGCCGGCCTCGAACGCCGACAGATCGACCTCGATCGCGTCGATGTCGAAGCGCACCGGCACGTCGAAGAGGAAGCCGGCGCTCACCACGGCGCCCGGCCCCGGCGGATGCCCGGCGGCGAAAGTGACGATCCCGGTCGTGGCGTCGGAGGCGACATGCGCGGGGTCGACGGCGGCGCCATCGACCGCGACCAGCACCTCGCCCGGCAGGGGCTTGGTGATCGGCCGGCGATAGGTCGCGATGCCCGTGCCGTAGTGCTTGCAGAGCTGGAAGGTCGCGGTCACGCCGTTGCCGGTGCCGATGACCTGGTCCGTCGCAGCATGCGCCTGGGATGGCGGGCCGCTCTTCCAGTCGAGCCGATCGCGCCAGCGGAAGCCGTAGAGTCGGCCGCGCCGCTCCTCGAAGAAGGCGACGACGGCCGCCAGCGCATCGAGCGTGCGGATGCCGACGCCGGCATCGTAGCGTCGGCGCGAATGGGCCCAGCGGCTGTTGCGGACCTCGCGCCCCGACGCCAACGTGACGATCTGGGTCAGCCGCTCCGGCCCACCGCGCGCACCGCGCGCGATGTCGGTCGGGAAGCGGATCTCGTGGAAATCGGTCATCGCGTTTGGCCTCTCACAGGGCGCGGCTGCCGCGGGCCACGGCCCGTGCGATCGCGGCGGAGACCTGCGCCTCCGAGCGGCGGAAGCTGTCGGCATCGGGCGTGGAGACCTGAACGACGACGCTGAGCGCCCGGCGCTCCTGCTGCCCCGAGGCGCGCACGCCCAGCCGGCCGTCGGCACCGCGCGACAGCGGCAGGATCGCCTCCGCGCCGCGCTCGCCCATCAGGCCGAGACCTCGTCCCATTGGGAAGAAGGCGGGCGAAGCGATGACGCCACCCTCGGCGAAAGGCATCACCGGCACACCGCCGCCGCCACCGAAGCCGCCCAGGCCGCCTGTGAATAAGCCCGTCAGGCTCTTCAGCCCGGTGCCGAGCAGGCTCGACAGCCCGGTCTGAAGCGGCTTCAGCGCCGATTTCAGCAGCGTCTCGGTGATCGAGCGGCCGACGCTGCGCAATACGTCCTCGAAGCGCTTGCCCTCGATGATGCCCTTGGCGAAGGCGTTGGTGATCGACTTGCCGAAGCTGTCGGCGGATTTGCTGAGGCTTTGCGTCAGCGATCCGAGCGCCCGCATGTCGGACAAGCGGGAGGACAGGACGACGTCGTCTTCAGGCATGGCGAACCTCGCATTCTGGGATCGTGGGACGCCTGCGTCAGGCGTCGGGATGGGCGGCCATCAGCGCGTGAAGCGCCTCCCGACCTGGCGCGGCGTCGGCATCGGCCCGCTGGTGAGCCCGCAGCGCGGCGCCGATCTCGCGCGGCGTCGCGGCCCAGAAGGCGTCCGGCGGCCAGCCGAGCCGGCCGAGTCCGAAGGCCATGACCTCGCGCCAGGGAAAGGGCGTTGGCGCCGCCGGCTGACTCAGGTCGCCGGCGGCTGCGGAGGGCGGCTGACGTCCCCGGCCTCCGCAGCCGAGGCCTCGGCCGGATCGCCGAAGGTTGCGTCGAGCAGCCCGATCGCCGCCTTGATCGCCCCGTTCAGGCCGCCATCGAAGGCCAGCGCCGCGACCTCGTCCTCGCTGACCCTGCCGCCGGCGCCACGCAGGCCCGCCGTCAGGATGCGCGTCACGTCGCGCGCCGAGAGCCGCCCTCCGGCGAAGCGCTCACCCAGGGCGGGGAGGCTGTCGACGGAGAAGGCGTGCTCGAGCTCGGCTAGAGCGCCCAGCGTCAGGCGCATCGGCCGCGGCTCGCCCTCGACCATCAGGGCGGTCTCGCCCCGGTAGCGGTTGATCATGACCGGCTCCTCAAAGCGGTGTGAAGGCGAGCTGGCCGGCCGATTCCAGCGAGAGGTCGAAGGTGACCTCGCCGGCATGGTCGCCGCGATATTCCAGGCTCGACAGCTGGAACGCGCCGGTGACGGTGCCGAAATCGGGCACGATCACCTGCCAGTCGCGGATCGCCCCATCGAAGAAGATCTGGCGCACCAGCGCGTCCGACGCCTCGTCCTTGAAGATGCCGGCGCCGCTGATCGCGGCGCGCCGCATGCCCGCACCGGCGAGCAATTCGCGCCAGCGACCGGCCGATTCGGAATGGGTCACGTCCACCGTTTCCGCGTTGAAGGCGATCTGGCGGGCGCGGAGGCCTGCGACCGTGACGAAGGCCCCATCCGCATCCGCTGCCTTGAGCAGCAGGTCCTTGCCTTTTTGTGCCGACATCCGGCGTCTCCTTGTCAGTGTTCAGGGAATCAGAGCGTCTCGGTCACGGCGCGGAAGCGGATCGCCACGAAGGCGAGCCCGGTCGCTGGGTCGCGCGCCAGCCGGCTCGATTGCCAGCGCAGGTTGATCAAGGCGTGCCCGGCCGGCGTCAGCGGCGCCTCGTTCAGCGCCCCGACGACGAGTGCCGCCGCCTCCAGCGCCTGACGCGACGAGCTGCTTTCGGCAGCCCAGACGGTGAGGCCGAGATCCTGTTCGCAGCCGCTGTCGCTGCCGGTCGACCAGTCGCGCGCCTCGATATCGCCATGGACGACATAGACGCCGCGCGCGGCGCGCGGCGCCTCGTCATGGATGCGGCCGGCGCCGAGCAGTGCCGTGAGGCCAGCGTCGGATTCGAGCCGCGCCTGGATCGCGGCACGCAATGCGGGGATTGCGTCGCTCATGGCGTGATCTCCTGCACCAGGCAGACCAGCCGTCGCCGGCTGCCATCGGGATCGGCGACCGCGCGGATGTCGAAGATGCGCTCGCCGTCGCGCAGGCGTTGGCCTGCATCGACATGGGGGCGCCAGCGCATGGTGACGCGATGGGTGGCGGCCTGTTCCGGCCTGCCCCGGCGCCAATGCTCGCGGCCCGACAGAAATTCGACCTGCGCCCAGAGCGCGGCCACCGTGTCATAGGTCTGCGTCGTCCCGCCGAGCCCGTCGGGCGCCGTCACGGCTGCCTCGAGCACGAGCCGACGCCGCAGCGCGCCGATCGTCGCGCCCTCGCCTCGCTGTTCCGCCATGGCTCAAAGCCTCGCGCGGCGAAACGGCGCGATCAGCGCCATGATCTCGGGCGGCAGTGCCTGCGCATCGCGGCCGACGACATCGCCGCGCCGCTCGAACCAGCGCGTGGCCAGCCGCAGCACCGCCTGCCGCAGCAGCGCCGGTACGGCGGCGGCCGTTGCGCCGAAGCCGGCGACGACGTCGATCTCGATCGCGCTACGGGATCGGCCAATCTCGGGCACCTCCGCCACGATCCGCACCAGCGGCGGATCGGCGGCCGTGTCGAGCTGCAAGGCGCCGGGGGCGACGTCCTGCGCCGCGCCCAGCACGTCATAGACGCGCGCGGCGGTGATCGCACTGAGCGGCGAGAGCGGCAGGCGGATCTCGCCACTGTCGGGCCAGCGGTCGATGACGATGCGCCAGGCCTGATCGACCAGGCAACGGCCTGACGCCGCCTCAACCATGAGGCGCGCGGCCGTGATCAGGGTGCCCAGCAGTTCGTCCTCGTCCGTCTGGTCGAGGCGCAGGAACATCCTGGCTTCCGGGAGCGAGACCGGCTCCTGCGCCGGCGGGGTCAGGGCAAGCGGTGTCATCATCGCTCCGATTCAGGGTTCAATTCCGAGGGGTGACGCGGTATCCAGCGCTCCCTTCAGGAGGAGCGCCGATGCGCGTCGGACGTTTGATCGCCTTGGCCGCGTTCGCTTGCGGCCTTGCACTGGCCGCGAGCCCGGCCAGCTCCGTCGTCGGCGGCCGCGAGGGCGGGCCTGGCGCCGGCTCGACGCTGATGGTCCTGAATGCGCGCGGCGGCGTCTGCACCGGCATCGTCCTGTCGGCGCGGACGATCCTGACCGCCGCTCATTGCGCCGCAGGCGGCACGGAGCTGCGCATCCACTGGAAGGATGGCGGCGGCGAGCCGGTGCTGATCGCGCCGGCCTCCGTCGCGGTCCATCCCGAATTCAGGGCCAACGCCGTCGCGGCGCGGCAGCGCTCGATCGATCTCGCGCTGATCCGGCTTGGCGAGGCGCTGCCGTCACGTTTCGTCCCGGCCGCGCTGGTCGATGGTCCCGCGCCGCGCGCCGGAGCAGCCGTTGCGCTGGCCGGCTATGGCGTGGCGCGCGAAGGCGAGGCGCGCAGCACCGGGCTCTATCGCTCGGCCGATCTGGTCGCCATCGAGCCCTACGGCCCCGGACGGATCCTGCTCTGGGCGACGGATGCGGGAGGCGCCGGCAAGCGCCCCGGCCCAGGCGCCTGCCAGGGCGATTCCGGCGGCCCGATGACATCAGCCGATGGCGCGATCGTCGCCGTCACGAGCTGGTCGACCGGCCCTGCGGGCAAGAGCTGCGGCCTTCTGAGCCAGGGCGTGCTGGTCGCGCCGCAGCGCAGCTGGATCGACGGCACGCTGTCGCGATGGGGCCAGAGCGCCTCCTGGACACAAGGCCGCTGACGGAAAGGCTGGACTGCGGCGCGCCAACCCATAGATTGAAACGGTTCGTCCATCTGGTCCTGCTCATGACATCGCGTGCATCTGCCTTCGTTCTCGCCACCGCGCTCGTCGCGATCGCTTCGCCGGCCTTGGCCGTCGTCGGCGGCACGACCTCGCGCGACGTGCGCGGGGCACGGGCCTCGACGCTGCGGGTCGAAACCAGCCGCGGCGAGCTCTGCTCGGGCGCCGTCATCGCGCCGGAACTCGTCCTGACGGCGGCTCACTGCCTGATGGGCGGCGGCGCGGTCAGCGTGGTCAGCCTGGACCCGCGTTTCCGCGCCCGACGCCATGCCGTCGTCGCGGTGCTGCCGCATCCGACCTTCGTGCCCGGCACGACGCCGCGCACCCAGCCCGGCGCCGATCTCGCCATGCTGCGCCTGGCCGCGCCGCTGCCTGCAGACATCGAGCCGGTGACGCTGGGCGGCGGGCTCTGGCAGGGCGAGAGCGTGACCATGGCGGGCTTCGGCCTCTCGATCGAGACCAACAAGTCGACGGCGCGACGCCTGCGCGAGACCCGCCTGGTCAATGCCGGCAACTACACCACGCAAAACACCGTCAAGGTCGCGGTCGATGCCGACGCCAAGGGCGAAAGCCCGGGCGCCGGCGCCTGCCGTGGTGATTCAGGTGGCCCCGTGCTGCGCGGAGATTCACATTCGCGAGACCTCGTCGGCATCGTCAGCTGGTCGAGCGGCCCGTTGAGTTCGCGTATTCGCAGCATTTGCGGCGGATTCACCGCGATCACGCCCATCAGCGAGCACCGCAGCTGGATTACCGAGGCCGCGGCCCGTCTGCTCGCATTGGATACCCAGCAGCGGCAGGATGCGATTCGCGCACCGGCCGCGGGCTACAGCTGGTGGTTCGCACGCTGAGGACGGGGCACGATGCCCCATCCCGCCGCATCGCCGGCCGAGTTCGCTCAGACCGCGAACTTCAGCCCCTTGATCGCCGCGAAGTCCTGCACGCCGCCGCCGACGCGCTTGGTCGTGTAGAACAGCACATAGGGCTTGGCGGAGTAGGGATCGCGCAGGATGCGCACGCCCGCCCGGTCGACCACGAGATAGCCGCGCCGGAAATCGCCGAAGGCGAGCGAGACCGCGTTGTTGGCGATGTTGGGCATGTCCTCCGCCTCGACCAGCGGGAAGCCGAGCAGCGTCGCCGGCGCGCCGACCGAGCTCGGCGGCTGCCAGAGATACTGGCCCGTCGAGTCCTTGAACTTGCGGACGGTGGCTTGCGTCTTGCGGTTCATCACGAAGGAGGCGTTCTGGCGATAGCCGGCCTTCAGCGCATAGACGAGATCGACCAGGATGTCGGAAGGGTTGGATGCCGCGAAACTGCCAGCGACGCCGGTGTTGAGCACGCCGATATTGCCCCAGCTCCAGCTCGCCTCGGCCACCGTCGGATAGGCCAGAAAGCCCTTGGGCTTGTCGATGCCGTCGCCGATGACGAAGGCGGCGCCCTCCTGTTCGGCAAACGCACTCTCGACCTCTTCGGCGATCCACTGGTCGATATTGACGATCGCGTCGTCGAGCAGGGTCTGCGTCGCCGCCGGCATGGCATAGAGCTCCATCGCCGGGAAGGAGAGCTCGGCCAGCGCAGGCGTGCCGGTCTGCGGGCGAGCGGCTGCTTCCGCGACCCAGCCGGAGGCCGGGCCGGTGGTCGAGAATGCCTTCTTGTAGGTGCCCGACGAGATCGTCCGCACCGTCGCGATCGAGCGGATCGGCGAGACGCTGGCGAGGCGCCGCAGGATCTCGCTCTCGACGGTCGAGGGCGCGAGATAGCCGCCATCGGGACCGGAACCGGCCGAGAGCGCCTTGCCCTCCAGCCGCTTCAGCCCGCCCGCCTCGCCGCTGCGGACATAGGCCGCGAAAGCAGCCTTGTGCTCGGCGACCACGGGATCTCGCGGCTCGTCGCGGCCGAGCGCCGGGCGGCTGCGGTCGAGCGTCAGACGGTCGATGCGGCGCATGGCGTCGTCGAGCGCGGTATCCATCCGCGCCATCTTCTCCTCGGTCAGCGGATCGATGCCGCGGCGGGTCTCTATCTCAGCCAGGCGCTCGTCATTGCTGACGCGGTAGCTCTCCAGCGTGTAGCGCAGGTCGTCGAAGGCCAGCGACAGATCGGCGCCGGCCGCCTTGCTTTCGGGAGCGTGGTTGGCAGTGGTCATGGTCTCTCCTCGGGTGGAACGGTTGGGAATCAGGCGAAGTCGGCGTGGGTGAAAGCGGCCTGGGTCACGGCCTGCGCGGCGCGCAGCGCCTTGACGGCGGAGACGCGCGCCTGCGGCAGCATCGGGAAGGTGACGATCGAGATTTCCCAGAGGTCGATCCGCTCGAGCCGGCGCAGGCCGCTGCGCGGCTCGGTGCGGGCCTTTTCGGAGCGGAAACCGATCGAGAGGCCGTCGATCGCGCCCTCCCGCATCAGCGCGTGGATTTCGCGAGCGCGCGCCACGGCGAGCGAAAGCTGGCCCCTGACGAAAAGTCCCCGCGAATCCTCGGTGAGCGCGATCCAGCGGCCGATCGGCTCGGCCGGATCATGCTGCCAGAGCAGCTTGACGCCGGCCGGCCCGCGCCTGGTGAGGCTGTCGCGGAAGGCGCCGCGTTCGACCACGTCCTTGCCGAGATCGGCGATGCCGAACAGGCTGGCATAGCCCTCGAACAGGCCGTCTGGCCTGATCCGCGCCGGGGGCAGCGCCAGGAACTTGGCTTCGCAGGCAAAGGGGCCGGCCGGGAACGGACGCCTCATCGCCCGCCCTCCCCATTGTTGTGGTGCCCGGCCTTGCCGAGCCGGCCGGCCCCTCCTTCCAGCCGGGCCAGGTTGCGCAGGAAACGACCAAAGGTCTCGGTATTCGCAGGCAAGCGCGCCGGCTTCTGCGGCTGCGACCGCCCCGTACCGGAGGATGGCGGCGGCGACGGCTTCTTCTCGCTGACGCGTGTCATGGCTGGTCCCCTTCATGGCGGGCGTTGAAGCGGTTGAGTTCGCGGACGAACTCGTCGAAGCGCCGGTTGGCGGCGGAAAGTTCGCGCATCACGAACCAGGCGGCGGCTGATGCCGTCGCGGCCCAGAGCAGCAGGCCGAGATGGCCGACATCGGCGCGCCCGACGAAGGCGGTGACGATCTGTTCGAGCAGGTTCATGGTGTTCCTCCGCCCGTCGGCACCCGACCGTAGCCGACCGCCTCGCGCTTCTCGTCCTCGCTCAGGAAGGTCGCGGCCGAGAGTCGGCGCCAGAGCGACTCGCGCTCCTCGGCCAGCGCCTCGATGGCATCGAGATCGGGTTCGAGCGTGAGGTCGTCGCCAAAGGCCGGCCCGAGCCATTGCGCCAGCGACTGCGCCGTGCGCCGGACCAGCGGGATCGCGGTCTGGCGCCAAAAGGCGCGGTTGGCCTCGGCGAAATTGGCGTGGGTGTTGTCGCCCGGCAGGCCGAGCAGCAGCGGCGGCACGCCGAAGGCGAGCGCGATCTCGCGCGCCGCCACGCCCTTGGCCGCGACGAAATCGAGTTCGGCCGGCGTCAGCGACAGCGGTTTCCAGTCGAGCCCGCCTTCGAGCAGGAGCGGCCGGCCGGCGTTGCGGGCGCCCTGGAAGCTCTCTTCCAGCTCGGCCTTCAGCCGCTCGAACTGGGCGTCGCTCAGGCTCGCCCCGTCCGGGCCGTCATAGACCAGCGCGCCCGAGGGCCGCGCCGCGTTGTCGAGCAGCGCCTTGTGCCAATTGCTGGCGGCGTTGTGGATGTCGAGCGAGCAGGCCGCCGCCTCGATCGGCGACAGGCCGTAATGGTCGTCGACGGGATGGAACAGGGTCAAATGCAGGATCGGCGGCACCGCGCCTTCGTCCTGCCGGAAGCGGATGGTCTCGCCGCCGACCGTGTAGTCATAGGCTTCGGGCCAGCCATCGCGGCCGGGCACGATCCTCATCCGGTCGGGCCGCAGCGCGTAGAGCTCGCGCGGCTCAGCTCCGGTGCTCGCCGCCTCGACATAGGCGTTGCCGGCGACCAGCAGATGGCCGAACAGCATCTCGCGGAAGGCGATGCCGCCCTGGCGCGGATTGGGCCGGTCGATCAGGGCGAGTGCCGGGTGCTCCGGCCTCTCGCGCGCACCGACCTTGGCGATGAGCGGAGTCTGCGCGGCGGCTTCCGCGATCAGCCGGACGCAGCGATGCACGACCGGGTTGCGCTCATAGCCCTCGCGGGCCAGCGCCGCGTAATCGCGCGGCGTCCAGACCGGGCGACCGGCCTCATGCAGCGCGATCAGCGGCCCGACGCGCGAGCGCTTGCGTTCCGGCGCGGCGGAACCGCGCAGGTTGCGAAGGAAATTGAACATGAAGGTCTCGCTGTTGAAGCTTGTGGTGCAGCGTCATGGTCGGGCTTGACCCGACCATCTCGGAAACCAGTGTCTTCTCGTCCTGAGATTCTCGGGTCTGCGCTTCGCTTCGCCCGAGAATGACGGCCCTGGCTGCTAAATCCCCCTCACCCGCGGCCGGCCCTTCGGACCGAGCATCAGATGGGTCAGCGCCCAGACCAGCGCGTCGAGCCGGTCGGGCGAGCGGCCGGAACTCAGGCCCCCCGGCCCGAAATCGCACATTCCATCTTCGTGGCCCTAACGCTTTGGAATTGTTGGCTTTAGGTTTTACTGTTTTGAGGTGTTTTACAGTTCTGTTCTTCGCTCGTTCGCCTGAGCGTGAGCAAAGCGGCCTGACCGCTGGTTTTGCGATCGGCAAACCGGCAATAGCGTTCGATCATCGGCAGCGACATGCCGACGATGTCGCCGATCTGCCCGGTCGATAGGCCGGCGCGACGCAGCCGGATTACGGCGGTGCAGCGCAGCCCGTGCAGAGTTACGCCTTTCAGGGCCGGCACCTTGTCGCGCGCCTCGGCGAAATGCGTCGAGAACATCTTGCGCGTGAAGCGGTGTCCATCAGCCCGGCCGCCTTGCTGGTAGAGGAACGGACCGGGCCGCTTCTCCCAAGAGGCCATTTCCGCTGCCAACTCGGGCACTATGGGGCACCACACGTCCCGCTTTCGCTTCAAAGTGGTGAGCGCGAACCCGCCATCGTCAACATCGGTCCAACCGAGCCGGACAGCGTCGCTGCCCCGCATCCCCGTATACATGTAGAGGATCACGCCCCGGCGGATCATGCCGGTGAGATGCTGCAGTGCCGCCTCGATCTGCTCAGGCGTCCAGGGCTTGTGCCCCGATTCCTTGCCGTAGGGCTTCACACCTTCCGTCAGGCTGTGGTCGATGTGGTCACGAACCCTTGCCCAGGTCGAAAGCGCCCGCATCGCGCTTAGGAAGTTATTTGCCTTGCCGGGAGTAGCTGCCAGGCCATCCATGACGGCTTGCACATGGACAGGCCGCAGCCCCTTAGCCGGCAGGTTCCCCCAGGCCGTGCGAGCAAGCTTGAGCGAGCGCTGATACTGGTCGATCGTCCCGGCAGTGATCTGCCCTGAGGACTTGATGAACTCAAGATATCCGTCCAGCACCGCCCCGATCGTATCGACCGGCACCGCTCCCATCATGCCTTGCGCCTGCCTGATGGCGTTCCAAAACTCGGGAGCGTGCGGATCGTTCGGAAGCGGGATGCGCTCGCCGGCATGGTCGGTGCCGCGCCCGGGCTGGAAATAGAAATACTCCCGGCCGCGCGAGACGACGCGATGGACGCCCTTGGGCAGCGTGACAGCCGCACGGCTACGCTGACGTGGCATTGCGAGCCCCCGCTAGGAAGGGATCGTTGGCAGCCGGCGATGCACGGCCCGCCGAAAGCGATCCGAGCGCGCGCTGCACGTCGGCCCAACACCACCGCACGCATCCGGTGGATAGCTTCACAGGCTGCGGCAGGACGCCCCGACGCACCATCTCATGCACCGTCGATTCAGAGGCATCCAGCTCGCGCGCGAGCGTGCTGCACGACACATATGACGGCGGACGCTCTGAGCTGAGAGGTTGCGCGGCCACGATCCTTATCCTCCCGCCGCTGCCGTGATTTCGAGGAAGCGGTTTCGGCCATCCTTGGCCTCTTTGACGCCGATGATTTCCCAGGTCAGGCCATCATGGGCGAGCCGATCCACGGCGTTGACGCTCGCCTGAGGCCCGGCAGCGCGGATGACGAAGCGGCTCACCCGCGTCGAGACGAGGCGACCGAACGCCACGCGCTCGGTATCCGATACGTCGAGGCGTGAGGCAGCAATGCTGGCCAGCTCACGCCATTCGGTGATTTCATTGCCATAGCCGTCATCGCCGACCACAACGAAGCGCTCGATGACGATCCGCCGATCAAGGTCGCCCGCCGTGGTCATGCCGCACCGTCGCCGCCGGCATCGCTGCCGCGTTCGTCGAGTGGGACCATGTTAAGCGGCGACAGGTATTCCTCGCCGCCCTCGATCTCCGGCATGTTCTCCCAGCCGCGGATTTCGTTGGGGCTTAGCCAGCCCCACTCGCGGCCGATCCGATAGCTCTCATATCGCGCTTTCATGTCGCCCCGCAGCAAGCCGGCAAGGTCATGCTCGACAAAGAGCGCTCGCCGGCTTCCGGCAGGCAGCAGCGCAATATTCATGGCCTGCTCGACGCGCCGCGCCATGGGCGCCAGACAGCGAACGACGAGCGCGCGGCTTTCCATCTCGACGTTTGAATAGGTGCCGTGGTCAAGAATCCCAACAGCCGTTGGCGGCACGCTCCAGATCCGGCAGATATCGAGATTGGTGAGCTTGCGGCTTTCCAGGAATTCGGCATCTTTCGCCGTCATGGAGAAGGATTTCCACTCCGCGCCGCCATCCAGGACAAGCACGTTCGAGGTGACGCTGTTCGCCGAAATCTTCGCCCCGAGTTTCGTCAGGGCGTCGTCCTTGCCGGCAGGACCGAGCATGTTGGGGAACACCAAAGCGCCGGAAGGGCGGTTGCCCTTTGCGGCCAGGCCCGCCGCCGTCTCCTGTTGCGTGAGCGCCAGGTTGAACGTCTCGCGGGCGAGCTGGATCGGGGACAACCCCATCACCCCGTCACGCGCCAGGCGGTAGCGGAGGTGAAGGATTTCGTCCTGGACATAAACACGCACCCGGCCGCCGCGATCGGTCACGCGATAGCGCAGACGCCCGCTCTCCAGACGCTCGACAGCGACGCGGCCGGGATCGAGCGGATGAAGCGCCGTCACTTGTCCGCGCGCGTTCCAATCGATCGCGGCATAGGCGTTGCCGGTCATCAGCAGGCTTGCGAGCATCGTTTCGCGAGCCTCGAATGCCGTCATCACCGGGTTCGGCATGTCGTGCAGAACGCCATAGAGGGGATGATCGGTCGCCCGATCGCGCCCGCCATTGCCAGTGCGGCGATAGACGTTGAGCGGCACGGCGGCGAGCGCCTGGCTGATGATCGAAATGCATGCGCCGGCCGTAGCGAGGCCGCTGGCTCGCTGCGGATCGACATGTGCGCCGACGCCGCCTTGCAGGCCGAACCATTCACCAATGAACGGATCATCCGATCTGATGCGGGCCTCAGCGCGCTTCTCGCGCCCCAGGATGCGATCAAGAAAGCTCATCGGGACAGCTCCAGAAGCTTGAGCGTGCGTTCGGCATAGAGCCGGAACGGCGCGCCCGTTTCGAGCGAGCGCGCTTGGATGATCGTGCCGTCATAGGCAGGCCAGGCCAGCACGACGGAGATTTCATGAAGCTCGACGGCGCGCAGTTCGCGCCGATCGCCATCGCGATGCTCGTCGATCGCGGTGAAGCCGAACGACATGCCACCAAGGTCGCCACGCTCGGCCAGGGCAAGCACGTCGCGGCCATGCGAGGTGTCAGGCACGTCGAGCGCGAAGGCCAGCCCCTTGCTGTCCTCAGACAGCCGGAGCGTGCCGGAACGGGTGCGGGCGAGGACGCGGCCGGGATCGTGATCCACCAGGGCAAGAATATCGCCCCGGCTGCTGAGCGTTGCGGCGAAGGCCCCGCGCGCGATCGTCTCGACGAAGCGCCCGCCGATTTCAGCCGGGTTGCCGAACGTCGCGGCATAGCCTTCGAGCCTGCGGCCCTTGGCGCGGATTTCAACCGTGAGCGCGCGGCGTTCCGGTTTCATAGGCTTACCTCGCGATAGGGCTGGATCAGGCGATCGACGCCGATCTGAGTCGCGGCCGTCTGCGTGTGCGAGACAGCCTCCCGATGCTGGTAGAAATGCGCTACCAGCATCAGGACGGCATGGGTCACGGCGGCAGGTAGTGGCGCCGCCGACATATCGACGCCGACGCTTTCGAAATGACCGCTTGCCGCCGCGATCATGGCCGTGATCGCCGCGTCGTCTTCGTCGTGATCGACGCGGCAGTGTGATTTCGCGGCGGCAAGGTCGATCATCGTTCAGAACTCCGCAAACGCGAACGCTTCCGTGTGGCGCACGGCCACGTCGGCATCGAGGAAGGCATGCAGGAGCGCACCACCGTTCGAAGCCACGTCGGGATGGTAGGGGTTCAGCAAAATATCGACCGCCGACCAGTAGCCGATCACCAGTTCGCCCCACTGACCATAGATCAGCGCCGACTTGTTGCCGCCCGCCCCGATCGTGCTGGGAACCTGCGTCGAGACTTCCACGCGCTGGGCATGGAATAGCTCGGCGAGCGGCATCACATGGCCATCGGCGTCCTTCAGCTTGCGAACAAGCTTCATGACTGTCGGGTTCGTGAGGAACGCGCCGGTCCCGCTGACATCATCGAGTTCCAGCGCTGCGATGAGGTCGGATGTGTAATCGATGACGCCGGAGGCGGTCATGGGAACCTCTCCGATGTTCTCAACGCCGGGCGTTTGCAGGATGCCGCGCGGTTCGGCGTTCTGGCCGCTGCCATTGATCGCGGCCAGGTCGAGTCCCTGAGCGAGGACGAAGCCCAGGTCACGGCGGAGCAGGTCTTCGATGGCCGCGCCCGACTGGAGCATCAGGCGACGCGACAGGCGATATTCGCCCGTGATCGTCTTCGGCCCCATGCTGACCTTTTCGAAGCCAGCGGCGCTGCGGGTGGCATTGCCGTTTTCGGGCACCCATGTCGCCGTGCCCGAAGATGCCAGGTTTGGCAGGTCGAGGAAGCCGGTGAGGTTCGGCATCACGGTCGCCCCCATCGCCTGCACCTTGAGCGCCGGACGGAAGCGATCGGCCACCGCCGCGACATTGGTGGCGACGGTGTATCCGCCTGCAGGATCGCTGCCGACCGTCTGGGAGCGCGTTTCGCCCAGGAGGATTTCGGTCGGAACGGCAAGATGAATGCCGTTGCCGGTACGCTGCTCGCGACCCTTCGACAGCTCCTGATGCACCTCGGCTTCGCGGCCGGTCAGCCGGCCGGTGAGCGCGCCATTGATCGCGGCCGACAGCGAGTAGCTGCGCAGCTCACGGCGCATCTCGCCACCGTCGATCGGCTCGCCGCGCGCCTCGAGGCGTTCATAGGCAGCGAGCTTTTCAGCGCGGCCGATCTGATCCTCGAGCGTGCGGGTTTCATTCTCTGCCGCTTCGAAGGACGCGCGCTCACCATCGTCGAGATCGCGGTTGGCCTTCATCGCCTTGTCGTTGATGGCGCGCAGCTCCGCGATCTTGCCGGCGCGCTTCTCTTTGAGGTCGTTCAGATTCATCGATCAGGTTCCTTCTAAGGGACTGGACTGCCGTCGCGGCGTTCAATCTGGTTTCGGGATCAGGCCACCGGCGCGTTGCGGGGATGGGCCAGGGCGACGGTCACGCCGATCGGCGTCGCCGCGCCATGCGTGCCGGAGAAATCGGCCAGCAGCTTCGCGAAAGGTTTGCCGCCGACATAGCCGACCTTGGTGAGGCTCGGGCTGGCATGGGCCGCGTTCAGCGTCTTGACGATGCCGCCCGCGCCGACGCTGGCGACGCCCTGCACGTCGGCTGCCGTCACAGCGGTGTAGGCGCCGGCTTCCGAATCGGCGTGGGTCAGCTTGAATTCGACCTTGTTCGTGCCGGTGAAGGTGATGCCGCCGACGCCCACATGGATCAGGAAAGCGGCGCTGTCGAAGCCGCGAAGGTCGATCGCGGGCGGGGTGTTGTCGGCGTCGTATGACGCCGCAGGGATGGCGATCTTCGCGCCGAGGTTGGAAATCAGGTCACGCATGGTTCGGTCCTTCCGTGGGGGTTGCCGTCATCGCGACGGGGCTTAGGGGTCCATCGGGCCAGCGCTGCCGACGCGGGGACATGCCGTCATCACGACGGGGAAGCAGGTTCACGGGCATTGCCGGCGATGAGATTCGCGACCGCCCTCAGCAGCGTCGCGTTCAGCTCCGCAATGAGATTCTTGCCGTTCCGAAACCGATAGGTCTCGCGCTCGTAAGCTTCGGAAAGTGGCTTTTGAGACAAATAGTCTGGAGCGGAGACAACCGCCGAAAGCGTGGGATGGCTGAAATGGTATTCGCTTCCCTGGACGCGAATATTCGCGTTCACGCCGCCTCTGAAAACAAGCAAGGAAAGCATCGGAGCGAAGGGCGATCCTTTTGCGTGATGCGCTTCATCGATTGTTCCGTCAGCAATCGCCCCCAGCAGCCGGGCCAGGCCGATATCGAGAGTTGGCGCAATCGTCGCATCGAGATGGAACGATGTCCCGTCCAGCCCATGCGAGAACACGGCGTTGCTGAACTGATACTCCGCATCTGCGGCCTGTTCGGGGTGATCCGTCGCGGCGCAGGCTATGAGGAAGCGCGCGGCGTCGAGAAAGGTCATATGGGCAGCGCCGCGACCACGCCCCGCTTTCGACACCCTGCCGGCCTCACGCAAGCGCCGCGCAAAAACGGTGAGCGTCGCGGCAGTATCAAGCCGCTGCGCCTCACACGTGGCTACCAGTTCGCTCAAAAGTGCCATGCCAAAACCCCGACCGTTCATCGGTGTCATAGACCGATAAATGGTCGAGGTCAAGTTCATCGGCACGATACGCCTATCTATTCCCAGCCTCACGTTTCAGCGCATCGGCCCTTTGCATTTGTGCAGCCCAAGCAGCATGTCGCACCGGACAGCGAACTGCCGGGGCGGGTTCAGCATCTCGACGACGATCATCGGCGCGAGTTCGCCGCCGACCGCTTCGCCGAACCGCCCCCACGGCGGAGGACCGATGACGAGGCGCTTGACCGCGACCTGGTGCTCACCGTCGCGGACGTGCTCCGGCTTCCAGAACAGCGCCACGAAATCTCCAGCCTGCACCGGCTCGTCGCGGTCGAAGACAAGTGTTGTGCCGTGCGTGATCTCAGGCGAAAGGCAATCGCCATCGCAGATCATGCCGTAGACCTCGGGCATGTCGTCGGGCCAGAAGATCGTCGAAGTTTTCTTGGCAGCGGGCATAGCTCCGCCAGCCGTGCGAACAGCGGTGTTCAACATCGGAATTTCCTTGTGCGGTTTTCGTAACATGGATACGATAACCGTCAAATTTCTGGTATGTCAAACGAAATCGTAACAGGGTTCCGATATGCTCGCGGTTCAATGCAAGATGGCGCGCGCCGCCCTGGGGATTGGGGTCCGCGAACTTGCTGAGCAGGCCAAGGTATCCCCTGACACGATCGCGCGCCTCGAACGTGGTGAGGAACTACGGGAGCGCACAGTTGATGCGATCCGCGTAGCTCTGGAGGCTGCCGGCGTCGAGTTCATCCCGCAGAACGGCGGCGGCCCCGGCGTGCGGTTGAGGGCCATCTGAATGCTTGAATATGCCACGGCTGCCTTCCAAACCTTTCAAGGTATTGGCGTACTGCTTCCCGCAACAGCGGTTGTTGCTCTCATCGTTTTTGCCGCGAGGGAAGGACTGGAATCTCGAAGAAGGCGTAGCGCAGACCGACGGAAGAAAGCTGCGATAAAGCACTTCATCGGGCGTGAGCTCGAACTATTGCAGGGCGCAATTCGCTCTTTCAGGCATGCTCTCAGTGCATTTCGTAATGTCGATGAGGGAATTCGTACATATGTGAAGGTCTATACTGCAAGCTCTGGAGGGCTTCGATACGAAAGCTGGGATAAAGGCGACGATCGCAAATCACAGCGTTCGGGAGGCGCCATTGCTGATGTCGTAGATAAATTCGATGCTCGCTTTATGCTTGAGGTCGCAACGCTCGATAGTGATCTCTACAAAGCTCTTGAACCAGCCGTCGATGAGATCGCGACACTTAAGCACGTTAGAAATGGCTTTATCGAGTATGCTGAAGATGAAGATTTCCGTGACGGATTTACCGATTACGCAACCCGCGAGCTTGACGATATAGAGGCCTCATTCAAGGCTTTATACAAGTATTGTACTGGACAGGATGGGGTCCCGGCCCGGCTGCGCTGAATCTTAGGGTGACACCATGTCACCCTAAGATTTTGCATGGCTCAAGCGATTAGTTCCGCGAGGCATGCAGGCAGCGCCTCGGGTTCATGGCGTTTCGAGATGCTGAGCGCCATCGCCAGCGCCACCAGGCCGTCGATCCGGCCCGCAGCCTTCGACTTGTCGAGCTTGCGGCCGCCGGCCGGATCGCGCGTCACCACTGCATTCGCCGCGCACATGTTGAGGACGGGATTGCCGCCGTGCCGGAGCTGCTTCTCGGCGACGCAGCGCTCCAACATGTCCACGGCCGGCGAGAAATCCTTGAAGCCTTGCCCGAAGGGCGTGAGTGGCACTGGCGCTCCGAACAAGCCCAGCTCGCGCCGCAGGTCTTCGATGCGCCAGCGGTCATATGCGACCGCATTGATCTGGTATCGGACGGATGCGCTGGAAATCGCCTCAGCCACAAAGCCGGGATCGATCGTCGCGCCGGGGATCAGCGTGATGAGGCCCTGCTTGGCCCAAAGGTCATAGGGTACGCGGTCCTCGTTCGAGCGCTCCTCGATGTTGGCTTCCGGCATGAAGAAGCGCGACAGCACGTCGAAGCGACCCTTGTCATCCGGAAACACCATGACGAAGGCCGTGAGGTCGCGCGTCGCGCCCAGGTCGAGGCCGGCATAGCACTCGCGGCCGTCAAGTCGGCCCAAATCGATCGCGCCAGCATTTGCGTCCCATTCGGCCTTGTGGATAAAGCGCGAGACGGCAGAGACGCGCTGATTGAGGATCAGGTTGCGGAAAGCGGCTTCCTTCGAAGGCACGAGCCGCGCCTGTGACGCCTGGCGCTGCACGTCCTCAAGCGAGCGGAAGTCGCCGATCGCGGGGTTGGCGAGCCGCCAGGTGTCGGGATGCCACGGATCGGCCTCCTGCGGCGCGGCGAACAGCGTCAGGTGAAAGCTCAGATCGACGATGTCGCCGGCATGGACCTTCAAGCCATAGTCGATCAGCTCCGATAGAACGGCATGGTCGGCCGCCGCCTGCGTCGAGATGACCATCATCAGCGGGTTGTCGCGAGCGCCCGTCGCGGTATCCATCGCGTCGAAAAGCGCCCGGTTCGGCGCGCTGCCCAATTCGTCATAGACGACGAAGGACGGCGACAGGCCCAGCTTGCTGCCGGCGTCGGCCGACAGCGCCAGATAGATCGAGCCGGCGCCCTCGCCCGACAGCACCTCGATTTGCTTCGTGAACCGGATGACGTTGCAGCGGTCGTCAAGCTCGGGATGGCACTGGAGCATGGCGACCATCTCGGCATAGAGCTTCGCCGCCTGGTCGCGAGTGAGCGCGCAGGAATAGACCTCGCCTCGAGGCTCGGCTTCCGGCCCCAGCAGATGGCAAAGCGCCAGCGCCGCCGCGAGCTGCGTCTTGCCGTTCTTGCGGCCCATCGACAGCACCGCCGTGCGGACCGGCCGGCCGCCAGCCGCGTCCTCGGTATAGACGGCATGGATGAAGGTCCGCTGCCATTCGCGAAGCTGCATCGTCGTGCCGGCCAGCTTGCCGGCCGTGATCGGCAAATCTTCGCAGAAGGCGATGACGCGCTCGGGACGGCTCAGGCCCGGCACCGACCATGGCAAAACTTCGCGGCGTTCGAGCTTACCCCGGCCCGAAAGCGGGTTCGCTCCTACTCCTCTGAGTGCCATCTGCCCTGCCTCGGTTCTGCTAAGTATCTGAAACTAAGTATCTTCGTGACTGCATCAACGGTCCTAGCCTGAAACCGTTGCCGTGATCTGAGGCACCCCCACCCCATGCCACTCATCGCCCGGATCAATCGGGTTTCCGTTCACGTCGAAGCCCTTGAACCTGCGGCCGGTCGATGCGCGGCCGGGTTGATCGACCGCGCTCGTCTTCTCATTGTGGCAGCGCTCGCAAAGGCTCATCAGTCCTTCGAGCGTCGGGAACGGATCACCGCCAGCCTTCATGGATATGACGTGATCGACTGCGACGGCTGTCTCCACATGCCCGCGCAGCTCGCATGCGTAGCAGATGGGAGATTGCGACAGCTTCGCCTTCCTGAGCTTCTGCCAGGTGCTGGTATTGTAGGGCCATTCAGCCATGACGCACCTCGCCCATCGCATGGGCTGCGGATTGCCCACCTCCTCCTCTCGCCAAGCCCTTCGAGCGGCTTCGATTGCGCTCGACCTGACTCATCTTGATACCTTGGCTCTTCGTGGGGCTCTCCAAATTCACAGGTTTGGACCCTATCGGGCGATGGGCTGATGGACCGCGCTTGATCCACGTGCGCCATTCCGGCGAGACGATCTCGACGATGTTCGGAAGGTTCTTCCTGCCGGCGATCGGGCGTGCCGTGATCTTGACGTGACCTAGCAGTCGCGCCTCATGCAACGCGCTCTGCACTGTCGTCCGGCAGACACCCGCGAGTGCGGCAATCTTGTCGATCGGCAGATCACAGGCTCCGTGATGCTTCACCTCGCCAGCGACGATACAGAGGACGGCGCGCTGCCCCTCTGTGTAGTGATGGCGCAGCGTGTCCGGCAGCGCGCTTGATCCCCCAAGCCGCCGGCGGCGATCTCGGGAGGCTTGCCGGTCGGGAGAACGGGGGCGCTGGCGTGAGACGAAGCGACTGCCGATCCGTGCGCTCAGGCGAGCCGGGGCCAGGCACGCGCCAGCAGCCTTCGCTCTCGCGCCTGAAGCGGGACGGCGGCCCTCAATCGCTGCCGTCAGGAACTCAGCTTCATGGTCGGCGATCTCGCCGGCACCATAACGCTGCCACAGCCTGGCGGCGATGCCGTCGAGCTGCTCAGGCGACGACGCAGCGTTGATCTCGCTGTAGGTGGCCGTCGCGGCAGCTCCAAGCGCGGAAAGTGGCGACAATCCCGTTTTACAGGAAGCCACTTTGTTCTGCACATGTTCATGGCTTCTCGCCTCAGTGCTGGAAACCGTAAGAAGCTGATTTCCTTGCCTGATTTCAGGTTCGGTTAAATTCGCACATCTCGTCCTCGAGCGCCGGAAAGGCGCCGGCATGGCGCACCCGCCCCTGCGCATAGAGCGCCGCGACCGGCTCGGCCCTCAGATATTTGCCGCGCGTCGCCCGCACCGCCGTCACCGGCACATCAGCATCGACCTCGCGGATGACCGAGGTCGCCATCTCGCCGCCCTGGTTGACCTCGACGACGAGCGCATCGGCCTCGAAGCGCTGATAGAGCGCGACGGCCTTCGCCGCCCATTCATGCGGCCTGGCGCCGGAGATCGTGCCGTCCTCCAGGACATGGCCGAGGCCGTCCCGGTCGATGCCGGCCACGACCAACCCGCAGGAATCGGCCCGCTGCGAGGACGAGGCCGGCGGATCGACCGCCACCACGATCCTCGCCATGGCTGGCGCCGCCGGCTCGCGGCAATCCTCGATCATCGCCCGCGTCCAGAGCGCATCCGCGCTTTCCTCGACCAGTTCGCCGTCGAGTTCCTGCCGGCCGAGCCGCGTGCCGCCATAGGTCTGCGTCACGCTGCGGATGAAGTCGGCGGCGAGGTGCAAGCGGTTGGCGCTCGTGGCCGCCCGGCTGACGGCGACGTGGTCGTCCGCCAGCAGGCGCTTGATCAGCGGCACCGGACGCGGCGTCGTGGTGGCGATCTGGCGCGGCCGATCGCCCAGGCGAAGCCCGAATTGCAGCATGTCCCAGCACTCCTGAAGATTCGGCCATTTCGCCAGTTCGTCGGACCAGGCGGCACCGAATTGCGGGCCGCGCAGCCCTTCCGGATCTTCCGCCGAGAAGGCCTGGGCGATGGCGCCATTGGGCCATTCCAGCCGCCGCCGCGAGGGATACCAGCTCGGCCGCTCCCACCGGTTATGGATGGCGAGCAGCCCCGAGACGCCCTCGATCATGACGTCGCGGACCTGCCCTTGCGTCTCGCCGACGAGGGCGATGCGTTCGGTCGGGTTCGAGGCATAGGGCGGATGGCCGAGCGCCATGCCCTTGACCCATTCGGCGCCGGTCCGGGTCTTGCCGGCGCCGCGACCGCCGAGAACGAGCCAGACCGGCTTGTGCGGCGGTTCACCGAGCTTTTGATCGAGCCGACCGAACAGCGTCCAGCACTCGCCGAGGGCCGCCAGAGTGTCAGCATCCAGATCAGGGATGATCTGGGGGATCAGCCTGGCCCAGCTCTCGATCGGCAAGCGTATCAAGACGTCGTGCAAGCTCCTTTCGGAGTTCGGCGACGTGGCGCAGTCCATCGGCAGGCAAGAGATCATTGCTGGACGTGTCCTCCCGGCCGGCCGGCGTCGCTTCCATCGCCACGAGTTCGCGGACGGTGCGGGCGAGCACCGCCAGCGCCTTGGCGTCGGCCTCGCTCGCCCCCGCCCCCTTCGGCAGCTCCTCGAGCCGCGCCTCATGCGCGTCGAGCTGGCGTTTCGCGGCGCGCCAGAGCTTCGCCACCACGGCCTTCCGGCTGGGCGGCAAAGCCCTGCGCTTCGCGGCCGGCAGCGCCGGCGCGTCATCGTCGTCATCGGACATGGGAAAACCTCGCCGGCCGGACATGACAAAGCCGCCGGCGGATGAGCGCGTGTGAAACGAACAATCATATGGCAACGGGGCAGGCAGGCTGGATTATCCTGGATTACGCTGGACGCCGGTGGATAAGAGCCGTGAAAACAGCGGCTTAAGGCGGGTTGGCGCTGGAGCAGTCCGGGGCTCTATTGCCATTTGATTGTTCGCTGGAAAAGCGGCCGGGAATCCCGAAAGCTGGAAAGCCAGAAATCGGGCATGCCGCTAAGTCGTTGAAATCCCGTCAGCAGGCGCGCCCGAACTGTTACGTTTTTCCTGAGTGCCGCACCTCGCCGTAACACTTCCGAAAAACGAAGTATTTTCAGACGCGTAGGCCCATTCGGGCTTCAAAGTCCATCCGCGTTAACTGTTACGCTGAATCGGCCTTCAAAGCCCGCTCGGTCGCCGCGTCGAACTGATCCGCGGCAGCGAGTCCGGCGACGATGAGCGGGCGGACAAAGGCCTTCACCTCTGCCCGCCAGGCTGGCGATGCCGTCTCCCAGGTGAACTGGTGCTTCTCGCGGGCAGCCTCGTGAAAGGCTCGAGCCGCCGCTCGGATGGCGGCCTGCTCGCGGAGCGCCTGGCGGGAGAGATGGTCTGCATCGGCGTCCATAGGGGTCTCCCGCGTCTGCGCGCCTCAGCATGCCCAAGTTTGCGGTCGCGCGAAACCAGGCAGTTGTCCCCGCTATTCACCCCTGACAGAGTCCGTCAATCGCGTTCTTGTTCCGTTCTCATTTGTGAGCTTTCCTAGAGTCAGCCCTGGCGCGTGAGATCAGGGCAAACAGGAGAGCGTCGTCATGAGTAAGACCCGCCTTGAGAAAGAGACCGTCAAGCAGAGAACCTATTTCGTCGTCCAGACCTTCCGGGCCGTCAAAGGAGGCAAGGGCAAGATCAACGCCGAGGATCCGATGGAGGCGCGCGACGAGGCGCATGCGCGCAGCCTGGTCGACCGTTACAAGCCGCTGAGGGCCGGCGTCGTCGCATTCCGGCGCACCGGAGATCCGAAGACCGGCGATTGGGACGACGCCATCGTCATCGCCCGCCATGGTCAGGTTTCTCCCGAGGTCGATAACCTCGTCGACGAGACCGACATCGCGCCTGATTGCTGGGGTCTCAGCGAAGCGAATTTTAAGGTGGCTTGAAGCTCTAGGCGGCGGCCACAGGCCGCCGCCTATCAGCGGGTTAAGTCGCTTGCCGCCCAAAGGCACGAAACTTGGCCAACCGGCCGGAAGCAAGCGAGGCCGGACCACACGGCCGTATCGTCCAAAAACAGGGCCGTGCCCTTTTCGATGATCTGACACTTGCCAGATTGGACGCTAGCTCCAGCAAGTTTCCTAAATGCCTCTTGGTCGCCAGAATTTGCGATCTTCGCGATGCGTTCCTGCAAGCCCTTATCAGCACAGCCAAGTGCATCGCGTTGAGAGGGGCGAGCTGATTGCGCGAATGAAGGCGAAGCTGCCGCGACCGTGATGAAAACCAGCGAAAACAGTATTCCTCGTCTCATATCTTGCCTCCTGCCCAGACTATTTTACCCGCGATTCTCAGCGCTTCAGCATCAGGAGCGGCGAGCGTCTCGGACGAATAGCGCTCATTGTCGCTGATCAGCACGATTTTGCCTTCCCACCCGCGCGCGATGCGCTTGATCCGCACGTCAGCGCCATCGATCAGCGCATAGACGCCGTCGATCCGGGGCACCTGAAATCGAATATCGGCCAAGCAGATCGCGCCGTCGAGGATTGTTGGCTCCATGCTGTCACCGCGAGCGCCCAGAAAGCGCGCCGCGCTCTGAGGCACCCCGAGATCTTCGAGCCAACGTTTCGGGAACGGCAAGTGGTCGATTTCGAGAGGAAAAGGATTCTCGATGCCCGGCCCAGCAGAGGCGATGACGTCGAGTAGCGGAATCGATGCGACGCCATCATCGCGCTCGATCTGCTGAGACTGATTCATCGTCATTTTTGAAGAAAGATCGACCCCAAAAACGAGGAAGTCCGTTGTGACCCCGCATGCCTGAGCAATCTGGGCAAGGCGCGTCGCCGGAACGTCCGATTCACCGCGGCAATATCGGTCCAGGGAGGGCAGCGGGAACCCGATGACGGGCGCAGAAGCCTCCCTCGTACCGAAGCGCTTTTTAACCGCCTCGTCGATTCTGCCGGCCAGATCTGCGCGTTCAATCGTCAATTTAGCGAGCCATTTTCTAGATCGTCAGATTTGCGTTGACACGACCTCTCATATCCGACGATAACATCACAAGTGCCGTCCACTCGTGTGGTTAACACGTCAGATCCGGCATTGCGAGATGGGGCTCTTTATGGCGACGAACTGGACCAAACAGGCAATCATCTTTGCGCTTCGGGAGCGCGGAACGAACGCGGCCAAGCTGGCGGAAACGGCGAAGATGAGCCGCTTCACGCTGTATGGTGGAATGGAGCGTCCGTCGCCGAAGGTTCATGACCTCATTTCTGAGGCTTTGGGCGTGCCGCGCCAGAAGATCTGGCCTCAGTTCTATGACCAGGACGGCAGGCGCACAGGTTTGATCAACGCATCGAGGGCCGCCTGATGCGCGACGTCCTCAGCCTGTCGAGCGGCCCAGCGCTGCCCGAGCACGAGATCGAGATCGAAATCGCGGCCATCGACGTCGCCGACAGGCTTCGGCTGGTCGATCGCGACAAGGTCGCGATGATCGCAGCCTCGATTTCCGAGAGCTATCTGCACCAGGCCATCGCCGTGGCCTCGACGCCCGGCGCGGGCAACCGCTACGTCCTGGTCGACGGCGAGCATCGGCTCGAAGCGCACAAGCTGCTGGGGCGCTCGACCGTCAAGGCCGTGATCCGCGACCTGACGCCAGCCGAGCGGGCCAAGCACGAGATCCACGCCAATTTGATCCGCAACGAGCTCGACGCGCTCGACCGCACGATCTTCGTCGGCAAGCTCGCCGACATTTTCGAGGCCGAGAACGCCGACGCCCGCAACGGTGGCGACCGCAGATCGAAGAAATGGCGCGAGAAAAATCAGTTGGCCAACTTGGCCAACTGGTCGGGCTTCAACAAGGAAGCTGCTCGGCGCACCGGTCTAGCTGAGCGTTCGGTGCGGCGGGCGCGCGAACTCCCCCCGCGCTCTCCCCCGAGGTCGTCGCCCTCATCCGGGGCACCAAGCTCGCCGACAACCAAGCGCAGTTGCAGGCTCTCGCCGCGCTTCCCGCCGAGCAGCAGCTCGCGGTGGCCCAGGCCGTCTCGGAGCAGCCGAAGCTCAACCTCGCCAAGGCCCGCGTCAGCGCCGGCCTCGTGCCGGAGGGCGGCGCGGTGCGCGAGGAGGATCGGCCGCTGGTCAAGCTGGAGGCCCTGCTGGCGCGGCTGACGCCCGGCCAGCTGCGCGACGCGCTCGCCATGGTCCAGGCCAAGGTCACGGCCGCCGAGGCGGGCGCCAAGCCGGCCCGCGCCAAGAAGGGCGGTGCGGCATGAAACGCACCCGGACAAAGCGGACCTTCATTGTGGCGGCGAGCCCGGCTCCGTTCGAAGCAGGCCGGTCGAAAGATGACCGATCAGCAGGCGGGTGCTCTCGGGATCCAGCGGGATCTCCGCCCAGCGGCCGTCCCGGTCGCACACCGACAGAAACAGAAGCGGCTCCTCCGCGTGCATCAGCACCCGGAACGATCCTGATCGGGGAGGAAATGCTTCCGCTTCGGCTCTCGCGGATTTGCGCAGAGCGGGTGGCAACACGGCAGATGCCAGCGTTCGAGCCGGCGACGCCGCAGCTGCGCGGAGGGGCTCGATGATGTCCTCGATGCCAGCCGCCGGCAGCATGAGAACGACGCTGCGCCCATCCAGGCCTTTCGCGGTCATCTCGACCGTGCCGGGAGACATCTGCCGCGCGGCAACCGCCGCTACCCATACAGGTTTCGTCATTCCAGCTTCCTCCGGTGGGTCGAGTCGCATCTCCCATCATGGAGGAGGAGCGCGCGGCGGGGTAGCTATCCCCCCAGCCGGCCCCGCCGCGCGTCTCGTGTCCGCAGGTGCGGCATGAGCGAACTGCGCGATACTTGTCGGGCGATTGCGGCCAGAGCCGAAGAGTTCAAGGCCCGCCGCATCAGACTTTCTGATGCTGTAAGGGCGGGGCAAGACGTCGACGCGGAGCTGGGTGCGCTGCTTCAGGAGGTTCTCCAGCAGCGCGCCGACGTCGACAACCTGCTTCGCAGCGCGGGCATCACCGAAGCAGGTCTTCGCTCTATCGAAGAGGAAAGCGACCGCATTTTCCGCAAAACCGGCGGCAACGCGACCGAAGAGGATTTCCGATCGAGCAATATCGGCAAAATCATCGCCGGCTTCCAAGCCCGCCGCTCGGTTGAGGGAGGCGAGGCATGAAGGCCCACCCTCTCGATCTTCTTCTTGCCGTGAGCAACTACAGCCGCGCCGTCACGACCGTGGTCGAGCAGTTCGCGGCTCCAGGTCTAACGCGACAGCAGTATCAGGCGCTGATCCAGTTGCTCGAAACGGATCTGGCGGGCCTTGCTGCGATCATACTCCTCGACGTCAAGAGGGCTGATCTTCCGAGCGAAGACTGGAGCCGCAGTCGCTTTATAGCGCTGCGCGGCTTTAGCGAAGGCGACGCCTCATGAAAATGTGGCTGACCTCTTCCGAACTCGCCGATCTCGCGCTGCCGGGCCTGCCGACGACGCGAAAGAACGTCGTCGCGATGGCCGAGCGTGAGAACTGGGCGCGGTTTACGGGCCTTTGCCGGCCGCGCGCCGGGCGCGGTGGAGGCGTCGAGTATCACATCAACCTGCTGCCGATCGCCGCCCGCGTCGCCTATCGCGGCGTCGAGGCGCCGCAGTCGGACGCAGCCGAGGCGATCCAGGCGGCGCCCGAACCGGCGGCAGGCGAGAGCCGCGCCGCCACGCTGCAACTCGACGCCAGGCTCGCCGTGCTCGGCGCGCTCAAGGGCTTCATCCGGACATCGGGTCTGAAACAGACCGTCGCGGTCGCCACCTTCGTCGATCTCTACAATCTCGGCCGCGTCGAGATCCCCGCCTGGGCCGCCGCCGTCGTCGGCCGGCTCTCGAACCGCACGCTGCTGCGCTGGATGTCGGCTGCCCGCGAGGGCGAGACGGCGCGCCTGGCCGTCGACAAGGGCGCCGGCCGGCGTGGCCAGGGCGTGCTGGATGCCGCCTTCGACGGCGAGATCAAGCATTTCGCGCTCGCCGTGCATTCCTTCAACGACCTCTACACCGCCCGGCAGATCCACGAGGCGGTCGAGGCGAAGTTCGGTGCCCAGCTCGCAGCGGCCGGGCTGAAGCTCCCGGGCCAGCGGGCCTTCGAACAGCGCTTCAAGGCCTGGAAGCAGGACTATGCCGCCGGGCTCCTGCAGATGACCGATCCCGACGCCTACCGGTCGCGCATGCGGGTTTCCGGCTCCCATGCCCATCGCGCGCCGCACCTCAACGCGCTCTGGCAGATCGACGCCTCGCCGGTCGATGCGCTCTGCAGCGACGGCCGCCACTCGATCTATGTCTGCATCGACATCTGGTCGCGCCGGCTGATGCTCTACGTCTCGAAGACGCCGCGCAGCGAGGCGGTGCAGATGCTGATGCGCAAGGCGATCCTCGCCTGGGGCGTGCCCGACGCGGTGAAAACCGACAACGGCTCGGACTTCATCGCCCGCGCCACCGTGCGCCTCTTCGCCAAGCTGGACATCGAGGCGATCCGGTCGGACGCCTTCTCGCCCTGGCAGAAGGGGTTCGTCGAGCGGCATATCCGCACCTTCCAGACCGACTGCTCGCGGACCCTGCCAGGGTTCATCGGCCACAATGTCGCCCAGCGCCAGCGCATCCGGTCCCGCAAAGGCTTCTCCGAGCGCCTGGGCCAGAGCGAGCGCGAGGCGTTTCCCGTCACGCTGACCGGGGCGGAGCTGCAGGCCGAGTGCGACGCCTGGGCCGAGAGGCAGTACGCGCATCGCAAACATGGCGGCATCGGCGAGATCACGCCCTTCGCCCGCGCCGCCAGCTCGACCCGCCCGATCCGGACGGTCGACGCCGACGCACTCGCCTCGCTGCTGATGCCGGCCCCGGACGCAGAAGGCATCCGCACTGTCGGCAAGAACGGCGTTCGCATCGGCGGTTTCCACTATCTCGCTCCGGGACTCGTGGTCGGCGATCGCGTCTTCGTTCGGCTCGATCCGCACGATGCCGGCCTCGTCTGGCTCTTCGACGAGCAGGGCGACAACCTCCTGGCCCGCGGCTTCAACGTCGAGCGCTCGGGCGTCGATCGCGCCGCCCTGGTGGCCGAGACCCGCGCCCGGCAAAAGAGCGTGACCGACGAGAGAATGAAGGACGTGCGCGAGAGCCGGAAGGCGGTGACCGAGCGCACCGTGCTGGACCTGCGGCGCCAACTCGCCGAGGAGCGCGTCGGCAACCTCGTCGCCTTCCCGCCGCGCTCGGAGATCCATTCGACGCCGGCGCTCGACGCCGGGCTGGAGATCGCGGCGATCCGCCGGGGCGGTGCGCCGACGCCTCAGCCGCTCAGTCCGCAGGCTGCGGGTCTCCATGCCGAGATCGAAGCCGACATGGCCGCCGGCTGGTCGCCCGACGCGGCTCCCACGGTCATCACGCCCCTGCGCACCACCGAGACGGCACACCAGCGCTTTCGGCGCGCCCAGGAGCTGGAGCAGCGGATCGCGGACGGAGTGGCTCTGGAGACGCAAGAGGCCGTCTGGCTCGGCGGCTACCAGACATCGGCTGAATACCGCGCCCATCGGGCGATCGCGGACGATTTCGGAGAGGCGGCGTTGCGTTGAGCGCCCCGAATGCAGGCGGCCCGCCGGGGCAAACGGCGGGCCGATTGGAACGAAACCAGAGATTGAGGATCGACATGAACCAACCAGCAAAGGCCCGGTTCGCTCCGCTGAAGAATGTGACGGCGCTGATGACGCTCGTCAACCGGCTCCAGGCGCGAACCGTGGATCTGCCCGGCTTCGGCGTCTTCCATGGCCCCTCGGGCTACGGCAAGACGAAGGCCGGCATCTACGTCTGCAACCGCTGCAATGCGCCCATGGTCTCCATCGGGGACAGCTGGACGCGCCGGAAGTTCCTCGAACACGTCCTGCGCGAGCTGGGCACGGTCAAGCCGCGCGGCACGGTCGCCGACATGACCGAGCAGGTGATCGAGCAGCTCGGCGAGCACATCGACCGCCCGCTCGTGATCGACGAGGCCGACAAGGCTGTCGACAAGGGTTGGATCGAGCTGATCCGCGAGCTGCACGATTACAGCCAGGCCCCGATCCTGCTGATCGGCGAAGAGCAGCTGCCGACCAAGCTGATGCGGGTCGAGCGCATGCACAACCGCGTGCTCGACTGGCAGCCCGCGCAGGCCTGCGACATCGAGGACGCTCGCAAGCTGGCGATGGTCTATGCGCCTCAGCTGCGCATCGACGATGCCCTGCTCGACCATGTCCGCCACCAGTGCAAGGGCGTGGCGCGCCGGATTTCCACCACGCTGGCGGAGATGGGCGAGTTCGCGATGACCTCGGGTCTCACCTCGCTCGACATCGGCAGCTACACCGGCCGGATTTACACCGGCGAGCCGACCCGTCGCGCCGGCCTGAGGGCCGCGTGATGGCCAGCGCGACCCGCCTCTCAGACGAAGCCCGCGAGGCTGCCTGGCACGCCATGTGCGTGCTGACGGCCGAATACAAAGCCTTCAGCGTCGCCACGATCGCCAACCTCACCCCCGGCGCGGCCTATCCGCCGATCGCCGAGTGGGTGGGCTGGCTCCAGCGTGAAATGGTGCTCAAGCCGGCCGGCCCGCAGCGTCTCGCCGTCGCGGTGATCAGCCAACTGCCGCCGCCGCGCAACCGCATGACCAACGGCCGCGGCGCGCAGCAGCAGCGCCAGATCTGGACCGCGATGCGCAAGCTGCGGAGCTGGACCGATCAGGATCTGGTCGAGGCCGCCGCCACGGACGAATGCGAGATGACCTTGAACGCGGTGCGCAACTACAGCCGCGCGCTGGCGAAGGTCGGCATCGTTCAGGTGACGGCAACGCTCACCCGCCTGAAGCCCGCCCGCGATACCGGCCCCAGGGCGCCCGTCAGCTTCTCCGATGGGTCGGTGTTCGATCTCAATTTGGGGGACTTCGTTAACCCTAACAGTTCGCGGAGGGCCGCATGAAGCGCGGACCTGCAAGCGGCCGCGCGGCCACCTTCACCGACCCACTGGCGAAGGCGATCGCAGCGTGGGGCGAGGACATGCCGCGCGAGGTCCGCGCCCTGGCCGAGGCCTGCCGGGCGACCTCGGGCAAGGCTGTCGCCGAGCGCGTCGGCTACAGCGGTGGCGTCGTCTCCCACATGCTCGCGCGGAAGTATCCCGGCGACATCGAGGCGGTGTTCATCCGCATCCGCGGCGCCCTGCTGGGTGAGGAGGTCGAGTGCCCGGTGCTCGGCGCCATCGCCAAGAACGACTGCCTCGATCACCAGCGCAAACCATTTTCGGCCGCCAATCCGGCGCGCGCGCGGCTTTTCCGCGCCTGCAGTAGCTGCCCCCATAACCGCAAGAAGGAATCCGCCTGATGATCTCCTCCGGCTTCAAACTGATCTTCGCCGCGATGGCCATCCTCGGCCCGTTCGCCGCCGGCGCCATGCGCCAGTTCGTCGTCAACGACGAGGTCTACGCCTTCTTCCTGGTCGGCGGCGTGCTGCTCGGCCTGGTCGGGCTGTTCGGCTTTGCCGCCTTCGAGCGCGACGAGCTGATCGAGCATGAGCGCAACCTTCGCGGGGAGCGCTGAGCCATGCAGCCCAAGCCCCTCTCCGCCGATCTGCGCGAGCTGCGCGACCTGATGCGCAAATATGTCGGTGCGCATCAGCGCCCCTCGGTCGACGCCTGCCGCGAGCTGTACGTCTCGCTCAACGTCATGGCCGAGAAGGCTGACGAACTGGAGGCCTGCGCTGCCCAGGCCGAAGAGCTCGAGGCGATCGCCCGCGACCTCGACATGGTCGCGAGCGCCCAGGCCTCGCCTTCGCTTCAAGAGGTTTTGAAGCGCGATCAGCGGTCGCTGCAAACCTTGCTCGACCTGGAGGATTTGGCCCGCGGCGATCGCGGTCTGGCGCGGCTCTCCGCGGCGATCGGCAACAGCAATGTCTTCACCTTCCCGATGGTGCCGCGTCCCGCGATCTCGCGCCAGGATGTCCGGAGCGAAGACTGCCAGGGCGAAGGTGGAGACGCGGCATGAGCTGGCTCCTCGACCAGCAGCGCCAGATCGCGGCCAGCCCCGGCATCCGTCGCGCCCTCAATGGGCCGACGCTTGACGAGCAGGCCGATGCCATCCTCGCCGGCTTCGAAAGCTCGACCGGCTTCGGCCTCGACATGGACCTGCGCCATCTCGCTGGCCAGGTCCGCCGGCAGCGCACCTTGCCGCGCGATACCGGCCGAGACGGCCGCTTCCTGCTCCATCTCGAACACGCGCTGCGCGACCTCGCGGTGCGGGCGCCCGTCGTGCCGGGAGCGTCGTCATGAGCGAGCGCCACGTCACCGTCGACATCATCATCGCCGCGGTCTCGGCCGTCACCGGCGTCGACCGGCTCGATATCCTGTCGGGTCGCCGGGATGCCGAGACATCGCGCGCCCGCATCGCGGTCGTCTGGCTCGCCAGCAAGATGGTCGCGGTCAGCAGCGGCGTCCTTGGCCGGATCCTTGGCAATCGCGACCACACCTCGATCCTCTATCTGGAGCGCCGCGCCGACGAGATGCGCGCGGCCGAGCCGCTCTTCCGGCTCGATACCGACACGATGCTCGGCGCGCTGCTCGCCATCGACCGCAACGGCCTGATCCGCCTCGCCCAGACCATCGACCCGCTCGCCACCGCACGCCGCGTCCTGGCCCATCCCGCCCGCGAATCCGTGCGGGTTTCCAGCCACGAGATCATCGCCCTCTGCCAGGTCGCGTTGGCCGTGCTGGGCGACGATCCAACCGAACCCGACCCATCCGAACCCGCCCAGGAGATCGAACATGCAGCCTGAGACCACCATTCCCAACGTATCGCCCGACTTCCTCGGCCGCGCCGCCTACGAAGCCGCACAGGAGGTCAATGACTTCATCGGCCAGTCGGATGTGGATTGGACCGATCTGGGCCAGGATGATCGTGCCGGCTGGATCGCGGTGGCGCAGGCGCCGATGATCGCGGCAGGGCTCGTCGTCATGGCCGACGACGTCGTCGCCGAAGCCGCCGCCGCCCATGCCGGCATCGTCGAGGCCGGCGGCCACAAGCACCTGCGCGATTCCAAGGGCCGGCTGATCCCGCTCGGGATGATCAAGCCGCAGCGGCTGCTCGAAGACGAGATGGTCCGCAAGGTCTTCCGCTTCGCGCTGGATCTCTCCGCCCAGGTCGCCCGCTTCAAGGGCCACACCTTCGCCGATCTCAACAGCTTCCAGACGCTGCTGGAGCAGCACTATGGCGCCAAGCAGGGCGGCGAGAAGGGAAACGTCACCTTCTCGACCTTCGACGACACCATGCGCATCGAGGTCAAGATCGCCGACATCCTGACCTTCGGCGCCGAGCTGCAGGTCGCCAAGAAGCTGGTCGACGAATGCCTGGTCGAATGGGGCGCCGACAGCCACGAGGCGCTGCGGGCGCTGGTGAACCGCGTTTTCAGCGTCGAGAAGGAAGGCCAGATCAACCGCGGCGAGATCTTCTCGCTGCTCGCCATGGAGGTCGAGGACGAGCGCTGGCAGCGCGCCATGGGCGCCATCCGCGACTCGATCCACGTCACCGGTACCAAGGCCTATCTGCGCTTCCGGATGCGCCCCGATCCGCAGGCTTCCTGGTCGACCGTCGCCATCGACCTCGCGGCCGCGTGAGGGCGCCATGGCAAGCACCCTCATGGTCGATATCGAGACGGCTATTATCGCCGTCGAGCTGGCCGGCGCCGGCAGCGACTTCGCCGACCTCATCAACGAGGTCGCGAGCGTGCGGGAGCCGAACGCATACCTCCTCTCCGAGCACGAGATGACGTTCTTCTGCCAGAACCTGGACGAAGGCGGTCGCACACTGCTCCGCCAGCTCGCCAGCGCGCTCGCGGAGGCTGCCTGACATGGCCCTCCGCACGCTCAAGCCGACCGAGGCGCGCGATCCTTACGCCCGCCTCGTCATGGACGCCTTCGACCGCCAGGCGCGGTCGCCGGCCGACTTCCCGCGCGAAGCGCTCGTCCAGGTCGAGACCTTCGACCACGAGCAGGGCGAGCTGCGCTTCACCGCCCGCGTCGTGCGCGCCAGCTCCGAAAGCCACCTGCGCATCCGCACCGATGACGGCCTGATCTTCGCCGTCCCGGCCGCCGACTGCACGCTGATCGAGGAGAGGCGCCCGTGAGCATCCTCCTCTCCCGCGCCCTTGCCGGGCAGTGCCGCTGGCTCGTCTGCGAAGCGGCCGGCGACAAGCGCGACGCCTTCGACGGTCGCCGCGTCTGCGGCGCCGTCGTTTCCTGGCCGACCAGCTACTGCCTCGGCCACCGCCTGGTCGTCTACGAGCGCACCCCGCTCGCCTCCGCGCCGCCGCAGGACTTCACCATCCAGCGCCGCGCGCCCGACCCCGAAACCCAACCCGAGCTGACGGAGATCTTCGGATGACACAGCTAATGGCTGCCGCCGACCTTTTTCTCCAGCACGACGACTTCGTCGAGCGCGGCCTTAACAGCCATGAAGGCGCCGTCGATTACATGTCCGGAGGCAAAAGGCGCGAGACGCTTCAGCAAACGGCGGATGTCGTCGTCTTCGATCGGCACGGTATTGCTGAGTTTGAAGACCTGCATCGCAAGCCCTGCCAAACCATAAGTCAGGCCGACAAAGGCTGCCTCGGCTGCTTCCTGAATGTCGAGTCGTTCCTGGCTCATACCGCTTTCCCTAGGATCATCCCTCACAGGGATATCAATTCGACCGACTTGGGCAAGGCGCCCGATTTGTTCGAAGGCGCACGCTGATGGTCGCCTATTCCTTCAACAAGCGCTTCGCCGAGCCGATCGCCAGCGGCCATCCGGCCACCGGCATCGTCAAGCGCCAGACGATCCGCGTCCCGCGCAAGCGCCATGCCCGGCCGGGCGAGCTGCTGCAGCTCTACCAGGGAATGCGGACGAAGCACTGCCGCAAGATCATCGCCGACCAGGTCTGCACGGCGGTGAGGCCGGTGCGGCTCTGGATCGCTCGTGGCTATGTGTGTTTCACCGGCACGGGCGAGGATTTCGGCACCGACACGATGCTGGACAAGTTCGCGCGCGGCGACGGCTTCCTTCACTGGGCCGACATGCAGGCCTTCTGGCAGGCGGCGCACCCACAGGCATCCGATCCAGATCTCGTCTTCGAAGGTGTGCTGATCAGCTGGGAGCCGCGCCCGTGACCGCCCCCACCATCCCGATCGTCCAGCAGATCGAAGAGGTGCGCTTCGCCGTGGTGCGGCAGCGCAGCCTGATGACCGGCGCGAAGATCCGCGAGCTGCGGCCGCCGGCGATCGCCGAGCATGGGCTGGCACGGCTCGAAACCGCGGTTCGATCGCTGGAGACGCTGGGCAAGAACGCCGCCGAGATCCGCGCCTTCCTGAAGCTCCCCGCCGAGCTGCGCCAGGCCGCGCTGGAATGGGCGCAGGCCCAGCTTGCCGCTGCATCAGGGGAGCCCGCGCCATGATGGGCCTGACGCAGCGCCAGGCCGACTGCCTCCGCGTCATCCGCGAGCGCCTGGCGCAGTCGGGCGTGCCCCCGACCTATGACGAGATCTGCCTGCAGCTCGGCGTCGCCTCGAAGAGCACCGTCGCCCGGCTGGTCGATGCGCTGGTCGAGCGCGGCCATCTGCGCCGCATGCCCCATCTTGCCCGTGGCCTGGCGCTCGCCGGCGAGTTCAGTGCCAAGGCCGAAGCGGGGCTTTCCCGCCTCCAGGAACGCATGGGCTGCAGCCGGGCCGAGCTGGTGCGGCGCGCCGTCGAGGACTTCGTGGCGCGCGAGGTGCAGCAGTGAGCCAGCACAGCTTCGCGTTCTCGCCTGCCGTCATGGCCCAGCGCTCCGAGCCGCTGGACTCGCTTGACTTCTTCCCGACGCCGCCCTGGGCGACGCGCGCCTTCGTGCGGCATGTCGCGCCGGAGCTGGGCATACTGCGGACTGACATCGTCTGGGAGCCAGCCTGCGGCGAGGGCCACATGGCCAAGCCGCTTAGGGAGACTTTCCGCACGGTTCTGGCCTCTGACATCCATCCTTACGGCTATGGCCGCGTCGCCGATTTTCTTGCGATGCAGTCGGTCGATGCCCAGAACGTCGCCGACTTGATCGCTACGAACCCGCCCTTCAACCAGGCTGTCGCCTTCGCGCGCCAGGCGCTGCGCTTCGCCTATCGCGGCGTCGCGCTCCTCGTCCGGACGCAGTGGCTGCACACGATCGAGCGCTACGAGCTGTTCCGGGAATTCCCGCCCTTCGTCATCGCTTACTATGTCGAGCGCGTGCCGATGCATCGCGGCCGCTGGGAGCCCGAGGGTTCGACCGCGACCGATTACTGCTGGGTTTGCTGGAAGCACGGTGCGGAGCCGCGGGCGCCGCTCTGGATCCCGCCCGGCCAGCGCCAGGCGCTGACGAAGCCCGACGACGCCATGCGCTTCGGCGCGCCCGTCGCCGCCCCGCTGTTCGAGACGGGGGCGTGACCATGGCCCGCTTCCTCTCGCCCCGTCGCGCTCCCTCCGATACCGCCCCGCTGATGGCGCTGCTGGCGCGGGAGGATCTGCGCCGTGTGGATGAGGAGCGGGAGCGCCTGAAGGGCGTCATCGCCAGCATCGCGCCGCGCCGTTCAACCATCGTTGAAGGCGAATTGAAGCGGCTTACGCGGCGACGCATCGAGCTGCTCGCAGGGATCGCGAGGGCCAGCCGATGAGCCACCCCGCCATGCTCGCCAAGATCCACATCGCCAAGAAGGAACTTCGCCTCGAGGAAGCGGAGTACCGCGCCCTCCTGCTGCGCGTCGGCAAGGTCGAGAGCGCGAAGGATCTCAGCGACAAGGCGGCCGCGGCCGTCATCGCCGAGTTCAAGCAGCTCGGCTGGGTGGCGAAGGAATCGAAGCGGGCGCCAGCTGAGCGCGCCGATACCCGCAAGATATACGCGCTCTGGGGTGCGCTCCATTCCGGCCCGCTCGATCGCGACGCGCTGCGCGCCTGGGTGAAGCGCCGCTTCGAGGTCTCTGCGCCCGAGTTCCTGAAGCCCGAGGCCGCGCGCGAGGCGATCGAGCAGCTCAAGGCCTGGCAGCGCCGCATGAAGGAAACCCGCTGATGCTGAAGGTCACCGATCATGCGCTCGTGCGCTTCCTCGACCGTTCCGGTGCAGCCGAGATCGAGGCTCTGCGGCTGACCCTGGCGCATTCGCTGGAGCGGGCGCGGCTGGGCGCGCAGCGCGCCGGCATAGCCGACTATGTCATCGTGGCCGATGGCCTGCGCTACGTCGTCAAGGACGATGCGCTGATCACCGTGCTCGATGCCGACATGGTCCAGGGCCGGAGGCGCCGGCGCCGATGAGCAAGGCGAGCTGGCCCGAGCTGCCGGCGTTGCTGGCCGAGATCGCCGAGGTCGCGGGCATCGATGCCGCGCTGGCGATAGCCGAGGCCAAGGGTGGGCAAGAGGTCTTCGTCGTGTCGCGGTTGCGGCCCGACAACTGGCTGGTCAAAGCGGTCGGCCAGCAGAAGGCGCAAACCATAAGCGACCATTTCTGCTCGGGTCGATATCGCCAGAAGCTCGATATTCCCTTTGGTCCCAAGGGCAGCTACCTTGCCGAACGTCGGCGGGTCGCGCGCGCCCTGGCCGAGGCGCAATCCAGCGGCGCGTCGGCGAACCAGATGGCGAAAGCCGCAGGCGTGACGAACCGCTCGGCCCGGCGTTTCCGCTCCAAGCAGCGGCACCACAACAGCAGCCAGTTCAAGCTACTCTGACCGGACGCGCGTCCGGGTCATATCCGGACGCATGTCAGGGTCATCTGCCGGGAGAACCTAGGGCACGTGCGCGCGCCCGCTTCCCCCGGAGCCGCCGCATGATCCGCATCGTCGCTGCTGCCTGCATCACCATCTTGGCGTCCTGCACCGGGACGCCGGTGACGGCGCAACCGGTCATGTCGGTTTGGCCCTCCGCGCATGTGGGCTCCTGATCATGAAGCGCTGGACCCTCGTCGCGAACTGGAAGCGCGTGCTGAAGCACGCCTGGTCGATCCGCCTGATCATCCTCGCCGGCCTGCTTTCGGGCGCCGAGATCGCGCTGCCGCTGCTCGACGGCCTGCTGCCGGTGCCCAAGGGCGTCTTCGCCGGGCTGTCCTTCGTCGCCACGGCCGGGGCCTTCGTCGCGCGCCTGGTCGCGCAGGAGAGCGTCTCGGGAGGCGGCGATGGCGAGTAGGCGCGCAAAGGCGGCCATCGCCTCGATTGTCGCCCTCGCGGCCGCCGGCGGCGGCCTGGTGGTGATGTCGAGCGGCGATCGCGTGCCGGATGATGTGGCCCTCGCGGCCACCTATCTCGTCTCGCCCTGGGAAGGCCGGGAGCTTCGCGCCTACCCTGACCCGGCGACGGGCGGCGTGCCCTGGACGATCTGCGACGGCGATACCTTCGGCGTGAAGCCGGGCCTGGTCGAGACGCCGGCCGGCTGCGATGCGCGCCTGTCGCGCCGCATGGTGCAATTCCGCAAGCAGCTCGTCGGCTGCATCACGAATTTCGAGCGCGCGCCTTTGAGCTGGCGCGCCATGATGAACTCGCTCTCCTACAATATCGGCACCGGCGCGGCCTGCCGCTCAACGGCCGCGCGCCTCGGGATGGCCGGGCGCTATGCCGAAAGCTGCAAGGCTGCCACGGCGTTCAATCGGGCCGCCGGCAGGGTGATGATCGGGCTCGTGAAGCGGCGCGAGAACGGTGACGCCGCCCGCATCGGCGAGTTCGAACTCTGCCGGGAGGGCCTTTGATGCTGGCCGCCTTCGCCCTGCGCAACTGGCGCGTCATCGCCGGCGTCGTCGCCGTCCTGGTCCTGCTGGCTCTTGCCGGCCTCGGCTTCTGGCAGGGCATGGCCGCGATCGACGCCATGGAGCTGCGCGCCGCGGCCACGGCCAGGGCCGAGCGCGACGCCCTTTGGCGCGCCGAGATCGCGACCTCGAACGCACTCGTCGAGAAGGCCCGCGCCGACCAGGCGCTCGCCGCGATGGCCGCCGACGCGAAGCTTCGCGATGCGGCCGCCGACTTTGAAACCAAGTTGAAGGATCTGGAGGGCCGGAATGCGGAGCTTCCCCATGGCGATCGTGTTGGCATCGGGCGCGATCGCGTCCGGCTGCTCAACGGCGCCCGCTGAGCCCCCGACCGTGAAGACGGAGTTCCTCCGCCCGGCGGTGCCCGCGATCGCGCGCCAGCGTTGCGCCGAGCCGGTGGCGTTGCCTGACCGCGATGCGACCGAGTCCGAAGCCACTGCCGAGTGGCTCCGCGACCGCTCGGCCCTGCGCCAGTGCGAGAGCCGCCGCGCCGCAGCCGTCGCCGCCATCGATGGAGCGATGCCGTGATGTTCGATTGGTCTTCTGTGATCGGGGTCATCAAGGACATCTGGTGGATCGCCTCGCTGCCGCTCGCCTTCGCCGCTGGCGTCGGCATGCTGTTCCTGCGCAGCCAGTTCCCGACGAAGCAGCAGCATGACGAACAGACCAAGCTGCTGCAGGCGTCGATCGCCACCCTGTCGGATCGCGTGGTCGCCAACGAGCATCGCATCGAGACGCGCGTCGCCAAGATCGAGGGCGATCTGGAGCGCCTGCCGAACCGACAGGAGGTCCAGGCGCTGGGCGATCGGATCGGACGCGTCGAGAAGGAGGTCGCGACCTCCGTCGAGAAGATCATTGGCGTCGAAAAGACGGTGACCAAGATCGACCACACACTGGGGCTGATCCTCAAGCACATGCTGGAGAAGGCGACATGAGCTCGCTGACCGAAGATTTTGCCAAGGATCGCCGCCTGGTCATCCTGCGCCTGCTGTCCGAGGTGCCGGCCACGAATTACTCCCTGTCGGCATCGATGCTGACCAAGGCCGTGAGCCGCATGCGGCACGCGGTCTATGACGACACGATCGCCGCCGACATCGTCATGCTGGAGCAGCATGGCCTCGTCAGGCGCGAGGAGGAGCCCCACAACGGCAAGACGCTCGTTTTCGCGACGCTGACGCGGCTCGGCCTCGATGTCGCCAATGGCCGGCCGCACCCGATCGTCGACCAGCCCTCGCCGAAGTTCTGACGATGGCCAAGCGCCCTTCCAAGATCGATCGCCTCGGCCCGGACGTGCGCGACCTCGTCGGGCGCCTTCGTGACCAGGGCCGTACGCTGGACGAGATCATGGCGAAGCTGGGCGAGCTCGATATCGCCGCGGCGTCGCTGCCGTCGCGGGCGGGGCTACACAAGCATCTGCAACGTGCCGAGGCGGTGGCCGATAAGTTGCGACGGTCGCGTACCGTGGCGGAAGTCGTCGTCAGGAAGCTCGGGGAATCCGAGCCGGACAAGGTCACGAGGCTCAACATCGAGCTGATGCATCAGGCCCTGTTCGACATGATGAACCCGGAGGATGGCGAGCCGATCGCGCTCGACCCGATGCAGATCATGCTGCTGTCGAAGGCCATGGACCATCTCGGCAAGGCCTCGAAGGACGATGTTGCGCGCACCATCACGATCGAGAAGCGGGCGGCGGACAAGGCCCGCGCGGCCGCGCTGAAGGAGGCCGAGGCCGCCGTCGTCAAGCATGGCGGATCGGGCGCGCTGACGCCGGAGCTTCAACAGGCCTTCAAGGCGATGCTGTTTGGTCAGCGCGATGGCTGACGCCGAGATCCTGAAGGCAGCCGGGAAAGCCATCCGCAAGGGCATCGCGGGTGGCCTCAGTGCGGCGATGGCGCTGAGCGCCGCCGCGACCGATATCGCCGCCCGGCCGGGCCGGGACGAATGGCTGGAGATCCGAACCGAGCAGGGACGCGCCACCCCGGCCGACTGGCGCCAGGCCGCGCCGCTGCTCGGCTACCAGCGCGCGATCGCCATCGCCTGCGAACAATACGACGTCGTCTTCGTCGAGAAGTCCCGGCGCACCGGCGCCACCTGGGGCGCGGCCGCCGACGCCGTGCTGCGCTCGGCCGCGGCCCGCAGCAGCGGCGGCATGGACACGCTCTACATGGGCACCAGCCACGATATGGCGAAGGAGTTCATCGACGCCGCCGCCAACTGGGCGCAGCTGCTGGAGCATGTCTGCAGCGGCATCGGCGAGACCCTGTTCGACGACGGGTCCGACGCGGGAATCAAGGCGCTTAAGATCGACTTCGCTTCGGGCTTCTCGATCGTTGCGCTGTCGTCGAAGCCGCGCTCGCTTCGCGGCCGCCAGGGCTTCGCGATCCTCGACGAGGCCGCCTTCGTCGACAACCTGCCCGAGCTGCTCAAGGCCGCGATGGCGTTCCTGATGTGGGGCGGCAAGGTGCTGGTGATCTCGACGCATAACGGCGCGGACAACGCCTTCAACCAGGTCATCACCGATATCCGCGCCGGCCGCGCTGCCTATGGCCTCGTGCGGTTCGACCTGGACGACGCGCTGCGCGACGGCCTGTTCGAGCGCATGTGCCTGATCAACGCCCACAAGCATGGCGAATGGACTGCGGAGAAAGAGGCCGACTGGCGCGAGAAGCTGATCCGCGATTATCGCGATGCGGCGGACGAGGAGCTGTATTGCATCCCGTCGCAGGGCTCCGGCGCCTGGCTGACGAGCGCCTTGATCGAGGCGCGCATGGTGCAACCGCTGCCCGGACGCAAGCATGTGCTGCGCCTGTCATTGCCCGCCGCCTTCGTCTTCCGACCCGAGCCTTTCCGCAATTCCGAGATCCAGGCATGGATCGACGACGTGCTGATGCCGGTCATGGAGGAGACGGTCGATCCGGCATTGATGAGCGCCTTCGGTCACGACGTCGCCCGTCATCGCGACGCATCGGTCATGGTGCCCATGCAGATCGGGCGCACCCTGCGCCGTATCGTTCCCTTCGTCGTCGAGCTGCACCGCGTTCCCTTCGTCCATCAGGAGCAGATCCGCGACGCGATGCTGAAAAGGTTGCCGCGCCTGATCGGAGGATGCACCGACGCGACGGGGCTGGGCGCGCAGATGGCCGAGAGCGCCATGCTGACGTTCGGCCCGTCCTTCGTCGAGGTGAAGCTGTCGACCGAGTGGTATCGCACCGAGATGCCGCCGCTGAAGGACGCCTTCGAACAAGACAACATCAGCCTGCCGGCGGACGCCGATCATGTCGGCGATCTCCGCCTGGTCAGGATCATCCGTGGTGTCGCCCAAATCCCAAGCCTGCGCACCACCTCTGCAACCGGCGAGAAGCGTCATGGCGACTATGCGGTCGGGCTGGCGCTCGCCTATTCCGCGACCCGGATGACCGTCGAGGCCTACGGCTACCAGAGCGCACGTCCGAGCCCGGAGGACGCCCGTCGTGGCGGCATCCGGCCGGTCCAGGATGCCCATGACGTGATGATGCCGTCGCGCAGCGACGGTCTCTGGTGAGGTAAGCGATGGCTCCCAAGATCCTCGACCAGTTCGGCCGCCCGATCGACCGCACGCTGCTCGCGCAGGAGCGCGCGGTGCCGAGCGTCACCGGCATCCAGCATCCGTTCGAGGAGACGGTGGCGACAGGGCTGCAGCCGGGCCGCCTCGCGCGCACCCTGCGCGAGGCCGGCACCGGCGACATGTTCAACTTCCTGACGCTCGCCGAGGAGATCGAAGAGCGCGAGCCGCACTATCGCTATGTGCTGGAGACGCGGAAGAACGCGGTCACCTCGCTGAACGCCCAGGTCGACCCTGCGAGCGAGAGCGCCCGCGATGTCGAGATCGCCGACTTCCTCCGCAACGCCATCGTCGAGACGCCTGCGTTCAAGACTTTGCCCGACATGCTCGTCGACGGCCTCTCGAAGGGCTACTCGAATGTCGAGATCATCTGGGACTTGAGCTCAGGCTGGGTGCCAAGGCGCTATGTCTGGCGCGATCCCCGGCTCTTCCAGTTCGACCTGGCGACGCGCACCCAGTTCAGGCTGCGCGTGCAGGGCGTCGCCGATGGTGTGCCGCTGGAGCCGCTCAAATACCTGACCCATGTCCCGCTGCTGAAGATGGGTCTGCCGGCCCGAAACGGGCTCGCCCGTGTCGCAGCCTGGTCGTTCATGTTCAAATCGTTCTCGATGCGCGACTGGGCGCAATTCCTCGAGATCTACGGCATGCCGATGCGGCTGGGAAAATACGGCCCCGGCTCCTCGGCCGACGATCGCGCCGTGCTGCTGCAGGCGGTGCGCAGCCTCGGCCGCGATGCGGCGGCGATCGTGCCGGTCGGCATGACCATCGATCTCGTCGAGGCCAAGGGCTTCTCCGACAAGCCCTTCGAGGGCAACGTCCGCTTCCTGGACGAGCAGCTCTCGAAACTCGTCATCGGCAAGCCTGGCGATGGCGTCGGTTCGTCCAAGGCCGGCGAGGAGGTGCTCGACAAGGTCCGCGCCGACATCAAGAAGTCGGATGCCCGCGATCTCGCGCTGACCCTTATGGATCAGCTGATCCGTCCCGTGGTCGACCTGAACTTCGGGCCGCAGAAGGCTTATCCGAACCTGCATTTTCCGATCCCCGAGCGAAAGGATCTGCAGGTCTGGTCGGATGCGGTCGGAAAGTTCGTCGATCGCGGACTCGAGGTCGAGGCGAGCCAGATCTACGACCAGCTCGGTTTGAAGGAGCCGGCGGCAGGGGCCAAGTTGCTCAGGACGCCCGACGCCGGTGGCCCGCAGCCGAAGCCCGCCCAGGTCACGCCGGTCGAGAAGGCCTCGGCCTATCGGATCGATCCGCGCATCTGCCCGGCTTGTGGCCCCGCGATGCTGGCGGCGGACGATCCCAACGCCGAGATGGACGAGGTCGACGAGCTGGTCGCCGAGGCGCTGGAGTCCTGGCGGCCCGACATGACGCCGACCGTCGCCGCGATCCGTGCGGCGGCCGACCAGGCGACAAGCTATGAGGGCTTCCAGGCGGCGCTGGAGCGCATCGCCCCGGATCTCCCTGTGGCGCGCCTGGCGCGCCGCCTGGCCAAGCTCGGCATGATCGGCAAGGGCCTGGGCGATGCGGGGCTGGAGTGACGGCGCCATGTCGTCCGTTGAAGCGGTATTCAAACGGCTAAAATCCCCGAGAGCTTTTTTTCCGGGCCACGGGGGCGGCGGCAGGCTTGCTGCCGTCCTGGGGCTTCTGTGGGGCTCGGGCTGAATGGCGGTCGAGGAGCTTTTCAAGACGGCGCCGCGCGAGGTCGTCGACTATTTCGACCGGCGTCCGAGCAAGCCGTCCTTTCGGTGGGACGAGGTCGCGCCGCGCGAGCATGCGCTGCAGTTCACCGTGGCGCGCACGGCTGGCTTCGACGTGCTCGATGACATCCGCAAGGCGGCACGCGCAGGCGTCGTCGATCGCGTGCCCTTCGAGCAGTTCCGCGACGAGCTGGTCCCGATCCTGAAGGCGAAGGGATGGTGGGGCCGCAAGGAGGTCGCGGATCCGCGCACCGGCGAGATCGCCAAGGTGCAGCTCGGATCCTTACGCCGCCTCGACCTGATCTACGACGCCAATATCCGCTCGGCGCAGGCCGCCGGCGACTGGGAGCGGATCCAGCGCGTCAAGGACGTACTGCCCTTCCTCGAATATCTGACCTCGACCTCGGAGCGGAAGCGGCCGCTGCACCTGTCATGGGTCGGCACCACGCTGCTGTCCTCCGACAGCTGGTGGTCGACGCACTACCCGCCCAATGGCTGGCGCTGCAAATGCCGGGTCCGGTCGCGGGCCGCGCCGCGCGAGGGCGCCGCCACCGTGCGCCCGCCATTCAATGCGCGCCCCTGGACGAACGGCGCGACCGGCGAGACGCGCCTGGTGCCGGCCGGCATCGATCCGGGCTGGGATCACAATCCCGGCCGCGCCCGCGAGCAGATGGCGAGCACCCGTCTCGTCGAGCGCCTCGATGCGATGGGCAGCGAGGCGAGGCGCCAGGCGGTGAAGCAGATGCGCGCCGATCCCGTCTTCACCTATGTCACCGAGAACGGGGCGGGCTTCGATTACCAGAAGCGCCTGGCGCCAGAGCAGGCGGCTGCCGGGCGCCTGCGCTGGCCGGCCGCCGTGATCAATCCGCAGCTCGCCGGCCAGCTCGGCACGACCAGCCGGGTCGCCACGCTGTCGGTCGCCGACGCCGCGAAGATCCAGGCGCAGCACCCAGAGGTCTCGGCCGGGTTCTGGCCCAGGCTGCAGGACATCCTGGACGAACCCGATGCGGTCGTGCCGGGATCGAAGCTCGCGCTGTGGAAGCGGATCGACGGCATCGCCTGGCGCGTCATCCTGAAGGCGAGCGAGACGGGCGAAATCTTCGTCAACAGCGTGCATCGCGGCCGCGATCGGCTGCTGGCCGCCCTGATGAAACGCGAGGAAGGGAAGTAGCGGTCGGGAGGGTGGCACTCCTCCTCGGCACAGGGCCGGTGGTCCATGGCTCGACCGCCGGGCGAATATAGGTCAAGCTTGCTTCAATGCCAACAACCGGCCCCGGACGCGCGTCCGGGGCCTTTGTGTTTGAGGCGTCCGGCATGGTCGGGCCATGTTCGGATCTCGTCTCGCCCTCTGCGACGCACTGCCCACCGGCCTTCAGGCCGGGCCGATGGTGTTCGAGGTCGTCATGGCGGCCGGCCAGGCCGGAGCCGCACCGACGCCGCCCGACTGGGTGCAACTGACGCCGCGCGGCGAGGTCACGGCGCGCGACGGCCGCGTCTTCTCCTTCAACCCCGAGACGCTCGTCGCAGCCTTCGTTGCCGGCGGCCTCAATCTCCCGATCGATTTCGAGCATGAGAGCGAATTCACCCTGACGCTCGGCGCCCGGCCGGCGCGGGGCTGGATCGCCGAACTGCAGGCGCGCCCCGAGGGCACCTTCGGCAGGATCGAGTGGCTTGCTGACGCCGTTACGGCGCTCGCGGCCCGCGCCTATCGCTACATCTCGCCGACGCTCTGGCTGCAGGCCGACGGCAAGACGGCCCGCCTGCTCAAGGGTGCGGCGCTCGTCACCTCGCCCGCGCTCGGCATGCCGGCCGTGGCTTCCGCCTCAACGCAGGAAAGACCCATGAACAAAGAAATCCTTGCCCTGCTGGGGCTTCCCGAGACGGCGACGGCCACCGAGGCGGCCAGCGCGATCGCCACGCTGAAGGCGGGCGACCCCACGAAGTTCGTGCCCAAGGCACAGCACGACGAGACGCTCGTCGCGCTCGCCGCCGCCCAGGCGACGCTGAAGGCCGGCGAGGACGCGGCGCAGGCGGTCAAGTGTTCGACGCTGGTCGATGACGCGATCAAGGGCGGCAAGGTCGCTCCGGCCGCGCGCGAACAGTACCTTGCTCTCGCCAAGGGCAACTTCGACGACACCAAGGCCGCAATCGACGCCATGCCCGTCGTGCTCAGGGCCGGCGAGGATCCTGCCATCCGGGCCGCGCCGGGCGGCGCGTCCTGCGATGCCGTCGCGCTCGGCGCCAAGGCCCGCTCCTACATGGACGAGCAGCTGGCGAAGGGCATCACCGTCAGCGCCGCCGACGCGGTCGCTCATGTCCAGGGAGCCGCGAAGTGAACCGCAATGAATTCGGGCTAGTGAAGAATTTCACCTCCGCGGGCGCCATCAAGCCCCGCCGCGTCGTCGCCTTCGCAGCGGCCGAGGGGCAGGTCGAAACGGCCGTCTCGGCTTCGGCCAAGCCGCTGATCGGGGTTTCCGGTGTCATCGGCACGGCCGGTGCCGGAGAGCGCATCGACGTTTATCTCGGCGACGTGCAGCCGGTCGAAGCCGGGGCGGCCTTCGCCCAGGGCGCCAGGCTCACTGTCGATGCCGAGGGGCGCGTCGTGGCGGCCGCTCCGGCGGCGACGGCCACGGTCCACACCATCGGCCTCGCGCTCGGGCCGGCCACGGCGCTTGGCGAGATCGTGCCCGTCCGCATCCTCCAGGCCGCGCTGAGCAACGCCGCGAACGCCTGATCCATCAACCCGACCCTTTTCTGACGCGAGGCCCACATGGCGAAGCTCGACAACCAGCAGTTCGAGGCGAACCCGTCGATGACGGCGATCGCCATCGCGTATCGCAATCCCGACGTCGTCATGATCGCCGACGACGTGCTGCCCCGCGTGCCGGTGGGTGGCCGCAATTTCGACTGGATCGAGTATCCGGAGGTCGAGATGTTCGGCGTGCCCGACACCCGCGTCGGCCCGCGTTCGGCGCCTAACCAGGTCGAGCTGTCCGGCACCAAGAATAGCGCCGGCGTTGCCGACTTCGGGATCGACATCCCGCTCGACAATCCCTCGATCGCGATCGCAGAGGCCGCAGGCTACAATCCGCGCAACCGCGCGACCGAGATGGCGACCAACATCGTCATGCTTGATCGCGAGATCCGCGTCGCCAACGTCGTCACTAACGCGGCGCTCTACGATGCCGAGCAGAAGCTGGCGGCGACCGTCGCCGCCTTTTTCGACGCGGCCGCCGATCCCTTCGAGGCGGTCGACGCCCTCCTCGACGCCTGTTGGATGCGCCCCAACCAGCTCACCTTCGGCCACCCCGCCTGGCGCGCCTTCCGCAAGCATCCCAAAGTCGTCCAGGCGGTGAAGGGCACAACCACGGCAGCTGGGCGCCTGACCCGTCAGGAAGTGGCCGACGCATTCGAAGTCAACCGCATCCTGGTCGGCTCCGGCCGCGTCAACATCTCCCGGCCGGGCCTGGCGCCGAGTTTGGCGCGCACTTGGGGGCAGACGATCAGCGGCCAGTTCATTGACCGCACGGTCACACCCGAGGCCGGCGGCATCACCTTCGGCATGACGGCGGTCTATGGCAGCCGCGTCGCCGGCACCCGCAAGGTCGATATGGGCCTGACCGGCGGCGAGATGGTGCGCGCCGGCGAGAGCCTGAAGGAGCTCGTCGTGGCCAAGCGCGCCGGCTGCCTGATCACGCTGACCTGATCGCTGTCCTGACGTCGAGCCCCGGTCCGTGCCGGGGCTCTGGTCAGCACAGGAGGTCTCCCATGAAGCTCTACCGCGCGATCTGGAACGTGCAGGATGCCGGCGGCATCGTCGCGCCCGGCGGCCTGGCGAAGCTCGACACGGATGCGGCGCTGTCGCTCGCTTTGCTCGGTGCGATCGAGCCCGACGCCGTCGAGGATGCCCCCGAGGCCTCCGAGGCGGAACGCGCCGCGGCCATCCTCGCCCTCGTTCCGTCGCTCGCGGTCGGCGATTTCACGAATGCTGGCTTGCTTCGCGCCGAGGCGCGCAAGCGGCTCGCCGCCGCCCTCGGCTTCGTGCCGGGCGACGACGAGATCAAAGCGGCCGGCGAGGCCTACGCCAAGACGCAGGCCGAGCAGAACGCCTGACGGAATACCTAGGGCCGGTCTGGCCCAGGGCGGTCTGGCACGGCTCGCGAGGCCTCCAGCACCCGATGGGGACGGTTCGACCGTAGGACCCAGTTCGCCGCCCACACAGTTCGATCGTCCCGGCGGATCCGGGTGCAGGCGGGCAAGACCGCCCTGGCGGGTGCGATGCCCGTCGTTTTTTCAGTTGGGAGGAAGCCATGACGACCCATTCGGGACTGCCCGTCGCCGGTTATCAGCCGCAGTCCGAGGGCGCGGTCGCTCGTGTCAACGCCTGCAAGCGGGTCGAGGAGGCGGTGCTGCGCGTCCTGGACGAGCTTGCCGAGCGCGAGGACGTCGATAAGCGCTGGCTCGCGCTTGGGCGCTCCTCGATCGAACAGGGCTTCATGGCGGTCAATCGTTCGATCTTCCGGCCGGCCCGCGTCGCGATCGACTGATCATGACCTACGCGACCCGCGCAGACATCGAGGCGATCTACGGCGCGCGGCACCTGGAGACGTTGGTGCCGGCCGACGTCGATATGGACGTCGCGGTCGGCAACGCGATCATCTCGGCCCAGGCGATGATCGATCCCTATCTGCGCAAGCGCTACGTCTTGCCGATCGCGGTCGCCGTCCCGCCGATCCTGAAGCAGTGCGCGATCGACATCGCCTGCTGGCAGCTCGCGCCGGCCGCCGACCGGATGTCCGAGGAGATCGAGAAGCGGGCGAACCTGCGGCTCAAATTCCTGAAGGACGTCGCCACTGGGCTCGCAGAGATCGTCGAGCTGCAGCCCGTGCCCGGCTCCGGCGCGGGCGGCGAGACCAGCTCGGGCAGCGGCGCGTTCTTCTCGGCTGAAGCCAGGCGCTGGAGCGGGGATATCCTGTGAGCACGCTCGAAGTCAGGGTCGATATCTCCGGCCTGGACGGGATCGAGGCCGCTCTCGCGCGGCTGGCTGGCGCTCAGTTCGACACGCTGCTGGAGGGCATGGCGCGGCTCATTCGAGAATCGGCACGCGAGCGCGTGTTCGGCGGCGGACCCGCGCCTGACGGATCGGCTTGGAAGCCCAATTTCGAAGGGCGCACACCGATCCTCCACCGTAGCGGCGCACTAGCCCGCTCGATCGACTATGCCGTCAGTGGCAACCAGATCGTCGTGGGGTCGGGTCTGCACTATGCGGCGATCCATCAATATGGCGGCGTCATCAAGCCCAAGAATGGCAGCGCCCTGAAGTTCTGGTGGCAGTCCGGGGGCTTCGTCAATTTTGCGGTCGTCAAGAGCGTCACCATGCCGGCGCGGCCGTATATCGGCCTCTCCGGCGATGATCGCGCCGAGCTGATCCAGGCGGCCGTCCTCTACATCCGGAGGTTGTTCGGATGAGCCGGCTGGCCGATCTCCTCATCGCCGCGAGCGCGGCGTTCCGCGCCGAACGCGACGATGCCGACCAGCGGGTGTTCACCGAGGTCAAGGCCGAGCTGGATCGGTTCGACCTGGCCGATCTGCTGAAGGATTCGACGCGGGCTCCGACCGCCCGCGTCTGCCTGATGCGCGCCAAGCCGGTGCCCGGCATCGACGGCAACCGCGACCTGGACGTCTCAGTCGCGATCGTCGTGGTGGCCGCCCGCTCCGGGCGCGCCAATCCCGAGTTCTCCTCGGCCGACATGGCCGCGCTTCAGCTTCTCGATATCTGCACCGACGTGCTGATGCGCGACCCTTATGTCGGCCTCGGCCAGCTCCAGGCCGCCGAGCTGGGCGACCAGCTCGTCGCGCTGTCCGAGCAGTCGAATGCCAATGGAATCGCCATCGCCCTGCAGGAGGTGAAATGGCGCCTGCTCCAGGTGAAGACGGCACGCGCCGCGATCCGCTCGGTAATCGGCACCTCCGACGAGGCCCAGCCCGACCAGCTCGCGATCAACGGCAATGACCCCGTCCTGCCGCCGGTCGGCTCTGTTCCGCCGGTGACGCCATGAGCGGCGAGCGCGATGTCCGCAAGCGACTGGCTGCGCTGGAGCGCCGTATGGCGACGCTGCTGATGCTGGGCACGGCAGAGCAGAATCAGGGCGCGAAGACGAAAGTCCGCTTCGACGATGCCGGCGCCGCCGGCGAGCCCTTCAGCTCGCCCTACCTGTCTCAGGCATCCGCCTCCGGCAAGAATGGCTCCGGCGTCTCCAAGTTCACCAAGATCGGCACCGGCGAATCCGTCATCGTCCTCAACCCGGGCGGCGAGATCGGACAGCATTCGCGGGTGATGTCGGCCGGGCCGGTCGGGGATCATCCTTCGCCCGGCGCCTCGGAGGCCGATGGCGACGTGACCTCGGTCGGCAATGCCACGTTCTCGATCAAGGACGGCGAGATCAAGGGCAGCGTCGGCGGCTCCAGCTTCACCATCACGGCTGGGGCGATCGAGCTGAAGGCCGCAGCGATCCGATTGGTGCAGGGCTGATGCCGGGGATCGCGGTCAAAGGGCTCGATGCGGCCGGCGGCGCCCAGATCGCCGGCGGCCAGGGCTTCGTCACCGTCGCCGGCGCCCTCGTGGTCGTCCTGGGCGATCCCGTCGAGCCGCATGGGCCGCCGCCGCATTCGCCGACGCCGGTCATGGCGCAAGGCAGCGCCTGGCTCACCATCAACGGCATTCCCGTCTGCAGGGCCGGCCACGCCGCCTCCTGCGGCCATGCCACCACCGGCCGCGACTGGGTCCAGGTGGTCGATTGAACCCCGTTTCAACAGCGCTTGAAGGAGCGAACATGAGCACCGAAAAGAAGCCCTACCGCGTGACAAACATGGCCGGGTTCTTCGTCGCCGGCGTCAAGGTGCCGGCGACGCGGGACGAGGACGGCAACCTCGTGCCGATCGTCGGCCATGTCCTGCGGCTGACCGAGGACGAGGCGAAATACGAGCTGTTGTCCGGCTCGATCGAGCTGGCGGACGAGCCGGCCGAGCAGGCGCCGCTGGCGCCTCCCGCCAAGCCGGCCAAAAAGACCAAGGGTCCTTAAGCCGATGCGCGCGGGCATGGATGCGCAGACGGGACGGTTGCTGACCGGCTGGGACCATTGCGTCCAGTCGATCGCGATCATTCTGACGACCCGCATCGGCACGCGCCTGATGCGCCGGGCCTTCGGCTCGGCCGCCCTCGATCTGCAGGACCGCAATGCGACGCCGCAGCGGATCATGCAGATCTATGTCGCGATCGCCGCCGCCCTGAAGCGCTGGGAGCCGGGCTTTCGCCTGCAGTCGATCAAGCTGACGCAAGCCGGAGGCGACGGCATCTTCGCCTTCGAGATCGCCGGCGTGTTCTTCCCGGCCGGACATCTCGGCGACTATTCGGTCAGCGAACAGCGCAGCGCGGTGCTCGCCGCCAATGACAACGGCTACGGTCTGAAGGTGGTCGCATGAGCCGCTTCACCCCGATCGACCTGTCGCTTTATCCGATCTCCGACGTCGTCGAGGCCCTCGACTTCGAAAGCTATCTGGCACGCGATCGCGCCGACTTCACCACGAGGTGGGAAGCCCGGCGCCTGCTCAATCCGAGCCTGCCGGCGGCGGATACGTTGCTGCTCGAATCCGAGCCATCGGCGATCAACCTCCAAGTCGGCGCCGGGCGTGAGCTGCTGCTGCGCGGCCATGTCAACGACCGCATTCGCGCGTTGACGCTTGCCGGCGCACTCGGCCGGGCGCTCGACCATATCGGCATCACCTATTACCGAACGCCCCGCCGGGTGATCACGCCGGCGACTGAGACCGTGCCGGCGGTTCTGGAGGATGACGAGACCTATCGGCATCGCCTCGCGATCGCGCCCGAGAGCTGGTCGACGGCCGGTCCGGTCGGGGCCTATCTGTTCTGGGCGCTCTCGGCCTCGGGCGACGTGCTCGATGTCGCAGCCTATTCCGAGGACGAGGGCGTCACGCTGGCGCCGCGCATCCGCGTCGTCCTCTATGCGCGCCCAGGCGCCGACGAGGCCCTGCTGATCGCGACGGTGCGCCAGGCGCTGAGCAGGGTCGATATCCGCCCGATGGGCGACCTGGTCACGGTCGAGATCGCGACTGTCCTGCCCTTCGACATGACGGTCATCCTGCGCCTGCGCGAAGGCTCCTCGCCTGAGATCGTCAAGGCCGCCGCCCGCCAGCGCGTGTTGAACTACTGCTCGGGCCGGCTGCGCTGGATCGGCGACGGCGAGACCGGGCCGGTCTGGTTGATCGGCCGCCGGATCCGCAACGCCACGGTCGCGGCCGCGGCCTTCGGCGCCGATCCGAACGTCATGGAAGTCGAGGTGCCCGAGCCGGCCGACGACATCAACCAGGCGCATGAGGACTACACGGACGAGGCACTCGCCGGCGTCGGCTCCTTCGACTTCGAGCCGCTGCCCGACGAGGTGACCGCACATCTGTTCAAGGTTCCGCTGATCGGCACCGTCACCATCGAGCACGAGATCGTCTCGGGGAACTGGTCGTGAGCGAACAGCCGCACCTTCTGCCGGACAACGCGCCTGCCTTCCTGCGCGATCTCGCCGCGACCTCTCGCTTCCTCGAGGCGATCGACCCGAGCGCGATCGAGACGATCTGGGATGCCTGGCGTTGCCCGGCGGCGCTGCTGCCCTGGCTCGCCTGGGCGCTGTCGGTCGACGTCTGGGACGATGCCTGGGCCGAACCCGTCAAGCGCCAGGCGATCGCCGACAGCCCTTATTACCACCGCATCAAGGGCAGCGTCCGCGCCGTGCTTTCGGCGCTCGCCTTGGCGGGCCGCCCCTTCGAGCTGACGGAATGGTTCGACGCCATCCCGCGGGCACGCCGCGGCACGGCGCGCATCCATGTCGAGACCACGCTCGACGACATTCCGCGCGTGCTGCGCGCGATCCGGCCGCTCGTCCTGGCCTCGAAACCGAAGACGCGCGCGGTGGCCTTCGGTGCCGGCGAGCTGACGGTCGGCTTCATCGTCATCGGCGGCGGCGTCCTGGACGAGAGCCTGACCACGATCGAGCCCTACGCCTATCCCGGCGAGGAGATCGACGGGCTCATGCGGATCGGTGCCGGCCTTCTCGAAGAAACCCTGACCACGATCGAGGCATACGCATGACCACGGGCTTGCTCATCACCACCGCCGGCCAGGCGGCGATCGCGGCCGATCTCGCCGGCGGCGCCGACCTAGTCCTCAGCCATGTCGCCTTCGGCGATGCCGGCGGCGTGCCCTATCTTCCCAACGAAGCGCAGGTCGCGCTGGTCAACGAGCGCTACCGGGCGGCGATCGCCAGCGTCGCCGTGGTCGCCGGCGCCATCGTCATCGACGCGATCATCCCTGCCGACACGCCGGATGGATCGGCCCGGCCCTCGCACGGCTTCAACGTCGCCGAGGCAGGGATCTACAGCGCCGCCGGCACGCTGATCGGCGTGGCGCAGATGAGCAACGGCTACAAGCCGCCTCCCAGCACCGGCCAGGCCTCGATCGCGACCTTCCGCTTCAAGCTCGCCGTCGCCAATCCCTCGGCCATCACGGTCGTGATCGACCCCCAGGCGCAGATCGCGGTCGGGCGCCAGGTGCGGCCGTTCTTCATGGTGGTCGACGGGGTGCTCAACGCCCCGCCGGGCGCTCCTGCCGCCGGCGCCACCTATGTCATCGGCACGGCGCCGACCGGCGCCTGGGCCGGCTTCGCCCATCGCCTGGCCCAGTGGGTCGGCGTCTGGGCGTTGTCGACCGTGCCGACCGGGCACCTCGTCGTCGACAACAGCCAGGCGGAAGGCGCTACCGCCCGCTATCTGCGGCGCACGGCCGGCGGCTGGGTTTCGGCGGCGGCTTCCGATGCCGCCATGGGCGTCATCCGAATGGCAACGGAGACAGAGGCGATCGGCGGCTCTGAGGCGGGGGCGGCGATGTCCCCCGCGACGATGAAGGTCGCGCAGCGCGCCCACGGCCAATGCCAGCTGCGCTATGTCGGTGCGACGGAAATCCGGCTCTATCTTGAAGGCGGCGACATCGTCCGCGTCGCCGGCAAGGCGGTCGCGCTGCCGGCCGCCGGCGTCGCCGCCGCCAACACCGCAGTGACAGTCAACGGCGTCGCTGCCCAGAACCTGGCGGCGAACACCGAATATCTGGTCGCACTGGGCTTGGCCGGGGCGCTCGAATTCTGGACGAAGGCGACCGGGCACACCCGCGACACTACCGCTGGAAACATCGGCGTCGAGGTCATTGCGGGCCACGCCGACAAGACGCTGGTCGGCATGGTCGCGACCAATGCCAGCTCGCAATTCGCGAACAGTGCCGCGTTCCGCGGCGTTATCTCCTGGTTCAATCGACGCAGCATCGACCTGCTTGGGGCGACGACGCCATTCTCCACGACCTCCTCCGTCGGGTATGTCGAGCTGCACGGCCCCTCGCGCATCTACTTCCTGACCTGGGCGGATGAAGCCGTCGACATGAAGGTCGCGGGCCAGGGCTACAACAACACGACTGGCTTCTCGGTCTCGTTGGGCGTCGGCGTCGACGGTGTCTTCCAGGGCATTTCGGGCGGCTCCTACGCCGGCACCGGCGGTCAGAGCTCTTTCACCTCCGGTTTCAGCGCCAACACCCTCTCCGAAGGGCTCCATTACATCACGCCGATGGGCACGGTCGGCGCCGGTGGCACCGGCACGTTCTCCGGCGCTGCCGTCGCCGTCATCAGGGGTTGATCATGACCGATATCGTCATTGGGCCGAATTTTGCGGCAGAGATCCAGGCGGCCGGGCTGATGGGCCTGCCCTTCGCCTGGTCGGCAGAGGGCGTCACCTATGGCGACGACCTGACGCCGCCGCAGCGCGCCGCGATCGAGGCTGTCGTGGCTGCGCATGATCCGGCCGTTATCGGCGCCGCCGCTCTGATCGCCTATGCTGCGGATACGCGCTGGCAACGCGAGGTCGGTGGCATCGTCATCGGCAGCGTTCCGGTCGCGACCGACGACCGCAGCAAGATCATGATCATGGGCGCCCGCGTCGCGGCAACGGCCGATGCAGGCTGGGAGACCGTCTGGCACGGCTCGGACGGGCAGACCTATCCGCTCAATGCCGCCGGCATGATCGCGATCAGCAACGCGGTCGAGGCGCATGTGAACGCGACCTTCGCCACCTTCGCCGGCATCAAGGCCGACATCGAGGCCGGCGCCATCACCAGTTACGCCGAGATCGACGCCGCCTTCGCGCCGGCCTAAAGCCCAACGACAAAGGCCCCGGACGCGCGTCCGGGGCCTTTTGCTCTGCTTCGAACCCTAGCTTCGGCCCCGACCTTCGCGCTGTCAACCGGCGCGCCACATTGTCGGGATCCGGAGCGCATCCATGGCCACCGCTGAATATTTCCACGGCACGCGCGTCTTCCAGGCCGGCCAGACCACCCGCCCGATCTCGGTCGGCGAATACTCCACGGTCGGCGCCGTGGCGGTCGCGCCGGCGGCCGACCCCGACATTTTCCCGCTCGACACCGTCACGACCATCTTCAGCAACGACACGGCCGCGCGCGCCGCCCTGGGCACTGGGGGCAATGTCGACGCCATCTTCGACGCGATCGACGACCAGGATGTCACCGCCGAGATCCAGGTGGTGCGCGTCGCCGAAGGCGTCTCGACCGTGCCGCAGACGAAGCTGGAGCAGACCATCGCCAACATGGTCGGCTCGGGCGCCAACAACTCCGGCGTCCACGCCTTCAAGGAGGCTTCAAAGCCCGCCCGGCTGATGATCGCGCCCGGCTACACCAGCCAGCGCATCAGCAACGCCAAGAACCCGGTGATGGCGGAGCTCGACGGCATCTGCAACCGCCTGCGCGCCATCAAGATCGGCGACACGCCCGATGCCTCGAAAGAAGCGGCCGAGACCTATCGCGACGACTTTCCCAACGACAAGCGGGCCTATCTCTTCCACCCGTCCTGTCGCGTCTTTTCCGGCGCCTCTGTCATCACACAGCCGGGCTCGGGCCGCATCGCCGGGCTGTTCGTCAAGCGCGATCGCGAGATCGGCGGCCCCTACGAGTCGCCGTCCAACCAGGCGATTGGCGGCATCCTCGGCCCGTCGCGGCCGATCACCTACTACACCGGCGAGCCCGACAGCGAGGCGAACTACCTCAACGAGATCCGCATCGCGACCGTGCGCAACGGCTCGATCCTGTGGGGCAATGAAACCTGCGCCGAGGATCCGCTGGACCGCTTCGTCAATGTCGTGCGGACCATCGATACGATCGACGAGGCGGTGATCAACGCCTTCTACTGGGCGATGGACCGCAATCTGTCGGTGCCGCTCGCCGTCGCCGTCATCCAGTCGCTGGAGAGCTTCCTCGACAGCCTGAAGGCCAAGGGCGCCATCCTCGGCGGCCGCGCCTGGTTCGACCGCTCGCTCAACGGCAACGAGGAGCTGGCAACCGGCATCCTGCGCGTCGAATACGACCGCGAGCCAGCCGCGCCGCTGCAGGATCTGCAGTTCGGCGCCCGCCGCAACCTCACCTACTACGCCGACCTCGCCAACGGCATCCTGCAGTCGCTCGATCGCAACGTCGCCTGACGTTTTCCCTGCCCGAAGCCGGTCCCGCCCGCCCTCCTGGAGACAGCCATGGCCCGTATCCCCTTTCTCGTGGTTCGCGGCGCGAACATGCTGGCCGAAGATGCCAACGGCCAGACGCTCAACGGCCATCTGGCGCTGTCCAAGATCAAGCTGCCGATGCAGCGCGAGAAATACGACGAGTTCTCTCCAGCCGCGAACAACGGCTCGATCGAGGTTGCGACGACGCGCGAGCCCTGCATGGCCGGGTTCGACATGAAGGGCATGCAGCCCGAGGTGCTGACGCTGTTTCGGACACCGTTCGGTGCAAGGCGCAAGTTCACGGTGCTCGGCGCCCTGGTCAACGAATACGCCACCTCGGCTGCCGATCGGGAGACCCAGGTCGTCGCGACCATGTACGGCCGGCTGAACGTCGAAACCGACGACATCGAGGGCGGTTCGCTCACCGGCACGCAATACGAGATCAAGTCGATCTCGTCTTATCTTTTGACGATCGGCACGGCGGAGATCGCCCGCTTCAACATCGAGCTGGGCGGCTGGGTCGACTCCGAGGGCCAGCAGCAGCGCATCGCCAACATGATCGGGCTCTCCTCATGAGCCAGCCCGACCTGACGCCGGTAAAGCCCTATCCGGGTTTCGAGACGGCAACGGCGGCCGCGCCGACCATGCGGAAGGGGCCCGTGATCGAGCCGGCCGGCCCGGAGGATTGGGTCAGGACCGTGCCGCTGGAGTTCCCGCTCACGGTCGACGGCGAGATCGTCGCGGCCCTGACCTTGCGGCGTCCGACCGGTGCGGATCTCGCCGGGCTGCTCGAAGAAGATCCGGACGAGGACACGCTGCCCAAGCGGCTGCGGGCGCGCATCTGCGGCGTCCACCCGGCCGTGCTCGCCGCGCTGTGGATCGACGATGCGGAGCGGGTGGCCGAAGCCAGCAGCCCTTTCTTGCCGTCCGGCCATCCCGATCGGGAGCCGGCGGAGGACGAACCCGCCTGATCCAGCGCACCGCGCTCGGCTCGATCCCGCTGCTCGCGATCGAGGTTGCGCGAGGCACCGGGACACCTTTGCCGGAGGTGCTGGCCTGGCACCTCGGCAGAATCGTTTTCTGGCATGGCGAGGTCTCGACCCTCGCCGGCGCGTAGGAGCCGCCCCGCGTGAACATGCGCGTCAAAATGATCCTCGACCTGATCGCGAACACCAAGGGTGGCGCGCGGCAGGCGCAGCGCGACCTGAAGGGGGTCAAGGATGCGGCGAAGGATCTCGACAGGGCATCCGGCGGCCAGAAACTCAGCCGCGACTTCCTGAACCTGTCGAGCAACTCCAAGGCCGCCACGCGCAACATCAAAGAGACTTCGACTGCCTCGACCGCCCTGGGCAGGAATTCCGGGGCAGCGAAGCTCGGGCGCGATCTCGACACGGTCGCGTCGCGTGCCGCGAAGGCGCGGAGGGAGATCGCCCAGCTCGGTACGGCCGAGGGCAAGGCCGCAGCCCGCCTGCAGGCCCAGGCACGCAACGCGCGAAAGAACGCTGAGACGGAAGGGGGCGGCGGAACGTCCCTCTTCGCCGGCACGCGCTCACTGGTCGGCGGCTATCTCGGCATCCAGGGCGCGCGTTTGGCCGCCCGCGGAACAGTCGGCCAGTCGGTCTCGCGTGAGAAGGCCATGGCCGAGGTCCGCAAAAAGGTCGACGGGATGGACGATCCCGCCGAGTTCGCGAAGATGGAACAGGCGGTCTCGAAATGGGCAATCGCCTATGGCCGGGCTTTCGAGGAAGTGGCCTCGCTGGTGGCGGAGGCCGGCGCCGGCGGCGTAACTCTGAAGGACATGCCGGAGTTCGTTCGGATCAACCTCGCGGCCGCGACCGCTTGGGACGCGACGGCCGACAAGACCGGCAGTGCTCTTGCCAAGATCCGGGCCGCGACGCAGTGGACCAATCCGCAGCTCGAAGACTTCGCAGACAAGGTGAATGCGCTATCGGATGCTGGCGCCGCAAAAGAAATGGACGTCGTCGAGATGTTCCAGCGCGCTGGCGCTGCGGCTAAGTCAGCAGGCGTTGAATTCGATGCATCGCTCGCCTTCCTGACCGCGATGAACAACGTCGCCATCGCGCCCGAAATCGCCTCGCGCGGGTTTGCAGCATTCTCCGCCACCCTGCGCACCGCGACCGAAAAGCCGAAGCGCGTCGCGGAAGGCCTGAAGATGCTCGGTCTCTCGGCCAAGGGTGTCGAGAAGGGCATGAAGACCAATGCCACGGCGACGATGATCGACGTGCTGGAGCGTCTCGAAAAGAACGCCGACAAGGCGAAGGCCGCGATTAAAATTTTCGGCGAGCAGTGGTGGGACGAAGTCGCCCGTACCGGCCAGGCGCTGCCGGAGATCCGCAAGAACCTCGACATCGTCAACGACCCGAAGAAGTGGAAGGGCTCGGCCCAGAACAACCTCAACATTCAGCTCGCGACGACGGACAACCATTTGAAGAGGTTGTCCGCGCAGGCCTCCGAAGTCGGCGATCGTCTCGGCCGCTGGGCGCTGCCGGCGATCAACGAGGGCATCGAGAAGATTATCGCCGGCATGGACGCGCTGGAGAAGCGCGCTGCCGACAAGAAGGCCGAAGCCAGCCTGGCCGAAAAGGTCTCTGCCGGCCTGCCGCTGACGCCCGAGGAGCGCGCCAAGCTCGCCAACGACCGCGAGATGGCGGCGCGTGTGACAGGCCAAGGCAACGCGATCTCTGCCCGGAAGGACTACCAGGAGACCGCCGCGCGCATGGACGGCGCCGATACGCCCGCCGCGCTATCGGAGCGCGCCCAGCTGCTGCGCCGCCAGTTGCAACGCCAGATCGAGACGCTTGAAACCCAGTTGAAGCTGGCGCCGGACGGCTTCGGCGACCGGAAGAAAACCCAGCGCCTGGCCAGCCTGCGCAAGCAGCTGGCCGACATCCCCACCAGCCCGTTCGACAAGCGCGCTTCGCCGCTCGACGCGCGCCGGCCGGCCGACCAGGACGAGCGCGGCCGTCCCGACCGAAGCGACGTCGTCGCCCTGCGCGAGCGCGTGCTCCAGCTCGAGTCGCGTCTCGCCACCCTGGATGAACTGCGCCGGACCTCCCGCAATCGTGACGATCGGCTGGGCTATGGCGCCGATGCCGAACCCTATACGCGCCGCCGCAACCAGGCCGACGAGCAGCTCCGCAATCGCATCGCACCGAACCTCACGGCAGCCAGCCGCTTCGGCTTCGGTCCCGGCGGGGCGCCGGCATCGGCGGGGCCGCGTGGAGCTGGGCCCGGCGGCGCGTCGTTTGGCCTGTCGGTGAAGGATTGGGCCAAGAGCGTCATCGGCGCGGGCGATATCGATCTCGGCGGCGCGGGCATCACGATCGCCGAGAGCCTGGCGCAGGGGCTGCGCACCGGCGGAGCCTCGGCCGAGGCGGCGGCGACCGGGATCCGCAGCGGCATCACCGGTGCCTTCGACGGCGCGGATATGTCGGCCGCGGGCAGCGCGCTGATGGCGTCGCTGGCGACGGGCATCCGCGCCGGCGGCGCCCAGGCGGTCGCTGCAGCCCGCGACGTTGCCGCCCAGGCGCGGGCCGCGGCTGCTGCAGGCATCGCGTCCGGGGGCAAGTCCTGGCCGCTGTCCGGCGCGCTTCACGACGGGGTCGAGTGATGGCAGGCGTTCCCATCCTGGCGATCGGCCCGCACATCTTCGCCTCGCTGCCGCTTTCGCTTCAGAAGATCACCGAAAAGACCAAGGTCAACTGGCCTGCGGCCGCGCGTTTCGGCATCGGGCCTGCCCGCCAGTTCACCGGCCTGGGCGAGGACGAGTTCGAGATCGAGGGACTGTATTTCGACCAGGAGTGGGGCGGCCATGCCGAATACCTCGCTTTGAAGGTGACGCAGAGGGCCGGCGAGCCGGTCGAGCTGCTCGGCGCGGCCACTGGGGGCTTCGGCGCCTCCATCTTCGGCACCGTCGTCATCCTGGAGGTCGGCGCCACCCACGAGCATATCGATTTCAGCGGCATCGGCCGGAAGGTCGCCTTCACGGTCAAGCTCGCCCCCTTCGGCGGCGACAGCGCCTTCGGAGGGCTGCTCTGATGGCGGCGGTTCAGGTGGTCCAGGACGAAATGACGCTCGACCTCCTGGTCTGGCGCGCCTTCGGCCGTCAGGACGGCAGCCTGGTCGAGCAGACGCTCGTCCTCAATCCGGGCCTCGCCGCGCTCGGCACCATCCTGCCGATCGGCACCACCGTGATCCTGCCCGAACCGCAGGCCCGCCAGCCCATCCGCCGCAACAGCGTGAGGCTGTGGAGCTGATGCCGTTCGATCTCGAAACGCCCCAGCTCGGCTTCACGCCCCGGATCTCCGTCGAGGTCAACGGCCGGGAGGTCGCGGCCGGCTTCTACGGCCGACTGATCAAGGCGACGATTCGCGACGAAGGCGGCCAGACCTCGGACCAACTCACGATCGAGCTGGACGACGCCGACAACGCGATCGAGCTGCCGCCGGAGAAGGCGACGATCGAGGTTTGGATGGGCTGGAAGGAGACCGGCATTGTCCTCATCGGCACCTATGAGATGCAGCAGCCCACGCTGAAGGGCAGCACGTCGGCCGGCGAGTTCATCACGATCCAGGCGAGCGCTGCCGACCTCAAATCGAAGCTCAAGGGCAAGGGCCGGGAGCATTTCGAGGAGAAGACGGTCAAGGAGATCGCCGACGCGATCGCCAAGCGCAACGGCATGACGGCCGTCGTCGACGCCGAGCTGGGCAAGATCAAGATCCCGTATCGCGCCCGCGTCGATTCCAGCGAGATCGACTTCCTGACCACGCTCGCCGACGAGCACGACGCCGTCGTCAAGCCGATGGGCGACAAGCTCGTCGTCACCAAGCGCGGCTCCGGTAAATCGGCCGCGGGCAAGGCGCTGCCGCCGATCAAGATCGAGAAAAGCGATTGCGAGGACTGGGAGATCGCGCCTGAGGGCCGCTCCCAATACGGCAAGGCCAAAGCCTCCTGGATCGACCAGAAAACCGGCAAGCGGAAGACGGAAGAGGCCGAGACCGGGCTCAAAGGCCCGGACTTCACCGTCCGCGATCCTCTCCCCACTCAGGAGCTGGCCAAGGCCAAGGCGCAAGCCGAGGCCAAGCGGCTGACCCGCAACACCAGCTCCGGGCATTTCAGCCTGGCGCTGGGCCGGCCCGACGCCCAGGCCGAGGCCGACGTCATCGCCGGTCCGTCGTTCCGCGACGGGATCGCCGGCACGCATCGCGCCGACGCGGTCGAGCACACCTTCGACGAGAACGGCTTCATGACCAAGGTCGAGATCAAAGCCAAGGAAGACGGCTCTTCCGGGAAGAAAAAGGAGAAATAGTCCATGGCGGTCGAGATCTACGACATCACGAACAAGGCCGGGCGCTATGTCGCCGGGTTCAAGCGGCTGCCTGGCCAGACGCAGATCGAGCTGACGCCCGAGCAGGCGGGCTATGAGCTGTCGCAGGGCACCATCACCGCCACCGGGCAGCCGGGAGGAACGCCGGTCGAGCCCGAGCCGGTGGTGGACAGCGACACCTTCGAGCTGCGCCGGGCCGGCCTGCCAACCCGGCCGACGGCGGCCCAGGTCGCGGCTTATGTGAAGGCGCAGGGCGGTGTTCCGAACGTTCTGCTGGCGTGCGGCCCCGGAGCGCCGGTGTACGGCCCAGCGGCCAATGCCACCTTCTTCGATCTGATGCGTCCTGCGGTGCTGCCAGCGGGAGTCTTCCGGCCAGGCGCGGCGCTTGAGCTCGACCTCCTGATCGAGTTTTTGGCACCCGCCATCGCCGGACGCTCGATCCAGATCACCATCAACGGCGTGACGATCGGCCAATCCTTCCCTGTCGCCGCCATCGGCTCCACCAGCATCAAGCTCCCCGCCTGGGTCTCGAACGACGGCAAGTCGCTGCTCGCCTATGCTGTCAATTTCAACGACGTTGTATCGCCGGCAGCCGGCCAAGGGGCGCCGTTTTCCAGCCACGCGGCACAGGCGGCCGCATCCGTGGTCGATCTCACGGCCCAGGCGACGATCCGCGTCCAGGCCAAGCCGGTGAACGGGGACATCTGCCGACTCGTTGGCCTCTGCCTGACCCAGCGCAGCATGCCGGGCGGGCCCGCCGCGCTGCTGCCGCTGAACGCGATCTCGTGCTGGGGCGACAGCCTGACTGCAGGCTCCGGCTCGACGACGCCCGCAGGCGGCTGGCCCAGCCGGCTGAGGCAGGCGCTGGCGGGCCGCGGCGTAAGCAACTTCGGGATCGGGGGGCAGACGTCGCTGCAGATCGTCGAGCGAATGCTGGCCGACCGCGTGATGGGCCGCAACGGCATTGTCATCGGTTGGATCGGGCGAAACGACGTCGGTGTCGTGGCCGACCTGACGGCCACGGTCATGGCCCAGCACGCGCGCGCCGTCGCCAACCTGGCGCCGGGGGCGTCTTACCTGCCAGGCACGATTACGCCGTCCTCGGCCGAGGTCTCGGGAAGCGCCAACCACACGGCGATCCTGGCCGCCAATGTCGCGATCAAGGCAGCCTTTCCCAACGCCATCGACCTGTTCGCTGCACTCGCGACAGAGCCTAACGGGACGATCGCGGCGGCCAATCGCTCGGATGCGGTGCATCTCAACGACGCGGGCTACGAGATCGTCAAAACCACCGTTCAGTCGAAGCTGACTGCGCTTGGGCTTTGAAACGACTGGTGACGTGACAGGGGAGCCCGAAGGCTCCGGCGGCCCAAACTTGGCAGGGAGAGCCGCCCGACGAGAGCAGAATCACATCGCCCATCACGGCGGCCGAGGCCGCGCCTGACTGGGCGACGATTCTGGACTGCAGCACAAATGGATTCCGTGATCCCGGTTAACCCGGTCGCCGGCTATGTCGGCGGCAAGAAGCAGCTCGCCCGCACCATCATCGCCCGCATCGGTGCGATCGACCATGAACTCTACGCCGAGCCCTTCGTCGGCATGGGCGGCGTCTTCCTGCGCCGGCCGGCCAGGCCAAAGGTCGAGGCGATCAACGATGCCTCGCAAGACGTCGCCACCTTCTTTCGCGTGCTCCAGCGCCACTACCAGGCCTTCCTGGACATGCTGAAATGGCAGGTGACCAGCCGGGCCGAGTTCGCCCGCCTGGCCGCTCAGGATCCCGCGACGCTGACCGACCTGGAGCGCTCGGCCCGCTTCCTCTATCTCCAGCGCCTGTCTTTCGGCGGCAAGGTCGCTAGCCGCAGCTTCGGCATCGACACGCACTCGCCGGCGCGCTTCGACATCACCCGCCTCGTTCCGACGCTGGAAGCCGTTCACGAGCGCCTCGCTGGCGTCTGGATCGACTGCCTGGGCTGGGAAGCATTCATCCAGCGCTGGGACCGGCCGACGACGCTGTTCTACCTCGACCCGCCCTATTGGGGCACGGAGCACTACTATGGTCGCGACCTGTTCGTCCGAGCTGACTTCGAGCGCCTGAACGCCTGTTTAAGAGGCCTTCAAGGCCGCTTCATCCTGTCGCTGAACGACGTGCCGGAGGTGCACAAGCTCTTCGACTGGGCCACGATCGAGGCTGTCGAGCTGAGCTATCAGGCGGGCGGTGCAGAGCACACGAAGCGCGTGAGGGAGGTCATCATATGCCCGCCGATTTGACGGATTATTCATGTCATTGGATCAATGTCCAACAAACTGGAGCGCGGTGATGGCTGAAAACTCTGCGATCGAGTGGACCGATCACACCTTTAACCCGTGGACAGGTTGCACAAACGTCAGTCCTGGCTGCGATCATTGCTACGCTGAATCGTGGTCGAAGCGCTCGGGCCATGTGAAGTGGGGCAATAATCCGCGCAAGCGGACGACCGCTCAATACTGGAAGGTGCCGGCTGTGTGGGAGGCCAACGCGACGGCCTTCTATAAGTTAAAAGGCAGACGTCAGCGGGTGTTCTGCGCATCCCTTGCTGATGTGTTCGACAACCAGGCCGAGCCGGGCTGGAGAAGCGATCTGTTCGCGCTCATTGCCGCGACCCCCAGTCTCGACTGGCTTCTGCTCACGAAGCGGCCCCAAAACGTCAAAAAAATGCTGCCGTCCGATTGGAAGGACGGTTATTCGAACGTGTGGTTGGGCCTGACAGCTGAAGATCAAGTGCGCTTCGACCAGCGCTGGAAACACCTCAGCGCAATCCCTGCCAGTGTGCGGTTCATCTCCTACGAACCGGCGATCGGCCCTCTGCGGATCGTCGATGCCCCAGTCCAACCTGATTGGCTTATATCCGGCGGGGAAAGTGGTAACGGCGCACGGATCGTCGAAGCTGACTGGATTCGTCAGATTGATGCTGACTGCGCTGCAGGCGGTGTCGCCCACTTTTTCAAGCAATGGGGCACGTACGGGAACAACCCACTGGTCTGCGAATCAGGGATACCGCTCGCTGAGGCAAAAATCGCTGACCCTCATGGGAAGGGCGGGGGCCTTCTCGATGGGGCAATTCACAGGCGTTTTCCGCAACCTCGCCCAAAAGTAAGCGTAGCAGCCTAGGGTTGTTGACTCGCATCAGCCATCGCATCCAGATCGTGCGATGACGCAGGAAGAGCTTTTCCCTGATCTGCCGAAGGCTCTGGGCAAAAGCCTTGTGTTCGCCTCGCTTCGCCAGCCGGTTTGGACGGAAAACAAGGCCAGGCTGATTCATCGGTATCTCTACTATTTCGTGCTGATCACGCGCCACGGCGCCTATATCGATGGATTCTCAGCGCCCCAGGAGCCTGACGTCGCCGATAGCTGGGCCGCGAAGCTCGTTTTGGAATCGAAGCCAGCCTTCCTGCGGGACTTTTGGTTGTGCGACCTCAGCAAGGTGGGCTGCGAAGCGCTTGAGGCGTTGGCCGCCGACCACCGCAGTCGTCACCGACGAGTTGAAGTGGTCCAAGGCGACTTCAACGAACGAGTTGATCTGATCCTCGCCTCCGAGCGCATCAAACCAAAGGTGGCAACTTTCTGCCTGCTCGATCAACGCGCTTTCGAATGCGATTGGGCGACCGTCCAAAAGATCGCGGCAAAAAAGACCGAAAACAAGATCGAGATATTCTATTTTCTGGCCTCGGGCTGGCTAGACCGGTCGCTGGCTTCTAGCTCAACAGAGGCTGGGCAGGGGCGGATCTTGAAGTGGTGGGGCCGCTCAGACTGGCGGACACTCCAAGGTATGAACAGCGCGAACCGAGCGCAGATGATGTCCGAGCGGTTCAAACAGGAGCTGGGATATCGCTTTGCTTACGCGTGGCCGATCTACGATCGGGGGTCTAAGGGCACCGTGATGTTCCACATGATCCATGCCACCGACCATGCCGAGGCTCCGAAGATCATGAACCGGGCGTATCGCAAAGTGACAAAGGCGCTGGAGCCGATCGAGGAGCTGCAAGCCAGCTTCATGCGACTTCTGGAACCTTTGCCTGAAGCCCCGTGACCAATTGGCGGGTCGGCCCTCAGGCAATGATGCATCTAAATCGACAGCGAGGCTGGGGCCAGCTCGGGAGAGGGAGAGACAGGATGCCAATTAGAGTCATGCGCGCGGGTGAGACGGCCAAAGCATGGTCATCCGATCCGTACGGTCGAAAGCTCGATTTCCACGGCCCGATTGGCGAGAAGCCAGGGTATGTCCTGATGACGTTCAAGATGCCGTCTAAAGGCGGCGGCGTGACAGACGTTCGGGTGGAGCTCAGCGGCGACGCAATCGAGCAGCTTGCAGAGATGATGATCCGGGCAGACCGAGAGAACGCGATCAAGGCTTTTGGACGCGCGCTCCAGCTACCTCCGGAGCCTCCCGAGACCTGGGAATAGCAAAGCGCAGAATCCAGCTTTGTTGCCATTTGATTGTTCGCTTATTGCCATCTGAAAGTTCGCGCTACAGCGCGGCGGCTTCGTGTCAGTCACACTTCGTGAGCGTTCCTGATGTCTAGCGGATCATCGTGACGCTGTCAAGGACTAATTTCCTACGACCGTCAACCGACCCTCTTAACTTGCTCAAAATCCATTCGCAAGATTATCCCGTCGGGCAGATAAAATCCGTTCAGCATATTGCTTTGTATTGAAACGTCACCTTGCCCTTCCACACGGAACATCCGACGCAGTGCCGATACTGCCGGGTGGCCAGACGAGACCATTTCCACATAACTTGCATCAAAACCTTGAAACCGATCTGGATTATTGGAAACAATTTCTGAAACACGGCGGTAGAAATCTCGCTTATCCTGGAAATTTTCAGGAGGAACGATCCAGAGTCGCCAAGCATCGATGTCGGCTCCCCTAACCCACATGGCAGCGGAAGGACGAACGCCATTGGCTTCCAATAGGTCGACCAGTGCATGGCCACTCTTTACCAGTAGGCTTTTATCCATTTTAGGACTCCCGAATTGGGGTCGGTGATCGCCTGTACAATATACTGAGCAGAAACGGGGTCCACCAGTTCGTAGCGCACATCCGGCTTCCACTCCGATACAAGAGCCCAGTTCGCAGCAAAATCGGGATCGGCCTGCTGCGCCTCTTTGAGAACCCTTGATAAGCCAGCAACGCCAACCAGAGTACGAAAATCGTGCTTGAAGGTATCCAGGATAAAATTCTTATCTGGAATTGCCTCCGCAGAAATCTGCCTTGCGATGCAAGCCTTCAAGGCGATCTCAATGGCGTACCCAGCCAGATAGTATGCGTTGGAATAGCGCTTGTTGGCGAGCAAGAGGACGGCGTCATCGCATTTCGCCGACGCAACCGCCTGGCAGTCAGTCCGCCTCAAACTCTGGGCCATTCTTTAGCCTCACCGCGACATCGCGTGACATTTAACATCAAATCATCAGATCATGCAGCACAAAGCTCTCTCTACACCTCCTCCTTCTCGACCCATTTATACGTCACCGCCGGCACATACTGCTCCATTCGATCGAGCAGCGTCGCCGGCTCAGTGTCGGTGATCGTCATGGCGCGGTGGGTCTGCTTCAGGAAGCCGGCCTCCACCGTGTTGTCGAGGAAGGTCGCCAAGGGATCGTAGAAGCCGGCGACGTTGAGGAAGGCGAGCGGCTTGTCGTGGATGCCGAGCTGGCCCCAGGTCCAGATCTCGAACAGCTCCTCGAAGGTGCCGATGCCGCCGGGCATGGCGATGAAGCCCTCCGACAGCTCGGCCATGCGGGCCTTGCGGATATGCATGGTCTCGACGATCTCGAGCCGGGTCAAATGGTGATGGCCGACCTCCTTTTCGCGCAGCGCGCGGGGGATGACGCCATGGACCTCGCCGCCGGCCGCCAGCGCGGCATCGGCGACGATGCCCATCAGCCCGACCGCGCCGCCGCCATAGACCAGCACCATGCCGCGCCGTGCGATCTCGGCGCCCATGGCGCGCGCGCCTTCGGCATAAACGGGATCATTGCCGGGGTTGGACCCGCAGAACACACAGACGGATTTCATCGGCTCAAGCCCCTTCCGTCGCCAGCGCCTGCAGGATGCGTGCCCAGGAGCGCTGGCCCTTGTGGAAGGAGGAGAGGTCGTATTTCTCGTTGGGCGAATGCACGCGGTCGTCATCGAGGCCGAAGCCGACGAGCAGCGTGTCGATGCCGAGCAGGCGCTTGAAGTCGCCGACGACGGGAATCGAGCCGCCCGAGCCGATGGTCACGGCCTTGCGGCCCCATTCCTCGGTCAGCGCCGCTTGCGCCTTGCGCAGGGCCGGCGACTCGACGGGCACGGCGACGGCGGGCGAGGCGCCATGGGCGACGAATTTAGCGCTGACATCGGCAGGCAGCCGCTCGCGCACGAAGGCCTGGAAGGCGGCGGCGATGGTCTCGGGATCCTGCTTTCCGACGAGGCGGAAGGAAACCTTTGCCGAGGCTTTGCCGGCGATCACCGTCTTGGTGCCCTCCCCGGTATAGCCGCCCCAGATGCCGTTGACGTCGCAGGTCGGGCGCGACTGGATCTGCTCGATCAGCATGCGGCCGGTCTCGCCGACCGAGTGCTTCAGGCCGATCTGGCCCAGGAACTCGTCCTCGGTGAGGTTGAGATCGGCCCAGTCCGCCTTCTGCTGGTTGGTCGGCTCCTCGATGCCGTCATAGAAACCGGGCAGCGTGATGCGCCCGGTCTCGTCATGCAGCGCGGCCACGATCTTCGCGAGAACATGGACGGGGTTGGCGGCGGCGCCGCCGAACAGGCCGGAATGCAGGTCGCGGTCGGCGCAGGTGATCGTCACCTCCTGATAGACCATGCCGCGCAGCGAGGCGGTGATCGCCGGGGTGTGGCGGTCCCACATGCCGGTGTCGCAGACCAGCGCGAAATCGGCCTTAAGCTCCTCGGCATTCTCCCGCACGAAGGCCGGCAGGTTGACCGAGCCCGATTCCTCCTCGCCCTCGACCATGACGGTGACACCGATCGGCAGGTCGCCGGTCTCGGCGATCGTCGCCCGCAGCGCCTCGACGAAGGTCATGACCTGGCCCTTGTCGTCGCAGGCGCCGCGCGCGACGATGACCTTGCGGCCGGGCTCGATCTCCTTGATCACCGGCTCGAAGGGCTTGGTGTCCCAAAGCTCCAGCGGATCGACCGGCTGGACGTCATAGTGGCCGTAGAACAGCACATGCGGCGCGCCGGGCTTAGGCCGATGGGCGAGCACGATCGGATGGCCGGGCGTCTCGCGCAGGCCGGCGGTGAAGCCGAGCGATTCCAGATCCTTCGCCAGCCACTCCGCTGCGCGGCGGCTGTCGGCGGCGTAAGCCGAATCGGTCGAGATCGAGGGGATTTCGAGCCAGGAGGACAGCCGCGCCAGCGAGGCGTCGAGATCGGCATCGAGGCGGGAGAGGATCGCGGGGAGCTTGGACATGGCACTCGGCTAGGCTGGGCTCACGGTGAGACGGGAGCCGATTCAGGTGGCGCCATCATGCCAAGCCTTGGGGGCTGCGTCAGCAGGATTGGTTCATGGCCGTCGTGAACCTGTCTTTCCGGGGCTTCGCGTCAGCGAAGAACCCGGAATGACAGGCGCTACCGCTTCCCGCCCATCATGCTCCCGAGCACGCCGCGCAGGATCGCGCTGCCGACCTGGCGGCCGATCGTGGTCGCGGCCGAGCGGGCGGCCGAGGTCAGCACCTTCTCGGCCATGCTCTGCGGCAGGGCACCGCCCCGGCTGCCGGGGCCGGTCTTGGGGCGCTGCTGCGGCGCGCCGCCGCCGAGCCAGCCGCCGATCGTGTCGAGGATGCCGCCGCCACCCGTCGTCGAGGCCTCGACCGGCTCGCCTTCCGGAGCCAGGTTTTTGCGGCTCATCAGCTCCTCATAGGCCGACTCGCGGTCGATCATGGTGTCGTACTTGCCCTTGAAGCCGGACTCGCTGAGCGCCTGCTGGCGGATCTGGACCGAGCAGGGGCCGACCTGCGCCATCGGCGGCGCGATCAGCGTGCGCTCGACGATGGTGGGCGTGCCCTTGCCCTCGAGCGTCGAGGTCAGCGCCTCGCCGACGGCGAGCTGCATGATCGCTTCAGATGTGTTGATCTTGGGGTTCTGGCGGAAGGTTTCGGCTGCGGCCTTAACCGCCTTCTGGTCGCGCGGCGTGAAGGCGCGCAGTGCGTGCTGGACGCGGTTGCCGAGCTGGGCCAGCACGGTGTCAGGGATATCGAGCGGGTTCTGCGTGACGAAATAGACGCCGACGCCCTTGGAGCGGATCAGGCGCACCACCTGCTCGACCGCCGTCAGCAGCGCCTTGGGCGCGCCGTTGAACAGAAGATGCGCCTCGTCGAAGAAGAAGACGAGCTTGGGCTTGTCGAGATCGCCGACCTCGGGAAGCTGCTCGAACAGCTCCGAGAGCAGCCAGAGCAGGAAGGTCGAATACAGCCGTGGATTCGCCATCAGCTTGTCGGCGGCCATGATGTTGACGATGCCGCGACCGTAGCGGTCCGTCCGCATCAGATCGGAGATTTCCAGCGCCGGCTCGCCGAAGAACATGTCGCCCTTCTGGTTTTCCAGCACCAGCAGCGCGCGCTGGATCGTGCCGACCGTCTGCGAGGTGACGTTGCCGTATTTGGTGGTCAGGTCCTTGGCGTTCTCGGCGATGTGGGCCAGAATCGCGCGCAGATCCTTGAGGTCGAGCAGCAGCAGTTTCTGCTCGTCGGCGATGTGGAAGGCGATGTTGAGCACGCCTTCCTGCGTCTCGTTGAGATCGAGCAGGCGCGCCAGCAGGAGCGGCCCCATCTCGGAGATGGTGGCGCGGACCGGGTGGCCCTGCTCGCCGAACACGTCCCAGAACACGGTGGTGAACTGGTCCGCCTCGTAGGGGATGCCAATCTCCTGCGCGCGCTTGACGAAGGGCGGCTTGGAATCGCCGGGCGCGGCGATGCCCGACAGATCGCCCTTGATGTCGGCGGCGAAGACAGGAACGCCGGCCCTCGCAAAGCCTTCCGCCATCACCTGCAGGGTCACGGTCTTGCCGGTTCCGGTCGCGCCGGTGACGAGGCCGTGGCGGTTGGCGAGCTTGAGCAGGAGGTTTTCGGCTTTCCAGCTCTTGCCGATCAGAATCGCGCCGTCTTCAGCCATGGCCCCGCCTGTTGCGTTATCGAAACGTCAGGGCAAGGGTGTAGCGAAACGCGCCCGCTGGCGGAAGTGCGATCGCAGGCTGCTCTGCCGACTTGATCGAAACGTTGATATGTGAACTATCTCGCGCCACACCCAACGACAGGACGAAGACCATGGATGAACTGATCTCCCGCGTGATCGCGGCCTCGGGCCTCAACGAAGAGCTCGCCCGCAAGGCGATCGGCATCATCCTCGCCTTCCTGCAGAAGGAAGGACCGGCGGCCGAGATCGGCGAGCTGATGGCGGCGCTGCCGGGCGCGCAGGAACTCGCGACGGCCGAAGGCGGCGCCAAGGGTGGGCTGATGGGCATGGTCGGCGGCCTGATGGGCGGCGGCGGCGGCGTGATGGCGCTGGGCGGCCAGTTGATGGGCGCGGGCCTGTCGATGGGCCAAATCCAGTCGGTCTCCAAGGAGATGTTCGCGGTCGGTCGCGAGAAGGCGGGCGAGGATGCGATGGGCGCCATCGTCGGCGCCATTCCGGGGCTCGGCCAGTTCGTCTGATCCAAAGCGCCATCGAGAGCGTCCAACGCCGCCGCGAGGCGGCGTTGTCGTTTGCCTGCCCCTGCGCCCGTCGGCGCGGGTTTGCGCAGGCGCCTTGCGACGAAGTAGGAATGGCGATGCGTCGTCGCCCATGGCAATCACCACCTCGCGACCGCACAGATGCGTAAAGACGAGGACCGGCGCGCATGAACTCGGCCCCTGCATCCGACCTCCCCGACGACCTGCCCTTCATGGATGCCTTTCCGGCGCCCTCGCGTGAGACTTGGCGTGCGGCGGTCGACAAGGTGCTCAAAGGCGCCGATTTCGAGAAGCGGCTGGTCGGCCGCACGGCAGACGGCATCCGGATCGAGCCGCTCTACGACAGCGCATCTCCCGCGCTGCGACCTTTGCGCGGCGAGACCGGCCGCTGGCATGTCGCCGCTCGCCTCGACCATCCCGAACCCGGCGAGGCGCAAAGGCTCGCGCTGGCCGATCTGGAAGGCGGCGCGGACTCACTGACGCTCGCCTTTGCCGGCGCCCCCGCGGCACGCGGCTACGGCCTTGTTGCCGATGATGTCGCGGCACTCGATGCCAGCCTCGACGGCGTCATGCTCGACCTGATCCGTCTGCGGCTCGATCCCGCTCCGCATGGCCGTGTCAACGCGCTGATGCTGGCGGCTCTCGTCGAACGGCGCACCATCGCACCCGACACGACCGCGATCGACTTCGGACTCGACCCGGTCGGGCAGCTCGCCAGCACGGGTAGCCTCGCGGCGCCCTGGCCCGAGATCGGCCGCAGGCTGACGCAGACCATCCGCGCCTTGAAGGCTCGCGGATTCGCGGGGCCCTTCATCACCGCCGACGCCCGGCCCTGGCACGAGGCGGGCGCCAGCGAGGCGCTGGAGCTCGGCGCGATGCTGGCAACGGCCATCGCCTATCTGCGCGCGCTGGAAGCGGAAGGCTTTTCGCTCGCGGAGGCGCGCGACGCGATCTCCTTCGTCCTGGTCGCAGACACCGACGAATTCCTGACCATCGCCAAGTTCCGGGCGGCGCGCCTGCTCTGGGCGCGCGTGCAGGAAGCCTGCGGCCTGACACCGACGCCGATGGTGCTGCATGCCGAGACGGCGTGGCGCTCGCTGACCCGGCGCGACCCTTGGGTGAATCTGCTGCGCGGCACGATCGCGACCTTCGCGGCCGGCGTCGGCGGAGCAGATAGCGTGGCCGTGCAACCCTTCACCGCTGCGCTGGGGCTGCCGGATGTCTTCGCGCGGCGCATCGCGCGCAACACCCAACTCGTCCTGCTGGAGGAGGCCAATCTCTGGCGCGTCGCCGATCCGGCAGCGGGAGCCGGCGGCTTCGAGGCGCTGACGCAGGCGCTGTGCGAACAGGCCTGGACCGAGTTGCAAGGACTGGAGCGCCAGGCCGGCAACGGCCTCCCGGGCATCGTCGCGGCGCTGGCCGGTGGCACGCTGCAAGCCGACCTCGCCAAACAGCGCGACGTGCGCGCCAAGGCCATCGCCACGCGCCGCGAGCCGATCACCGGCACGAGCGAGTTCCCCAATCTGAGGGAGGCGGCCGTCTCGGTTCTCCCTGTCGCGCCAGTCGCGCGGGCGAAATCCGAGACCGCTCCCGGCAAGGCCTCCGAGCAGGATCAGGGCGACCTGATCGACCGGCTGGCCAAGGGCGCAGGGCGCGACATGGCCCTGAGCGCTCCGGAGGACGGCCTGCGCGCCCAGGCCCTGCCGTCGCAGAGGCTGGCCGAGCCGTTCGAGGCCCTGCGTGACAGGGCGGACGCCGCAGCCGAGCGACCCATGGTCTTTCTGGCGACGCTGGGGCCGATCGCGGACTTCGCCGCGCGGGCCGGCTTCGCCCGCAATCTGTTCGAGGCTGGCGGGCTCTCGGCGCCCAGCGGCGAGGGGTTTGCAAAGGACGGCGTCACCGACATCGCCGCCGCGCTGGTTGCGGCCTTCAGGGCCTCGGGCGCGCGGCTCGCCTGCCTGTGCGGCTCGGACGCCGGCTACGCTGCCGAGGGCGTGGCCTCAGCTCAGGCGCTGACGGCGGCCGGAGCGACGGTCTGGCTCGCCGGCCGGCCAGGCGAACTGGAAGTGGAGCTCAGCAAGGCGGGGGTCGGGGAATTTATCTTCACGGGCTGCGATTCGGTTGCGGTTCTCGGCAAGGCGCTCGCGATCGCTTCGCAAGCCTTGTCTGATTAACGCTTTTTTGCTATGTCGACGACGTCCGGTTGGAGCTTCGAATTCCTGAACGCTGTCGTCAAAGCCGAAGCCGATGCCCTGTCAGACGACATCCGCGCCAAGCTGTTTCGCTATGCCGAAATCATCGAGGATGAGGGTTTGGATGTTCTGCCTTACGGCTGGGTTAAGCCGCTGGGCGACAAGCTCTGGGAATTGCGCCTGACCGGCAGAGATGGAATCGCTCGCGCCATCTATGTCACGGCAACGGGAAAGCGGGTCGTGATCGTCCGCGTTTTCGTCAAGAAGACAGAGAAGACTCCACCCAAGGAACTTCGCATAGCGCGAATGCGCGCCAAGGAGGTTTGATGAAAAGCGTTCGCGAATGGGGCCTCGCGCAGATGAAGGATCCCGATTTCAAGCGCGAATATGACGCGCTGGAGGAGGAGTTTGCCCTTCTGACCTCGCTGACCCGCGCACGGACACGGGCGGGCCTCACCCAGGAAGAACTCGCCCAGCGCATGGGCACGACGCAGTCGGTCATCGCCAGGCTCGAAAGCGGCCGCGGCAAGCCTTCGACCCGAACGCTGGAGCGCTATGCCAAGGCGACCGGCACGAAGCTTCGGATCACATTGGAAGCAGCCGAGTGAGCGGACCCCATCCCATCGCCCTGACCATCGCCGGCTCGGATTCCAGCGGCGGCGCCGGCATCCAGGCCGACCTGAAGACCTTCGCGGCCCATCAGGTCTATGGCGCCAGCGTCATCGTGGCGCTGACGGCGCAGAACACGAAGGGCGTGAGCGCCATCCACGCCGTGCCGGCCGATTTCGTCTCCAAGCAGATCGACGCCGTCTTCGAGGATCTCGACGTCGCCGCCGTCAAGATCGGCATGCTCGCGACGGCGGAGCTGATCGAGACGGTCGCCGCCGGGCTCAGGCGGCACAAGGCGCGCAACATCGTGCTCGACCCCGTCATGATCGCGGCATCGGGCGCACGCCTGCTTGAAAACGACGCGGTCGATGCAATCCGGCGCCACATCCTCCCGCTGGCGACATTGAGCACGCCCAACCTGCCGGAGGCGGCAGCCCTCCTCGGCAGCAGCGTCGCCGAGACAGAAGCCGCCATCGACGAACAGGCCGACAGGCTTGCAGCGCTCGGCGCCGCCAATGTGCTGATCAAGGGCGGGCATGGAAGCGGCGAGACCAGCAGCGACCTGCTCCTGCTCGCCGGCGGCGCCCGCCACCGTTTTGACGCCCCGCGGATCGCGACGCGCAACACCCATGGCACGGGCTGCACGCTGTCCTCGGCCATCGCATCCGGACTGGCGAAGGGGCTGGCCCTGCCGGAGGCTGTCGGCCACGCCAAGACCTATATTACCGCGGCCATCGCCGCGGCCGACGAGGTTCCGGTTGGCCATGGCCACGGACCGGTGCATCATTTCCACCACTGGTGGGATCGAACGGGCGGGAGACAGCCATGACAGCCATCCCGGATTTCACAAAGCTCGGCTTCGAAGGCCGGATGCCCTCCCCGGCCATGCTGCCGGTCGGCGAGGAATGGCTGACGCCCGAGGGCATCCCGGTCAAGCCGCTCTACACGGCTGACGATCGCGACGGCCTGCCTTTCGTCGATACACTGCCGGGCATCGCGCCCTATCTGCGCGGGCCCTACCCGACGATGTATGTCAACCAGCCCTGGACGATCCGGCAATATGCCGGTTTCTCCACGGCCGAGGATTCCAACGCCTTCTATCGACGTAACCTCGCCGCCGGGCAGAAGGGCCTCTCCGTCGCCTTCGATCTGGCGACGCATCGCGGCTATGATTCCGACCATCCGCGCGTTGGCGGCGATGTCGGCATGGCCGGTGTCGCGATCGACTCGATCTACGACATGCGCACGCTGTTCTCCGGCATCCCGCTCGACCAGATGAGCGTCTCGATGACGATGAACGGTGCGGTGCTCCCCGTTCTGGCGCTCTATATCGTCGCGGCGGAGGAACAGGGCGTTCCGGCGGCCAAGCTTTCGGGGACCGTCCAGAACGACATCCTCAAGGAGTTCATGGTCCGCAACACCTATATCTATCCGCCAGCCCCCTCGATGCGGATCATCGGCGACATCTTCTCCTACACCTCGGCCAACATGCCGAAGTTCAACTCGATCTCGATCTCCGGCTACCACATGCAGGAAGCCGGTGCGACGCAGGACCTCGAGCTCGCCTATACGCTGGCCGACGGCGTCGAATACATCCGCGCCGGCCAGCGGGCGGGGCTCGGCGTCGATGCCTTCGCGCCGCGCCTGTCCTTCTTCTGGGCGATCGGCATGAACTTCTTCATGGAGGTGGCGAAGCTCAGGGCCGGACGGCTGATCTGGGCCAAGCTCGTCAAGGATTTCGGCGCGACCAACGAGAAATCCTTCCCGCTTCGCACCCATTGCCAGACGAGCGGCTGGTCGCTGACGGCGCAGGACGTGTTCAACAATGTGCCGCGCACGATGATCGAGGCGATGGCGGCGACGCAAGGCCATACCCAGTCACTGCACACCAATGCGCTCGACGAGGCGCTGGCGCTGCCGACCGATTTCTCCGCCCGCATCGCCCGCAACACTCAGATCGTGCTGCAGCAGGAGAGCGGCACAAGCCGCATCATCGATCCCTGGGGCGGCTCCTACTATGTCGAGCGGCTGACGGCGGAACTGGCGACGAAGGCTTGGGGCCACATCACCGAGGTCGAGGCGCTGGGCGGCATGGCCAAGGCGATCGAAGCCGGCATCCCGAAACTTCGCATCGAGGAGGCCGCCGCCAAGACGCAGGCGCGCATCGATGGTGGCCAGCAGGCGATCATCGGCGTCAACATGTTCAAGCCCGACAACGAGGCCTCGATCGACGTCCTCAAGGTCGACAACGCCTCGGTGCGGACCCAGCAGCTCGAAAAGCTGCGGAGGCTCAAGGCCGAGCGCAACGAAGCCGATGTCCAGGCGGCGCTGACAGCCCTGACCGAAGGCGCGAAGGGCGAGGCCAATCTGCTCGACCTCGCCGTGAAGGCGGCGCGGGCCAAGGCGACCGTCGGCGAAATCTCACTGGCGATGGAGCAGGTGTTCGGGCGCCACCGGGCCGAGATCAAGTCGATCTCGGGGGTCTACAAGCGGGAGGTCGGCACCATGAATCCTGCGGTCACGCGCGTGCAGATGATGACGCAGGCGTTCGAGGAGGCCGATGGCCGCCGCCCGCGCATCCTCGTCGCCAAAATGGGGCAGGACGGGCATGATCGCGGGCAGAAGGTCATCGCCTCGGCCTTCGCGGATCTCGGCTTCGACGTCGATATCGGGCCGCTCTTCGCCACGCCCGAGGAGGCCGCGCGCCAGGGCGTCGAGAACGACGTCCACATCATCGGCGTCTCGTCGCTCGCGGCGGGCCATCTGACGCTGGTGCCGGAGCTCAAGGCGGCGCTGGCCGCCGCAGGACGACCCGACATCATGATCGTCGTCGGCGGCGTGATTCCGCCCCAGGATTTCGACGCGCTCTATCAGGCCGGAGCCTCGGCGATCTTCCCGCCGGGCACTGTCATCGCCGACGCCGCAGAAAAGCTGCTGGAAGACCTCAACAGCCGGCTCGGATACGTCCAGCGCACGGCTGCCGAATAGCAGACAGGCGCGGCCGGCGGGCCGCGCCTGTCCCATGATCACGGTCGTCGCTGCGCGACACTAGCGCCAGCCGTAACCATAGCCGTAGCGCGGCGGGGGCGGCCGGACGCCATAGCCGTCATTGTAGTGCTGCCAGCGGCGGCGGCCCCAATAGCCGTGAACCGCCGGCGGCGCCGGGCGCCAGCCATAGGCCGGCGTGTCGTAGCGCGGCCCGTAGCCCTCGCCGAAGGCCGCGGCAGGGCTGACGGTCATCACGCTGGCGGCGGCCAGGGCCGCTGCACCGATGGCAAGGCTGGCTAGTCTGGTCGCGGCGAACTTGCGGAACATGGTCCTCGTCCTGTCTGGTGGCCCGGGACATCCCCTTGCCTGACACGGACATTCGCAGATCGCGTCTGAACGGCGCTTGAGGCCAGCGTTCACCCGCCGTTTAGCCGCCCACAGCCTGCCGCCGCTTCAGCAGCAGCGAGGCTGCGATCACGGCCAGTGCGACAGCGCCGATCATCAATGTGCAGGCGGCGTTGATCTCCGGGGATACACCGAGCCTGATCGCGGAATAGAGCCGCATCGGCAAGGTGGTCGCGCCCGGCCCGGTGGTGAAGCTGGCGATGACGAGATCGTCGAGCGAGAGCGTGAAGGCGAGCATCCAGGCGGCGGCGACCGCCGGCCAGATCAACGGCAGCGTCACCGTCGCGAATGTCACCAACGGGGTCGCGCCGAGATCGCGGGCCGCTTCCTCGAGCGAGCTGTCGAAGCCGGCAAGCCGCGCCTGCACGACGATGCAGGCGAAGCCGAGGCCGAAGGTCGCGTGGGCGATCGTCACCGTCCAGAAGCCGCGCTCGACATCGACGGCGACGAACAGCAGCAGCAGCGACAGGCCCGTGATCACCTCCGGCATCACCAGCGGCGCCAAGACCATGCCGGAGAACAGCATGCGGCCGCGAAACCGGCCATGCCGGGCGAGCGCCAACGCCGCCATCGTGCCCAGCGCCGTCGCCAGCGTCGCCGAGACGAAGGCGAGCCGGATGCTCAGCCAGGCGGCGTCGAGCAAGGGCTGGTTCGACAGCAAGGCGCCGTACCAATGCGTCGAGAACCCGCCCCAGACCGTGACCAGCCGCGAGGCATTGAAGGAATAGGCGACGAGCGCCAGGATCGGCAGATAGAGGAAGGCGAATCCCGCGACCAGAGCGAGGATGAGGCCGGGGCCGAGCCGCCTCATGGCTGTGCCTCCCTGCCCTGCCTTGCCCGCTGCAGCAGCGCCAGCGGCAGGACGAGCACGACCAGGAGCACGATCGCCACGGCAGACGCCAGCGGCCAGTCGCGGTTCGAGAAGAACTCGTTCCAGAGGACCTTGCCGATCATCACGGTATCAGGCCCGCCGAGCAGATCGGGGATGACGAACTCGCCGACCGAGGGGATGAAGACGAGCGCCGCGCCGGCCAGAATGCCCGGCAGCGACAGCGGCAGCGTCACGGTCAGAAAAGCCGTCACCGGCGTCGCGCCGAGATCGGCTGCGGCCTCCAGCAGGCTGCGGTCGAGCTTCTCCAGCATCGCATAAAGCGGCAGCACCATGAAGGGCAGATAGGAATAGACCATGCCGATCAGCACCGCGGCTTCCGTGTTCAAAAGCCGCAGCGGCTCGTCGGTCAGGCCGAGGCCGCCGAGCACGATGTCAAGCAGGCCGTCGGGGCGCAGGATGCCGATCCAGGCGTAGACCCGGATCAGGAACGAGGTCCAGAACGGCAGCACCACGAGCACCAGCAGGACAGGCCGCCAATGCCGGGGGGCCGCGGCCATCGCATAGGCGAGCGGATAGCCGATCGCGAGCGCGATCAGCGTCGTCAGGCCAGCGAGTCGCAGGGATTGGAGATAGCTGTCCCAGTAGAGCGCATCGTCGGCAAGCAGGCGGAAATTCTCGAGATCGAGTTTGCCGAGGAACTCCCGGAGCGTCGCGAAACCCTCGAAATGCGGTGCGTAGGGCGGCAGCGCGGTGTCGGCGTCCGACAGCGCCATGCGCAGCACGATCGCGAAGGGCGCGAGGAAGAACAGCAGCAGCCAGAGATAAGGCGCGGCCACGACGAGACGGGAGGCTGCGTGAGACCTTCCGCTCATGATCGGCGGCCGAAAAGGCTCGGCGCGACTGCAACGCGCATCCCCTCCCCCCGCTTGCGGTGGGGAGGGTCAGGGTGGGGGGCAGTGCCGCTCGGTGCGACGACCGAGGATAGAGTTCCGGCTTTGCGGCCCCCCATCCCTAACCCTTCCCCACCGCAAGCGGGGGGAAGGGGATAAGTCGCGTTCCTCGCGCCTCTCACGGCTTCAGCACCAACCCGGCCTCGACGTCCCAGGAGAGCCAGACCTTGTCCTCCCAGGCGAAGGGGCGCGCGGCCCGGCGCCTGCGGTTGGTCAGCGCCACCTTGACCAGCCAGCCGCCCTCGCCTCCCACCATGACCTGGACCATGGTGACGTCGCCGAGATAGCCGATATCCCAGATCTCGCCCGCGACCTTGTTGAAGGGCTGCGGCGGCTCGTCATGGCTGAGGTCGAGCTTCTCCGGCCGCAGACCGACGAGCACGGAAGCTCCGATCGCCAGCGCCGGCGCCTCCTCGTCGAGTTCGACCATGCCGGTGATCCCGGTCTCGACCCGGACGAGATCGCCCTCGACCGCGACGACATGGCCCTCCAGCACATTGATGTCGCCGACGAAGCTGGCGACGTAGGCGTTGACCGGTGCTTCGTAGATCACGTCGGGCGGGCCGATCTGGACCAGCCTGCCATGATCCATCACCGCCATGCGGTCGGCCATGGTCATGGCCTCGTCCTGGTCATGGGTCACGACCATGAAGGTGGTGCCGAGTTCGCTCTGCAGATCCATCAGCTCGAACTGCGTCGCCTCGCGCAGCTTGCGGTCGAGCGCCGCCATCGGCTCGTCGAGCAGCAGCAGCTTGGGGCGCTTGGCGAGCGCACGGGCGAGCGCGACGCGCTGGCGCTGGCCGCCGGAAAGCTGGTCGGGCCTGCGCTTGCCCAGGCCGTCGAGCTTGACCAGCGCCAGCATCTCCGCGACCCGCTGCGCGATCTCGGCACGAGGCAGCCTCTCGCGCTTCAGCCCATAGGCGATGTTGTCGGCGACGCTGAGATGGGGGAACAGCGCGTAGGACTGGAACATCATGTTGACCGGCCGCAGATGCGGCGGCATTTCGGTGATGTCGGTGCCGCCAAGCAGGATTTGCCCGGCATCGGGCGTCTCGAACCCCGCCAGCATCCGCATCAGCGTGGTCTTGCCGCAGCCGGAGGGGCCAAGCAGCGCGAAGAACTCGCGCGGGTAGAGTGAGAGCGAGACTTCGGCGACGGCCGTGACGCCGCCGAAGCGCTTTGTGACGTGGCGGAACTCGATGAGCGGTTTCGCAGCCGGGTCGTTCCATGGCTGGAAGGCGCGGCGCAGGCTGCCAGGCGATGCCTTGCGCATCGTCGCCGTGCCCTCTCCTGATCGGCCCAGTCCTGCCCCTGTCACTTGCCCGTCTTCACCCGGGTCCAGAGCCGGTTGACCAGTCTTTGCGACTTCTGGTCGTAGGGCGTGATCGTGTAGAGCCGGCCCATCACGGCCTCGGGCGGGTAGATGCCGGGATTGCCGCGCACCGCGGCCGACAGCAGCGGCTGCGAGGCGAGATTGCCGTTGGCGTACTGGATAAAATCCGAATTCTTCGCCGCCATAGCCGGGCGGTTGACGAAGTCGATGAACTTGAGCGCGGCGTCGGGATTGCCGGCGTCCTTCGGGATCACGAAGGAATCGAACCACATCAGCGCGCCCTCCTTGGGGATCGCATAGGCGATCTCGACCTTGTTCTTGGCCTCTTCGGCGCGCTTCCTCGCCTGCAGCACATCGCCGGAATAGCCGACGGCAAGGCAGATATCGCCGTTGGCGAGCGCGTTGATGTATTCCGACGAATGGAATTTCTGGATATGCGGGCGGATCTTGCGCAAGAGCTCGCCGGCCTTGTTCAGATCGGCCTCGGCCTTCGAATCCGGGTTGAGTCCGAGATAGCGCAGGGCGGCGGGAAACATCTCCTCGACGGCATCCAGCACATGCACGCCGCAGTTCGAGAGCTTCTTCAACTGGTCGGGCTCGAATAGGATTTTCCAGCTGTCGATGACCGCATCGGGCCCGAGCCGCTCCCGGACCTTGGCGACGTTGTAGCCGATGCCGGTGGTGCCCCACATGTAGTTCACGGCGAATTTGTTGCCGGGATCGTATTTGGCCAGCCGTCCCTGGATCTCGGGCCAGGTGTTCTTGAGGTTGGGCACCTTGGCGGCGTCGATCGGGGTGTAGAGCCCGAGCGGGATATGGCGCGGTAGGAACGAGGCAGTGACCACGATCAGGTCGTAGCCGGTCTTGCCGGCGAGCAGCTTGGTCTCGACCGTCTCCATCTGGTCGAAGGTGTCGTAGACGACGGTGATCCCGGTTTCCTTCTTGAAGGCGTCGAGCACCTCGGGGTCGACATAATCCGACCAGTTGTAGATGCGCAGTTCCTTGGTCTGGGCTCCGGCGGCACCCGCAGCCAGAAGCGAGAACCCCAGCGCCGCGCCCGATACCACCCTCTTCAGCCAGCCGCGCATGGTCATGATCAATCGATTCCCCTAAGCCAGACGGCAGCGAAGCTAGCAGCTTGGCGGCGGGCCTCAAGCCGTTGTGATCCGGTCGCCCGCCCCCGGACCTTGCGATGCAATAGGGCTGCCACATATCCATTGCCATGCGCGCCGCCCGCCTCGTCCCCCTGCTCTTCCTGCTGCTGTTCATCGTCCCCCTGCTGACGCATGCGGCCTGGTGGTCGACGCGAGGCATGGCGGATGACTGGCGGCGCGCCGATTGGTCGAGCGCCAAGCTGCTACCGGCGGCTTCGATCGAGCCCGAGGCGACAGTCCATGTCTTCGCCGCCCGTGTCGGCCGCTGGCGCGGCGTCTTCGCGCATCACTCCTGGGTGGTGGTGAAGGAGGCCGGCGCCAGCGCCTATACCCGCTTCGACGTGGTCGGCTGGGGTACCCCGGTGCGCGTCAACCATCGCGAGGCGGACGGCCGGTGGTACGGCAACCTGCCGGAACTCGTCACCGAGATCCGCGGCGAGGCGGCGGCAGCACTGATCCCGCGCATCCGCGCGGCGGTGCAGAGTTACGCCTATGTGACGCCCGGCAGCTACCAGGCCTGGCCGGGCCCCAACTCCAACAGCTTCGTCCAGCATGTCATGGCCGAGGTGCCGGAACTCGCGCGGGCGCTGCCGCCGACCGCGATCGGCAAGGATTTTCGCGAGGATGGTCTGTTCGCTGGCCTGACGCCGAGCCGCACCGGCGTGCAGGCCTCGCTCTATGGGCTCGCCGGCGTCACGATCGGCTGGGTCGAGGGCGTCGAGGTCAACCTGCTGGGGCTGGTCGCGGGCTTCGACCTGCGCAGCCCGGCGCTGAAGCTGCCCGGCTGGGGGCGGATTGGGGTTTGACCCGTCCCGTCATTCTCGGGCGTAGCGAAGCGCAGACCCGAGAATCTGGTACAGGATAAGCTTGCGGGAGATGCTCGGGTCTTCGCCCGAGCTTGACGCGCGCTGGCCCTCACACAGCTTCCAGCGCCTGCGCCAGGTCCGAGATCAAATCCTCGATGTTCTCGATGCCGACAGAGATGCGGATCAGCGCGTCTGTCAGGCCGATCTCCTCGCGCAGTTCGCGCGCGACACCGGAATGCGTCATCGCGGCGGGGTGCGAGACCAGCGTCTCGGTGCCGCCGAGCGAGACCGCGAGCTTCATGATCTGGAGATTGTCGAGCAAGGCGAAAGCCTCCTTCTCGCCGCCGACCACGTCGAAGGCGAAGGTCGAGCCGGCGGCGGTGCATTGCCGGTCGAACACCGCCTTGCGCGGGTCGCCGTCCCTGAGATCGCCCAGATAATGCACCTTGGCGACCTTCGGATGGGCGGAGAGATAGTCCGCGACCAGCCGGGCATTCTCGTTGGCGCGGCTCATGCGGATATCGAGCGTCTCCAGCGAGCGCATCAGCATCCAGCAGGAGTTGGGGTCGAGCTGCGTGCCGAGCGATCCGCGCCAGCTCTTGACCTGCCGCACCAGCGCTTCCGAGCCGCTGATCGAGCCGCCGACGAGGTCGCTGTGGCCACCGACATATTTGGTTAGCGAGAGCAGCGAGAGGTCGGCGCCCTGCTTCAGCGGCTTCTGGTATTTCGGGCCGAGCATAGTGTTGTCGACGACGACCGGCGGGCGATGGCCCTGCGAGGCTTCCAGCTCGTCGGCGATCATCTTGCAGGCTGCGAGATCGACCAGCCCGTTGGTGGGGTTCGCCGGCGTCTCGACCAGGATCATGCCGACGCGCCCCTTGGCGGCTGCGGCCTTCGCGGTCTCACGCATCTGGGCGATGTCGAGACCGTCGGTGAAACCGAAGGGCGTCACGCCGAAGGCGCCCATCTGGTTTTTCAGCAAGGTCTCGGTGCCGCCATAGAGCGGGCGGGAGTGGATGATCGTGTCGCCTGGCCGCAGGAAGGCGAAGCAGGTCGTGGCGATGGCCGCCATGCCGCTGGCGAAGACGGCGCATTTCTCCGCCTCGTCCCAGATCGCCAGGCGATCCTCGAGGATTTCCATATTGGGATGGTTGAAGCGCGAATAGACCAGGCCGGGCTTCTCGCCGGGCTTGGGCTGGCGCCGGCCGGAGGTGAAATCGAAGAAATCCTTGCCCTGCTGTGCGTTGGCGAAGACGAAGGTGGAGGTCAGGAAGATCGGCGGCTTCAGCGAGCCTTCCGACATCGCAGGCGAATAGCCGAAGCCCATCATCAGGGTCTCGGGATGGAGCCTGCGATTGGCGATCCGATCCTTGTGGTAGCTGTCGTCGCTCATGGCCGCCTCCTCGGTTTCCGCTCGCGGCGCAGGTGTACAGGGCCTGCCGCCGCGTTGCGCCAAGGATAAGCCAATCGGACTGGCATTGCTTGACCGATCATCGATGCGGTGACAGTCTCATCCGCATCTTCCTGCCACCATTCTCTCACGATGGAGCATTTCATGCTCGACGCGACCGATCGCCGAATGCTCTCGCTGCTGCAGGAGGATGGCCGCATCACCAACCAGGATCTGTCGCAGCGGATCGGCCTGTCGCCGACGCCCTGCCTGCGCCGGCTGAAGCGCCTTGAGGACACCGGCGTGATCCAGGGCTATTCGGCGATCGTCGATCCAAAGGCCTACGGCCTGCCCTTCAGCGTCTTCGTGGCGGTCAGGCTGTCGCAGCAGACGCAGGAGAATATCGCCGAGTTCGAAAGGGCCGTCGAAGGCTGGCACGAAGTCACCGAATGCTACCTGATGACGGGCTCGCAGGACTACCATCTGCGTGTGCTGACCGACGGCATCGAGGGCTATGAGCGCTTCCTGAAGCAGAAGATGACGCGGCTGAAATGCATCCAGTCGGTGGAATCCAACTTCGCCCTGGCCACCGTCAAGAGGCGCATCGGCCTGCCGCCGCTCTGACGGACGGCAACCGGTCTAACGCATCTTCCTCAGGCCGAGGACGACCAGCAACGCACCGACGCCGAGCATCGGCATGAAGATACTGAGGGCATCCCGGGACCAGTCGAGCCTGACGGTCTTGCATCCCGAGGTATTCATCTCGCATCCGAAGCCGCTCAGGAGGTACCAGGTCGCGAGGGCGAGTACGATAATGACAACGCCGAGGGCGAGGATGATGCGAGGCCACATCCAGCGACACTATGGCTGACCCTACGGCACGGCAAGTCGCGGGTCCGCTATCCGCGCCACCACCCATTTCGGGCCAACGATGTCAGGCGCCCTTGCCGCGATCCATCGCCCGGCGCACCACCTGCGTGACCTCGCTGTCCGACAGGAAGAGATCATGCCGCAGCATGCTCCAGCCCCGACCTTGCGTATCGGCCACACGCACGCCCAGCGCCTCGAGCCGTGACCGGTCGGCCGCACCGGCGCGCGCGACGCCGCCAGCGATGCGCGAGGAGATCGCCAGCGCCCTGTCGCCGGGATCGATGATCAGCGTCATGCGGCGGGCCAGCGGGCCGAGCTTGCCGACGGTCTGCTCGAAGGCGTCGATATCGATGTCGGGCGAGGCCAGCACGACCGATCCGATCCGGGCATAGACATCGGCCGAATCGCGCAGCTCGCGCAGGCCTTCCAGCGTCAGGAATGTGCCCATGGAATGGGCGACGATATGGATGCGGCCGACGGTGGGATTGGCCACGAGCGCCTGCAGCGCCCGAACGAAGCCGTCGCGCGACCACAGCGCGCTCTCGCGGTCATAGGCATAGTCGAAGAGCTTGCCGCCCGAGGGCCAGGTGAAGATCGCGGTACGACCCTGGAATTCCAGCGAATGCGAGAGCTGGCCGGCGCTGCGTGCCGCCGATTCGAAGGTCTCGTTGAAGCCGTGGACATAGAGCAGCACGTCGCGCCCGGTCGCCGCCTGTGCAAAGGCACGGCCCGCATCGGCCGAGGTCTGGCTGTCGATGCCCAGCACCGCCCAGTCCCCGCTGACGGCGGAGGAGACGCGCCCGGAAATCCCGTCGCCGGGCGGCGAGAGGCGTGCCTCGGCAAAGGTCAGTGCGCCGCGATCCGAGCCGAAGAAGGGCTGGCGCGGGCCGATCGCCTTGCGGGTCGTGACGACGAGCAGTTCCGGCTCCTTGCCGATCGCCGAGGCGTCGGCGCGCGTCGGTTCCGAGAACGGCGAGACGACGGTTTCCGTCTGAGCGCAGGCCGAGAGGCCAAAGGCCAGCACCGCGGCGAGCGCCGCCAGACGACAGGAAAGAGCGCGCCGCGAAACAGGCATCGTGTCAGCAATCCGGTGGGTTGTTGGCGGCCGAATTGGCCAGCCCCACCTTAAGGACAGGCTAACGCGGCCATAATGGGGCGGGGGGACCAATTGGCGCGACGTCGCGACCCCGCGAGGGGCTCGCGCCGATGATCAGCGCCCGCCCGAAATGATCGTCACCGGCGCCGTGACCACGAGACCGACGGTCGAGCCGACGGTGCCGACGACGCCGCCCGCGATGTCGCCGAGTCGGTCGCCGAGCTGGGGCCCGGCTGTGGAAATGCCGCCATCAGCCTGGAGGCGCTGGCCGATCATCTGGACGACCTTCGGCGAGGAGGCGAACTTGCTGTGGTTCAGACTGTCACCCGACGCCACCTCGGAGAGGTCGATGATGCGCGCACCGAGCTTCTCGAGTTCCGCGATGATGTCCTTGTCCTTGGCCGAGATCGCGCCAAGACGGGTCTTGTCGCCGGCGAAACGCCGCGAGAAGTCCAGCGCGCGATCATCCGCTGAGACGAACACCGTGACCGGGCGCTTGATCTCGGCCATCTGGGTCCTGAAGACGTCGAGATCGACATCGGGCGCAGCCAGCATGACGTCGCGCAGCCTGCCGCCGAAGGTACCGTCGCCGCGGATCGAAGCCTGCCGGAGCGTCTCCAGCGTCAACAGCGTGCCCATCGAATGGGCGAGGATGTCCATGCGCGTCGCACCGAGATCGCGCGCGATCGCCCTCAGATTGCGCTCGAGGAAATCGCGCGAATAATAAGCGCTTTCGCGATCATACGGGTAGGCCAGCAATTGCCCGCGCGATGGCCAGGTGAAAAGGACAGGCACGCCCTTGAAGCCGGAATCATGAACGATCTGGGCGAAGCGGAAGGCGGCGTCGGCGAAATTGGTGTTGAAGCCGTGGACGAAGACCAGCACGTCGCGCTGGGCGGCCGGTCGGCGGAGGATCTCGCGGCGGACATCGGCGAGGATCGGCGCGAGATCGAGCCGCTGAACGCCGGTCACCGTGAAGTGCTTGGCCGGATCGCTAGGACCGGAATCGGGCAGCTCCAGTTCGCCCGGCTTATGGCTGCGCGGCACGGTGAAATCGAGGCGGGCGAAGGAGAGCTTGGGGCCGCGCTCGCCGCTGAAATAGACGGGCTCGGCGGACGCTTCACGCGTGGTCGCAACGAAAATCTCGACCTTGCCGGCGACATCGGTCGAGCGGCTCGTGTTCAGCTCCAGCACGCGCGGCGTACCGCAGGCGGCCAGCGCCAGCGGCGCGAGCAACGCCCATGCGAGAACCCGAAGCCGCAAGACCGCACGCATCATCATCCCAAGACTGCTCTCACCGAACCGCCGCATGATCAAGATGCGCGCATGACACAGCGATGAAGCAATCGAAGGCTCGGCCTAAGCTTGTCGCACGCCGCCCGGTCTTGCTAGGTGGGGCCATGGTCGATCTCCCATCCCCCGTCGCTGCGCTTGCCCAAGCCATTCTCGCCGGCGAGCGGGCTGCGCTGGCGCGCGCCATCACCTTGGCGGAATCGCGCCGTGCAGACCATCGCGAGCAGGCGCGGGCCTTGATCCAGCATCTGCTGCCGAGGACCGGCGGAGCGATCCGCGTCGGCATCACCGGCGTTCCCGGCGTCGGCAAGTCGACGGCGATCGACGCCTTGGGCAGCTATCTCACCGCCAAGGGGCACAAGGTCGCGGTGCTCGCGGTCGATCCCTCGTCCAGCCGGACCGGCGGCTCGATCCTCGGCGACAAGACCCGCATGGCCCGGCTCGCCGTCGATCCGAATGCCTATATCCGGCCCTCCCCGTCCTCCGGCACGCTCGGCGGCGTCGCGGCGCGGACACGCGAGACCATGCTGCTCTGCGAGGCGGCGGGCTTCGACGTTGTTCTCGTCGAGACGGTCGGCGTCGGCCAATCGGAGACGGCGGTCGCCGACCTGACCGATTTCTTCCTCGTGCTGATGCTGCCCAATGCCGGCGACGAACTGCAGGGCATCAAGAAGGGCATCATCGAGCTTGCCGACATGATCGCCGTCAACAAAGCCGACGGCGCCGGCGCGACGCCCGCCCGCGCCGCCGCGGCGCAATATCAGGCCGCGCTGCATATCCTCGCACCGTCCTCGGCACTCTGGTCGGCGCCGGTTGTGACGATCTCCGGCCTGACCGGCGAAGGCCTCGATGCGCTCTGGACCAAGATCGAGGATCACCGGGCTCGCCATGAGGCCAAGGGGCTGGTCGCGGAGAGGCGCCACCGCCAGGATGTCAAATGGATGTGGGCCATGGTCGAGGACAGGCTTCAGGCGAAGCTGCGCCAGGACCCGGACCTCAAGGCGCGAACACCCGCTCTGGAAGCGGCGGTGGCGGCCGGCACGCTCGCACCGACGGTGGCTGCCGAGGACATCGCCCAGGCGTTGGGATTGTGATGTGAGGGACGCTGTGACGTGAATGACCCGCGCCCCATGGATATCCTGGTCACGGGCTTCGGCCCCTTCCCGCGCGTCCGCGTCAACCCGACGGCGGTGCTGGCGCGGGCCGTCGCGGCACGGCTGAAGCGCTCCGGCCTCGATGCGAAGGCGCTCGTCGTCGAGACGAGCTATGGCGCAGGCCTGCCGACGCTGAGGGCGCATCTGGCAGCGACGCAACCCAAGGCGGTGCTAATGCTCGGGCTGGCCGCCCGCGCCCGCTGCGTCCGCGTCGAGCTTTTCGCGCGCGGCCATGCGAGCCCGCTTCATCCCGATGCGGCCGGCGGCACGCCGAGGCCAGGGGCGGCGCACCGCAGCAGCCTTCCCGCTCGCACCAGCGGCAATCCGCAGGGCGCGCTCGCGGCGCTGAGACGCGGTGGCATTGCCAGCCAACTGTCGCCCTCGGCCGGCCGCTATCTCTGCGACGCCTGCTATGCGGCGGCTCTCGCGGACACGCGCCAGGCGGGAACGCCCGTGCTGTTCGTGCATGTGCCCTGGCTACGGCCCGGTGCGGGGCAACGTCCGGCATCGCGGGTGGCTGCGTTTCGGCCCGGCGCGGCGACGTTGACCGCCCGTCTCGCCGACATCGGCGCCGCGCTGGCGCGGCGGGGACGCTGAGCCGTCCCGGAACGGCACACCCGCGCGCGGCACGGGGCTTGAACGCTGCGGCAATGATGACGAACCCGGCGACCCTTTCGCGGCGTGCGCTTTTGGCGACGGCCGCTTTCGGCACAGCTTCGCTTCTGGCTGCTCCCGTCTTCGGCCAGTCGCTTGGGCGGGCAACCGCGGGTCCGTTGGGCCAGTTCGGGCTCGATGCGGCGCAATTTGGACTGCGGCCGGGTTCTCCCGACGATCAGTCGCGGCTGCTGCAGAACGCGCTGATCGAGGCCGCCAAACGCGATGCACCGCTGGTCATCGCGCCGGGCCGCTATCGCATCTCGCGCGTCGTGCTGCCTGACGGCGCGCGTCTGCTCGGCGTGCCCAGCGCGACGCGGTTGCTCGCGGCGCAGGCCGGTCCGCTGCTACTCGGGCGGGGACTGGCGCGCGCCGCCTTGTCGGGACTGACGCTGGACGGGCTCGACATCCGCGTCGCGGCGCGCGAGGGGCTGCTGACAACCGACGATGTGGCCGATCTCGGCATCCGCGATTGCGCCTTCGTCAGCGCAGGCTCGGTCGGGCTCGTGCTCAACCGAACCGGCGGCAGCGTCGAGGCCAGTCAGTTCCAGGGCATGCGGGAATCCGCGCTGTTCTCGCTCGATTCGCGCGGGCTCAGCATCGAGCGAAACCGCGTCGAGGATTGCGGCAATAACGGCATCCAGCTCTGGCGCAGCCAGCCGGGCGACGACCGCTCGATCGTCAGGGGCAACCGCCTCGATCGGATCCGGGCCGATGCCGGCGGCGACGGCCCCAACGGCAACGGCATCAGCCTTTACAAGGCCGGCGGCGTGATCATCGAGGGAAATTCCTTGCGCGATTGCGCCCTCACCTTCATCCGCAACAATTCCGGCTCCAGCGTGCAGATCCTCGGCAATCAGGGCAAGCGCTGCGGCGAATGCGGGATCTACTCCGAATTCGCCTTCGAGGGCGCGATCATCACCAGCAACCTCATCGAGGACTGCGCTCTCGGCGCCAGCATGACCAATCTCGATCATGGCGGAAGGCTCAGCGTCTTCGCCAACAACATCATCCGCAATGCCCGCAAGGGCTCCTATCCCGGCTTCAAGGACCCGGTCGGCGGCATGGGCGTGCATGTCGAGGCGGAAGCCGCCGTCACCGGCAACGTCATCGAGGGCGCGAGCGACATCGGCATCTCGCTGGGCTGGTCCTGGGGCATGCGCAACCTCGTCGCGACCGGCAACATGGTCCGCCGGACCGGCATCGGCATCTCGGTCTCGCTGGTCCCCAAACAGCGCAACGCCCTGATCGCAGGCAATGTCATCGCGGAAGCGACAAAGGGCGCAGTGGTCGGCACGGAGTACGGCAAGCCCGTGACGGGCGACCTGACGAGGGCTCCGGATGCGCGGGCGGCCGGTGTCAGGGTCGAAAACAACGCCGTCGGGTGAGGTTCAGCCGGAGAGACCGAGCACGAAGGCCAGACGCTCGTTGATGGCCGTCATCTGCTCGCCTGATAACCGTCCAATGACTGCGCCGCATTTCTTGCGCAGCACCATCGTCGTCTTGTCCAGCGTCACATAGCTTTCGGCACGCAAGCCGTTGGCTGGCGAAGCCGCAACGGAAAAGCGGAAGGCTGATTCAACCTCCGTGCTCGTCGTAAGCAGGCACACCAAGACGGTGTCGATCTCGGTGATCAGGTCGTTCTGGACAACCAACGCAGGACGCGGCTTGCCATGATCGCCCTGAACGGCGACGACAATGACGTCACCTCGCTTCATTCCTCGTATGGCGGCCAATCAGTGATCGCCTCGATGAAGGCGATGTCATCCGCTTCGCCCGGACTTCTGCGGATGGCATCCATGTCGCGCTTCAATCGTGCCAGGAACTCCGGATTTTTCGGATCTGGAACCCAAAGCCGAATTTCCTTCAGCCCCGCCGCCTTCTTGGCGGCGCGGTAGCGGGCCTGCTTGCTCAGGCCATCCTTCAAGGCGGGACGCGGCATGGCGGTCTCCTTTCAACGAAAGGTAATGCGTGACCTTTCGCCGGTCAAACCCGCGCGGCCCTCACGCGCCCGACCTCGATGCCGTTCCAGTTCTTCATCACGCTCTCGCGCAGCGGGGCGAAGGCCAACTGCTGCGCCTCGTCCATCGGCAGGAAACGCGCGATCAGATCGGCCATGACGACCTCCGCCGCGCGTCCCGCGCCGTCGTCGCATTTCAGGGCGATGCCATAGCCCAGCTCCGGCAGCGCGCCGCAATAGACGCCCTCGGCGCCGGTCTTGATGAAGATGCGCTCGCGCAGCAGCTCCATGGCGCGGGTGTCGAAGCGGCCTGTGCCGGCGACCATGAACGGGTGAGCCGCGGCGGCCTTGCGGATGCGGGCGGCGGCCTTCGCACGCTGAGGCGCGAAACCGTGGCCGGTGCCGAAGCGGGCGAACCCGAGCGCCAACGCCTTGAGCGGCACGGCATAGGTCGGAATCGAGCAGCCATCGGTGCCCATGCGATCGGTCGAATGCGCAGCGCCGGTGACCTCCTCCAGCGCACCGCGCACGGCCTGCTGCACGGCGTGGCCGGCCTTGACGTAGCCGGCCGGATCCTCGTCGAGCCCGCAAGCGAGGCAGACGAAGCCGGCATGCTTGCCGGAGCAGTTGTTGTTGAGCGCGCTCGGCTCGCCACCGGACCTGGCGATGGCCCGCGCTGCAACGTCGTTCATCGGCCAATGCGCGCCGCATTCCAGGCAACCGGCATCGCGCCCCGCCTTTGCCAGCATGGCGAGCGAGGTCTGCGCATGGAGTGGCTCGCCGGAATGCGAGGAGACGGCCAGCGCGATCTCCGGTTCGGTCAATCCATAGCGGTCGGCTGCCCCGCTCTCGAAGAGCGGCAGCGCCTGCAGCGCCTTCACCGCCGAGCGCGGAAAGACCGGGCGGTCGACATCGCCGGCACTGAACACCACGGCGCCGTCGGCATCGATCACCAGCGCAGAGCCGCGATGGCGCGATTCGACGGTGTGTCCGCGTGTCACCTCGGCAAGGATCGGGTTGTCCATCGTCGTCTCCGGGTCGGATGCGGCATGCAAGTCGGATGCGTCATGCGCCAAACGCGCAGCCTTGTGCCGCCCGTCGCTCGACCTGTCAAAAGCCATGGCGCAGACTGTGAGCAACTGCCATTCAGCCATCAACGCCCGCAACAAGCCGCGTTTGTGCGCGGAGCAAGCCGGAGCCAGGAATGTCGCCCGACTACGAGACCGAATACAACAACCGCGCCCGCGTGCCCGAGCATCCCGGGATCATCGCGGGCTGGGCCAGCGATGCCGCGGCCTACCGAACCGAGGCCGTCTGCGAGCTCGGCGTCCCCTATGGCGAGAGCGAGCGCCAGCGCTACGACCTGTTCAAGCCGGAGACGGTGGCCGGAAACGCGATCGCGATGTTCATTCATGGCGGCTACTGGCAGGCGCTCGACCGCAGCTTCTTCTCGCATATGGCGCGGGGGCTGAACCGGCGTGGCGTGCCGGTCGCGGTCGTGGGCTACGATCTCTGTCCGCAGGTCGAGCTCGGCCACATCGTCTGGGAACTGCAGCAGGCGGCGGCCGCGCTGTGGCGGCGCTTCTCTCTGCCGGTGGTGGCGACCGGCCATTCGGCCGGCGGGCATCTCGCGGCCTGCCTGCTCGCAACCAACTGGGCCAATACAGATCCCGATCTGCCGGAGCAGCTCGTGCCGGCCGCCTATGGCATCTCCGGCCTCTACAATTTGAAGCCACTGACGGAGACCAGCATCAACACGGCGCTGGGCCTGAGCTTCGAGGCGGCCGAGCGGGAGAGCCCGCTGTTCTGGCCCGCCCCGTCAGGCCTCGTCATGGACGCCGTCGTCGGTGGCGCCGAGAGCGAGGAGTATTTCAAGCAGAGCCGGCGCATCGTCGATGTCTGGGGATTGGGAGGCGTGCGGACGCACTATGAGGAGATCGCGGAGGCGAACCATTTCACGGTGATCGCCGGCCTCGCCGATCCGGAGAGCGCCATGACCCGCCGGATCGCCGAACTCGCTGGCGTCTGATGGGACTGCGCTTGATCTGACAGGGCCGGAGGTTCTATCGAGAGCCCTCGGCCAAACTCCGGAGCCCGCCATGCAGACCTTCTTCGTCGAGATCAAATGCAAGCTCGGCAAGACCTATGAGGTCGCCAGCGAACTCGCCGATCGCGAGATCGCCTCGGAGATTTATTCGACCGCGGGCAATTACGACATCCTGGCGAAATTCCATGTCGCGGCGGATGTCGATATCGGCCATTTCGTCGCGCAGAAGGTGCAGTCGATTCCCGAGATCGCCGACACGCATACGATCATCACCTTCAAGGCGTTTTGAGCAGCGGCCTCGGGAGCCAAGCACCGGCGGGACGCAGCGCAGAGGATTTTGTCGTCACCAGAATCGCTTGCAAGCGTTCGCTGACAGATTGCTTGCGTTCCTTCACACACTGATTCAACCGGTCCGCTGACAGCCTGACCATGCGCCGGTCGCACGCACCGAATCCATCGCTGCGACTATTGCGCGTTCCGTGCTTGACGGCGTGCCCCCATTCGCGCGACCTCGACGGCTCCTGACACTGAGCCGACGCCGCTGGAGCCGCTGCGATGAAGAGCAACCTGTCCCCTGACCTCCGCTCGGGCGCGCTCGTCTATCACCGCCTGCCCCGCCCCGGTAAGATCGAGATCCAGGCGACCAAGCCGCTCGGCAACCAGCGCGACCTGGCGCTGGCCTATTCGCCCGGCGTCGCCGCCGCCTGCGAGGCGATCGTCGACGATCCCTCCCAGGCCGCCGAGCTGACCTCGCGGCAGAACCTCGTCGCCGTCATCACCAACGGTACCGCCGTTCTCGGCCTCGGCGACATCGGGCCGCTGGCGTCCAAGCCGGTGATGGAGGGCAAGGCGGTCCTGTTCAAGAAATTCGCCGGGATCGACTGCTTCGACATCGAGGTCGAGCAGAAGAACATCGAGAAATTCGTCGAGGTCGTCGCGGCGCTGGAGCCGACCTTCGGCGGCATCAATCTCGAGGACATCAAGGGTCCCGAGTGCTTCGAGATCGAGGAGCAGCTCAAGGCCCGGATGAACATTCCGGTCTTCCATGACGACCAGCACGGCACCGCGATCATCGTCTCGGCCGCGATCCTGAACGGGCTCGACCTCTCCGGCAAGAAGATCGGCGACGTCAAGATCGTGGTCTCGGGCGCGGGTGCCGCGGCGCTGGCCTGCCTCAACCTGCTGGTGTCGCTCGGCGCCAGCGTCGCCAACATCTGGGTCACCGATCTCGAGGGCGTCGTCCACAAGGGCCGCAACACCCTGATGGACCGCTGGAAGGAGGTCTATGCGCAGGAGACCGACGCCCGCACGCTTGCCGAGGTGATCCCCGGCGCGGACGTCTTCCTCGGCCTCTCGGCGGCCGGCGTGCTCAAGCCCGAGATGGCCAAGGCGATGGGTCCGAAGCCGCTGATCCTGGCGCTGGCCAACCCCAACCCCGAGATCACGCCCGAGGACGCGCTGGCGGTGCGGCCCGACGCGATGATCTGCACCGGCCGCTCGGATTACCCGAACCAGGTCAACAACGTCCTCTGCTTCCCCTATATCTTCCGCGGCGCGCTCGACGTGCAGGCGACGACGATCAACGAGGCGATGAAGCTCGCCGCCGTCCGCGCCATCGCCTCGCTCGCCCGCGAGGCGAGTTCCGACATCGCGGCGCGCGCCTATGGCGGCGAGGCCTCGACCTTCGGGGCGACCTCGCTGATCCCCAACCCGTTCGATCCGCGCCTGATCATCCGCATCGCCTCGGCGGTGGCCGAGGCTGCGATGGCGACCGGCGTCGCCCGCAAGCCGCTCGCCGATCTCGACGCCTATCGCGAGGAATTGTCGCGCTTCGTCTTCCGCTCCGGCTTCATCATGAAGCCGCTCTTCGCCCAGGCGAAGGCCGACCCCAAGCGTGTGATCTATGCCGAGGGCGAGGATGAGCGCGTGCTGCGCGCCGCCCAGGTGGCGCTGGAGGAAGGGTTGGCGATCCCGATCCTGATCGGCCGCCCCAGTGTGATCGAAAGCCGCGTCCAGCGCTTCGGCCTGTCGCTGCGGCCCGGCATCGATTTCGAGGTGATCAACCCCGAGGACGACCCGCGCTATCGCGACTACGTCCAGACCTATCTCGACATCGCCGGCCGCCGCGGCATCACGCCGGAAGCCGCGCGCTCGCTGGTGCGCACCAACAACACCGTGATCGCGGCGCTGGCCGTGGCGCGCGGCGAGGCCGACGCGATGATCACCGGGCTGGAAGGCCGGTTCATGTCGCGGCTGCGGCACATCAAGGACATCATCGGCCTGGCGCCGGGCGTCTGCGACATCTCGGCGATGACACTGATCATCACCAACAAGGGTGCGTTCTTCCTGGCCGACACCCATGTCAAGAACGACCCCACCGCCGAAGAGATCGCCGACATGACGGTGCTGGCGGCGAGCCATGTCGCCCGCTTCGGCATCGAGCCGAAGATCGCGCTGCTCTCGCATTCGGATTTCGGCGCGGCCGATACGCCCTCCGCGCTCAAGATGCGCAAGGCGCTGGCGCTCATCCGCGAGCGCGCGCCCAATCTCGAATGCGACGGCGAGATGGAGGCCGACACGGCGCTCGTCGCCATGATCCGCGAGCGCGTGCTGCCGTCCTCGACGCTGAAGGGCGTCGCCAACGTGCTGATCTTCCCCAATCTCGACGCCGCCAACATCGCCTACCAATTCGCCAAGGTGCTGGCGGATGCGCTGCCGGTCGGCCCGATCCTGATCGGCGCGGCCAAGCCCGTGCATATCCTCACCGGCTCGGTGACCGCGCGCGGCGTCGTGAACATGACGGCAGTCGCGGTGGTGGAGGCGCAGGAGCGGACGGCGGCGGCGCAAGGCTGACGACCTCCCCCACGCCCTGACAGCGCCGGCTGACTTCCGGCGCTGCAACATCAGCTGGCGCGAGCCTGTTTTCCAGCTTGGCATGCCCCGGCAGCCGGGCTCTACTTCCCCATGAGGGTTTCCTTGCGTCGCAGCCGGGACCATCGCCAAGGGGAGGTGTTCATGATCGACGTCACGCGCCGCGCGGCGCCTCTCGTGCTGGCCGCGATGCTGCTTGTCTCCGGCGCGGCGACGGCGCTTGCCCAGGGCGTGTTCCACCGCGGCAATGACGGCGATCCCGAAACGCTCGATGCCCACAAAACCTCGACGGTCGGCGAAGCGCATCTCCTGCGCGACCTGTCGGAAGGTCTGGTGATCCACAGCATGAAGGGCGAGGTCATCCCCGGCGTCGCCGAGAGCTGGACGACGAGCGAGGACGGCAGGACCTGGCGCTTTTCCCTGCGCAGCAATGCGCGCTGGTCCAATAGCGATCCGGTGACGGCCGAGGATTTCGTGTTCTCGCTGCGAAGGATGCTCGATCCGCAGACCGGCGCGAAATACGCCAATATCCTTTATCCCATCCTGAACGCCGAGAAGATCAACAAGGGCACGGATGGGGCGAAGATCGAGGATCTCGGCGTCAGGGCGGTCGATCCGCGCACGCTGGAGATCTCGCTGGAACGCTCGACGCCCTATTTCCTGGAATTGCTGACGCATCAGACCGGGCTGCCGGTGCATCGCGCCTCGGTCGAAAAATTCGGACGCGATTTCGTCAAGCCGGAGAACTGGGTCTCGAACGGCGCCTATGTGCTGAAGGAATTCGTGCCGAACTCGCATATCCGGCTGGACCGCAACCCGGCCTTCCACGACGCCGCCAACGTCAAGATCGACACGGTGATCTACTATCCGACGTCGGATCTCGCAGCCGCCGCGCGACGCTTCCAGGCGGGCGAGCTGCACCTCACCACGGATATCCCGGCCGACCAGATCAAGTCTCTGCGCGAGAAGCTCGGCAACCAGGTCAGGGTCGCGCCCTATCTCGGCACCTATTTCCTGATCCTCAACACGGCCAAGAAGCCCTTCGACGATGCGCGCGTGCGCCGGGCGCTGTCGCTGGCGATCGACCGGGAGTTCATCGCCGAGGAAATCTGGGGCGGCACCATGCTGCCGGCCTATGGCGTGATCCCGCCCCATATCGGCAATTACGGCGAGCGCGCCGAACTCGACTTCAAGAATGCGTCGCCGCTCGACCGGGAGGACGAGGCCAAGCGGCTTCTCGCCTCGGCCGGCTTCGGGCCAGGCATGCCGCTGCGGCTGGAGTTTCGCTACAACACCACCGACAACAACCGCCACACCGCGATCGCCCTGGCCGAGCAGTGGAAGGCGATCGGCGTCGAGACCAGCTTCGTCACCACGGACGGCAAGACCCATTTCGCCCATCTGCGCGATGGCGGCGATTTCGACGTGGCCCGGTATGGCTGGATCGGCGACTATTCCGACCCGCAGAACTTCCTGTTCCTGTTCCAGAGCGACAATACCGGCTTCAATTCGGGCAAGTACAACAACCCGCAATTCGACGCGCTGATGAAGCTCGCCGCCGACGAGACCGATCTCGCCAAACGCGCCGCCATCCTGCGCGAGGCCGACAGCATCATCGCCCGCGAGCAGCCCTGGATTCCGGTGATGTACTACTCGACCAAGAACCTGGTCTCGCCGAAGCTCGCCGGCTTCGAGCAGAACCTGCGCGGGGCGATCCCGACGCGGTTCGTGAGCCTCAGGCCTTGAGCGCTGCACCGACCGTCATGGTCGGGCTTGACCCGACCATCTCCGTCAGAAAGAGGCCGCGATACTGCGCACGAGATGCTCGGGGCGAGCCCGAGCATGACGCGCTGAAGCCGAGCCCAGACTGATGCTCCCCTTCATCCTGCGCCGCTTCCTGAGTGCGATCCCGACGCTGTTCCTGGTCGTCACGCTGTCCTTCCTGCTGATGCGGCTGGCGCCGGGCGGCCCGTTCGATCTGGAACGGCCGCTGGATGCCGCCGTGATGGCCAATCTGCGCCGCATCTACCAGCTCGACCGGCCACTGCATGAGCAGTACCTGACCTATCTCGGCGCGCTGCTGCGCGGTGATCTCGGGCCGTCCTATTTCTTCCGCGATTTCACGATCGCGGAGCTGTTCAAGCAGGGCCTGCCGGTCTCGATGCGGCTGGGGGCCAGCGCGTTGGCGATCGCTCTCATGGTCGGGGCGCCGCTCGGCGTGCTGGCGGCGCTGCGCCGCAACAACGCTGCCGACCACGCCGTGATGGGGCTGGCCACAATGGGCATCACGATTCCCGGCTTCGTCGTGGCGCCGGTGCTGCAGATCGTCTTCGGGCTGATGCTGGCCTGGCTGCCGGTCGGCGGCTGGAATGGCGGGGCCACGCGCAACACCATCCTGCCGATCGTGACGCTGGCCTTGCCGCAGCTTGCCGTGATCGCGCGGATGACGCGCGCGGCCATGATCGAGACGCTGCGCGCCGACCATATCCGGACCCTGCACGCTCAAGGGTTGTCGGGAACGACCGTGGCGATGCATGCGCTGCGGGCGGCGGCGCTCCCGATCGTCTCCCATCTCGGGCCTGCGGCCGCTACGCTGCTCACCGGCTCCGTCGTGGTCGAGACGATCTTCGGCATTCCCGGGATCGGCCGCTATTTCGTCGATGGCGCGCTCAACCGCGACTACACGCTGGTGATGGGAACGGTCGTGGTCGTCGCGCTGTTCGTGCTGGTCTTCAACCTCGCGGTCGATCTGCTGCATGCGCTGCTCGATCCGCGCATCAGGCTGGGTTGAGGCGATGACCGACGCCGCCGCCCTCCTCCCGCCGCCCGCCCCCGGCCGCTCGCTCTGGCAGGATGCGCGCGGCAGGCTCGTCCGCAACCGTGCTGCCGTGGCGAGCCTCGTGGTCCTGGCGTTGATCGCGCTGGCCTGCCTCGTGGGGCCGCTCCTGACCGGGCACCCTTACGACAAGGTCTATCCGGACTATGTCCGCCTGCCGGCAGGTCTCGCCAGCCACCCGCGCGCGGAGGCCGTACCGGCGGCTGTTGCGCGCATCGCGGCGCGCATCCGCGCCACGGCCGGCGATGTCAGCGTCGAGAACGGGATCGTGCGTTTGGCCCTGACCGCGCCGCGCCCGATCGACCCGCGGCTCCTGGTCTATTTCGAGCGCTCGGACCAGTTCGGTGCGGCCCGCATCGTCGAGAGCGGCGATGACGGCCGCAGGCTTGTGGTCGTGGTGCCGGTCAAATCCCTGCGCTTCCTGTTCGGCACCGACGGCAATGGCCGCGACCTGCTGACCCGCACGCTGATGGCGGGCCGCGTCTCGCTCTCCATCGGCCTGCTGGCGACCACCGTCGCGCTTCTCATCGGCGTCACCTATGGCGCGACCGCCGGCTATCTCGGCGGGCGCATCGACATGGTGATGATGCGCGCCGTCGACGTGCTCTACGCGCTGCCCTTCATCTTCATCGCCATCCTGCTCGTGGTCTTCCTCGGCCGGAATATCGTGCTGGTCTTCCTGGCCGTCGGGGCCGTCGAATGGCTCGACATGGCCCGCATCGTCCGGGGCCAGACCCTCTCGATCAAGCGGCGCGATTATGTGCTGGCGGCAGAGGCGCTGGGTGTGCCGACACGCGGCATCCTGACCCGCCACGTCATCCCCAACACGCTCGGGCCGGTGATCGTGCAGGTCACGCTGCTGGTGCCGAAGGTGATCCTGCTCGAAAGCTTCCTCTCGTTTCTCGGGCTCGGCGTGCAGGAGCCGATGACGAGTTGGGGCGCGCTGATCTCCGACGGAGCGCGCGCCATCGAGGCCGCGCCCTGGCTGCTCACCGTGCCCGCCGGCTTCCTGGTGACGACGCTGTTTGCGCTCAACTTCCTCGGCGACGGCCTGCGCGATGCGCTCGATCCGACCGAGCGATAAAAGGCGCTTTACTTGACGTTAACGCTCGCTATGGTTGTATTATCGAAACACACAACCTGACGCGGAGAGCACCCGTGAACGCCAGTACGCTCATCCTGCGGGCGAAATCCGCCCTTGAAAAAGACGTCAAGTACAAGAGCCCTGGCAAGGCACCGCCGATCGAGGCGACGAGCTGGCCAAATTCGCCGATCGCGACCGACTGCTCCGGATTCCTGGCCTGGTGCCTCCGGATGTCACGGAAGATCGACCACCCCTTCTACAACCGGATCAACGGCGGATGGTTCGAAACCACCGCGGTTCATGCGGATGGCCGTGCAAGCGTCGGCTATTGCTCACAAATCAACAAACCCCGGCCTGGGGCCATGCTCGTCTATCCGGACTATCTCGGAAGCGACAACAGGATGCATGACGGCCATATGGGCCTCGTCGTCGAGGTCAATGGCGGCAGCGGCATCGACGGAGTGACCGGCATCGTCCACTGCTCGGTCGGCAATGACCGGAACGGCAGCGCGATCCAGGAAACAGGCCCCGGCATCTGGAAAGCCAAGGCAAATTCGATCATCGTATGGTGGGACGGTATCATCGAGGATTGAACAGATCGCGCCTGCCGAACACGCCGCGCTGCTTTGCGTCCGCGATCTCCAAGTCCGCTTCCGCACGCCTGACGGCGTGGTCGAGGCGGTGCGTGGCATCGATCTCGACATCGCGCCCGGCGAATTCGCGGCCATCGTCGGCGAGTCCGGTTCCGGCAAGAGCCAGAGCGCGATGGCGGCGATGGGCCTGCTCGCTGGGAACGGCGAGGCCAGCGGCTCGGTGCGGTATCGCGGCACGGAGCTGCTCAACCTGCCGCCGGCGCAGCTCAACCGCTATCGCGGCAGCCGGCTTGCGATGATCTTCCAGGAGCCAATGACCGCGCTGGATCCGCTGTTCCCGGTGGGCAACCAGATCGCGGCACCGTTGCGCCGGCATCAGAGCCTGTCGCGGCGGGCGGCGCGGGCCCGGGCGCTGGAACTGCTCGGGCTGGTCAGGATCGACCGGCCCGCCGCGCGGATCGACGCCTATCCGCATGAGCTCTCAGGCGGCCAGCGCCAGCGCGTGATGATCGCGATGGCGCTCGCCAACGATCCCGATCTGCTGATCGCCGACGAACCGACGACGGCGCTCGACGTCACCATCCAGGCCGAGATCCTCGAGCTGATCGCCGAGATGCGCCAGCGGCTCGGCATGGCGGTGCTTCTGATCACGCACGACCTAGGGCTGGTGCGCCGCCATGCCGACCGCATCCATGTGATGCAGGCCGGCCGGATCGTCGAAAGCGGCCCGACGGACAAACTCTTCGTGCAGCCAGCCCATGCCTATACGCGGATGCTGCTCGCAGCCGAGCCGCATGGCGTCAAGGCGCCGCCGCCGGCCGATGCGCCCGTGCTGCTGGAGGCTCGCGACCTGCGCGTCAGCTACACGCTGTCGCGCGGCTTCCTGGGGCGGGACAGGCTGGTGCTGCATGCGCTCGATGGCGTCGACCTGACATTGCGGCGCGGGCAGACCATCGGCATCGTCGGCGAGTCCGGCTCGGGCAAGTCGACGCTGGGCAAGGCGGTGCTGAAGCTCCTGCCTGCGACCGGCACGATCCGGTTCGAGGACCGGGCGCTGCAACCGCTCGACCGGGCCGCGATGCGTCCGCTGCGCCGGAGTCTGCAGGCGGTGTTCCAGGACCCTTACGGCTCGCTCTCGCCGCGCCTCACCGTGGGACAGATCGTCGGCGAGGGGCTGCTCGTCCATGCGCCCGGCCTGACGCGGGCGCAGCGCGATATCCGTGTGGCGCAGGCCCTGGAGGAGGTCCGGCTCGATCCCGCTTTGCGCAATCGCTACCCGCATGAATTCTCCGGCGGCCAGCGCCAGCGCATCGCCATCGCGCGGGCGATGATCCTGCATCCGGCGCTGGTCGTGCTCGACGAACCGACCTCGGCGCTCGACCGCACGGTGCAGGCCAGCATCATCGCGCTGCTCAAGGATCTGCAAGCCCGTCACGGCCTGTCCTATCTCTTCATCAGCCACGACCTTGCCGTGGTCAGGGCGATGGCCGACGAGACCATGGTGATGAAGGAGGGGCGCGTCGTCGAGAACGGGCCGACGGAGGCGATCTTCGCAGCGCCCGAGCACGCCTACACGCAGCGGCTGCTGGCCGCCGCGCTGCGGCCGTGACGGGTTGCCGGCGACACGCGTTGCACGCGGCGCCGCCCCGCAAGCCTGCTTTGGCGCTCGCCTCGCGCAGGACGGTCGGCTACATCAATCCATCTCCCTGAAGCGACGAGACCCATCCGATGAGCCGCATTGTCTATGTCAACGGCAGCTATCTGCCGGAAGAAGACGCCACCATCTCGATCTTCGACCGCGGCTTCATCTTCGGCGACGGCATCTACGAGGTCTCCGCGGTGATCGGCGGCAAGCTGGTCGATTGCGAGGCACATCTGACCCGGCTCGAGCGCTCCTGTGGCGAGATCAGGCTTGCTCTGCCCTGGTCCAAGGCCGAACTGGTCGCTATCCATGAAGAACTGATCAAGCGCAACAACCTCGACGAGGGCGGGATCTATCTGCAGGTCTCGCGCGGTGCGTCGGACCGTGAATTCGCCTTCCCGAAGGATGTGAAGCCGACGCTGGTGATGTTCACCCAGGCCCGCAACTTCGTGAATGCGCCGACGGTCAAGACCGGCATCAAGGTCGTGTCGATGCCCGATCTGCGCTGGGCACGCCGCGACATCAAGAGCGTCAACCTGCTCGCTCCGGTGCTCGCCAAGCAGTTCGCGGCGGAAAACGGCGCGCAGGAAACCTGGCTGACCGAGGATGGCGTCGTCACCGAAGGCGCGTCCTCGACCGCCTGGATCGTCAAGGGCAAGACGCTGATCACGCGGCCCCTGTCTAACAAGGTGCTGCCGGGCATCACGCGCAAGGCCGTCCTCGCCTTCCTCGACGAATCCGGTTTCACGCTGGAGGAGCGCGCCTTCACCCTCGACGAGGCGCTGGAGGCCGAGGAGGCTTTCATCACCTCCGCCACCAGCCTGGTGATGCCGGTGACGACGATCGACAATCACACGATCCACAACGGCGCGCCGGGGCCGGCGGCGCTGCGCCTGCGCGAGATCTATGTCGATTTCGCCAGGAAGGGCGGCGCGCTGGGCTGAGAGCGCGTCATGCTCGGGCTCGACCCGAGCATCTCTTTCCGGAGGTTCTCGGGTCGACGCTAAGCGTCGCCCGAGAATGACGGAGACACCACCCGCTCCCCCATCACATAGGTCGCAACCACGTTGCGGTCGTCGCCGAGCGTGACCAGCACGAACAGCTCCTCTGCGAGGTCGCGTGCCGTCTCGAGCCTGTGCGCCATCGCGCGCTGGGCCTTGGGGTCTAGCACGACGAGATCGGCCTCAAGGCCCGGCTCCAGCGAACCAATCAGGTGATCGAGCTTGAGCGCTTTCGCATTGCCCAGCGTGATCGCGTGCAGGGCGGCGAAGGCCGAGAGCGACTGCCCCTGCAATTGCAGCACCTTGTAGGCCTCCGACATCGTGCGCAGCATCGAATAGGAGGTGCCGCCGCCGATATCGGTGGCGACCGCCACAGGCACGCCCTCGGCCCGTGCCCTCGCCCAGTCGAACAGGCCCGAGCCGAGAAAGAGATTCGAGGTCGGGCAGAACACGGCGACCGTGCCGGTCTCCGCAAAGCACCGCCACTCCCGGTCGGTCATGTGGATGCAGTGGCCGAGCAGGCTTTTGGGACCGAGCAGGCCGAAATGCTGGTAGATGCCGGCATAGTCGCCCGGCTCGGGATAAAGTTCGTTGGCGAAGGCGATCTCGGCCCTGTTCTCGTTGATATGGGTCTGGACGTGGCAGTCGGGATGCTCGGCGGCGAGACGGCCCGCCGCCGTCATCTGCTCCGGCGTGGACGTCACGGCGAAACGTGGGCTGATGGCGTAGAGCTGGCGGCCGTTGCCATGCCAGCGCTCGATCAGCGCCTTGGAGTCTTCATATCCACTTTCGGCGGTATCGGTCAGCGCATCCGGAGCGTTGCGGTCCATCATCACCTTGCCGGCGACCATCCGGGTGTTACGGCGCTGCGATTCGCGAAACAGAGCCTCGGCCGATTGCGGATGCACGGAGCAGTAGATCACCGCCGTCGTCGTGCCGTTCGCCAGCAGCTCATCAAGCAGGAAGGTGACGAGCTTTTCCGGGTGCCCCTGCTGCGCCAGCTTCTGCTCCTCGACGAAGGTGTAGCGATTGAGCCAGTCCATCAACTGAGCGCCATAGGAGGCGATCACCTGCGTCTGCGGCATGTGCAGATGCGCGTCGATGAAGCCCGGCATGATCAGGTGCGGGCGGTGGTCGACGATCTCGGTGTCCAGCGGCAGTGTCGCCAGCAGAGCCGTCGCCTCGCCGACGGAGCGGATCACGCCGCCCTCGATGACGACGAGCCCGTCCTCGACATAGCGATGGGCGGCCTCGCCTGCATCGTGCGGATCGGCCACGAACCAGAGAAGACGCCCCCTCAGGGCGCGAATAACGGCATTCTCGTTCACGGGGCTGTGCTCCGGCTCAAATTCAGATCACATCTGCACCAAATCAAAGCTTCCGGCCAAGCGCCGATCATGCCTAATCTGCGGGCATGATGCATGGTTCTGGAAGAGGCGGGCGGGATGCGTGATACGCTTCGCTTCGTCCTTGGCGACGAGTTGGTCGAGATCGCCTCCTGCGATCCGACCCTGACGGTGCTGGACTGGCTGCGGCTCGACAGGCGCATGACCGGCAGCAAGGAAGGCTGCGCCGAGGGCGATTGCGGCGCCTGTACCGTGGTGATCGGGCGGCTCGATCATGGCGCCCTGCGCTACGAGGCGATCAACGCCTGCATCCGCTTCCTGCCGACGCTGGACGGCTGCCACCTGCTGACCGTCGAGCATCTGAAGGGCGCGGACGGTGCGCTGCATCCGGTGCAGCAGGCGATGGTCGATTGCCACGGCTCGCAATGCGGCTTCTGCACGCCGGGCATCGTGATGTCGCTGTTTGCGCTCTGGCTGAACGAGGATGCGCCGTCCGTCTCCCGCATCGAGGATGCACTGGCCGGGAATCTCTGCCGCTGCACCGGCTATGAGCCGATCGTCGCGGCCGCGCAGCAGATGTATCGGCTCGGAAGCCGAGACGGCTTCGCGACGCGTCGCATCTCAATCCAGGCGCAGCTTCAGGCGCTCACCGATGCGGAAACGCTCTCGCTCGGTGGGCCGGAGGGCAAGTTCATCGCTCCGGCCTCCATCGAGACGCTGGCCGATCTCGTCATCGCCCATCCCCGGGCGACGCTGGTCGCCGGAGCGACCGATGTCGGCTTGTGGGTGACGAAGGGCATGCGCCGGCTTGATCCCGTCATCTTTCTCGGCCGCGTGCAGGCATTGCGACTGACCGAAGACCGGGGCGACCATCTGCGGATCGGCGCGATGGCGACGCATGCGGATGTCCGCCCGGCCCTTGCCGCGCTGTCCCCGCAGCTCGACGAGTTGATGCGGCGCTTCGGCGGCGAGCAGGTCCGCAATGCCGGCACGATCGGCGGCAACATCGCCAACGGCTCGCCGATCGGCGACCTGCCGCCGGTGTTGATCGCGCTCGGCGCGAAGCTCGTCCTGCGGCGCGGCAACGAGGAACGGCGCATTTCGCTGGAGAGCTTCTTCATCGACTACCGCAAGCAGGACAGGCGCGAAGGCGAATTCGTCGATGCCGTGATCGTGCCCAAGCCTGAACCGGATGCGCTGCTCCATGTCTCGAAGATCAGCAAGCGCTTCGACGAGGACATCTCGGCCGTCTGCGGCGCCTTCCTGCTGCGGCTCGGCGAGGACGGCCGGATCGCCGAGGCGCGTGTGGCCTATGGCGGCATGGCCGGCATTCCGAAGCGGGCGGCGGTGGCCGAGGCCGCGCTGATCGGCCGGATGTGGGACGAGGCTGCCGTGGACGCCGCCATCGCCGCCCTGCCCGCCGACTTCACGCCGCTCAGCGACATGCGCGCCTCGGCGGGCTATCGCCTCTCCGTCGCCGGCAATCTACTGCGACGCTTCCTGATCGAGACCACGCAGCCTTGTGTCGAGACCCGTATCGCCGGCCTGCTGGCGGAGGCAAGCCATGGCTGACGCACGCAAGCGGCTTGAGCCGCAAAGCGCGACGGGCACGGTCGGGTCTGCGCGCATCCACGACTCCGCTGCGCGGCATGTCGCGGGCGAAGCCGTCTATATCGACGACATCGCAGCGCCCGAGGGGTTGCTGCACGCCTGTCTCGGCCTCAGCGATATCGCCCATGGCCGGCTGGTCTCGCTCGATCTCGACGCGGTGCGCGCCGCGCCTGGCGTGGTCGCGGTGCTGACGGCGGCCGACATCCCCGGCGCCAACGACATCTCCTCGACGCATCGGCATGACGAGCCGGTCTTCGCGACGCAGACGATCCTGCACCATCGCCAGCCGCTCTTCGCGGTGGTGGCCATGACGCGGGAGGCGGCGCGGCGTGCGGCGGCGCTGGCGAAGGGGGTCTATGACGAAGCCGCTCCGGTCATCGACGTCGCATCCGCACGCGCGGCCGGCGGTGCGCTCGTCACAGACCCGCTCAAGCTGGAGCGCGGCGATGTCGCGGCCGGGCTCGCCGCAAGCCCGCGCCGGCTCACCGGCTCGATGACGATCGGCGGGCAGGAGCATTTCTACCTGGAAAGCCAGATCGCGCTCGCCATCCCCGGCGAGGAGGAGGACATGCATGTCTTCTCCTCGACGCAGCATCCGAGCGAAGTGCAGCACATGGTGGCGCAGGTTCTCGGCGTCGGCTCGCATGCGGTCACCGTCGAGGTTCGGCGCATGGGCGGCGGTTTCGGCGGAAAGGAAACGCAATCGAACCTCTTCGCCTGCGTCGCCGCGCTCGCCGCCCGCAAGCTCAAGCGCCCGGTGAAGCTGCGGCCGGACCGCGACGACGACATGGCCATCACCGGCAAGCGCCATGACTTTATCTGCGACTACGAGATCGGCTTCGACGACGAGGGCCGCATCCACGCCGTCGATGCCGTCTATGCGGCGCGCTGCGGCTGGAACGCCGATCTGTCGGGGCCGGTGACGGACCGCGCCCTGTTCCACATGGACAACTGCTATTTCTACCCGGCGGTGCGCGGCCGTTCGGAGCCCTTGCTCACGAACACCGTGTCCAACACTGCCTTCCGCGGCTTCGGCGGGCCGCAGGGCATGGTCGGGGCCGAGCGCTTCATCGAGGAGGTCGCCTTCGCGACCGGGCTCGATCCGCTGGAGGTCCGCAAGCGCAACCTCTATGGCGGCAATTCAGCCGGTGAAGGGATTGGGCGCGATCTCACGCCCTATCACCAGACCGTCGAGGACAATATCGCCGGCGAGGTGATCGCCCGGCTGGAACGCTCCTGCGACTACCGCGAGCGGCAAGCGGCGATCCGCGAGGCCAATGCCGAAAGCCCGATCGTCAAGCGCGGCATCGCGCTGACGCCGGTCAAGTTCGGGATCTCCTTCACGGCGACCTGGTACAATCAGGCCGGCGCGCTGGTGCATGTCTACACCGACGGCACCGTCATGCTGAACCATGGCGGCACGGAGATGGGCCAGGGGCTCTACGTCAAGGTGGCGCAGGTGGTGGCGCAGGCCTTCGGCATCGGGCTCGAGCAGGTCAAGATCACCGCGACGACGACGGGAAAGGTGCCCAACACCTCAGCCACCGCCGCCTCTTCGGGCTCCGATCTCAACGGCATGGCGGCGCTCGACGCCTGCGAGACGATCAAGGCAAGGCTCGTCGCTTTTGCGGCGGCGAAATGGAATGTGCTGCCCGCTGACATCGCTTTCCTGCCGGGCCGGGTCCGTGTCGGAGCGGAGGAGATCGGCTTTCGCGAGCTGGTCGGCGCCGCCTATATGGGGCGGGTCCAGCTTTCGGCGACGGGCTTCTACGCGACGCCAAAAATCCATTGGGACCGCAAGGCCGGGCGCGGTCATCCGTTTTATTATTTCGCCTATGGAGCCGCGGCGGCCGAGGTCGCGATCGACACGCTGACCGGGGAATACAGGGTCGAGCGGGTCGATATCCTCCATGACTGCGGTCAGTCGCTGAACCCGGCGATCGACAAAGGCCAGATCGAGGGCGGCTTCGTCCAGGGCATGGGCTGGCTCACCACCGAGGAGCTGGTCTGGGACGAGAAAGGGCGGCTGCGGACGCACGCCCCCTCGACCTACAAGATCCCGGTCGCCTCCGACCGGCCACGCATCTTCAACGTCGCGCTGCTGGAGGATGCGCCCAACCGCGAGCCGACGATCCATCGCTCCAAGGCGGTGGGCGAGCCGCCGCTGATGCTGGCGATCTCGGTGCTGCATGCCTTGTCGGACGCGGTGGCGAGCGTCGGCGGGCATAAGGTCTGTCCGAGGCTCGATACGCCCGCGACGCCCGAGCGGGTGCTCGCGGCGGTGGAACGGGTGCGGGCGGAGGCGGGGCTGTGAGCGCGTCTCCTCTGCGTTCCAAGCCGACGCGAACCCAGCGCGGGGAACCCTCTCCCGTAGGGAGAGGGCAGGGTGAGGGGTCGGCCGTTGGATGTTTCGGCCGCAACCTCACCGCTGTTTTGCCGAAAGGCCTTCGCCTCGCTGGTCCAGGGGCCGACACCTCACCCCTGCCCCTCTCCTTACAGGAGAGGGGTTCCCCGCGCCTTCCTCTCAGAAGCGCAGGCTCCGCATGAGCCTCCCCCCCTTCCTCTCCGAGCACCTCCGCCCCGGCGCCATCCTCGTCACCCTCACCCGCGCCGCCGGCTCCACTCCCCGCGAGGTCGGTGCGACGATGGCCGTCAGCCACGGCGCCACGGCGGGAACCATCGGCGGCGGGCAGCTCGAATTCCACTGCATCGACATCGCCCGCCAGATGCTCGCGAGCGGCGAGCGCGAACGCAGCCTCGACATCCCGCTCGGCCCGCAGATGGGGCAATGCTGCGGCGGGCGGGTGACCGTCTCGCTGAAGCGCGCGGCGGCGGCCGATCTCGCCATGCTTATCGCCCATGAGAAGGCTGAAACCGCGTCCCGCCCAGCCATCCTCATCTTCGGCGCCGGGCATACCGGCCGCGCGCTGGCGCAGGCGCTCGCCCCCCTGCCCTTCGCGACGACGCTGATCGACGACCGTGACGGGGCCATGGATGGCCTGCCGGCCGCGATCACCTGCATCCGCATGGGCGACCCGGTCGCAGCCGTCGATACCGCCCGGGCCGGCTGCGCCTTCGTGATCCTCAGCCATAGCCACGCGCTGGATTATCGTTTGGCGGAAGCGGCGCTGGCGCGCGGCGACGCGGCCTATGTCGGGATGATCGGCTCCGCGACCAAGCGCGCGCGTTTCCAAGCCGGCTTCCTGCGCGCCGGCGGCCGGAGCGAGGTTCTTGCACGCCTGACCTGCCCGATCGGCGGCGGCGATGTCGCCGACAAGCGCCCCGAGGTGATCGCGGCCTTGACGGCGGCCGAGCTGGTGCGGAGTTTGCTTGGCGGATCAGGAGTTTCCGACAACGCCGGGATGGGGGAAAGAGCAGGTCATGACGCAGCCGCCTGACCAGACGGTTCGCCCGCGGCTGGCCCTGTCGCACATCTCGAAGAGCTTTCCCGGCGTGAAGGCGAACGAGGACATCAGCCTCTCCGTCCGGCCAGGCGAAATCCACGCCTTGCTGGGCGAGAACGGCGCCGGCAAGTCGACGCTGGTCAAGATCATCTACGGCGTACAGCAGGCCGACACCGGGACCATCGCCTGGAATGGCGAAACCGTCGCGATCCCCTCGCCCAAGGCCGCGCGTCGCCTCGGCATCGGCATGGTGTTCCAGCATTTCTCGCTATTCGACGCGATGACCGTGATCGAGAACATCGCGCTCGGCCTCGACGAGGCGGTCGACCGCGACGAGTTGAAAGCCCGCGTCGCTGCCATCCTCGACAGCTATTCACTGCCACTCGATCCGGAACGCGAGGTGCATACGCTCTCGGTCGGCGAGCGCCAGCGCATCGAGATCGTGCGCTGCCTGCTCCAGAAGCCGAAGCTCCTGATCATGGACGAGCCGACCTCGGTGCTGACCCCACAGGAGGTCGACAGGCTGTTCCTCACGCTGCGGCAGATCGCCTCCGAAGGCTGCGCGATCCTCTACATCTCGCACAAGCTGCACGAGATCAAAGCCCTCTGCGAAGCTGCCACGATCCTGCGCGGGGGCAAGGTCGTCGCGACCTGCGATCCCAAGGTCGAGACGACCAAGCGCATGGCGGAGCTGATGATCGGTGCCGAACTGCGCCAGATCGTCCATGGCGCCAGCAACGGCGCCGGGGCCGTGCGGCTTTCGGTCTCCGGGCTGACGCTGGCCGGCGAGCCGCCCTTCGGCACCGATCTCGAGGGCGTGAGCTTCGAGGCGCGGGCCGGCGAGATCCTCGGCATCGCGGGCGTCGCCGGCAACGGCCAGTCGGAGCTTCTGACCGCGCTGTCGGGCGAGCGGCCCGCGACACGCCGCGACGCGATCACGCTCGACGGCAAGCCGATCGGCACGATTAGCGCCGGCCCGCGCCGGGCACTCGGGCTCGCCTGCGTGCCCGAGGAGCGCAACGGCCATGCCGCCGTGCCGGATTTCTCGCTCGCCGACAACAGCATCCTCACAGTGCGCCACCGCATGCCGCTGACCCCTCTCGGCATCATCAGCACCGGCCACGTCAGGAACTTCGCCGATTCCGTGATCAAGCGCTTCGATGTCCGCACCACCGGCACGGCGGCGCTGGCGCGCTCGCTCTCGGGCGGCAATCTGCAAAAGTTCATCATGGGGCGCGAGATCGGCCAGCAGCCCGGCGTGCTCATCGTCTGCCAGCCGACCTGGGGCGTCGACGCGGGCGCCGCTGCCGCGATCCGGCAAGAGCTGGTCGACCTCGCCGCCAAGGGCTCGGCCGTGGTGGTGATCTCGCAGGACCTCGACGAGTTGCTGGAGCTCGCCGACCGGCTCTGCGTTATCAACGAGGGGCGCTTGTCGGCGCCGCGCGCCGTGGCCGAGCTCGGCATCGACGAGATCGGGCTGATGATGGGCGGCGTGCATGGCGAAAGCGCTCATGGAGAACCGGCGCATGCTTGAATGGCGCCGCCGCCGCGAACCGAGCACCGCGATGCTCTATGCGAGCCCGCTGATCGCGGTCGGGCTGACCATGCTGATCGGCATGATCGTCTTCACGGCGATGGGCTATGACGGCTTCCATGCCGTGCGCGACATCTTCCTGACTCCGTTCCTCGAGCCGCAGCGCTGGCCCGATCTCGGCGTCAAGGCTGCGCCGCTGGTCATCATCGCGCTGGGCTTGGCCATCGGCTTCCGCGCCAATGTCTGGAACATCGGCGCCGAGGGGCAATACATCATGGGCGCGATCGCCGGCACCGGCGTGGCGCTCGCGACCTACGAGATGACCGGTTGGTGGATCCTGCCAGCCATGGCGGTCGCCGGCATCCTCGGCGGCATGGCTTGGGCGGCGATCCCCGCTTTCCTGCGGGTGAAACTGCAGGTCAGCGAGATCCTGACCAGCCTGATGCTGACCTATGTCGCAGTGCAGGGCCTGTACTACCTCGTGCGCGGCCCTTGGAAGGACCCCGACGGCTTCAATTTCCCGCAGACGCGGATGTTCACCGCCGACCAGACGCTGCCTGCGATGATGGAGGGCTCGCTCGTCCATCTCGGCATTCCCGTCGCGGTCATCATCGCGCTTTTCGCCTGGCTCCTGATGGAGAAGACCATGGCCGGCTATGCGGTGAAGGTCGTCGGCCTCGCACCGGCGGCCGCGCGCCATGGCGGCTTCAGTGCCGACCAGGTAACCTGGGCGACACTCCTGGCGGGGGGCGGGCTTGCCGGACTTGCGGGGCTGTTCGAGGCGGCCGGCCCCTTCGGCCAGCTCACGCCGCAATTCCCCACAGGCTACGGCTTCACCGCGATCATCGTCGCGTTCCTTGGACGGTTGAACCCGCTCGGCATTGTTTTCGGAGGCGTCGTGCTGGCGGCGACCTATGTCGGCGGCGAGATCGCCCAGACTACGGTGCGGCTGCCGCAGGCGGCCACCGGCATGTTCCAGGCGCTGCTGCTGTTCGTGCTGCTCGCGACGGATGTGCTGGTCAAGTACCGGATCGGCTGGAAGGTGCGGGCGGCATGAGGCTTCGGACACTCACCGCTGTCATTCCGGGGCTTCGCGCAGCGAAGAACCCGGAACCCACGACTGGGCGAGACCTTTCGGCCAGGCCTGTCGCCAGCTCGCGCCGTCACCCGGTCGTGGGTTCCGGGTTCGCGCCTTCGGCGCGCCCTGGAATGACAGGGATGGCGCTATGACCTCCGCCATCCTCGTCTCGATCCTGATGACGCTCATTGCCGCCTCGACGCCGATCCTGTTGGCGGCGCTGGGGGAACTCGTCGTCGAGAAATCCGGCGTCCTCAATCTCGGCGTCGAGGGGATGATGCTGTGCGGGGCGGTCGCGGGCTTTGCGGTCGCGTTCAGCACCGGCAGCACGGGCCTAGGTCTCGTCGCGGCCTGCGCCGCCGGCATCGCCACCGCCATGGTGTTCGCCGTGCTGACGCTGTCGCTGACCGCCAACCAGGTCGCGACGGGGCTGGCGCTGACGATCTTCGGCATCGGCGCCTCCTCGCTGATCGGCGCGGGCTTCGTCGGGCGTACCATCACGCGGCTCGGGCCGGTGTTTCCCGCCACACTCTCGGAGCATCCGCTGCTGCGCGCCGTCTTCGGCCACGACATCGTGGTCTATCTCTCGCTGGCGCTCGTTCTCGGCGTCAGCCTGTTCCTGCGCAAGACGCGGGCGGGGCTGATCCTGCGCGCGGTCGGCGAGAACGACGCCTCGGCCCATGCGATCGGCTATCGCGTCATCGCGATCCGCTATGGCGCGATCGCCTTCGGCGGTGCGTTGGCGGGGCTGGGCGGTGCTTATTTCTCGCTGGCACTGACGCCGATGTGGGCTGACCGGCTCACGGCGGGCCGCGGCTGGATCGCGCTGGCGCTGGTCGTTTTCGCCGCCTGGAAGCCCGGGCGGCTGCTGCTGGGAGCCTATCTGTTTGGTGCGGTGATGACGCTAGAGCTGCAGGCGAAGGCGGCCGGCATCACCTGGCTCGCCCCCGAACTCCTGGCGATGACGCCCTATCTTGCGACAATCGCGGTTCTGACCATGATGTCGCTGGGCCGAAAGACGGGCCGGCTCGATGCGCCGGCCTGTCTCGGCAAGCCTTTCTCGGCGTCCTGACGCCGCCAACCACAACGGGAGACCAGGATCATGACCTCGATCATCACGCGCCGCCGGTTCAACTTCGGCGCTGGCGCCTCGGCCGCGACCCTGCCGCTGATCGGCAGCGGCGCCCGCGCCCAGGCGCCGCTCGGCGTCGGCTTCATCTATGTCGGCCCGGTCGGCGACCATGGCTGGACCTGGACGCATGACCAGGGCCGCCTGGCGCTGGAGAAGGAGTTCGGCGCAAAGATCAAGACGAGCTTCATCGAGAACGTCGCCGAGGGGCCGGACGCCGCGCGCGCCATCCGCCAGCTCGCCCAGGCCGGCAACAAGATCATCTTCACGACCTCGTTCGGCTTCATGAACCCGACCATCCAGGTCGCCAAGCAGTTCCCGAAGATCCATTTCGAGCACGCCACCGGCTATCAGCGAGCCGAGAACGTCGCGACCTACAATGCCCGCTTCTATGAAGGTCGCGCCGTGATCGGCACGATCGCCGGGCATATGTCGAAGTCAGGCCAGGCCGGCTACATCGCCTCCTTCCCGATCCCCGAGGTGGTGATGGGCATCAACGCCTTCACGCTGGCCGCGCGCAAGGTGAACCCCAACTTCAAGACCAAGGTGATCTGGGCCTCGACCTGGTACGACCCGGCGAAGGAGGCCGACGCCGCCAAGGCGCTGATCGACCAGGGCGCCGACATGATCACCCAGCACACCGACTCCGCCGCTGCCCTGCAGGCCGCCGAGCAGCGCGGCGTCTTCGCCTTCGGCCAGGCCTCCGACATGAAGGCCTTCGCGCCCAAGGCGCATCTCTCGGCGATCGTCGACGACTGGTCCGGCTACTACGTCAAGCGCGTCAAGGAGGCGATGGACGGCAGCTGGAAATCCGGCGACGTCTGGGGCGGCATCAAGGACGGCATGGTCAAGATCGCACCCTACAACGACGCCGTGACACCGGCCGCGCGCGCCGCCGCCGACGAAGTCACGAAAGGCATCGTCGCGGGAACGCTCCACCCCTTCACCGGCGAGCTCAAGGACCTCAAGGGCGAGGTTCGCGTCAAGGCGGGCGAGAAGGCTTCCGACGAGATGCTGTCCAAGATGGATTGGTATGTCGAGGGCGTGCAGGCGTGAGGATCAGGGAGCGTCATGGTCGGGCTTGACCCGACCATCTCGGAAACCAGCGCTCACTGGGCATGAGATTCTCGGGTCTGCGCTTCGCTACGCCCGAGAATGACGCTCTTTGCGCACCGCCCAACATTCTTGCAGAGCCCCCCTTGCAGATATTTTAAGCTTGAAACAATATGCCCTCATCGCGTGGCAACGAGGGTTGAGGGACCCCTGTCGCGCCGTTGCTTTCTCGTTCGTCCCGGGAGGACATCCGACATGACACTCAAGCTCTCGCTCTCGCTCGGTGCCGGTCTTCTGGCGCTGGGCATCGCCAGCGCGCAGGCGCAGGAGCCGCTCAAGATCGGCGTCGTCTCCGTGCTGACCGGCCCCGCCGCCGCGCTCGGCCAGCAGGTCCGCGACGGCTTCCAGCTCGCGGTCGACAAGAACGGCGGCAAGCTCGGCGGCGTGCCGGTCCAGATCACCGTGATCGACGACGAACTGAAGCCCGATGTCGCGGTCGGCAAGGTCCGCAGCTTCGTCGAGGGCGGCAAGGTCGATTTCGTGGTCGGCCCGGTGTTCTCCAACATCCTCGGCGCCATCGCCAAGCCGGTGCTCGATTCCGGCGCGTTCCTGATCTCGCCCAATGCCGGCCCCTCGACCATGGCCGGCAAGGGCTGCAACCAGAACTTCTTCGTCACATCCTACCAGAACGACCAGGTCCATGAGGTGCTGGGCAAGTACGCGCAGGACCAAGGCTTCAAGCGCGCCTATATCATCGCGCCGAACTACCAGGCCGGTAAAGACTCGCTCGCCGGCTTCAAGGCCTATTTCAAGGGCGAGATCGTCGATGAGGTCTATGCGCCGCTGACCTCGATGGACTTCGCCTCCGATCTCGCCAAGATCGCCTCGACCAAGCCCGACGTGGTCTTCGCCTTCCTGCCCGGCGGGCTCGGCGTCAACTTCGTCAAGCAGTGGTCGCAGGCCGGCCTCCAGGGCAAGATCCCGTTCCTGTCCGCCTTCACGGTCGATGAATCGACCCTGCCGGCGCAGCAGGATGCGGCAGTCGGCCTGTTCGGCGGCATGACCTGGGCCCCCAACATGGACAACCCGCAGACCAAGGCCTTCGTCAGCGCCTATGAGGCTGCCTACAAGATCGTGCCCGGCTCCTACGCGATGCAGGCCTATGACGCCGCCATGCTGATCGATTCGGCCGTCAAGGCCGCCGGCGGCACCGGCGACAAGGACAAGCTGCGGGCCGCGATCAAGAAGGCCGACTTCGCCTCGCTGCGCGGCAAGTTCAAATTCAACACCAACGGCTTCCCGATCCAGGACTTCTACCTGGTCAAGGTCGCCAAGCGCGCCGACGGCAAGTTCCAGACCGAGATCGCCCAGAAGGTGTTCACGGACTACGCCGATCCGCACGCGAAGGATTGCGCGCTGAAGTGAGCCTCTTCGTCATTCTCGGGCGAAGCGCAGCGCAGACCCGAGAATCTCTTTCCTGAGATGCTCGGGTCAAGCCCGAGCATGACGGGCGACATGACATGACCACCGGCCTCCTCATCGTCCAGGTCCTGAACGGTCTCCAGCTCGGCATCCTGCTGTTCCTGGTGGCGGCGGGGCTGACGCTCGTCTTCGGGGTGATGGACTTCATCAACCTGGCGCATGGCGTGCAGTACATGCTCGGCGCCTATCTCGCCGTGACCTTCGTCGGCATCACCGGGAGCTTCGTGCTCGGGCTGGTGCTGGCGCTGGCGGCCGCGCTGGTGATCGGGCTGGCGCTCGAATTCCTGGTCTTCCGACATCTTTACGAACGCGATCATCTCGACCAGGTGCTGGCGACCTTCGGCCTGATCCTGCTGCTGAACCAGGGGGTCAAGATGGTCTGGGGCGCGGCGCCCCTGTCCGTGCCCATCCCCGCCTTTCTCGCCGGCAACATCGCGCTGCTCGACGGCATCCTCTACCCGACCTACCGTTTCGCTCTGATCGGCGCCGGCCTCGCGGTCGGTGCGCTGCTCTGGTTCATCGTCGAGAGGACGCGCACCGGCATGCTTTTGCGCGCCGGCGCCTCGAACGCGCCGATGGTCTCGGCGCTCGGCGTCGACATCAACAAGCTGTTCATGATCGTCTTTGCCTTCGGCACCATGCTGGCGGCCTTCGCCGGCGCGATGGCGGCGCCGATCCTCTCGGTCGAGCCCGGCATGGGCGACAACATCCTGATCCTCGCCTTCGTCGTCATCGTCGTCGGCGGCATCGGCTCGATCCGCGGCGCCTTCGTCGGGGCCCTGATCGTCGGTCTCGTCGACACGCTCGGCCGCTCCTTCATGAACGACCTTTTACGCCTGTTCATGAGCGCGCCCTCGGCACGGGCAGCGGGCGCGGCGCTGTCATCGATGCTGATCTATTTGGTCATGGCGATCGTGCTGTTCGTGAGGCCGGAGGGCCTGCTTCCGGCCAAGGGGCGGTCATGAGCCTCGCCAGCACAGCGGCACCTGTATCGGCGGCCATCCCCGCCCCCGCCCGGCGGCGCCCGGTCGTTGCCATCGCCCTGTTTGCCCTGCTGGCGCTGCTGCCGGTGGCCGTCTCGCTCGGGCTGCCCGCGCATTGGCTGACGCTGGTGACGCGGGCGATGATCTTCGCGATCGCGGCGCTTTCGCTCGACCTGATCCTCGGCGTGGGAGGACTGGTTTCCTTCGGCCATGCCGCCTTCGTGGGGATCGGCGCCTATGCCACCGGCATCATGATCACCGAGGGCCGGACCGAGGCGCTGCTGATCCTGCCGGTGGTGCTGGCGCTTTGCGCGCTGTTTGGAGCGGTGACGGGCTACGTCTCGCTGCGCACGCGCGGCGTCACCTTCATCATGATCACGCTGGCCTTCGGCCAGATGGTGTATTTCCTGGCGCAGGCGCTTTCGGCCTATGGCGGTGATGACGGGCTGACGCTTTACGAGCGCAGCACGATCCTCGGCTTCGACCCGTTCAAGAACCGCATCGGCTTCTTCTACGTCGTGCTGGGCGTGCTGCTCGCCTGCTATGGCCTTATCAGCATCATTGTCGCCTCGCGCTTCGGACGTGTGTTGGGCGCCGCGCGCGAGAACGCGACCCGCGTTGCCGTCACCGGCTTCCATGTCGGGCGCATCCGGCTCGTCGCCTACATCATCAGCGGCATGATCGCCGGGCTGTCGGGCTTCCTGCTCGCCAACCAGACCGAGTTCGTCAGCCCGGCCTACATGTCCTGGCCGCGCTCAGGCGAGCTGATCTTCATGGTCGTGCTCGGTGGCGTCGGCAGCCTGCATGGCGCGATCATCGGAGCGCTCGCCTTCCTCTTCGCCGAGGACATTCTGTCGGGCTGGACCGAGCATTGGAAGGTGATCTTCGGGCCGATGATCGTGCTGTTCGTGCTATTCACACGCGGCGGGCTGGTCGGGTTGATGCGCAAGCTCGGGGCCGGTCGCCATGACTGAAACCGGGATCGCTAAACCCGTGGCTGAGCCGGTGCTGGTCCTGTCGGGGCTGCGGAAGGCGTTTGGCGCGCTGAAGGTCACGGATGGTGTGAGCCTGTCGGTGGCGCCCGGCGAGCTGCATGCGCTGATCGGGCCCAACGGTGCCGGCAAGACCACGCTGGTGCATCAGATCTCAGGCATGCTGAGGCCCGATACCGGCAGCATCCGCTTCCGCGGTCACGACATCACCGCCCTGCCCCCGGAGAAGCGCGCACGGGCCGGCCTCGCGCGAACCTTCCAGATCACCTCAACGATCCCTTCGCTGTCGGTGCTGGAGAATGTCGCGCTCGGCGTTCAGGCCCGGTCCGCGCGTCCGCTCGCCCTGTTCCGCAACGCCGCCCGCGACGAGAGCCTGAACCGCCCGGCCTGGGCCGCGATCGAGGCCGTCGGCCTGACCGAGCGCGCTCATGTGCTGGCCGGGCGGCTGTCGCATGGCGAGAAGCGCGCGCTCGAGATCGCGATGGCGCTGACGCTGGAGCCGGCCGCGATCCTGCTCGACGAGCCCCTGGCCGGCGTCGGCCGCGAGGAGGGCGAGCGGCTGATCGCGCTGCTGGCGAGCCTGAAGGGGCGCTACGCCATGCTGCTGGTCGAGCACGACATGGAGGCCGTCTTCGCGCTGGCCGACACCGTCAGCGTGCTGGTCTATGGCCGCGTCATCGCGTCCGGCGCTCCGGCCGCGGTGCGCGCCGATCCAGCCGTACGCGAAGCCTATCTCGGCGAGGAGGGGTGATGAGGGAGGACGCCGCCCTTGTCATTCCGGGGCTTCGCGCAGCGAAGAACCCGGAACCCACGACTGGGTACACCCGTCATGGCGCCGTCGAATTGTCTCACCCGGTCGTGGGTTCCGGGTTCGCGCCTACGGCGCGCCCCGGAAAGACAGCGGGGGAGTTTCGCTCATGCTGATCGTCGAGGGGCTCGATGCCGGCTATGGCGAGGCGCAGATCCTGTTCGGGGTCGATCTGTCGATCGGCGAGGGCGAGGTGGTGACGCTGCTCGGCCGCAACGGCATGGGCAAGACCACGACGATCCGCGCGATCATGGGCATGATCCACCCAAAGGCCGGTCGGGTCAGCGTCGGCGGCAAGGATCTGACCGGCGCCGCCTCGTTCAGGATCGCGCAGGCCGGCATCGGGCTCGTGCCGGAAGGCCGGATGATCTTCCCGACGCTCTCCGTCGAGGAAAACCTGATCGCGACGGCGTCCAGTCGCTTCGGCACGGCACGCTGGGACATCGGCCGAATCTATGCCTTCTTCCCGCGCCTGAAGGAGCGCCGCGCCAACCGCGGCAACCAGTTGTCGGGCGGCGAGCAGCAGATGCTGGCGATCGGCCGAGCGCTGATGACGAACCCCAAGCTCGTCATCCTCGATGAGGCGACCGAAGGGTTGGCGCCGATCATCCGGCAGGAGATCTGGGCCTGCCTTGCGGCGCTGAAGGCCGAGGGCGAGTCGATCCTGGTGATCGACAAGAACGTGGATGCTTTGGCTAAAATCGCCGACCGCCATATCGTGCTGGAGAAGGGCCGCGTCGTCTGGCGCGGCACGAGCGACGATCTGCGCAGCGACAGCGCGGTCAAAGACCGCTTCCTGCATTTCTGACAAGCGAGGTTGCCATGATGAAGCCACTGACCGCCGGCGTGACCCGGGCCAATGAAGGGCTCGAATCCATCTCGTGGAACATCCTCGGCCAGACCTATGTGCCGAAGTCGCTGAGCGCGGAGTCCTTCTCCTGGCACGCGACCTTTCCGCCCGGCACCTTCGTTCCGCCGCATATCCACACGACGCAGGACGAGTTCATCTACATGCTGGAAGGCAAGCTCGACCTCGTCCTCGACGGTGCCGAGAGCCACGCCCTGCCCGGTGATCTGATCCGGCTGCCGCGCAACGTCCCGCATGGCCTGTTCAACAAGAGCGACACCCCGGTGAAGTGCCTGTTCTGGGTGTCGCCGACGGCGCGCCTCTACGACCTGTTCTGGGGCATCCACTCGATGGCGCAGCAGAACCCGGCCGATGTCGTGGCGCTGTCGGCCAAGCACGAGGTCGATTTCCTGCCGCCGCCGCCCGACGGCGCGTGAAGAGCCCTGCGGGGTAAGGTTAAGCCCAGGTAAAGGCTGCGCTGCCGACGCATTTGCCGCAGTCTCCTTCCGATGGAACGACATGACGGGCTGCAGCAGCCCGTCACCACGGGAGGAAGCGATGATCGCCAACCGCCGCCGCGAGGCCCGCACCCGCATCTTCGAAGGCGCCAGCGTCGTGTTCAACGGGCGCCAGTCGGTTCTGGCCTGCACGGTCCGCAACTGGTCGGAAACGGGCGCGATGGTGCGCATGCAGGACTGGATTGCCCTGCCCGATACCTTCGAAGTCCAAATCGCCGACAAGGCAGATAGCCGGCGCGTGCGGCAGTGCTGGCGTCGCGGCGACGATGTCGGCGTCGTGTTCCTGAACCCCGGTGATGACGCTGCCGACACCGTCGTTTCGCTCGCCGAAGCGCGTGCGACCCGGGCTGCCCGCAACCACCCATGTTGAGCACGCCGTGGTTTCGCGCATCCAGGAGACTGATCGTTAAACACTGAACGATGCAGTTGCTGCGTCGCAGCGCACTTTCTGGCATGGTCTCCCCATGGCGGCAGGTGGCTGCCCGGGCGAGAGCCGGCTGGAAGCGGACGACAATGACGGAGCGGCGCCAAACGCCAAGGTTGCGCTCTCTTTTGGGGGCAAGAGCCTGCTATAATCAGCGTCGCGCAACGCTCGACTGTGTCGTGCGCAACATTTCCGAAGGCGGCGCCCTCATCGTCGTCACCGAGACGGTGCTCCTGCCTGCGGATTTCGAGCTCGAAATCGCCCAGCGCCAGCGCTCCTATCACGCCCATGTCAGGTGGCGTACCGGAACGAAGCTCGGCGTCTCCTTCGAGCCTACGGATATCGCGGAGATCACTGACGCGGCAGGCGCCGATGTCGCGATGCGGTTGCGCATGGCCGAGCGGGACAATGCCCGCATGAAGAGCCGCATCGAGCAACTCACAGAATCGGGCTGAGCGCCGGTCGGTCTCAGCCTATTCTCGCCTGCTGTTCGCGGGCAAAACCCGCCTTGCCGGCATAGCTCTGCACGATAGCCTCACGCCGGGCATAGCTCAGCACGCGCTCGACATCGTCGAAGCCGTTTGGCGCCAGTTGCTCGACGGCATCAATGACGCGCTCGGGGCCGCCATGCCGGTTCAGCGCGACGATCTCGGCCGTCGCCGGCAGTCGCCGCGCCTCATAGGCTGACAACGCCTGGCGCGGATGTTCGGCCCTCACCAGCAGATCGGCGAGGCAGCGGGCATCGAGGATCGCCTGCGAGGCGCCGTTCGACCCGACCGGATACATCGGATGGGCGGCATCGCCGAGCAGCGTCACGCGGCCATGGGTCCAGCGCGGCAGCGGGTCGCGGTCGCACATCGGGTAGTCCCAGAAGCCGGGGCTGGCCTGGATCAGCGCGAGGATATCGACGCCCGGCACCGTGAAACGCCGCGCGAAGGGCAGCACATCCTCCAGGCGGCCGGGCTTGGACCAGGCCTCCTTCGGCGGCGGCTTGGCCGGATCCCCGGTGCGGATATTGACCACCCAGTTGGTCAGCCGCGTCTGCGGACTTGATCCCGGCGCGATGGGATAGAGCACCAGCTTTCCCTTCATGCCGCCGGCGATGATCATGCTCTCGCCGTCGAGGAAGAGCGGCCAGTCGCAGGCGCCGCGCCACATCTGGACGCCGTTCCAGCGCGGCGGCCCCTGATCGGGGAAATAATGCGCCCGCACCGTCGAATGGATGCCGTCGGCCGCGATCAGGATGTCGCCGCGCGCGGTTTCGCCGGCCTCGCCACGACGGGAATCGGCGAAATGAGCGGTGACGCCGCCTTCGTCCTGGATGAAGCCCTGCAGCCGGCGGCCGGTGCGCAACGCCCCCTCGCCCAGCCGCGCCATGACAGCGTCCCGGATCACGCCCTGAAGGCGGCCGCGATGGATCGAGAACTGCGGCGCGGCCAAGCCGGCATGCAGGCCACGCGGGTCGCGCCAGACGGTCTGGCCGAAGCGGTTCATGTAAATCAGCTCGCGCGTCCGGATCGCGACCGCATCCAACTCCGCCAGCAGACCCAGCTCGGCCAGTTCTCGGATGGCATGGGGCAGCGTGTTGATGCCGACGCCGACCTCGCGAATCTCCCCCGACTGCTCGTAGACCGTCGCCTCGATTCCGCGCGCATGCAGCATGAGCGCAAGCGTCAGGCCGCCGATCCCACCGCCGACGATGATCACCTTCATGCCAATCCCCCGAGGCCAGGCTTATTATTTCAAGCTTGAAATAATCGCGTCCATTTTGTCAATCGGGGCGACGAGGCGCGTGTCGAAAGGTTGTATCCGCCTTCCATTTCGCGGGAACGAACGCGATTTCTGTGCGTATCTTGGCCTGCGGGCATCGCATTTCGCCGATGGTCGTGGCAACTGCCGCAGTCGCGTCATGCGACCAGCGGCAGTGGTGCTTTGTAGGACCTTTCTGCCGCGGACAATCGGCTGAACGCATGACGCCTCACAACACTCTCCCAAGGAGGATCCCATGACCAAGAACGAACTGATCGCCGCCATCGCGGACGAGACCGGCAAGTCGAAGACCGACGTCTCCGCCATTCTCGTTTCGCTCGGCACGATCGTCGCCAAGACGCTGAAGTCGGGCGACGACATCACGCTGGGCGGCGTCGGCAAGCTCTCGGCCGCCAAGCGCGAGGCCCGCGAGGCCCGCAACCCCTCGACGGGCGCCACGATCAAGGTTCCGGCAAAGACCGTCGTCAAGTTCAAGGTGACGAGGGATCCCGCCGCCGCGGGGGCGTGATCGTCAGCCGCCGTCACCCCCGCCGCGACATGCAGGCGGGGGTGACGGCGGGCTCGCATCGACACCGCCATATGACTTGACCGCGGCACGTTCCGCCGCACAGTAACGCGATGTTCCTGCGGCTCTTCACCGATCTGCGCGCTGCCAAGATCCCCGTCACGCTGCGGGAATATCTGGCGCTGCTCGAAGGCGTCGAGGCCGATCTGGCCGAGCACCGGGTCGATGAGTTCTACTATCTCGCCCGCTGTTGCCTGGTGAAGGACGAGCGCCATCTCGACCGCTTCGACCAGGTCTTCGCCCAGGTCTTCAAGGGCATGGAGACGCTCGGGCAAGGCATCGAGCCGACCGGCATTCCCGACGAGTGGCTGCGCAAGCTCGCCGAGAAATACCTCACCGACGAGGAGAAGGCCCAGATCGAGGCGCTCGGCTGGGACAAGCTCTTCGAGACGCTCAAACAACGGCTCGAGGAGCAGAAGGGCCGCCACCAGGGCGGCTCGAAATGGATCGGTACCGCCGGCACCTCGCCTTATGGCGCCTATGGCTACAATCCCGAGGGCGTACGCATCGGCCAGGACGGCAATCGCAATTTCCGTGCGGTGAAGGTCTGGGACAAGCGCGAGTTCAAGGATTTCGACGACACGCGCGAACTCGGCGTGCGTAACCTCCGCATCGCGCTGCGGCGCCTGCGCAAATTCGCCCGCACGGGTGCGGCCGAGGAACTCGACCTCGACTCGACGATCAGCGAAACGGCGCGCCACGGCTATCTCGACGTCAAGCTGCGGCCCGAGCGGCGCAACGCGGTCAAGGTGCTGCTCTTCCTCGATGTCGGCGGCTCGATGGACTGGCATGTCGAACTGGCCGAGGAGCTGTTCTCGGCGGCGCGGGCCGAGTTCAAGCATTTCGAGCATTTCTACTTCCACAACTGCCCCTATGAGAGGGTCTGGCGCGAGAACCGCCGCCGCCACGACCAGGTCATCCCGACCTGGGACGTGCTGCGAACCTATCCGGCCGACTACCGCGTCGTCTTCGTCGGCGACGCCTCGATGAGCCCCTATGAGATCGCGATGCCGGGCGGATCGGTCGAGCACTGGAACGAAGAGGCAGGGGCTGTCTGGATGGAACGGATCGTCGGCCGCTTCCAGAAATCGGTCTGGCTCAACCCGGTCCAGCAGAACCTCTGGAGCTACACCCAGTCGATCCGCCAGATCGGCGGGCTGATGGGCGGGCGCATGTTCCCGCTGACGCTGGACGGGCTTGACGGCGCGATGAAGGTTCTGGCGCGGTAATGTGGCCGTGGCAAGCTTGAAACGTATATGATCAGGATATACATTTGTGATTGATCTCGATCGCATCGTTGGTTTCGATTGGGATCGGGGCAACGAGCGAAAGAGTGCCGAGAAGCATGACGTCAGTCAGGCCGAGGCCGAGCAGGTGTTCATGAACGAGCCCCTGCTCCTGTCGGAGGATGAGGGGCACAGCGCAACCGAACGAAGGCTGCGCGCGCTTGGGCGCACGAATGACGGGCGGCATCTCCATGTGACCTTCACGCTGCGCCGCGAGAGCAGCCTGATCCGAGTCATTTCCGCTCGCGACATGAATCGCAAGGAGCGTAGGCAATATGAGCAAAACGCTTAAGCCGATCCCGACCTTTCAGAGCGAGGTCGAAGAGCGCGCCTTCTGGGAGGCGCATGATTCCACGGATTACGTCGATTGGACCAAAGCAGCATCCGTCCGGTTTCCGAACCTGAAGCCGTCCTCGACATCGATCTCGATCCGCCTGCCCAATGCGCTGCTTGAAAGCATCAAGATCGCCGCCAACAAGCGGGACGTGCCCTATCAGTCGCTGATCAAGATCTGGCTGTCGGAGAAGATGGACTCGATGAAGGGATGAGTTGTCGAGCCGGGAAACCGGCGACAAGTCCAATTTGAGCCGCTATGGCTCCCCGCATGCAGCCCCATCATCCCGACGACACCCCTCCCCCGTCCTGGCGCCAGCGTCCGAGGCCTGTCGGCTTCGAGATCGCCTATACGCTCGACGGCGACACGCTCGAGATCGACACCACCCGCAAGGTCGACCGGGTCAGGCTGGCGGCGGTTGAGCAGGTGCGTTTCGTCTATGCGCCCAGCAATGTCAGTTCCAAGGGCTTCAAGACACAGCTGCGCCTGAGCGACGGCAAGAGCATCACCTTCGGCAACCTCTCCTGGCGCTCTCTGACCGACATGGACCGCGACGACGCGCGCTACCATGCTTTCGTCTCCGCCCTGACCGCCGCGATCGCCAAGGCCAATCCGCGCGCCCGCTTCGTCGCCGGCAAGCCCTTCGCCTTCTGGCTTGCGCTGGCTGCGGTCAGCGCGCTGTCGCTGCTGATGCTCGTTTTCTTCACCAGCCGCGCGTTTCTACAGGGCGCGAATACGACCGGCCTGCTCGGCCTCGTCCTGACGGCTGCGTCCTTCTGGCAGGTCCGGCCTATGGTGATGCTCAACCGGCCGCGCGAACTCGCCAGCGGCGAGGTGCCCGACGATCTGGTGCCGGGACGCCTCCCCGCCTGAGCGGCTCCGAAGAAGCGCTCAGCGCACCACCAGCACCGAGCATTTCGCCCGCCGCACGATCGCCGAGGCATTCGAGCCGATCACATAGGCGAGCATACCCGGCTCATGCGAGCCGATGACGATCAGATCCGCGCCGCTGGCATCGGCCTCGGCCAGCACCTCGCCATGGACCGAGCCGATCAACACCTTGGCCGAGACCTGTTCGGGCGGCAGATCGATCTTGGCGGCAATGGCGGCGAGCTTGGCCTGCGCATCCTCCTGCTGGCCGGCATCGAAGTCTGCCGGCACGAACTCCATGTAGGTGATCGGCACCAGCGAGCGCACATAGACGAGCCGGACGGCGCCACCCGAGGTCTTGGCAAAGGAGACGGCGGCGCCGATCGCGGGCTCCGCCATCTCGGGTTCGGCGATATCGACGGGAACCAGAATGGACTTATACATCGTGCTCTCCTCGCTGCGTTGTCGCGACATCCTATCGCGGGCCTGTTGAGGTGCGATGATCCAGCGCAAAGCGTGCCGGTCCGGGCGCCATCATAGACCGGATCGGACGCATATGCGCCCCGCGGGCAGGCCTCTATCCAGCGACCGCAGGGTGCTCTAGGAAGGGCTCCGCATGCGCCGCTGCCGCGCGATGCAGCCGCCTGCCAGGCTGCGCTTCCTGCTGGGTCCGTCCGATGACCGACATCGCCCCCGCTCCGCGCGGCCTCGCCGCGCTGCTTCGCTCCCCGACCGCCTTTCTGATGGTGCTGGCCTTCATCAACTGGCTGGGCTTTGCGAGTTGGACCGCGCTGCTCAACAATTTCGCCAAGGAGGCGGCGGGCTTCAGCGGCTCCGATATCGGCATTCTGCAATCGGTGCGCGAGATCCCCGGATTCCTGGCCTTCACCGCCATCATCCTGTTCTGGTTCATGCGCGAGCAGATCCTGGCCTATCTCAGCCTGGTGACGCTCGGCATCGGCGTGGCCATCACCGGGTTCTATCCCACGCTCGGCGGGCTCCTGCTGACGACCACGGTGATGTCGCTCGGCTTCCACTATTACGAGACCGCCCAGCAGTCGCTGCAGCTCCAGCTCCTGCCCAAGGCGCAGGCGCCGCGTCTGCTGGGCCGGATCGCAGGGGCTTCGGCCACCGCGCAGCTTCTCGCCTTCGGCACGATCGCCGTGATCTGGCGCGTCTTCCAGCCCGGATACATCATCGTCTTCGTCGCGGCCGGGAGCCTGGTCGTGGTGCTCTCGCTCATCGCCTGGATGGCGTTTCCGCGCTTTCAGGGCGCGGTGCCGCAGAACAAGGGTTTCGTGCTGCGCCGGCGCTATTGGCTGTATTACGCCCTGACCTTCATGTCGGGCGCACGCCGGCAGATCTTCATGGCCTTCGGCGGCTTCCTGCTGGTCGAGCGTTTCGGCTACGACGTTTCCGCTACGGCGATGCTCCTGCTCGCGACCTATGGCATCAACACCTTCATGGGGCCGATGCTCGGCAACCTCGTCGGGCGGATCGGCGAGCGTGCGACGATCCAGATCGAGAACGTCTCGCTGATCCTCGTCTTCGTCGGCTATGCGCTGGCGAGCCACGGCCATTTCGCCGGCTGGGGCGTCTTTGTCGCTGGCGCGCTGTTCATCGTCGATGGCGTGTTCTTCACGCTGACATTGGCGCAGCGGACTTATTTCCAGAAGATCGCCGATCCGGCCGACATCGCGCCGACCTCGGCGGTCGCCTTCACGATCAATCACATCGCGGCAGTGGTCCTGCCGGTGACGTTCGGGCAGATCTGGCTGCGCGACCCGGCGATCGTGTTCTATATCGGCTCGGGCGTTGCGACGGTGTCGCTGACCCTGGCCTTCCTCGTTCCGCGCCACCCGGCGCCGGGCAGCGAGACAGTGATGGCGCCGGCGATCCCGGCTGCCGCCGAATAGGCGTTCTCAGCCCTGCCGGGTCGGCGTGCGCACGACGAGCCCGTCGAGCTCGTCGCGGACCTTGATCTGGCACGAGAGCCGCGAGGTCGGCTTCACCTCGAAGGCAAAGTCGAGCATGTCCTCTTCCATCGATTCGGGCGCGCCGGTCTTGGCGGTCCAGGCCTCATCGACATAGACATGGCAGGTGGCGCAGGCGCAGGCGCCGCCGCATTCCGCCTCGATGCCCGGCACGCCGTTGCGGATGGCGACTTCCATCACCGTCGATCCGGTCTCGCCCTCGACAGTCCGGCTCTCGCCCCGAGCATCGATGAAGGTGATCTTCGGCATCCTGAACTCCAGCGGAAAGACGATGGCGCGCCACGCCTTAGAGCATTTCCAAGCGTGGAGGAAAGGACTTTCCTCGGGCGCGGCCTCACGCGAGCGCCTGGCTGGCGGCGTCTTCAGGCAGCGGCGTCGTAGCGGGAGATGACGGCCCGCACCTCGGCTGCGGCGAGCGCGAGCGTATCCATGGCGGCTTCGGTCCGGCGCAGGTCGGTTTCGGCGAGATGGCGCTCGATGGCATCGGCCGCGTCGGCCACCTGCCACGCGCCGATCGCGCGTGCCGCGCCCTTCAACGTGTGGGCCGCGTCCATGCGGGTTCTGGCATCGTCGCCGTTGTGGATGGTGCGCAGATGGCGAACGCATTGCTGGGCGAAGAGAGCCAGCAGCTCCCGCTCGAGGTCCTGGTCGCCGCCGGTCTGGAGGGCGAGATGGTCGAGATCGATCGCAGTCTGGGGCATTTATGGCTCGGAAACGATGGATGGGCAGGCGCCGAGGAAGCGGTTTCCCGACCTTCATCAAGCGCCTTCATGGTGAATGAGGCGTTAACGACGTTTGTGAATCGGCGGCTTAAACGGGTTCCCAAGGCTTAGAGCGTCCACTACCCTTCCAATTGGTAAACGATGGGCGCAGTGTTTCTGCCCTTGCCACGACCAGAGGCGGTCCTGGCGGGTGCGGCGAACATGATCGAGCTCCTGTCCCAGTAGCGTGGCGAGGCGGCACAGCATGAATCGGCAAAAGAAGCTCCAGGATCCGACCGAGGCTGCCATGTCCGCGATCGAGGAGGCCCTCCGGCTCGACCAGCCGAGATCCGAGGGCGACGCCGATCCGGCGCTCGAGCCGAAGCTGCCCGCCACCACCGAGAACGATCTCAAGCTCGAACTCCCGCGCGTCGAGCCGGCCGCGCCCCAGTCGGCCGCAGCCCCGCAGGCTCCGCCGCGTCCTGCGATCGCGCCCGACACGAGCCGCGTCGCCAATGACGACCGGCGCGATTCGAGCTCGCTCGTCCAGGCCTTCTCCGTGCGTCCCTCCTCCAAGCCCTACTGGTTCGCAGCGCTCGCCTCGCTCGCCTGGCTCGGCGGCGCGGGTTTCGTGCTCTTCAACCGCTTCGGTTCGCTCGACACCGGTCTCGCAGCGCGTTTCGGCGCCTTCGGCGTCGGCGAATGGACCATCCTCGCGCTGTGTGTCGGCGCGCCGATCGTGTTCTTCTTCGTGCTGGCGGCGCTCTATCGCCGCACGCAGGAGATGCGCCTCGTCGCCCGCGCGATGACCGAAGTCGCCCTGCGGCTGGCCGAGCCAGAGGTCGTCGGCGCGGATTCCGTTTTGTCGCTGAGCCAGACCATCCGCCGCGAGGTCGCCGCCATGGGCGACGGCATCGAGCGCGCGGTTGCCCGCGCCGGCGAACTGGAGACGATCGTGCGCGGCGAGATCGCCACGCTCGAGCGCGCCTATGCCGACAACGAAATCCGGTTGCGCTCTCTGATCGACGAACTCGTGACGCAGCGGGAGGCCGTGGTCGGCAATGCCGAGCGCGTCAAATTCGCCATCAGCGGCGCTCATGAGAGCCTGTCCAAGGATCTCGACAACGCCAGCCGCGCCATCGCGGACGCCGTCACCCAGGCCGGCGACCGTGTCACCGGATCGCTCGGCGAAAAGGGCGACCAGATCACCCTGGCGCTCGGGCGCGCCGGCGAACGCATGATCGACGAGATCAGCGGTCGCGGCGGCGAACTTGTCGAACGCCTGCAGGTCACATCCGGCGAGGTCAGCGAGCGGCTGGCGGGCGCCAGCGACAGCCTGTCGACCCTGCTCGACGGCCGCGCCCGCGAGATCGCGGCTTCGCTCGAGCGCACCGGCGCCGTGCTGACCGAAGGGCTTGCGACGGGAGCCGAGACCGTGACCCGCGCGATCAGCGAGACCGGCTCGCAGGTCGCCGATACACTTGCCGCCCGCGTCGAGACCGTGAACGAGACCCTGCGCGCCACCGGCGAGACGCTGGCGCACGACATCTCCGCGCGCGGCAGCGAAGCGGCGGAGCGCTTCGAGACCAGCAGCCGCAGCATGGTCGCGCTCATCGAGAACCAGAGCGAGGCCCTGAGGGCTCGCCTGACCGAGACCGGCGAAAGCCTGCGCAGCTCGCTCGCCGAAGAGGGTGACAGCGTCACCACCCGCCTCGCCGAGGTCGGACGCGGCGTCAACGGCCTGCTCACCCGCCAGAACGAGATGATCGCCTCGCGCCTTCTCGAAGTCGGCGAGAGCGTCAACACCCTGATCGGCACGCAGAGCGACGCTCTGGTGACCCGGCTCAACGACACGGCCCGCACGGTCGACGACGTTCTGCGCGAGCGCAGCGACGCCATCATCCTGCGCGTCGACGAAGCCGGCCAGTCGCTCGGCGAGAGCGTCGGCCGGCATGGCGCGACGCTGGCGACGCGCGTCAACGAGGTCACCGAAGGTCTCCAGACCGTGCTCGACGAGCGCGGCGGCAAGCTGGTGACCCGGCTTTCGGAAACCGGCGAGACCGTCCAGGCGATGCTCGGCGAGCAGGCCGACAGCCTGGTCTCGCGTGTGTCCGGTACGGGTTCGGACGTCGCCAAACTTCTTGCCGATCAAAGCGACGCGCTCGTCTCGCGCGTGTCCGGCACGGGCTCGGACGTCGCCAGGCTGCTTGCGGATCAGAGCGAGGCGCTCGTTTCGCGCGTGTCCGGCACGGGCTCGGATGTCGCCAAGCTGCTTGCGGATCAGAGCGATGCGCTCGTCTCGCGCGTGTCTGGCACGGGGACCGATGTCGCCCAGTTGCTGGCCGACCAGAGCGAGACGCTGATCTCGCGCGTGTCGGGCACCGGCGCCGATGTCGCCAAGCTTCTCGAAGACCAGAGCGAGACGATCGTCCTGCGCCTGGGCCAGGCCGGCGAGCAGGTCCACAGCCTGATCGGCGCGCAAAGCGATGCCCTGACCGCGAGCCTGTCCGAGACCGGCTCCAGGGTCGGCGCGCTGCTCGACGAGCAGGCTGCCGCCTTCACCGTGAAGCTGTCCCAGGCCGGCCTCGAGGTGAAGGATCTCCTCGGCAATGAGAGCCAGGCGCTGGTCAGCCGCGTGGCCGATGTCGGCCGCTCGGTCCATGGCGTTCTGGCAGAGCGCAGCGGCGCCCTGATCACCAGGCTGGCAGAGACCGGCGAGAGCCTGCACCAGCGGCTCGACGAGCGTGGCGCGGCGCTTGCTGCCCGGCTCAGGGACGCCACCGAAACAGCCCAGGCGGCGCTCGAACAACAGCAGAGCGGCTTCCTGACCCGCCTCAGCGAGACCGGCGAACAGGTCGGCTCGCTGCTCGGCGACCAGCGCGAGGCGATGCTGCGCGATCTGGTCAGCACCGGCCGCGAAGTTCATACCCTGCTCGGCGAGCAGAGCGAGGATCTGGCGCGCCGGATGGGCGACGCCACCCGCGCCCTGACCGAAACCATCAATGTCGACGGCCGCGATGTCGCCGACCGGGTCGCGCAGGCGACGCAGGGGCTGCGCGAGACCTTCACGGTTCATGCCGAGGAGGCGCGCGTCCAGCTCGCCGGCACCGGCAAGGAGATCGTGCTGGCGCTGACGCAGCAGGGCGGGCGCGTCAACGAGGCGCTGTCGGCCAATGCCGAATCGATGCTGCGCTCGGTCGAGGGCCGCGCCCAGGCGCTGACGGAGGCGCTTGCCGGCCGTCACGACGCGCTGAACCGGCTCTTCGACGAGCAGGGCCGCGAGATCGAGACCACCATGGGCGAACGGCTCAGCGCCTTCGCGGAGCTCTTCGAGAACCAGGGCCGGCATGTGGAGACCGCGCTCGGCTCGCGCCTGGCGGCTTTCGAGGACGTCATCATCCACAAGGGCGGCGATCTGACCAACAGGCTGTCCGACGATACGCAGGCCCTGACCGCGGCCGTGACGACGGGGATCGCCCAGGTCGAGAAGCTGATCGGCGAAGACGGCATGGCGCTGGCGGACCGGGTGGGTGCGCGTGCGACGGAAGCGGCGGGCATTCTCGCCGACCGGACGCGCGAGGCGACCGATGCGATGGAGAGTCAGATCAAGCTGTTCGAGGAGCGTTCGGGCGCCAAGAGCGCCGAGATCGCCACCTCGCTCGACAGCCTGATCGCCCGGATCGACGGCAGCCTCGGCGCCCGCGCCACGGCGCTGAACGAGGCGCTGGTCGAACGCACGGTCGACATCGCCCGCGTCCTGGCCGAAGGTGGCCGCGAGGTCACCCGCGCGCTTGCCGCCAAGGCCGACGAGATCGGCGAGGTCGTCACCTCCAAGAGCGAGTCGCTCACCCGCACGCTCAGCGACAAGGCCGACACGATCAACGCCACGCTCGGCGGCCGGGCGCTCCAGATCGCTGATACGCTCGACCGCAGCGTCGCCCGCTTCGAGGAGCGCGTGGTCAACCGGCTCGACACGGTTTCGGGCACGCTCGACACGCGCGGCCAGGAGATCGCCGACACGCTGCAGAGCAAGTCGGACGCGATCGCCGCTTCGCTTGGCGAGCGGACCGAGGAGCTGCGCGTTCTGTTCGACGACAAGGGCGTCGGCATGGTCACCGCTCTCGGCCAGCGCGGCGACGCCATTGCGGCGGCGCTGGGCGACCGTGAGGAAACCCTTCGCCTGCTGTTCGAGGACAGGGGCGGCGGCATGGTCGCGGCGCTGGGCCAGCGCGGCGAGGCGATTGCCAACGAAGTCGCCATGGTCGGCGAGACCGTTGTGCGGGCGATCGAGAGCCGTGGTTCGTCGATCATCGAGGGGCTGCGCGAACGCGGCGCCGCGATCACGAACGCGCTCGACACCTCGTCCAGCGGCCTGCGCGAGACGCTGGAGCATGGCACGCGGCAGTCCGTCGATGCGCTGGTCAAGACCAATGAGCAGCTTCGCAGCGAGCTCGGCGGCATGCTCGGCCGTCTGGGCGAGGCCAACAAGCTGATGCAGCAGATCGTCAACGGCGCGAACAAGAATCTCGCCGCCGTCGAGGGTGGGTTGTCCGCCCGTGTCGGCGACCTGCAGAGCGTAATCGCGACCGTGATGGACGAGACCGGGAAGGCTTCGGAGCAAATCGCCGCTCAGGTCGCGGATTTGAAAGCGTTCTCGGAAGGCACGCTGCGCGAGACCACCGCGCTCGTCGGCCAGCTCGACGACAAAGGAGCTTCGCTGGGCCAGGTCACCCAGGCCAGCACGGCTGCTCTGCATGCCGTCGCGAGCCGTCTGGAACAGGTCGAGGCCCGCGTCGGCAAGGCGCTGGCCGAGCGCCAGGGCTCGCTCGAGGAGATTCATGGCCTCATCGCCAACCGGACCGACGACGTCGAGTCGATCACCCGCTCCTTCGCGGCGCTGATGGACGAGTCGCTGAGCACCGCCGAGGCACGCGCCCGCCAGATCGGCGGCGTGCTGAGCGATTCCGCCGAGGCCACGACCACCGCGATCTCGCAGCAGTTCGAGCTGATCCGCGCCACCACCGGCAAGGAACGCGACCGGACCGCCCAGGCCTTGCGCCAGGCTTACGAGCAGGTTTCCAGCGAGGTCGGCAGCGAACTGGCCAAGGTCACGGAACGCTTCCAGGGCGCGGCGCAGGATATGCGCGGCGTCGCCGCCGAGATCCAGCGCGAGCTGGAGGAGACCCGGGCGGAGCTGAAGCGCGGCGTGCTCGACCTGCCGCGCGAAACACAGGAATCGACCTCGGCCATGCGCCGCGTCGTCGCCGAGCAGATCAAGGCGCTCAATGAGCTGACCGAGATCGTCACCCGCTCGGGCCGCCGCAGCGACGTCGCCCTGCCCGTCGATACCGGCCAGAGCCGCCGCTCGGCCGCGAGCGCCCAGCCCCGGCAGGAACCGGCCTATGCGACCACCACCGTGACGCAGGCGCGTCTGCCCACCGCCGAGGCGATGGAACTGCGGCCCTCGCTCGACGCGACGCCGGAGCCTGCCACCCCGGCTCCTCACGCAGAGGCACGGCCTGCGCCCGCCCCGGCGCCCCGCCCTGCCCCGGTGCCCGTGCAGGAGCTTCCGCGTCGCCAGCCCACGCCGGAGGCCCAGCCGCCGGCCAAGGTCGGCTGGCTGTCGGACCTGCTTAACCGCGCCTCGCGCGAGGAGAAGGCTCCGGAAACGCCTAAGCCGACGGCGCATTCGATCGAGCGGCTCGACTCGCTCTCGGTCGATATCGCCCGGATGATCGACCATGACGCGGCGGTCGAGCTGTGGGACCGCTACAAGCGCGGCGAGCGCAACGTCTTCACCCGCCGCCTCTACACGCTGCAGGGCCAGCAGACCTTCGACGAGATCCGCCGGAAGTACCGTCGGGACGCGGAGTTCAAGGAGACCGTCGACCGCTATATCGACGAGTTCGAGCGCCTGCTCGCGGAAGCCGCCAAGGACGACCGCGACTCGATCGTCGCCAAGACCTACCTGACCTCGGAGACCGGCAAGGTCTACACGATGCTGGCGCATGCGAGCGGCCGCTTCGAGTGAGGTGATCGCCGAGGTGATATGACGACAGAAGGGCCGCCCGACATGGGCGGCCCTTCTTGCTTTCAGGCAGCCCCAGCCTCAGGCCGGTTTGCTCGCGAACACCTCGCGCGCAACGAACAGACCGTTCAGCGCGGCGGGAAAGCCGGCATAGACGGCCATCTGGATCAGGATTTCGACGATCTCAGCCTGGGTGAGGCCGACATTCAACCCGGCGCGGATATGGACCTTGAGCTGCGGCGCGGCATTGCCCAAGGCCGCCAGCGCGGCGATGGTCGCGATCTCACGGCTGCGGAGATCAAGGCCCGGTCGCGAATAGATGTCGCCAAACGGAAATTCGAGCACATAGCGCGCAAAGTCGGGCGCTATGTCGGCCAGCGCGTCGATGACGGCTTGACCGGCGGCACCGTCGATTTCAGCGAGCGCGCGCTGTCCGCGCACGTAACGGTCGTCCGGATTCGGTTTCGATGACTGGAGCATGTGTGGAAAGCCCTTGTTCCGCTTCGCCATAGCCGGCGATCTTGGCATCGAGGACGGAGAGGGAATCCTGAAGACTGGCGATGCGGGCCGCGACGGCGACGCGATGCGTCTCCAGCAACAGGCGACGCTCGCCATTGGTGGCGTCGCCCGTACCGCGCAGCTTCGCGTAGCGCAGCATGTCGCGGATCGGCATCCCCGTCGTTTTCAGACGATGGAGGAATTCGATCCAGACAAGGATGGAGGCATCGTAGTCACGCTGCTGCCCTGCGTCTCGATCCGCATAGGGCAGGAGCCCGATCCGCTCGTAGTAGCGGAGGGTATGGGCGGTCAGCCCGCAGCGCCTGGCGAGTTCGCCGATCTTCATGACGGTCTCTTCCGTTTTCGACGCAGGAACAGCTACCCCTTCGAGTGCGCTCCAAGTCAAGCAGGTAAAAGACTGTCAAAGTGACCGCGTCGCTGCGGCCTCAGCGTGCCCAGCGCACGATCTCGATCAGCACCTGCGACAGCGCGCGGTCGAGCGCCTGAGCGGCACCCGCGCCATCGACGGCACCGGCCGGAACGCGGGCCGAGAACAGCCGCGCGCGCCTGATGTCGCCGGTCCGGTCGCCAACCAGCTTGGCGGTGATCTCGACCACAGCGGTGCCGCTGGCGGCATCGATGTTGAAGCTGCGGATGTCGGTGACCAGTTGCACCTCAGGCGTGATGCGATCACCCGGACGCGCCACGGAGCCGAGCCGGTTGCCGTTCTCGAAGGTCTGGATCAGCCTGACCTGCACCAGCTTGGGCACACGGTCGGCCCATTGCGCGCCGCCAAGGAAGGAGAGCGCGCCGGTCGAATCCTTGACGATGACCCGATCGGAATCGAGCGCCTGGACGGTTGTGGGCTCGGCCACAACGAGTGTCGCGCGCGAGCCGCCGAGGCGTCCGAAATCGCGCGGGGCAGAGAGGTCGTAGGTTGTCGGCGCGCTGCCGCCGCCACACGCTGTGAGGAGCACGCCGGCGGTCAGCGCCACGGCGATGATGGTGGGTTTGCGGAAAAGGGCTTGCGGCACGAGCGGGGCCTTGATCGTCATCGGTCTAGCGGGATCCACCATATTGAGGAAGCGGGGGCTTGCCGCCGAAGATGAACTGCTGCGGGTTGCGTTCCAAACTCCGCAGGGTGCGGTTTAGGTCCGTCAGCGTGCGACGGCCGTCGCTCGCCAGCGTTTCGATGTCGCGCAGGCCCGGCCCGGTGAACCGGCTGATGCCGGCGGTGATCTCCGCGGTGCGCTTGTCGAGGTTGTCGGCGAGCACGCGGATCGACTTGGCGGCGTCGCTGACCTCGGAGAAGGCGCTGCGGCCATTTTCGCCGGCGGCCGTATCGAGGAAGGCTTGCGCGCTCTTCAGCACGCCCTCGACCTGGTCGGCCGCCTTGTTGAGCTTATCGGTAATCGAGGCGACATCCTTGACCGCCTTGCCGACATCGCCGCTGGAACCGCCCAGCGCCGCGGTGAACCTGTCGACGTTGTCGACGATCGACGAGACCTTCTTCTGGTCGACGGAGCGAACGATCTGCGTCAGTTCCTCGCTGAGGACGCCGAGTTTCTGCGAAAGCGGCGTGATGGTCTCGGCAATCGTGCCGAAGCTCTTCATCAGCTTGTCGACGCCATCCGAGTTGTTGCCGAGCGCGGCCGAGAACCTCTCGACGTTGCGGACCGTGTTGCTGATCGGGCCAGCATTGTCCTTGACGAGCCCCTCGACGCTGCCGAGCACGTCCTCGGCGCGCTTTGCGATCGTGCGGACCGTCTCGAGGATGTCCTGGAACTCTGAGCGCTCGGCGATGATCGTCGGCAGCGCCTGGCCGGGCTGCGCTTGCAGCACGGCCGAATTGGGATCTCCGCCGATCAGTTGCACGGCGACGACACCGGCCAGCCCCTGCGACTCGATGCGAGCCCGCGTATCGACGCGCAGCGGCGTCGAGCGATCGACCTGGATCACCGCGTAGATGCGCCGCGGATCGTCGGGCTGAAGCTCGATTCGCGTCACCTCGCCGACGCGCAGGCCGTTGAACAGCACGCTGGAGCCGCGCCCGAGGCCCGTCACCGTGCCGCTGAAGATGACCCGCACATCGGCCCGCTTCCCGGCTCCACCACTGTTGAACCAGTAGACGAAACCAAACAGCGCAGCCAGAACGGCGAGCGTGAACAGTCCGACCAGCGCATAATTTGCCCTCGATTCCATGGCCTAGACTGTTTTTTCCCGTTGCTCGGGTGGCAGGCGGGCCTGTGCCCGCTCGCCGCCGAAATAGGCCTTGAGCCATGGATGGTCGGATGCCAGCATCGTGGCCAGCGGACCGACCGCGATGACCTTCTTGTCCGCCAGCGCGCCGATCCGGTCGCAGGCGGAATACAGGCTGTCCAGATCGTGGGTTACCATGAACACGGTCAGCCCCAAAGTCTGCTTCAGCGTCACGATCAATGCGTCGAACTCGGCCGCGCCGATCGGGTCGAGCCCCGAGGTCGGCTCGTCCAGGAAGACGATGTCGGGATCGAGCGCCAGCGCGCGAGCGAGCGCGGCGCGCTTGATCATGCCGCCCGACAGTTCCGACGGCGACTTGTCGGCAGCATCGGCGGGCAGACCGACGAGATCGAGCTTCACCATCGCCATCTCGTCGAGCAGGGCGGGCGAGAGTTTGAGATACTCGCGCATCGGCACCTGGATGTTCTGCTTGACGGTGAGCGCCGAAAACAGCGCGCCCTGCTGGAACATGACGCCGAAGCGCCGCTCCAGCGTCCGGCGCTGGACCGGGTTCAGCTTGTCGACATCCTCGCCGAAGACCTCGATCGTGCCGCGCGACTTCTGGACCAGCCCCAGGATCGTTCGGGTCAGCACGGATTTACCCTGGCCGGAGCCGCCGACGAAACCAAGGATCTCGCCGCGCATCACGTCGAGATCGAGCCCGTCCATGATGACCTTCTCGCCGAACGCGACCTTGAGGTCATGCACGCGGATGACGACTTCGCCCTTGGCCGGGCCAGACGCGTCAGACGGCGTCACAGCCTGATGCGTCGGTCCTGCCTCGTGAATTCCCTGCTCGCTCATCCGCGGGATACGATCCTCAGAATTCGATGGATGCGAAGAAAATGGCAAAAAGGCCATCGACGACGATGACCATGAAGATCGCCTTCACCACCGAAGCGGTGACCTGGCGCCCGAGCGATTCCGCCGAGCCCTTGACGGCCAGGCCCTCGATCGAGGCGATCAGCCCAATGACAAAGGCCATGAACGGCGCTTTTATGAGGCCGACGGCGAAGTGCTTCCAGGTGATGACCGATTGCAGGCGCGCCAGGAAGGTGTCGATGCCGATATTGCCGTAGAGCCACGAAACCAGCGCCGCACCCGTCAGACCCGCCATCGACGAGATGAAGGTCAGGATCGGCAGCGAGATCACCAGCGCGAGGATGCGCGGCACGACCAGCACCTCGATCGGGTCGAGACCCATGACCCGCAGCGCATCGATCTCCTCGCGCATCTTCATGGAGCCGATTTCGGCGGTAAAGGCCGAACCGGAACGGCCCGCGATCATGATCGAGGTCAGCAGCACCCCGAGTTCACGCAAGATCAGGATACCCGTGAGGTTCACGACGAAGACGGTGGCGCCGAACTGCTGCAACTGGAAGATGCCCTGCTGTGCGACGATGCAGCCCACCAGAAACGAGATCAGCATGATGATCGGCGCGCCGTTGAAGGCGATCATCTCGATCTGATTGACCAGGGAGGGCCCGCGAAACTTGCGGGGGCCGAACACGACGCCGGCCGAGCCGACGACCACCTCGCCCAGGAACATCGCCCCGCCCACAATGTCACGGCCGAAGCGGACGACCGCCTCGCCGATATTGACGAGCACATCGACGACGCGGAACTGGTTGTCCGCCGGCGACGCATAATGGTCATGCACGCCGACCTCGGCGAGCAATATGCCATGCTCGGGCCGCTTGCTGACGATCTCGACGCCAGAGCCCGCCGCCTCCTGCTGATGCTTGATGCGGTTCAGGACATAGGCGCCCAGCGTATCGAGCCGGACCACGGCCGACAGATCGAACCGGGCGTGCGATGCCTTCTCGACGCGCTCCGCGATTTCCTTGGCGAGGCTTTCGATGCGGGGCGCGCGATCGGCGCTCCATGAACCGGCGAGCACCACGGCAAGCGTGCCGTCGTCGTCGCGAAAGACGGCTTGCGGCTCGGCAGTATCAGGGCTCGCCATGGCTTTGCGTGATGTCCCTCGCCCGCGCTCGACGGTTCTTCATCAACCCGCGGCGCGTGTCACAGACGCCGGCTTGCCCCCGCTGCCTGTATCGCCGTGCGAATCGACCTTGGCAAGGGCATCGCAGACACAGCCGGCGATCCCGGCGAAGCGAGCCGCGCCGGCCGCGGCTTCGGCACGAGAAACGCTTCCTTAAGCAATCTGGTCGCAGGTTTCCCAGCGGTGCATCTCGACTGGCGGAATTCGATTCGGCCAGCCTTTCAAGAACAGGTCGGTCATGAGCGAAGCGCGGTCCCTGACACCGCTGAGCGAAACGGACTACGAGGCGATCGAATCCGCAGTCATGGAGACGGCCCGCGGCCGCTGGTTCATGGCCGAATTCGCCAAGCGCAACCGGCAGGCCGACACGATGCAGCTTCTCGGCGCGATCGGGCGGATCGAGCGGGTGGTCGGCATCGGCCAACCCGAGCAGGCCGCCGATGCCGATATCAGCGAGGCGGCAGCCCTCATCGCCGATCTGCGCATCGACCTGGAGCGGATCAGCGGCAAGGCCGACGAGCGCGCCTCAGGCCTGGCGGCGCGGATCGCGACGGCAGCAGGCCGTATCGTCCACGCCACGGAAAGCATGCAGGAGGCTGCCTGGAGCCTGCGGGAAGCCGGCGCCAACGAAGCTCTTTGCGACATGCTCGACCAGCGCGCCGCCGAAATATCCGCGGCGACCATGATCGTCGACGGCACCGTGCAGCAGATCGACAAGATCGCCGACACCATCGCGATGCTCGACAGCAGCCTGCGCGCCGTCGCCGGCCTGTCTACGGATGCCAGGGCGGCGGCAGAGGCCTTCCCATCCTCCTCCTACCGGACCATGGACCTCACCCCGCGCAAGGCCGCGTCGCTGAACGGCTATGACGACGTCGACATCATCGACATCGAGGATCACGCCCCGGCCAGCGCCATGAGCCATTCCGCCGTCACGGACGTGCTCGGGGACATGGCGCCAAGGATCGGCTCGATCCACCCGCTCGACGACGACATCGTCTTCCTAGAACCGGCTGACGAAGCGACGGCCGACGCGACGGAACAACCCTCCCAGGTCGCCGCCTTCCAGCAACGGATCGTCGATGAGCTACCGGCGCTGGCTGCCTCGCCTGCCTTGGGTTCGGAGGCAGGCCTGCGCGAACTCGAAGCGCTGCCGGCCGACAAGAAGCTTGTCTATTTCGCCTGATCCCTAGTCGGTGGGATCCGCGACGAAGCTCGTCATCTTGCCGGGATTGAGCAGGCCGCGCGGATCGACCTCGCGCTTGAAGCCGAGCTGGTCGGCATCCGCCCGCTTGTGACGGCTGCCCTCCTCCAGCGAGACGACATGGGGGTTGGCGATGAAGACGCCTGCCGCCTCGTGCAGCGCCATCACCTCGTTCAGGCGTTCAGGCGTCGAATAGCGCAGGATCGGCAGCGCACTCGCCGTCACACGTCCACCGAAGCGGATGAACTCGTGATGCGGCAGGAGTTCGTCGCCGAAGGCCGCAATCGTCTCGCGGGCGCTCTCGACCAGCCGGTCATGCGGGAACAGGCATTGCAGATAGGTGATCGAGCGGTCGCTCTTGAGCCATTGCAGCGTGGTGTGGTTCCAGGTGTATTCGTAGAGCGGGACGGTGCCCGGCCCCTCCTCTGACGGCGCCTCGTAGGTCACCGTGCCGCGCTTGCCGATGATCGCCTTGAACGGGCCGAGCGAGCCCTCGGCGATCATGCAGATCAGGATGCTCTGTCCTTCGGGGCAATGAGCCTTGAGAGCGCCGAAACAGGGTGTGATCCGCGATGAGATCGGCGTGACCAGCTTCTTGACGATGCCGTCGGCGAGCGCGACCTCGTAACCCGTCTCGAAGGCGTCCATGTAGCTGTCGAAGGCGACGATGACATCGATCCAGGGCCAGGCCGGTGCCAGCGGCATTTCCAGCGCCGTGATGATGCCGGTGGTGCCATAGGCGCGGTTGACCTTCTGGGCGGCGTCGTCGCGCAACTCGATGACCCGCGGCTCCTCCTCGACGGTGACGATGCGCGCGGCGAGGATGTTGCCGGGCTCGCGCAAGCCGCCATAGGTCACCGAGCCGACGCCGCCCGAACCGCCGGCGACGAAACCGCCGACCGTTGCGCTGCGCTTGGTCGATGGATGCATGCGCTGCTCGTAGCCGGTGTCGCGCATGGCGATGTCGACATCGAGCATGCGGGAGCCCGCCGCCGTGCGAACCACGCCGGGCTTCTGCCATTCGATGCCGGTCAGCCCGGTGATGTCGAGCAGCACGCCGCCCTGGAGCGGCACCGCCTGGCCGTAATTGCCGGTGCCGGCGGCCCGCACCGTCAGCGGGATACGCCGCCTGGCGCAGGCTGCGGCGATGCGGATCACCTCGTCCTCGTCGCGCGGCGCCGCGATGATGTCGGCCGACTTGTCGGCAAGCAGCTGGTTCAGGACCGGCGAATACCAGAAGAAGTCGCGCGAGCGCTTGCGGACGACCTGCGCCTCGTCGATCAGCGCGATGCCGTCGAGATCATTCTTGAGGGCCGCGATGTCGTAGCGCGAGGGCTGCACGGGCTTGGGCTTGCGTTCGGACACGGTGCTCATTTCAGTTCTCCCGCTTCAGTGCGCTCTCGTGCCAGCGCCGCAACAGCATATGCGAGACCCAGCTCGTCGCCAGAAAGATCGCGATGCCCGACAGCGAGATCATCAGCAGCGCCGCGAAGACGCGCGGGATCTTGAGCTGGTAGCCCGCCTCCAGGATGCGATAGGCCAGCCCCGAGGCGCTGCCGCCGGTGCCGGCGACGAATTCCGCGACGACCGCGCCGATCAGGGCCAGTCCGCCCGAGATTTTCAGCCCGGCCAGGAAGTAGGGCAAGGCCGCCGGCAGCTTGAGATGGCGCATCGTCTGCCAACGGCTCGCCCCATAGAGCTCGAACAGGTTCACCAGATTGTGGTCGGCCGAGTTGAGCCCGAGGATGGTGTTCGACAGGATCGGAAAGAAGGCGACGATCCAGGCGCAGATCAGCAGCGCGAGGTTGACGTCGCCCGCCCAGATGATGATCAGCGGCGCGATGGCCACGATCGGCGTCACCTGCAGGATCACCGCATAGGGCAGCAACGACATCTCCAGCCATTTCGACTGGGTGAAGAGCACCGCCAACGTCACCCCGATGGCGACCGCCGCCACCAGCGCCAGGAAGGTGATGCGCAGCGTGATCCAGAGCGAGCCCGACAGCGTTCCCCAATCGGCGACCAGCGTCTGGCCGATCAGCAGTGGGCCCGGCAGGATATAGGGCGGAATCCCGTTCCAGCGGACGGCGAACTCCCATGCCGCCAGCGTGACGACGCCGATCACGATCGGCGCAAGGATGCGCGGCCAGGCGCTGGCCGGCAGGCCCAGGATGCGCGGCTCGGTGGCGAAGACGGGGCGGGCTTCGGCGTCCGTGCCGTTGCTCGCGTTCGTGCTGCCGGTCGAGACGGTCATGGGCAGTCTCCGCCGCGACGTGCAGGACGCATCCCCTCCCCCCGCTTGCGGTGGGGAGGGTTAGGGTGGGGGGCAGTGCCGCTCGGCACGAAGCCAGACAGGCGGGCGGCCGGCTTTCCGGCGCCCCCACCCCCCACCCCCCCCCCCCACCACCACATCGACCGCAGGGAGCCGGCACACCACCCTACATCGACACCCCCTCGCACACCTCCGAGCGGCGCTGCATCCGTAGCGCGCTAGCGACTCGTGCCTGCTC
>NZ_LGSZ01000089.1 GCF_001298265.1 Allobosea vaviloviae | reverse complement strand
GCGAATCAATGTGAGGTCTGTGCTCATGACACCTTACCTACGTCACCGCACATTCTCTGTGAAGCTCCAAATTCTCTGAGATCCAATTTTCTGTGTATGTTCTCACTTGAACCCTGAGATTGTTGGGGTTCTCAGCGGGTGAGTTTGCTACCTAATGCCGCGAATGTCTGGTAAGAAGAAGGGGAGATGGCGGCGTGGATGGACACGCGAGAATCGACAGCTGGATATAGTCGGGGCTGAGGTAGAGCTTCCAGCAATCCTAGGTATCGGCTTCGGCCGCTGAGCCAGTACATGCCCCTAGCCGGTTTCGAGTCCGGCCCATCTCATCCCCTCGCCAAGCCTCTATCCCCCGTCCTTCGATGCGGGAACGGAGAGGGCATGTAGCCTCACAATCTCATCTGATGCTGCCTGCATCGCGGCCAAGCGGTCGCAGTGGCGCTGACGTTCGATCGTCCCCGGCTTGGTCATATCGTCGTTTGCTGCGGTCGTCCTGGCGTACGCAAGAGCCTCCAAGGGCTCGTCGCTGATCAGACGGCCCGCCACCGGCTCGGCTAAGGGCTTGGCGGCCTCGTAGGAGAGAATTGCCGCGCGCACATCTGCTATCCATGCGTCTCGGTCTGGCGTTAGCATCTTGTCCAGTGTCGTCGCAGGCCAGCCATTTGCGGCGCGTCGAGCATTGAGCGCGGCGGTCGCGGCGACGTAAAGCGCCTTCTCGTCTATCATGGTCATGGGCTCTCTCTATTGGAGCGGGCGCGGATTGCGGCGGCGACGGCGTCTGATAGCGGGTCTCCCTCCCAATCCGCAGGCATGCACTGACGCCATTCGCCATGCCGAGCAATGACCGCCTCCAGCGCGGCTTCTGCGGTGAGGGCGCGGCGCTCGGATAGAACGGCGCTCTTCTTGGCGTTGAACACGTTGGTCTTGAGCATGTCGGCCCATTCGCGAACGGCCTTCGGGCTTTGGAACTCAGACCCGCCCGGCGTCACTGCCTGGAAAGCCGAGCGCCACGCGATGGTCTCCTGCCGCTCCCTCGCCAGTTCGGCGGTCAGGCGGGCGAGGGCGTCGGCGGCTTCGCGGATCAATTTGACCGCGTCGTAAAGCACGCGATGCGGGTTATTCGCCCAATTTTCAGCGTGAAAGGTTTCGCCAACGACCTCCCCGGCAGGGGCGATATGCATAGCTGTGGCTTCGCTCAACAGCCTCGCCACCAGCGCCTCGACTTCCATCGCGGCTATCTCAGACATCGGAGGGCTCCTTCAATCTAAACGAGGATCGCCGGTTGGGCGCATCGCCCGAACCAAGCTTTCATTTTGAGCCTGCCTCTCGGCCGGCGTCAGATGGTGAATTGAGGAGACATCCAACAACTCAGCAAACGTCGGCTTGCGCCCGAGCGCCTTTGTCAGATTAGCAACGCGCTCACCCCAGGTTATGGCTGTCTCAGACATCGGAAGCTCCCGTCTTTTCTTCGCCCGCGAGGGAGAGGGCTTGGTCAATGAAGTCCACCATCGTTTCGTTGCCGGCAGGCATCCACACCGTGCAGGCGATCGAGTGGGTGTTGACCTCATGCGTGACGGCGTCGCGAACGGAAACCAGCGCCTGCCTCATCCGATCCAGCTTGGCGCGGAGGTCCGCGATCTCGGCTTCGGAGGACGGGGGCTTGGCGGATGCGGAGACACGTTCCGCACATTTGACCGCAAGGCCCCACGCTCCGTAAGGCACGCCGCCGACCATAATCGTGCGGCTCGCGGATGCCACTCCAAATTCTTCTCTCTCTTCGCTCATAGTGCTGAACCTTCGGAGAGAGCGCGATGGCCGGCCGGGGTGATGCTAACGTCTCGCTGCCGCCATGTCTGACCACGGTGCCGATAACGTTCCCATTGCCCAACCCGGACCAAGCCGCGCGCTTCCAATGGGCGGATGCTTTTCAACTCGTGGCCCTCTTCCTCAACGGCCTTTTCAATCGAAAGAAGCCGCAAAACACGCAAATTGTCCTTAGTCAGCTTCTCCATCACTTCCCCCCTTCCGAGACAGACAGGGCGGCGCGGGCAAGCCTCTGCACGTGGGGGCGCTCCGGTATTCCCCAGGCGCCGCCAAAGGTCGCCATCTCGTAAGCCTCGACCTCATCTGTCTCTGCCTGCCCGTCAGCGAAACAGCCGTCGCACAGCAAGTTAGAGCCGGATGACCATGTCGCCTTCAGCGTCGCCGTTCCATGGCAACGATCACAGCCGGCGCTCGTCAGCTTCTCGTCCATCGTTCATTCTCCTGAGCTGGTACGGGAGAGGGCGGGCGACTTGCAGCCCCACGGCGACACCGAAACGCGGATGCAGCGGTCACCCTCGCGATAGGCGCGGCGCCATGCGTGCATAGGGGTCCGTTCGCTGGAAAGAGCCCAGGCCTTGACGAAGCTCAGGATCGCATCCTTGCGCGTCGATCGCGTGTGGCAAGCCAGAATAAACGGGCGCGGTGTGCCGTTTGACCATGCCACCGACCACGCGAACTCCGGCTCGTACAGATCCGTCTCGCTCATCGTCCTTCATCCTTCTGGGGTGGGGAAGGGGGCGAGGCGTTGAACCGTTCGATCGCCTCGGCCATCTTCTGCTTGCGCGCGGCCTCGGCTTCCGGGTCCAGCCGGTAAAGGATCGGGCGCGACGGCCATAGATCGCCCGCGTCCGCGATCCACCACCTGCCGTTCGGCCAATCGCCCTCGTATTGGCACCGATGGATGCCTGTACTCCCGGCCTCGATGGCGTCAAATTCCGAGCCGTCCTTCGGGCAGTAGATCGCGTCGCTCCACCCGAGTTGCCGTAACCGCTCGTATGCGCGCCCCAACTCGCGCAGCGCGTCGCCTTCGGTCGGCATGTCGGCGGCCAGCTTTGCGGACGATGCCTCGCACGCATCCCAGAGCGCCTTGGCTTCATCAGCGGTCAAGGCGACGCGTGAGCCGTCAGCAAGTCGGGCCAAACCTGAGAATTCACCGGTCATAGCGCTTGTCCTTCCCGCCGATCTGGAATTTCCGACCGAACACGATGACGCTCCATTCGCGGGTCTCATGCTCATACGGCTTGTGTCCGAGCACGATCCGCAGCCGAGCCCACATGGGCCAAGGCGCGGGCTTGTCGCGATAATCCAAGCGCCCAAACGTCCAAGCCCGGTTGCCGATGCGCAGCGAAAGGCCCGCGATCTCATACTGGGCGAACGAATAATCCGGGCTCGTGTATTTGAAGAAAAACGTCTTCATGCGCCGCCTCGCTTGCGTTGTTTCTGTATGTCGGATATTCTGCCGGAACCGAACCGAACTGTCAAATTAAAAGCTATCGGAAAATAGGCCCGGTGATCAAAAAAACAGAGCCCGAAAAGCGCGATAGAGGCCGCCCAAGGTTGGCTGGAGGCGAGCCGCAAAGCTCCGTCCTCACTCGTATGCCCACTGCCTTGCTTGCGCGCATCAAGGCCGCAGCCGGAACCATGACTGTCGCCGCCTTCATCCGCTCCGCCATCGAGCGCGAATTAACCAGGCGCGAGAGGAAGGGTTAGGGGCGGGACGCCTAGCGCGTCGTCATTCTGACGCGGGCGAATTCCCCAATAGTCTCAATGCGGGGGATTTCAGGGAACGTGTGAGAATTGAGCGCGGTTTTGCTCGATTCTCCGGGGCCTTCTAAGCTGCTGGTCGCTGGTTCGAATCCAGCCGGGCTCGCCATTCTCTTCAGTCCAGGCGAAGACGCTTTCTCGCCTCGCGGCTTATCCACGCTCTCTTGCCTCGCCGCCGCCGTCGCGTTTGAGGCGCGACGCACACTCCCCGTTGGCAGGACGCGAATCTGCGGCGTCTGCGCGATTCCTCCTGCTCCGCGAAGCCGCGCGGAACATGATGGTCAAACCCCATCCGGTCTGACATTCTGGCGACAGCTCCCATCAGAGGGGCGTCAAGGGAGAGGTATTGTTATGGAACGCAGAGCATTGCTCAAAGGCGTCGGTGCGCTTGCCGCCACCGTCGCTGCTCCCGCCATTGTCCGGGCGCAGACCGCGCCGACACTGGTCGGTGCAGTGCAGTTCGGGGACGCGCACCCCTTCACGCAGGGGCTCCTCAAATTCGAGGAGCGGGTGAAGGCGCTGTACAACAAGCCGGTCAACTTCACCCTGCACAAGGATTCCTCGCTCGGTCTCGAAAAGCAGTATTTCGAGTACATGGCGCAGGGGAAGAACGTCGATTACGCGATCGTGTCGCCCGCCCATATGTCGACCTTCTCCAAGGCCGCGCCCTTCATCGACGCGCCCTTCGTCTTCCGCGATTTCGCCCATATGGAAGCGGTGGTGAACAAGGGCCTGCTGAACCCGATCGCCGACGAGATCGAGAAGAAGGCCGGCGTGCGACTGATCGGCTTTGGCGGAGGCGGCGTGCGTAACCTCTTCGCCAACAAGGCGCTGAAGAACGTGGCCGAGATCAAGAGCCTGAAGGTCCGGGTCCAGGGCGCGCCGATCTGGTCGCGCAGCTTCGCGGCTATCGGCATGTCGCCGACCGTCATCGCCTATAACGAGATCTACAACGCCATCCAGAACAACGTCATCTCGGCGGCCGAGAACGAGGCGGCCGGTATCGAGCAGATGAAGTTCTTCGAGGTCGCGCCCAACGTCCTGATGACGCAGCACGCGGTCTCGGTCCGGCCGATCTGCTTCTCGATGAAGACCATGGCGAGCCTGCCCAAAGACCTGCAGGACGCCGTGATCCAGGCCGGCAAGGAAGCGGCCGACTATGAGCGCAAGGTGGAGTCGGGCGGCGATTCCGAGATCCTCGCCAGGCTCGAGGCGGCAGGCCGGCTGAAGCGGATTCCGTTCGAGGACCGCCCCACCATGCAGAAGCTCGCCGAGCCGATTATGCAGGCCTATGCGAAGGAAATCGACGCCAGCGGTATTCAGACCGCCATCGCCGGCGTCTGAACTCCTCAGCTCCGATCCCGCCGACCCTGGGCGCGTCTGCGTCCAAGGCTTTGCCTTTGCACGCGGAACCCATTCATGAATGCCTCTCTGTCTGACAGGCCCAGCCTGTGGCGGCGCATGACGGCTGCCTATTCTGAAGTCCTTTCGATCGTCGTCGTGCTGTCTGTCGGCATCCTGGTGGTGCCCGTGATGTTGCAGATCATCTCGCGCTACACCGACCTGATCCCGTCCTATATCTGGACTGAAGAGCTCGCCCGTTTCCTGTTCATCTGGACGGTCATGATCGGCGCCATCCTCGGCGTCCGCGACAGCGCGCATTTCGACGTCGATCTGCTGCCAAATCTGGGCGCGAGGGGCGATGCATTCATGCGCATCGTCGCCAGGCTCGGCGTGCTCACGATCGCCCTGGTTTTCGTCACCGGCGGCATCGAGTTCACCAAATTCGCCTGGAACCGGACCTCCGAACTCGCCGACCTGCCGCTCTGGCTCATCCATATCGCCTGGCCGATCACGGGGCTGAGCTGGATCGTCTTCCTCGGCGAGCAGTTCACCGACGATCTGCGCGTCCTCTTCGGAAAGACCCTGAGCCCATGACCGGCAGCGTTCTCTCCTCGGGGCAGGCGGCCTCCATCCTGTTCGGCTGTTTCTTCCTCGGCCTTTTCCTGCGTATCCCGGTCGCCTTCGCGCTCGGCTTGGCGTGCCTGCCAATCCTGATTATCGAGCCCAGGCTCGATTCGATGACGCTGATGAGCGAGACGTTCAACGCGTTCAATTCCTTCATCCTGCTTGCCGTGCCGTTCTTCCTGCTGACGGCCAATCTGATGAATGTGGGCGGGGTGACGGACCGGCTGATGAGCCTGTCGCGGGCACTCGTCGGGCATTTCCCGGGGGGGCTCGCGCAGATCAACGTGGTCCTGTCGTTCTTCTTCGCCGGCATCTCGGGTTCGTCGACGGCCGACGCCGCGAGTCAGTCTAAGATCTTCATCGAGGCGCAGCGCAAGGAAGGCTACGACGACAGCTTTTCGGTGGCGATCACCGCCGTCTCGGCGGTGCTGGCGGTCATCATCCCGCCCTCGATCCTGATGATCGTCTGGGGCGGCATCCTCACGACTTCGATCGGCGCACTGTTCCTGGCCGGCGTCATCCCCGGCCTGCTGATCGGCGTGGCGCAGATGGCGACGGTGCATGCCTATGCGGTCAGGCGCGGTTACCCGACCTATCAGCGATCCACCATCCGACAGGTGTTCAAGGCTTTCGAGCATTCGATGCTGGCGCTTCTGACGCCGGGCATCATCATCGGCGGCAAGGTGTTCGGTTGGTTCACCGCGACCGAGTCGGCGGCGATCGCGGTGGTCTATGCGGGTTTCCTGTCGCTCATCGTCTATCGCGAGATGAACCTGAAAGGGCTCTATGCGGCCCTGCTCGATACCGGCAAACTCGCCGGCGTCACGCTGTTTTGCGTCGGGACCGCATCCGCCTTCGGCTGGCTCATGGCGTATTACAAGATGCCGCAGGCGATCCTCGCCGGCGTCTCGGCCTGGGGCATGGGCTTTTACGAGACCGGCTTCTTCATCGCCGGCGCCTTCCTGCTGGTCGGCTGCTTCCTTGACGCCATTCCCGCGATCATCATCGTCGGGCCGATCCTTGCGCCGCTGGCCAAGACGGTGATGATGGACCCTGTCCATTTCGCGATGATCGGCATCGTCAGCCTCGCCTTCGGGCTGGTGACGCCGCCCTATGGCCTGTGCCTGATGATCGCTTGTTCGGTCGCTGGCATCAGTATGCGCTCGGCGATCAAGGACACGATGATCATGCTCATGCCGATGCTGATCGTGCTCGCCCTGATCATCATGTGGCCGAAGGTCTCGCTGTTCCTGCCGAGCCTGATTTCGCCGGAGTTCCTGAACTGACCGGATGTGCTGGGGCCGGCGCGGATGGCACCGGCCGCTGGGCTCGCCGCGCGGGGAGCACGACAGCCCCTTGGATTTTTTGGCCGCTCAATCCTCCTGGCCCCAGTTCCGCAAGCGCCTGATCGCTGCGGCTGGATCCGCCGGGCGGCGCCGCCAGAGACCGCGAACGAGCCCGAGCGCGAAGAACAGCCCAAAGCTCGGCAGGGCGACGGCGACCGGCGCGGTGACGACGCCCATGGCGCAACCGCCGGAATCGCCGACGCCGCATTTCGGATCGAAGACCAGCGCGGCGAAGACGGCCAGCACGGCCAGCAGGGGGCCGAGCAGCAGACCCCAGAGACCGGCGCGCAACGCTTCGGCAAACATCCGGCCCATCGCTGATCCCCTGGTGCAGCGGCAGGTTATCAAGCCCGATGTCGCCTGTCATGACGAGGCCGGAGCGCCGGGCTGCGCTTGCCGCGACGCAGCATGCAGCGTAAACCGCGCCGGCCGCTCTTGTGGCGGCCGCGCCTTGATCGTGCCTGAAAGGTCCGTCATCGCGCCGTGAGCTTTGCGGGGACAGCCGGTCCCGTCATTCCCGGCTTCAGGACAGGCGCGACCCGCCCCGGTCGCGAGGATTTCACCATGCTGTCGCTCAGTCCCGCGCTCGACCGTCTCGCGGCCATGGCCTCCGCCAGCCATGCCCGCGCCTGCGCGCTGCTTCTGCTGTTGTCGCTCGCGGCCTTCCTGCCGGGGTTCCACACGCTGCAGCCGCTCGACCGCGACGAACCGCGCTTCGCCCAGGCCAGCAAGCAGATGCTGGAGACGCGCGACTTCGTCGACATCCGCTTCCAGGACGAGGCGCGCCACAAGAAGCCTGTCGGCATCTACTGGCTGCAGAGCGCGACGGTGTCGGCTGGCGAAGCACTCGGCGTGCCGGCCGCTCGCACGCAGATCTGGCTCTACCGCATCCCCTCGCTGATCGGCGCCGTCGCCACCGTCCTGCTCAGCTACTGGGCGCTGCTCGCCTTTGTCGGCCCGCGACTGGCCCTTCTGGGCGCGGCCCTGATGGCGGGCACGGTGCTGCTGGGCGTCGAGGCGCGCATCGCCAAGACCGATGCGATGCTGGCGGCGTGTGCCGTCGCGACCATGGGGGCGCTGGCACGAACCTGGCTCGACTGGACGCGCTCGCTCGCCTTCGTGCCGAGTTCGCGCAACTGGCTTGTGTTCTGGGCGGCGACCGCGCTCGGACTGCTGCTCAAGGGGCCGATCGTGCCGATGGTCTGGGGCCTGGCCATCCTCGTCCTGAGCATCCGGGAGCGCGGCTTTCGCTGGCTCAAGCCCCTTCGCTTCGGACCGGGCCTGTTGCTGTGTCTCGTGGTCGTGCTGCCCTGGTTCGTCGCCATCGCGCTGAAGACCGGCGGCAGCTTCTTTGCCGAGAGCGTCGGCCAGGACATGCTCGGCAAGGTCGCCGAGGGGCAGGAGAAGCATTGGGGGCCGCCGGGGCTCTACCTTTTGATCTTCTTCGGCACCTATTGGCCCGCCGCCGCTTTTGCGGCCATGGCCATTCCCTTCGCCTGGGTCCGGCGTCGCGAGCCGCAGGTGCTTTTCCTGCTCGCCTGGATCATCCCGTCCTGGATCGTGTTCGAGGCGGTGCCGACAAAGCTCCCGCATTATGTCCTGCCGCTCTACCCGGCCGTCACGGCGCTGCTGCTGCTCGCGCTCGTCAATGGCGGCATCGACCGCTTCCGGCGCGGCGCGGTCGCCACCGCCTTGCTCGTCGTGCTGCTGCCGCTCGCGCTGATCGGCGTGATCATCGGGGCGAACTGGTCGCTCGATGGAACCTTGCCCTATACCGCGCTGCCCTTCCTCGCGCTGACGCTGCTGGTCGCGATTAGTGTCGTCGCGGCCTTCCGGCGCAGCGATTTCGAGGGCGCGCTCTGGCGCTGCGTACTGGCGAGCCTGCTGCTGGGCATCGGCGTGTATGGCTTTGCGATCGAGAGCCTGCGCTCGCTCAAGCTGTCGCCGCGCCTCGCCGAGGCGGCACGGTCGGTCGGCTGCGCCGATCCCGCGGTGATGACGGTCGGCTATCGCGAGCCGAGCCTGGTCTTCCTCACGGGGACGAACCTGGCCATGGGCATCGATGGCGCGGCAGCCGCGACCTTCCTGAACCAGCCCGGCTGCCGCATCGCTTTCGTCGAGACGCGCTATGCCGCCGGTTTCCAGACCGCCACGGCCCAGTCCGGCCTGACGCCGCGCCTGATCACGACGATCCGGGGCTTCAATCTGAACGGTGGCCGACGGCTCGAGATGGCGGTCTATGCCCGGCCTTGAGGCCGATCCCGATGCGCCGCGCCTGATGAGCCGCCGAAAGTTTCTTGCCCTGTCCGCCTCCCTGACGCAGGTTGCGGGCCGTTTTCCCGGATGATCCTCTGTTGACCGATCCCTCTTCGCTGACCGACCCCGTCCCAGCCGCGCCGATCCTCAGCGTGGTCGTTCCCGTCCGCAACGAGGTCGGCAATGTCGGACCGCTGCTGGCCGATATCGAGATGGCCTGCACGCCTCTCGGCGCCTTCGAGGTGGTCTTCGTCAATGACGGCTCGAGCGACGGCACGCCCGCAGCGCTGACCGCGCTCGCCGCCACCCGACCCTGGCTGCGCATCGTCACCCATGCGCAGTCCTGCGGACAGAGCGCGGCGGTGCGCAGCGGCGTCCGCCATGCCCAGGCGCCGATCGTCGCCACGCTCGACGGCGACGGCCAGAATGATCCCGCCTTCCTGCCGGCGATGCTGGAAGCCCTGCGGACAGCGGGGATGCAGGCGGGGCTCGTCCAGGGCCAGCGCGTCGGGCGCAAGGACACCGGATTCAAGAAACTGCAGTCGCGCATCGCCAACGGCGTGCGCGGCCGGCTGCTCAAGGACGGCACGCGCGACGCGGGCTGCGGCCTGAAATGCTTCCGACGTGAGGCCTATCTGGCGTTGCCCTATTTCGATGCGCTGCACCGCTTCATGCCGGCGCTGATGGTGCGCGAGGGCTATACGGTCGTTCATGTCGATGTGCGCGACCGGCCGCGCCTGACCGGCGTCTCGAATTACGGCTTTTTCGACCGGCTCTGGGTCGGCATTCTCGATCTCGTCGGAGTCTGGTGGCTGATCCGCCGCCGCAAGCGCGTGCCGCGGATCGTCACGGAGGCACAATCGTGATCATCTCGATCGGGCATGCGATCTCGGACTATATCTACGACGTGTTCGTCTTGAAGTTCGACTTCTGGCTCGCCTTCGGCATCGTGGCGCAGCTCCTGTTCACCGCGCGATTCCTCGTGCAGTGGCTGGCCAGCGAGCGCGAGGGCAACTCGGTGATGCCGCTGTCGTTCTGGTATTTCTCGATGGCGGGCGGACTGATGACGCTGATCTATGGCATCGTCCGGCGGGAGCCGATCATCATCATGGGCCAGGCGCTCGCGATGGTGATCTACACCCGCAATCTCGTGCTGATCTTCCGGAACAAGCGCCGCCAGCGTGGCGCCTGAAGCGCTAAGCCTCTTCCGTCATTGCGAGCGTAGCGAAGCAATCCAGGAGACGTCGAGCGCGCTGCTCTGGATTGCTTCGCTACGCTCGCAATGACGTCAGACCGCAGCGCGCAAGCGGGCGAAGCCGGCGTCGAGATCGGCCTTGAGGTCGTCGAGGTCTTCCAGCCCAATATGGATGCGCACCGTCGGGCCCTTGAAGCCCGGCGTCGTCGCGGTGCGATAGGTCTTGCAGTCGAAGGGCAGGACAAGGCTCTCATAGCCGCCCCAGGACGCACCCATGCCGAACAGGGTGAGCCCGTCCAGCATCGCCGCCACCGCATCCATCGAGACCGGCGCCAGCTCGAACCCGAAGAGCGATGACGCGCCGGTGAAGTCGCGCTTCCAGATGGCATGGCCGAGGTCGTCGGGCAGGGCAGGGTGCATCACCCGGGCGACCTCGGGTCGCTGGCTCAGCCACTGCGCCATGGCAATCCCGGCCGGCATCTGCTCCTTCAAGCGGATCGCCATGGTGCGCATGCCGCGCAGCGTCAGGAAGGCATCTTCCGGCGCAATGATGATGCCGAGCTGTTCCCAGCTTGCGCGCAACTGCTTGTAAAGTTCGGGCGTCCGCGCCGAGACCGTGCCGATCAATACGTCGGAATGGCCGGCATAGTATTTCGTGCCGGCCTGGATCGAGACATCGACGCCGGCCTTGTGGCTGTCGAAGAACAGCGGCGTCGCCCAGGTGTTGTCCATCATCACCAGGATGTCGCGGGCATGCGCCGCGGCCACGATCGCCGGGATGTCCTGCATCTCGAAGGTCTGCGAGCCCGGCGCCTCGGTCCAAACGGCCTTGGTATTCGCCTTGAACAGCGTCTCGATGCCGGCACCGATCGTCGGATCGTAATAGGTCGTCTCGACGCCCATGCGCCTCAGCATCGTCTCGCAGAAGTTGCGTGTCGGCCGATAGACGCTGTCGGTCACCAGGACGTGATCGCCGGCCGACAGGAAGGCGAGGAAGGGCAGGGTGCAGGCGAGCAGGCCCGAAGGCGTGATGACGGTTCCGGCGCCGCCCTCGATCGTGTTGCAGGCCGCGACCAGCGCGTCGATCGTCGGATTGCCTTGCGTGCCATAGGTGTAGCGCGCCTTGCGGGCGAGAAAATCCGCCGTGTTGGGATAGACCACGGTCGAGCCGCGCACGATCGGCGGATTGACGAAGCCGTAGCTGTCGGCAGGGTCGCGGCCAGCCATAACGAGGCGGGTTCTTTCGCCCAGACGCGCGAAATCGGATGCGGGCAGCTTCTTCATGGAACCTGGAGGCGTAGGCGTGGCGGAGCGAGGTCAGGCTTGACCACCCCCACAAACTCGCATGTGATGTATGCAGCAGACAAGGGGCGCCGCGAGCCTGGAGCCTTGCTTGACGCTCATGCGGGGCTCTGGCAATCGAGCGAATGGACGTCGCTTATTTTCTGTGCAAACGCGCAGACCCGAATTGGCGGCGACGGAACCGATAACGGCCTGCCGGCCGAGGCCGAGCAGGAGACCTCAGTGGGAGAGATTTCAATGAAGAAAATCATGGCAGCAGCGATTGCAGGGCTCGGCCTGGCATTCGTGGCCTCGGGCGTGTCGGCACAAGCGCCGTCCACCCTGGCTCAGGTCAAGCAGCGCAACATCCTCAACTGCGGCTCGAACACCGGCCTCGCCGGCTTCGGCGTGCCGGACGCCCAGGGCAACTGGCAGGGCCTCGATGTCGAGTACTGCCGCGCGGTCGCGGCGGCGATCTTCAACGACCCGGCCAAGGTCAAGTTCATCCCGCTCTCGGCCAAGGACCGCTTCACGGCGCTTCAGTCTGGCGAGGTCGATCTGCTCGTCCGCAACTCGACCTGGACGATGACGCGCGACGCGGCGCTGGGCATCCTGTTCACGGGCGTGAACTATTATGACGGCCAGGGTTTCATGGTCCGCAAGAAGCTCGGCGTCACGTCGGCGCTGCAGCTGTCGGGCGCATCGGTGTGCACCCAGCAGGGGACGACGACCGAGCTCAACCTCGCCGACTATTTCCGCGCCAACAACCTGAAATACGAGGTGGTCGCCTTTGCCTCGTCCGACGAAACGGTCAAGGCCTATGACGCCGGCCGCTGCGACGCCTTCACCACCGACGCCTCGGGCCTCTATGCCGAGCGCCTGAAGCTGACGGCGCCCGACGAGCATATCGTGCTGCCGGAGATCATCTCCAAGGAGCCGCTCGGCCCGTCTGTCCGCAACAACGATCCGGCCTGGTTCAACCTGGTGAAGTGGGTTCACTACGCCATGCTGAACGCTGAGGAACTTGGCGTGACCAAGGCCAATGTCGACGAAATGATGAAGTCCCCCAACCCCGAGATCAAGCGTCTGCTCGGTACCGAGGGCAAGTTCGGCGAGACCATCGGCCTGACCACCGACTGGGTCTACCGGATCATCAAGCATGTCGGCAATTACGGCGAATCCTTCGAGAAGAACGTCGGCCAGGGGTCGCTCTTGAAGATCGCACGCGGCCAGAACGGTCTCTGGACGAAGGGTGGACTGCAATACGCTCCGCCGGTTCGCTAAGCTGATGTCGACGGGCGTCGGATCACACCGGCGCCCGTCATTTTGCCGGCTGTCGGGCCCAGGATGGGGCCAAAAGGAGGGGTGACAAGCGGTTAGCTTGGTCCAGGATTTGCAGGGCAACCGAGAACGGGCAGGAACCCGTTCCGCCAAACAGGGGAACAAGGCATGAAGAAAATTTTCGCTGCGGCGCTCGTCGCCGCCGCAACCACCGCTTTCGTCGGTGGCGCACAGGCTCAGACCGGGCTGCTCGCCCAGATCAAGACAAGGGGCACTCTGACCTGCGGCGTCGGCCCCGGCCTGGCAGGCTTCGGCATTCCCGATGCGCAGGGCGTCTGGAGCGGACTCGACGTCGATCTCTGCAAGGCACTGTCGGCGGCGATCTTCAACGACCCCAACAAGGTCAAGTACATCCCGCTGTCGTCGAAGGACCGCTTCACGGCGCTGCAGTCGGGCGAAGTCGATCTGCTCTCGCGCAACACCACCTGGACATTGTCGCGCGACACCTCGCTCGGGCTCAACTTCGCGGGCGTCAACTATTATGACGGCCAGGGCTTCATGGTCCGCAAGAAGCTCGGCGTCGAATCGGCGCTGAAGCTGGCGGGCGCATCGGTCTGCACCCAGCAGGGCACCACGACCGAGCTCAACCTCGCGGACTTCTTCCGCGCCAACAAGATGAAGTACGAGGTCGTCGCCTTCGCTTCGGCCGACGAGACGATCAAGGCCTATGAATCCGGACGCTGCGACGCCTTCACGACCGATTCCTCGGGCCTCTATGCCGAGCGCCTGAAGCTCTCCGTGCCGGCCGACCATATCGTGCTTCCCGAGATCATCTCGAAGGAGCCGCTGGGACCGGCGGTGCGCCATGGCGACGACCAGTGGCTGGACGTCGTCAAATGGACCTTCAACGCCATGCTGAACGCCGAGGAACTCGGCATCACCAAGGCCAATGTCGACGAGATGCTGAAATCGGAAAATCCCGAGATCAAGCGCTTCGTCGGCACCGAGGGCAAGTTCGGCGAGCCGATGGGGCTGTCCAACGACTGGGCCTACCGGATCGTCAAGCATGTCGGCAATTACGGCGAATCCTTCGAAAAGAACGTCGGTCAGGGCTCGCTTTTGAAGATCGCCCGCGGCCAGAACGCGCTCTGGACCAAGGGCGGGCTGCAATACGCCCCGCCGATCCGCTGATTGGCCGGCGCGGCGCCTCAGCGCGCCGCGCCGTCCCGGCAACGGCACGGACAACAGCACGACCGGCGGCGGTCCAGCGGCCACCGTCGGATCGCCGGCCGCAACATGCGACGAAGAGGGCGTAAAAGGTGTCGACCATCTCGACCGAGACCGCTCAGCCAGGCAAAGCCTCGCTGTTCTATGACCCCAGGATCAGGGGCTATGTCTACCAGTTCGCACTGATCGCGGTGGTCGGGTTCCTGATCTGGTCGGCCGCTTCCAACGCCATCGAGAATCTGCGGGCTCAGAAGATCGCGTCGGGCCTCGGCTTCTGGCACAACGCCGCCGGGTTCGACGTCAACCAGAAGCTGATCCCGTTCAGCGCGTCGGGCTCGACCTACGGCCAGGCGTTCTATGTCGGCCTGCTCAATACATTGCTCGTCGCCGCGATCGGCATCGTGCTCTCGACCTTCCTCGGCTTCTTCGTCGGCGTCTCCAGGCTCTCGAGCAATTGGGTGCTGTCGAAACTCGCGATGGTCTATGTCGAGGTCATCCGCAACCTGCCGCTGCTGCTGCAATTGTTCTTCTGGTACAATGCAGTGCTGAAGCCCTTGCCCGATGCGCGCAATTCGATCGCGCTGCCGGGCTCGATCTTCCTGAACAATCGCGGCCTGATTATGCCGAACCCGCAATTCGGGCCAGCGTTCGAGTATGTGGTGATCGCCTTCTTCGTCGCGATCGTCGCCGCCATCGCCTTTTATATCTGGTCGAAGAAGCAGCAGGAGCGCACCGGCACGCAGTATCCCAACGGCCTGATTTCGCTGGCGCTGATCATCGGCGTGCCGCTGCTGGTCTACTTCGCCGCCGGTCAGCCGCTGGCCTTCGAACTGCCGCAACAGGGCCGCTTCAACCTGACGGGCGGCCTGCAGATCTATCCCGAATTCGTCGCGCTCCTGATCGGCCTTACCACCTACACCGCCGGCTTCATCGCCGAGGTGGTGCGTGCCGGCATCCTGGCCGTCTCCAAGGGCCAGACGGAGGCCGCCAATGCGCTGGGTCTGCGCGCCGGGCCGACCTTGAAGCTCGTCGTGATCCCGCAGGCGATGCGCGTGATCATCCCGCCCTTGACCTCCAACTATCTCAACCTGACCAAGAACTCGTCGCTGGCCGTTGCGATCGGCTACCCCGATCTCGTCCAGGTCTTCACCGGGACGGTGCTGAACCAGACCGGCCAGGCGCTCGAGGTCGTGGCGATCACCATGGCGGTCTATCTCACGATTTCGCTCGTCACCTCCCTGTTCATGAACATCTACAACAAGCGCATGGCGCTGGTGGAACGGTGAGGGCGCCACGATGACCGACGCAACGCTCGAAAACGCTCCCTACGCCTTCGTCCGCAAGGAGACGCTGCAGCAGGAGGCCGCGCCGCTCTCGGTGGCCGGTCCCGTGGCCTGGATCCGGAACAACCTCTTCTCCGGGCCGGTCAACTCGCTGATGACGCTGGTCTGCCTTTACATCGTGGTGACCGCGGTGCCGGAACTGGTGCGCTTCTATTTCATCGATGCGGTCTGGAGCGGCACCAACCGCGACGCCTGCCTGCCCGAGAAGGTGGGTCGGCCCGTCGGTGCCTGTTGGGCCTATGTCGCGGATCGCTTCCAGTATTTCATCTATGGCTCCTACCCGATCCCGCAGCGCTGGCGGGTCAACATCGTCTTCGCGATGTTCGCGCTCGGCGTCGTCTGGATGCTGTGGGACAGCGCGCCGCTCAAGAAGGTCGGCGCCTTCTTCTTCTTCGTGATGTTGCCCATCAGCGCCTATCTGCTGCTGCTCGGGGGCGACGGCGCCGAGACCTTCCTGCGCTTTCTGATCCTGCTGACATTCGCGCTGGCGGTGCTCTATCTCGTGCTGTCCTTCGTGCCGAGCCTCGCCCGCTTCTGGACGGGACCAGCGCTCCTGGCGGTCGAGGAGGCGGCGCCGCCCTGGCAGCGCTTCTACCGGCCCAAGCGGCTGATCCTGATGGCCATGGTCGTCTTCGGCCTGATCGCGGTGCTGGCCAATGTCGTCGGCCTGCCCAGGGTCGATACCGGCCTGTGGGGCGGCATGATGGTGACCTTCCTGATCGCGGCGGTCGGCATCGTGTTCTCGCTGCCTCTGGGCGTGGTCCTGGCTCTCGGGCGCCGCTCGAAGCTGCCGATCATCCAGCTCCTCTCGGTGATCTTCATCGAGTTTGTGCGCGGCGTCCCGCTCATCACAGTGCTGTTCATGGCCAACACCATGCTGCCGCTGTTCGTGCCGCAGGAGTATTCGCCCGACCGGCTGCTGCGTCCGCTGATCGGCGTCGCGCTGTTTGCCGCCGCCTATATGGCGGAGGTGATCCGCGGCGGCCTGCAGGCCATGCCGAAGGGCCAGTACGAGGGCGCGATGTCGCTCGGCCTGGGCTACTGGCAGATGATGCGGCTGATCATCCTGCCTCAGGCGTTGCGGATCGTGATCCCGGGCATCGTCAATACCTTCATCGGGTTGTTCAAGGATACGACGCTGGTCACCATCGTCGGCATCTTCGACTTCCTGCGCACCATCGAGGCGACCCTGGTCGATCCGACCTGGGCGACGCCGACCACGCGCGCGACGGGCTATGCCTTCGCCGCGATCTTCTATTTCCTGTGCTGCTGGGGCATGTCGCGCTACTCGATCGCGGTCGAGAGACGCCTCGCAGCCGGCCAAAAGCGTTGAAAGGATCCGTGATCATGGCAATGGCAGACCTCAAGACCTCCGACCGCCCGGCTGCTTTGAAGCAGACCTCGCTGAACACGGCGACCGCCGTCGAGATGATCGGCGTCAACAAGTGGTATGGCGAGTTCCACGTGCTGCGCGACATCAACCTGAAGGTCTCGCGGGGCGAGAAGCTGGTGATCTGCGGGCCGTCGGGCTCAGGCAAATCGACGATGATCCGCTGCATCAACCGGCTGGAGGAGCACCAGAAGGGCTCGATCATCGTCGACGGCACCGAACTGACCAACGATCTCAAGAAGATCGACGAGATCCGCCGCGACGTCGGCATGGTCTTCCAGCATTTCAACCTGTTCCCGCATCTGACGATCCTCGAGAACCTGACGCTGGCGCCGATCTGGGTCCGCAAGATGCCCAAGAAGGACGCTGAGGAGATCGGCATGCACTATCTCAAGCGCGTCAAGATTCCCGAGCAGGCCCACAAATATCCGGGTCAGTTGTCGGGCGGCCAGCAGCAGCGCGTGGCGATTGCGCGCTCGCTGTGCATGAGCCCCAAGATCATGCTGTTCGACGAGCCGACCTCGGCGCTCGACCCCGAAATGGTCAAGGAGGTGCTCGACACCATGGTCTCGCTCGCCGACGAGGGCATGACCATGCTCTGCGTCACCCATGAGATGGGCTTCGCCCGTCAGGTCGCCGACCGTGTGATCTTCATGGATGCCGGCCAGATCGTCGAGATGAACGAGCCCAACGAGTTCTTCAAGAACCCGCAGCACGAGCGCACCAAGTTGTTCCTCTCACAGATCCTGCACTGAGGCGCAGATAAAGAAGCAGCGCCATCGACGCAGCCTGCCCGCAGTGACACGGGCAGGCTGCGGTCTCGATAACCCAGCGGGCGGCAGCGATCGATGCCGTTTGGGAACAATCGACCTGACCAAAGGTTCTCCTCCCACATCGGAGGATCACCATGAAGCTCTTTATCCCCGCCCTTTTGACAGCAATGATGGCTACCAGCGGCGCCTACGCCCAGTCGATCGGCATCGGTCCCGGCGGTGTTCAAATCGACCCGCGCACGCCGCGTGACCGCGCCATTGAGCGTGATATCCGGCGCGAGGATCGAGCCCGCGAACGCTATCGCGACCAGCGCGCTCGCGATCGCGGCGATTGCCGGACCGTGACGACCGTGCGCGAGACGCGCCGCGGCGAAGTCCGTGAGACGCAACGCATCTGCGATTGATCGTCTTGGATCAATCAAAAATAGCCCGCCGCGCGATCTGCGCGGCGGGCTTTTTCATGAATAGCGGTTCGGGCGGAAGCTTACTTCCCGTCACGCGCCTTCACGGCGGCGTCCGGGAAGTCGGAGAACAGCCCGTCGATCCCCAGCGCCAGATAGGCCTTGTACTCGGCGGCCGGATCGCCCTTGAAATCGGAAGCGAGGCGCTTGGGCTCGCTGCGGAAGGTCCAGCTATGGACCAGGAGCCCCGCCGCATGCGCGTTCTTGACGACGTCGGTCGCGGGTAGCAGGACGCGGTCGCGCTCGTCGATGGCGCCGTCCTTGTTGAGATCCTGCGGCTTGCCGTCATCGCCCAGCACCTGCTTGCCCGCCATCAGATAGGGCTTCCACGGCGCGATGATGTCGGCATAGGTCGCGACCTCCTTCAGGCCCTCGGCGGTGACAAGGTCTTTGAAGGTGCGCTTGTCGCCGGTCACGACGAAGTCGTAGGGCTTGTCGAAGGGGGCTGCGAGGACGATGCCGCCATCCTTGTCGACGTCGTCGGCATCGACGAGCTGCGACAGCCGGACCTGGGTCTTGCCGCGCAGGTAGCGGAGATTGGCGGTCTCGAAGCTCTGGATGATGACGGGCGAAGATTTCTCGGTCCACCCTGCGCGTTTCAACGCCTCGAGCAGGCGCTCCTCGATCGGCAGCCCGATGGCGGCATGGAAGATCGAATGCTTGACCTCAGGATAGACGCCGATGGTGCGGCCGAGGCGGGCGCTTTCCGACTTGGCGAGAGCGACGATCTCATCGAAGGTCGGGATCTCGTATTTGCCGTTATGCGACTGGTCGCGATCGGCGAAGGCCTGCTTGGCCCGCAGCGTCTTGATTTCAGCCAGGGTGAAATCGCCGGCGAACCAGTCATTGGTCTCGATGCCGTCGAGCTTGCGGATCGTCTTGCGGCTGGCGAATTCAGGGCGGGTCGCGACGTCGGTCGTGCCGCTCATCACCGGCTCGTGCCGGGCGATCAGGACGCCATCCTTGGTCGCGACCAGATCGGGCTCGATGAAATCGGCGCCCAGCTCGATCGCGAGCTTGTAGGATTCCAGCGTGTGCTCGGGGCGGTAGCCGCTGGCGCCGCGATGGCCGACGATCAGCGGCTTCTGTCCCGACAGCGTCGGGGTGGCGGCTTGCGCCAGCGCGGTCTCGGGCGCAGTGGCAAAGCCGAGGCAGGCGGCGAGGCCGGCCGATAGCAGGGTCTTGGTCATCATCGCATCACTCCTTGGTCGCGTCGTTTCCGGGCAGACCCTGGGCGGATGATGTGACAGGCGGTTGAACGCCCGAGGGGCCTCCCCGCGGCCGGTGCGCGAGGAGGCGAAGCCTCAGCGACGTGGGCCGTTCTCGAGCGTGGTCTTGGCGTCGAGGCGCTTGCCGGGCGGCGGGGTCAGGTCGGGAGCAGGCGCCGTGGCGCAGGCGGCGAGCGCGAGCGCAAGGACGGAAGCGAGAACGATTTGGCTGGCGCGCTGCATGGACCGTGACCTTTTGTTGCAAGAGGCAGTTGCCTCGTGTTTCAGCCTGTGGAAGGACCGCGTCAAGAGTATGTCGTCGTAGGCGCCATGATCATGCGTCATGCTCGACTTCGTCCGATCTCGATATGGACCGCATCAGAGCCTGAGCAGGCGATGCGTCCGGTTCCGGAATTCGCCATCATGAGCCGTTCAACGACATGACGCCCGCAGCCCGCATCAGCGCCGCCATCGAGGTGCTGGAAGACCTGATCTCGCGCCGCCGCCCGGCTGCCGACGCGCTCAAGGACTGGGGCCTGTCGCGCCGCTTCGCCGGCTCGAAAGACCGTGCCGCGATCGCCTCGCTGGTCTATGACGCGCTGCGCCGCAAGGCCTCCAGCGCTTATGTCATGGGCTCCGAGGCGCCGCGCGCGCTCGTGCTCGGCATGCTGGCGCGGCTGCGCGGCCTGGGTCTGGAGGAGATCGCCTCGCTGTTTTCCGGCGAGGGCCACGCCCCGGCGCCGCTCGAAGGCGAGGAGGTCGACCGTCTGGTCGCGCTTTCGCTGACCGGCGCGCCGGACTGGGTCCGCGCCGACGTGCCGGACTGGCTCTGGCCGGCTTTTGCCGCGGCGTTCGGAGCCGAGGCCGTAGCGGAGGGCGAGGCCTTGAGCGGTCGCGCGCCGATCGACATTCGCGCCAACCGGCTCAAGGCCACGCGCGCTGCCTTGATGGTCGATTTCGCCCATGCCGCGCCGGAGGCTGGAGCCTGGTCGCCCGACGCGCTGCGCTTCCAGCCGGGCCATGACGGGCGCGGGCCGTCGCTGCAATCGGAGCCTGCGTTCTTTTCCGGCGGCTTCGAAATCCAGGACGAGGGCTCGCAACTCGTCACGCTGCTCGCTGGAGCAAAGCCCGGTCAGACCGTGGTCGACCTTTGCGCCGGCGCCGGCGGCAAGACGCTGGCGCTGGCGGCGCTGATGGCCAATCAGGGGCGGCTCTTCGCCACCGACCTTGATGCCCGCCGCCTGGGGCCGCTGCATGAGCGGCTGGCGCGCTCGGGGGCGGCAAACGTCGAGATCCGGATTCCGCGCTCGCGCGGCCATGAGCCGCTGGCCGATATCGAGGCACAGGCTGATCTCGTCCTCGTCGACGCGCCCTGCACGGGCTCGGGCACATGGCGGCGCAATCCCGATGCCAAATGGCGGGTGCGGCCGGGCGCGCTGGCCGAGCGCGTCAAGGACCAGGCCGAGGTTCTGGCGCGCGCCGCGCGGCTGGTGAAACTGGGTGGCCGGATCGCGTATATCACCTGCTCGGTGTTGCCCGACGAGAACGACGCGGCCATCTCCGCCTTCCTGGCGCGGCAGACCGGCTTCGCCGCCGTGCCGCTCGCAGAGGTGCTGGCATCGGAGGAGGGAGATTTCAGCCTGCTGGCGCGTTTTGCGACGGTGCATGGGGTGCAGTTCTCGCCGCGGCGCACGGGCACGGACGGTTTCTATCTGGCTTGCGTGCAGCGCGGGGCCTGATCCGCCAAACAGGCCGTTGCACGCCATCGCGCGATGGCTTAACCGAGCGCGATGACGAGCGAAACGCATCACGACTCCATCCTCATCATCGACTTCGGCTCGCAGGTGACGCAACTCATCGCGCGGCGCATCCGCGAGATCGGCGTGTATTGCGAGATCGCGCCGTTCCAGTCGGCCTCAGAGGCCTTCCAGAGGCTGAAGCCCAAGGGCGTGATCTTCTCTGGCGGACCGGCCTCGGTGCCCGACGAAGGCTCGCCGCGCGCGCCGCAGGAGGTGTTCTCGACCGGGCTGCCGGTGCTGGGCATCTGCTATGGCCAGCAGACCATGGCGGAGCAACTGGGCGGAAAGGTCGAGAGCGGCCATGCTGCGGAATTCGGCCGCGCCGATGTCGAGATCGTCACGCCGTCGGCGCTGTTCGAGGGCGTCTGGGAGGAGGGCGGCCGCTACCCCGTCTGGATGAGCCATGGCGACCGCGTCACGCAGTTGCCCGCGGGCTTCACCGTCAAGGCGACCTCGGAAAACGCGCCTTATGCGGTGGCGAGCGACGAGGCGCGGCGCTTCTACTCGACGATGTTCCACCCCGAGGTGGTGCACACGCCCGATGGCGGCAAGCTCCTGCGTAACTTCGTCGTCACCATCTGCGGCTGCACGCCGGACTGGAGCATGTCGGCCTATCGCGCCGAGATGCAGAAGAAGATCCGCGACCAGGTCGGTTCGGGCCGCGTCATCTGCGGATTGTCGGGCGGCGTCGATTCCGCCGTGGCGGCCGTGCTGATCCATGAGGCGATCGGCGACCAGCTCACCTGCGTCTTCGTCGACCACGGGCTGATGCGGATGAACGAGGCGGAGGAGGTCGTGCGCCTGTTCCGCGACCACTACAACATCCCGCTGGTTCATGTTGAGGCGGAAGAGCTTTTCCTGTCCGAACTCGCCAAATGCGGCTCCGATCCGGAAGCCAAGCGCAAGACCATCGGCCGGCTCTTCATCGACGTCTTCGATGCCGAGGCTGCCAAGATCGGCGGCGCGGACTTCCTGGCGCAGGGCACGCTCTATCCCGACGTGATCGAGAGCGTCTCGTTCAGCGGCGGTCCGTCCGTGACCATCAAGTCCCACCACAATGTCGGCGGCCTGCCCGAGCGCATGAAGATGAAGCTCGTCGAGCCGCTGCGCGAGCTGTTCAAGGACGAGGTCCGGGTGCTCGGCCGCGAGCTCGGCCTGCCGGAAGCCTTCGTCGGCCGTCATCCCTTCCCGGGGCCAGGCCTCGCGATCCGCTGCCCCGGCGAAATCACCAAAGAGAAGCTCGACATCCTGCGCAAGGCCGATGCGATCTATCTTGACGAGATCCGCAAGGCCGGGCTCTACGACGTGATCTGGCAGGCCTTCGCTGTGCTGCTGCCGGTGCGCACCGTCGGCGTGATGGGCGACTATCGCACCTACGACCATGTCTGCGCGCTCCGCGCCGTCACCTCGGTCGACGGCATGACGGCAGATTTCTACCCCTACGACATGGCCTTCCTCGGCCGCACGGCGACGCGCATCATCAACGAGGTCAAGGGCATCAACCGCGTCGTCTACGACGTGACGAGCAAGCCGCCCGGCACGATTGAGTGGGAGTGAACTAGGGTGGTTTCAGACCATCCCGCGCCGTGCCAGAAATCGCCAGATCCTTCTGACTACCAAGGACTTTCATCCCAACCCCGTATCACTGCATATCCCCCCAGCCCGGCCACTTTGTTGGTAGCGATGTTGGTATGGCGCAGGATGGCCAAGACGGGCTTTCGCTACCAACACTCCCTTTGTTGGTATCCGTTCGCCCCCTGACCGGATGCGGATCTTTGGGCGATCTCACGGTCAAAGACTGAAAAACCTCAAGCCAAAGGCCGAGCTCTACAAGGTGACGGACCGCGACGGGATGCACCGGATCGCGGCTGCTTACAACCTCAACCGCTATCTAGCCGAGCGCAAGATCATGCTTCAATGCTGGGCTGACATGCTCGATGCCTGAGTGAAGGGCGAGTTTGCCAAAGAGCTGATCACCGACGCGAAGCAGCGCGCCGCCGAGATTCACGACGACGAGTTGGACGACGACCTCTGAACTACGCGCGGCTTGCGTGCATTTTCTCCGCCGCCTCTGGTGGCCGCCAGCCGGTTGGATTGGCTATCCAACAATCGATATCGGATTCGTGCCAGCCGGTGCCGTTCATGCTGACTTTTAGCTGGGCTGGGAACGTGCCCTCGACGATCTTGCGGAAGATGGTTGAGCGACTGAGGCCGGTGCGGGCCGGAACGGTCCTTAGACGGACGATACGGTCTGCTACGAGCATGGTCGGGTTGCCTCCTGCTGGATGCTTTTGACATTGCAGGTGCTAGTCTAAAGCCGATCATCTCGCGCAGCACATCCACGTCGCGGCTCTTCTCCAGCAGCCCGCCCAGGTTCATTATTGCGTCTGTCATCGGGGATCATTCGGCTCAAGGCTGGCGTTCGCAAACCAAACCTAACCGGCAATCACCGATGACTTCCTCAGCTACACCACGCTATGGGACACGACCAATACGGTCGGTTTAGCGGCTTTTTTTACTTTTCTCGGGTCAACAAGCGCGCGCCATGGGGGTTGTCGATTAGCATTTTCCACGATCCGTCCGCTTGGTGACGCAGCACGGCAACGGACAGCCCGGACTGCCGGATTTCCTGTCCGTCCGGCGTGTGTGCTACCATTTGCCAGGGCGCGATATGGACAGCTGTGTCGCCGCTTACCACCACCTCGTGGCCTGAATAGGTGAAGACCGGCTTGGCAGCCGCCATGCCTCCGAACACCTGCCGCAACTGCTGCTCGTCCGTAACAGGCTGGCCCGGCTCGAACACCACGGCGGCGCCGGGCTCATAGGCGTTCATCACTGCGTCGATATCATTCTTCTCGAACGCAGAGGTCATCTTGTCGACGGCCGCCTGAACCGCCGCTTCATCGCTATTCATGGTCTTTTCTCCTGTTTGATGTAGTTGAGAGGGAACGGGTTTTGCCTCCTTGGCGTGACCAATTTGTACTGAGGCTAGGCAAAGCAGTAGCGTGCACGCAAATGCGCGTTTCATGTTGTTTCTCCTTTTGTGGGTTGCTTTAGTGACTAGTCGGGCGGGTCGACGAGGCTCAATACTTTTGCGGCAAAGTCCTCCGGTGCGCGCAACGGCCCGGTCGCGCGCTGAAGCTTGACGGCGGCAAGCCCCGAATTGACGGCGCCGGCCATCACCTTTGCTGCCGCATAGCTGGGCGCTTCGCCGAAGGCGGCATAGGGTGCCGCGCCGAGCCGCCCACAGTTCAGCGCCGCAGGCAGCCGTCTTGGGCAGGAGCAAGGAGCGGTCGGGCTCGCCAGACCGCAATGCGCGGCGGTAAATTCCTGAACGCTGGCGCGCGCGCGCGAAAGTTGTTTTCGGAATGCCGCCGGCTCGATACCCAATATCAGCGCAGCCTCGGTATTTTCCATCTCCAACACTTCACCCAGCACATAGGTCGCGCGGTGCTTGCGATCGAGACACATCAGCATCGCCATAGTGCAGCGCAGACGCAGATCGTTCAGCATGACGTGATCCTCAGGCGAGGCCAAATTCTCATCAACGAGTCCGTCGATGAGATCCTGGCCAAAGGTCTCGAATGATAGGCCGGGATCGCGTGCAATGACCTTGCGCGCCGTCAGGAGGTAGTTCACCGCGACTTTGTGGACCCAAGTCTCGAAGCGGCTGTCGCCCTTGAACGTCGACAGCTTCGTGATAACCCGGATCAGAATTTCCTGCGTGGCGTCTTGCGCTGCTTCGGGATCAGCCAGCATGCGTATCGACAGCCGGAACACCTTGTCCTGGACGCCCTTCACCAACTCCGAGAGAGCGGCCGCATCGTCATCCTTTGCCTGACGGATGAGAATGTCCTTGTCTTCAACCAATGGAAACCTCCGCGAAATCACCTCGCTAATTCATTAGACATTAGCAGGGGGCAAGGTGTGACACCGAACTCGATTTTATTACGAGTGTTGGCGTCGGTCCCTCGCACGACGACCTATCCGCGCCTTTCGCAACGATCGATCAATCGTAACCGTCCGGTCTTGGCCGCCTTGCGCGGTAGGCGGCATTTCCCGGACGGTATGACCTTAAGTCTCGCTTTAAGGTCATGGCGATGGTTCGGGCGGAGGTTCTGGGCGCGATCGAGCGGC
>NZ_LGSZ01000071.1 GCF_001298265.1 Allobosea vaviloviae | reverse complement strand
CATTCGCGCTGGTCGGCGGCATCTGGCTGCTCTGGTGGCTCGGCTTCAACATGTCGGTCGCCGTTGCGGTCGGCTTCATTGCGCTCGCCGGCGTCGCTGCCGAGACCGGCGTGATCATGCTGATCTACCTCGATCACGCGCTCGGCGAGGTGCGTGCGCGCTGTGAAGCACAGGGGCGGGCGTTCACCCGCGCGGACCTGCATGAGGCAATCATGCTCGGTGCCGTCGAACGCGTGCGGCCGAAGATCATGACCGTGGTCGCGATCATGGCGGGACTGCTCCCCATCCTCTGGAACACCGGCACGGGCTCGGAGGTGATGCAGCGGATCGCCGTGCCGATGATCGGCGGAATGGTCTCCTCGACCGTGCTGACGCTGCTGGTGATCCCGGCGATCTACGGCCTGGTCAAGGGCTGGCGGCTGCCGTCGACCCTGGCGCCTGAGAAGGCAGCATCGGAAGCCGCCTCAGCGCCCCTTGTTGCTGCTGTCGAATGATGGAGGGACCAGGCATGCACGACATGATGGGTGAAATGGGCTGGGGCATGGGTCTCGCGGGCCTGCTCGGAATCGCGGTTCTGCTGCTCGTGATCGCCGCGCTCGTAAAATACGTCTTCTTCCGGTGAAGGTGCTGGACGCGCGACTGGAGAAGGACCTAACCAAGGCAAAGGAGACAATCGTGCCGATCGAGCTTTCCCTATCCCGCCGCGCGCTGTTGATCGGCGCCGCACAGGCGGTTTCAGCGTTCGCGCTGCGGCGCCCTGTTTCGGCCGCCGAGACGCCTCCGAAGATGGTCGTGACCCGGGATCCCAATTGCGGCTGTTGCCGCGGCTGGGTCACGCATATGCGGAAAGCAGGCTTTCCGGTTGAGATGGTTGAGGTTGCCGACGTCACGCCGCTTAAGACCCGGCTGGGTGTGCCCGATAGTCTGATGTCCTGCCACACCGCCGAAATCGGTGGCTATGTCGTCGAAGGCCACGTTCCGGCCGAGGCGATCAAGCGGCTTCTGATCGAGCGCCCGAAGGTGACGGGCCTCGCGGTTGCAGGGATGCCGGTCGGTTCACCAGGAATGCAGGTGCCCGGGCAGGCGCCCGAGGATTATGACGTCGTCATCTTTTCCGCCAGCAGGCAGCATGTTTTCGCGCGCTATCGGGGGCTGCAACAGATCTGATGGCAATGGCGTCCATCCTCGCCGGATTGAAGCCGGTCATTCGGGAACTCGCGGCGGGCGAGACTCTATTCGCGAGCGGGGATGCGACGCGGGGCTTCTTCCTGGTCCGCAGAGGGCAGATTCGCCTTGCGCGCTTCAGCGCCAGTGGGTGCGAGACCCTCCTCTTCGTCGCCGGACCGGGAGAGCGTTTCGCCGAAGCCTCGTTGTTCGTCGAGACATATCATTGCGATGCGCGGGCCGTGGCGGAGAGCTCGGTCGCCTGCTTTCCCAAGTCAGCGGCGCTCGCCCTGTTGGAGGGCGATGCGACCGCACGGTTGGAGCTAACGGCGGACCTTGCTCGGCAGGTGATGGAACTCCGGTCCGCCTTGACCCTGCGCGATGTTCGCTCGGCGCGAGAGCGGGTGCTCGGCTACCTCGTGGCGCGAACCGGCGTCGACGGCCGCACCATTACCATCGGCGGGCCGCTGAAGGACATCGCGGCGATGATCGGTCTGGCGCCTGAGGTTCTGTACCGGACGCTCGCGCTGTTGGAATCCGAACGGATCATTCGGAGAGGAAACGGCATTATCGAGCTGACATGATTTCAATCATGTTGCGGCGCTTCCGACACCCTTATCGGAATGATCGAGGAGACCGTTCCATGATCAAAGCAATCGCGTTCAGCCTGCTCATCCTGGCGATCTCCGGATGGGTCGCTCCCGTCTCGGCTCAATCCGTGAGTCCTTACGCTGGCCAGGAGGCGCGCGAGATCAAGGCTCTCTCACGAAATGAGATCGATGACCTGTCTTTGGGGCGCGGCATGGGTTTGGCCAAGCCCGCGGAACTCAACCGATATCCCGGTCCACTTCACGCGCTCGAACTGGCGTCCGAACTCCAGCTTTCGGCCGAACAGCGCAGCGGCTTGAAGAAATCCGAGGCGCGCATGAAAGCGGGCGCGATGGCGTTGGGCGCCGAAATCCTGGACTTGGAGCTCAAGCTCGATGTGGCCTTCGCACGGCGCACGATCGAGCCATTGCGCCTGCGTGAACTGACGGCCCAAATCGGCACCAGGCAGGGCTCATTGCGGGCGGTACATTTGCAGGCCCATATCGAGACGGCTGGCCTTCTCACCTCGGATCAGATCGCGCGATATGATGTTCTGCGTGGCTACCGCAATCCATCGCCGGCGGCGCCGAGCGGCCACCATCTGAAGCAGCACCGTTGAAGTCGTTGTCCGCGACGGCATCGCCCCTTTGCCGCAGTGGGCGCAAGACGAACCGCCTATCATCCACCGTTGGCGCACGATACGCGTGTCTGTTCCATGTAGAGTACGCCATCCCTGACGGACATCGCGAAAGCTCGACGAAGGCCGCTGTCGAACGTGACTACGATCGAATTGTCGGCGACCACATAGCTGCCAGTGGTCTGCCATAGCCCGTCATACGCGAAGTGTCCGTCGGCTCCGAACGCGAACCTCGCGCCTCCCGGCGTAGTGCATAGCTTGCCGTGAACCGCTTGCGTGATCTCTTGGGCGCCCAATCGCAATCCCGAGGGATGAGCTTGAGCGATCTCAGTGGAAGCGACGAGGAAGGGCAGCAGTCCCGCCGCTGCGAAAAGGACACCCTGGAGACCCATTCTCGCCTCCTTGGATCAAGGAACCGTGCCTCGTATATTATACCACAAGATTGGATTTCTGAGGGACCGCGGCATGGAAACTTTCGTCCACCGGACGCGGGAGCCAGGGTAGTCGAGATCGACGAGAACGCCCCACGAATGGACGCTTCAGTTCAGGCGAGCGCCCGGACAGGCCATGTGCACGGGTCCGGGCGCCGAAAGCTGAGTCCAGATGCGGTGACGCGCCGGCCGAGGCTAGCCGATCCCTTCATAGGCAAGCTGGGCCATCATGCCCGTCGCCATGTGGTAGAGGTGGTGACAATGCAACGGCCAGCGGCCGGGATTGTCGGCATCGAACGTGATCGTCACGGCTGCGTCCGGCGGCACGAGGACCGTATCGCGCACGGCTCCCGGGAGCGATACCCCGTCGATGGCGGTGACCTGGAAATGATGACCGTGCAGGTGCATCGGATGCGACATCATCGATGCGTTTCGCATCGTGACCTCGATCCTCTCGCCTTTCCGGATCCGGAGATCGTCCGCGCCGCCGATCCCCCACGTGTAGTCCTGCATCCGGCCGGTGAGGGTCAGCGCGAAGCGGCGATCGGGAGCCCGGACGGGAAGCGAATGCAGGGCCCGCAGCTTCCGCTCGAGTCCGAGTTCGACGATCGGACCGGCGTGCTCGGCGCTTCCGGCGACGCGTTGCACCGAGGCTCCCTGCGTGGCGAGGATCACCCCGGTGCGTTCGCTGGCCCCTTCACGCAGCGCGAGAACGGGATAGGCGCCCGGACCCACAGGCAAGGACAGCCGGATGTCGAGCCGCTGGCCCATGCTGAGCGGGAAGGCCGTGCCGACGATCGGCTCGACGTCCCTGCCATCCACCGCAAAGAGCGTGCCGGGAACCGATCCAGTCTCGATGGTGAAGGCCGTCGCGGTGGCGCCGTTGATGATGCGTAGGCGGACCCGGCCGCCACGCTCCACCCGGATCACGTCGGGATCATCGAGAGCGCGATCATTGGCGAGATAGGCATCGTAGTCGATGTCGTTGAGGTCGCTGGCCGTCGCTTGGCTTGTCGTCGCAGGCTGGTGAGTGTTGCCCCCGTGGCCCATCGCGGAATGGTCCATCGGCGCGGCGTGACCTCCGCCGCCCTTCAGCTTCGCGAGCAATTCCTCGGCGGGCTTGAAGGAGAAGTCGTGCAGCAGGACGACCACCTCCTGCTCGTCGCGCGCGAGATCGGAGGCCGTCCTGACGATGAGGGGGGCCGCCAGCAGGTTCTGTTCCTGAAGCGTATGAGCGTGCATCCAATGTGTGCCGCCAGCGCCTACGGGGAAGGTGTAGCGGGCGACATCGCCCGGCTTGAGCAGTGGCTTCGGATTGTCCGGCACGCCGTCCTGGTGCCAAGGAGGGGTCAGGCCATGCCAGTGGATCATCGTGGCCTCGCCGATTTCGTTGGCAAGGCGGACGTCGAAGTTCGATCCCGCTTCCAGGATGAGCCCATGGCGGCCATCGGGTTGCAGAAGGCCGAACACGCGGGCGCTCCTCCCGTGGACTTCGATGGTCCGGCTGACGACCCGGAGGTCGATCGGTGATGGGCTGCTCGCTCCCTGGGCGAGACTGGCGGCGGGGCGCATCAAGGCGTTCGCGCCGAGCGCCGCGGCCCCGGTCATTGCGGCAGTGAGGAATCTGCGACGGTTCATGATGAATGTCCTGTTTCGGCCTGCGACGGCAGGGTCGTTGATCCGGTTTGTTGGCAGACATGCGTTGAGCTGGACGACCTGGATGTCAGACGGACCGCTCGGATCGGTATCGAGGAGGGCCATGGGGTGGACGGGCCACGAGGCCACCGGGTTGCTCCTCCTGTCGGCGATACGCGACCGCCTCAACGGTGGTGCTTGAGGATCTCGGGGCTGCTGCAATGGTAATGCCGCAGGCGTTGCACGCCGCCGCGCAGCATGGACCTGACGGCCTTCCGGCCTCCGGGTTGCCGTGCCCATGTTGGTGTTGGCTCGCTGTGATTTTCGATGCGTCGACCTGGGAGAACCCAGCCGTCGGCTCCTCCAGGCAATGGACGGGATGGGCGCTGATCGTCGGTACCGCGATCAGCACGAACGCGAGCGCCACGATCAGCGCTCTTCTCAGTCCGGCAATGGTCTTCGCCAAAGTCCGCATCCGCTCAACGGTGGATCCTCGGACCCAAAGCTAGCGCAATGCCCGACGTCGCGAATTAACCCCGATCAAGGATTCGGAGTGCCCAGGAGGCCCGCCCACTCGAAATGCGGCAAGGTGACGAATGCCGCGTAACCCAACGCAGCCGCGACGATCGTGGCGCCGATGTATGGCAACCAGAAGCGGACAGGTCCGGTTGCGATCGCGACCGAGATGCGCCCGACAGCATTGCTCGCGAGCGCCAGCAGGACAGCGTGGCCGACGGCCTCGGGCGATGCCGACTGCCCGAGAAGCCGCAAGGCGCTGAGCACGGCGACGTCCACGTCGAAAAGCCCCGAGATCGCGGAGGTCGCGATCATTCCGCGGCTGCTTCCGATCGACAGCACGGCGCTGATCGTCGAGACGACGCCGAAGAGCACGGCGAAGGCCAGGAGCGGTCCGAGCTCGAAGGGATTTCGGGGCGGTTCCGTACCGTCTCCGTCCACCCGTCCCCGCGACAGAAAGAGGGCGCCGGATGCCCCGAAGCCGACAATCGCGGCAAGCATCGCGGTGCCGGAAACGCCGAGCAGCGATGGCGCGACGATGGTCACGATCCCCGCCACGCGCAGCACGGAAACGCCCGCGGCGAGCGCAGCCGCTCCGGCGAGCGGCCAGGGACTTCCTCCCGCTGCCGCCGTTCGCGCCAGCGCGACGGTGACGGCGGTCGAGGAGACGATCGCGCCTGCCAGGCCGCCTACCAGGACGCCGCGAGCGGTACCGAGGGCCCGGACGGCGATATAGCCGAGATAGGAAATCGCGGCCGTCAGCACCGTGAACAGCCACACTTGCCGGGGGTTGAAGCCTCCCCATGGATCGATCGTACGCGCAGGCAGGAGGGGCAGGACGATCGCGGTCATCACGGCGAGCACGAGTGCCGAGCGCAGTTCGATCCAGGAAATCCTCCTGAGCAGCCCGTGCAGGAGATCGCGACTGGCAAGAACGGCCGCGAGCGCGGCTCCGCCCGCCGCCGCGACGCGTTGATCGCCCGTGACCGCGAGGGCGCCGAGCGCGAACACGCCGAGAGCGGCGATGACACCGGTCACGCTGAAGCTCTCGTCGTGCATGGATTCGCGCGCCTGGTACCACGCAAAGACGGCGGTGAAGGCCAGGAACGTGGCGATGAGGACCGCGGGCGTGTTCAGGCTGAGGCTGAGGGCCGCGGCGACGCCGCCCAGCAGTCCAGAGATCCCAAAGGTGCGTATACCCGCCGTCCGGCCGCCATCGGGCGTGTCGCGTTCTCGCCACCCACGCTCCAGTCCGACGAGCAAGCCGATGGCCAGAGCAAGGCCGAGCTGCGGGATCAACGAGTCCATTGTGCGTCCGCTCCGGAGCCGATCTCCGACGCCCGGTTCCTGGCGACGGCACGCCTCATCAGCCCTTGATCATCCTGCGCAAGACGTCGTCGCGGCGATAGAGGTGATGCCAGAGCGCAGCGACGATGTGGATGAGGACCAATGCCAGGAGCAACCAGCTCAGGTATCTATGGAGAGGCGCGACCCGGAAGGTGAGATACATCGCGATCGTTCCGGTCACCGGCAGCGCGATCAAGAGGCCGTACAGCGCTATGTGTGTGGCTGAAGCTACCCGAGCTTCCAATCGCGAGGTGCCATCGGGAGGAAGGGGCTTGCCGCGGACGAGCCGGATCGCAAGCTGTAGCAGCGCCATCAGCAGGATCAGCCATCCGCTCCAGGCGTGAACCTGATGCAGGAACAAGTCGATGGGAGCAGGCTTGAGGAAGCCGTGCGCCAGGTGCGTGCGCTGGATCGCCCAGGCCGTCGGCACCTGGATGATGCAAAGGAGCGGCACGATCCAATGCATGGTTCGTTGGTAGACGTTGAACGCCTGCGTCCCGGGACAAGCCAGCGTGGAAGGCCATAGCTCGAGCCTCACGGCTCGACCTTGACGATGTCTCCGGCACGCGAGGCGTAGTCGAGCGCGTAGGATAATTCCGAAGCCGTTTCGGCGTGGACATGCAGGAGGGGCTGGCCCCTGTCGATCGTCGCGCCCAACCGGACCTCCATATGGACGCCCGCGGCCTTGGCCTCCGGCGCTCCCGCCAGCTTGGCAAGCCTGGCGACCTTGCGGTTGTCGATATGAACCACGCGACCAGCGCTTGGGGCGACGAGCGCGTGGACGCTCGATGCCTTTGGCGGTGCGCGCAACCCGCCCTGCGCCCGGCAGATTGCCTCGAACTTCGTCCAGGCCTTGCCGCTGCTCAACGTTTCAAGGGCCATCACGGTGCCGCGTCCTTGTTCGGCCTTGCCACCGATCTCAAGGGCCGCGCCCGCGAGCAGGGCGGCACGCTGGCGCAGATCGTCGGGGGCATCGGGCGCGTTCTGGAGCACGGCGAGGACATCGAAAGCCTCGAGGGCCGGGCCGATACCTCGCCCCACGGGCTGTGCCCCGTCGGTCTGGAGACATGTCGCGCTGAGGCCGAAACGTGCCGCGACCGCGCTCATGCGATCCGCGAGATGATCGGCGGCCTCGCCGCTGCGGACCTTGGCGGTCGGCCCGACGGGGATGTCGATGACGACATGGGTCGAGCCCGCGGCGATCTTCTTCGAGAGGACCGATGCGATGAGCTGACCTTCGGTGTCGACGTCGAGTTCACGCTCGACGCGAACGAAGATGTCGTCCGCGGGGCTGAGGTGCACGGCGCCGCCCCATGCCACGCATCCGCCCTCGGCCTCGACCACTCGCCGTAGCTTCGCCATGTCGAGATCGACCGGCGCGAGCGTCTCCATGGTATCGGCCGTTCCAGCCGGAGAGGTGATGGCGCGGGAGGAGGTCTTGGGCATGACCAAGCCGTTCGCCGCAACGATGGCGACGACGATCGGGGTCGTTCGGTTGCCGGGAAGGCCGCCGACGCAGTGCTTGTCGACCACGATCGGTGCATCCCATCGCAGATGGTCACCGACCTTGACCATCGCATCCGTCAGATCGGCCGTCTCGCCCTCGTTCAGCGGCAACGCGGCACTGGCCGTCAGGAAGGCTGCGAGATGGACGTCGGTGTAGCGCCCGGCGACCACGTCCCCGACGATAGCGGAGAACGCCTGCGCATCGAGCCGGTTGCCGTAGATGCGCCGGCGCACGCTTGCCAACGACGAGATGGCGGGCGGATGGCTGACGGTGATCGCCTCGCCCTCCGTGATGCCGAGAAGGTCCCAGGCCGTCTCGGAAAGCCCGGCCTCATCGAGGGCGAGGAGCGAGTCCCCTTCGACCTGGAACAGCGTCGCCTGGACATGCCGCTCGCCATTGGAAAGCAGAACCTGTGATCGGGCGGCCAATCCCTCGGAGCGACAGACGTGGCAGTCGGTCCGCATGACGACGACCGCCTGGTGCTGCGAGTGCAGGTGTAGCCGCCTGGCTCGCAACGTCGGTTGGGTGACGGCGGGATCGTTGGGCATCGTCATAGGTCGAAGGACTGGTTCATGCGAGGGATGGTGGCGTTCCAGCCGAGCTCGCGGTCGATTCGCACGCGCAAGGCTTCCGAAGCATCATCCTCACCGTGAACGATGAAGGCGCGGCTTGGCGCGCGCCGAAAGCCCGACAACCAGCGCATCAATTCGTTCGCGTCAGCGTGCGCGGAGAGCATCGACAACTCGGCGACTTCCGCCTGGACGGGGATCCACTCGCCATGGATCTTGGTCTCGTGTGCGCCTTGCAGCATGGCGCGGCCGCGAGTGCCCGCAGACTGGAAGCCGGAGAACAGGATCGTATTCTTCGAGTCGGGGGCAAACGCCTTGAGATGGTGGAGGACGCGCCCGCCGGTCGCCATCCCGCTCGCCGAGATCACCACCTTGGGATAGGGGCTGGCCGTGATCGCCTTGGAACCCTCGACGTCCCGAGTATAGGTCGCGACCGCACAGACGGCGGTGCACACCTCCACAGGCAGCCGATGGTCGGCGCGATGGGCGTGCAGCAGATTGGTTGCATCGATCGCCATGGGGCTGTCCAGGTAGATCGGGACGTTGGCAAGCTGCCCATTCGTCTTGAGCTTCCACAGATGGTAGAGCAGCGATTGGGCGCGCCCGACCGCGAAGGCCGGGATCACCAGCGTTCCGCCCCGCTCGACCGTTCTCTTGACGATCGCACCGAGCGCTTCGGTGGGATCGGCCGGGTCATGGACGCGGTTGCCGTAGGTCGATTCCACGAGAACATAGTCCGCTTCGGGCACGGCTTCGGGGTCGGGGAGAACCGGGTCGTCATAGCGCCCTATGTCGCCGGAGAAGGCGATACGGCGTCCGCCCCATTCGATATCGGCGGTGGCGGCACCCAGGATGTGCCCGGCGTGCCGGAACCTCAGCGTGGCGCCACCGGGAAGCCGAACGACCTCGCCGAATGGAACCGATGTGAAGAATTCGAGAGCGCGCTCGGCATCATGGCTTCCGTACAGCGGCAGGGCTGGCTTATGCTTAGAAAATCCCTTCCTGTTGGCGTATTCGGCGTCCTTCTCGTTGAGGTGGGCGCTGTCCATCAGGATCAATTCGGCGATGTCGCTCGTGGCGGCGGTCGCGAAGATCTTGCCGCGAAAGCCCTCTCGAACCAGCCTCGGCAGATAGCCGGAATGATCGAGGTGGGCGTGCGTTAGCACCACCGCATCGATGCTCGACGGGTCGATGGGCAGCGGTTCCCAGTTCAGATCGCGCAGGTTCTTGAGACCCTGGAACAGGCCGCAATCGATCAGGATGCGGGTGTCGTTGTGGGCAAGGAGATGCTTGGAGCCGGTAACCGTACCGGCGCCGCCGAGGGAGGTGAGCGTGAGCATGAGCGTGACGGCCCTTCAGGTCGTTGAGATTAGGAGGTGGGCCGGGTCGCCGCGTCCATTGATGGCGTCGCGCTCGGCGGGTGTGAGCAAGTCGACTTGGGACCAGCCAGCGAGCGGCGCCGCCGCATCCACCAGATGCGCCCACGAGCAACGATTGGCGAAGAGCATCCCGGGCACGTCGAACGTGCCGCCGCGGCTGATATAGCCGAGCGCCGTGGTCCGCCGTGGTCCGCCGTCCAGCCGCCGCAACAGGCCAAGCATGGGTTCAGGCCTCGTATGGGTCACGATCACGCGCGGCAGATCCGGCGGGAACAACGCCGCGACTGCATCGTCGCCTGCCGTAAAGGCCGCCTCGATAGGATCGCGCGGCTGACGAAAGCGTCCGGGTTCGCAGATTCCTGTGACCAGGACTCGATGACCGTGCCGTCCAAGTCGGCTGGCGGCCTTCAGCGCCTCTTCCAACTGATAGGCGCCGATCGCGACGATCTGTAGGTCGGCTGCGTCCGGCACGCCCTCGAAATGGGCCGCGCCGTCCTCCACGAACCGGGTGGCCGTCTCGGCGTCGAGCCGATGCGGCATGTCGCGCTTGGAGACGATCAGGCAGGCCACCTGTCCGCGGCCGCCATAGACCGAGCGCAAGGCGGCCATAGCGGTGTTGGCGTCGACCGGGAACAGGACGCGTGCGGTGTCCGACATCTCGCCGAGTAGTGCCTCGCCGATCGTGGGATCCTGATGCGACTGCTCGTTCTTGGAATTCTCCCAGGTGTGGGAGGTGACGACGAGCGGCACGGATATCCAGCCTGGCTGCCGTCCGATCTCGCGCTGTCGCCGGGCGAAGACGATTTCCTGTCGCAGGCCGCCGAGCATCTTCATGGCGAAGGCCTCGTAACTGACGATCAGGTTGAGGCCACCTTTGTTGGCAAGCGCCGCGCCCGCCACCGCTTCCTCGTTTAGAGCGGTGATGACCGCTCCGTCCACGGCCTCCGCGGTCCCGGGTTCGCAGACGTTCACGCGATGGCGCAGGCGATCGAGCGTAGCGCCCATGTGATTGGATCGCAGTTCGTCGGGGTTTCCGACGCGCGGCCTCAGTTCCGGGTTGTGGTCGACCAGGCGCACGAACCACCGGTCGAGCGCATGCATAGCGCAATCTGCCGGGCTGCCGGCCCTCGTCCAATCGGGCTCAGGAAGTCGAGGGGAGGGCGGGTGCCGGAACGCCAGCGGGTGCCGGCTCTCGGGCGGGCGGTTCTGTTTCCCGTGAACCGCCAGCGCGCCGATGGCACGATCGAGCTCGTCCGACGGCACGAAGAGGGACCGCGCGGCATCGTTGAACGCTTGGCGCGCGACCTCGTCGTTCGACGGGTTGCCGCCGAGCGGCAGGTTATGCGCGGCGTTGGTGCCCGCTCCAGGGAACCCGAAGCCCTTGACCGTCTCGGCGATGACGTAGGGGATCGGCGCGGGATAGCGGCGGTCCGGGCGGGCCGCGAAGCGTTCGAGCCGCTCCTCCGCCGTGAGGATCGCCCAGGCAAAGGCTGCTGGATCCCGCCCGTCGATCGTGAAAGGGTCGAACCCATTATGGCGCAGATGGGAGGCGAGCCAGTCTGAGCCACCCTGCTGTGCGATTTGGGCTCGCTCCTCGATCCTGCGACCGTTGAGGATCATCACCGGGACCGCGATGCCGGAATCCTCGGCGCGCCACCAGCGCGGCGTCCAATCGGAACCTCGTTGTTCCTCGAAGGCGCCGTCGCTCAAGAACGCGACCAGCCGCTCGCCGGGGAGCGGCATGTGAACGTATTGTACCTCGGCAAAGCCGAGGTACCCTCCCTCCGAGATCGCACCGGCCGTGTTGGGGCCGGCGTGGCTTCCGAGCGGAACCGAGGCGTGTCCGTTTCCGTCGATCGCATAGGAATAGAAGTCGGTGGCAAGCCTCGAAAGCCCGGCTTCGCTACGATCGTAGCGGCCCTTTTGGACGGCGGACACGTCGCCGGTAAGGGCGTTGATCGCCTCTATGGAGGCGACGCAATGCCCCTGTCCCATGAGCCAGGAGCGCGTCGTCGCGGTGATCGCGTTGGCGACGAGATAGCCGACGAATGCGGGAACCATATTGAGCGAGCCGCCGGTATGTCCCTCCGGTGTGGCCTTGAAGGCCTCCGGCGGCAAAGGCGCGCCGGAGAGGTCCATCCTTCGGGCATAGGTCATGTGGACGACGGCCCACATGGCGGCCGACGCGAGGCGGTCCGCCGCCGCGAGCAAGCGGTAATACGCATCCACTTCGGTCGTTCTGCCGGCCGCGATCAGCCGCGCCCCCAGGGCCCGGACGCGATCCCTGGTTTCGGACGAGTGCTCGATGACGCCATAGCCATTGGCCCAACGCAGAAATTCGGGAGATGGATCGTGGTTCACTCGCTGGACCTTTCTGCGCGGATTGCTCTCAGGAGAGAAGTGCGCCTGCTGCTGCGCGAGCGGATACCTGGACCGAAGCCGCATAGAGGAGCGCTCTCAGAATGATCGTGAGAGCCACGCCCGCCAGAACCAGCCAGCACAGCCAGTACAACGCCCTCATCCACGGCGCCTCGGGCCGTCCCAGGTCCCGCTCGATTGCGTGCTTGTCGTACATTCCCCAAGCATGCATGAGCGCTCCCGCCAGCAGTAAGGGAACCGTAAGGTCGGCAACGTAGCGGGCGACCAGCAATCCGAGGCCGCCGCCGAACAGAGCGGCGCCGAAAGTCGAGGCCAATTCGGATCGCTTGAGCCTCGCGCTCGTCACCGCATTCTGCCCGCCCGGGACCTCGATTTGCGTGCGAGGCTTCATCGGCCGGACGTCCAGGGTGGCGGGTCACTGGCCGGAAAGGAGTCATATCCGGCTTGCTCAACCTCGTCGCGCGGTTCGGGCGGCCTGCGCCGCCGCACGAGTTGTTCCGCTGCATCTTCCGCGACCGACAACTCGCCTGCAATCAGTGAGGAAAGACCGATGGCATTGCTCTCGTGCTCGACTGCGTCCGTGGAGACGATCCTTTCGGATAGCGTGCGCAGGCGAGCATAGGAATCGTCGGCGAAGATGGCATGGACGACCGCAATGACGGGCTTGGGAAATGCTTGCAGCGGGAGCTTGCGCGCCGCCTCGATCAGGGTGTGGCCGGACGAGGCGATATCGTCGACGAGAACGGGTTGGCGCCCCTGCCATGCGGACAGGTCGGGCACATCGACATCGACGCTGCGATCCCCATGCCTCACCTTGCGAAGCACCGTCCAGGGAGCGCGGGCTCGTTCGGCAATCGCCGAAACCCATTGCTCGCTTTCCTCGTCCGGGCCGATGACGAGGGGCGAATGGACTTCCGCCGCGATCCAGTCGGCGAGAAGCGGGGCCGCATGCAGCGTGCTCGTGGCGATGGAATAGAGGGAGGAAAGCGCCGGATATCGGTGCAGGTGCGGGTCGACGGTAACCAGCCTGTCGAAGCTCGACGAGATGAGCCGCGCAAAGCTTCTCGAGGTCACGGCCTCTCCGGCCCTGAAACGCCGATCCTGCCGCATATAGGAGAGGTAAGGCGCAATCAGCGTCACCGTCCGCGCTCCGAGCGAGCGAGCCGCATCCGCAGCGAAGACCAGGCGCAGGAAGCCCTCGTCGGGCCTGGCCAGCGTGCCAACGAGATCGACCGGCCTGCCTGCGACATCCGACAGGAGGCGCACATAGCTCTCACCATCGGGAAAGCGGCGCGTTTCGAGCGCGCCGAACTCCCATCCTCCGGCATCCGCCAGCCGTTGCGCGAAGGCCTCGTTGCCGGGCAGGGGAAGGATCAGCCGCATCGCGGAACGCTTTCCTGTCGGTTCGTCGAAGTCATGCCTGGCGCCTGTAGAAGCGCAGGAACTGCGCGTTGATAGCGACGATCACGGTGCTGGCGGACATGAAGACGGCAGCCACGGCCGGGGTCATCAGGAAGCCTGTGCCAAAGGAAATGCCGGCGGCCATCGGGATGGCGATGGTGTTGTACCCGGTCGCCCAGATCAGGTTCTGAACCATCTTGCGATAGGTCGCGCGCGACAGGCCCAGGATCGCCCCGACATCGCGCGGATCGCTTCTGACAAGAACCACGTCGGCCGATTCCACGGCGACGTCAGTCCCGGCGCCGATGGCGACGCCCAGATCGGCCTGGACGAGGGCCGGTGCGTCGTTGACGCCGTCGCCGACCATGGCGACCGAGAGCCCGCGCGCCTGAAGCTCCTTGATCTTCTCGGACTTCTGGTCGGGGAGCACCTCGGCGAAGAACTCGGTGATGCCGAGTTCCTTGGAGACGGTCTCTGCAACACCCCTGGCATCGCCCGTCAGCATCACCGACCTGATGCCGAGGCGGGTGAGCTCGGCTATCGCCTCCCTCGATTCCGGCCTGACGATGTCGGCGAGTGCGAACAGGGCCCGGGGTGTGCCCTCCCTGACAAGCACGACGACCGTCTTGCCCTCGGCCTCGAGTCGCTTGAGCTCCGGGTGCTCGACGGGCTGGCCCTGCCGGGCGAGATGGCCGGGACTGACGATGCGCACGCCCTGGTCGCCGACCTTGGCGACGATGCCTTCGCCGGTGATGTTGCTGACCTCGGTCGCCTTCGGCAGCACGATGTTCCGCGCCTTCGCCTCGGCAACGATCCCGTGGGCGATCGGGTGCTCGGACTGGCTTTCGGCTGCGGCCGCGAAGGCCAGCTCGTCATCGACCTTGCCCTCGCCGAGCAACACGATGTCGCTGACCCCGAAGCGGCCCTCGGTCAGGGTGCCCGTCTTGTCGAAGACAGCAGCATTGAGATTGCGCGCGCGTTCGAAGGCGGCGCGGTCGCGGATCAGCAGGCCATTGCTGGCGCTGAGCGAGGTACTGACGGCGACAACGAGCGGGACGGCCAGGCCGAGCGCATGCGGGCAGGCCACGACCATCACCGTGACCATCCGCTCGAGCGCGAATTCGAGAGGGGCGGACAGGAGGAACCACCAGACGAAGAGCGTTCCGAAGCCGACGATGAGGGCGATGTAGGTCAGCCAGGCCGCAGCCCGGTTGGCGACGTCCTGCGTGCGCGAGCGTGTCGCCTGGGCCTTCTTCACGAGATCGATGAGCTGAGCGAGATAGGTCGAGTCGCCCGTCGCGGTCACCTCGATCGTCACCGCGTTGGCGCCGTTGATCGCGCCACCGATCGCCGTCGCGCCGACCGTCTTGGTGACGGGCCTGGACTCGCCCGTAAGCATGGCCTCGTTGAAGCCTGAGGAACCCTCCAGGATCCTGCCGTCGACGGGGACCTTGGCGCCCGGCCGGACGATCACGCGATCGCCCGGCTTCAGCGCCGAGATCGGAACCTCGCGCGTGCTGCCGTCGGCCTCGATCCTCGTTGCGCTGTCCGGCAGGAGCCGCACCAACTCCTCGAGGGCGCGTGAGGCGCCCATGACGGAGCGCATCTCCACCCAGTGCCCGAGCAGCATGATGACGATGAGCGTCACCAGCTCCCAGTAGAAGGCCTCTCCGGGAAAGCCGAAGGTGACGGCGGCGGAGAAGAAATAGGCTGCCGAGATCGCCAGCGCGATCAGGGTCATCATTCCGGGCTGCCCCTTACGCAGCTCGGAGGCGAAGCCTGTCAGGAACGGCCAGCCGCCGTAGAGATAGGCGGCCGTGGACAGCGCAAAGAGAACATAGCCGTCACCCGGAAAAGCGAGGGCGCTGGTAATGCCGAGCCAGTGCTGGATCATCGGCGACAGCAGCAGAACCGGCGGTGTCAGGACTAACGTTACCCAGAAACGTCGGCGAAAATCGGCGACCATGGCGCCATGGTCGTGTCCGCCATGTCCAGCATGCTCGGAATGGCTCGATCCGGCTGCCATGACCACCTTCGGGCTGTCGTGACGGTCGTGGACCGAGTGCCCGCTCGCCTGGTGACCCTCATGGCCGCGATGCCCGTGATGGCCATGGTCAGAATGCGGCGAACTCATAGTCTGTTCCTTGGCACGGCTGCGGAGGATAACGCAGGACAGCGCTACAGCGGCGAGCATTTCGGAGGCCGCGAGGGTCGCCATTTCGCGACCGGAAATCTTTGATCGAGATTAAGGTCCAGTGCCGGGGGGCTTTCTCGCACTGTCGCTGCCGCCGCAGGGATTGGTGAGGAGCAACCGCCGGCGTCGGGTGGTCCTCCTTCCGTCATGCTGCGATGGGAAGCGTTGCGGATGCACGATATCGTTTTCTCGCAACCTTGCTCCCTTTGTACGTGGAGGTTGACCTGCCTCCGGTTTCCTGGACCGTTCAAAGCTGGAGAATTCCAGTTTAGCAGCACGGGCTGCGGACGGAGTTTTCGGCATGAAGAAGTCGAAGTTCACGGAGGCGCAGATCGCCTTCATCCTGCGCCAGGCTGAGGAAGGGACGCCGGTTCCGGAAGTCTGCCGAAAGGCAGGAATCAGCGATGCGACCTTCTACAATTGGCGCAAGAAGTACGCCGGGTTGATGCCCTCGGAGATGAAGCGGCTGCGTCAGCTCGAGGAAGAGAACGCCCGGCTGAAGCGGATCGTGGCGGACCTGTCGCTCGACAAGGAGATGCTGCAGGACGTCATCAAGCGAAAGCTCTAAGGCCTGCCCGCAAGCGGTCGATGGTCGATCATGTGCGCGCAGTCTGGCAGGTGAGCATCCGTCGTGCTTGCCGCGCTCTGCCAGTCGAGCGCTCGACTTATCACTACCGCTCCCGACGGACCGGGCAGGCCGGCCTCATCAAACGGATCAAGGAGATCGCCGAGACGCGCATGCGTTACGGCTATCGCCGGATTCATGTGCTGCTCAAGCGGGAGGGCTGGAATGTCAATCCGAAGCGGATCTACAGACTTTACAAGGAGTTGGGCCTCCAGCTCCGGAACAAGACGCCCAAGCGCAGGGTCAAGGCGAAGCTGCGCGACGATCGTCGTCCGGCTACGCGGACGAATGAGATCTGGGCCATGGACTTCGTCCACGACCAACTCGCCACCGGCCGCAAGCTGCGGGTTCTGACCATCGTCGACACCTTCAGCCGGTTCTCGCCGGGGCTGGACGTTCGCTTCAACTTCCGCGGCGCCGACGTCGTCGAGGTGCTGGAGCAGATCGGTGCGGCCCATGGCTTCCCGGCCAGTATCCGGGTCGACCAAGGTACCGAGTTCGTCAGTCGCGACCTCGACCTGTGGGCCTATCAGCGCGGCGTCACCCTCGACTTTTCCCGCCCGGGCAAACCGACGGACAATGCCTTCATTGAGTCGTTCAACGGGAAGTTCCGGACCGAATGCCTCAACGCCCACTGGTTCATGAGCCTGCCCGATGCCCGGGAGAAAGTGGAGGCTTGGCGAAGGGAGTACAACGAGCTACGACCTCATAGCGCGATCGGGAACAAGACCCCGATATCGCTCGTCAATCGGCCACCGGCATGCAGCCCGCGGTGACCGTTTACCCCCTGGAAGCGGCCAGCAAGCCGGTCCAGCATCGGGGGCAGGCTCATACCCCCTGGAAGCGGCCAGCAAGCCGGTCCAGCATCGGGGGCAGGCTCAAGGTCGCGGGGCGCCTACCTGCGCTTGGACCGCAAATCCGGGGCCACCGACCACTATGCAACTCTCCGAACCCGTCCTGTGCGGAGACGCTCCTCGAAAGCGGTCCCTCTATCGCTCGAGCGGAGTCCGCAGTTCGTTGTGTCCGCCGACCGAGTATCGGTTGGCGTTCCGTTGCTCACTTAGACTTGGATACAGACAGCTCGAAATTCTTAGGCAGCGGCGGAATTCCGAGGTTCGATAACGGGACCGGAGGGCCGCTCGCCTAGCTCTTCACGCTCGACTTCCGCGCGATCAGCGATCTTTTCCGTTGCACCTGCGATCCGCTTAATCGGCGTGATCACATCGGGGATATCGATCAGTGCAAGAAGCAAACCTGCGATCCAGAATATGTGCATGTGGGTGAACATGGCCAGCAGACCCAACACGCAAGTGACTTCTAACTGCACTTTATTGTGCGCGAGGCGATCGGGCAGCGCATGCAGTCGAAGATAGAGGATGCCAACCGCGAGGACGAAAAGAAGCAGAAACATGCCCATTGCAATCATGAGCCAGTCTGTCTCGCCGGGGGCCGTAATGAATGCCGGCAAGTGCGTGGAGGCTGCGGCTGGATGAACGGATTGGCCCACAAGCTCTCCTGTGCTGGAACCGATCAGCCCCCTAGGCAGATTCAGTATGAATGCTAACGCATGCACGGTGATGCCGCCAGCGCTGACGAACGGCTGCATCCCGTGAAATCCGCGTCGGGCAACTCCGGGTGCGGCGGCGTGCCGGGCTATCAAGGTCGAAGCATTGCTCGCCGTTAGACCCTCAGATCAAACCACGCCGGGAACTCGATTTGGCTAGCGGCTCGTCGTTTCGGTCGGATGGGACGAAAGTCGCGGAAAGTAGCCGGGCACGTCCTGCATGTATCGCGCATAGGCCTCGCCGTGCTCGGCTAGTGCTTCCTGCTCCTCGTGCCGCGCGAGCCGCCAGTACATGAAGGCCAGGACGGGGAACATCGCGACCGTCAGCAGCGTCGGCCATTGCAGCAGGAAGCCGAACATCACGAGGACGAAGCCGACGTATTGCGGATGCCTGATCCGGGCGTAGATGCCAGTGGTGGCGAGCGTGCCGCGTCGCTGAGCCTCGTAGAGCACCCTCCAACCGGCCGCGATCAACATGAAGCCGCCGCCGATGAACAGGAAGCTCAGCAGGTGAAAGGGGCCGAAATGCGGGTTCGCTCGCCAGCCGAAGAGTTCCTCGAGAAGATGCCCTGCGTCGTGGGAGAGCCAGTTGACGTCCGGATATCTGGACTGCAACCAACCGGATAGGAGGTAGATCGTCAGCGGGAAGCCGTACATTTCCGTAAAGAGGGCCAGGATGAAGGCGCTGAAGGCTCCGAATGAGCGCCAGTCGCGCGGTGACTTCGGCTTGAAGAAGCTGAAAGCAAAAAAGATGAAGACTGCGGAGTTCAGAAGAACAAGGGACCAAAGCCCGTAGGCGGGAACGTTGTCGTGCATGGGAGCGCTCCGAGAGCCTGATCAGTGTTCGTGCGGAGGCTGCCGCCAACCTGAGGACGGCTGGATTGATTGGTTGCCGTGGCCTCCATGTCTTCCATGCATGAACACATGAAGCAGCGGGCATGCGAGGAATATTAGCAACGGGAGCCAGCCGAGGAGATGGGCGCGGTGCTCCGCAATCAGATAGAAGGCCGCGACTGCCAGAAACCCGACGAGAGCGATCTTGAACGACGTGGATCGGCGCTTCTGATCCTGGGCGTTGGGGTGGTCTGCACTGTGTTCCATGAGGTCGCGTCCGCTGGAGGCCATCAATGGTAGGAGCTGCCTCTGCGGATCACCGTAGGGTCCCGAATCTGGCGGGCCACGGGAGCCTTCGACGTGCGGTGGCGTGATCCTGGCTCAACAGATGAGGCGAACCGGGACGCAAATCCTTGATCTCGGTTAAGCTGACGCGGCGAAGTGACCCAGCTTTCTGGAAGCCCGGATATGGCGTGCTCGGGCGGGATGTTCGAGTCGATCCTGCGCCCGGCGAAGCCTCAAGCCTTCGGCAGGACGTCAAATTCGCGTGCCAGCAGGGTCACAGGCCGTGAACAGGAGCCTAGCCGGATATCCACCCCGAACGCTGAAAGGCGGTTGCGATCGGCTTCGTCGATGAACCCGCATATGAGCTTAGTGATGCCGGTTGCGAGCACCAGGTCACAGATGGCTTCGCCGGTTCGTTCGCAGTTCGCGCGGAACTCATGTTCCTGTGCTTCGTCAGGGTCGATCAGTAGCACCCCATCGCATTTGGCGAAGAACGGACTGAGCATCGCCTTGCGTCGTCCCCGCGCGACGAGCACTGCTATCCGGTGCCTTCGATCAATTCGGGGCAGGGCTATTGGTGCCATCTTGGCCCGCGCGAGAAATCTTCTACACCGCAAGAGATCAGCACAGCTTTCTGCGCGACACCTTAATTTCGATCAATCGCGCATCCGGGCAGCGATTTCGACGTGGCCACGTGTAAGCAGCGCTTTTGACCTCGATCAAAGCAAACGGCATCCTGTCGTAGTGGAATGGATACGCGGGCTTGCACGCATCGCGTATCTGGATCACTCGACCCCCGGATCCGCGGCTGACGTTCAGCGCAAACGAACTTTCGACGGCTATGGTGCGGATGTTCAGGTTCATTGCATTGGTTGTCGTCTGCATGGTTTCCCTACTGTGGCTGGGGGAAGCATCGTGGGCGCACGAGAACCGTGCGGCACGAGAGCAGGCCAGTCCGGCGATACATTCGACCGTCATCGTGACGTCCGCGGGCGAAGACGGTTGTCTGCCCAGGCACGCTTGCTGCCGGACAGTCTGCGCGCAATGTCAGGTATCTCAGCATCCATATCGCTGTGACATCATTCGAGCGTCGCTCACGTCTGCGGTAATCGTGGTTTCTCGCGAAGATCACGTACACTCGGTTATTGTCGGTCGCGATCCGCCCGTCCCCAAAGCCTATCTCTATTAGGCCGCTGCGCTCGCCTTCGATGCGTCCCCTGCCGACATAGGTCGGCCAGCACACGATCGTGAGCCGTGTCGTGCCGACCGAGGGTGTCGGACGCGCTGAGCCGGCGAGCTCGGGATTTCATCCAGAATGCTGATGGGCTGCCAAGGCAGCCGCCGCAACGGGCCAGGTGCGCCCGGGAGGTGCAATATGAATTTGGATCGAGCGTCTATTTCTGAGGAGATGGCCCGGTCGCTCCCTCGCAACGATTGGGAAAATATCAAGTGCGAGCGGAATGGGCCGACCTTTCGTGAATTGGCATTGCGTGAACTGGCCGACGGGGCGAGTGCGTCGGTTCACGACTTGAGCAGACGTCCGCGCCGTAGCCTGACGGGCGCTGACGGTGCACCGCGGCCCGCTGCCGATGCACCTTCGTCAACCGAGGGGTATCGGTTGTTGCCGCGCTACCGATCGGGCGATCGAAAAATCGAAGCGGGCCGCGACCTCTTCAGCGTTGGGTCGACGGGCAACGCCATCTTCAACCTGATCGATGGCTGGGTGGCTCTCTATACCCAGCTTGAGGATGGCAGGCGCCAGATCGTCCAGTTCGCATTGCCCGGCGCCATACTGGGCGTCTTGCCATCAAATCGGTCGCAGGCAACGTTCGGGGCGCTGGCGCTGACCGACGTGGTGGCGTCCGTGATCCCGACCTCGATGCTTGCGACACTGTCCCGCGATGAGCCGGAGCTGACCATGCGTCTGGCGCGCTCGCTGGCCCGCGATTGCAGCCTGGCGTTTGATCACCTGACGAGCATCGGGCGCCGGTCCGCGCGAGAGCGGGTCGCCCACCTCATATTGGAGCTATTTGCCCGCTACCGCGCTCAATGGCCGGGCAATCGCATTGAGGAAATGCCGCTCCCGCTCACGCAGGAGCAGATCGGCGACGCGACGGGGCTGACGTCGGTTCACGTCAATCGGGTCCTCAGCGGGCTGCGGAAGGAACGCATCGTCGAGTTCCATTATCGTCGGCTTCGGATCCTTGATCCCGATAGGCTAATTGAAGTGGCAGGTGTTGAACCGGAAATTGTGACGGCATGGCTTGAGCGGCAGCCCTAGCCGCTCAATTTAGATTTCGGTTGCCGCCATTGACCTCGAATCATCCTGCTTGCGAGGCCGACTGGCTTGGCTGGTTCTGGCGTAATCGCGGTTCGAAGGACGTGACGCCATCGGGGCTGCGCATAGACTCTTCCCTGGCGGGCATTGCCGCAGCGGTTGCGGGGGTGAAATCCGAACCCTTAGCGCGCCGCTCTGCAAGGAGCTCGCCCGAGCGGTTTACCGCAGCAGCGGCCAGGCTCCAAGGGTGACGATGGCCAGTGCTGCGGCGATTTCCAACCCGAAGCCAACCCGCGATCGCCAGCCAGCGGTTCGGTCCAGCAAGCTTACCAACTGGGTGCGGGGCAGGATCGCGAGCAACAGGAAGGCGACGATCGTCAGGAACTTGAAATACGGAAAAAGGCGTTCAGCTTGGAAGTCGACGAGGCCCCAATCCCGTCTGCACTGAAAGCAGTGGCGGCTGAACGTGGATGGATATTAATGCAGACGTTCGCGGCGCGCGGATTACGGTCATGTGAATGATGGGCTCCTGCCGCCAACGTCCAGGTGCGGGTCACTTCGGGGCGGAGTCAGAGGCTGCGCCAGTAATGACCAATGGTAACCGAAAGCCTTCCCCTTTGGTGGCTAGAGCTCTCAGGAACTCCACGCCCCGATCTTCTAGCGCCTGCTGACCCATTGCGGCGCCCTTCAGATAGCGGTCGGAGCGAGGATGGGTTTCGACCCGCCCGAGAGTCCGTCGGCTGATGCCTGCTTGCTTGGCCAGTTCGTCTGGGCTCAATCCGAGCGCAATTCTTGCCGCTTTCAATACGTTAGCGCCAGGGACCATGCCCATGGCATCGCACGCGCGGGTCCCGGAATCCAGCTTGTCAACAATTGTCCGATATAGGACTCATGTGTCCTGAATAGGCCCTATATGGCCATTTTTGGACAAACATTATGGACGAACCTACTGCGCTTCGATAGGGTGCGGCGAATCGCCAAGGCCCCTGAATTGGAAGGCAAGGTATGGAAGTCTTTGTTTGTGCAGGTTCCGGGCAGGGCATCGGACGGACAACGGCCAGTCTGTTGCTCGCCTGCGGATTCTTCGAGATGGGATTGGAGCCTCTGCTGATCCAGGTGTTGGCCTCCGGGGAGCCACCGGCGTTGCGGGCGGACGAAGAGGCCCCCTTTGAGACGGCTCGGCTTGTCCTTGCCGATGCATCCTCGATCGGGAGCGAAATCAAGGATCTTGCCGGTCGGCATACCGAACTCGGTCCGGTCATCGTTGATCTACCGGCCCAGCTCTTTCCCGAGGAACTTCTTTGCGATCCTAGGTCTCGGTTTCTGCTGCCGATGATGACGGATAAGGCCGCGATTCAGCGCGTTGTTGGCGACATGCTCGATGTGTGCACGGCGGTGAGAAAACCATCCAGTGGAGCGCCGGCGTTTGTGCCGGCGCGGGCGGCGTAAAAGTCGGCCACTGGATAGGCTGACCCCTTTCGGGGTTGGCGGGGATGTTCGCTGTGGAGATTTACGCGGCGGTTCGCGATTTCGTTTTCAACCAGGAGAAGAGCCGGCGGGAAGCGGCTCGCGTGTTCGGGCTGAGCCGCGAGACGGTTGCGAAGATGTGCCGGTTCTCGCTGCCGCCGGGCTACACACGCACGAAGCCGGTCGAGAAGCCGAAGCTGGGTCCGCTTCTGCCGGTGATCGAAGCGATCCTGGAGGCAGATCGGACATCACCGGTGAAGCAGCGTCATACGGCGAAGCGGATCTTCGAGCGCCTTCGTGACGAGCACGGCTTTGCCGGCGGCTACACGGTGGTGAAGGACCATGTGCGGCTCTGCCGGGCGCGGGGCCGGGAGACCTTTGTTCCGCTGGCGCATCCGCCCGGGCACGCCCAGGTCGATTTTGGCGAGGCGACCGCGGTGATTGGCGGTGTGCGGCAGAAGATCCACTTCTTCTGCTTGGACCTGCCACAGTCGGACGGCTGTTTCGTAAAGGCCTATCCACGCGAGACGACGGAAGCGTTCCTGGACGGTCACGTCTCGGCTTTTGGCTTCTTCGGCGGTGTGCCGCTGTCGATCCTCTATGACAACACGCGCATCGCGGTGGCGAAGATCTGCGGCGACGGCCGGCGTGAGCGGACGCGGGCCTTCACCGAGCTGGTGAGCCACTATCTGTTCCGGGATCGGTTCGGGCGCCCGGGCAAGGGCAACGACAAGGGCAAGGTCGAAGGGCTGGTGAAGCATGCCCGCTCGAACTTCCTGACGCCGATCCCGGTGGCGGCGAGCTTCGCCGAACTGAACGTGATGCTGGCAGAGCGCTGCCGCCGGCGGCAGGGCGAGCGGGCCGGTCGGCATGCGAAGACGATTGGCGAACGGCTCGTGGCCGATCTTGAAGCCCTGCGCTCCTTGCCGGCTGTGCCGCTGGAGCCGTGCGAGAAGCGTGGCGGGCGGGTCTCGTCGACGGCGCTGGTCCGCTATCGGTCGAACGACTACTCGGTGCCGACGGCCTATGGCTTCCAGGACGTGGTGGCGAAGGGCTTCGTCGAGGAGGTCGTGATCCTGTGCCGGGGCGAGGAGATCGCCCGGCACCCGCGCAGCTACGGGACCGGCGTGTTCGTCGCCGATCCGCTGCACTATCTGGCGCTGATTGAGAGCAAGCCGAACGCGCTCGACCAGGCGGCGGCGCTCCAGGGCTGGGACCTGCCCGAGACATTCCAGCACCTGCGCCATCTTCTGGAAGCGCGGATGGGCAATCGCGGCAAGCGTGAGTTCATCCAGGTGCTGCGGCTGATGGAGGCCCTTCCGCGCGAGGTCGTGAGCTTTGCCGTGGGCGAGGCCATCCGACTGGGTGCGATCGGCTTCGATGCAGTGAAGCTGATCGCCCTGGCGCGTCTGGAGCGGCGCCCGGCCCGTCTCAACCTGGCGGCCTATCCGCACCTGCCGAAGACGGCAGTGAAGACGACCTCGGCCGCCGATTATGCCGTTCTCCTGCCTGGAGCGGCGGCATGACGGGCCCGGCGAAGGAGGTGATGCCGGCGGGCACCACCGCGGGAACGCCGCAGGTGCTGCTGGCCCATCACCTCAAGCATCTGAAGCTGCCGACGGTCCTGCGCGAATACGACAAGGTCGCGCGGGAATGCGCCCGGGACGGCGTCGATCATCCCCGCTACCTGCTGCGGCTGGTCGAACTCGAACTGATCGACCGGGAACGGCGCATGGTCGAGCGGCGGATCCGGGCGGCGCGGTTCCCGGCGGTGAAGAGCTTCGACACCTTCGACTTCACGGCGATCCCGAGCCTCAACAAGATGCTCGTGCTGGAACTGGCGCGCTGCGGCTACATCCTGCGCCGGGAGAACATCATCGCGCTCGGCAACAGTGGCACGGGCAAGACCCATGTCGCTCTCGCGCTCGGGCTGGCCGCTTGCCAGAAGGGCTTCTCCGTCGCCTTCACCACGGCGGCTTCGCTGGTCAGCCAGCTCCTCGAGGCCCGCGACGAGAAGCGCCTGCTCAGGCTCCAGCGCGAGTTGCAGGCGGTCAAGCTGCTGATCGTTGACGAGCTCGGCTATGTGCCGCTGTCGCCGACCGGCGCCGAGCTTCTGTTCGAGGTCTTCTCGCAGCGCTACGAGCGTGGCTCGACCATCGTCACCTCGAACCTGCCCTTCGAGGACTGGACCTCGGTCCTGGGGTCGGAGCGGCTGACCGGTGCGCTTCTCGACCGGCTGACCCACCACGTCAGCATCCTGGCCATGAACGGCGACAGCTACCGCCTCAGGCAATCCGCCGGCCGTCGCCGCGCCACCGCCGCGGCGGAGCAAAACCAGGCCACCGCCGACGAAGCCGATCCCGAAACCGGCGAGATCATCGCCTGAGCAATCCCGGCAGCGCGATATGGCGAGGGCCCCGCTCGGGGGCCCCGCCCTATTCGCCCCCCCCCCACCCCCCGGGCCCGCTTTTTCCCCCCCCCCCTGGCCTGGGACCCCCCCCCCCGTTGACAACGGCGCCAGCCTCAACCCCTGGCTCCACAACCATCGCTTCCAGTCCCCCCGCGCCGACGCGGGGTTCGCGCCCGCTGAGGTGGGTAGGCCCCCGCAGCCCCCACCTCTGCTCCCCTGCTCCCTAGGGTG
>NZ_LGSZ01000098.1 GCF_001298265.1 Allobosea vaviloviae | reverse complement strand
GAAGGGGTTCATCGACATCTTGACGTTGGCGAGCTCGACGCCGGAACCGTCCGCCTTCACCCGGATCTTCACGTTGTAGTCGACAACCCGCTTCACGGGCACCAGAATCTTCATGGGTGGCAGCCTCTCATCATGTTCAGAAATCGGGACGCCCCGTGGAGGAGGTCAGGCGCCGGCAAGCGTGATCGCGCGCTCGACCGGACCGCGCCGGAATCGGGGGCCGCAGGCCCTCGCGACCATTTCGAGGGCCGCGGCGATCTCCGCGCCCGGCTGGCGCCCGGCCCAGAACAGCGGGCCGCCCCTGTGTTTGGGAAAGCCGTAGCCGTGGACGAGGACGAGATCGATGTCGCTGGCGCGTTCCGCGACGCCCTCGTCGAGAACGAGAGCGGCCTCGTTGATGATCGCAGCGAGCGCCCGCGCTAAGATTTCATCCGCGTCGATCGCGCGCGCAGCAATCTGGTTGTTCTTGCGGTGCTTCTCGATCAGATCACTGACTACTGGATCGGGCTGTCCGCGAGGCGCGCCAGCCTCGTAACGATACCAGCCCGCGCCGCTCTTGCGACCGAGGCGGCCGGCTTCGCAGAGCTGGTCGAGTAGGGGTACGTAGCGCTCCTGCGGATCGCGGGTCGCCGCCAGACGGCGACGGGTCCGCCAGGCGATGTCGAGGCCCGCCATGTCCCAGGTGGCGAACGGCCCCATGGCGAAGCCGAACGCCGACAGGGCTGCGTCGACATCTTCCGGCAAGGCGCCGTCTTCCAGCAGATATTCGCACTGCTGCCGGTACGCCATGAAGATGCGGTTGGCGATGAAGCCCTCCGCGACGCCGGAGATCACCGGGATCTTGCCCAGCTTCCTGGCGATCCGTGCCGCCGTTGCGAGCACGTCCGGCGAAGTGCGGGCGCCGCGCACGATCTCGACGAGCCGCATGATATGCGCCGGACTGAAGAAGTGCAGACCAACCACATTTTGAGGCTGGTTCGTCTCGACGGCGAGGATATCGACGTCGAGATAGGACGTATTGGTCGCGAGAATGCTGTGCGGCGCCGCCTCCGCTGAAAGCCGGCGAAAGATTTCCTTCTTGACGTCGAGATCCTCGAAGGCCGCTTCGACTACGAGATCGGCATGGCCGACATTCGACCAGTCGGACGATGTCGAAAGGCGGTCGCGGCGGCGCTGGCGCTCCGGAGCGGTTATCCGTCCCGAAGCGACGGCTTGGTCTTCGATGGCGGCGATGCTCTGGCGTCCGCGCTCGACCGCCTCTTCAGAAGTGTCCAGCATATGGACCTCGAAACCCGCTCCAAGGAAACTGCTGGCTATGCCAGAGCCCATCAGCCCGGCGCCGATCACCGTGACCTTCTCGGGTATTGCCGAGGCGTTGCCGGCCTCGACTTTGCCGGCAACACGCTCGGCAAAGAAGAGGTGGCGCAGTGCGGCCGCTTCATCGCCTTGGCGCAGTGCCTGGAAAACCGACCGCTCCGCCGCGAGAGCTTCGTCGAACGGTAATGCAAGGGCCCTGCCGACGGCGGCGATCGCCTCGAGCACCTGAGGCCGCGCCTTGCCGCCGCGCGTCGCGGCCTCGACGACCTTCCCGTAGGCTCCGGCGTCGACCCTCTTGACGGGAAGGTCGCGCAGCCGCCGCTTCCCGGTCGTCGCCGCGAGTTCGGCGGCCAGCGCCGCGGCCGCGTCACGGACCTCTCCGGAGGCAAGTCGGTCCACCAGACCTAGCTCGACGGCTCTCTTCGCCGCAATCCGACGCCCGCTCACGATGAGGTCGAGCGCGACGGCGGGATCGGTGATGCGCGGGAGTCTGACGGTTCCCCCGGCGCCTGGGATCATGCCCAACGTGACCTCCGGTAGACCCAGGATTGCGTCCGGCGTCGCCACGCGCGCATCGCAGCCGAGAGCGAGTTCGTAGCCACCGCCGAGCGCAGCGCCATGAATGGCCGCGACGATCGGCTTGGGGCACGCCTCCAGCGCGGCGATAACCGCCGGCATCTGCGGATCCATCAGCGGCAGCGAGAACTCTTTGATGTCGGACCCGGACACGAAGGTCGATCCGGCTCCGACCAGAACCGAGCTCATGATCTGCGGATCTGCGGAGATCGTGTTGATCGCCGCTATCAACCCGGCGCGCACGGCGTGCGAACCGGCATTGACCGGCGGGTTGTCGATGACGATCATGGCGACGCCCGCCGAGATGGGATGGCGCTCGACGCGAACGGCTTCGTTGATGGCGTTCACGAATCGGTCGGGAGCGGCGGGCATGAGGGCACTCGCAAGGCAATGGCAGGGGGATGCCGTGTTGATCTGGCTGGCGTGACCGGCGCCAGGGCTGCGCGGTCAAGCTGCATGGCAGGGCGACGGTCGGCCGTGGACGACGCCGCAACAGCGGCCTCAGGCGGCGGGGGCGCGCCGGCGGCTGCCTCGGGGTGCGCCGCCCGCTGCGACAGCACCGTTGACGGGCTTCTTGCGCGCCTTCATCTCGGAGCTCGATTCTCGTTCCAGCTCGGCAATCGGCGAGGGCGACGTCCCCATCATGGCCGAGATCGAGGCCCCCGCATCGTTCATGATCGTCTTGAACTCTTTCAGACGGGAATCCATGCGAATGCTGGGGCCCGTCAGCGAGAGCGAATAGTGGACTTCATCGTTGATGTCGAAAATCGGCACGGAGATCGCCGTCACGCCGGGAATGCGCTGTCCCGACGTACAGGCGAAGCCCTGCTTACGGATTTTGGCCAGCTCGGCCCTCAGTTCGGTCTCATCCACCTTCTGGTCCACGGCCGACTGGGCCACTATCCGATCGATTTCGGCCTCGCCGGCATAGGCCAGAAGCAACCGGGCCGTCGCGCCACGCAGGAGGCTGACATGTTCGCCAGGACGCACGATCGTCATCAGCGGCGAAGGCGTGTCGACGACGTCAATGCAGATTCGCTCCACGCCCGCGCGAATGTTCAGAGTTACGGTTTCGCCGGTCGCGCGGCAAACCTCCGCCATGGCCGGCCTGGCGGCTTCCCTGATGCCCAGAGTGCTTTTCACCAGCCCGGACAGGCGCAGGATTTTGAGTGACAGGCAATAGCGTTGGTCCTCGAGACGAACGAGAAAACCGTTCCGTTGCAGTGTGTTGACCAAGCGAAACGTCGTTGCCTTGGGCATTGAGATGCGATCGCCGATCTCCAGGAGAGAAAGGCTTTGATGCTGCGCATCGAATGCGTCGAAAATAGCCAGCGCTCGTTCGACGGCACGGATCATGGGCGCGACTCCATAAATAGGGCATTTGGGAAAGTCGTGACCACGGCTTCACTCGGCCGCGAGTCGGGGCGCGCGCGTATCGGGCCTTATGGCATTTATCCCCGTCAGTTCGCGTCCCATGATCAGGGTGAGAATCTCGTTCGTGCCGTCCGGAATGGGCAACATGCGAACGTCGCGGTAAAGTTGCTCCAAGCCGGTTTCCTCTGCCACGCCCATCGCGCCATGCACCTGCATGGCGAGCGAAATCGCCTCTGCGCAAGCTGTCGTAGCATAGCGTTTGGCCATGGCGGATGTGCCGTCGGCGCGGCCACCATCATCGATGGTGGACAACGCATGGTAGCACAGGAGGCGACTGGTGGTGATCGCGGTCGCAATATCGGCGAGACGTCCCTGCACCAGTTGCTTGCGCCCGATCGGCTCGTCGAACTGCTTGCGGACCTGCGCATAGGCGATCGCGAGGTCCAGTGCCTTTTGCGCCATGTTGACAGCGCAAAGCCCGAGAAGCGGCCGATTGCCGACCCAGGTGCTCTGAAGAATGCGGGCCGCGTCTCCGCCCTGGCCTAACACGTTGCACTTCGGGACCCGGCAATCGTTCAGCGACATCTCCGAAAGATGACCCTGCTTGAAGCCGAGGACCGGGATCTCGCGCGCCTCGTAGGGGGATTTGTCGCGCTCGATCAGCACCCGCTGCATCACGGTCGCGCCATGCTCGCCGCGCCCCGTGGAACAGGTCGCGATCATCACGTCGCTGATCGTGCCGTTGGTGATCCACATCTTGGCGCCGGAGACGCTGCATTCGTCTCCCAGATCGGTTAGGCGCGTCTGAATACCCCGGGGGTCCGAACCGGTATTCGGCTCGGTCGAGCCCGTGCAGCAAATTTTTCGGCCGGCAATCAGATCGGGCAGCAAGGCCGAGACATGCTCGGCCCCGCCTTCGGCATGGATGCGCGCGATCGTACATTCGTGCGAGATCAGCGAGATCGCGATCACCGGCGGGAGCTGTTCGAAGGCCAAGCCGTAGTCCAGCATCTTCATCTCGCCGCCGCCGACGGACGCCGGCAACCGCGGCGCCGTCAGCCCCATCTCCGCCAGAATACCGTAGATCTCCAGCATGGTCTGCTTCGGCAACGGCTTCGTCGCGTCATGGCGTTTCAGCCGTGGCTCGATCTCCGTCCTGACCATGCGGGACACACTGTCCTGCAGCAGCTCCTGCTCTTCGGTGAGCTTGAAATCCATGACCGCGTCCTCGCTACGTTTGTTGTTGTCCGCTTTCATGCCGTCAGGGCATGACGAAGCCGCCATTCACGCTCAGCACTTGCCCTGTCACCCACGACGCCTCGTCGCTGCACAGGAAGGTGATCGCCGCCGCGATGTCCTCGGGCTCGCCGATGCGCCCGACGGGATAGAGCTTCAGCACGCTATGGACGCGGCGGGCATATTTTTCCTCGCCCATCTGCTCGCGCATGCCGTTTTCGCGCGAGATGCGCAGGGGCGTGTTGGTCGCGCCGGGGGAGACGATGTTCAGCGTCACGCCACCCTTTCCGACCTCTTGCGCGACCGACTTGATAAGGGCGATCACCCCAGCCTTCGCCGCGGCATAATAGGACAGACGCGCCTGCCCGATGCGCGCCGAGTCCGACGCGAGGCAGACGACGCGGCCGTAGCGGCGCTCGACCATGCCGGGCAGGATGGCCCGCAGGCCGAGCATGGGCCCGTGCAGGCAGACGCTCAGCATCCGCTTCCAGTCCGAGGGACCCGATTCCAAGAAGAGCTTGTCGTCGAGGACTGCAGCCGAATTGACGAATATCGAGATCGGGCCAAGTTCCGCCTCGGCTCGTGCCACCATCGCGCCGACCTCGTCCTCGTGCGTAATGTTGCAGCCGATGCCGATGGCGCCGGGCAGCGTCTTCGCTGCAGCCTCGGCCGATGCCGCATCGATATCGGCGAGCGCCAGCCGCCCGCCCTCGCTGGCGATGCGCTGCGCCGCAGCGAAGCCGATACCACGGGCGCCGCCGGTGACCAGCGCGACTTTGCCCTCGAAACGTCCTGCAGCCATCAGACCGGCCTCCGGAAGCGCCGGAAGTCCGGCTTGCGCTTCTCAATGAAGGCGTTGACGCCTTCCATGTTCTCCTCATTGCCGTAGATCGAGGCGAGTAGCTCGGCGTTCGGGAAGAAGGCCGAATAAAACTCTTGATCTGACCCGGCATTGAGAGAAAGTTTCGCGATGCGAATGCTCTGCGGGCTCTTGTCGAGGATGTCCGAGCAGAGCTGATCGACGGTGGCGTCTAGATCCTCGGCGCTGACCACCTGGTTGATCAGCCCCATCGCGAGCGCTTCCTGCGCGGTGTAGAGGCGGCAGGTAAAGACCATCTCGCGCGCCTTGCGCTCTCCGACATAGCGAGCAAGCAGCTGGCAGGCACCCCAGATTGGGATGCTGCCGACGCGTGGTCCGGTCTGGCCGAACTTGGCATCCTCGCTGGCGACGGTCATGTCGCAGAACAGATTGATCTCGTTGCCGCCGCCGACGCAGAAGCCGCGCACCTTCCCGATGATCGGCTTGTCCATCATCCGCATTACGGTCGAGAGGTTGAACAGCCGGCGCATGTGCTTGCGGCCGACGGCCGGCACCCGCTTCGACTGGTCCCGAATGTCCCCGCCCGAGCAGAAGGCCTTGTCGCCGGCGCCAGACAGCATGACCACGCCGATCTCTGGATCGTCCGCCGCGCGCGCCATCGCGTCGGTCAGCTCCTCATAGGTGCGCGGCCGCACGGCATTGCGGACCTCGGCGCGGTTGATCGTGATCCGGGCGATGCCGCCCTGCGCTTCGTAAAGCACGTCCTCGTAGGCCACCTTGTGTCTCCTCAAATTCCTCGTTCGAATTCCACTAGACGGATCCAATTCCGAAATGTTATAGCTCCGATCAAGGCCGACTAGCAACTCAGAATCGGCGAAATGGGAGAGAAACATGAAGCTTGATTATCGATCCTACATTTTAGCCTGCTTGGCCGCCGCGGCGCTTTCTGCCTCTTCGGCAGTCGCCCAGGATACCATTAAGATCGGCGTGCCGATGGAACTCAGCGGGCGCTTCGTCGCCTACGGGGCATCCGGCAAGCGTGGTGCAGAGTTGGCGGCTGAGGTCTATGGCGGAAAGGTCGCAGGCAAAAAGATTGAGCTTCTGCATCGGGACATCCAGTCGGAATCCCAAGCGACGATCTCGGTCTTCAACGAGCTCGTTAACAAGGAGAAGGTCAACTACATCATCGGTCCGATCGCGAGCCCGACGGTGGCGGCTGCGATCCCGGCCTGGCGCCAGACCAAGCCGCTCTGGATCGTACCCGGTTCGTCCAGCACGAAGCTCGAGGAGGAGGCGGGTTCCGAGCCGGAGTTCTTCCACGCTTTCCCCTACGCCTATCACTATCACCAGAGCGTCGCGGCGGCCCTGAAGAGCCAGTTGCCGACGGGCCAGAAGGTGTCCTTGGTCTTCTCTGACGACAATTACGGCCGGACTCACCAGCCCTATGCCAAGAAATACCTGACTGAAGCCGGCTTCGAGATCGTCGCCGAGGAGATCGTCCGGACCAATGCCCCGGACATGAATCCGCTCCTCACGAAGATTGCGCGCTCCAAGCCCAACATCCTGCTCGGACTCGTTCAGACGACCGATGCCGTCACGCTAACCAAGCAGATCTACACCCGAAAGCTGCCTGTGCCCTACCTCGTCGGAACGGCGGCCACGCAGCTCGACGAATGGCAGAAGGCCGTCGGCCCGGCCCAGGAAGGCTGGATCGGTGTCACTACCTATCTGCCCGGGCTGAAGCGCCCCGGCAATCGCGACTATCCGAAGCTGTTCCCGCCGAGCGATGAGTGGGAGGCGGCCTTCATCAAGAAGTATGGCCAGGAGCCCGACTTCGAGGACGCTGGCTGCTATGTCAGCGCCATGCTGCTCTTCCTGGCCATTGAGAAGGCTGGCGGGGACGACAAGGCGAAGGTCGTAGCCGAGCTTCAGAAGCTCGACGTCAAGAACACGCTTCTTGGCGACGCAAAGTTCGGCCCCACCCCCGGCGGCACTAAGAACCAGGCGTTCTCCGACGTCGTCGTGTTCCAGCGCCAGAGCGAAAAGAACGTGATGCTGTTTCCGCCCGGTCCTACCGTCGGGAAGATCAAATCCGCCGTCCAGTGACGACAGAGCCGGCCCGGGCCTAGCGCCCGGGCCGCCCCAAGGCGGAGCAGGATCATGCACTACATCCCACAACTCATCGTCGACGCGCTTCTGCTCGGCGGGATCTACACGCTGATGGTGATCGGCCTGGCGCTGAGCTTCGGCGTGACCCGCGTCATCAACTTCGCGCATGGCGAGGCCGTCATGCTCGGTGCCTATGGCGCCTACACGATCGCCCTCGTCAGCGGAATCGACCCGCTGCTGGCTTTGCCGCTCCTGATGGTCATCGGCTGCCTCTTCGGTATGGCCCTGTTCAAGGTCGCAATCGAGCCGGTCCTCAAGGCGCCGCATGTCAACCAGATCCTGCTGACTTTCGGCATCGGCCTCGTGCTGCAGAACGTCGCCGTGATGATCTGGAAGGCGGACGAGCGCTCCGTCGTGACGCCTTATGCCTATTCCTCTTTCCAGTTCGGCGAGGTCTTCGTTCCCGGCGGGCGCCTGATCGGCTTCGGCGTCGCCGTGGTTCTGGTCGGCGCCCTGTTCTTCTGGCTCAGGCACACGGAGTTTGGCCGGGCGACGCGTGCCCTCGATGAGCAGCGCGATGCGGCCGTCCTGGTCGGCATCAACGTCAAGCGCATGTACGCCCTCGCCTTCGGCCTCAGCGTCGCGCTCGGCGTCGCCACCGGCGTCATCCTGAGCTTCATCGGCGCGATCTCGCCCTTCATGGGCTTCCACATCCTGGTGAAGGGCTTTGCCATCATCGTTCTCGGCGGGCTGGGAAGCATCGTCGGAGCGGTTCTGGGCGCCTTCCTGCTCGCCTTCGCGGAGACCGCGGTCAGCTACTACGTCCCCAACGGGACCGGCTGGGCCGAAGCGGTTGCCTTCGCGGTTCTTTTCCTCGTCCTGGTGCTCCGTCCGCGCGGCATCGTCGGCCAAGCGGTGGCGGACTAAGCGATGGCACGTCAATCCAATTTTATGGTCGCGCTCGGCGTACTATCCGCGCTTGGCCTTGTCGCAAGCACCTTCTGGGATGCTCCGCAGATCAACAACTGGCTGTTCCGCGCCTCCACGCTGATCATGCTCGCAACGAGCTGGAATCTGATGGCCAATGCCGGCCTTGTCTCGCTGGGGCACTCAGCCTTCTGGGGCGTCGGCAGCTATGCCGCGATCATGTCGGCCAATGCCTGGAGCGGGTCGATTCTGGGCACGCTCGTGGTGGCCCTGCTCGCGGGCGCATTGATGGGCCTGATTGTCGCTGCCGTCACCGGAGGGCTGAAGGGCATCTTTTTCGCGATCTCGACACTGGCCCTCTCGGAAGGGCTTCGCATCTCGGCGCTGATGCTCCCCGACGTGACCAGCGGCGCCGTCGGCCTGTTCCTGCGCCAAGATCTGCGGCCGAGCCAGCAGACGCTTTATCTCGTCGCCGCGCTCGCCGCCGTCGCCAGTGTCGGCGTGGCGATTCTGATCTCGTGCTCGAAACTGCAGTTCGCATCGCGAGCCATGCGCGACAACGAGGCGGCCGCGCAGATGCTCGGCATCGCGCCGCGCCGGCAGCGCATGATCATCGTCGCCATCTCCGGCGCGATGGCGTCGGCGGCGGGCGCGATCAACGCCTGGTATGGCGGCTATCTCGACCCCGAGGTCGCCTTCACGCTGCACAACACCATCCTGGCGCAGATCGCGCCGATCTTGGGCGGCATCCACACGCTCGCCGGTCCGGTCATCGGCTCCTTCGCCATCATCGCCCTCTCCGAGGGCACCCGGATCTGGTTCGGCAACATGGAAGGCGTCAGCCAGATGACCTTTGGGCTCGTGCTGGTGGTCTGCATCCTGTTCCTGCCGCGCGGTATCGAGGGCGTGATGCACCGCCGCAAGAAGCAGCAGGCCACTGCGGGCACCCCTGCCCCGGCGCTGGCGACCGGACGTGGAGGCAAGTCATGAGCACCATGCTGTCCGTCCGCGATCTCCATGCCGGCTACGGTGAGTCCAGCGTTCTCCAGGGCCTGAACTTCGATCTCCAGAAAGGCGAGGTCGTCTGCCTCCTCGGCGCCAACGGCGCCGGCAAGACGACGACGATGGCGGTGCTCTCGGGCCTCGTCGACGCCAGCTCGGGAGGCGTCAACTATGACGGGCAGGACCTGCTCGCCATGGCGTCCCACCAGCGTGTCGAGGCCGGGCTCTCGCTCTCTCCGGAGGGTCGCAAGGTCTTCCCGAACCTCACCGTCGAGGAAAACTTGGTCCTTGGATCCTTCAACGCCAGTGCGCGCGCCGGCCGCGCCGCACGGCTCGAGGAGGTCTACACCCTGTTTCCGCGGCTTGCGGAACGCCGGGCCCAGAGCGCCGGGCTGATGTCCGGCGGCGAGCAGCAGATGCTGGCACTGGGCCGCGCCATAATGGCAAAGCCGCGGCTCCTCCTGCTGGACGAGCCCTCTCTCGGGCTCGCGCCGATGATCGTCCAGGCGGTCTTCGAGGCGATCCGCAAGATCGCCGCGACCGAGATCACCATCTTCCTGGTCGAGCAGAACACCCACGCGGCGCTGAGCGTCGCCAGTCGCGGATACGTCATGTCGGCGGGTCGCATCGTCCACGCCGGCAGCGCCGCCGAGTTGCGTCAGTCGCCCGAGGTTCGGGACGCGTTCATCGGCGGCAAGTCCGCCCGCACGATCCGGGAGGCCCGTCATGCTTGAGATCAGCGGCCTGTCCAAGATCTTCGGCGGCCTGACCGCCGTCGGAGATTTCTCGATGACCGTCGGCAAGGGCGAATTCGTCGGGGTCATCGGCCCCAATGGCGCCGGCAAGACGACGCTAATGAACCTCATCACCGGCTATCTGCCGCCATCGTCGGGCGATATCCGCTTCGAGGGGACCTCGCTGGTCGGCCTGGCACCGTATCAGATCTCGCATCGCGGCATCGGGCGAACCTTCCAGGTCGTTCGTCCTTTCTCCGAGATGTCCGTCGAGGACAACGTCATGACCGGGGCGCTGTTCTCCGGCCAGCGCGCCGCGACGTTGGCCAAGGCCCGAGAGGCGGCCGAGTTGCCGATGGAGCTGACGGGCCTCACCGCCAAGCGCCATGTCATGGCCGGCGCACTAACCTTGGGCGAAAAGAAGAAGCTCGAGCTCGCGAGGGCTCTGGCAACGAGCCCACGGCTGCTGCTGCTCGACGAGGTGATGGGCGGCGTCAATCGCGGCGAGGTCGACGAGCTGATGCTCGTCCTGCAGCGCATCCATGCGGCGGGCGTCACGATCGTCATGATCGAGCATCTCGTCGAGGTCATCATCGCGCTATCGATGCGCGTCGTCGTCCTGAACTTCGGCCGCAAGCTCTACGAGGGCTCGCCGGACGAGGTGGTCGAGCATCCCGACGTCATCGAATCCTATCTCGGCCGGCCCCTCGACGTGGAGGCCGCATGAACGTGCATCCGAAAGCTCTGGCCGTCGCGCCGGAACGCGTCGGGTCGCTTGCGGTGCGGCGGTACGGCGATGGACCGCTACTGGTTCTCGTCCATGGCGGCGTCGGCTCGGCGAGCCACTGGGTCGCCAATTTGGAATCGCTGTCCAGGCGGTTCGAGGTGGCTGCGGTCGAGCTGCCCGGCTATGGCGACGCGCCGGCGCCGCGCGAGCGCGAGGCGCTGGGCTATGTCGAGGAGGTCATTGCCTCGTTCGCCCAGATCGCGCCTGCGACCAAGCGCTTCGGCCTGGTCGGCTTCAGCTTCGGCGCCGTGATCTCGGCCGCCGTGGCGCGCAGGCTCGGCGCCCGCGTCCGCGCCCTGTCGCTGCTGGGCCCCGGCGGCTTCGGCATTCCCGCCGGGCGGGAGGTCAGCCTGCTGCCCGTGCCTACCGGCACCGAAGACTCCACGGGCCATGCGGCGGCGGTCGCGCATAATCTCGGCGCCTTCATGATGGCCCGCACTCCGGAGCCGGACGATCCGGTGGTCCGCATGCAGAGCGAGAACATCGCCCGGACGCGGTTCGACAGCCGCAAGGTGAGCTTCCAGGACCGGCTGATCGACGACCTGCGCGCGAGCTCCACTCCCCTGCAGTTGATCTGGGGCGAGAGCGACCGGCTGCCCGTGCCCTCGATCGCGGCGCGCATCGAACTCGTCCGCGGGGCGCGGCCGGACGCCGAATTCCACGTCGTCCCGGATGCGGGGCACTGGGTCCAATTCGAGGCTCCCGATGCGGTGGACGCCTTGCTGATCGATTTTCACGAGCGAGTGGCGACATGACTGAATACAAGACATTGCGGGTCGAGCGCAGCGGTTCCGCCCTGATCCTGAACCTCAACCGGCCCGAGCGGCGCAACGCCGTCAGCCTGCAGATGATGGCCGACATCATCGCAGCCTTCGAGGCGGCGGAGGACGACGCCGAGACGCGGACCATCATCCTCTATGGCGGCGCTGAATACTTCTCGGCTGGTGCCGACCTGACGGAAGCAGTCAAGATCAAGACCGCGACCGACGGCACGCGCTACTTCAACAAGTGGCACGCGCTCAACGAGACGCTGGAGCATTCCTCGAAGCCGGTGATCGCCGCGATCGAGGGTTTCTGCATGACGGGCGGCCTCGAGCTCGCGCTGGCGGCAGACCTGCGCGTCGCGGCGGAAGGCGCGACCTTCGCTATAACCAGCGCCCGCATCGGCACGGTCGCCGGCGCCGGCGGCACGCAACGCCTGCCGCGCGTTGTCGGCATCTCCAACGCGCTGGACATGCTATTCGCGGCCGAGCCGATCGACGCGGCCGAGGCGCTGCGGATCGGTTTGATCAACCGTCTGACCGAGCACGGCGGCGCACTCAAGAAGGCGCTCGAAATGGCTGAGCTCTACGCCACCCGCGCCCCGCTGAGCCTCGGCTTCGTCAAGCGCGTCGTGCATCGCGGCATGCAGATGGACCTCGCCTCTGCAATCGAGTTCGAAACCTTCCTCGTCACCACGGTCTACGGCACCAAGGACAAGCAGGAGGGCATCACGGCCTTTCTCGAGAAGCGCCGTCCGAGCTTCAAGGGCGAATGACGATGGCCGATCGCAAGCTCCCTCTCGACGGCATCCGGATCGCCGATTTCAGCCGCCTTCTGCCGGGCCCCTGGTGCACGCAGATGCTGGCCGACCTCGGCGCCGAGGTGATCAAGGTCGAACGCCCGGACGGGGATCCGAGCCGCCATAACCCGCCGCTCTACACCACGGAGAGCGTCTATTTCTGCTCCGTAAACGGCGGCAAGACGTCGCTCGCGCTCGACCTCTCGACTCCGGAAGGGCGCTCGACCGCCCATGCGCTGATCGCCGATGCGGATGTCCTGGTCGAGAGCTATGGCCGGGGGGGCGCCGAAAAGCTCGACGTGCACTGGGACCGCGCCAGGGCGCTGAACCCGCGGCTCGTCTATTGCAGCATCACCGGCTTCGGGCAGATCGGGACGCTCGCTCCCATCGCCGGCCACGACCTCGCCATCCAGGCGGCGACCGGCCTTCTCTCGCTCGCCGACACGCCGGCGCCCGCCTTCCAGGCGGCTGACTATGCAGCGGCGACGATGGCGGTGATCGCGATCATGGGTGCGTTGCGCAACCGGGACCGCGACGGGCAAGGCGCCTATCTCGACGTTGCGATGTTCGATGCCCTCTTCGGCATGGGCAATATCGGGCTGGCGAGCGCGCTCGGACGCCATGCCGGCGGATCGGGTAAGCCGACCATGGAAGTCTGGGGCGGCAACCCGCGTTATCGCACCTACCCGACCCGCGACGGCAAGAAAGTCGCGGTCTGCCTGCTGGAGGCCAAGATCTGGCGCAAGTTCTGCGAGCTGATCGGACGCCCCGACCTCAATTTCACGGATGAGGGCCACGAGGCGCGGCTGTCGAGCCATGGCGAGCGCGCCGACCTCTTCCGGGAGGCCATCTCGACCTATTGCCTCGCGCATGACCGTGACGAGATCGGCGCCGTCATGACGCAACTGGCCTTGCCGGTGATCCCCGTTCTCACGCCCGACGAAGCCGTCGCCAGCGACCATGTCCGCAGCCGCGGGCTCGTCGAAGCCGTCGAGCATCCCACGGAAGGCCATACCTTCACGCTTCGCAGCGGGCTGATGGATTCGGGTGTCATGCGCCCGCGCAGGGCTGCGGCCCCGCTGATCGGCGATTCCGGCGAAGCTTTCGATCCCTCCGTAAAAACCGGCACGACGGGCTAACACACATGGATTTCAATCTGAACGAGGAACAGGCCCTCTTCCGCGACTCGGTCCGGGCCTTCGCCGAGCGTCACCTCGCCGCCGGCGCGCTGGAACGGGCTCACAGCGACGACTACCCCTGGGATGTCGCGAAGATGATGGCCGAGCAGGGTCTGCTCGGGATCACGGCCAGCGAGGAAAGCGGAGGCGTCGGCGGGACATTGATGGATGCCGTGATTGCGATCCAGGAGATCGCGCGCTCCTGCCCGCGCTCGGCGGACGTGGTCCAGGCCGGCAATTTCGGCGCGATCCGCGTTCTGATGCAGTACGCGACGCCCGAGCAGAGCGCGCGCTATCTCAAGCCGCTGCTTGAGGGAACCGCGCTCATCTCGGTGGCCATGACGGAGCCCAATGCCGGCTCGGCCGTCACCGAACTGACGACCACGGCGAAGCAAGACCGGGACGGCTTTCGCCTCAGCGGAAGCAAGATCTTCACCACCCACGGCACGCATGCAACGGTGTTCCTCGTCTATGTCCGCTTCGGGCCGGGAGTCGGCAATATCGGCTCGGTGCTCGTCGAGCGCGGCACCGAAGGCGTCACATTCGGCAAGCAAGTCCGGTTCCTCTCGGGAGAAGAGTGGAACCCGATCTTCTTCGACAACGTCTACATCCCCCGCGAAAACGTGCTGCTCGGGCCGGGCGGGTTCAAGAAACAGATTTCCGGATTCAACGTCGAACGGATCGGCAACTCGTCGCGCTCGCTTGCGCTCGGCCGCTACGCCTATGATGTCGCGCGCGACCATGTGCTGACTCGAAAGCAGTTCGGACGCCCCCTCGCCGACTTCCAGGGCATTCAATGGAAGTTCGCCGAGATGAAGATCCAGCTCGATGCGGCCCAGCTTCTGCTCTACAGGGCAGCTGCCAGCGCGGATCGCGGGTTTCCGTCTGCCGAAGAAACAGCCATCGCGAAGGTCGCCTGCAACAGGGCCGGCTTCAACGTCGCCAACGAAGCCATCCAGGTCATGGGCGGCGCTGGATACAGCCAGGATTCGCTCGTCGAATACTGCTTCCGGCGCACCCGCGGCTGGATGATCGCCGGCGGGACGATCGAAATTCTGCTCAACCGAATCGCCGAGCACGTCTTCGACCAGACGTTCCCGCAACGTCTGCCGTCGCTTGCCAAGGTCCCGGCCTGATGACTTCCGCAAATCTCTCGGACGCCCTCTTCCGTCCTGGCAGCATCGCCCTCGTCGGCGCCTCCGGCGACGAGAACAAGCATGCTTCGCTGCCGCACCAGTATCTGCGCCGACACGGTTACGGCGGAGAGATCTTCCCTATCAACGCCAATCGGGATTCCGTCTTCGGCGAGCGCGCCTACAAGAGCATCGACCAGATCGGCAAACCCGTCGATCATGCCTTCATCATGCTGCCGACCCAAGGCGTGGTCGACGCCGTGACGGACTGTTGTAGGGCGGGCGTGCGCTGCGCGACGATTCTATCGAACGGGTTTGCTGAAAGCGGCGGAAGCGGCCGCGACCGGCAACGCGAACTCGTCGATATGGCGCGCGACGGCGGCATGCGCCTGCTCGGACCCAACAGCCTCGGCATCATCAACCTTCCCGACCGCATCGCTCTGTCGGCAAACGAGATTCTGTCGCTGCCGGAGCTCAAGGCCGGCCGCTACAGCCTCATCTCGCAGAGCGGCAGTCTGATCGGCGCGGTGCTGTCGCGGGGCCAGGAGCGTGGGCTGGGATTTGCCAAGATGGTGTCGGTCGGAAACGAGGCCGATCTCGGTGTCGCGGAGATCGGCGAGATGCTGATCGACGATCCTGCGACCGACGCGATCATGCTGTTTCTCGAAACGGTGCGCAATCCCGCCGGTCTCGCTTCCATGGCGCGCCGGGCCTTTGGCGCCGGAAAGCCGGTTATCGCCTTCCGGGTCGGCCGCTCCGAGGTCGGCGAAAAGCTCGCTGCGTCTCATACCGGCGCCATCATCGGCAACGGCGCAGCCATGGACGCGTTCCTGCGCGACATCGGCGTGATCCGGGTCGAGACGCTGGATGCGTTTCTCGAGATCGGGCCATTGGTGAAAGGTCGCCAGCCGCCTTCGGGACGCCGCGTCACTGTGATGAGCACCACCGGTGGAGGTGGAACCCTGGTGATCGACGCCATGTCCCGCCATGACGTCGAGATCGTGTCGCCGTCCGAGAGCGCGGTTCGCAATCTTGCCGAGCAGGGCATCACGATCAGCCGCACGCCGTTGGTGGACTTGACGCTGGCCGGCACGAACCCGCGCACCTATGGCGCCGTCCTGCGCGAACTGATGGCATCTCCCGATTGCGACTTGGTGGTTCCGATCGTTGGCTCGTCCTCTCAGTTCAGACCCGACCGGGCGGTATTTCCCATCACCTGCGCTGTGAAGCACGATCCGGCCAAGCCCGTCGCGGTCTTTCTGACCCCGCACGCCGAAGCTTCGCTGAGCATGCTCTCCGAGGCCGAAGTCGCGGCCTTCCGGACGCCTGAATCCTGCGCCGACGCCATTCGCGCGTATTTCGACTGGCGGGCGCCGCGCACGATCCTGCCGGCAGGCGTGCCCAACGGCATCGCGCAAATGCTCGCGACGGCGCAGGGCGGCTCGCTTGACGCGAAGGCGGCGGGCGAGATCTTCGCCCGACTCGGCGTCCCGATGGCGTCGGAGCGGATTCTCCCGGCGGACATGTCCGCGATCGATCAGATGCCTCTCGCCGACATGACCTATCCGGCCGTTGCCAAGATCCTGTCCCAGGACATTGCCCATAAGACGGAGGTCGGCGGCGTGGTCGTCGGCTGCGCCGACGAGGCGGCACTGAAGGCCGCCTGCCGCCTGATCCTTGCCAGCGTCCGGAAGGCCGCTCCGGACGCCCGGCTGAGCGGAATCCAGGTCCAGCCCATGCTCCGCGGCATCGGCGAGGCGCTGCTGGGATACGGCCTCGACCCCACAGTCGGACCGGTGGTCACTCTCGGGGTCGGCGGCGTCCTGACGGAGATCTATCGGGACGTCTCGGTCAGGATCGCACCGGTGGACGTCGACGAGGCCCGCCGGATGATTGCGGAGGTTCGCGGTTTTGCGCCGTTGCGGGGCTATCGCGGCATGGAGCTGGGCGATCTAGAGGCTCTCGCCAGTGCGATCGCCGCCTTTTCCCAGCTGGCCTTTTTCGATGTCGAGGAGGCCGAAATCAACCCGGTACTCATCTGCAGGCAGGGCGACGGCGTCGTCGCTCTCGATGCACTGTTGATCAAGGGCGGACGTCGCGATGAAGTCTGACAACCGTATCCCCGATGGCCCAACGGCGGAACTCGCCGCTTTCTGCGCCGGCCTGCGCTTCGACCATCTCGACAAGGCCGCGCGGCGCGGTGTGCGCCGGCACCTGCTCGACACATTCGGTGCGATCATCGCCGGCACGCAGGGCTCGCCTGCCCGCATCGCCGAGCGCACCATCGCCGAACTCGAGCCGGAAGGCGACATTCCCGTCCCCGGCTTCTCAGCGAAGCGCCAGCGTCTTTCCGCCGCCTATCTGATGGGCGCGAGCGCGCATGGCCTGGAGCTGGACGACGGCTATCGTGCCGGCTCCGTCCATCCCGGCGCGCCCGTCATCCCCGCCGTGCTCGCCGCCGCCTGGGGCAACAAGGTTGACGGGCGGCGCGTCGCCGCTGCCATCGCCGCCGGCTACGAGGTGGTGACACGCGTCGCCGAGACCGTCCACCCGGCGTCGCGCAAGCGGGGCTTCCACAACACGTCGATCACCGGCGTGCTGGGAGCGGCCGCTGCGGCCGCCTCGGTGCTCGGCCTCGACGCCCGCCAGACCGCCCATGCGCTAGCCATCGCGGCGAGCTCGGCGGCGGGCCTGTTCGCCTTCCTGCACGGCGGCGGGGAGATCAAGCGCCTCCACCCCGGCTTCGCTGCGCGCGAGGGTCTGCTGGCCGCCCATCTGGCGCGCAACGGCATGACTGGACCCGCTGGCGTGCTGGAAGTCGAGGACGGTTTCCTGCAGGCCTTTGCCGGCAAGGCCGATGCGGCGAAGTTGGTCGCCGGGCTGGGAGAATCGTTCAACGTCTCGCGCTGCTACATCAAGCCCTATGCCTGTTGCCGCCATCTGCATCCGGGTCTGGACGCGGTCATCGCGATCGCTCGGGAAGAGGGCGTCGCGCCGGGCGAAATCGCCGCCATCGAGATCGGCACCTATGAGATCGCAGCCGGCCACGCCAATGGCGGTTGGCACGACATGCCGTCGGCACAGATGAACTACCGCTTTTGCACCGCGCTGGCGGCGGCTAGGGAGCGCGTCGGCATCGCTGATTTCGATGCGGACGTGCTGTCCGAGGCCGAGCTCTCGGCGCTGGCCGGCAAGGTCGATGTTCGCGTCGACGACGCCTGCGAAGCCGACTATCCGCGCCTGCGCTCGGCCAAAGTCCTTGTCAGGACGAAGGCCGGTGCCGAGCATCGCCGCTATATCGACGAACCCCTCGGCTCGGCGCGGCATCCGCTTAGCGACGAAGCCCTGCTCGTCAAATTCGACGAGATGGTCATTCCGGTCCTCGGAGAGGCCTCGAACGAACGGCTCAAGTCGGCTGTGCTCGCCATCCAGCAGATCGAGGACATCGACGTTCTGCTGAACACACCAAACGCAAAATAAGAAGAGGGCCTGAGGAACATGTCCAAGACGATGCTTTTCTCGCCGACGACCCTGCGGTCTGTCACGTTCGACAACCGTATCGTCGTCTCACCGATGGGTCAGTACTCGGCCGATGCCGAAGGCTTCGCGACGGACTGGCACCTGATGCATCTCGGCCATCTAGCGGCCTCCGGAGCGGGACTCGTCTTCACCGAGGCTACGGCCGTTGAGCCTCGCGGCCGGGTCAGCGGCAAATGCCTCGGCATCTGGTCGGACGATCATGTCGAGGGACTGCGGAACATAGTTGATTTCTGCCGGAGGCACGGCGGCGCGAAACTGGGCATGCAGCTCGCCCATTCTGGCCGAAAGGGCTCCGTCACCGTTCCCTGGGAGAAGCAGGTCGGCATGCAGGATGGCGAGGGCGGCTGGCTGATGGCGAGCCCCTCCGCGGTTGCATACCCCGGCCGCCCGATGCCTGAGGCCCTCGACGAAGCGGGTCTGGCGCAGGTCCGGGAAGCCTTCCGCGACGCCGCAATACGGGCCGATGCGGCAGGCTTCGACATCATCGAGATCCACAACGCGCATGGCTATCTGCTGCACTCCTTCCTTACGCCCTTCGCCAATGCCCGCACGGATTCGTATGGAGGCAGCCCGGAGAACCGCATGCGCTTCCCGCTATCGGTCTTCGAGGCGGTTCGCGCGGTCTGGCCGGAGCGCAAGCCGCTCGGTGTCCGCATATCGGCGACGGACTGGGCCGAAGGCGGCTGGACCCCGGAGGAATCCGTCGTCTTCGCCCGCGAGCTAGAAAGGCGTGGCTGCGACTATATCTGCGCCTCAAGCGGCGGCTCGACGGACAAGCAGAAGATCCCGGTCGGCCCCAGCTACCAGGTCCCCTTCGCCGAACAGATCCGCCGCGAGGTCGGAATCCCAACGATGGCCGTGGGGCTGATCACGCAGCCTCAGCAGGCAGAGGACATCCTGGCCTATGGACAGGCCGACTTCGTCGCGCTGGGGCGGGGGATGCTCTACAATCCGCGCTGGCCCTGGCACGCTGCGGCCCACTTCGGCGATGAAGTCTATTTTCCGCCGCAATACGAGCGCTCCCACCCCTCCATGCGCGCCGGCGACTTCCTGAAGCCATTTCGTGAACGCCAGGCCGTCGGGAGCTGAGCATCATGACGTACGACGTCGATCATACGCAGGCTTTCGCCGCGGAGCTTCTCGCACTCGATTCAGGCGCGCTCGGTGAGGCCGATCGGATCCAGATCCAGTCGCTGATTCTGGATTATACCGGTGTCGCTTTCGGTGGCACGTCACGTCCCTGGATCGTTGCACTGCATCGCTGGGCTGATCGCTACCGCGGCCCCGGCCCCGCCCGTATCGTCGCCAGCGACATCATGGCGACGGCTGAGATCGTCGCGTTCGTGAACGGCGCCGCCGGTCACAGCTTCGAACTCGACGACACGCATGACGCCTCGCTGAGTCATCCCGGCGCAGTCGTGATACCGGCCGCACTGGCCGTCGCTGCCGAGACGGCAGCTTCGGGACGGGACGTGATGGCGGCCGTCGCGGCCGGATACGAGGCTATGGCGCGCATCGGCATAGCCTCGCGTGCCGAACGCCTCATCGCCACAGGCTTCCATCCCACTGCGGTCCTCGGCGTTTTCGGCGCTGCAGCGACCGTCGGCAAGCTCCTGGGCCTCGATGCGGACGGGATCAGCTGCGCCTGGGGCCACGCCTTGTCCCTCTCCGCGGGATCGATGCAGTTTTCGCAGGAGGTCACCGGCGCCGAGGTCAAGCGCCTTCACGCCGGATACGCCGCCCGCAACGGTGTGCTCGCAGCGCAGATGGCGCTGGCGGGCATCGATGCCCCGCTCCGCAGCCTCGACGGCAAATACGGCTTCCTGGCGCTTTACGGCGACGATCCGATGCCGGCCGAACTGAATAAAATGGGCCCGAACGGCCTCGCGATTCATGACATCAGCATCAAGCCCTATGCCTGCTGCCGACTGCTTCACTCCATGATCGACGGCCTGCGCACCACCACCAACAATTTCTCCGCGACGTCCGAGCAGATTGCCTCGATCACGGTGCGCGGCCCGCGCAAGCTCGTCGAGCAGCACATGGTCCGGCGCCCCAAGACACCCATGGCTGCACAATACAGCCTTCCCTACACGGTCGGAGCGACGCTAGCCTACGGACCTGAACGCTTCGACGCATTCGAGACCGCCAATCTGTCTGACGCGCGCATCCTTGCCTGGGCGGACCGGGTCGAGGTCGAAGCGGACGAAGCGCTCGAAGCATCCTATCCGGTTCATTTCGGCACCGAGGTCGAGGTCGCCTTTCACAACGGCGAGCGGCGCACGGAGCTCGTGCTCGACAGCGTCGGCACGCCGGCCAATCCGATGGATATCGAGCGGCTAAGGCTCAAGGCGCGCGCTCTCGTGGGCGACCGATTGAGCGACGCCGAGTTCCATACACTGCTCCGCGAGATCCAGTCGTTCCCGACAAGCGTGGACGTCAGCGGCCTTCAGAAGGCCTTCGCGCGATGAGGCTCGAACAACGGCTCGATGCTCTTACCGTGCTGGAGTGGAACTGCCGCCCGGCAGTCAGGGCTTGCGGTGGGCTGCTCGCACAGCTCGGCGCGACCGTGATCGACTTTGCAGATTCTCCGCAGGATGCGCTCTCACGTTTTAAGACACGCCTGCCAGCAACGGTCGAGGCGCGCGCCGAGGCGTTTGCCCGTGCCAATGTCGTCCTGTATTCGTCGGATTGCTCCAGCGAAATGGCGCTTCCCGTCTGCCGGCCCGACCAGATCGTCCTCGACATCACGGTCGACGATACGGGCCGGCACGGCCACTGGACCGAGCCGCTCCTGCAGGCGGCGTCGGGCATCGCCGATCTGACCGGGACCAGGGACACGCCGCCGACCATCTGCGACGCCCCGGTCATCGAATTGCAAACCGCCATCTTTGCGGCCGCCGGTATCCTCGTGGCTTGGCCGCGCCTGGCTCTCACGGGAGAGGGACAGCGCATTTCACTTTCCCTGCTCGACTGCGCCCTGAACGGCCTCTCGTCGTTCCTGCCACTGGTCTACGCCGGAAAGACGCCGCACCGTTCGGGCAACCGGCATCCCATGGCCGCGCCATGGAATTCCTACAGGACGACCGACGGCTGGATCCTGCTGTGCTCAGCCACCGACGAGCACTGGATGAAGCTCTGCACCATTATGGGCCAGCCGGATCTCGCCGAAGGCAGGTTCGCCAAGCTGGCCGATCGCGTCCAGCAATACGAGGCGGTCGACCGGAAGGTCGATGCCTGGACATCGACGCTGTCGGTCAAGGATTGCGTCGCGGCGTTGAGCGGGGCGGGCCTTGCCGCCGGGCCGATCCTGACGCTCGACGAACTGGGGCAGGACCCCAATCTGAAACATCGCCGGTCGGTCTCGACGGGTGACGGGCCTGCGCCGCTCGGTTTCTTGAAGGCAGCGCCGGGCCGTGGATCGATGACGCCCACGACATCCCGCCAGGTTCCGGCCCAACCGCTGGCAGGGCTGCGCGTCATCGAGATCGGGCAGTACACGACAGCCCCGCTGGCGGCCAAGCAACTGGCGCTGCTTGGTGCGGAGGTTATCAAGATCGAACCTCCCGGAGGTGAAGCCTCGCGTGCCTGGCCTCCGCACCAGGACGGACAGGGCTACTTCTTCACAATGAACAATGCGAACAAGCGCAGCTGTCTCCTCGATCTGCGCAACGAGGCCGACCGCCAGATTTTCGAGCAACTGTTGCAGCATTCGGATGTTCTGATCGAGAATATGAAGCCTGGTTCGCTCGACAAGCTCGGCTTCGGCTGGGGACGGCTGTCTGAGCTCAACTCCCGTCTCGTCTATTGCGGCATATCAGGATTCGGGCAGGATTCCGCCTATCCCGGCCGGCCAGCTTTCGACACTGTCGTGCAGGCGATGTCGGGTCTTATGGATGTAACCAGGGCGGGAGGCACACCATTCAAGCTTGGGATCTCGGCCGCGGACGTCACCGGCGGCATTGCTGGACTGCTTGCCGTGATCTACGGGCTCGAGCAGCGCAGGCAGACCGGACGCGGCACTATGATCGACCTGTCGATGCAAGATGTCGCAGTCTGGTTGACGCAGACGCTGTGGGACAAGTCGTCATCGGCCAACCCGTGCACGGTGCTACCCTGCACCGACGGATATGTCGTGGCGGCTTGCCAGCCCTCTGTGGCGGACAAGATCGTCGGCCCAAAGAGCGCGCCGACGAGAGCAGCGGCGATCGAGCTGCTAAAGCAGGCCGGCATCGCCGCCGGCGCCGTCCGGACGCTCAACGAGATCGCCGAAGTCGAGGCCGGCGACGAGAAAAGTTCGATCCAGACGCATGTCGATGGAAACGGCAGGTCCTGGCCTCTGTTTCGATGCCCTTTTCGTTTCTCGGCCGAGAAGACGGTTGCGATCGCGGCGATCGGACCCCTCGGCGAGGCGAACGAGTACGTAGCCCAGATCTGCAGGCCGATCGCTCGGAGGTGATCTTAAGCGCGCGAATTGAGCGAAGCAAAGCACCGCGCGACCTATACAGCAGTTAGCGAGAGCGCTTGGGGCTTCTTGTGCTGTATAATCTATCTGAGACACATTGTTGATCCACCGCGCATGGGCGTGTATTTTTGCGATATCGATGCGCGCTGATCAAGGTCGACGCAATTTAGAAACGGCATTTCCGAGCCGTTTTTTGCGCTGTCTGGATATCTGGGCATGCTTGGAGGGACCGAATATTGGCTTTTCTCGAGGAACCGGAGCCTCAGCGAGGTGTAGCGTTGCCCGTTCTGCCGGGCATCAGGCGAATCGTTGCGAACAATCCGAGCCTCATGACCTATCACGGCACGAACACATATCTTATTGAAGCGGATGAGGGCTATGTTGTGCTCGATCCTGGGCCGGAGGATGCCGGTCACCTCGACGACATCATCTCGGCGACTGGCGGCAAGGTCTGCGCTATCCTCGTCAGCCACACGCATTCAGATCATCTGGGCGCCACCTCCTCTCTTAAGGCCAGGACGGGAGCACCGACCTTTGCGTTCCATCGGGTAGCCGATCCATCCTTCGAGCCGGATATCCTCATCCACGATCGGGACGTGGTGGCGGGAATGCTCGCGATCCACACGCCGGGGCACGCCAGCGACCATCTCTGCTTCGCGGCCCGGGATGGGATCGTTTTCAGCGCCGATCACGTAATGTCATGGTCGAGCAGCATCGTCTCCCCGCCCGACGGCGACATGGCCACCTACTGCGCAAGCCTTCGCCTGATGCTCTCGCGGAACGATAGTTTTTACCTCCCGGGTCATGGTCCGCCGCTGTCGGATCCAGCACCCTTTGTAACAGACCTGCTCAATCGCCGGATCGAACGGGAGGAGGCCATTTATGAAGCCTTGCGCTACGGACCGTCGAACACCTGGAATCTCATGGACAGACTCTATTCCAAGACGGATCCCTGGCTGCGGCTAGCGGCCGAACGCAATGTCCTGGCGCATCTGGAGAAATTGCATGCAGAAGGCCGTGTCGAGCAGGTCAGCGGAACGTGGAGGGTGCAGCTCTGATGTCTGTACATTCGGAGATCAGAACTTCGGCGAGGTAGTAGTTGTTGTTCGGACATTGAGGTTTTTACCAGTACAAGCCGAGGTTGTTGTTCGTGGCGATGGCAGGTGCACGATCGCGTCGTCCACGCGCAGGCCGCCGAAGGCGATGCAGGACGGGCCGCCATGGTCCATCCAGGCGCGGCTGCAGCTGTAGCGCGGGATGCCGTGCTTGGCTCCGATGTAGCGAAGCGTCAGCTTACGGCCGCAGCGCCGGCAGCGGGTCAGGCCGGAGAGCAGCGCCTCGCCATGCTTGGGCGCGCCGTGATGCCTGCCGGTCGGAACATTGCCTGCCACCATCGTGCGGATCGCTTCGAACCTTTCCCAGCTCACATAGCCGTCATGGGCGCCGGGCTTCAGGGCGAGCCATTCGTCCCGCGCCTTGCGGCGGGTCTTCACCTTGATGCCATCGACGGCATAGGCCGCCCCGACGCTCGTCTTACAACCGCGCATCGGAACACCCATCTGTATATGTGATTGAAGACAAAGAGGTTTTGCTCGGCGGGATGTGATCCCGCGAGGTATTTGGGGTTCTGCCGCGCCTGTGCGGTGATGGATTGGGCGGCATCCGTGGCCAGAGCGGAGCGCGCGAAGACCCAAGGCCCGTCCGGCAGGGCATTGACGGCTTCGATCTCACCGGCTTCGGCGGCGAGTCTGAGCGTCCTGGTCGAGACCTTAAGGAGCCTGGCGGCGTCGGTGAGGTTGAGCCAGGGCTCGACGCCATCGTTGATGGACGTCCTGCGACAGGCCGAGATCGACCTGGTCATTCTCGACCTGATGCTGCCTGGACGGTCGAGCTTCGACCTCTGCGGCGATGTTCGCGCTGCGTCGCAGGTGCCGATCATGATGCTGACGGCGCGTAGCGAGGAGAGCGACCGCGCTGGAGGCGGGCGCCGACGACTACGTCACAAAGCCGTTCAGCCCGCACGAACTGCTCGCGCGCGTCAGGCGGTCCTGCGCCGATCGCGCGTGACTCGCGGCTCCGCCGGCGGCGGCGAGGCCGTCGCCTTCGACGGCTGGAGACTGGATCTGCGTCGGCGCGAGCTGACCTCGCCCTTGGGCACGCAGGTCGATCTCTCCACCGGCGAGTTCGACCTGCTGGTCGCATTCGTCGAGCACGCCAACCGGGTTTGTCTCGCGAAGCCCTGATGCAGTTCGCCGAGACCCGCAGAAGCGACGACCCCTTCAACCGGATGATCGATGTCCAGATCAGCAGGTTGCGTAGTAAGCTGGAGACCGATGCTCATGGCGGCCAGTTGATCAAGACCGTTCGCGGAGCGGCTACCTGTTCACGGCGTCGGTCCGGATGCGCGAGGGCCAGCCTGCATGACACGCCTCCTCAAGCGGAGCTTCCCCGACACGGTGGCGAGCCGCGCCATCCTGATCCTGGTCGCGGCGCTGCTCGCGTTCCACCTCGTCGGCTACTGGGCCTACCGCGTCGGCGTCGAGAATCTGGCGAGCGCGCAGCGCGGCCGGGGCCTCGCCGAGCGCATCGTCTCTATCAAGCGCGCTATCGCCGGGATTCCCCAGGAGCCGGAGCGCGACCGCGCCGCGCATGACTTGTCGAGCGCCAGTCTCGAAGTCCACTGGAGCAAGGTCAGTCTGGTGCTGGGAACGGTGCTGCCACCGAGCGTACGGCGGCGATGCAGGCCAAGCTCAAGGAGCTGGCGCCCGATCTCGCGGCGGAATCCTTCCGGCTCGGCTTCGCCGACGACGGCGCGCTCGGCTCGGGCGAGGCCGATGCCTACCGGCACATGATGCTGGTATCGGTCCGGCTCGACGACGGCTCCTGGCTCAACTTCTCCTCGACCACGCTCGGCGCGACGCGGCATGCCGACTGGAGCGTGCTGGCGGTCACCATCTGCTTTGGCGTCGCAATCGTCGTCGTCGCCGTCCTGCTGCTGCGCTGGGCGACACGGCCACTGCGCGACCTCGCGCTCGCCGCCGAGCGCTTCAGCCTCGACCAGACGCCGCAACCGCTCTCCGAGTCCGGCCCGGCCGAGGTCCGTCACGCCGCACGCGCCTTCAACACCATGCGCGAGCGCATCCAGCGCCTCGTCTCCGAGCGCATGCAGGCGCTGGCGGCCGTCTCGCATGATCTGCGCACGCCGATCACGCGGTTGCGGCTGCGCTCCGAACTAATGGAGGACGAGGCGACGCGCGACCTCGTCGACGCCGACCTCGCCGAGATGGAGGGCATGATCGATTCGACGTTGGAGTTCCTGCGCGGCGGCGTCTCCAGCGAGGCGATCAGGCCGATCGACGATCGTCTCGGTGATCGAGACGATCGTCGAAGACCATGGCGACCAGGGACATTCGGTCAGCCTCGGCGGAACCGGCCATGGCCGCGTGCTCGGCCGGCTGCTCGCGCTCAAGCGCGCCTTCTGGAACGTCATCGGCAATGCGGTGAAACATGGAACGCGCGCCATGGTCGTCGTCACCGAAACACCCGCCGGCCTCGTCATAACGGTCGAGGACGACGGCCCCGGCATTCCCGACAGAGATATGGAGCGCGTCTTCCAACCCTTCGTCCACCTCGAGGAAACGCGCGGGCGTGAAACTGGCGGCTCTGGCCTTGGACTGACCATTGCCCGTGCCGTCGTCGTGGCCCACGGCGGCGAAATCACCCTAGCGAACCGCCCGCAAGGTGGCCTTCGTGTGACGAGGCCGGCTTCACGTCGCGCGTCGTCGAAAGCCAGGACATGGGCGCGAGCAAACGCGCTTTAGAGTGCCGGATAAGGTCCAGTCCTGCCACACCGGCATTGTCGATGGATATTTCGTTGAGGGCCACGTACCAGCCTCTGACATCCGCAGATTGTTGAAGGAGAGGCCGGTGGCACTCGGCCTCGCCGTTCCCGACATGCCGGTCGGATCACCGGGAATGGAAGTGTCGGGGGTCGCACCGGAGAAATTTCAGACATTGCTTGTTGGTGCTGACGGTCGAACCACCGTCTACGGCAGTCATTGAGCAGACATTCGAATTCCCTACCGGTCTAGATCGGGGGGTCTGCGATTTGCCAGGTTGTGTGGGAACTTGATCTTGCCTGGACCAGGTGCGGTCTTTTGCTGGCACTGAATGCTTTGTCTAACCTGCTTGCGCTCAAATTCCCTCCCTTTCTCAAGCTCCCGAGCAATCCGCTCCGTCGCAAAGCCCAGAACCGCCTGTCGCAGTTCAGGATCGCGAACGGCCTTTGCGAGCGCCCGCTCGATCGCCGCAAGCTGCGACCGAGCTGCTTTAACGGCATCGCCTCCCGCGGACTGTTGCGCGTCGCCTGTCCGGAAACGATCCGAACGTGCCTTCCATTGATCGCGCTGCAGTCGTTGTGACGTGCCGGCCTCCGAGGCGGCAACTTCAATTGTGATAGTCGGCCGCTTCGAGGAATGCTCCCGAGCATGCCCAGCGAGCGATATCGTCGGCTCCTTCGCGGCGTTCCAGCTTGTTGGCACGGCGTCATCAGCATGATTGCGCAACTGGGTTCTTGCGCCACGACTTTCCGGCGGCATGACCGTCACATTGATCGGTCGTTTGGCTGAGACGACGTCGACGGTGACTGTTTCCGATGCTCCGGCCTCGCGGTTCTGCGGGGTTTGCGGCGCTTTGGTCGAGCTCATCTCAGGCTTCGCTCGAAACGCGAGCGCGGCCCGATCGACGGGGTCGGGTTCGTAACCACGCACGGATAACCCACGCGCCGAGGCTTCAAGCCAGGCGGTGCGCCGGAATTCTTCCGAGCCGCGCAGCTCGACCTCCTTCCAACCACGATGCTGCGCGATCGAGATCATGTCGCGAACAACGCCTGCATCTTCAAGCCGAGTCGCCATGCGCTCGGACGTCACCTTGAAAGCAAGATATTCGCCTTTGGGGTCTGCATAGATCTTAGCTTCGTCCCCGGGACCGGCTTCCGCGACGTAGTACTTACGCCGGAGCCGCTCTGGCATTCCGCCGTCGATCTCGCGATGATCCTTCTGCCCGAGATCGAACTCCGCTTGCCCCGCTCGACCTCTCGGAGGCGCGCTCGATCTGCCACGTGATGACGACGTGCTGGCGCCACGATCCTTCTCACTGTCGCGCTCGATGGTGAATTCACCCTGATCCTTGCGATTATCGTCCACGGCGCGCCTCCCTTAGAGATCCGCCTGTTCCCTTCGCCGGAATGATCGCCGCATCGATCACCTGCGAGCACCAGTCCTTGAGCTCGTCCTCGGACAGGCCTTCGAGATCGACCGGCACATCGCCGAAGTCGAAGGTCGCATCGTCCGGGATCAGCGACGGGTCGGCGATTTCTTCATCCGTCATCGGCCGGGTCCGGAACGTCGCCTGCAACTCGGCGACGGCGGATTTCAGCTCGATGATCTCGCTTGCAAGCAGCATGTTCGAGGGTCCGCGGTTGGGCGCGATCACCGGTGGCGCTTTCAGTCGCGCGGTGAAGGCGGCGTCCTCGTAGTAGATGATCTTGTCGCAGATGATCGGCGGCACGCTGGCCGCCAGGATGAATGCCTTGGATGACGGGATCAGCTTGAGTTCCTGCGGCAGCATCAGCGCGCGACGCTGATCCGAGACGGACTCGCTGCGCTTTCCCGACGATAGGCCCCACGGTCGCGAGCGGCTTTTTGCCTGGACCGTGTCGTAGCCGATCCGCTCGGATAATTCGTTGGCGACGTCCTGCTCTTTCGGGGCGAACACGACCTCGATGGCATGGTTGGTCATGATGGTCTTGGCGAGATCGGGGCCGTAGATCGCCCGGAGTTGCGCCGGACTCTGGATGATCGTGAGAAGGCGAATGCCGTAGCCCGCGACGAAGGCGACGGATTTTGCGAGCACGCCGACATGGCCGAGCGCGGGGAATTCGTCGAGCAGCAGCAGAACACGGCGATTGAGCTTCGGATTCTGCTCCGGCAGCTCGCGGCTGTTCAGGTCGATGACCTGCTGGAAGAACAGGTTGAGCAGCGGTGCCATGCGGTCAAGATTGTCTGGCGTGACGCCGAGATAGATCGACATCGGCCGGGAGCGCAGCTCGCGAAGGTCGAAATCATTCGCAGACGTCGCGGCATCGATGCGCGGATTCAGCCAGAGGCCGAGCCGCGCCGTCGTGGTCTTCCGGACTGAGTTCATCGTGTTCTCGGACGCCGACAGAAAATCATTCAGCGCCCCGATGCAATGTGACGAGAGCGGCGCGGTGCTTTTGGCGCGCTCCTTCATCGCGGCGAGGAAATGAGCCTTCAGATCACTGGACGCCGAAAGCTGCCGCAGGATTTCGCCGATGGTCAGGGGCAGACCTGGCGTTTCGGCGACGTAACCGCCGATCGCGACAAAGGCCGAGCGGGCAGTCTCGAACCAGAACGGGTCGGCCCGGTTCTCGGCCGGGAACAGCATCACCGCGATGCGCTGGAGATCGTCATAGAGATCGACGGGATCGCGGCGGACATAAGCGAGCGGATTGTAACGTGCCGTTCGGCCCTGCTCGTCGAGCGGATCGAACAGGACCACGGCCTGCCCGCTCGCCTCCCGAAACCCGGCCGTGCGATCAAAGTTCTCCTTCTTGACGTCGAGCGCGACCACGGAATCGGGCCAGTTCAGCAGGTTCGGGATGACATAGCCGACGCCTTTGCCCGAGCGCGTTGGGGCATAGACCATGACGTGCTCAGGCCCGCCGAAGCAGAGGAATTTTCCGTCCTTCCGGCCGAGCAGCATGC
>NZ_LGSZ01000026.1 GCF_001298265.1 Allobosea vaviloviae | reverse complement strand
CTTGCTCGGGCCGGGGCGGGGCGGGGGGCGGCTGCGGGGGCCGCGGCGGTTGGGGCGGGGGGGCGGCGGGGGGGGGCGGGGTCGGGGCCAGGCCCGCGGGGGGGGTGGGGGCGCACCCCCCCCCCCCGGGTGGGGGGGGGGGGGTGTGGGGGGGGGGGCAGTGCCGCTCGGCACGAAGCCAGACAGGTGGGCGGCCGGCTTTCCGGCCCCCCACCCCGGCCCTCCCCACCGCAAGCGGGGGAAGGGAGAAAAACAGCGATCGCTCATGATCCGATCGCCTCCTTGAGCTTGCCCGAGACGACCCGGCAGAGATGGGCGTATTCGGGCGAAGTGCGAAAGAGGTCGTCGCGCGGATAGGGCGCATCGACATCGAGATCAGCCATGACGCGGCCGGGGCGAGCCGCCATCACCACGATGCGCTTGGAGAGATAGACCGATTCGAAGACCGAATGGGTGACGAAGACCGCGGTGAAGCGCTCCTTCCACCACAGCTCCAGCAGGTCGTCGTTCAGGCGATGGCGGGTGATCTCGTCGAGCGCCGCAAAAGGCTCGTCCATCAGCAGGATCTTGGGCCGCAACACCAGCCCGCGCGCGATCGAGACGCGCATCTTCATGCCGCCGGAGAGCTCGCGCGGATAAGAGTTCTCGAAACCCTTGAGCCCAACCAGCGCCAGCATCGCGGCGGCACGCTCGCCCGCCTCGGCCTTGCGGATACCTTTAAGCGTCAGCGGCAGCATCACGTTGGTGAGCGCCGTCGCCCAGGGCATCAGCGTCGGGTCCTGGAAGACGAAGCCGAGATCGCGTTGCGGCTCGCCTGCCGCGTCATGCGTGGTCGTCGGCCAATCGATCGTCCCGCTCGAGGGGGCTCCCAGCCCCGCGATCATCCGCAGAAGGGTCGATTTCCCACAGCCGGAGGGGCCGAGCAGGCTGACGAACTCGCCCTCCCCCAGGTTCAGATTGACGTCGCGGACGGCGAGCGTGCCGTTGCCGAACTGCTTGGAGACATGACGCACGCAGACCAGGGGCTTGCGACCCTCGGGGCGAACGGCATGGGGAGTGCTCAGAGAGGCCGTGTCCAAAGCCTGATGATCCGTTGATTGCTGTCCACTCTGTCATTCCGGGGCAGCGCGCAGCGCTGAACCCGGAACCCACGACCGGGTGAGGCCTCGGTCGGGCAAATCGCCAACGCTCGCCCAGTCGTGGGTTCCGGGTTCAAGCCTGCGGCTTGCCCCGGAATGACAAGGTTCACGCCTTGCCGACACCCTTGTTGATGAACTCCAGGCTGTAGGCCTTTTTCAGGTCGATGCCGGCCGGGAAGACGCCCGCCTCTGTCATCGTCTTGTAGAAGCTACCCCAGCGCGCGTCGGTCATGGCGCCGACGCCGAGCGTCAGCGCGTCGCCCGAGAGCACGATGCCCTTCTCGTTCATCACCTTGACGGCGTAGTCGATCTTCTCCTGATCCATGTCGGGATTGTCCTTCAGGATCTGGGCATTGGCCGCGGCCACGGCGGGACCGCCCTTCATGTACTCGGCCCACCCCTCGAGCGAGGCGGTGACGAAGCGCTGGACCAGGTCCTTCTTCTCCGCGACCATCTTCTGCGAGATGTTGATCGTGGTGTTGTAGTTCTCGAATCCGGCATCGGCGATGAGATGCACCACCGGCGTGACGCCACCCTGCTTCATGATGGCGAAGGGCTCCGAGGACAGGAAGCCCTGCTGCGAGATCGTATTGTCGGCGAGGAACGGCGCCATGTTGAAGGTGTAGGGCCTGATCTGCTCGTCGGTGTAGCCGAACTTCGCCTTCAGGAACGGCCAGTAGCTGTTGCGGCCGGCGGCGCCGACCAGGATCGGCTTGCCCTTCAGCGCGGCGAGCGAATCGTTGCCGACGCCGGGATGCGAGATGATGACCTGCGGGTCCTTCTGGAAGATCGAGGCGATGCAGAGGAAGGGGATGCTCTCCTGGGCATAGCGGATCGCCTCGAAGGAATTCGACATGATCATGTCGACGCGGCCGCCGAGCAGGAGCTGCGAGGGATTCTGCTGCGGGCCACCCGGCCGGATCTCGGCGTCGATGCCGTATTTCTTGTAGATGCCGTTGGCGGCGGCGAGATAGAAGCCGCCATGCTCGGCCTGGGCACGCCAGTTGGTCTGGTAGGACACCTTGTCGAGCGTCTGGGCGCTGACGCGCGCGCCGGGCACGGCCGCCAGAGCGGAACCGCCGATCAGGCCAAGCGCTCCACGGCGCGTCAGGCGATATTTCGTCATCGTCATGCGTGAGACCTCCCTGAGAGCGGCCGGCAGCAACGCCGGCTGCAAGCCTTGGCTGCGGGCGAGCAACTTGTATGCCATGCTTGGCCAAACGGCGACACCGCGTCATCTCGCGCAGGATCGGGCTTGCCCACAGGCGATCTTCGCCGCCATCCTCGCCCGGGACAGGCCGGCCCCAACCCGCCGGCGTGACGGAGACGACGACATCATGGCGGCACGCTTCTGGGGCGATCTGAAGACCACCGATTTCGCCGGCCTTTCAGCCGACAGCACGATCGCGGTGCTGCCGCTGGCCGCGATCGAACAACACGGCCCGCATTTGCCCGTCTCCGTCGACACCACGATCATGAACGCGATGCTGGCGGAGGCGATGCCGCTGGTGCCGCCCGCTCTCGACGTGCTGGTCCTGCCGACGCAGGCGATCTGCAAGTCGAACGAGCACCTGCATTCGCCGGGCACGTTGACCCTCTCCTGGGAGAGCGCGACGCAGGCCTGGATCGAGATCGGCGAAAGCGTGAAGCGCGCCGGGCTGCGCAAGCTCGTGATCGTCACCTCGCATGGTGGCAATATCGACCCGATGAAGGTCGTCGCGCGCGAATTGCGCGTGAGCCACGGCATGTTCGCGGTGACGACGGCGTGGCGAGCCTTCGGCCTGCCGCCAGGCGTCTTCGCCGATCTCGACGCCAACCACGGCATCCATGGCGGCGACATCGAGACCTCACTGATGCTGCATTTCCGGCCCGATCTCGTCGAGATGAGCCAGGCGGGGCGGTTCGAACCGCTCACGGTCGAGATGGCGGCGGATGGCTACACCTGGCTGCGGCCGACGGGGCTGCACGCCTTCGCCTGGATGGCCAAGGACGTCCATCCGTCAGGTGCGGCCGGCGATGCGAGCCTGGCGACGGCGGAAAAAGGCAAGGCGACGGCCGCGCTGCAGGCGAAGGGCTTCGTCGAACTGCTCGCCGATGTCGCGCGGTTTCCGCTGGAGGGGCTGCATAAGGGGGGCTGAAGCGGGTTTTCGGCCCGATTCTTCACGCCGGAGTGGCGCCTCTTTCACAAAAGCGAACCGTTCGTCGGGCGCAAAGCCCGGCGCCCGGCTGCTGATCCCGAAAGATGGCGAGACGATCGGGTTGAATGCGATGGCGTCGGTATGACACGTAGCGGCGCCATCGCTGCTGGCGACGCCAGCGGCGTCAGGCTGCCCGCGCGACGGCAGCGCCGAGGCCAGGATTGTCATAGGCGACGCCACCGATGCCCCAGCTGCCGTCAACTGCGTAGCTGACATTCGCGTAGATGCGGTCGGTGGCGAGCCGGCCCTGCGCAGCTTCCGCGATGATCGCCGAGCCGCGCGACACCCAGGCATCCTTCAATTCCTGCGTCGGCAAGACGAAGGACGGGACTTTCAACTCGACAATGGCAATCTCGGCCGGCTCGCCACCAGAGAAACTGCGGCCTTTCGGCACGATCACGACCTCACCGATGACGTTCGGCGTCATGAAGCTGTTACCAGTCAGTCCGTGCAATTCAAGCAGGAGGTCCGTCAGCTGCCTGAACACCGCCTTCTCCGCTTCTGGCGAAAGAACACCTTCCGTAACAATGACCTGAACTGGCATCTCTGATCTCCGTCGCTGTCATACCAAGAGGGCACCCGGCTTGCCGGGCGGCGACCGCATTCATATAACGATCGTTATCGCTTTAAATATAACGATCGTTATTTCGTCAAGAATAAAATAGCGATCGTTATGTCCTTCATGGAGATTCGCGATGGCGAGACACAAGGGCTCCGATGGCAACGCCCATGGCCGCCTGCTCGATGCGGCCGGGCGCGGTTTTCGTCTCGGCGGCTTCGGCGGGATCGGTGTCGATGCCATGGCGCAGGCGGCGGGGATGACGTCGGGCGCCTTCTACGCGCATTTCGGCTCGAAGGCCGATGCATTCCGCCTGGCAGTGCAGCACGGCATGGCGGCGCTCAAAAGAGGCGTCACTTTTTGCCAGGATCAACACGGCACGGGCTGGCGCGATGCCTTCGTCGATTTCTATCTCGGCGAACAGATGAAGGGCGGACTCGACCAGGCCTGTGCCCTGCCGAGCTTTTCCCCCGACGTGGCGCGGGCCGACGCTGCGACGCGGCAGGTTTTCGAGACCGAGCTGGACGGTATCGTGACGGCGTTCGCGGCCGGACTTGGCAGCCCGCCAGACCGGTCGCGAGCCTGGGCGTTGATCGCGCTACTGGCCGGCGGGGCCAGCGCGGCACGCGCCGTGGCGGATGAGGGGTTGCGTGCCGAAATCCTAGAATCGACCAGGCTTGCAGCAAAGGCGCTTTGAAGCGCGGTGCGCGTCAGCCCTTGGCGTAGATCTGACCGTATGCCTCGCGCAGCAGGTTCTTCTGGACTTTGCCCATAGTGTTGCGCGGCAGGTCGTCGACGACGAAGACCTGCTTGGGCTGCTTGAACTTGGCGAGCCGCTGCTCGAGCGTCTTGGCGATCGTCGCTGCCGTGATCGTCGCGCCGGGCTTGACCACCACGACGGCAGTGACGCCCTCGCCGAAATCGGGATGGGGGCAGCCGATGACGGCGCTCTCGATCACGCCTGGCATCTCGTCGATCTCGGTCTCGACCTCCTTGGGATAGACGTTGTAGCCGCCGGTGATGATGAGGTCCTTGCCGCGCCCGACGATGTGGACATAGCCGGCTGCGTCGATCTTGCCGAGGTCGCCGGTGATGAAGAAGCCGTCGGGCTTGAATTCGGCCGCCGTCTTCTCGGGGTTGCGCCAATAGCCCTTGAAGACGTTGGGCCCCTTGACCTCGATCATGCCGATCTCGTCGGCCGCCAGCGTCTTGCCGGACTCGGGATCGGCGACGCGTGCCGTGACACCGGGCAGCGGGAAGCCGACCGTGCCGGCGACGCGCTCGCCCTCATAGGGGTTCGAGGTGTTCATGTTGGTCTCGGTCATGCCGTAGCGCTCGAGGATGGCGTGGCCCGTCCGCTCGCGCCAGTCACGATGCGTGTCGGCGAGCAGCGGCGCCGAGCCGGAGACGAAGAGGCGCATGTGCTTCGTCGCGTCCTTCGTCAGGCGGGCGTCCTGCAGCAACCGGACATAGAAGGTCGGCACGCCCATCATGCAGGTCGCCTGCGGCAGGTATTTGAAGATCTGCTCGGGATCGAATTTCGGCAGCAGGATCATCGAGGCGCCGGAGAACAGCACGCAGTTCGTCGCGACGAAGAGGCCGTGGGTGTGGAAGATCGGCAGCGCGTGCAGGAGCACGTCCTCCTTCGTGAACCGCCAGTAATCGACCAGCGCCAGCGCATTCGAGGCGAGGTTGTCGTGGCTGAGCATCGCTCCCTTTGAGCGGCCGGTCGTGCCCGAGGTGTAGAGGATGGCGGCGAGGTCGTCCGCGCCCCGTTCGACGTCCGTAAACGCGGTCGAAGCGGCGAGTGCCTTGTCCGACAGCGAGCCCGCCGAGACGTCAGGCGAACGCCAGACACCGAGCGTCTCCAGCTTCGCACCGGCCTTGTCGGCATAGGGCGTCAGGGCCTGCGCCTTCGCCGGGTCGCAGACGAAGACGGCGGGCTGCGCATCGCCGAGGAAATACTCGATCTCGGCGGGGGTATAGGCCGTGTTCAGCGGCAGGAAGATCGCGCCCGCCCGCACCGCGCCGAGATAGAGCATCAGCGCCTCGATCGACTTCTCGACCTGCACCGCGACGCGGTCACCCGGCTTCACTCCGAGCGCGACGAGCGCGTTGGCGAAGCGGGCGGAGACCTCGACCATATCGCGATAGGAATAATGCCGGCCGTCGTCGAGCAGCGCGAAGCGGGCCTCGGGCGCAGGAATGCGCTCGCGAACGAGGTCGAACAGGTGGTTGCCCATGATTTCGGGTCCTTTCAGGCGTGTCTGTTCAGCGTGATATCAGACTGCGGCTGGCCGCAGCAGCTTGCGCACGCCAGAGGAGGCGACCACCGTGTTGCGGGTGGCGAAGGCCTCGTGATTGGTCTCGATGTCGTCGAGGTCATAGCGGTAATTCACCATCACGCCATGCGACTCGCGCAGGCCCCGCGCGGACATGTTGCCGCCGACATTGATGCGCTCCAGCCTTGCACCATTGCCGAGGTGGAAGCGCGCGACAGGGTCGATGACGCGCCCCGAAGCCGTGCGGGCGCGCAGGAGATATTGCGCCGCCATCTGGCCGAGCAGCTTGTCTCGCCGCGCGCGTGCCGCTTCATCGAGCGAGATCGTCTCGACCGCCGGACGCCCCAGTTCCGAGCGCTCCTCGTTGGTGAGGACGAACTCGCCGGGATCGGCGACGATGCCATTGAGCCAACGCGCAAAGCCCGGCACCGGCGACAGTGTGACGAAGGTGTCGAGCCCCGGCAATTCGCGCTTCAGATCCTCGGCGACCTGCTTGATCAGGAAGTTGCCGAAGGAGATGCCGCGCAGGCCCTCTTGGCAGTTCGAGATCGAATAGAACACCGCCGTTGTCGCCGACTGGGCCGACAGCACCTCGCGTTCGCCGCTGAGAACCTCGCCGATGCTGCGGGGAATCTCGCCGGTCAGCGCGACCTCGACGAAGATCAACGGTTCGTCGACGAGTTGGGGATGGAAGAAGGCAAAGCAGCGCCGGTCGGCGGGCTCCAGCCGGCGGCGCAGATCGTCCCAGCCCTGGATCTCATGGACCGCCTCGTAGCGGATGATCTTCTCCAGCACGTTCGCAGGCGAACGCCAGTCGATGCGGCGCAGGACGAGGAAGCCGCGATTGAACCAGGAGCCGAAGAGGTGGCGGAAATCGGAATCGACCGCGATCAGGTCGGGATCTGTCTCCATTGCCTCGAACAGCGCCTCACGCATGCGCACCAGCACATGCGTGCCGCCGGGTGCGAGGTTGAGGCGGCGCAGCAGTTCCTGCCGGCGCGGCTCGGAGGCGAGATGGAGGGCGGCGATGGCGGCCGCGCTCGGTTCCTGGCGATAGGCGTCGATCGCCTTGCTCAAGCGCTCGTGATCGGGACCGAAGCGTTCCTGCAGCATGGCGAAGAAGGCCTGGCGGCCCGGGCGATCGAGCCGCTCCCAGGCGTCGAGAACACCCTGCGCCAGCGCCATGCCGGAGGCTTCGCCGCGCCCGGAAAGCAGATCCTCGCAGAGACGTTCGATCGGCCGGTTGCGCTGGCCGATAAAACGCTCGAAGCCGATCAGCGCTCGGCCGCGATCGGCCACGCTCGTCATCAGATCGCCGAGAAACGCCATGCTCATCGGGCCCTCCTTTGTGCGGCGCATCCTATACGAGTTTTGCCAGCCGGGAACTGCGCCTCAGCGCAACAGGCCCCATGCCTTCACGAAGAAATCCGGCGCGCCGAAATTGCCCGATTTGAGTGCGATCACCATGTCCTGCCCGTCCGCGACGCGCGTCCAGGGCACGCCCGGGTCGATCTCCGGACCAATCTCCAGCATCCCGATCCCGAGCCCCTGCACGACGGCGCCGGAGGTCTCGCCGCCAGCCACCAGCAGGCGCGAGACGCCGCCCTTGGCCAGCAGCGCGGCCGTCTGCGCAAAGGCATGCTCGACCGTCTCGCCAGCCTTTTCGCGGCCGAGCTTGTCCTGGATCGCCGAGACCTCCTTGGGATCGTCGCTCGAATAGAGCAGGAAGGGCTTGTCCACAGCCTGCGCCAGCGCCCAGCCGGCGAGCTTTGCCGCATCCTGCCCGCCGGAGACCAGCTCCATCGGATCGACCTTGAGCGCAGGATAGCCGGCCTCGATCGCGGCCTTGATCTGGCCGCGCGTCGCGGTCGAGCAACTGCCCGAGATGATGCCGGCGCGGCCTGCCGGCGCGCTCAGGCTGGCGGCGATCTCGCGCTGCGGCAGGAGCCCCGCCTTGCGGAAGTTCTGCGGCAGTCCCATCGCGATGCCCGAGCCTCCGGTCAGCAGGACGTGGCCGGCGGCGGCCTCGCCCAGCACCATCAGATCGGCATTGGTCAGCGCGTCGGTGACGACATAGCGCACGCCCTCGCCGGTCAGCCTGGCGAAGCGTGCCTTCACCGCCTCAGTGCCGGCCAGAATCGTGGCGTAGTCGACGAGCCCCACCCCTGCCTGCGTTTGAGCCCCCATCAACCGCATCAGGTTGGAATCGCGCATCGGCGTCAGTGGGTGGTCCTTCATCGAGCTTTCGTGAAGCGGCACCGCGCCGACGAAGAGATAACCTTGGTAGATCGAGCGGCCATTGGCTGGGAAAGCCGGGCAGACGATGGCGATCTCGGCGTCCAGCCGCCTCGCCAGTGCATCCGCGACCGGGCCGATATTGCCCGATGGCGTCGAATCGAAGGTCGAGCAGTATTTGAACAGGATCTGCCTTGCGCCCGCCGCCAGCAGGGCCTCGCAAGCGGCAAGCGAATCGGCCACGGCCTCGGTCACCGGGTTCGTCCGCGATTTCAGCGCGACGACGATCGCATCGGCTTCCGGCAGCGCCTGCCCCGCCCGGGGCACGCCGATCAGTTGGACCGTGCGCATGCCGCTGCGATTCAGCATCAGCGCGACATCGGTAGCGCCCGTCATGTCGTCGGCGATCACACCCAGCAGCATCGTGTCCATCCTCGGTGGCGGCGCCTTGCTTGGGCGCTTGTGCTTGAGGTCTTGTAACCGGCGCGCGCAGCGAAGGCGACCATGGCGGGCACATGAGGGCCGTCGCGGCCAGGCATGCGGCTGGCCATCAATTTGCATGCAGGAGCCTGGTGCAAGAGCATGCAGATGAGAAGCACGGCCGGTGCAAATGGCGCATCGACGCCAGCACGGTTTTGCATCAAGTTGGTACCGGGTGGGACGACATTCGGTGGCAAAGACCACGGTCAACAAAAGGGGTTATCCGATGAAACTGCTCTCCGTTCTTGCATCAGCGACGATGCTGGCATGTGCGGCCTTGCCCGCCGTCGCCCAGGCGCCGTCGACCCTGCGCATCGGCTTGCAGGAAGACCCTGACATGCTCGATCCGCACAAGGCACGGACCTTCGTCGGCCGCATCGTCTTCAAGGGGCTGTGCGACAAGCTGCTCGACATCACGCCCGACCTGAAGCTCGTGCCACGGTTGGCGACCGAGTGGTCGTTCTCGCCCGACGGGCTCACGCTAACGATGAAGCTGCGTACCGATGCCAGGTTCCACGATGGCGATGCGTTCAATGCCGAAGCCGCCAAGGCCAATATCGAGCGCGCCCGCACGCTCCCCGATTCGCTGCGTAAATCCGAACTCGCCTCGGTCGACAGCATCGAGACGCCCGACGCGTCGACAATCGTGCTCAAACTCAAGCGCCCTGACGCGACGCTGCTGGCGCAGCTCACCGACAGGGCTGGCATGATGCTCGCGCCGAAGAGCCTCTCAGGCGACGTCGCCGCCAAGCCGGTCTGCTCCGGCCCCTACAAATTCGTCGAGCGGGTGCAGAACGACCGCATCGTGCTGGAGCGCTTCAAGGAGCATTGGGAGGCGCAGAACTACCATTTCGACCGCGTGATCTATCGCTCGATCCCCGACACCACGGTCCGCCTCGCCAATCTGCGCTCCGGCGAACTCGACATGCTCGAGCGGCTGGCTCCGACCGATGTCAAATCGGCGCAGGCGGACAAGGCCCTCAAGGTCGCCAGCATCGCCAATCTCGGCTACCAGGGCATCACCATCAACACCGCCAATGGCGACGCCGCCAAGCAGCCGATGGGCATGGACAAGCGTGTGCGCCAGGCGCTGTCGCTCTCGATCGACCGGAAGGTGCTGAGCCAGGTCGTGTTCGAGGGGCTCTACGAGCCGATGATCCAGCCCTTCAACCCCGGCAACCCCTATGTCAGCGCCAATTTCCCGGTGCCGGCGCGCGATGTCGCCAAGGCCAAGGCGCTGCTTAAGGAAGCGGGCGTGGCAAAGGTTTCGGTCGAGCTCTTCGTCACCAACAACCCCGTGGACGCGCAGCTCGGCCAGGTCATCCAGGCGATGGCGGCCGAAGCCGGGATCGACATCCAGATCCGCTCGACGGAGTTCGCCAGCCAGTTGCGCGACCAGCAGCAGGGCAAGTTCCAGATGAGCCGCATCGGCTGGTCTGGCCGCATCGACCCGGACGGAAACATCCACCAGTTCGTCACCTCGAAGGGCAATCAGAACGACGGCAAGTATTCCAATGCCGAAGTCGACAAGCTTTTGGACGAAGCCCGCACGGTCTACGACGTCGCCGAGCGCAAGAAGCGCTACGACGCCGCGCAGAAATTCCTCCAGGACGAGCTGCCGATCGTCTATCTCTATAACCAGACGGTCTTTTTCGCCTTGCGCTCCAACATCAGCGGCTTCGTGATCAACCCCGACGGCATGATCCGGCTGTCCGGGTTGAAGCGGTCTTGAAGGGTCCTGCCTTGCCGCGGCCCTCACCGTCATTGCGAGGAGGCGGAGCCGACGAAGCAATCCAGGGGGGCGTCGAGCGCTACGTCACTGGATTGCTTCGCTTCGCTCGCAATGACGGGACATGCCCATACGCGCTTCGCAGCAAGAGTAAGCCATGCTCGCCCTGATCGGCCGCCGCGCCCTCATCGCACTGCCGACGCTGTTTCTGGTGTCGCTGTTCGTGTTCGCCCTGCAGCGCGCGCTGCCGGGCGATCCGTTCCTCGTCATTGCCGGCGAGGAGCGCGACCCGGAGGTGATCGCGCGACTGCGCGAGATCTACCGCATGGACGATCCCGTCGTGGTTCAGTTCTTCGCCTGGCTCGGACAGGTGGTGCAGGGCGATTTCGGCCGCTCGCTGCGCACCGGCGAGCCGGTGCTCGGGCTGATCCTGCAAAAGCTGCCGGTAACGCTGCAGCTCGCCATCGCCTCGATCATCGTCGCCATCGGCATCGGCATTCCTGCAGGAATCATCGCCGCCCGGCGCAAGGACACTGTGGTCGATTATTCCACCAGCGCATTGGCGCTGTCGGGACTGTCGATTCCCAATTTCTGGCTCGGGATCATGCTGATCCTGGTCGTCTCGGTCGAGCTGAAATGGCTGCCGGCCTCCGGCTACGAGCCCTTCTTCAGCGACCCCAAGGGGGCGATCGAGCGGCTGATCATGCCGGCCTTCGTGCTCGGCTCAGGGCTTGCCGCCTTCCTGATGCGCCACACCCGCTCGGCGATGCTGGAGGTGCTGCGCTCGGACTATGTCCGCACCGCCCGCGCCAAGGGCCTCGACGAGGATGCGGTGGTCAACCGTCACGCATTGCGCAACGCGCTGGTGCCGATCATCACGCTGTCAACGATCCTGTTCGGGGAATTGCTGGGCGGCGCCGTACTGACCGAGCAGGTCTTCACGATTCCGGGTTTCGGCAAGCTGATCGTCGACGCCGTGTTCAACCGCGACTATGGCGTGGTGCAGGGCGTCGTGCTGTGTACGGCGATCGGCTTCATCCTGATGAACCTGCTCGCCGACGTGCTCTACATCCTGGTCAATCCGCGGCTGAGGGCGCAGTGATGGCGGCTGCGGAAACAGACATCCTGACCGCGCCGGCCGAGCCCGCTTTCCGGCCGCGCCCCAACGTGCTGGTGCGGCTGGCGCGCAACCGCTCGGCCCTGATCGGCGGCGCGATCGTGCTCGCCTTCGTGCTGATGGCGCTGTTTTCGCCGCTGCTGCCGCTCGCCGATCCAATCAAGTCGAACTTCCTCGCCATCCGCAAGCCGCCCTCCGAGCTCTACTGGTTCGGCACGGACGAACTGGGGCGCGACCAGGTCTCGCGACTGTTCTTCGGGGCGCGGGCCTCGCTGCTGGCCGGCATCGTCTCGGTCCTGATCGCGCTCGCCATCGGCGTGCCGTTCGGCCTTCTCGCCGGCTGGTATGGCGGCTGGATCGATGCGGTGATCTCGCGCGTGACAGAGGCGATGCTGGCCTGTCCGTTCCTGATCCTGGCGATCGCGTTCGCGGCCGTGCTCGGCCCGTCGCTGACCAATGCGATGATCGCGATCGGCCTCTCGGCGGTGCCGATCTTCGTGCGGCTCGTGCGTGCGCAGGTGATGAGCGTCAAGACGGAGGACTTCGTCGAGGGCGCCAGGGCCGTCGGTGCGCGCGATCTGCGCATCGTGCTGCGCCATATCCTGCCCAACATCCTGTCGCCGATCGTGGTCCAGTCGACGCTGTTCATGGCGCAGGCGATCATTCTCGAGGCGGCCTTGTCCTTCCTCGGCCTCGGGCAGCAACCGCCCTCCCCCTCTTGGGGCCAGATGCTGAACGTCGCCAAGAACTTCATGGACCAGGCGCCCTGGATGTCTGTCGCGCCCGGCATCTGCATCTTCCTCGCGGTGCTGGGCTTCAACATGCTCGGCGACGGCCTGCGTGACGTCCTCGATCCAAAAGAAAACTGAGCCTAAGGACCACCCATGTTCACCACCCGCCCGGAAATCCTCGGCACCTTCGGTGTCTGCACCTCGACGCACTGGCTCGCCACGGCGACGGGCATGGCCATGCTGGAGAAGGGCGGCAATGCCTTCGACGCCTGTGCGGCGGCAGCGTTCGTTCTGCAGGTCGTCGAGCCGCATCTGGTCGGCCCGGCGGGCGAGATGCCCGCGGTGTTCTATTCGGCCACGACGAAGAAGGTCGAGGTCATCTGCGGACAGGGCCCTGCGCCCGAGGCTGCGACCATCGACGCCTTCAAGGCGCTCGGCCTCGATCTCGTTCCGGGTTCGGGCCTGCTCGCCGCCGTCGTGCCCGGCGCCTTCGGGGCCTGGATGACCCTGTTGCGCGACCATGGACTGCTAACGTTACGGGAGGTTCTCGAACCCGCCATCGGCTATTTCGAGAACGGCCACCCGATGCTGCCGCGCGTCTCCGACACGATTGCGGGGCTGACCGACCTCTTTACCAACGAGTGGCCGACCTCGGGCGCGGTCTACCTGCCGGGCGGAGAGGTGCCCAAGGCCAAGGCGCTGTTTCGGAACCAGGCCGCCGCCGACACCTACAAGCGCATCCTCAGCGAATCGGAAGCGGCCGGCGGCAGCCGTGAAAAGCAGATTCAGGCGGCCTATGACGCCTGGTACAAGGGCTTCGTCGCCGAGGCGATGGACACGTTCTGCCGCACGACCGAGGCGATGGATTCCTCGGGCCGGCGTCACAAGGGCCTGCTCACCGCCAACGACATGGCGCGCTGGCAGCCGACCTATGAGACGCCGACCAGCGTGACCTATCACGGCTGGGAGGTCTTCAAGATCGGCCCCTGGGGCCAGGGTCCGGTCTTCCTGCAGACGCTCAAGATCCTCGAGGGCATCGACATCGCCGGGATGGGGCCAGACAGCGCCGCCTTCATCCATCATGTCGCGGAGGCGATGAAGCTCGCCTTCGCCGACCGCGAGGCCTATTACGGCGACCCGGATTTCGTGAAGGTGCCGCTGGCGACGCTGCTCTCCGAGGATTATGCGCGGGGACGGCGCAACCTGATCACCGATACCGCCTCGCAGGAGTTGCGGCCTGGCATGATCCCGGGCTTCGAGGAGCAGGTTCAGCGCGCCATGGCCAGCGTCCGCTATGTCGGCCAGGCCGGCAAAAGCGACGCAACGGTCGGCGAACCGACCACGGCCTCGATGGTCGCGGCCGGCCGGCGCGGCGACACCGTGCATATCGACGTGATCGACAAATGGGGCAACATGATCGCCGCGACGCCGTCCGGCGGCTGGCTGCAATCCTCGCCCGTGATCCCGGAGCTCGGCTTTCCCCTGAACTCGCGGGCGCAGGCCTATTTCCTCGAGGAGGGGCTGCCGTCCTCGCTCGCCCCGTTCAAGCGCCCGCGCACGACGCTGACGCCCTCGCTCGCCTTCGAGAATGGCGAGCCGCGCCTCGTCTTCGGCACGCCGGGCGGCGACCAGCAGGAACAGTGGCAGCTCGGCATGTTCCTGCGCCGCGTCCATCACGGGCTGAACCTGCAGGAGGCGATCGACCTGCCCCTGTTCCACACCCAGCACTTCCCCTCGACCTTCTATCCGCGAGAGGCGAATCCCGGCCATCTGGCGGTGGAGGAGAGCATCGGCGAACGTGTGCTGGCCGATCTCGTCGCGCGCGGCCACAGGCTCGAGCGTGCGCCCGCCTGGACGATCGGACGCCTGACCGCGGCCGAGACGGACGGGAACGGCCTCTTGCGCGCAGCCGCGACCCCGCGTCTGATGCAGGCCTATGCCGCCGGCCGCTGAGGAAACACTATGACCTGGTCCATCGTCGCACGCGACGCCGCCACCGGCGCCTATGGCGTCGCGGTTTCGACCTGCGCCTTCGCGGTGGGTTCGCGCGTGCCCTTCGGCGGCGGCCGGATCGGCGCGGTCGCGACCCAGGCCTTCGTCAATCCGCTCTACGGCATCGACGGCTTCCGGCTGCTGCAGGAGGGTCGCTCAGCGGTCGAGATCGTGGCGACGCTGACGGCGGGGGACGAAGGCCGCTCCCACCGCCAGCTCCACGTCATCGACCGCGAAGGCAAGATCGCTTCTCATACCGGTTCCGCCTGCATCGACTGGTGCGGGGCGGTCGACGGGCCGCAGGTCTCCGTGGCCGGCAACATGCTGACCGGGCCCGAGGTGATCCAGCAGACGCTGAAGGCCTATATCGCCGCCTCGGCGCTGGATTTCGACGAGCGCCTGCTGGTGGCGCTGGAAGCCGGCGAGAAGGCCGGCGGCGACAAGCGTGGCCGGCAATCGGCAGCGATCCGGATCTGGGCGGGCGAGCCCGTGCCGAGCTTCGACATCCGCGTCGACGATCATGCCGACCCGCTGGCGGAACTGCGCCGGCTGTGGCGCGTCGCGCATCAGCGCTATGTGCCGTTCCTGCAGGCCTCGCCCTCGCGCAGCCGACCGGCCGGCGTGACCGACCGTACCGAACTCGACAGGCTCTGCACCGACTATGCGGCGGCGTGGAACGCGCGCCATCCGGAGGTATAAGACGCTGCGTCGCATGGTTTTGCGGCGGAAGGCACCGCGGTCCAATTGGGGGGACATGCCATGGCAGCCGATACCGATGCGCTTGAACGCCGGATTGCTCTTCTTGAAGCCAGGCTCGGCGCGCTGACGGCGCTGATTTCGGCCACGCCCGCGGGCACTCTCGCCATCACCGCGCCCGGCGGGATGAGCATCACGGCTGGCGGAGCCCTCGCCGTCAGTGCCGGCGGCCATCTGAGCCTCGTCGCCGGCAGCCGGATGAGCCTGGCGAGCGGGCGCGAGATCACGCTGGACAGCCGCGACCTCGCTTTGACGGCGGCGGTCGAGTTCGCCGTGGAAAGCGGCCAGCAGCTCGAGCTCGCGTGCCGCGACGCTTCGCTGGCCATGAAGAAGGATGGCACCGTCTCGCTGAAAGGCAACGACATCACCATCCAGGCCAGCGGCAAACTCAATGCCAAGGCCTCCTCCGACGTGGTGATCAGAGGTTCCAAGATCGTGCAGAACTGACGGCGGATCGGCCGCGGCGCCGGGACAGCGCCGGGCTCATTTGAGCGGCGTCAGCCTCGACCCCATGCCCGGAACCGAGATCGGCCTCGCATCGCGGCTGGATTCGACAGGTGCGGGCGCCGGTTTGCGCACAAGGCGGATCACGAGGAACACGCACAGCCCGATCGACAGCACCGCGAAGTAGATCGGCAGCCCCTGGGGGCCGACGACCTGCATGGCAGCCGAGCTCGCCAGCGGGCCGATCGTCGAGCCGATGCCCCATAGAAACAAAAGGCCTGCGGACAGGGCTACCGGCTGCTCGTCTTTCAGGCGCACGAAAGCATGGGTCACGGCGACCGTGTACAAGGGAATGCTGCCCGCTCCGACGATCGCGAAGAGAGCGAGCAGCCCCGGCAGATGCAAGGCGCCGAGGTGGAGGCTGACGCCCAGCGCGACCAGGGCGGCGATGACCGTTCCAGCCGCCGCCAGCATGATGATGCGGCTGTCGAGCCGGTCGGCCAGCAGGCCCGTCGGCCCTTGCAGCAGCAGGGCTCCGATTTGGACGGAGGCGGTAAGCAGGGTCGCCGCCTTCTGGTCGAGGCCGATCAGGATGCCATAGGCTGGCGCGACATTGACCAGCGGGCCGCCCATCAGACCGACATAGAGGCAGCCGATCACCGCGGCCGGCGCCTGCGTCCAGAGCAGCCTGAGCTTGAGCGTGACGGCTTGCGAGGAGTCCGGTCCCCGCGCCCGCGTCAGGCAGACCGGAATCAAGGCGGTCGAAAACGCCATCGCCGCCAGCAGCAGCATGCTCTCCATCGCGATGGCGGCATAGCCGACCGCGAGCTGCGAGGCGATCAAGGCGACCCGGTTGAGGATCTGGTAAAGGCCGAAAATCCGGCCGCGCTGGCTCGGATGCGCCTGCCCGCTGATCCAGCTCTCGATGCAGATGCCATGGCCTGCGGCGGCGAGGCCCATCACCAGCCGCGGCACGATCCACAGCTCCGCCGGCAGCAGCGCGATCGAGATCGTGGACATCGTCTGCAGCGAGGCAAAGACGGCGAAAGCGCGGATATGGCCGATGCGGCGGATCAGGGGCGGCAGCTTGAAGCAGCCCCAGAGGAAGCCGACCGAATAGGCGGAGCCGACCAGGCCGATCAGAAGCGGGCTCTGCTTCGCGAGCGCAAGGCTGAGCGGCACCAGCGTGTTGAGGATCGTGCCGGCAACCTGGAGCACCAGGGCACCGGCGACGATGGCGCCAAGCGCTGCGACGGAGCTGCCGGGCATCGTGGATTGCGATGCGGTCGGCTCGGCCGTCTCGTCATCCTGTTCGGAATCCACCGCAAACCCTTCGTCCGCACGGCGCCGCCCGTGCGACTCCGAAGCGGCAGGCTAGACCAAGCCGCTTCGGGACGGAATCACTCCATTGGTCCGGACTCGCTTCGACGCCGAGCCCCGGCCTGACAGACGGCCGGCTGCAGAATGGTGTCAGACCAGCTTGCCGCGCGCCGCCACCGGCAGTTCGCCGACCAGCGTGTCGCCGCGCACCGTTACCAGCCGGTCGACCATGTTGACGACGACGCAGACATGATTTGGCACGATGCGGACGACCTCGCCGACCTTGGGACGGCCGTTGCTCGCCGACAGGTCGAGAAAGCCGTGCTCCTCGGCAAACCGCGCGATCCGCGCCGCCGGATATTCGAGGATATAGCCGTGGCCGTCGAGGCCGCCGGTGTCGCTGGTGAGCGTCTTCGAGCCGGAATCGAGGATGCCGCGCTCGGGGCCGGCGCGGCTGACGACCGTGGCGTAGACGCTCAGCGCGCAGTCCTCCAGGCTCGCCACCCCGGCCGCGACCTGCATGCGATCGTTGAAGATCGACGTGCCGGCGCGGTGCTCGGTCGCGCCCTTGAGCTCGCCGATATGGGGGATGTTGGGCGATCCGCCGGTCGAGACGATACCGGCTTCGAGACCCGCGTCGCGCAGGCCCGCATTCGCCGTATCGAGGAAGACCTGCGTGCGCTCCCAGCCGTCTTCCGGCGGGTACATCAGGAAGCCAGCGAAGCGCAGGCCCTTCGAGCCCGCGATCAGCTTCGCCAGTTCGACAGCCTCAGCGGGCGTCTCGACACCGGCGCGCTGGCGGCCGGTATCGCATTCGACGACGACCTCGAGATCGCGCCCGGCGATCTCGGCGGCCTGCGGCAGACCTGCGATGGTGACAGGGTTGTCGGCGGCGACGATCATCCGGACCCGGCGCTGGAGCGCACCCAGCCGGCCGAGCTTCTGCTCGCCGAGGATGTTGTAGCTGATCAGGATGTCGTCGATCCCGCCATCGGCCATCACCTCGGCCTCGCCGAGCTTCTGGCAGGTGATGCCGCGCGCACCGGCTGCGATCTGGAGCCGGGCGAGTTCGGGCGATTTATGCGTCTTGATATGCGGGCGGCTGGCGACGCCCTTGGCATCGCACACCGCCTGGAGACGGGCGATATTTGCCTCGACCTTGTCGAGATCGATGACGACGGCCGGCGTGCCATAGGCGCGGGCGATCTCGGCCTTCAGGGCCTCCTGGGCGGCAGCGGTCACGGCAGCACCTTGATGATCGCTTCGATCTCGACGGGCATGTTGCCGGGCAGCGAGCCCATGCCGACGGCCGAGCGGGCGTGACGGCCGTTCTCGCCGAGCACCGCGACGAACAGGTCGGAGCAGCCATTGATGACCTTGGGCTGGTCGCCATAGTCAGGCACGGCATTGACCATGCCGAGCAGCTTGATCACCTCGACCTTGTCGAGCGAGCCGGCGGCCTCCTTCATCGCCGCCAGCAGGCCCAAGCCCGTGTTCCTGGCGAATTCGTAGGCCTGCTCGGTGGTGAAATCCTTTCCAACCTTGCCGGCGGGAATCGATCCGTCGGGATTGCGCGGCCCCTGGCCGGAGAGAAACACGAGATCGCCCACCTTCTTGAAGCGCACATAATTGGCCATGGGGGCCACCGTGGCGGACAGGGTCAGTCCCAGATCCTTCAATTTCTGTTCGGCGCTCATGGTGTCGTTCGTCCCTCTTCGGTCGTTTCGTCTTCTGGAACCAGTTCGCGCTCCATATAGCGCGCGGCATCGTCATAGCTTGCGAGCTTGGCAGCAAGGGCCGGGTCATGCAGTTCGTGAAAGCCCTGGCGCCCCCAGAAGCCGGACGAACCATCGATGGCGACCAGCGAAAGGCAGGGCAAGCCCGCCCGCGCCGCGATCTGCACCAGCCTCGCGACGATCGTGCCCCCTGCCCCGCTGCCGCGTGCCGACGGCAGCAATGCGAGATCATGGATGTAGAAGCTGCCCGCTTGCACGGGCAAGCCGCCGAGCAGGCTGTTCAGGGCTGGCGGCGCGGCGCGATGCCAGGGATGGCTGACGACATAGCCGCGCAGACCGTCGCGCTGTTCAAGGACGAGGCACCCGTCAGGGAAGAGGCGCAGCCGCTCGGCGAAGACCGCCGCGTCTTCCGGGTAGTCCGGATGCACCACGCCTGCGACCGCCATGACGGCCGGCAGGTCGGTCGCGGTCATCGGGCGCCAGAGAGTATCGGACATGCGAGCCAGCCAGCGATAAGACACAGGCGTCATTCTCGGGCGGAGCGTAGCGCAGACCCGAGAATCTCCGGCAAGAGATGCTCGGGACGAGCCCGAGCATGACGAGCCGTTCGCTTACGCCGTAACCTTCCTGAACTTGTTGGTGCGCTTGGGGTGCCACCAGGCGCCCTTCAGAACCACACCCTCGGAGACAATCTTGCGGTCTCCGGTCATGTGCTCGCCGGTGACGTCGGCATAGTCGAACTTGCCTTCCTTCACCGTCAGGATCGTCGCGTCGCCGAGCGAGCCGACCTTGAGCGAACCGTATTCGGGCCGCTTCAGCGCCATGGCGGCGTTCACGGTCGAGGCTGCGACGACATCGGTCAGGCTCATGCCCATCAGCAGGAACTTCGACATGGTCGTGACCTGGTCATAGGCCGGGCCGTCGATGCAGAGCTTGTGGACATCCGACGAGATCACGTCCGGCTGGAAGCCGTTGGCGAGCATGGCGCGTGTCGTCTTGAACGAGAACGAGCCCTTGCCGTGGCCGATGTCGAAGAGGACGCCGCGCTTGCGGGCCGCCAGGACCTCGGGCTTCACCGTGCCCTGCGCGGTGCAGGGTGCATTCGGGAAAGGGCGGAAGGCGTGGGTGAGCACATCGCCCGGCCGCAGCATGTTGACCACCTCCTCATAGGATGGCGGCGGATGGTCGATATGGCACATCAGCGGCATGCCGACCTCGTCGGCGACCTGCAGCGCGATGTTGAGCGGCGCGGTGCCCTGGTCGCCCGAGGCGTGCAGTCCGACGCGGACCTTGATGCCGACGATCAGGTCGCGGTTCTTGTCGGCGATTTCGGCGCAGTCGATCGGGTTCATCATCGCCATGTCGCGGCTCTCGCCGACCATGACGCGGTGATCGAAGCCGTAAATGCCGGCGTGGCTCACATGGAGATAGGCCAGGATGCGGGCCTGGCTCCGCTCGATCACATGCTTGCGGAAGCCCGGCCAGTTGCCCGGCCCGGCCGAACCGGTGTCGACCGAGGTGGTGACGCCGGACGCCCGGCAGAATTCGTCGGCGTCGATGCCCAGCGACGTGCCGCCCCAATACACATGGGTGTGCAGGTCGATCAGGCCGGGCGTGACGATGTAGCCGGAGACGTCGCGGATCTCCTTCGCGCCCTTCAGGTCCTTGCCGAATCCGGAGACCTTGCCGCCGGTGAAGGCGACGTCGAGGACGCCATCATGCTTCTGCGAGGGGTCGATGACCCGGCCGCCCTTGAGGATGAGATCGTGGGTCATTTCGGCAGTCCCCCTTGGCAGGCATGATCAAACAGATGTGACCGAGAATCGGGCTCAAACCCAGTTCTCGACACGCAGACCGGGCATGCGGTCGAACTCGCGCCGGTTGTTGGTGACGACGATCAGCCCTTGGCTGCGCGCATGGGCGCCGATCTGGGTGTCATAGGGGCCGCATGGCGTTCCGATGCGCTCGAGCTCGCTACGCAGTTGGCCATAATGGCGCGCAGCCATCTCGTCGAAATCCAAGACGCTGACTTGCGACAGGAACATGTCGAGTTCTTCAAGATTTTGCTTCGGCCGTCCTGATTTCTCCGCGCCATAGGCCAGTTCCCCAACAGTGACGGTTGAAACGGACAACTTGCCTTCAAGCGCAAGGAACCGCGCCCTTGGAATGGGGTCGCGGTCTCGCATCACATAGATGCAGATATTGGTGTCCAGCATATGGGACAGCATCAGAACTCTTCTCGTTCTTCGGCTGCTTCAGGTTGGTCCCGAGTCACCATAAAATCGTCGCTGGCTCGCGTGCCGCGGTCGAAATAGTCGTCCCAGCTCTTGCCTTTCGGCACGATCAGCACCCCTGAGCCCTGCCTGATGATCTCGACCTCGGTCACGTCCGGCGGGAAAGCGAGATCCTTCGGCAGGCGCACGGCCTGACTGCGGTTGGTCACGAAAAGCTTGGTGGTCGCTCGGGTTTTGGCCAGCATCGCTACCTCCGTATATCCAGAGAGGATATACATAACTTCGTGTACAGGACTTCGCAATTGGCCTCACCCTGGCAGATAACTCTGATCGATCGACATGTCGAAACTCAGCTTGCGCCAGGCGGGATCGTCCGACAGTTCCACGCTCACGGTGATCGTGCCGAGCCGGCTCGGATTCAGCTCCAGGGCGATGTTCCGCTCAGCTGTCCACCACGAATAGGCAACAAGGTCGCGCTTTACGACAGGCAACATTCGTTCGAGTTCGTGAAGCTCCGCGGCAAGCACATTGCATCGAAAAGCTCCGGCGAATGGGCCCGACCGAAATGAAACGCCGACGCGAGACCATTCGCTGGCCATCTCGGGCCAGTCGATGGCAATGTGCTCTCCACCTGCCGAACCGATGAGAATACGATGTTCTGCTTCGGTCACGGCCCCACCGCGCCCTTGCGCTCGACGATCAGGCCATAGGCCTGCGGCTCGCGATGCTTGGCGAAGTTGAAGGTCGAGGCCTTGTAGCTCTTACCCAAATCCATGTCGCAGCGCGCGACGACCAGTTCGTCGCCCTCGGTCACCGCTTGCGCCACGACCTCGCCGGTGGGCGCGATGATGCAGGTGCCGCCGATCTGATCGACGCCGGCTTCCAGCCCCGCCTTGGCGACGCCGACGACCCAGGTTGCGTTCTGATAGGCGCCTGCCTGCATCACGAGCTGGTTGTGGAAATTGCCGAGCCGGTCATGGTCGGGCGCCGGCGGGTTGTGCTTGGGCGTGTTGTAGCCGAGCACGATCAGCTCGACATCCTGTAGCCCCATCGCGCGATAGCTCTCGGGCCAGCGCCGGTCGTTGCAGATCATCATGCCGATATTGGCGTCCATCGTCCGCCAGACCGGCCAGCCGAGATTGCCGGTCTCGAAATAACGCTTCTCGAGGTTCTGGAACGGCGCCTCGGGGCGATGCTCGGGATGGCCCGGCAGATGGATCTTCCGGTATTTTCCAACGATCGCGCCTGATGTGTCGACGAGGATCGCCGTGTTGAAGCGGCGTTTGCGGCCTTCCTCATGCGCCAGTTCGCAGTAACCGAGATGGAAGCCAACCCCGAGGCGCTTCGCTTCCTCGAACAGCGGCGCGGTCTCGTTTGAGGGCATCGCGCTCTCGAAATGGCTGTCGATCTCGTCCTCGTCGTCGATCCACCAATGCGGGAAAAAGGCGGTCAGCGCGGCCTCCGGATAGACGACGAGATCGGCGCCATGGGCCTTCGCCTCGCGCATCAGTTCGATCATGCGGCCGACGGCGGAGGCGCGGTTCTCGTCGCGCTGGATCGGGCCGAGCTGGGCTGCGGCAATGGTCAGGATGCGGGTCACCGGCGGGTCTCCGGGCGGGCGCCTTCGGCAGATCGGTGCACGGGGCGGCTGAACGTGTCGGGCATGACGCATGGTCTTCCGCAGGTCGACGGGGCGTCAAGCGCCGCCGTCGATGGCATGGTCTGCACCGGACGCGGGCACGGCGTCCGGTGCGAGAGCGGGCTTCAGAGTGCCTTGGCGAGGCGCGGATCGAGGGAGTCGCGCAGGCCGTCGCCGAGCAGGTTCACGGCGAGCACGGTGATCGAAAGGAAGATCGCCGGGAACAGGATGATGTGCGGCTTGACCTGCCAGAGCGCGCGGCCCTCGGCCATGATGTTGCCCCAGGAGGGCGTCGCCGGCGGAATCCCCGCGCCGATGAAGGACAGGATCGCCTCGATGATCATGGCGCTGGCGCAGATATAGGTCGCCTGCACGCTCATCGGCGCGAAGGTGTTGGGCAGGATATGCCGGAAAATGATCCGCGGCGTGCGCGCCCCGTTGGAGATCGCCGCCTCGACATAGGGCTGCTCGCGCAGGGACAAGACGACGCCGCGCACGAGGCGCGCCACGCGCGGAATCTCCGCGACGGTGATCGCGATGATGACGTTCTGGATCGAGCCGCGCGTCAGCGCCATCAGCGCGATGGCGAGCAGGATCGGCGGGATCGACATCATGCCGTCGATGATGCGCATGACGATGCCGTCGGCCCAGCGCACGAAGCCGGCGAAGAGCCCGATCGACAGGCCGATGATCGACGACAGGATGGCGACGCTGAAGCCGACGACCAGCGACACCCGCGCGCCATAGACGACGCGCGAATAGATGTCGCGGCCGAGCATGTCCGTGCCGAACCAGTAGAGCTCGGAGGGCACGCGCGTGCGCCGCGAGGTCGCGATCGCGGTGGGATCAACCGTGAAGAGCAGCGGCGCGAAGATGCCGATCAAGGCCATCAGCACCAAAAGCGCGCCGCCAATCGCGACAGCCGGATGCCGGCGCAGGTAGCGGTGGAAGCGAGTCCAGCGGCCCGGAAGCGGCGCGATGCCGGGTTCAGGCAACGTCGCGGGAGCGGAGTGGAGTGCGATGGAGTTTGGCATCGTCAATAACGGATCCTCGGATCGACGAGCGTATAGGTCAGGTCGATGATCAGGTTCACGAGCACGTAGACCAGGCTGAACATCAGGACGACGCCCTGGATCACCGGATAGTCGCGCCGCAGGATGGCATCGACCGTCAGCCGGCCGAGCCCGGGGATGGCGAAGACGCTTTCGGTGACGACCGCGCCGCCGATCAGAAGCGCGATGCCGATGCCGATGATGGTGACGATCGGCACTGCCGCATTCTTGAGCGCGTGGATGAAGAGCACCTCGCGCTGGCCCACGCCTTTGGCCTGCGCCGTGCGGACATAGTCCTGCTGCAGCACCTCAAGCATGGTCGCCCGGGTGATGCGCGCGATCAGCGCAATATAGACCAGCCCGAGCGTGATGGCAGGCAGGATCAGGTTCCTGAACCAGGGCCACAGCCCCGCCGACAGCGGCGTGTAACCCTGGACTGGAACCCAGTCGAGCTGGAGCGCGAAGACATAGGCCAGGAGATAGCCGACCACGAAGACTGGCACGGAGAAGCCGAAGACGGCGAAGGCCATGGCGCCGCGATCGATCCAGCTCCCCGCCTTCCAGGCGGCGATGACGCCCATCGGCACGGCGATGGTCACCGCGAAGATCAGCGTCAGAACCATCAGGGAGAGAGTCGGCTCGATGCGTTGGGCGATGAGCTGCGTCACCGGGAGCGAGGTGAAGATCGAGGTGCCGAGATCGCCCTGCAGCACACGGAATCCCCATTCGGCAAAGCGCACGAGATAGGGCCGATCGAGCCCCAGGCTGGCGCGGATCTTCTCGACATCGGCAGGCGAGGCCTGGTCGCCGGCGATGACCGCGGCGGGATCGCCAGGCGCGATGTAGAGCAGCGAGAAGACGAACAGGGCCACGAATGCCATTACCGGGATGGTCGTGATGATCCGTCTGACGATGAAGGCTAGCATTGCGGCTTCGCGACCTTTTCGGTGGATCAGGTAAGGCTGTGCCGAGGCCAAAAGCGGCTGCGGCGATGGTGAAGCCGGGATCGCACGCCAGATGCGCGCGATCCCAATCACGTTGAGGGCGACGGCGCGCCCAATCCAGGACGGTCAGGCCTTCGAGACGCCCCACAGGACCGGGAAGGGCCCGCTGGTGACGCCGGAGACATTCTTCCGCCAAGCCTGGTAGCCGAGATAGAAGCCCGTCGGACAGTAGACGACGTTCGCGACCGCCGCCGTGTTGAGCCTGCCCATCACCGCCTTTTCTTCGGCGATGTCCTTGGCATTGAACCAGTTGGTGACTTCCGTCTCCACCGCCGGAACGTCGGGCCAGCCGAACCAGGCCTTGTCGCCATTCGCGCGCACGGCGGTGTAGGAGGCCGGGTTCACGCAGTCGGCGCCGGCATGCCAGGTGTGGAACATGTTCCAGCCGCCCTGTCCGGGCGGGGTCTTCTGGGCGCGGCGGGCGCCGGTCGTGCCCCAGTCGGTCGCGACGAAATCGACCTTCAGGCCGATGCTCTTGAGCAGTTCGGCCGTGACGTCGCCCATCGACTTGGTCGCTGCCATGTCCTGCGCGACGACGCAGACGACGGGCTCGTCCTTGTAGCCGGACTCGGCGAGCAGCTTCTTGGCGGCTGCGAGATTCTTCGCCTTCATCATGGCGCCGCCCTCTTCGGTGTAGAGCGGCGTGCCGGGTGTGAAGAACCCGCCCATCTCCTTCCAGAGCTTGTCGTCGTCGCCGACGATCGAGCGCATGTAGTCTTCCTGGTTCAGCGCCGTCATCACGGCTTGCCGCACCTTCACATTGTTGAAGGGCGGATGCAGGTGGTTCATGCGGAAGGCGCCGATATTGCCCAGCGGATCGCCGATATCGACGCTGATATTGGCGTTCTTCTTCAGGACGGGGACGAGATCGGAGAGCGCGGTCTCCCACCAGTCGACCTCGCCGTTCTGAAGCGCGGCGGCAGCCGTCGCCGCGTCGGGCATGATGACCCATTCGATGCGGTCAAGCAGCATCTTCTTGCCGCCGGAGAGCCAGGAGGCTGGCTCGTCGCGCGGAACGTAATCGGCGAATTTCTCGAACACCGCCTTGGCGCCGGGAACCCACTCGTTGCGCACGAATTTCATCGGTCCAGAGCCGATATATTCGGTGATCTGCGTGAACGGATCGGTCTTGGCGATGCGCTCCGGCATGATGAAGGTGCAGGGCGAATTGTTCTTGCCGAGCGCGAACAGCATCTTGGGATAGGGCTGCTTCGGCGACCATTTGAAGGTCGTGTCGTCGACGGCGACGAGTTCGTTCTCGATCGCCTTGATCATCAGGCCCATCGGATCGCGGGCCTGCCAGCGCTTCAGGCTCTGGACGACGTCCTTGGACGTCACCGGTGCGCCGTCATGGAACTTCAGGCCGGGACGCAGCTTGAAGGTCCAGGTCAGCCCATCGGCGGAGACCTCCTCGCCCGATGTCATTTGGCGCTTCGGCTGGAACTTGTCGTCGATGCCGTAAAGCGTGTCCCAGACCAGCAGCGCGGCATTACGCACGACATATTGCGTGCCCCAGATCGGGTCGAAATTCGCGAGATTCGCCTGGGGCACGAAGCGCAGGGTCTTTGCCGCGGCGCTTTGCGCAAGGGCCGGCATCGCGAGCCCGCCACTGGCCGCCAATGCGCCGGTTCCCGCGGCGGCTTTCAGAAATGTTCTGCGGTCCATCGATTTCTCCCCTGAAACGGCAACCTCTGTACGGGCGACCTTGGCGCGAGTTTGGGCAGAAAAATTCTGCCGTGACAACTCGTCTGACCAGCCATCCGCAGGCCGCCAATCGCCTGCACGCTTCGTGCCAAACGGGACTGGTTGGGCGTTTGCACCCGGATTCGGCGCGCAGGCCCGGATTTGAGCGGAGAAAATTATTTCGCGAGGTCGGCGCGCCCATGGGGCAGGCGCCGACGCCTCGCCCACAGGCAGGCGCCGGCGCGAGCAATCTTCAGGCGCAGCCGACCGGCGTATCGATCCGGGCGAAAGGCCTGGCTGCCTCGAAGGCTGCCGCCGCGCGCAGCACCAAAGCGTCGCGACCGAAGGCGCCGACCACCTGGAGCCCCGCCGGAAGACCGGCGCTCGTCAGTCCGCAGGGCAGCGAGATCGCCGGAGCCTGGGTGATGTTGAACGGGTAGGTGAAAGGCGTCCAGCGCGTCCAGTCGTCGCCATAGCCGCCATGGGCCGGCGTGTTGGCGCCAACGGCGAAGGCCGGCAGCGGCAGGGTCGGCGTCAGCAGCAGATCGAAGCGTGCATGAAATTGCGCCATCCTGTGCGCAAGCGCATTGCGCTGGTTCAGCAGCGCATCGACATAGGCGGCGCCCGAGACGCGCTCGCCCTGCTCTGCCACCGCGACGAGGCCCGGGTCCATGCGTGCCCGATCGGCCGGGCCGGCGCTGCGCAAGGCGAGAGCAGCCCCTGCCGACCAGATCGTCATCAGCGTCTCGATCGGGTCCCCGATGCCCGGATCAACCTCCTCGACGCTGGCGCCGAGGTCGCGGAAGGCCATCGCTGCGGCTTGCGTCAGCGCCGCGATCTCGGGATCGACGACGACATCGCCGCCGAGCTTCGGCGACCAGGCGATGCGTAAACCCTTCACACCTCCCTTGAGGCCGTCGACATAGTCGGGCGGCTCTGTGGTCATCGCCGTCATGTCACGGATGTCGGGACGGCCGATCGCGGTCATGGCCAGCGCGGTGTCGGCGACGGTGCGGGTGAGCGGTCCGAGATGGGCGAGAAAGCCCATGGTGGAAACCGGCCAGGCCGGGACGCGGCCATAGGTCGGCTTCAGGCCGACCACACCGGTGAACGCGGCGGGGATACGCACCGAGCCGGCACCGTCCGTGCCGATATGGATGCAGCCGAGATTGAGCGCGGCGCAGGAGGCCGCACCGGCCGACGAGCCACCGGGGCCGGTGGCGATGTCCCAGGGGTTGCGCGTGATGCCCGAGAGCGGCGAATCGCCGACACCCTTCCAGCCATATTCCGGCATGGTCGTCTTGCCGAGAAACACGGCTCCCGCCTCGCGCAGCCGTTCCGCGGCGGGCGCATCATCGGCAAAAGCCGCGTCCGACGCCACGGCCGAGCCGCGCCGCATCGGCCAGCCGGCGACGCCGATATTGTCCTTGATGGTAACGGGCACGCCGTCGAGCGGACCGAGCGGCTCGCTCTTCAGCCAGCGCGCCTGCGAGGCCTCGGCCATGGCGAGCGTCGTCTTGGTATCGCGGACCACGAAGGCGTTGATCTGAGGTTCGAAGCGCTCGATGCGTTCGAGCGTGTCCTTGGCGACATCGACCGGCGAGAGTTCGCGGCTGGCGAAGAGCGGGCCAAGCTCGGCAGCGGAAAGCGAGGCGATCGTCGTCATGGGCCTATCCTGTCTGCGTCGTCTGAACCATTTGGCCTAAGCGTTCGCGACACGCCAGGCCGCACTGAGCAGCACGTTCGCGCCGGCCGTCATGTCCTCGTCCGTGCTGAACTCGGCGGGATTATGCGAGAGGCCGCCGATCGACGGGATGAAGACCATTGCGGTCGGGCAGAGCCGCGACATCATCTGCGCATCGTGGCCGGCGCCCGAAATCATCCGGCGAATCGGCAGACCGAGTTCGGCGGCGCTCTGTTCCATGCCGGCGATGAGCTCTTCCGCGAAGGGCGTCGCCGGGAAGCGGGCGAGGTCGCGGAAGCTGATCTCAATGCCGTCGCGCTCCGCCAGTTCCGCACAGAAGGACCGGATCGTGGCTTCGGCTTCAGCCAGCGGCGCATCGAGCGGGTTTCGCAGGTCCAGCGTCATGACCACCGTCTCGGGCACGACGTTGACGTTGGCCGGCTGCACCCGGATGACGCCGGAATTCGCGAGCTGACCGGGAATCGTCTTGGTCACCTCGTTGGCAAAGATGTTGATGCGCGCCGCCGCCAGCCCCGGATCCTTGCGGTAGGCCATCGGCGTCGTGCCGGCATGGCTCGGGCGGCCCTTGAGCGTGAGCTCGAGCCAGCAGATCGCCTGGATGCCGGTGACGGCGCCGAGCCCGCCGCCCTCGCTCTCCAGCACCGGGCCCTGCTCGATATGCATTTCGAGATAGGCATGCGCCGGCAGGAAGCCCGGTTTTTCGGCGCCCTCATAGCCGATGCGCCGCAATTCCGTGCCGAGCACCGCGCCATCCGCGTCGAGCTCGGCATGGGCGGCCGCGACGCTCATGCCGCCGGCCCAGACATAGGAGCCGAGCATGTCGGGGTGGAAACGCGCGCCCTCCTCGTTCGTGAAGGCGATCACGGCCATGTCGCGCTTGGGCACAAGGCCGGCATCGCGCAACGTCGCCAGCACCTCGACCCCGGCGACGACGCCGAGCGCGCCGTCGAAGCGGCCGCCGGTGCCGACCGTGTCGATATGCGAGCCCATGATCACGGCCGGCCCGTCCTCCCGGCCCTTCAGGATGCCGACGATATTGCCGATCGCATCGATCTTCACGTCGAGGCCGAGCGCCTGCAGCTGGCCGACCAGCCAGTCGCGGCCCTGCTTGTCCTCATCGCTGAGGGCGAGACGGCGGCAGCCGCCTTCCGGTGTCGCGCCAATGGCCGACAGCGCCATCAGCCGAGACACCAGCCTGGCGCCGTCGATCCTGAGGTTGCTGCTCATGGGTCTCGTCTCCGCTGATGTCGGACTGTATCGGCCGGCGCACAGGCAAGATGCAAGCCGCAGCATCATGCAGGTCGCGGCGTCCTTGCCTCCATAGGCGGGGCGACAGGCTCATGTCGATGGATCGCAGTCGATCCGAAAGGATGGGATGCGACAGGGCAGACCGACACAAGCGCTTATGATCTTGTGCTGGGCTGATCGCAATCTTACCGTCGCCATGGCGACCCTCCGCGATCCAGCAGGCTTGAGCCTGCTGTTGCGCAAGCTCGGTCGCATGCACAGTGGCCTTGGTGTCGAGGAGCGACACTTCGACGATCTCAGAGGCGCGCTGTTCTGGACCTTGAAGACATCTCTCGGTACGGCCTTCACACCGTCGCTCGATCGGGCCTGGGCTTCTCTCTACGAGATCATGTCGCGGGAGATGATCGCCGCCTTGCGCGCGCCCTGAAGCGGCGGAGCGCCGTTCAGAACTCCTCCCACCCGGAATCGCCGCCTCGGCTGTTGACGACCTTCTTGACCGGCGGCGGCTCGGAGGAGGTCACGGAGGCGGCTGGCTTCTGACCGAAGGCGACCTCGGCGAGCTTGCGCAGGCGGGCCGGCTCGGACGTCGGCTGCACGGCAGCGGCAGGCTTGCGGTCCGACGCGCGGATGACAGGGGCCGACGGACGGCTTGGTGCGCTGCCAGCCATTCCCGCGCCCTCGTTCCCGGTCCTGAAGGCCGCGACCAGCGCGTTCAGCTGAGCGATGCGTGAGGAGAGCGAGCCGGCCGAAGCTGCGCTCTGCTCGGAGAGGGC
>NZ_LGSZ01000084.1 GCF_001298265.1 Allobosea vaviloviae | reverse complement strand
GATTCTTCAACAAGATCAAGCACTCACGCCGCGTGGCGACCCGCTACGACAAGCTCGCGTCCAGCTTCCTCGGGTTCGTGCAGCTCGCAACGATCCGATGCTGGATCAGGTTTGTCCACACGACCTAAGCGTCGGACGCTCAAGAGCAGTGTGTATTGGTTTTACGACCATTTGGATCATCTGGAAGGCAAGCAAGCTGAAGCGCTTGTTGATTATGCGGCCTCTAAGACTGCGGCTGGAGAGTCGACGTTGCCACTCTACGCATTTTATCATCCCAAGTCAGCATTGTGTGGGCCGAGTATGGGGCTCCCTAGCGTGGAAGGCATAAATTTTATATTTGCTGCTCACGTAGCTAAAGTAGTAAAGGGATGATGCTCGCTCCCAGACAAAAAACTGGATAGATGGCGGAAATTCTTTATGCCACTATCCGATTTTTTATGTTTCCCTGCGCCGATTCATAGGGGTGTTATATCGAACATACTGGCCTTATCTTTTGATTTCGATGGCGGCTTTACAATTATTGGACGGAATAGCTTTCATCCCGACCTGGTGGCTTCTAGGCTTTTGCATCGTCTCAACATTGGGGAGGCCACTCTGGCAGACGTACCTCCCGAATTAGGCGTGCTAACTGATATCCAGCCCTCAAACGGAATTCCGTTAGATATCCTTGCGGCGGTTGAAGGGACGGCAGGACACGCTGAGAAGCGCAGGCCGGAGCGGATCAGAGTGATCTTTGTTTCACAGGCTAGTTCGGAAGACGAAGGGCTGCGAGCCGCTATTGGGAGGGTTGGCCAGTCCTAGGATTAGCTGGGGCCGGAGCGGAAATTTGCTTGTGACGATTGTTTAACGTGTGGCCGCTGCAGTCGCTCTTGCACTTGGCTTGAAATGCTGCCTCAGCCTTGCATCCTGCTGCAAAACCCCCTAATGCGACCGCGTTTTCCGGCCGCGTAGGGCCGTCGATCAGGAACAGGGTGTCATGGCCAAAGAGAAATTCGCTCGCACGAAGCCGCATTGCAACATTGGAACGATTGGTCACGTCGACCATGGCAAGACGTCTTTGACGGCTGCGATCACGAAGGTTCTGGCTGAGTCGGGCGGCGCGTCGTTCACGGCGTATGACCAGATCGACAAGGCTCCCGAGGAGAAGGCTCGCGGCATCACGATCTCGACCGCCCATGTCGAGTACGAGACGGCCAACCGCCACTACGCTCACGTCGACTGCCCCGGCCACGCCGACTATGTGAAGAACATGATCACGGGCGCCGCGCAGATGGACGGCGCGATCCTGGTGGTGTCGGCAGCCGACGGCCCGATGCCGCAGACCCGCGAGCACATCCTGCTGGCGCGCCAGGTCGGCGTTCCCGCGCTGGTGGTGTTCATGAACAAGGTCGATCTCGTCGACGACGCCGAGCTTCTCGAGCTGGTCGAGATGGAGATCCGCGAGCTTCTGTCGAAGTACGACTTCCCCGGCGACGACATTCCGATCACCAAGGGTTCTGCGAAGGTCGCGCTCGACAACGGCGACAAGGCGATCGGCCATGACGCGGTGGTCGCGCTGATGAAGACGGTCGACGACTACATCCCGCAGCCGGCGCGTCCGCTCGACCTGCCGTTCCTGATGCCGGTCGAGGACGTGTTCTCGATCTCGGGCCGCGGCACGGTCGTGACGGGTCGCGTCGAGCGCGGCATCGTGAAGGTCGGCGAGGAAATCGAGATCGTGGGCCTGAAGGACACGGTCAAGACGACGGTGACGGGCGTCGAGATGTTCCGCAAGCTGCTCGACCAGGGCCAGGCCGGCGACAACATCGGCGCGCTGCTGCGCGGCACCAAGCGCGAGGACGTCGAGCGCGGGCAGATCCTGTGCAAGCCGGGCTCTGTGAAGCCGCACACCAAGTTCAAGGCCGAGGCCTACATCCTGACGAAGGAGGAGGGCGGTCGCCATACCCCGTTCTTCACCAACTACCGCCCGCAGTTCTACTTCCGCACGACGGACGTGACCGGCGTGGTGCACCTGCCCGAGGGCACGGAGATGGTGATGCCGGGCGACAACATCGCCATGGAAGTCCACCTGATCGTCCCGATCGCGATGGAAGAGAAGCTGCGCTTCGCCATCCGCGAAGGCGGCAGGACCGTCGGCGCCGGCGTCGTCGCCAGCATCATCGCTTGATTCAAGCGATCGCTGCAAAGCTTTGAAGGGGCGGCGGAAACGCCGCCCTTTTTCGTGTCCAACAGGCGAGCCTTTGCGTTTTTCGACTTGAAAAGCCCGCGCGGTTGAGGCAAACCACCGCCGACTACAGGGGTGTAGCTCAGTTGGTAGAGTACCGGTCTCCAAAACCGGTTGTCGTAGGTTCGAGCCCTACCGCCCCTGCCAGTTTCTTCGTGCCGGTTTCTGCGGGAAGCTGGCTTCCGTCAGATGACGATGACGCTTTCTCGACATTGGAATCTTAAGTCTTCGGCGGACGGTGCGCCGCAGCCGGCATCAGGCTATCGCCGCAGTTCGGTCCTGCTTCGGTCGGTCGGTCCGGCTTCAGCCCGTCGCCGGGCGTCTCCCGCGCGCAGCCGGCAAAACCACTTGGCGAACGCGCCCGACCGTTGTAAGAGCCACGTTACGACGGCGCGCGGCTCCCTGAGCCCCGCGCCGCGAATGTTTCAGGACGGCCGATTCGGCTTCGTGGCGACAGGCTGCGATGCGCTTCGGAACCCAAGGTGACCCATGGCCAAGAGCAGCCCCTTCAGCTTCCTTCAGGACGTCCGCACCGAAGCGTCCAAGGTGACCTGGCCGTCGCGGCGCGAGACGCTGATCACGACGGGCCTCGTGCTTGCCATGGTCGTCGTCTCCAGCCTGTTCTTCCTCTTTACCGACACCATCATCCGCTGGTCGCTCGGCATCATCCTCGGCGCCCGTTGAACGGAATCAAGAACGTGAGCACCCGCTGGTACATCGTCCACGCCTATTCGAATTTCGAGAACAAGGTCGCGCAATCGATCCGCGACCAGGCGGCGCAGCGCAATCTCGCCGACAAGTTCGACGAGGTTCTGGTTCCGACCGAAAAGGTCGTCGAGGTTCGCCGTGGCCGCAAGGTCGAGGCCGAGCGCAAGTTCTTCCCCGGCTATGTGCTGGTGAAGTGCGAGATGACCGACGAGGTCTACCACCTCATCAAGAACACGCCGAAGGTCACGGGCTTCCTGGGCGCCGACAAGGCCAAGCCCATGCCGATCCCCGAGAGCGAGGCGATGCGGATCAAGGGCCAGGTCGCCGAGGGCGTCGAGCGGCCGAAGCCGACGATCGTCTTCGAAATCGGCGAGCAGGTGAAGGTCGCCGACGGCCCCTTCGCCTCGTTCAACGGCGTTGTCGAGGACGTCGATCACGGCCGCGCCCGCCTCAAGGTCGCCGTCTCGATCTTCGGCCGCGCCACGCCGGTCGAGCTCGAATACAGCCAGGTCGAGAAGCTTTAGCGTCTCGCCCCCGAGACGGGTGCGGCCTTCGCAGAAGGCCGATGCACAAAGACTGATTTTAAACCATCGGGCCGGATTCGACAGCTGACCCAATGGTTTAAGCAGGCGCGGCGGCGCCATCGTCGAATTCAGCGCAAGTCAAAGGCCGTTCCTAACACGGCGTTAGTCGGGTCTTAATCTGACTGACGCAACGTCGATGCACAGGTTTGTGCACGGTTAAGATGTTCCTACGCCATTTCAAAGCGACGGTTGGCCAACGTATGGCGCTCTGGGGCGCCGTCCTGGGGGGCGTCGTCTGCATTTATATCGCCAATGAAATGGCTGCTTCCGAGCGGATGGCACGGATCGCTGCGGAGTTGTCCGCGAGCAGCGACGCGCTGGTGCGTATGGAAGAGGCGGCAGCCATCTTCGAAAAGATCCATGGCACGTTCGAAGATCAATCGCCCATCGAGATCGACCGGTCCCAGATCGATGCGATGGCGACCGCCCTCGCCAAGATGGGCGCGGACGCGCAGGGCCCGTTAGGCGACCATGCGCTCCGGGCCAGCACGCTCGTGAGAGAAGTCCAGCAGCAGCCCGATGGTGCCGCGACCCAACGCCTGCTGAAGCAATGGCCTGCGATCCATGAGGACATGCATCTCGCGCTCAACCGGGCGTTGATCGAAGTCAGTAACCGCCTCAAGAGCCAGATGGTCGGCTCTGACCACTTCGAGGGATTGCTGGGCGGCGTTTGCCTTGCTCTGCTTTTGGGCGTCGTCGCGCTGGAGTATCGCTGGCTCGTACGGCCGATCATCGCCATGGCAAGGACGCTGGGGGACGAGAGCGGCGGCGCCGCCTGGCTGGCGAGTATGGCTCAACGGCATGACGAGATCGGTGCACTGGCGCGGGCCTTGCTGTCCCATCTGCGCGACCAGCAGACGGGACAAGAAGCGGCTGTGGCGCGCATGGCCGCGATGTCGGACGATATTCAGCGGCGCGAGCAAGCGCAGGCGCAGAGCATTGCTTTCCAGGACCGCATTGCCGGTATCGTGACTGCGCTGGAGGAGCATTCCAGCCGCATGTCCGACGGCGCGAGGCAACTCGGCGAGATGTCCAGCGACGTCGACCGAAGGGCGTGCGCGGCGGCGCAGTCGACGCAACGCGTAGCGGCCCGCGTCGGTGACGTCGCCGTCACGATCGGTGAGGTCACCGGGCTGCTGCGGACCGCCGCCAGTGAGGCGCAACGCAGTTCACAGGTCAGCAACGGGGCCAAGCTTCTGGTTGGAGCGGCGAGGGCGGACACAGAGGCGCTGCGTGACGCCGTGGCTACGATTTCCGGCATCATCGACATCATCTCGACGGTCGCGAGCCAGACGAATTTGCTGGCCCTCAACGCCACCATCGAGGCCGCACGGGCCGGCGAAAGCGGTCGCGGCTTTGCCGTGGTCGCTTCGGAGGTCAAGCAGCTTGCGCACCGGACGGCGCAGGCGACGGCTGAGGTTCAGGGCGGCCTCGATTCGATCCGGGTTGCGGCTGAACGCATCACGGCACGCGTCGGCGAACTGGTTGCCTCCGTCGATGACGTCGAGGCGGCGGCCGAATCCATCGCCGATCTGACCCGCCTCCAGGAGGCGAATTCATCGTCGATCGCCGACAGTACCAGCCAGACGGCCGGTGACGTCCGCCTCGTCGCCGAGCAGGTCGAGCAACTCGCCGGCATGGTCGAGCGGTGGAGGGCTGCTGCCGATACAGCGACGCTGGCCTCGACGGATCTCGACAGGCAGGCGGCAGGCCTGCGCGACGTCGTCGACGGATTCATCTCCCATTCGCGCGCAGCATGCGGTGGTGGCCCGAGGCGCGCGTGACCGCATGAAAGCGGGGCCTCGCCTCCACCCGGTAGGACCCATCGACCGTCCACCGGCGCCGAAAAGACTTCCCCTCCCGGTCCGGATATGCCATAGCCCCCGCCTCACTCGCGTGGGAGGCGGGCCGGTCGCCAACCGGAATCCCCTGCCGCACCACGCTCTGCAACCACCCCGACCCGGACCGCAAGCGGTTCAGGGGAGGGTCGTCGTCGTTCCGATAGGCATCGGGGCGGACGGCAGGAGCAGCCATCATGGCAAAGAAGATCACGGGCTACGTGAAGCTTCAGGTTCCGGCGGGCGCGGCCAATCCGTCGCCGCCGATCGGTCCGGCGCTGGGTCAGCGCGGCCTCAACATCATGGAATTCTGCAAGGCCTTCAACGCGAAGACCGCGCAGATGGAAAAGGGCATGCCGATCCCGGTGATCATCACCGCGTATCAGGACCGCTCCTTCACCTTCGAAATGAAGCAGCCGCCGGTGTCCTACTGGCTGAAGAAGGCTGCCGGCCTGACCGCGGGTTCCAAGACCCCCGGCCGCGGCGGCAATGTCGGCAAGGTCACCATCGCCCAGATCACCGAGATCGCCGAGAAGAAGATGGCCGATCTCAACTGCGATTCGGTCGAATCCGCCTCGTCCATGATCAAGGGCTCCGCCCGGTCGATGGGCCTGGAAGTCGTGGGCTGAGGGGGCGAAAATGGCACATATCGGAAAGCGCGTCGTCAAGGGCCGTGAAGGCATTGACCGCACCAAGCTCTACCCGCTCACCGACGCGATCGCGTTCGTCAAGGAGCGCGCCACCGCCAAGTTCGACGAGACCGTCGAGGTCTCGATGAACCTGGGCGTCGACCCGCGTCACGCCGACCAGATGGTTCGCGGCGTCTGCAACCTTCCCAACGGCTCGGGCCGCGTCCTGCGCGTCGCCGTGTTCGCACGTGGCGCCAAGGCCGAGGAGGCCAAGAAGGCCGGTGCCGACATCGTCGGCGCGGAGGATCTCGTCGAGATCGTCCAGAAGGGCACGATCGACTTCGATCGCTGCATCGCGACCCCGGACATGATGCCGCTCGTCGGCCGTCTCGGTAAGGTGCTCGGCCCGCGCGGCCTGATGCCGAACCCGAAGGTCGGCACCGTCACCATGGACCTGACCACTGCGGTCGCCGCGTCCAAGGGCGGTTCGGTCGAGTTCCGCGTCGAGAAGGCCGGCATCGTGCATGCAGCCGTCGGCAAGGTCTCGTTTTCGGCCGAGAAGCTGGCCGAGAACATCAAGGCCTTCGCCGACTCGGTTGCCAAGGCCAAGCCGGCGGGCGCCAAGGGCACCTACGTCCAGCGCGTCGCGATCTCTTCGACGATGGGCCCGGGCGTCAAGATCGAGCCGAACACCGTCCTCGGCGGCTGATTTCGGCTCCTGTGCTGCGGCCGGCTCAAGGCCGGCCGGGCATGCGTCTTGATCTTCGGCGATCGAGACGCCACTTGGCAGAAGCGGGCGAAGGCGCTATGACGCTGGCCTGTTTCCATAAGTGATGTGGGCTCCAGCGTGCTTCGCACGAGGGGGTCCGTTTCGCGTTTTTTGGCGGTTTACCGCCGAAAAATGGGTTTTGCGAGCCTGGAGAGCGATCTTCGGGTTCGAATCACCCAGTCCTGTCTGAGACTGCAGGTGCTCCGAGGGTCCGCCCGAGGGCATAATTTCGCCAAGAGGCCTGCATAGACGGTGCAAGAGCTCAAGCGGGGTCGAAAGATCCCGAAGACGGTTCGAACCATCTCGCCCGATGCGGCTTCACAGCCGGAGAGGGGACAGGGCACTGAGCGTCGCTCCGATGAAGCGCCGGTGTCAACCGGGGTTTTTTAGGAGCGGCAAGTGCAACCGGCGGCGAGCCCCCAAAGGCCTGCCGCCTACCGGAGAGAGCCCAGTGGATAAAGCGGCAAAGAATGATGCCGTCGCGACCCTGAACGGCGTGTTTGCGAGCACGTCGGTCGTTGTCGTGGCCCACTATGCGGGTTTGACGGTGGCTCAGTTCCAGAAGCTTCGTCGCGAGATGAAGGCCAATGGCGCCACCGTGAAGGTCGCAAAGAACCGGCTGGCCAAGATCGCTCTTGAAGGCACCGACGTCGCGTCCATCAGCAACCTGCTGACGGGTCCCACCCTGATCGCCTATTCCAACGATCCGGTCGCGGCGCCGAAGGTCGCCACCGCATTCGCCAAGGAAAACGACAAGCTCGTCATCCTCGGCGGCGCGATGGGCAAGACCGCCCTGAACCCCGACGGCGTCAAGGCCCTGGCCACGATGCCCTCGCTCGATGAACTGCGCGCCAAGTTGCTCGGCCTCCTGCAGGCTCCCGCAACGAAGATCGCCCAGCTCTCGACCGCACCGGCTGCAAAGCTGGCGCGCGTGTTCCAGGCATATGCCGACAAGGATGCGGCCTGATCCAGGCCAGTTACCCCTGAAAACCGTTCGAACCTCTTACCCTATAGGAGCCTATCATGGCTGATCTTGCCAAGCTCGTCGACGAGCTGTCCTCCCTCACGGTCCTCGAGGCCGCCGACCTCGCCAAGCTTCTCGAAGAGAAGTGGGGCGTTTCCGCCGCTGCCGCCGTTGCGGTTGCCGGCCCGGCCGCCGGCGGCGGCGCTGCTGCCGCAGCCGTCGAGGAGCAGACCGAGTTCAACGTCATTCTTGCCGCCGTCGGCGACAAGAAGATCGAGGTCATCAAGGAAGTCCGCGCCATCACTGGCCTGGGCCTCAAGGAAGCCAAGGACCTGGTCGAAGCCGCTCCGAAGCCTGTCAAGGAGTCGGTGACCAAGGACGAGGCCGAGAAGCTGAAGAAGCAGCTCGAGGCCGTCGGCGCCAAGGTCGAGCTCAAGTGAGCAGGACCGGCGCGATGCCGGTCCGACTCTAGTCAAGACCTGACAGTCCCGGGGTGGTCTCCACCTCCGGGGCTGTCGTGTCGTTTCCGCATGGTGATGCGGAAAGGTTGCAAAGGCCTCCGTTGCAGCTTCGCGTTGCAGGGCCTGTTTTCAGATGATGTCGGCGCGATGATGCGTCGAGCGGCTTACCCGGCGACCTTGTCGCCCCGGCGGATCGCCGGGTAAGCCGTCCGAGATTGCGAGGAACAACATGGTCAATTCGCTCCAGGGCCGCAGGCGCGTCCGCAAGTTCTTCGGAAAACTCAAGGAAGTGGCGCAGATGCCGAACCTCATCGAGGTTCAGAAGGCATCCTACGACCAGTTCCTGATGGTCGACGAACCCAAGGGCGGCCGCGGCGACGAGGGCCTTCAATCCGTCTTCAAGTCGGTGTTCCCGATCGGCGATTTCTCGGGCGCCTCGCTGCTCGAATTCGTGAAGTACACCTTCGAGCCGCCCAAATACGACGTCGACGAGTGCCGCCAGCGCGGCATGACCTTCTCGGCGCCGCTCAAGGTGACGCTGCGCCTGATCGTGTTCGATATCGATCCCGACACCCAGGCGAAGTCGGTCAAGGACATCAAGGAGCAGGATGTCTACATGGGCGACATGCCGCTCATGACCGATAACGGCACCTTCATCGTCAACGGCACCGAGCGCGTCATCGTCTCGCAGATGCACCGTTCGCCGGGCGTGTTCTTCGACCACGACAAGGGCAAGACCCATTCGTCGGGCAAGCTCCTGTTCGCCGCCCGTATCATCCCGTATCGCGGCTCCTGGCTCGACATCGAGTTCGACGCCAAGGACATCGTCTACGCGCGCATCGACCGGAAGCGTAAGATCCCGGTGACGTCGCTGCTGTTTGCGCTCGGCATGGACGGCGAGGAAATCCTCAGCCGCTTCTACAACCACATCACCTATGTCCGCGACGACAAGGGCTGGCGCGTTCCCTACGACGCCGAGCGCATGAAGGGCTTCAAGGCGACCGTCGACCTGATCGACGCCGAAACCGGCGAAGTCGTGGTCGAGGCCGGCAAGAAGCTCGTCGCGCGCACCGCGCGCCAGCTCGCCGAGAAGGGCCTCAAGTTCTTGCGCGCGACCGACGAGGATCTGGTCGGACAGTACATCGCCGAGGACATCGTCGATCTCCAGACCGGCGAAGTGCATGCTGAGGCCGGTGAAGAGCTGACCATGGCCGCCGAGGCGAAGACCGGCGAGATGAAGGGCAACCTCGTCGACCTGATCGCCAAGGGCTACAACGAGATCACGGTTCTCGACATCGACCACATCACGGTCGGCCCCTATATCCGCAACACGCTCGCCGTGGACAAGAATTCGCGCCGCGAAGAGGCGCTGTTTGACATCTATCGCGTGATGCGTCCCGGCGAGCCGCCGACCCTCGAGACCGCCGAGAACATGTTCCAGTCGCTGTTCTTCGACTCGGAGCGCTACGACCTCTCGGCCGTCGGCCGCGTCAAGATGAACATGCGCCTCGACCTCGACGCCGAGGACACCGTCCGGATTCTCCGCAAGGAGGACATCTTCGCGGTCGTCAAGGCGCTGGTCGACCTGCGCGACGGCAAGGGCGAGATCGACGACATCGACCATCTCGGCAACCGGCGCGTGCGCTCGGTCGGCGAGCTGATGGAGAACCAGTATCGCCTCGGCCTGCTGCGCATGGAGCGCGCCATCAAGGAGCGCATGTCCTCGGTCGACATCGACACGGTGATGCCGCAGGACCTGATCAACGCGAAGCCCGCGGCCGCCGCGGTGCGCGAGTTCTTCGGCTCGTCGCAGCTGTCGCAGTTCATGGACCAGACGAACCCGCTTTCGGAAGTCACGCATAAGCGTCGTCTTTCGGCGCTTGGACCGGGTGGTCTGACCCGCGAGCGCGCCGGCTTCGAGGTGCGCGACGTGCATCCGACGCATTACGGCCGCATCTGCCCGATCGAGACGCCGGAAGGCCCGAACATCGGCCTGATCAACTCGCTCGCCACCTTCGCGCGGGTGAACAAGTACGGCTTCATCGAGAGCCCCTACCGCCGCATCCGGGACGGCAAGCAGACCGACGAGATCATCTATCTCTCGGCGATGGAGGAGGCGAAGTACAACGTCGCCCAGGCGAATGCCGTCGTCGACAAGGAAGGCCGTCTCACCGACGACCTGATCGTCTGCCGCCGCGCCGGCGAGGTCATCGTCACCCCGGTCGACAAGGTCGACTTCCAGGACGTCTCGCCCAAGCAGCTCGTTTCGGTCGCCGCGGCGTTGATCCCGTTCCTCGAGAACGACGACGCCAACCGCGCGCTGATGGGCTCGAACATGCAGCGCCAGGCGGTGCCGCTGGTTCGCGCCGACGCGCCTTTCGTCGGCACCGGCATGGAAGCCGTCGTCGCCCGTGACTCGGGCGCCGCGATCGCGGCCCGCCGTTCCGGCATCGTCGACCAGGTCGATGCGACACGTATCGTCATCCGCGCGTCGGACGAGATGGACCCGACCAAGCCCGGCGTCGACATCTACCGCCTGCAGAAGTTCCAGCGTTCCAACCAGTCGACCTGCATCACGCAGCGTCCGCTGGTGCGCGTTGGCGATATCATCAAGAAGGGTGACATCGTCGCCGACGGCCCGTCGACCGAGTTCGGCGAGCTCGCGCTCGGCCGCAACGTGCTCGTCGCGTTCATGCCGTGGAACGGCTACAACTTCGAAGATTCGATCCTTCTCTCCGAGAACATCGTCTCGCAGGACATCTTCACCTCGATCCATATCGAGGAATTCGAGGTCATGGCCCGCGACACCAAGCTCGGGCCGGAGGAAATCACGCGCGATATTCCCAACGTCTCGGAAGAAGCGCTGAAAAACCTCGACGAAGCCGGCATCGTCTATATCGGCGCCGAAGTGGCGGCTGGCGACATCCTCGTCGGCAAGATCACGCCCAAGGGCGAAAGCCCAATGACGCCGGAAGAGAAGCTGCTGCGCGCCATCTTCGGCGAGAAGGCCTCCGACGTCCGCGATACGTCGCTTCGCGTGCCCCCGGGCGTGCAGGGCACGATCGTCGAGGTGCGCGTGTTCAACCGCCACGGCGTCGACAAGGACGAGCGCGCCCAGGCGATCGAGCGCGAGGAGATCGAGCGTCTCGCCAAGGACCGCGACGACGAGCAGGCGATCCTGGACCGCAACACCTTCGCGCGTCTCGGCGACATCCTGACCGGCAAGGTCGGTCTGGCCGGTCCCAAGGGCTTCAAGAAGGACACGGTCATCACCCGCGAGAGCATGTCCGAATTCCCGCGCTCGCAGTGGTGGCTGTTCGCAACTGGCGACGACGCCCTGATGACTGAAATCGAGGCGATGCGGAAGCAGTACGACGAATCGAAGAAGCGCCTCGAGCAGCGCTTCCTCGACAAGGTCGAGAAGCTGCAGCGCGGCGACGAGCTGCCTCCGGGCGTGATGAAGATGGTCAAGGTCTTCGTCGCGGTGAAGCGCAAGATCCAGCCGGGCGACAAGATGGCCGGCCGTCACGGCAACAAGGGCGTGGTCTCGCGCATCGTGGCTGCCGAGGACATGCCGTTCCTCGAGGACGGCACCCATGCCGACATCGTACTCAACCCGCTGGGCGTGCCCTCGCGCATGAATGTCGGGCAGATCCTGGAGACCCATCTGGGCTGGGCTGCTGCCGGTCTCGGCAAGCAGATCGGCGCGGCGCTCGACGCCTACAAGAAGTCGAGCGACTACAAGGCGCTGCGGGCCTCTTTCGAAGCCGTCTACGAGGACAACGAGATCATCGCCTCGATGGATGAGGCCGAACTCGTCGAGATGGGCCAGAACCTGCGCCGCGGCGTGCCGATGGCGACTCCGGTGTTCAACGGCGCCAAGGAGGCCGATATCGAGCGGCTTCTGGAGCAGGCGGGTCTGCACTCGTCGGGCCAGTCGACGCTCTATGACGGCCGCACCGGCGAGCCCTTCGACCGCAAGGTGACGATGGGCTACATCTACATGCTGAAGCTGCACCACCTGGTCGACGACAAAATCCACGCGCGTTCGATCGGTCCGTACTCGCTCGTCACGCAGCAGCCGCTGGGTGGCAAGGCGCAGTTCGGCGGACAGCGCTTCGGCGAGATGGAGGTCTGGGCGCTGGAAGCCTATGGCGCCGCCTACACGCTGCAGGAAATGCTGACGGTGAAGTCGGACGACGTCGCGGGCCGTACCAAGGTCTACGAGTCGATCGTGCGTGGCGAGGACAACTTCGAGGCGGGCATCCCCGAGAGCTTCAACGTTCTCGTCAAGGAAATGCGCTCGCTCGGCCTCAACGTCGAACTGATCAGCAACAAGGTGAAGCCGGGCGAGTTGCCGCCGGCGGAAGCCGCCGAGTGAGCCGGTTTTTGCCGCGCTAAAGACGATTTGCCGGCGGCACTGACGCCGCCGGCCCTTGAATTGACGAAGCCGGGCAGGGCGGTGCTCCACCCCCGCCGGCGAGAGGAGACAGGCGATGAAGCAAGAGGTCATGAACCTTTTCGGCCAGCAGCCGGTCCAGCAGGCCTTCGACGCGATCAAGATTTCGATCGCGAGCCCGGAGAAGATCCTGTCCTGGTCCTATGGCGAGATCAAAAAGCCGGAGACCATCAACTACCGGACCTTCAAGCCCGAGCGCGACGGCCTGTTCTGCGCCCGCATCTTCGGGCCGATCAAGGACTACGAGTGCCTGTGCGGCAAGTACAAGCGCATGAAGTTCAAGGGCGTCATCTGCGAGAAGTGCGGCGTGGAAGTCACGCTCGCCCGGGTCCGGCGCGAGCGCATGGGCCATATCGAGCTCGCCGCCCCGGTCGCGCATATCTGGTTCCTGAAGTCGCTGCCCTCGCGCATCGGCCTGCTCATGGACATGCCGCTCAAGGATCTCGAGCGCATCCTCTATTTCGAGTCGTATGTGGTCATCGAGCCCGGCCTGACGCCGCTCAAGGACCGTCAGCTGCTCTCTGAAGAAGAGTATGTCCGCTGCCAGGAAGAGTATGGCGCCGACACCTTCACCGCCATGATCGGCGCGGAAGCGATCCGCGAGATGCTGCGCGCGCTCGACCTCGACCAGATCAACGCCGATCTCAAGCATGAGATCGCGACGACGACGTCGGAGCTGAAGCCCAAGAAGCTGATGAAGCGCCTCAAGATCATCGAGGCCTTCCAGCTCTCGGGCAACAAGCCGGAATGGATGGTCATGACCATCATCCCGGTGATCCCGCCCGATCTGCGCCCGCTGGTGCCGCTCGACGGCGGCCGCTTCGCGACGTCCGACCTGAACGACCTGTATCGCCGCGTCATCAACCGCAACAACCGCCTGAAGCGGCTGATCGAGCTGCGCGCGCCCGACATCATCATCCGCAACGAGAAGCGGATGCTGCAGGAATCGGTCGACGCGCTGTTCGACAACGGCCGTCGCGGCCGCGTCATCACGGGTGCCAACAAGCGCCCGCTGAAGTCGCTCGCCGACATGCTGAAGGGCAAGCAGGGCCGCTTCCGCCAGAACCTGCTCGGCAAGCGCGTCGACTATTCCGGCCGCTCGGTCATCGTCGTCGGCCCTGAGCTGAAGCTGCACCAGTGCGGCCTGCCCAAGAAGATGGCGCTCGAGCTGTTCAAGCCGTTCATCTATGCGCGCCTCGACGCCAAGGGCTACTCGACCACGGTCAAGCAGGCCAAGAAGCTCGTCGAGAAGGAGAAGCCCGAGGTCTGGGACATCCTGGACGAGGTCATCCGCGAGCATCCGGTGATGCTGAACCGCGCGCCGACGCTCCACCGCCTGGGCATCCAGGCGTTCGAGCCGACGCTGATCGAGGGCAAGGCGATCCAGCTTCACCCGCTGGTCTGCGCCGCCTTCAACGCCGACTTCGACGGCGACCAGATGGCCGTACACGTCCCGCTGTCGCTGGAAGCGCAGCTGGAAGCGCGCGTCCTGATGATGTCGACCAACAACATCCTGCACCCCGCCAACGGCCTGCCGATCATCGTGCCGTCGCAGGACATCGTGCTCGGCCTGTACTATCTCTCGATCGTCTCCGACGGCGAGCCGGGCCAGGGCAAGATCTTCGGTGACTTCGGCGAGCTCGAATACGCGCTGCACGAGAAGGTCGTGACGCTGCATTCGAAGATCAAATACCGCTGGACCGGCGTCGGCGCCGACGGCAAGGACTACACCAAGATCTACGACACCACGCCGGGCCGCGTCATTCTCTCGACGGCCCTGCCGCGCCACCCGAACATGACCTTCGACGTCAGCAACCGCCTGATGACCAAGAAGGAAATCTCCGGGATGATCGACGCCGTCTATCGCGGCTGCGGTCAGAAGGAATCGGTGATCTTCTGCGACCGCATCATGTCGCTGGGCTTCACCCACGCCTTCAAGGCCGGCATCTCCTTCGGCAAGGACGACATGGTCGTGCCGGAGAACAAGTGGGAGATCGTCGACACCACCCGTGCGCTCGCCAAGGATTACGAGCAGCAGTACCAGGACGGCCTGATCACCCAGGGTGAGAAGTACAACAAGGTCGTCGACGCCTGGGCGAAGTGCTCCGACAAGCTCGCGCAGGAGATGATGCTGCGCATCTCGACCGTGAAGAAGGACAAGAACGGTCGCGATCTGCCGATCAACTCGATCTACATGATGAGCCATTCGGGTGCGCGCGGTTCGCCGGCGCAGATGAAGCAGCTCGCGGCGATGCGCGGCCTGATGGCCAAGCCCTCGGGCGAGATCATTGAATCGCCCATCATCTCGAACTTCAAGGAAGGCCTCGACGTTCTCGAGTACTTCAACTCGACCCACGGCGCCCGCAAGGGCCTGGCCGATACGGCGCTGAAGACGGCCAACTCCGGCTATCTGACCCGTCGTCTCGTCGACGTGGCGCAGGATGCCATCATCTCCGAAACCGATTGCGGTTCGGAGAGCGGCATCAAGATGCGCGCCATCATCGACGCCGGCCAGGTCGTGGCTTCGCTCGGCATCCGTATCCTGGGTCGTTCCGCGGCCGAGGACGTCACGGATATCGACGGCAAGGTCCTGGTGCCGAAGGGCACGATGATCGAGGAAAGCCATATCGAGGCGATCAACGCCGCGGGCGTGCAGGAGGTGAAGATCCGGTCGGTCTTGACCTGCGCCACCAAGAACGGCGTCTGCGCGACCTGCTACGGTCGCGATCTGGCCCGCGGCACGCCCGTCAACATGGGCGAGGCCGTCGGCGTCATCGCGGCGCAGTCGATCGGTGAACCGGGTACGCAGCTCACCATGCGTACCTTCCACATCGGCGGCGCGGCGACGATCGCGGACCAGTCCTTCACGGAGTCGAACTTCGAAGGCACGGTCAAGATCCGCAACCGCAACCTCGCCCGCAACTCGGACGGCGACCTGATCGCCATGGCGCGCAACATCGCCATCGTGATCGTCGGACCGGATGGGGCCGAGCGCGCGGTTCACCGCGTCCAGTTCGGCTCGAAGCTGCGGGTCGACGAGGGCGACAAGGTCAAGCGCGGACAGCGCCTGATCGAGTGGGATCCCTATTCCCGCCCGATCCTGGCCGAGGTCGACGGCACCGTCGGTTACGAGGACCTGGTCGACGGCATGTCGATCACCGAGACGACCGACGAGGCGACCGGCATCTCCAAGCGCGTCGTGATCGACTGGCGCGGCTCGGCTCGTACGTCGGATCTGCGTCCGGCGCTGACGGTGCATGGCCCCGACGGCAAGATCGCGAAGCTCGCCCGTGGCGGCGAGGCGCGCTACATCCTGCCGGTGGAGGGCATCATCTCGATGGAGCCCGGCGCCTCGATCAAGGCCGGCGACGTGCTGGCGCGTGTCTCGACCGACTCGGCCAAGACCCGCGACATCACCGGCGGTCTGCCGCGGGTGGCCGAGCTGTTCGAAGCCCGTCGTCCGAAGGATGCGGCGATCATCGCCGAGAAGTCGGGCGTCATCGGCTTCGGCAAGGACTACAAGAACAAGCGCCGCGTCACGCTGACGCCGCATGACGGTTCCGAGGGGCTCGAATACCTGATCCCCAAGGGCAAGCACATCCATCTCCAGGACGGCGACGTCGTGGAGACGGGCGACTACATCCTCGACGGCAACCCGGCCCCGCACGACATCCTGGCGATCAAGGGCGTCGAGGAGCTGGCGGCTTATCTGGTGAACGAGATCCAGGAGGTCTATCGCCTCCAGGGCGTGGGCATCAACGACAAGCACATCGAGGTGATCGTCCGGCAGATGCTGCAGAAGGTCGAGATCACGGATGGCGGCGATACCGACATCCTGACCGGCGACCAGATCGACCGCATCGAGCTGCAGGAGATCAACGCGAAGATGAAGGAGGAGGGCAAGAAGCCCGCTTCCGGCGTCCCCGTGCTGCTCGGCATCACCAAGGCCTCGCTCCAGACCCGCTCCTTCATCTCGGCGGCGTCGTTCCAGGAGACCACCCGCGTCCTCACCGAGGCGGCGGTCAACGGCAAGTACGACACGCTGGAAGGCCTCAAGGAGAACGTCATCGTCGGCTCGCTGATCCCGGCCGGCACCGGCGCGCAGGTCGCCCGCATCAAGCAGGTGGCGACGCGTCGCGACGATCTCATCGTCAGCCAGAAGGCGGATGCGGCGGCGAAGGCTGCGGCCTCGGCGGCAAAGGCCGTCGAAGCGGCTCTGCCCGCCGCGGAGTAAGCCTTCGTTCGCGCATGGCGCGGACGACAACAGTTGGACGTGGCCGCTCCCGCAAGGGGGCGGCCATGTCGCATTTGAGCGAGTACGACGCCTGGCGGTGCGAAACCCGCGGGGCAGGGGCGTTTCGCGTCCCGATCCGCCAGATTGGGGGTTGACGCGAATCTATCCCCGAGTCATAAGCGCGCCACTATCGGTGGTTGTCGGACACGTATGTCGCCTTGGCCTTGTTGCCGGCGAATTTCGCGGCCGAAACTCCACCGGAATTCCAGCGTCGATTGACGACATGGCAAGATGCATGAACGCGGAGCGATCCGTGTTCCTCTGCTGGCGGACGCGCCTGAGGCCCCTGCGGGGAGCCGATGGCGCGGCTTCGTTTTTGTCATGGCAACGACCGGCCTGGGCCGAGATTTTTGCGATTTCCAAACGCTCAATGGGAGCGAGAGGCCAGAATGCCGACAATCAGCCAGCTCATTCGCAAGCCGCGTTCGCCCGTCAAGGCGCGCAACACCGCTCCGGCGCTCGAGTCCTGCCCGCAGAAGCGTGGCGTCTGCACGCGCGTCTATACGACGACGCCGAAGAAGCCGAACTCGGCGCTTCGTAAGGTTGCCAAGGTGCGCCTGACGAACGGCTTCGAGGTGATCGGCTACATTCCGGGTGAGGGTCACAACCTCCAGGAACACTCCGTGGTCATGATCCGCGGCGGCCGCGTCAAGGACTTGCCCGGCGTGCGCTACCACATCCTGCGCGGCGTGCTCGATACCCAGGGCGTCAAGAACCGCAAGCAGCGCCGTTCGAAGTACGGCGCCAAGCGTCCCAAGTAATTTCTGCCTGACCGGCAGGGGCATCAAGGCCCGGGCCGGTTCGCAGCGTTGAAGATTTGACCGGAGACTAGACGATGTCCCGCCGCCATAGCGCCGAAAAGCGCGAGATCATTCCCGATCCGAAGTTCCACGATATCATCGTGACGAAGTTCATGAATTCGGTGATGTACGAAGGCAAGAAGTCGACCGCAGAGCGGATCGTCTACGGCGCTTTCGATATTATCGAGACCAAGATGAAGAGCGACCCGCTCGCCGTCTTCAAGAGCGCGCTCGAGAATGTCGCTCCGGCGATCGAGGTGCGTTCGCGCCGCGTCGGCGGCGCCACCTACCAGGTTCCGGTCGAGGTTCGCACCGAGCGCCGTCAGGCGCTGGCGATCCGCTGGCTGATCACGGCTGCTCGCGGCCGCAACGACAAGACCATGGTCGAGCGTCTCTCGTCGGAGCTGATGGATGCGGCCAGCAATCGCGGCAACGCGGTCAAGAAGCGTGAAGACACGCACCGGATGGCGGAAGCCAACCGTGCCTTCTCGCATTATCGCTGGTAATCGTCCGCTCGACCTCGGAAAGACGAAAGCATTCTCATGGCCCGTACCCATCCCATCGACCGTTATCGCAACTTCGGCATCATGGCCCATATTGATGCCGGCAAGACGACGACGACCGAGCGCATCCTGTTCTACACGGGCAAGTCGCATAAGATCGGCGAAGTCCATGACGGCGCCGCCACCATGGATTGGATGACGCAGGAGCAGGAGCGTGGCATCACGATCACCTCCGCTGCGACGACGTGCCTGTGGCGCGAGCATCGCCTGAACATCATCGACACCCCCGGCCACGTCGACTTCACCATCGAAGTCGAGCGTTCGCTGCGCGTGCTGGATGGCGCCGTCTGCGTGCTCGACGGTAACCAGGGCGTCGAGCCCCAGACCGAGACCGTCTGGCGCCAGGCCGACAAGTACGACGTTCCGCGCGTCGTGTTCGTCAACAAGATGGACAAGACCGGCGCCGATTTCTATCGCTGCGTCCAGGACATCATCGACCGCGTCGCCGGCAAGCCGGTCTGCCTGCAGATCCCGATCGGTGCCGAGTCGGATTTCGCCGGCGTGATCGACCTGATCAAGATGAAGGCGATCGTCTGGAATGGCGAAGCGCTGGGCGCCTCCTTCGAGGAGAAGGAGATCCCCGCTGATCTGCTCGCCAAGGCGACTGAATACCGTGGCAAGCTGATTGAAGCCGCCGTCGACATGGACGATGCGGCGATGGAAGCCTATCTCGACGGCACCGAGCCGGATGCCGAGACGCTGCGTCGTCTCGTCCGCACCGCCGTGCAGCGTCGCGCCTTCCATCCCGTGCTCTGCGGTTCGGCCTTCAAGAACAAGGGCGTTCAGCCGCTTCTTGATGCCGTCGTCGACTTCCTGCCGTCCCCGGTGGATCGCGGCGAGATCAAGGGCATCGACTTCAAGACCGAGGAAGAGACCGTTCGTAACCCCACGGACGAAGATCCCTTCTCCATGCTCGCCTTCAAGATCATGGACGATCCGTTCGTCGGCACGATCACCTTCTGCCGCGTCTATTCCGGCAAGGTAGAGACTGGCCAGGGCGTGATCAACTCGACCCGCGACAAGAAAGAGCGCGTCGGCCGCATGCTGCTGATGCACGCCAACAACCGCGAAGACATCAAGGAGGCTTTCGCCGGCGACATCGTCGCCCTGGCCGGCCTCAAGGACGTCCGCACCGGCGACACGCTGTGCGACCCGCTGAAGGCCGTCATCCTGGAGCGCATGGAATTCCCCGAGCCGGTCATCACGATCGCGATCGAGCCGAAGTCCAAGGCCGACCAGGAGAAGCTGGGCCTCGCGTTGGCCAAGCTCGCCAACGAGGATCCGTCCTTCCGCGTCTCGACCGACCAGGAGAGCGGCCAGACCATTCTCAAGGGCATGGGCGAGCTGCATCTCGACATCAAGGTCGACATCCTGCGCCGGACCTACAAGGTGGACGCCAATATCGGCGCGCCGCAGGTGGCCTATCGCGAGACGCTGACCAAGAAGGTCGAGATCGACTACACCCACAAGAAGCAGACCGGCGGTACGGGCCAGTTCGCCCGCGTCAAGCTGGTGGTCGAGCCCAACGAGACGGGCAAGGGCTTCGAGTTCGAGTCGAAGGTCGTCGGCGGCACGGTTCCGAAGGAATACATCCCCGGCGTCGAAAAGGGTCTCAACTCGGTCATCGGTTCGGGCGTCATCGCCGGCTTCCCGGTGGTCGACGTCAAGGTGACGCTGATCGACGGCGCCTTCCACGAAGTCGACTCGTCGGCTCTGGCCTTCGAAATCGCCTCGCGGGCTGCTCTTCGTGAAGGTCTGCAGAAGGGCGGCTCCGTGCTGCTCGAGCCGATCATGAAGGTCGAGGTCGTGACCCCGGAAGACTACACCGGTTCGGTGATCGGCGATCTGAACTCGCGTCGCGGCCAGATCCAGGGCCAGGACATGCGCGGCAACGCGGTCGTCGTGAATGCGATGGTCCCGCTTGCCAACATGTTCGGCTACGTCAACCAGCTGCGTTCCTTCAGCCAGGGCCGCGCGAACTACACCATGCAATTCGATCACTATGAGCAGGTTCCGTCGGCGGTGGCCGCCGAGGTCCAGGCCAAATACGCCTGATCACCAGCCCGACCTGCTTTAAACGCAACAACGATTTGACTGACGGAGGCTACGATGGCCAAAGAGAAATTCGCTCGCACGAAGCCGCATTGCAACATTGGAACGATTGGTCACGTTGACCATGGCAAGACGTCTTTGACGGCTGCGATCACGAAGGTTCTGGCTGAGTCGGGCGGCGCGTCGTTCACGGCGTATGACCAGATCGACAAGGCTCCCGAGGAGAAGGCTCGCGGCATCACGATCTCGACCGCTCACGTCGAGTACGAGACGGCCAACCGCCACTATGCTCACGTCGACTGCCCCGGCCACGCCGACTATGTGAAGAACATGATCACTGGCGCCGCGCAGATGGACGGCGCGATCCTGGTGGTGTCGGCAGCCGACGGCCCGATGCCGCAGACCCGCGAGCACATCCTGCTGGCGCGCCAGGTCGGCGTTCCCGCGCTGGTGGTGTTCATGAACAAGGTCGATCTCGTCGACGACGCCGAGCTTCTCGAGCTGGTCGAGATGGAGATCCGCGAGCTTCTGTCGAAGTACGATTTCCCCGGCGACGACATCCCGATCACCAAGGGTTCGGCGAAGGTCGCGCTCGACAACGGCGACAAGGCGATCGGCCATGATGCGGTGGTCGCGCTGATGAAGACGGTCGACGAGTACATCCCGCAGCCGGCGCGTCCTTTGGACCTGCCGTTCCTGATGCCGGTCGAGGACGTGTTCTCGATCTCGGGCCGCGGCACGGTGGTGACGGGTCGCGTCGAGCGCGGCATCGTCAAGGTCGGCGAGGAAATCGAGATCGTCGGCCTGAAGGACACGGTCAAGACGACGGTGACCGGCGTCGAGATGTTCCGCAAGCTGCTCGACCAGGGCCAGGCCGGCGACAACATCGGCGCGCTGCTGCGCGGCACGAAGCGCGAGGACGTCGAGCGCGGGCAGATCCTGTGCAAGCCGGGTTCGGTCAAGCCGCACACGAAGTTCAAGGCCGAGGCCTACATCCTGACGAAGGAGGAGGGCGGTCGCCACACCCCGTTCTTCACCAACTACCGCCCGCAGTTCTACTTCCGCACGACGGACGTGACCGGCGTGGTTCACCTGCCCGAGGGCACCGAGATGGTGATGCCGGGCGACAACATCGCCATGGAAGTCCACCTGATCGTCCCGATCGCGATGGAAGAGAAGCTGCGCTTCGCCATCCGCGAAGGCGGCAGGACCGTCGGCGCCGGCGTCGTCGCCAGCATCATCGCGTAACAAGCGTTTTCGTGAGGGCGAAGGCCCTACCGGGCTTTTGCCTTCTCACGTCACGAGGAAGATTGAGACCATGAACGGTCAGAACATCCGCATCCGCCTCAAGGCGTTCGACCACCGCATCCTCGACGCTTCGACGCGCGAGATTGTGTCGACCGCGAAGAGGACGGGCGCCCAGGTCCGCGGCCCCATCCCGCTGCCCACGCTCATCGAGAAGTTCACGGTCAACCGCTCGCCCCACATCGACAAGAAGTCGCGCGAGCAGTTCGAAATGCGGACCCACAAGCGGGTTCTCGACATCGTCGACCCGACCCCGCAGACGGTCGACGCCCTCATGAAGCTCGATCTCGCCGCCGGCGTCGACGTCGAAATCAAGCTCTGATTCGTTTTAGCCGGGTCCTCTGCCTCCAGCGTTTGGCTGGATGAGTATGACCCCAAGGGAAGGTATGCACCGATGCGTTCCGGTGTGATTGCACAGAAAGTCGGGATGACCCGCATCTTCACCGATGCCGGCGAACATATCCCGGTCACCGTGCTGAAGATCGATAACTGCCAGGTCGTCGCTCATCGCACGATCGAGAAGAACGGCTATGTCGCCGTGCAGCTCGGAACGGGCTTGGCCAAGGTCAAGAACGTCTCGAAGGCTGAGCGCGGCCATTTCGCCGTCGCCAAGGTCGAGCCCAAGCGCAAGGTCGTCGAGTTCCGCGTCAGCGATGATGCGCTGATCCCGGTCGGCGCCGAGCTCACCGCCGACCACTTCGTCGTCGGCCAGTTCGTCGATGTGTCAGGCACGACGCTCGGCAAGGGCTTCGCCGGTGGCATGAAGCGCTGGAACTTCGGTGGTCTTCGCGCCACGCACGGTGTTTCGGTCTCGCATCGCTCGATCGGTTCGACCGGCGGTCGTCAGGACCCTGGCAAGACCTTCAAGAACAAGAAGATGCCCGGCCATCTCGGTGCCGAGCGCGTCACCACGCAGAACCTGCGCGTCGTCCAGACGGATGTCGAGCGCGGCCTGATCCTGGTCGAAGGCGCCGTCCCCGGCCATGCCGGCGGCTGGATCCATGTGCGGGACGCCATCAAGCGTGCCCTGCCCAAGGATGCGCCCTTGCCGGGCAAGTTCAAGCTGAATGGCGGCGATGCGCCGGCTCCCGCAGCCGAGACGGTTGAGGAGAACGCGTGATGAAGCTCGATATCACCACTCTCGAAGGTGGCTCGGCCGGTTCGGTCGAGCTCTCGGATGCGATCTTCGGCCTCGAGCCGCGCGCCGACATCCTGGCCCGCATGGTGCGCTACCAGCTCGCCAAGCGCCGCGCCGGCACGCACAAGTCCAAGGGCCGGTCGGAAGTCGACCGCACCCGCAAGAAGATCTACAAGCAGAAGGGCACCGGCGGCGCCCGTCACGGTGCGGCTTCGGCTCCGCAGTTCCGCGGCGGCGGCAAGGCCTTCGGCCCGATCGTGCGCGACCATGCTCACGACCTGCCCAAGAAGGTCCGCGCCCTGGCTCTGCGCCATGCGCTCTCGTCCAAGGCCAAGGATGGCGGCATCATCATCATCGATGACGCCAAGCTGTCCGAGCCGAAGACCAAGGTTCTGCTCGGTCATTTCGGCAAGCTGGCCCTGTCCAGCGCGCTGGTGATCGGCGGCGCCGAGATCGACACGAATTTCGGCCTGGCGGCACGTTCGATCCCGAATGTCGACGTCCTGCCGATCCAGGGCATCAACGTTTATGACATCCTGCGTCGCGACAAGCTTGTCCTGACCCGCGCGGCTGTCGATGCGCTGGAGGCGCGCTTCACATGAGCACGGCGAAGAATCTGGACCCGCGCCACTACGACGTCATTCGTGGCCCGGTGATCACCGAAAAGGCGACGATGCTCTCCGAGCACAACAAGGTCGTCTTCAAGGTCGCCAAGACCGCGACCAAGCCGCAGATCAAGGCGGCGATCGAGAAGCTGTTCGATGTCAAGGTGAAGAGCGTCAACACGCTCGTCACCGAGGGCAAGTTGAAGGTCTTCCGGGGCCGTCTCGGCCAGCGCTCGGACGTCAAGAAGGCGGTCGTGACCCTCGAGGAAGGTCACTCCATCGACGTGACCACGGGCCTGTAAGGAAGGATCGCAAACCATGGCTTTGAAGCATTTCAAGCCGGTCACGCCGAGCCTTCGCCAGCTCGTGATCGTCGACCGCAGCGAGCTCTACAAGGGCAAGCCGCTCAAGGTGCTGACGGAGGGCAAGTCGTCCTCCGGCGGCCGCAACAATCTCGGCCGCATCACCGTCCGCTTCCGCGGCGGTGGACACAAGCGGACGCTGCGCCTGATCGACTTCAAGCGTCGCGGCAAGGATGGCATTCCGGCGGTCGTCGAGCGTCTGGAGTATGATCCCAACCGCACGGCGTTCATCGCGCTGATCAAGTACGCCGATGGCGAGCAGGCCTATATCCTGGCCCCGCAGCGCCTCGCCGTCGGCGACAGCGTGATCTCGGGTCCGTCGGTCGACGTGAAGCCCGGCAACGCGGCCCCCATGGGTTCGCTGCCGATCGGCACGATCGTCCACAATCTGGAGCTGAAGATCGGCAAGGGCGGGCAGCTCGCTCGTTCCGCCGGCAACTACGCTCAGATCGTCGGTCGCGACCAGGGCTACGTCATCATCCGCCTCAACTCGGGCGAACAGCGCCTGATCAGCGGCCTGTGCTATGCTACGGTGGGCGCGGTTTCGAACCCCGACCACATGAACCGGAATGACGGCAAGGCAGGGCGTTCGCGCTGGCTCGGTCGTCGCCCGCATAACCGCGGTGTCTCGATGAACCCTGTCGACCATCCCCATGGCGGCGGCGAAGGCCGCACCTCCGGTGGTCGTCACCCGGTTACCCCGTGGGGCAAGCCGACCAAGGGCAAGAAGACCCGCTCGAACAAGCGGACCGATACGTTCATCGTGTCGAGCCGTCACGCCCGCAAGAAGAAGAACTGAGGTCCGTCATGGCGCGTTCGCTTTGGAAAGGTCCGTTTGTCGACGGATACCTTCTGAAAAAGGCCGAGGTTGCCCGTTCGGCGGCCCGGTCTGAGGTCATCAAGATCTGGAGCCGTCGCTCCACGATCCTCCCGCAGTTCGTCGGTCTGACGTTCGGCGTCTACAACGGCCACAAGCATGTGCCGGTGAACGTCTCCGAGGAGATGGTGGGCCACAAGTTCGGCGAGTTCTCGCCGACGCGCACCTTCCACGGTCACGCCGCCGACAAGAAGGCGAAGAGGAAGTAAGCCATGGGAAAAGCATCAGCCCCCCGTGCGCTGCCCGAGAACGAAGCCGTCGCGATCGCTCGCAACCTTCGCGTCTCGCCGCAGAAGCTCAACCTCCTCGCCCAGCTCATCCGCGGCAAGAAGGTCTCGACCGCGCTCGCCGATCTCGAGTTCTCGCGCAAGCGGATCTCGCTGGACGTGCGCAAGTGCCTTCAGAGCGCGATCGCCAACGCCGAGAACAACCATGATCTCGACGTCGACGATCTCGTCGTCGCCCAAGCGTTCGTCGGCAAGGCCCTGGTCATGAAGCGTTTTCACGCTCGTGCCCGTGGCCGTGGCGCCCGCATCCTGAAGCCCTTCGCGAACATCACGATCATCGTGCGCGAAGTCGCTGCGGCCAAGGCCTGAGGAGAGAACGATGGGTCAGAAAATCAATCCGATCGGGCTTCGCCTCGGCATCAATCGCACCTGGGATTCGCGCTGGTTCGCGCAGAAGGGCGAGTACGGCAAGCTGCTTCATGAGGATATGGCCATCCGCGCCATGCTCATGAAGATGCTGAAGCAGGCTGCGATCTCCAAGATCATCATCGAGCGCCCGCACAAGAAGTGCCGCGTCACCATCCACTCGGCTCGTCCGGGCGTGGTGATCGGCAAGAAGGGCGCCGATATCGAGAAGCTCCGCAAGTCGGTGATGAAGCTGACCAAGGCGGACGTGACGATCAACATCGTCGAGGTGCGCAAGCCCGAGATCGACGCGACGCTGGTCGCCGACTCGATCGCGCAGCAGCTCGAGCGCCGCGTCGCGTTCCGCCGCGCCATGAAGCGGGCCGTTCAGTCGGCTATGCGTCTGGGCGCCGAGGGCATCCGCATCAACTGCTCGGGCCGTCTCGGCGGCGCCGAGATCGCGCGCCTCGAATGGTACCGCGAAGGTCGGGTGCCGCTGCACACGCTGCGCGCCGATGTCGATTATGGTGTCGGCACCGCCTTCACCACCTATGGCACCTGCGGCATCAAGGTCTGGATCTTCAAGGGCGAGATCCTCGAGCACGACCCGATGGCCCAGGACAAGCGCATGGCAGACGAGGGCAGCCGTTCCGGCGGTGGCCATCGTCGCGAGCATGCATAAGGCTGATCGAGAAGAGCCATGTTGCAACCAAAGAAGACCAAGTTCCGCAAGCAGTTCAAGGGACGCATTGCGGGCGTCGCCAAGGGCGGCACGGACCTGAACTTCGGCCAGTTCGGCCTGAAGGCCCAGGAGCCCGAGCGCGTCACTGCCCGGCAGATCGAGGCGGCCCGCCGCGCGATCACCCGTGCGATGAAGCGCGCCGGCCGCGTCTGGATCCGCATCTTCCCGGACGTGCCGGTTTCGAAGAAGCCGACCGAAGTCCGCATGGGCAAGGGCAAGGGCGCGCCTGAATTCTGGGCAGCCAAGGTCAAGCCGGGCCGGATCATGTTCGAGATCGACGGCGTGCCTGAGGAAACCGCTCGCGAGGCTATGCGCCTCGGGGCTGCCAAGCTGCCGATCAAGACGCGCTTCATCCAGCGCATCGCCGAGTAAGAGGGAGGACAAGATGAAAGCTTCGCAACGCCTGTCCGACCTGACAGCCATGAGCGTGGACCTGCTCCAGGACGAACTCCTGAAGCTCAAGAAGGAGCAGTTCAACCTGCGCTTTCAGAAGGCCACCGGCCAGCTCGAGAACACCGCCCGGGTGACCGAAGTCCGCAAGGACATCGCCCGCATCAAGACGCTGCAGCGGTCGAAGACCGTCGCGGCGAGCGCCTGAGGAGTCAGACAATGCCGAAGCGCGTGCTGCAGGGCGTCGTCGTCAGCGACAAGCAGAACAAAACTGTTGTGGTCAAGGTCGAGCGGCGCTATACGCACCCTCTCCTCAAGAAGACGGTTCGCCGTACCAAGAACTACCACGCCCACGATGAGGCGCAGGTGGCCAAGGTAGGGGATCAGGTCTGGATCGAGGAGTCCAAGCCCATTTCCAAGCTGAAAAGCTGGGTTGTGCTCGACAACGCCCCCAAGGCGTAGGTCAACGCGGTTCCCGTGCCCGAATCACTTCGGGTCGCGGGGAGGGCGGAATGGAAAAGTCGGGCATGTTTAGCCGCAAGAGTGCGTGCACTTTTGTGGTTCGTGCTTTGTTTTGAGGCCAGGGGGCGATCGACCCCCGTCAGTCGTAGTCCCGGAGGCACTGATGCTTTCGGGAAACCGCGCTGATACACACTGGAAGGATCAAGGCCATGATCCAGGTGCAGACGAATCTCGAGGTCGCGGATAACTCCGGCGCCCGTCGCGTGATGTGCATCAAGGTTCTCGGCGGGTCGAAGCGGCGCTATGCCCGCATTGGCGACATCATCGTCGTCTCGATCAAGGAAGCCATTCCGCGCGGTCGCGTGAAGAAGGGCGACGTCATGAAGGCGGTCGTCGTTCGCACCGCCAAGGACGTCAAGCGCGCCGATGGTTCGGTGATCCGGTTCGACCGCAATGCGGCCGTGCTGATCAACAACCAGAAGGAGCCTGTCGGCACCCGCATCTTCGGACCGGTTCCGCGCGAGCTGCGCGCCAAGAACCACATGAAGATCATCTCGCTTGCGCCAGAGGTGCTGTGATGGCTGCGAAAATCAAGAAGGGCGACAAGGTCGTCGTGCTGGCCGGCCGTGACAAGGGCAAGGCCGGCGAAGTGCTCCAGGTCATGCCCAAGGATGCCCGCGCGATCGTTCGCGGCGTCATGCTGGTCAAGAAGCACACCAAGGCTTCGGCTCAGTCCGAGGGTGGCATCATTTCCAAGGAAGCCACCATCGACCTGTCGAATCTCGCCGTGGCCGATCCCAAGGATGGCAAGCCGACCCGCGTCGGCTTCAAGGTCCTGGATGATGGCCGCAAGGTCCGTTTCGCCAAGCGTTCGGGGGATCTGATCGATGGCTGAGAACCAGCAGGCGGCGCTTACGCCGCGTATGAAGCAGCATTACGAGGACGTCGTTCGTCCGGCGATGATCGCCGAGTTCGGCTACAAGAACGTCATGGAAGTGCCGACCATCGAGAAGGTCGTCATCAACATGGGCGTTGGCGAAGCGACCGCCGACCGCAAGAAGGTTGACAACGCAGCCGGCGACCTCGCCCTGATCGCCGGCCAGAAGCCGGTCATCACCAAGTCCCGCCTCGCGATCGCCGGCTTCAAGCTGCGCGAGAACATGGCGGTCGGCTGCAAGGTCACGCTGCGCAAGACCAAGATGTTCGAGTTCGTCGATCGCCTGGTCACCATCGCGCTTCCCCGCGTGCGTGACTTCCGCGGCCTCAATCCGAAGTCGTTCGACGGGCGCGGCAATTTCGCGCTCGGGATCAAGGAGCACATCGTGTTTCCCGAGATCAACTACGACAAGGTCGACCAGGTCTGGGGTATGGACGTCATCGTCTGCACGACTGCGAAGTCGGACGACGAGGCACGCGCCCTGCTCAAGCACTTCAACTTCCCGTTCCGGCAGTGAACTTAAGCGTTCATACGCGGAAACCAGGAGAGATCGATGGCTAAGAAAAGCTCCGTCGAGAACAACAACCACCGCAAGGCTCTGGTGAAGAAATTCGCCGGCAAGCGCGCGCGGCTTCTCGCGATCGCCAATGACGAAAGCCAGTCCATGGACGAGCGGTTCCTCGCTCGCCTCAAGCTGGCCGAACTGCCGCGCAACTCGGCTCCGAACCGTGTGCGCAACCGCTGCGAAGTCACGGGGCGTCCGCGCGCCGTCTACCGCAAGCTGAAGATGTCGCGCATTGCGCTGCGCGAGCTCGGCAACAAGGGGCTGGTTCCCGGCCTCGTCAAGTCGAGCTGGTGAGGAGGACGCATCGTGATCATTGATCCGCTTGGAGATATGCTGACCCGCATCCGCAATGCGCAGATGCGGCGCAAGTCGCGCGTTTCGACGCCCGGTTCGAAGCTGAGGGCCCGCGTGCTCGACGTTCTCGAATCCGAGGGCTACATCCGCGGCTACACCCAGACCGAGTTCGGCAATGGCCGGACTGAATTCGACATCGAGCTGAAGTACCATGAGGGACTGCCGGTCATCCGGTCGATCTCGCGTGTGTCCAAGCCCGGCCGCCGCGTCTATTCTTCGGTGGAGACGATGCCGCGCGTGGCCGATGGCCTTGGCGTGACGATCATCTCGACCCCGAAGGGTGTGATGCCCGATCATCTTGCCCGCGAGCAGAACGTGGGCGGCGAAGTGCTTTGCAAGGTCTTCTGACCTTTCGCGCCGCTCGTTTTCAGGAGAAATCCAATGTCTCGTATCGGTAAGAAGCCTGTTCCGGTTCCCGCTGGCGTCACCGCCAACGTCGCCGGCCAGCTCGTCAAGGTCAAAGGCACCAAGGGGGAGCTCTCCTTCCTGGTTCCCGATGACGTCTCGGTCGCCATGGAAGATGGCGCGATCGCGGTTCAGCCGCGTTCGCAGAGCAAGCGTGCCCGTTCGCTCTGGGGCACCTCGCGGGCCCGCATCGCCAATCTCGTCGTCGGCACCACCGCCGGCTTCGAGAAGAAGCTCGAGATCAACGGCGTCGGCTACAAGGCCGCCGTCAACGGCAAGGTTCTGAAGCTCTCGCTGGGCTACAGCCACGACATCGACTATGCGATCCCGGAAGGGGTTGCGATCGTGACGCCGAAGCCGACCGAAATCGTCATCACCGGCATCGACAAGCAGGTGGTCGGCCAGACCGCCGCTGAAATCCGCGACTATCGCGGGCCTGAGCCTTACAAGGGCAAGGGCGTCAAATACGCCGGCGAATTCATCTTCCGCAAGGAAGGGAAGAAGAAGTAACCGCCATGAGCAAGCAGACAGACAACACTGCGCGCCGCAAGGCCCGCGTCCGCCGCGCGATCAAGGCCGTTGCCAATGGCCGCGCCCGCCTGTCGGTGCATCGCACCGGCAAGCAGATCTATGCCCAGATCATCGACGACGTGAAGGGTGTCACCGTCGCGTCGGCCTCGAGCCTGGACAAGGACATCCGCACCGACATCAAGTCGGGCGCGAATGTCGAGGCGGCTACGACGATCGGTAAGCTGATCGCCGAGCGCGCCGTCAAGGCGGGCATCAAGGACGTGGTCTTCGACCGCGGTCCGTATATGTATCACGGCCGCGTCAAGGCGCTGGCCGATGCGGCCCGCGAAGCCGGCCTGAACTTCTGAGTTCGGATTCACCGGCCCGCCGCTCCGCTTTCCGGCGGTGGGGGGGGGCGGGGCCTTTTTTTTTTTGATGTGGGTTTCACCCAAGCACCCTGGCGGGGGGGGGGGGGGAGGGATGCGCGGGCCCCGGACCGCAAGGGGGAGAGAAAAGAGCGAGGAGGGCGGGGCCGCGGCGCCGGAGGGGGGGGGAGAGGAACACCGTGCTCTCCACAAACCCCCGCCCACCCGC
>NZ_LGSZ01000008.1 GCF_001298265.1 Allobosea vaviloviae | reverse complement strand
GAAACCCGGCCGGAGATTGATCGGAACCCCGGCCGGCTTCAAATCGGAATGGTGGCCGACATCAAATCGGAACGGTGGCCGGCTTCAAATCGGAATACCCGGCCGGATTGAATCGGAATCCGCAATCGTGAAATCGTTGAGTGCGAGACATTGTAGCTCCTGGCGATCTCGGTCATCGATTCCTCCCCGGCGTCGCGACGCCGCATGGCCTCTTCGCGCTGGTGCGACGTGAGCTTGAACCTCCGGCCGAGCTTCACGCCACGAGCCTTGGCGCGGGCGCGTCCTTCGCCGGTGCGCGAGCGGATCAGCTCTCGCTCGAATTCCGCCAAGCCGGCGAGCACCGTCAGCATCAGTCGACCATGAGCGGTCGTCGTGTCTGCCCATCCGTCTCCGAGCGATCGGAAGGCTGCGCCCTTGTCGGCGACGGCGCCAAGGATGTTGAGAAGATCGCGCGTCGATCGCGCCAGGCGGTCGAGGCGCGTCACGATCACGACGTCGCCGGCATTCAGCGTGCCGAGCATCTTGTCGAGCTGGGCGCGATCGCGCTTTGCTCCCGACACCTTTTCCTTGAAAAGTTTCGATGCGCCGGCCGCCTCGAGCTGCGCGACTTGGGCGTCGAGCGTCTGGCCGTCTGTCGAGACCCGCGCATAGCCATAGGTGAGGGGCATAAAACGGGCTCACATTGCGCACATATAATATGCACAGCCTAACCCGCTGGAATCGCTGTGTCGAGCATGCTGTGCATAATTCTTGATTTATGCACAACCATACATCGAGGTCGGCTGATCTACACCGGCACCAGCGCTGGCTCTGACGCCGAGAAAGCCAGCTCATTTGGCGCCACATGGTCAATGAGGACGATCGTTCCGGGCTCAGCGCTTCTGACGATAATCATAGCGTCGAGCTGAGCGGCAACGGCTGTCACAATACTTGTCCCCAATCCCGCCTTCGCGTTTTCGGATTCAGGCGGCATACCGACCCCATCGTCGCTCACCGAGAGCGTCCAGTTCGACCCGCTCGATCGATAGTCGACCTTGATCTGGCCACGGCGCTGGCCTGGAAATGCGGACCAAGGGCGCCTACGCCGAGATCAAGCGCATGAGCTGAGCCTTGCCTCGTGCCGGTGAGGGCGAGTGATCGCCCTCACGCTACCGGGTATGATCGCTCCGGGCCGGTATTCGCAAAAAAGCTCATGGCGGGAGCCGTGGATGGCAGAGCCTCGGGGACAACCATCTTGATCTCCTTGGACAGCGCGATCCCGCGCAAGGACAGCGCTACCAGTTGATGAGCCGCAATCTCGTCATAAACGGCCGACCTCATCACGACGGAGGCCCCGCGACCGGCGCGCACAGCGCGCTTGACAGCCTCCGTGCTCCCCAAACCGCCGATCGTCATCAATCGATCCGCCAGCGGTCCAAGCTGCTGACGCAGCAACCGGCCAGTCCCTGTCCCAGGCTCACCACCCAGCAATGGCTCTGTGATCAACTCCTCGACCGTGAGCGCGTCAAGCCCGCCCCAGCGATGACCGGGTGCAACGATGATCACGAGCGGTTCGCATGCCCATGTCCGGGCCGAGAAGCCATTTCGCTCGTCCCACCATTCGAGCACGGCAAGATCGGCTTCGCCGCGCCCCATGCGGTCGATCGCATCGGGATTGGGGCCAATCCAGGTTTCGACCGTGATGCCGGCCGTGGTCTGAAAATCCGCGATCGATGGCTGCAGCATGTAGATGCCGACATTGCTCGAGGAGACAATGCGCAAACGACGATCGCTCAACAGGGAAGGTGCGCGCTCGGCTGTCTTGACGAGCGCACGTGCGATGGGCAGGAAACGCTCCCCTTCCGCCGTTGGTCTGGCCTCTCGGGTCTGGCGATCGAGCAGGGGAACGGCCAGTTCCTCTTCCAACTGGCGGATGTGATCGATGATCGTCGACGGCGCGAGTTCGAGCATACGCGCAGCCGATCTCACCCCACGCGTCTCGACGATTGCTAGAAAGGTTCGCGCATGGATAAGATTCAGCATCGATCAGACATCGTCCAAAGAGCGGATCAGACATGAGGTTGGTTGACCGCACCGTCAGGCGTGGCCCCGGCCAGAGCTTGAAGGATGCTGTACGCGGCCGATAGCTCGATCTGCCGCCGCGCCAGGGTCACCGCCGAGCCGAGATGCGGGGTAAGGACAGTTCTGGCCCGTTGCTCGATCAATTGAGGATGGATCGCGAGAGGTCGATCGGGCCTGGCCCAATCCTCGCATTCGAAGACGTCGGCAGCGTAGCCGCCCAGCCGACCGTTATCGAGGGCATCGGCGACAGCTTGCTCGTCGACGAGTGACCCACGGGCGGGATTGACCAGAAGAGCGCCCGCCTTCATCTGGGCGATGGCGGCGGCGTCCATCAGAAAGAGAGTGCTCGGAGTCAGCGGGAGTCCCAGGATCACGATGTCGGCCTGCGCCAGCAGAGCTGGAAACGCCATCATCTCGATGAGCTCGGACTCCTCGCGCTCCTGCGCGTCGCAAGCGATCAGCCGACAATTGAAGCCCGACAGGCATCGTGCGATGGCGTGTCCCACTTGGCCAAACCCAACGATTCCAACGGTCGAGCCCGACAGCCCGGTGCCATAGAGCTGCGGGCGCCATCCGGCGAAGCCGCCCTGCCGGATCCTCTCGTCGCCGATCCGGATATGGCGTCCAAGCGCGATCGTAAGCCCGACCGCCAGTTCTGCCGTCGGCACAGTCAACAGGTCGGGGACGATGGTGACCCAGACGCCGCGCTCGGTCGCCGCCTCGACGTCGATGTTATCATAGCCCTTCAAGGCTGCGCCGATGATCTTCACATCCCTGCATCGATCAAGAAACTCGCCGTCGATGCGATCGGTCATGAACGCCATAACGGCGGACGCGCCTTGGCAGCGCTCAATGAGCGAATCGCGTGGCCAAGGCTCGACCGCCTCGTTGGACAGAACACGCGCTGCACCATCGAACGTCGCGCGGGTTTCGTCGAAGGATCGGCTGGTTAGGACAACCAAAGGCAAGGCCGCCAATGGCGCGCTTGTCATTTTAGAGACTTTCGGAGAGATGCGCCGATGCTGTCGACGGCAACGACGCAGGCGAGTATCGAGAGCAGAATCGCCGATACTTGATCATAGTTCAGCAGGCGCAAGGCCGCGATCAACTCGAACCCTATCCCGCCGGCTCCGACGATGCCAAGAACGGCCGAGGCGCGGAAATGATACTCCCAGCGATAGATCGTCACGTCTGTGAGCTGCGGCAGGACCTGCGGCAGGACCGCATGCGCGATAACCTGCAGCGAGCTCGCGCCGGCCGCCCGCGCGGCTTCCAGAGGCCTGGGATCGACATGCTCGATCGCCTCGGCATAGAACTTGCCGACCATCCCGACCGAATGCAGCGCCAAGGCCAACACGCCGGGCAATGCGCCAAAGCCGACAGCCGCCACAAACAGCACGCCAAGGATGATCTCCGGCACGGAACGGAGGAACGCCAGCAGGGTTCGGACAGCAAAGCAGATGACTGGGTGCGGGCTAGTGTTCGGGGCGGCCAACAGCGCCAGCGGCAGAGAGAAGACGACCGCAAGCGCCGTGCCCGCGATCGACATCGCAAGAGTGTCAAATAGCGGCCGCAGCCAGGACTGCCAGCGTCCGAAATCGGGTGGGATCATTTCGTCGGCAAGCTGGCTGATCGCCGGGCCGCTTTCGATGAAGCGCTGCAAGTCGAAAAACCCGGTTACGGCTAAAGCGACGAGGCAGACGGCGATGACCGTGGCCAGAAGCCCCGCCCCACGCAAAGCGGCGCGGCGCTCTTCGGCAAGAATTGTATCGAAGGACCCGGATGCGCTCATGCCAATCACCCGAGCTTGGCGATATCGAGACTGAGGATCTTCGCCATGTCGCGCAAGACGTCGTAGTCCTTGTCGGTGGCTGGCGCGAGCCGCTCGACCCGGAACAGCTTGAGGATCTCGGGATCCTTGAGTTCGAGGAACGCCTTCTTGATCGCGTCCTTGAGTTCGGGCTTGAGGTAGCCCTGAACCGTCATCGGGTAGTTCGGAATCGGATCGGACAAGGCGATCTGCTTCAGCTTGCTCGCATCGACCTTATTGGTCTCGACCAGAACCCGGTAGATCGGCTCCGACAGGGCGCCGGCGGGAATCTGTCCGGCCGCGACTGCCCGCGCCACCGCATCGTGCTTGCCAAGATGGACGACCTTGTAATCCTTTTCCCCTATCAGGCCGTTTTTGGCCAGATGCGCGCGCGGCGCGAGATGGCTCGACGTCGAAGCCTGATCGCCAAATGCGAAAGGCTTGCCCTTCACGTCGGCCAGTACCTTCACCGGACCATCGACGTTGGCGATCATAATGGAATTGTAGTTGGGCTTGCCCTTCTCGACGCCGACAGCGAACGGCTCGATTTCCGGCGCCTTCGACTTCGCCAGGACGTAGGAGAACGGACCAAAATATCCGACCTCGATCCGACCGAACCGCATCGCCTCTATCATTGACGAATAGTCAGTCGTCACGATGATTTCGACTGGCTTGCCAAGCGTCTTCTCCAGAAAGAGTTTGAGCGGCTGCGCATTTTGGATGATCGTTGACGCGTTCTCATCTGGCAAAAGCGCAATGCGCAGTTTGTCCGGGTTGGCCTTGTCGGCGACGGCAGGGCCGACCAGGGCAAAGAGGCTCGCCGTAGCGGCTGAGGCGATGAACGTTCTGCGCTTCATGACGATGTCCTCATCGATTGTATGGGTAGATTATTCGGCGGCGACAAGTTCGGCCGTGCGCGTCTGGTAAATGTGATCGAGAGCGATACCCCCGACTGACTCGGGACCGTCCTCGAACACGATCTCTCCCTTCGCCAGGCCAAAGATCCGGTCGCCGAACTGGCGCGCCAGTTCGACTTGATGGAGGCTGACGATCGCGGTGATGCCGTCTTCCCGGCAGATCCGGTGCAGGTCCTCCAGCACCTTGACGGCGGTCGCCGGATCAAGGCTTGCGACCGGCTCGTCGGCGAGCACGATCTCGGGCTTCTGCGCCATCGCACGCGCTATCCCGACCCGTTGCTGCTGCCCGCCCGAGAGTTGATCGGCGCGATCCAGCGCGCGGTCGGCGAGACCGACCCGGTCGAGAGCCTCAAGCGCCATGACTCGATCAGCACGGGGCAGCGGTGCGAGCGACCTGAGAAATCCGTGTGAAGCCAGGCGACCGGTCAGAACGTTCTCAAGCGCCGTCAGACGCCCGATCAAGTGGTGCTGCTGGAAGATCATGCCCGTTCGGCGCCGATGCGCCCGCAAAGTCGCCCTGCTAGCGAAGATCGATCCGTGCCCCTCGCTATGGACATCACCCCGCGTCGGCCGGACAAGTCCGTTCAGGCTGCGCAGGAGGGTCGATTTCCCGGCACCTGACTTGCCGAGCAGCACGATGAACTGCCCGCGCGCGAAAGTCGCGTTGGTCGTCTTCAGCGCCTCGACACCGTTCGGGTAGGTGACCGACACATCGACAACCGATATCATCGAAACTCTCCTTTAACGGAAATCCGTTCGTACAATCCGAACGAAAATCATCAACGTTCGTATAATTGCTAATGCGCACGCATGACGCCTGCGTGACACGAGGACGTTATGCTAGCCGTGTTTCGTGCGGTGGCAGGGAGATCACCGCCTGGTCATGACGGTCGTTGCTGCCGCCAAACGGCCGCCGACCCAAGGGCTCGCGCAGCATCGGAGAGCCAGCCATGTCGAGCCCGCCCAGCAGTATTGGGAAAATGTTTACAGTACCCGGCAGGCGGACGAGGTTAGCTGGTTCCAGGACGACCCAGGCTCTCGCTCGACCTGATCGCGCGTTCCGGGATCAGCGCCAATGCCCCCATCATCGACATCGGTGGCGGCGCCTCGGTGCTGATCGACAAGTTTCTAGATGCCGACCACTCGGCTCTGACCGTGCTCGACATCTCCCAAGTCGGCGTCATTGTCGCGCAGAAACGGTTGGAAGACCACGCCGGCCGCGTGACATGGATCGCCCAGGACGTGACCGCCTGGCATCCCCCGCAGGACGCCTTTGCACTCTGGCACGACCGGGCGGTGTTTCATTTCCTCGTCGAGGCAGCCGACCGCGCCGCCTACGTCCGCGCCCTCGATCGCAGCCTCAGGCCTGGGGGCTTCGTCATCCTCGCGCCCTTCTCCCTGACCGGCCCGGAGCGATGCAGCGGACTTCCCGTGAGGCGCTATTCGGCGGCTATGCTCCAGGCAGAGCTCGGGGCGGCCTATGCACTCGTCAACCAACAGCCGCAGACGCATCTGACGCCCGCCGGGAAGCGTCAGGATTTCATCTGGTGCCTGTTTCGGAAGTCAGCGACGTGAGGGGCGGTGCGGTCATGACCAGAATGGCGCAAGGCTTGTCGAACGAGCCCACGACACCATGACAAACCACCGCGAAGGGCCAGTGCCCATACTGGCCAATAAGCACCATTCTGAAGCATCCGCCTTCCAGCCCGGCAACCTACTGCGCGAAGCGCGCCGCCAGAAGGGCCTCGCCTTGCGCGACGTGCCAGCGATCTGCGTGCTCGATCCCGATGGCGATCTCGTGCGCCGGTTGAGGAAGGACGGCCGCGCCACGGCCGATCCCGACTGGGCCTGCTACCACAGCGAACTGGACCGCTTTGTCGAAGGCGATCTCGAATTCGGGATCGTCGGCTGCGTCGTCGGCGCTTCTTACGCCGTGCTGGTCGCGGAGCAGCTTTTCGCCTCAGGCTGCCAACTCCTGATCAGCATGACCTCGGCCGGGCAGTTGCGCGCCCTGCAGCCGCCGCCTTATTTCATTCTGATCGAACGGGCGCTACGCGACGAGGGCACGAGCTACCACTATCTGCCGCCAACGGAATTCAGCCAGCTCGACGCGGACATCATTGCCGCCCTCGAAGGCGCCTTCGAGGGCTTGCGCGAGCCGGTGCTGCGCGGCGCGACCTGGACGACCGACGCACCCTTCAGAGAAACAGAACGCGCCATCGCCGCCATGACCGCGCAGGGCCTGCTTGCGGTCGAGATGGAGGCAGCCGCGCTCTATGCCTTCGCGCAGGCTCGCGGCAAGCGCGTCGTCTGCTTCGCCCATGTCACCAACCAGATGGGCCGGGAAGGCGATTTTGAGAAGGGCGAGGCCGACGGCACTGTCGATGCCCTGGCCGTAATCGTTGCATCCGCGCGGCGGCTGCGCTGACGCGGCTATGCCGCCCGCCCCATCACGATCGTGGTGCAGGCGCTCTCGAGTTTGGGCAGTTCGCGCGTAGCTGCCATCCGAAGTTTCATGACGCGTGCATCGCCGCGGATCACCGGGCAATAAGGGTCAGGCTGGTCGAGCGCCTTGTGCAGGCGACGCCGGCCGGCGCAGCCGCCGCCGCAGGTGTCGAGATGGCTGCAATCGCCGCACGCCTCCGGCACCGAACGGGCTGCGGCGAACGGGGCCGTACCGGTGATCTCCGAACCGAGATCGAGCAGAACGTCGAGCGGCGCGCCCTGTCCCGGCCAATAAACGCAGGGCTGTACGGTGGCGCGCGGGGTCACCCGCACGGTCGCCACCCCGCAGCCGCCCAAACGCGGCGGCATGCCCGCCATGGCGCGCACCAGCGGCTCGCCGATGGCGATGACGTCGGTGCGGGCAAACAGCGTCTCGAAACCCTGCCAGTACTCCTCATAGCTCATGGCGTAGATGTCGGAGCGCACCGATTGGTAGACGTTGAGGCGAAGCGGCGCGTCATAGGCCCGCGCGATCTCGGCGATCTCGGCGAGCCTGTCGAAATTCGCCTTCATCATCACCGCGATGAAGGTGACGGGCACGCCAAGCCTTCGGCAGCGCGCCGCCTGTTCATGGAGCAGGGCCCAGTTGCCCTCGCCGCGCTGGGCGTCCTGCTCGGCCTGCGTCGGGTAGTCGAGCGAGAATTCGACATCCTTGAAGGCCAAGAGCTGTTCGTCGTCCAGCACAGCGATCGAATAGCCGTTCGAGGTGATCGTCAGCTTGATCGGCTGATCCCTCAGATAGGCCAGCATGGGCGCGAATTCCGGATGCATGCCGTTCTCGCCGGTGCCGAGATTGACCGAGCGCACCGACAGGCTGCCCAGGGCCGAGCGGACATGGTCGAGCGAGAGCCGGTCGACGCGGGTGGGATCGCGGTAGCAGAACGAGCAGGCGAGATTGCACTCGTTGGTCAGCCCGAGACCGAGCGCGAAGCTTGGCGGTGCAGGCATTGCAGCCTCGCCCGATCGTGAAACCTCACCGAACATTCTGGTCCAATCCCGTGTTAGCGTTGACGGATCGTATCGCCGGGCAATGCAATCCTCATGACGCTCGCAACCGACTTCCAACCAGACCAGCAGCCTGCCCGATGGGACAATCACGTTGGCGTGTATGAGGCGGTGTTCGAGCCGCTGAGCCTCGCCTTTGCCCGTCATGCGCTCGATCGCCTGGATCTTCGCGTCGGTGATCGCCTGATTGACATCGGAGCAGGCACCGGCGGCGTCGCCTTGCTGGCCGCGGCGCGTGGCGCCGACGTCCTGGCGACCGACGCGTCTCCCGGCATGGCCGCAAGGATCGTAGCGCGGGCCTCCGCCATGCTGCGCGCCCGGGGCCGCGTCCTCGCGGCGATCATGAACGGGATGGCGCTCGAGGTTCCAGCCGACAGCTTCGACGCGGCGATCTCCACATTCGGCGTGATCCTGTTTCCCGACGCCGCAGCCGGAATGCGCGAGATGGCGCGGGTGCTGAAGCCCGGCGGCAGGGCGGCGGTCCTTACCTGGACGAGGCCCGAGCGCTACGAACTCGCGGTTCGTCTGCTCGACGCGATCGCGCAGGTGCACGGCCCGTTGCCGCCGCCTGCTTCGTTGCCGGCGCAGTTGCGCTTCAAGGAGCCAGAGGATTTTCGCGCCCTGCTGACCGCGTCCGGCCTGGCGGTCGAGGAGATTGTCGCGATCGAGGAGAGCTGGACCTTGCCCTCGGCGCGCTGGATCGCGGACAACATCGCTTTCGCGCCCGGGATGGCGGCGATGACGGACGGGCTGGGCAGCGATCGCGACTCCGTCATGCGCCTCTTCGTCGAGACGCTCGAGCGTGACCGGGGCACCGGCGCGGTGGTTCTGACGGCTGTCGCGCATCTCGGCATCGCCCGCAAACCGGCTGAATCGGCCGGCGGCGATGACGAACGCGTCACGAAAGGGTGATGACGAGTTGTCGCTCTTTGCGTGCATCGTCGCAGCATCGGGCGCTAGGATTTCTCGCTTGGCCATGTGACGGGGGCATCGCACCATGAGACGTTTTCTCGGCATCGTGACGGGTCTTGTGGTTGGATTTGCCGGCGCGGCCGCCGCCCAGGACAAGCCGCCCTTCGTCTTCACCGCGATCCCCGATCAGGACGAGACAAGGCTGGTCCAGCGCTTTACCAAGGTCGCCGACTATCTGCAGGGCAAGCTCGGCGTGCCGGTAAAATATCTGCCGGTGAAGAGCTATCCCGCGGCCGTGACCGCGTTCAGCAATAATCAGGTTCAGCTTGCCTGGTTCGGCGGCTTCACCGGCGTCCAGGCCCGCAAGCAGGTGCCGGGTTCCGACGCGATCGCGCAGGGCGCCGAGGACGTCGCCTTCAAATCCTATATCATCGCCAATGTCTCAACCGGGCTGAAAGCGTCGAAGGAGTTTCCCAAGGGCATCGCCGGCAAGACCTTCTCGTTTGGCGCACGCGCCTCGACCTCGGGCCGGTTGATGCCGGAGCATTTCATTCGCGAGGCGTTCTCCGGCCGCATGCCCGAGGAGGTGTTTTCCCGCGTCGGCTTCTCGGGCGACCACAGCCGTACCATCCAAGTCGTGCAGTCGGGCGCCTATGAGGTCGGCGTGCTCGACTACACGGTCTGGGATACCGAGAAGAAAGCCGGTAAGATCGACGAGACGAAAGTCCAGGTGCTCTGGGAGACGCCGACCTTCCCCGACTATCAGTGGACGGTTCGCGGCGACGTCGATGCTGTTCACGGCGCGGGCTTCAAGGCCAAGCTCGTCGCCGCCCTGCTGGCGATCGACGATCCGGCGATCCTCACCCAGTTCGCCCGCAGCAAGTTCATCCCGGCCAAGAATTCCGACTATACGCCGATCGAGGAGGTCGCCAAGGCGGCCAACCTCCTGAACTGATGGCCGCGATGTGTCGGCCTTGATCACGCTCAACGGGGAGTCCGCCGGCTATGGCGGGCGCCCTGTTCTCCACGACATCGACCTGACCATCGCGGCGGGCGAGCGAATCGCCGTCATGGGCCGCTCGGGCGCCGGCAAATCGACCCTGTTGAACCTGCTCCATGAGCGCCTAGCCGACCGGACCGCGTTGATCCCGCAGGCGGCCGCGCTGGTGAAGACCCTGTCGGTCTTCCACAATGTCTATATGGGCCGGCTCGATCGCCATTCGACCTGGCGCAACCTGCGCAATTTGGTCCGTCCTGCGGCCTGCGACGTCGGCGCGGTCGGCCAGGCGCTGGCGCAGGTCGATCTCGCCGACAAGCTGTTTGCGCCCGCAGGCTCGCTCTCGGGCGGCCAGCAGCAGCGCGCCTCAGTGGCGCGCGCGCTGTTCAACGGCCGGCCGGTCGTCATCGGCGACGAGCCGGTTTCGGCGCTCGACCGCGTACAGGCGGCCCATATCCTGCAACAAATCTGCGCCGGGCACGACACCGCGATCCTGGCTCTGCACGACATTCCCCTCGCGCTCGCCCACACCGACCGCATCGTGGTGATCGACGCCGGCCGCATCGTCCTCGACGCGCCCTCGCGCGAGCTGAGTGGGGCCGATCTCATTCCCTACTACGGCGGCTGAGACCAATGCTCGCTCGCGCCACGGTCTTGCCGAAATTCGGCTACGTCTCCGCCAGCGGCGCCTTCCTGCTGGCGGCGCTGCTGGGCATCCTCGTCGCCGACATCGCGGTGAGCGCGCTCGACCCCTGGGCCGAGATGCGCCGGCTGCTCGACGGGCTGATCCGGCCCGATCTGGTCTCGATCGAACTGCGCAGCGTGGTCTGGACCGTGGCTTTCGCGGTGCTCGGCGTCAGCCTGGGGGCGACCGGCGGTTTCCTGCTGGCGTTGGGCTTTTCGCGGGTGCGCGCCATCCGGGTTCTCAGCGCTTTCCTGCGCTCGGTCCACGAACTCTTCTGGGCGCTGCTGATCATCCAGTTCGCCGGCATCTCGCCGCTGACCGGCATCCTCGCCATCGCGATCCCCTATGCCGGCATCTTTGCGAAAGTCTTTTCCGAAATGATCGAGGAGGCGGATCTCGCCGCCGAGCGCGTGCTGCCGCAAGGCGCGTCGATCGTCTCGACCTTCGCCTATGTCCGCATCCCCGAGCTTGCGCCGCAATTCTGGACCTACACGCTCTACCGGCTCGAATGCGGCATGCGATCGACGCTGGTGCTCGGCTTTATCGGCTTGCCGACGATCGGCTTCCACCTCGATTCCTTCTTCAAGCAGGGCCATTATCCCCAGGCTGCCGCCTTGCTCTTCGCCTTCTACCTGCTGATCGGCACGCGCCGGCTCTGGGCGCGCCCCGCGACGCTGCCCCTGCTGATCGTCGTCAGCCTGCTCGTCCTGCCGGAGGCCTATTCAGGTGGCTCGATCCTCGGCAATTTCCTGCGCTTCGCCAGCCAGATCGTGCCCGCACCGTTGCGCGGAGCCGATCTGCTCGCGCTTGCGACCTGGTCGAACCTGACATCATGGTTCAGTCCGATCCTGACCCGGCAGATCGTGCCCGGCATCGTCCAGACGCTTGTGCTCTCGCAGATCGCGCTGGTCGCCACCGGGCTGCTGGCGCTTGGCCTGTTCCCGCTGATCTGCCGGCGCTTTGCCGGCCCTGTCGGGCGGCCGCTTGGCCGCGTCGCGCTGGTCATCGTGCGCTCGACGCCGGAATACATGCTGGTCTATGTGCTGCTGCAACTGCTCGGGCCCTCGATGCTGCCGGCGATCATCGCTTTGTCGCTGCATAATGGCGGTATCATCGCCTATCTGATGGGCCGCCACGCCGACGAACTCATCTATCGGCCCGATGCGCCGAAGGGCCTGAACCTGTATTGCTACGAGACGGTGCCGCGGCTCTACGGCCAGTTCCTCGCCTATATGCTCTATCGCTGGGAGATCATCATCCGCGAGAGCGCGATCTTCGGCATACTGGGCGTGGCGACGCTGGGGTACTACATCGACGGCGCCATCTCCGAGATCAGGCTCGACGTGGCGCTGGTGTTGATCCTGGCCACTGCAGTGCTCTCGATGGCGGTCGACAAGCTCTCGCGGGTGTTACGCAAGCGGTTGCGCGTCGAGGCGATGCCGACGCGGCTGTCCGAGGCCCCGGTCGGAAGTGGCTCTGATCAGGCGAGGCTCGCATGCATACGCTGAACCATCCCGTGCTCAAGGACGTAGTGCTGGTCGGGGCCGGCCACGCCCATGTCGCGGTGCTGCGCATGTTCGGCATGGACCCGATCCCGGGTGTGCGGCTGACGCTCCTGACACGCGAGGTCCACACGCCCTATTCGGGCATGCTGCCGGGCCTCGTCGCCGGGCTCTACGGCTTCGACGATGCCCATATCGACACCGGCCCGCTGTCGCGCTTTGCCGGCGCGAGGCTGTTCCAAGACGACGTGACCGGGCTCGATCTGGATAACCGCAAGGTCATCTGCGCCAACCGCCCGCCGGTCCCCTACGACATCCTCTCGCTGAACATCGGCTCGACGCCCAACACCGCCGATATCCCAGGCGCGGCCGAGCATGCGATCCCGGTCAAGCCAATCGACGGATTTTTGCAGCAGTTCGACGCGCTCAGGCAGCGTGTGCTCGACCGCAAGGGCAGAACCCGGATCGCGCTTGTCGGCGGCGGGGCCGGCGGCGTCGAGTTGCTGCTCTCGGTCGAACGCCGCCTGCGCCGCGAAGTGGCCGCAGCCGGCTTCGATCCCTCGGGATTGAGCTTCACATTGGCGTCCGACGGCGACGACATCCTGCCGATCTTCTCCGAGCGCTTCCGCGACGGTTTTCGGCGCATACTGGCCGCGCGCGGCGTCACTGTGCTCGCCGGCGCGCGGGTCGCGAGCGTCGAGGCCGGCCGTCTCGTTCTGGCGGGGCGCGAGTCTGTCGATGCCGACGAGATCCTCTGGACGACGCAGGCGCGGCCGGCGCCCTGGCTGGCGACGACAGGACTGCCGATCGACGAGCGCGGCTTTCTCGTCGTCGACGAGACGCTGCGGGTGAAGGGACGCGACGACATCTTCGCGGCGGGTGACACCATCGCCTTCCGCGAGCGCAACCTGCCGAAATCGGGCGTCTACGCGGTCCGCGCCGGGCCGCCTCTGGCGAAGAACATCCGTCGCGCCCTGACCGGCGAGGCCCTGAAGCCATTCCGCCCGCAGAAGCAGGCGATGTATCTGGTTTCGACTGGCGAGCGCTACGCCTTTGGCGAGCGCAACGGGCTGGTCTTCGAGGGGGCCTGGGTCTGGCGCTGGAAGGACTGGATCGACCGGCGCTTCATGCGAAAGTTCAACCAGCCGCCGGAGATGCCCAGCGCCGAGTCAGCGCCAGCTTCGATTCTCGCCGACAAGGCGGCGATCCGGGAGATCTCGGCGATCGCGATGCGTTGCGGCGGCTGCGGCGCGAAAGTCGGCGCGACCGTGCTGTCGCGGGCGCTCGGCCGGCTCGAACCCGTACGGCGCGATGATGTGCTGATCGGCCTCGACGCGCCTGACGACGCAGCCGTGGTCGATGTCGGCGGGCAAAACCTCGCCGTGCACAGCGTCGATTACTTCCGCGCAATCGTCGATGACCCCTATCTGTTCGGCAAGATCGCCGCCAACCACGCGCTCGGCGACATTTTCGCGATGGGCGCCGAACCGCAATCGGCGCTCGCCATCGCCACGATCCCCTATGGGCTCGAGGCCAAGGTCGAGGCCGACCTGTCGATGCTGATGGCCGGAGCCAACGAGGTTCTGCGCGACGCGAATTGCGCCCTTGTCGGCGGCCACACCAGCGAGGGCGCGGAACTGGCTTTCGGCCTTTCGGTCAACGGCCTGCTGGCTCGACCTGCCCTGCTGCGCAAGGGCGGGCTGGAGCCGGGCGATATGCTGATCATCACCAAGGCGATCGGCACCGGCACGCTGCTTGCCGCCGACATGCGCGGCAAGGCTAAGGCGCGCTGGGTGATGGGCGCGATCGCCCACATGACGCAGTCCAACCGCATCGGGGCCGCCATCCTGCGCGAGCACGGCGCCCATGCGGCGACCGACGTCACCGGCTTTGGACTGCTCGGCCACCTCGTCGAGATGCTGAAGGCGAGCGAGGCCGACGCCGAACTGGTCCTGCCGCGCGTGCCACTGCTCGACGGCGTCGTCGAGACGATGGCGCTGGGCATCTTCTCCTCGCTGCAGCCGCAGAATGTCCGCCTGCGCCGCGCCATCGCCAATCTCGACTCCGCCTCGAAGCATCCGCTCTACGCTGCGCTGTTCGACCCCCAGACCGCCGGCGGCCTGCTCGCCTCCGTGCCGGCGGGCAAGGCCGACGCGGCGATCGGTGCGCTGCATGAAGCGGGCTACGGCCGGGCCACGATCATCGGAGCGGTACGCGAACGCTCAGGAGCGCTCGAACCACTGACTATCGTTCTGGACGAGACCATGCCGGCGTCGTCGACGCTTGAAACCTCCCTCGCCAACACCGCCACAGGAGCGCAGCATGCGCACGAACCCGCTCTATGACACCTGGCTGTTCCTGATCGGCGATACGCCCGATCATGCCGGCAGCGGCGTCGGCTATCTGATCGTGGCGCTGTTCTGGGCTCTCTTCATCGCGTCCTGCCTGATCGCCTGGAAGGCCTGGCGCGACGACCCGGCGCAGCGCACATCGACGCATCTGGCGACGTGGTTCATGCGCCTCATGATCGGCTGCATGTGGTTCCAGGGCTCGCTCTGGAAGCTGCCTTTGCCGATCTCGGGCGGGTTTCGCTACTGGACCACGGAAATCACCACCAATGCCGGCTTCGAGATCCATAAATGGATCGCGACCAACATCTTCCTGCCGATGCTCTGGCTGCTCAACCCGCTGGTCTACCTGACCGAGCTTTCAATGGCGGTCGCCTTCATGCTCGGCTTCATGGTCCGGCCACTGGCGGCGGTCGGCATGCTGTTCGTGGTGCAGCTCTGGCTCGGGCTTTACATGCACCCGATGGAATGGCCGTGGCTCTACATCTTCCTGATCTTCGTGCAGGGCTTCTTCATCCTGCACCACGCCGGCCACAGCCTCGGCCTCGACGGCATGATCGCGAAGTCCTCGACGGGACCGCTCAAGGGCGACGGGGCGCTGGCCCGGCTCTACCGGCGGTTCGCCTAACCGCGCCAGCGATCCGGATGAAAGTGCGAAGCAGAACCCAGGCGACCCTGGCCGAGACGATCAGGTCGCCGGAGACTTTCGAAGCGCCGCCACGGCGGCGGCGCTGGCCGACCGGAAGCTCGACGATGCGCAAGCCGGAGGCTGCGACGCGCATCTGCATTTCGAGGTTCCAGCCAAAGCTCTCCTCGCACATGCCGAGCCCGTCCAGAGCGGTCCGCGAGATCGCGCGAAAGGGCGACATGTCGGTGAAGCGGACGCCGTAGCGCAGCCGGATCAGCATCCCGGCGAGTCGGCCGGCGACGATCTGCGAGACGTTGAGACTGCCCTGTTCGCGCGCGCCCCGCAGACGCGAGCCGAGTACGAAATCAACCTCATTCGCCAGCACCGGGCCTGCGACAGCGGCGATCCTGCCGGGATCGTCGCTGCCATCGCCATCGAAGAACAGGACGACGGCGCAGTCGGGCCCGAGCGCTGCAAGGCCGGTCATCATGGCACGGCCATATCCGCGACGCGGCTCGACGATGACGTCGGCGCCCGCGGCGTGGGCGGCTTCGGCCGTGGCATCGCGCGAGCCGCCATCGACGACGACGACGCGGCCGACGCCCTGGGCGAGAACGCCGCGCACGACCTCGCCGATCGCCTCGGCCTCGTCGAGGCAGGGGATGATCGCGGTGACGGCGGCGAGCGAGGCCGGACCCTTCAGAGGCTCCACCTCAGCCCGCAACTGCTGCAGCATTTCGGCGGCGCCCCAGACTGCAGCGTCTCGCGGAAATCCTGATAGGCCGGCCCGTTCCAGATCTCGCGCAGGGTCTGCTGCGTGGCGTCGCCGAGCGTGTAGTTCTCGTAGCCCCGCTGCGAGAACGGCGCGATGCAACATGGGATCGCGCGGCCATTGGCGGTGAAATACATCACCGTCCAGGGGCGGTGGCAGAGCGACCACGGCGTCTTGTCGTCGGCGCGCTTCAGGCTGCCTTCCGGCTCCGTGGCGCCCGACGCGCTGAAGGTCATGCCGAGCGATGCGGCAAGCGCGGTCGCCTCCGCCAGAACTCGCGATTCATGCGCCGTCATCGACTCGAACAGGGCCTGGTCGGGCCGCGCCAGCCCGATCGCGTCCTCCTCGAAAAAGACCAGCCGTTGCAGGTGCACCTCCTTCACGCCGATATCGGAGGCGACGCCGACGAAGGCAGGCAACTGGTCGAGCGTCTCTTTCAGCCCGGTGAGCCAGAGCGAAACCTTCGGCAGGGCGAGTTGTTCGCGTTGCTGCATTTCGGTGAAGGCGCGCACGTTCCTGACGATCCGGTTGAAGTAATCCTTGCCCCGGACCTCGATGAATGTTTTGGCATCGGCGGCGTCGAGCGAGACGCGCAGTTCGTCGAGGCCGGTATCGACCAGTTCGCGGCCCTTTTTCGCGTTCAGCAGGGTGCCGTTGGTGTTGAACAGCACATAGGCGCCGCGATCCTTGAGATAGCGGATCATGCGCGGCAGATCCTTGACCAGCATCGGCTCGCCGATGCCGTGCAGCACGACGCGCGCGATGTCGGGGATCTGATCGACGATCGCGGTGAACAGCTCCCAGCTCATGTCGGCGGCGGGTTCGAGCGTCTCATAGGTGCGCGGACAGGTCGTGCAGAGCAGATTGCAGCGGTTCGTCGTCTCCAGATAAAGGCAGACCGGCGGACGCTCCGCCCGCGCAGAGAGCTGCGCCGGCGCGGCCTCGTGATAGCGATCAGGGTCGATGCTCACGCGGGGCGGCAGGGTGTCGAGGCTCATTTCGGCGCGTCTCCGTCAAAAGCTCGCTTGCGCCAGCGAGACGCAATCCAGAGCGAAGAGACTAAGCACAACAACGTCGTGCCGTAGAGCAGGTTCTGGCGCATCGCCAGCGTCATCACGCGATCGTCAGGGATGACGTCGTAGAGCAGGAAGGCGAGCGTGGTCATGGCCCAGAAGGCCGGCTGCCGCGTCAGCGCCAGGAACGGCGCGAGCGCTAGGAAATACCACGGAAAATTCGGCGACAGCAGCAGCAGAAAGGTGAAGATCAGCCAGGCTGCGCCGGCGAGCGCGCGTTCAGGGCTGCGGTCGCGCCGGAACGAAGCCGCCAGCGCCATTCCGCCCAGCGCGGCGAGCGCGATGACGAGATAGATAGCGGTCCCGCCGGGAATTGGTCCCGTCAGATTCTGCAGAACGCCGAGCAGCCAGTAGCGCTCCCCCGAGGCCAGCCCCTCCTCGGTCACATAGCCAGGCCAGAACCCGAATATCCCGAAGCCGACGCCAAGATAGGGCAAGGTCGTCACGATGGCGGTCGCCATGACCACGGCCGGCAGCCGCCAGTCCCAGGGCCGCCACAGCGCCGGCAGGACGACGAGCGCGATCGGCTTGACCATCGCCGCGAAGGCGACGAGCACGCCGGCCAGGAGCGGACGTGCGGCGAGCGCCGCCCAGAGACCCAGCACGATGAAGGCCACCATCGCCGCATCGATATGGCCGTTGGCGGCGATCTCCCAGACCGGCAGCGGATGCCAGGCGTAGGCGACGGCTGCGGCCGGCGGGCGGCCGAGCCGCTTCAGAATCGCCATCAGCGCGACGATGGTGACGCCGTCGAAGGCGACGAGGCCGGCCTTCATCACGATCAGGCTATCGCCCAGGCGGGTGATCAGGAAGAAGATGAGCTGTGCGCCGGGAGGATAAAGCGTCACCGCGTAATCGGCGCGGTTGATATGCGGATAGATCGCCTCGTCGCGCAGAAAAGCGAGATCGGGCGCGGCCGGCACGAAGCGGTAGGGGTTGATCCCGTTCGCCTGGACCCGACCGTCCCAGACATAGCGGAATACGTCTGACGAGAAGTAATTATCCGCGCCGAGCATCGTCAGGCGGAGCAGAGCGGCGACCACCAGCACGATGACGAGGGCGTCGCGACGACCATCACTCCCGCACAGGAACGCCGCGCGTGCCGCGCCCACGGCGCACAGGATGACCAGCGGAAAGAAAGCTGCGCTGCCGATCTCCTGATGGACGAATTGCCCCGAAAGGGTCAACGCCAGCACGCCGGCCCCGAGCAGCGCAAGTTCCGTCGTCCCAGAGATCGCGCCGCCCGGCGTCATCCGCCTCATGCGCAGCGCGGATCGCGGTGATCGACGACCTGCTCCCGCTCGGCGAAGAAGGCGCGCGTCGCCTCCGCCGGACCGCCCTGCGACCCAGCCTCCGCAAAGGGCGGACGTTTGCCGGCGAGTTCGCCAAGCAGCATTCCGTAGCTGTCGGCGTCGTCGACATCATACCAGGGCGCCAGTTCATGGACCGGCAATCCGATCTCGTCCGCCCGTTGCCGCGTCGCGTGCAGGACGCCGGCCGTGCTCCAGGGAATGTCGGAAAACAGCGCCGCATGTGGTGTCTTGAGGCCGATCAGGTAGTAGCCGCCATCGATCGCCGGGCCGAGCACCACGCGATCTCCCGCGATACGCAGGGCGGCGATGGCGGCCTCCAGCAGAGACGACGGCAGCGTCGGGCTGTCGGCGTTGACGAGAACCACGCCATCATGCCCGAGTGACAGAAGATGCTCAGTCGCACCCAGCAGCACCACACCGAGCGTCGCGTCGCGCCGGCAGATCATCCCGAAATCAGCGGGAATGTGCCGCGCCAGTTCGGCCTCCGAACCTTCTGGCGCGAACACCGCATAGCCGCGACGGCCGACCGCGACCGGGATCGCCTCGATGGCGCTCGAGATGTCGCGCAGGAAGCAGGATGCGAGGGCCGCGGCATCGTCGGCGCCGAGCCGCGGAATCAGGCGGGTCTTGCTGTGACCAGAGCGCGGCGTCTTGCAGATGATACCGATGGCGATCGTGGGTCGCATGCGTGTCCGATATCTTTCCGGTGTTTGAACAAGCTCTTGTCCGCAAGCCAGATCACCTCGGCTTGATCGATCGGGTCAAGGCACGCCTGCGTGATCCAAGCTGTCAAGGTACGGCGCTCCTATCTCGAGGCTGCGGGAACCGCGGGTTTGGCCCAACCCGTGGCGGTTAACATCGGCTCCTATCTAAAATTGTCGTGTGGTTGACCAAAGAAGTGTCGCAAAGAGAAACACAACCATTCCTACGACTACCCCTCCGATACCGATCCACACCTCCCGCCTCCGCCGCGCGTGACGACCCAGCACCTCGCCAACGATCCCCGCGAGATGCATCCGCTCACGTTTCATTGCATCTGCCTCGTCCCGCATTGCGCGCGCGGCATCGCCGAATACTTCGGCCCCAGCGCGCCCGATCGCCCGACCATGCTGCTGCGGCGTCATCTTCAAGGCCGGATGGTCCTGGATCGCGACGATGCGCGCCTCGACCTGGGTCAGCACCTTCACGACGGCGCCGAGCGTCGGCGTGTAGTCGGTCACCCGCGTCGCGCTCTCGACGATCGCCGGCAAAGACTCGACGGCCTGACGCAAGCTCGCAACCTCCGCCTGAAGCGCCACAAAGGCCTGCGCCGCATCATCCTCCCCCGGCTCGTCCTGATCGCTCATCGTCACGCTCACCGCTCCATGCCCTTGTCGCGCTCGCGAACGTGTTTCTCGGCATCGGGCTCGCGCGCTGCATCAATTCGCCCCGGCTTGCCTGCACTAGGCTCCACGCCGCGCTCCGCCGCGTCACGCTCAACCTGCCGCTGCCGCTCGCGATCCATCCCCGCGACGAGCTGCGCAGCTCGCGCTGGCCCGCTCAGCTCCGCCATGGCGCGCTGGCTCAGGCTCTCATGCTTGAGCACGGCGGCCATCTCCTGCGTCGATCCCGGCCGGGCCTTGTCCATGGCCACCCCGGCCGTCCGCAGCGCCAGCTTCTGGTGCTCGAGCACCGGCAGATCGGCGGCACGCATGCGAGCGGCGTCCTGATAGGCTTTCGCATACCCCTCGACCGCCGCCAGAAGCTGCACGCGGGCCGCGGCAGAGCCTGACGCAGGCACAGCCGGGCTGCTCTCGCTGCCCTTCCGCTCGGACGCCCCGCCATCGTGCCCCTGAGGCTCTACGCGCCCTCCTCCGAGTTTAAGCCCCGCAAACATGCTGCGTTTGGCCGCCGGCGTCTCCGCGCCAGTGTCAGCGCGATCAGCACCCTCCCGGTCGGCGCCAAGCCCCTGCGCCTGACCGCGATCACCACCACGCCGATCGGCAGCTCGGCCCTCGGCCCCAGAATCCCGCGCAAGATCTCCGCGCTGTTTTTCGCCACCATCCCGTTGATGCGCTTGCCCGTCACCGTCGCGCTCGACCTCGATCTCGCTCTTCACCCCAAACCGCTCGGCGATCCCCCGCCGCTCGGCAAACCCCTGCGCATAATCGAGCGTGGTTTCCTTCGACCCGTCGCGGCCAAGCCGTGCTGCCAGGGCTTCCATCCCGCTCTTGAACTCGTCCCGGCTGGCATAGAGCGTCGCCTGATCGCGATGACGCGTCATCGACACATAGGTGAGATGACGGTCCATCGTCCCCGACGCCATGACGAAGGATCGATCCACGGTCGCGCCTTGGGTTTTATGGATCGTGGTTGCGTAGCCGTGATCGAACGCGGCATAAGAGTTCGTCGAGAGCAACACCGTGCGCGGTCCTCCCAAGGTGCGCGCGGGTCCGTCGAGCCGGGCCGTGATGCGGTCGGGCTCGACGGACGACACGGTCCCGAGCATCCCGTTCTTCACGCCGAGCTCGCGATTGTTCTCCAGGAACACGATGCGATCGCCGGGCGCGAAGGACCGCTTACCGTGATTGGTCTCGAACACGTGCTCGCGGCCAAGCCGACCCTGCTCCCCCTCCCCGCGCGCGAGCTCGCCGGCCTCCTGCCGTGCTGCGCGGATATCGGCATTGAGCGCCCGCACATCGACCCGCCGATGCGCCATCGCGACGCGCGAACCCTCGGGCCGCTCGGCAGCGTCTGCCATGTAGTCGGCGACGATCGCCGCCCGCGCCGCGTCGCGCGTCTCGCTGAACCGAACCCCGCCACGCTCGGCATAAGCCGAAAGCCCCTCGCCCGTCCTGTGCCGGGCAAAATCGCCGGACGCCTCGCGCTGCCAATCCTCGCGCTGGCGGCGGATGTCCTGCAGCTCGGCAAACCCGACCCGCTCCGCGATCGCACGGAACGGCGCGCCGGCCCCGATCGCCTGCAACTGCTCCTGATCCCCGACCATGACGAGTTTCGCGCCCGTGCGCTCGGCCTCGGCGACGAAGCGCGCGAGCTGGCGCGACCCGACCATGCCGGCCTCATCGATCACCATGACGTCCTTGGGACCCAGCTCGCCGCGCCCGGCCTTCCAGCCATGCTCCCACGACGCCAGCGTCCGCGACCCGATGCCCGACGCCTCCTCCAACCCCTCGGCCGCCTTGCCCGACAACGCCGCGCCATGGACCGCATAGCCCTGACGCTCCCAGGCATCCCGCGCCGCCGCCAGCATGGTGCTCTTGCCGGCGCCTGCCAATCCGACGACGACCGCGATCTGCTCGCCGCCGGTGACATGCTCGACAGCCCGGCGCTGCTCGCCGCTCAGACCCGCAGAATCAATCGCAACATCCCGATCGGATTCCGACAAAGCCCCCCGGGCCACTTGGCCCGCCGTATCGGCCGCAACCCCACGCCGGATCGCACCGTCCTGCACAGCCAGAGCCGCCTCGACATGAGCGCCATCGACCCCATGCGAACGCGCCTCGCTCATCCGCATAGCCCCATCCGCCATGCCGCGCTCGAGCGCCACCATCTCCTTGGTCGAGTAGCGCGCCAGCGTGATCTCGCCATTCTGATCGACCCGCTCTGCCTGAAGCTCGACCAGGGCGTCTGACGCCATCACCTTGGCGAACGCCGCCTGGAACGCCTCCGGCCGGTCGATCGAGCGATGCAGCGCCCTTGCCATATCATGCCGATCGAACACGCTCCTCTCGCCCGTGATCAGCGTCAGAACCTGCTCCGGCTTCTCCGCGATCAGATCGGCATTGCGCCGCGCCGCATCCCCGTCGAGCCGGGTCCGCGACACCTCGACCCCTCTCCGCTCCGTCTGGGTGGCAAACACCCCCATATGCTCGGTCGGCTCGATCTCCAGTCCGCGCTCCTGATGCGAGCGATGATCGATCCGGACATCCAGACCCGCGGCGGCAAGCCGCTCATTGGCGACCTGCTCCCAGGACTGGCGGATCTCGCGCATCTGCATCGACGACGTCGGCAGCCCCTGTGACAGAAGCCACTTGTTCTCCCGCTCGATCGAGGTCTTGTCCAAAAACCCTTCCGATCCGACAGCCCGGACCGTCATCAGCAAATGGGCGTGATGGTTGCGCACATCGGTCTCGCCATGCGGCGAATGGATCGCGACGTCGACCGCCGTCCCATAGCGATCGGCCAGACCCTGCGCGAAGGTTCTAGTCGCCTCCAGCCGCTCTTCCGCGTTCAGCTCATGCGGCAAGGCGATCTCGAACTCCCGCGCAACGCGAGCATCTTTCCGCCCCTCGGCCGCCTCGGCGGCATTCCACAATGTCGCCCGATCTTTCGCCCATTCAGCATCCGATCCGCCCGGCAACACGATCTCGGAATGCTCCACCCCGCCGCGCCGGGTAAAATCATGCGTGACGCCATCGCGCTCGTTGGTCAGCCGTTCTCCGGCGCGATACGCCGCAGCCGCGACAGCGCTGCGGCCAGAGCCACGGCTGATCGGCTTCATGCTGAGATGGTAGATCGCCAATGCGCGGATTCCAGTTCTACGAACACGATATCAGGCGCTGAGTTGTGCAACAACTCGTAAGTGCGCACTTAAAGCATCATCCGCTACGCTCCAGACGCTTCTCGCGGTCAGCCTGCGGCACGCTTTGTGCTAGGACAATCTGCGACGAGATCGGCATGTCGGGTCGTTCGGTCCTGCCTCGAACCGTTCCAATGTTCGCTGCCGGGTTGGCTCGCCGCATTGTCGCCGTTAGAATCGGGCGCTCACTCTGATGGAGACACGCCGATGGCGAGACGATCGATCGAGGAGCGGCTGGCCCAGCTCGACGCCCAGCGCAAAACCCTGCAGGCACGGCTCGGCCGGCAGGAGCGCGCCAACGACACACGCCGAAAAGTGCTGCTCGGTGCGCTGGTGCTGCAGCGGCTCGAGACCAGCAAGGACGCCGAGTTCGTCGATCGGCTTCGCGCATGGCTCAAGCGTGAGCTGCCGGCCTTCCTCACCCGCGACGGTGACCGGACGCTCTTCCCCGATCTGATCGAGCTGTCGGTGACCGAGAAGGCAGCCGTTGCGTCTCAAGGTGCCGCCGATCCGGTCGCTATGGGTGAGCGTGCCTGATGGTGGCCAAAGTCGCGTTCGTGAACATGATGCGCGCCGCCTGGCGCGATCCCTTGTGGGCCCTCGGCTGCGCCGTCTTTGGACCGCTCGCCGCGATCCACTACGTCGCCAAGGTTGGGGCGATCGCGGGCATCGCCACGCTCGTCCTGCTCTTCACTGTGCATCTCGCCATGGACGCGATCGGCATGGCCCGGACCTGGCTCCATCTCGCCGGCAATCTGCTCGCCTGCCTGCTCGGGCTGATGACGCTGGCGCGCTTCGTGATGAAGCCCATGGTCGAGCATTTCGGGACGGTCGATGACGACGCCACCCATGGCTCGGCCCGCTTCGCCAACGATAACGAGGTGTCGTCGCTGACGCGCGGCAGATCGGGGCTGCTGATCGGGCGCGATCCCGTGACCGGGAAGCTGATGCGCTATGACGGCCCGGCCCATCTCCTGACCATGGCGCCGACCCGCACCGGCAAGGGCGTCGGCACGATCATCCCCAACCTCCTCACCGCCGATCGCTCCGTCATCTGCATCGACCCCAAGGGGGAGAATGCAAGGGTCACAGCGCGAGCCCGGGACCGCTTCGGCAAGGTCCACGTCCTGGATCCCTTCGGCGTCACCGGCATTTCCTCCGCCGCCTTCAATCCGCTGCAGCATCTCGATCCCGACGACATCGATGTCGCCGAGGAAGCAGCCACGCTCGCCGATGCGCTCGTGTTCGACGCGCCAGGCGAAGCCGGCGAGGCGCATTGGAATGAGGAAGCCAAAGCGCTGATCGGCGGCGTCATCTTGTCGATCGCTGCTGATGAACCGCGCGAGCGGCGCAACCTTGCGACGCTCCGCGAATGCCTCACGCTCGCGCCGGAATCGTTCACCGCCCTGCTGAAGCGCATGCAGGCCTCGACCGCGGCCGGCGGCCTGGTCGCGCGCGCGGCAAACCGCCATCTCGGCAAATCCGATCGCGAGGCCGCCGGCGTGCTCTCCGCCGCGCAGCGCCATACCCACTTCCTCGACTCGCCGCGCATGACGGCGGTGCTGGAGAGGAGCAACTTTTCCTTCGCCGATCTGAAGCGGCGAACAGCGACCGTGTTTCTGGTTCTGCCGCCCGATCGGCTCGCAACCTATTCGCGCTGGCTGCGCCTCATGGTCACCCGCAGCCTGTCAGACATGGCGCGCGCGCCCTCCCCTGCCCCGGCGGGGTCACAAGCCGCGCCGACTGAGCCGGTTCTGTACTTGCTCGACGAGTTCGCCGCGCTTGGCAACCTCGCGCCCGTCGAGCGCGCCATGGGGCTCATGGCGGGCTATGGCGTCCAGCTCTGGCCCATCCTCCAGGACGTCCATCAGCTCCGCGCCACCTACGGTCGCCGGGCCGGCACCTTCCTGTCGAACGCCGGCGTCCTCCAGGTCTTTGGCGTCAATGATCACGACAGCGCCCGACTCGTTTCCGACCTGACCGGCCAGGAGACCGTCGTCTTCCAGACCATGAGCCGCGCGCTCGATTCCGAGAAATCCGGCATCTCCTATGGCGAGCAGCACGTCGCCCGCCCGCTCATGACGCCCGACGAGGTCCGCAACATGCACCCCACAGCCCAGTTGCTGTTCATCGCAAACCAGCGACCCATCATCGCCGGCAAGCTGCGCTACTTCGTCGATGGCGAGTTCGAAGGCCTGTTCGACCATGCCTGACACGCGAAAGCCCCGCGAGGGCGAGCACTCTATCCTGGCGCAGATCCTCGCCATCCGCCTGCAGCAGCTCGAGGCGCAAAGCCCCGATGTCGAGAGCTTCATCGCAAAACTCGGCCTCGGCCGGGGGACTTACTTCGACCTTCTGCGCGGACAGGGGAACCCGACGCTGCGGACGATCGAAAGGGTCGCCGCGCGGCTCGATCAGTCTCTGTTTGAGCTGGTCGGCTTGACGGACGCGGACCTTCGGCACGCGACGAAGCGCGTCGGGATCGATTATGATGAGCTGCGGGGTGCGCTGGCGGAGAGGAAGTTCGCCGACACCAGGATTGCGGCGGCGATGACGCCCAGGAAGTGATCGGACCCGGCGCCAGCGCCGGGAACACCTGCATGCGGCCCTCCGGCTCCCTACGGCGCTATGGCAAAGCGCGTTCGCCTCCGGGCCGGCGCGGCAAAAGCCGCGAAAACTGATATCTCTCTGAACAACAACGACAAAACTCGCGACGCCCAAGCTAGGTAGGCCTTTGCTTGGTCCGTGAAGGGCTTCATCGGCTACGACGACGGTGAGCTGATCTCAGATCTTCGCCTTGGCCCGCCGGACAACGACGCCGGCCTTCCGGCCGAGGCCGATGGATTTCGCCAGAGCGGACCGCGATTCCGCGTAGTTCGGCGCGACCATGGGATAGTCGGCCGGCAGATTCCATTTCATCCGGTACTGATCCGGCGTCATGTCGTAGCTCGTGCTCAGATGGCGCTTGAGCGTCTTGAATGCCCTGCCGTCCTCCAGGCAGATGATCGCATCGGGCGTCACTGATTTGCGGATCGGCACCGCCGGGACCAGCGGCTCGGCTGCGACAGGCGCCGGTGGCCCTCTGAGCCCGGCGAGTGCCGCATGGGTGCTCGCGATCACGCCAGGCAGATCGCCGGTCTGCACATTATTACGCGACACATAGGCCGACACGATCGACGCGGTTAGGGCGATCAGCTCATCGTTCTGGTCGGACATGGGGATTCCCTACGGTAAAGCGCGGCTGTCTTCCAACCACTGGCGCGGGCTCAGCGATTATGATTCCACGGATTGATGGTATCCAATCCCATCGGGGCGAAATCCACCACGTTGCGCGTCACGAGCGTCATGCCATGAACGATCGCGCAGGCGCCTATGAAGGCGTCGCGCTCGGGCCGTGGATCGGGCGCGTGAAGGCGCGCGCAAGCGAGTGCCACGGCCCGGTCGATCAGCACGGTCCGATCCAAAAACTCCGGCAAGACATGGTTGTCCATCCAGGTGCGCAGCCGCGCGCCCTGCGCAACGTCGCAACGCTCGATCAGCAGAATCCCAAGTTCCAGTTCCATCAGGGTGACGGCCGACACATAGAAGGTCGCGGCATCAACCGCCGACAACCAGGCCACGACTTGGCGATCGGCCTTCCCGTCTCCTGCTTTGCGCAATTCCGAAATGACGTTGGTATCAAGCAGAAACATCAGGAGAAATCGGCCGGTCGCGGCAAGGTCCGCATCGCCGGGATCTCCAGATCGATATCCGACAGGCCAGGCATAGCCAACGCCTCGACTATGTTGCGCCGCGCGCCTGCCAGCCGCTGATAGGCCTCGTAGCTCAGCAACACCTGGGTCGGACGGCCCCGATTGGTGATGACGACCGGACCCGTCCGCGCCGCCTTCTGCGCCTCGCTCGCGTTCTGCTGGAACGAACGGCTCGAAACAGTCGTGATCGACATGGCGCACACTCCCCAAATTCAATGTTTATACATTAGAACAAAGCTGACGACGCAGCAATATGGCTTCGCAAATCGACCGCTATTGAACGGCGGGACGCAGCGATCATGATCGATATATCGAACGAACGCATGCGCAGGATGCATGCCTTCACCCCAAGAACTCGAAAAAGCTCGACCGAAATGACCTGGCTTTCTCGAAAAGCCAATTGCGACGGTGCCGTTTGCTCAGGTGGAGCAGAACTGAGCCTGAAGTCGGCCGCGAGGCGGCGCAGATCGCCATTAGGCGACGGCCGTAGGCCGCCCGTAGGGTTTTTGCGCCGTCTCCGTTTGCGGTCGTCCGCTTATAGAAGAAGCCGATCTGTATAGATCGGTGCCCGTGGGGCCTAATTTTCTAGACCCTATCTTTCGCGAGGATTTGCTGCCCATCGACTGCGCGAGAAATGGCAACGTGCCCTCTTCCCGCTCGGCGTTGATCGCGTGGCGACGGACCTTGCCGCCGATGATGAGCCAGGCGTTCCAAGCCTGCGAGATGATCCGGATCACGGAGGGCAGATGCGGACGCCCTGCCCTCTTCCGAAACTGCGTGCTGATCAAAAACAGCCGCTCGGCGATCCGGATGGCGTTGCGCGCCAGCGCGATGCAGACGCCGGCGCGCGCCGCGATCTCCCCGATCGTGAGCGCACACGTCCCGCGCCGGCTCTCGACCTCGTCGGCGATGATCCGCATCACCGCGAGCTGGCCAGTCGTGAACTTCGCTGCGATCTGCGGCGGCAGCGGACCCGAGGCTGCCAGCCGACGCCGGCGCGCGATCGAGCGCTGACGGTCGGGCGACTTCGGCCGACGCTTGGGCGGGAAGATGCTATTGCGCCCCTCCAGCGCCCGCTCGAGCGCGACAGTAGGCGCACGCACCGCGACGCGGTCCTGCCCCCTCACCTCGCGCTTGCGCGCCTCGATCGCCTCGCTGAGCGCCTGTGCCTGTTCCTCCGTCAGCGCATCCGCGCCAAAAGCGCTCCACAGATCACGCGCGATCTCGTCCAGGCGCGACAGCGTGCGCACCTCTCCGATCACCCTCGACATCTCGACTGCGAACATGGCCCGGTCCTTCAAGGCTGGGCCGCGTCGAACCTCCCTCCAAGCTCATCCCGTGCAGGCACAAGTCAGCGATCGGATCCCATCCCCCTCACCTGCGCGAAGAGCATAGAAATCCGTTCGCAAACCAAATGGTTTGCGTTGACAGAACGATTCGGCTGTGGGAGATTCGAAACCGTCCTACCGGCGGCTCCCACAGTCGTCACAAACGGCCAGGTGTTTCAGCACCGGGCCGTTTCGCTTTTCAGGGATCAGCGCGGCATTGGATTGCTGTCCTGAGATAGAAACGCGCACTCGATCGCGTATTCCATCGCGGCGCGACGCGATTTGAACCGGCCATCGGAAATCGCTTTGTCGATCGCGTCGCGGACGCGTTCGTGAACGAAAACCGTTGTCTCGTAGAATCCGGCCTCACGCTGTCGTTTTCTGACAACAGCCATGCTGACAGTGGATGCCTTACGAAATGCAGCCGACACCAAATCACCTCACCCCACTAGTGAAGGGTGCGTGAGTCGCGTGATTCTGGCAACCTGTCAAAAGCGTCAGGTTGACGGACGACGCGAAGCCTCGTCGTCGGCGCGATCCAGTAGCCGCTCAATGCCCTCCCAATACGAAAGCCGCTCCAAGTCGCAGAACCGTACGAAACGGTTATAGACCGGCACTGGGCATTTCACATTGAGCTGCGCGCTCGGCCCCACCTCGCGTCGACGTCTGATGATTTTCTCATGTCCAGATTCGCGGCTGTGGAAACCGTGCGCGTCTCCAACGCGATCAATTTCAGAAAGCGCTGCAGTCGGCGGGAAGCCTGCATCTGGCTTCACCTCTGCAATTTTGGCTGCAACCCGGTTGGCTGCCGAAAAGCCGAAAGGATCTTTGCTCATCACGCGGCTTCCTTAGCACTGGTGACGATGGAAATGAGCTCGAAGGCGAGCTTCAGCGCATTTTCCTTTGCAGCTTCTAGCCCGTTAACATTGGCCGGATCGAGCTCGTCGAGCGTGACCTTATCGACAAACATTGCTTTATAGGCAGATCGCTCATGAAGGTGCGTTTTTAGAGACGGTATTCCCGCTTCCCCAAGTGAATTGATAATCTTCCGATCGATCTTTGTTGCAATTGCTGCGCTTGTTCGTGTGAAAACGAGGCGGAACGGTATTTTTCGTTCGATGAGCTCTTCTTCCTCTCGAATGAGACCAACTGCCCTGCCTGCCTGCCTCGCATCGACTGCGCTTCCCTGGAGGGGAATTAAAACTAGAGATGCTCTTGCTATAGCTCTCGATACAAGTCGACTGGCAGTCCCTTCTAAGTCAACGATTACAAACTGACGAATTTTCGATTGCTCCTGAATCACCGATATCACCGAGCTTTCTGTGACATCTCCGATTACATGTGCCGTCGATTTTGAGGGCCCAGCGCTCCAATCGACGATTGGGCGATTAGGGTCACAGTCGATCATTGCGACTGTCGCTCCTTGCGAGGCCAACGTGGTTCCGAGGACGAGGGACATTGTGCTTTTCCCTGCGCCGCCCTTCGGGTTTGCGACAACGATCACGGGCATGAGTTCCTCCAACGAATGGGCCACAAAAATCACAAAGCTACTAATACAAAGTAAAGCTACCATAGAGTAGCTGGGGTAGCTACCCTACCACAACTACCATAGCTAGCCCAGCTACCGTACGCATCTCACTGTGAACAGGAGAGCCAGTTCTTGCCGTCCGGATCGCTCGGACTGTGCGACGGCTCGGCCTTCAAGCCGCGCGCGATCGCCGTGGCGGCGTCCTTGGAAACTGCGACAGCGCTGGAGGATCGAAACCATCGACGGTCATGGCTTGATCCCATGCAATCCGAAGAAACGATAGAGCGCCTGGCTGACGGCCATCATGTTCTCGGTGCTGAGCTGGCCGAACACTGGGCCAACCTTGGTCCGTGGCAGCGCAATGCCTCTGTCGATCATCACCTGCGAGGGCTTGAGCAAGCCGTTCTGCGGCGTCGGCTCGATCATGATGCGAAACAACGGCCAGTCGTTCAATTCGCCGGTCAGACGAAGAACCGTCACGGCGCTCAATTCCGCAAACGCGTCATCCTGAACCACCAGCGCTGGGCGGGGCTTGCCGTAGTCGCCGCTGACGGCGATCGTCACCAAATCGCCCCGTTTCATGCCTTCCACTCATCGGCGAAATCATCCGCATCGAGCAGGGCTTCCATGTCTTGCAGCGACTGCGCCTCGTCGCTCTGCGGATCGCGAGCACGATCCGCCGCGGCGCGGGACTGTCGCCGCGCCTCGACCTCGAACGCCTTGCGGTTGCTGCGCTCGACATAGGCGCGCATGAATTCGCGAAGGACCTGGGAGGCCGGCTTGTCCTCGGATTCCGTCGCGTGGGTGAAGGCCACCTTCAACGCCGGGTCAATCCGGAAGTTGAAGCTGTCGGCCTTGAGCTGCTGACTGATGCGCGGCATGACGATTTCCTGTGCTGCGTTTTGCACCTATAATGTATGTGCAAGTTCTCGATTGCGCAACCTTGCGGTCAAGCC
>NZ_LGSZ01000058.1 GCF_001298265.1 Allobosea vaviloviae | reverse complement strand
CGCTCTGGTCCTCCCGGCCCCCCGCCGTGCGCAGCGCATGGGGGAGGCGAGAGAGGGGGGCGGGTTGGGGGGCTCTGCGCCGGCGCCCCCCCCCCCCCCCCCCCCCCCCCCCCCCCGCGGGGGGGGGGGGGGGGGGGGGGGGGGGGGCCCCCGCAAAGCCAGAGCCCTGTCCTTGATCGTCGCGCCGAGCGGGACTGCCCCCCACCCCAACCCTCCCCACCGCAAGCGGGGGGAGGGGGGAGGTCGGGCTTCCCCGCAATGACGGCAAGGGCTTTCTCATGAAGCGCCTCGCCACCAAGCTCGGCTTCTACGCCTCCGTCTTCGTGCTGGTCTCGCCGGCGGTACTGGTCTTCCTCTGGATGATCTCGCTGTCGTTCAAGAACGAACTCGACAACACCGCCTTCCCGCCGGTCTTCATTCCCGATCCGCCGACGCTGAAGAACTATGTCGACGTCTTTGCGCAGAACAATTTCGCGCTCTATCTCTGGAACTCGATCCTGGTCACCGGCGGCGCCGTCTTGATCGGGCTCGCGGTCGGGGTGCCCGCCGGCTACGGCATCGCGCGCGGCAAGGCGACGAAGTTCGCCATCCTGATCCTGGTCGCGCGCATGACGCCGGCCTTGTCCTATCTGATCCCGCTCTTCCTGCTGTTCCAGATGACGGGGATGGTGGGCACGATTTCCGCGCTGGTGATCACCCATCTGGTCATCACCATCCCGATCATCGTCTGGATCATGATCGGGTATTTCGAGAATGTTCCGATGGAGCTGGAAGACGCCGCCCGCATCGACGGCGCCTCGACATGGCAGGCCTTCCGGCATGTCGCGCTGCCGCTGGCGATGCCCGGCGTCACGGTCGGTGGCATCCTCGCCTTCATCTTCTCCTGGAACAACTTCATCTTCTCGGTGGTGCTCGGCGGCAAGAACAGCCGCACGCTGCCCTCGGCCGTCTACAACTCGCTGACCTTCGAGCAGATTTCGTGGGGACCGCTGGCGGCCGCCGCGCTTTTGGTGACGCTGCCGGTCCTCCTGGTGACGGTGCTGGCGCAGCGCCAGATCGTCGCCGGGCTCTCAGCGGGAGGGCTCAAGGATGGCTGAACGCGCAAACCCGTCATTGCGAGCGCAGCGAAGCAATCCAGAGCCGCTCGCTCGACGTCTCCCTGGATTGCTTCGCTGCGCTCGCAATGACGGCGAAGTGCTTGTGCCACCTGTATCATCCGACTAACATGTCAGACATCTCACTGTCCTGAAAGACGACCTCCATGAGCATCGATCCCAACCGCTTCGGCCTTTCCTGCGCCATCACCACCCCGATGCGAGAGGGCGGCGCCGTCGACCTGCCGCGGTTGGTCAAGCATGCGCGGCATGTGCTGGCGGAAGGCTGCGACAGCGTCACGCTGTTTGGCACCACCGGCGAGGGCGCGGCGCTCGGCCTGCCCGCGCGCGGCGCGATGATGGGGGCGCTGATCGGCGCCGGCATCGATCCGGCCAGGCAGATCTATGCCGGCATTGCCGCGTCCTCGCTGCACGAGGCTGTCGAGCAGGGCCGGCTGGCGCTCGACGCCGGGGCCAAGGGCCTGCTTTTGGCGCCGCCCTTCTATTTCAAGGGCGTCAGCGACGAGGGTCTCTATCGCTGGTTCTCGCAGTATTTCGAACAGCTTGACGCGTCCGTTCGCAACGTCATCCTCTACCACATCCCCTCCGTGACCGCCGTCGCCATCAGCATCGACCTGGTCCAGCGGCTGAAGACGGCGTTTCCCGGCATCGTTGCCGGCGTGAAGGATTCCTCGGGCAGCTACGCCAACACCGAAGCGCTGCTGAAGGCGCATGGCGAGCTCGCCATCCTCGTCGGCGACGAGCGCCAGCTGGCCAAGGCGGTTCGCAACGGCGCCCAGGGCTCGATCTGCGGCGTCGCCAATCTCGTGCCGCAGCTGCTGCGGCCGATGGTCTATGAGGGCAAGGACTCCCCCGTGGTGAATGCGTTGGTCGACGAGATCTGCTCGCATCCGGTGCTGGCTTCGGTGAAGGCGCTGGTCGGGCATGTGCATGGCGATTCCGGCTATGGCGCGATGCGCGCGCCGTTGGAGGCGCTCGACGAGGGGACGCGGCAGCGGCTCTTCGCGGCGTTCGACAGAATCACGATGGCAAAGGCCGCCTGAGGGGCGCCTGACAGGGAACGACGTCTTGAACCAGCCCGACTCCGAGCCCCGCGAGGCTGAGCCGCTCAAGCTGAGGGAGCGCGCCTACGCCTCCTTCACCGAGCGGCTGCTGGCGCGCGAGATCAAGCCGGGCCAGTTCGTGACGCAGCGCGAGCTCGTCGCGCTCACCGGCCTGCCGCTGGGCGCGATCCGCGAGCTGATCCCGCGGCTCGAGGCCGAGGGGCTGATCAAGACGGTGCCGCAGCGGGGCATGCAGGTCGCCCATGTCGACCTCAACCTGATCCGCAACGCCTTCCAGTTCCGGCTCTTCCTCGAAAAGGAGGCGACCGCGCTCTATGCCGCCAACGCGACCGATGACGAGATCGCCGAGCAGCGCGCGCGGCACGAGGCGATCATCGCGCGGGCCGAGGCCGGCGGCGACGAGACCCTGATCGAGGACGCGGAGGACACCGACCGGCTGATGCACGAGGCGATCATCGATCATCTCGACAACGACATCGTCTCCAAGGCCTTCCGCGTCACCTGGCTGAAGATCCGGCTGATCCGGCAATACGAGACCCGCATCCAGAACCATATTCTGGTCCCGGTGATGCGCGACCACCTCAAGATCATCACTGCGATCGAGGCCCGCGACCCGATCCGCGCGGCGGAGGAAATGAGCATCCATATCGGCAACGCCCGCACGCGGGCGATGAGTTACTGACGACGCCCACAGAACGACGACGATCGAGACCATCGCAACGAGCCGGGCAAACCGGCCGTAGCCCGGAGGGAAACGACCATGACCAGGATTTCCAAACGTGACTTTCTTGCAGGTTCTGCCGCTCTCGCTGGCGGGGCCATCGCCATGCCGACCATCCTGCGCGCACAGGCGACGGTGCTGCGCTGGGGCGAGATGCTGCCCGCCACCCATCCGCAGGTGCAGATGGTCGAGCGCATCGCCAAGCAGGTGAAGGAGAAGACCTCCGGCCGCATCGACATCCAGACCTTCCCGGCCGGCCAGCTCGGTTCCGGCAAGGACATGATGGAATCCGTGGCGTCCGGCGCGCTGACCATGACGACGGACGGGGCGGCCGCGCTCGGCTCCTTCCTGCCGCAGCTCTCCGTGGTCGAGGCGCCCTATCTGTGGCGCGACGCCGCCCACATGGCGAAGGTCGCCAAGGCGCCGGTCTTCACCCAGATGAACGCCGATCTCGAAAAGAAGCGCGGCATGCGCATGGCCGCCGTGACCTATTACGGCAAGCGCCACCTGACCACCGGCTCCAAGGCGGTGAAGAGCGCAGCCGACGTCGTCGGTCTCAAGCTCCGGGTGCCGCCGGTCGATACCTTCCGCGCCATGGTCGAGGCCTGGGGCGCCAAGGCGACGCCGGTGAACTTCAACGAGCTCTATCTGGCGCTGAGCCAGGGCGCGGTGGACGGGCAGGAGAACCCGCTGCCGACGATCCACAGCGCCAAGCTGCAGGAGGTGCAGAAGCACCTGATCCTGACCGGCCACATCATCACGCCGCGCCTCGTCATCGTGAACAGCGAATTCTGGAAGGGGCTGAAGGATGCCGACCGGAGCCTGCTGGAGGCCGCCATCACTGATGGAGTCACCTGGCAGGACGCCGAGCTCGCCAGCCAGGAGGGCAGCCTGGTGGCGACGCTGAAGGCTGCGGGAATGAGCGTGACAGAGCCGGATCTGGAGAGCTTCTCCAAGCCGGTGTTGGCCACCCTGCCCAAGCAGTTCGAGGGCAAATGGGGCAAGGGCACCTGGGACGCGCTGGCGGCGCTGTGAGCTGAAGCGGTTCCACCACCTCCGGGTCGTCCCGGACAAGCCGCGTAGCGGCGCCGATCCGGGATCCATGCCTGAACTGTTCCGGCATGGATCCCGGGTCTCCCTTCGGTCGCCCGGGATGACCGCGTATTTTATCGAGGTCGTCGTCAATGAGGCTGATGCTTTGAAATCCCTCCTCCACCTCTCCGACCGCATCGTGCGCTATGCCGCCGTGGCGCTGCTGCTGTCGCTGCTGGTCGCGGTGCTGCTCGGCGTGCTGTCGCGCCAGCTCAATGCGCCGCTGGCCTGGACCGACGAGCTCGCGCAATACCTTTTGGTCTGGACCGGCTTCGTCGGGTGGATCATCGCGGCAAGGCGGCGCTCGCATATCCGCATCACGGTCTTCGCCGACAAGCTGCCCGAGGGCGCTGGACGCGTGCTGGAGATCGTCACGCAGGCCGCGATCATCGTCTTCGCAGCCGTCCTGATCCGCTATTCCTACGGGCTGATCGAGCGCAACTGGGATGTCGAGTCGATCGCGCTGCCGGTGTCGAGCGCGGCGCTTTACATCGTCATGCCCCTGGCCGGCCTCGCGCTGATCCTGCAGGCCGCAGCCGAGATCGCCGATGTGGTGGCGGGCCGCCGGTTCACCGCGCCCGAACCCGGAAGCCAGCCGCTATGACCACGATCATGCTGCAGATCCTGCCGGTCTGGTTCGCCGCGCTTTTGATCGGCGTGCCGCTGTTCGTCTCGATGGGGCTGGCGGCGATCGCCTTTGCCTTCCTGGGCGGCTTCCCGCTGGGGATCGTGCCGCAGAAGATCGCGCAATCCGCCAATTCCTTCCCGTTGCTGGCGGCGCCGCTGTTCATCCTGATGGGCAACATCATGAACTCGGCGGGGATCACCGACCGGATCTTCGCCTTCGCCACGGCCTGCGTCGGCTGGCTGCGCGGTGGCCTGTGCCACGCCAACATCCTCGCCAGCGTGATCTTCGCAGGGATGTCGGGCTCGGCGGTGGCCGATGCCGGCGGCGTCGGCACGCTCGAGATCAAGGCGATGAAGGACGAGGGCTACGACGCCGAGACGGCGGCGGCGATCACGGCGGCCTCGGCAACGATCGGCCCGATCATCCCGCCCTCGCTGCCGATGGTGATCTACGGCGTCTCGGCGGATGTCTCGATCGGCGGGCTGTTCCTCGCCGGCGTCATCCCGGGCCTGCTGATGGCTGGCGCGCTGATGGCGATGGTCGTGCATGTCGCCAAGAAGCGCGACCTGCCGCGCCATCTCTTCCCGGGAGCGGCGCAGCTCTGGGTCGCCTACAAGGAGGCGCATTGGGCGCTGATGACGCCGGTGATCCTGTTCGGCGGGATGATGGCCGGCATCTTCACGCCGACGGAAGCCGCTGCGGTCGCCACGGCCTATGCGCTGGTGCTCGGCCTCTTCGTCTATCGCAGCTTCGATCTCGACGATCTGCCGGAGCTCGTCGTGCAGACGGTCGAGACCACCGGCGTCGTGCTGGCGCTGGTGATGACGGCGGCCGCGCTCGGCTGGTGCCTGTCGATCTCGCGCATCCCGCAGACGGTCGGCCCGATGCTGGTCGATCTCGCCGGCAACCCGCTGATGTTCCTGCTGATCGTCAACCTGCTGCTGCTCTTCGTCGGCTGCTTCATGGAGGCGCTCGCCGCCATGCTGATCCTGATCCCGATCCTGACGCCGGCCGCGGCGCAGTTCGGCATCGACCCGATCCAGTTCGGGCTGATCTTCGTGCTCAACCTGATGATCGGGACGATCACGCCGCCGGTCGGCGTCGTGCTCTTCGTCACCGCCAAGGTCGCCAATATCAGCTTCGAGTCGATGTCGCGGGCGATCGTGCCCTGGCTGATGCCGCTGCTGGCTGTGCTCGTCGCCATCACCTTGTGGCCGCCGCTGACGACCTGGCTGCCCAATCTGGTGATGGGGCGCTGAGGCTAAGGCGTCATTTCGGCGCGAGCGAGCCGGGGTTGAAGGCGCCGCCGAAGGGTGAGGGGTTGTTGCTCGGGGCTGCCGGCGCGGCTGGCGTTTCGGTCTGGCGCTGCTGCATGCGCTGCTGCTGCTCCTGCAGCAGTTTTTCCTGAAGGCGCTGCTTCTCGCTCAGGATATCGGCGCGGCAGGCCTGCGCGTCGTGATGGCTGGCCTGCCAGACGATGGCGCTGGCGCAGGCGAGCAGGATCAGCAGGATCGCGGCGGGATGGGTCAGAAGCCGCGTCAGCGGATTGGCGTAGAGCCAGGAGCGTTCCGGCCTGCCGCCGGCCAGCAGGGCGCGACGGCGGTGATGGGCCTCCTGCACCATCGCGCCGATCAGCGTGACCGCGATGATGATGACGGCGAGCGCCGAGAGCGAGGGATCGGTGCCGAGCCGGATCTTGGAGGCGAGCGCCGTTGTGAAGGTGTTGCCCGCGAGGATGGTGAAGACCGTGGTGTTGTAGTTCTCGAAGGACGCCAGGAAGGTGATGAAGGCGGCCGAACCCAGAGCCGGCTTGAGGAAGGGCAGAAGGATCTTGCGGAAGGCCTGGCCCGGCGTCGCGCCGAGGTCGAGCGCGGCCTCGGTCAGCGTCGGGTCGAAGCGCTGGAGGCGTGCGCTGAGGATCAGCATCGCATAGGAGGCGATGAAGGCGACCTGCCCGAGCAGGGTCAGGAACAGGCCGTTGAAGAAGACCGTGTCGTAGCCGGCGCCCAGTTTGCGCCCGACATAGCTCCAGAACACGATGGTGGAGATGCCGAGCACGACGCCGGGGATCAGGATCGGCGTGATCAGCACCGCATAGAGCCCGGCCCGCAGGCGCGGCCCGATATCGGCGAGCGCGAGCGCACCCGCCAGTCCAAAGGGTACCGCGATCGCGACCACGGCGAGGCCGATCGCCAGGCTGGTCCACAAGCCCGTCATCAGCCGCTCGTTGCGGACGAGCACGCCGAACCAGTCGGTGGTGAAGCACTCCCAGGGCACCACGCGCGGAAAGGCCGAGGAGTTGAAGGCCGTGATCACCATGATGACCAGCGGGCCGAACAGGAACAGGAAGAACAAAAGCGTGTAGCTGAAGGCGAAGAGGCCGCCGCCGAGACGCCTCATCGTGCGACACCCCGCATCATCGCCCGATCGCCCCGATCGAGACGCGGAAGATCCGCATCATCACGAAGACGAAGGCAAGGCAGACGACCAGCAGGATGGTCGCGTAGGCCGAGCCGCGCGACCAGTCTCCGGCATCGTTGAACCACTGGTAGATCAGCTGGGTGAACCAGAGGTTCGAGGGCCCGCCGAGGATCTGCGGAGCGGCGAGCGCGCCCGCCGTCAGCATGAAGACCATGGTGGCGCCCGAGGCGATGCCGGGCTTGGCCACCGGCAGAACGATGCGCCAATGCACGCGCCACCAGCTCGCGCCCATGTCGCGGGCCGCCTCGATCTGGTTGCGGTCGAGCGTCTCGACGGCGTTGTAGATCGAGAACACCATGAGCAGGACATAGGTGTAGGCGAGGCCGGCATAGAGCGCGACATCGGCGCGGATGAAGTCGATCGGCGCGGTCCAGAGCCCGAGCGACAGCCCGACGCCGTTGATGACCCCGGTGGCGCCGAACAGGATGCGGAAGGCGAAGGCGCGCAGGATGTCGTTGATCCAGAAGGGCACGATCAGCGCAATCACCATCAGCCGCGCACCCGCGCCGCTGGCGGAATGGGCGAGGATGAAGGCGATCGGATAGCAGAGCAGGATGTCGAGCAGGGTCACCAGCACGGCGGCGACCAGCGTCTTGACCAGCACGCCGATGTCGAGCGCGTTCAGTGCGGCGCCGCCGCTGTTGCCGAACAGGAAGTAGCGGTAGTTGTCGAGCGTGTGGACGTCCTTGGGCCCGCCGATCTCCGGGCGCGGCAGGTTGTGGCGGAAGGAGACGTCGAGCATTGCCAGCTGCGGCAGCAGGATCAGGAAGACGATCCAGAACAGCACCGCCGCCATGACGAAGCTTGCGGCGCCGGTGCCGTGCCGGCTGCTGAAGTCGCGGAAAAAGCGGGCGATCATCGTCATCGCGTCAGCCGCTCAGCGCCGGGTCATCGGGCAGGATCGTTGCCTGCTCCGGCTTGAACGAGACGGTGAGCGCGCCGTCGCCCGTGGCGAGCGCGGCGGAGGTGGCGGCGTTCATGTGGTAGAGGCGCAAGGCCTTGCCGCCGGCCTCCAGATAGAGCGTGCGGATGGACCCCTCGAACTCCTCGTTGACGCGCCTGGCCTTGATTTCGTTCACCTCGGGCGGGGTATCGGCAATGAAGAGCTGCTCAGGCCGCACGAACAGCGTGCAGCGCTCCCTGGGCAGATAGGTCCGCCCGCCCGCGGCCTGGCCGACAAGGGGGCCCAGCGGGGTGTCGAGCGTCGCGAGCCTGCCGGTCTGGGACAGGACGACGCCGGAGATGGCGTTGGATTCGCCGACGAAGGAGGCGACGAAGGGCGTCCGGGGCTGGTTGTAGACCGTCTGCGGATCGTCGATCTGCTCGATGACGCCGGCATTCATCACCGCGACCTGGTCCGACATGGTCAGGGCCTCGCCCTGGTCGTGGGTGATGTAGATGAAGGTCAGCCCGACGCGCTGCTGGATCGCGCGCAATTCGGTGCGCATGTGCTGGCGCAGCTTCAGGTCGAGGGCCGAGAGCGGCTCGTCGAGCAGCAGGATGTCGGGCTCGGCGGCGAGCGCGCGCGCGATCGCGACGCGCTGCTTCTGGCCGCCGGAGAGCTCATGGACCTTCTTGTCGCCGGTGCCGGGCAGGGCGATCATCTCGAGCAGTTCGTCGGCGCGCTTGCGGCGGGCCTTGCGGCCGACGCGGCGCACCTCGAGCGGGAAGGCGATGTTCTCAGCGACGGTGAGCAGCGGAAACAGCGCGAGATTCTGGAAGATCAGCGCGGTCGGGCGCTTGTTGGGGCCGACATTGCGCATGTCCTCCCCGCCGATCAGGACGCGCCCTTCGCTCGGCTGGACGAAGCCGGAGATGCAGCGCAGCAGCGTGGTCTTGCCGCAGCCGGACGGGCCGAGGAAGGAGAAGAACTCGCCGCCCCTGATGGTCAGATGCGCGTTCTCGACGGCCGTATAGCCGCCGAACCGGATCGAGACGTGGTCGAGAACGACATCTTTCGTCATGCGGGTCCTGGATGGAGGTTTGGGCTGCATGTCGCATCTCCGCCGCGTCATCCCGGACGCAGCGGATCGGCGCGGCTATCGCCGCTTGTCCGGGATGACGGCGCGGGTGGCCGTCTTGTCCCTCAGGCGCTCATGAACTTATTGGTGAATTCCGAGCGCTTGGCGGCATACCAGGGTGCCTCGGCCGGCCAGGGATTGAGCTTGGCGAGCGCGTCGCCGGGATAGGCGTCGGCGAAGTTCTTGGCGTAGACCTCGCCGCCGAACTTGTCGGCGCCCAGCACCGGCGAGTTGTAGCCATGGGTCTTGATCGCCTCGCCGGCGAGCTGCGCGTCGTAGCAGGCCGCGATGAAGGCGTAGACCTGGTCGATGTTCTTGACGCCGATCGGCAGCGCCAGCCCGTCGACCCAGGCCATCGCGCCCTCGACCGGGGCGCGGTACATCACCGGCTCGCCCGCGGTCTTGAGCGCGATCGGCGGGCCGTCCCAGGTCTGGCCGACGATGACGCCCTCGTTGAGCAGGCCGTTCTTCTGCGCGTCGGCGTCGTTCCAGATCAGCTTGATGTTCTTCTTCTTCTTGATCGCGGTCTCGGTCAGCTTGGTCCAGACCTCGGTCATCTTCTCCGGTGTCTTGTAGGCCTCCCAGACCGAGCCGGGCGCCAGTTCGCCGCGCCTCTCCATCCCGAGGCCCAGGCCCAGGATCATCGAATGGCCGCGGCCCATGGTCTTGCCGGCATTGGCATCGTCCCAGACGTCGTAATAGCTCGGCGCGGAACCGGCCGGCGTGAACTTGTCGGTGCGCCAGGAGACGCCTTCGGTGCCCCAGATATGCGGCAGCCAATGCGTGCCCTTGCCGGCGAAGTTCCAATGCGTCTCGCCCAGCGCCATGGCCGGGTTCACCTTCTCCAGCGCGACCTTCTTCATGTCGAAGGGCTGGAGCAGGCCGAGATCCTTCCAGAGCGGCGAGCGGTTCACCGTCGGGGTGACGATGTCGAAGCCCTGGCCGTTGCTGGCCTTCATCTTGTTGAGGATGTCGTCGTTGGAGCCGATGCCGGTGAAGTTGACCTTGATGCCGGTCTTGGCGGTGAAGGCCTTGACGAAGCTTTCCGGCAGATAGTCCGACCACATCATGATGTTGATCTCGCCGGATGAGGCGAGTGCGCCGCTGCTGATGATGGCGGGCATCGCGACGCCCGCGCCTGTCGCGGCGGCGCGTTTCAGAAAGTCACGGCGGCCGATGATTGCCCTGCTCTGCGTCTTGGACATCGTGATCCCCTGTGAATGTGATGGTGTCTTGGAATGTGATGGTTTCTTGGTTGGAAGGCCTCGGTATTGTCGCCCGGGCCCGCGCCCGAGACGGCCCCTGCGGAGCCACACTCGATCTGGCGATGAGCCAAGCAAGATTGACGCCACAGCCCGGCTCATCGAGCCGGCTATGGTTTGGCGAAGCGAAGACCAGTCTCGGTCAGGCGGATGGCGGCGCGATGACAGGCCCGCCAGCGGCGAGGTGGGTATAGGCCAGCGTCTGGTCGAGATGGCGCGCCCGCAGCGACAGGAGCCTCTCGGCGCAGGCCAGCCTGACCGGGGCGAGCGCGGGGTCGTCGGCGAGATTGCGGGTCTCGGCGGGGTCGTTGGCGAGGTCGAAGAGCAGCGGCGGCAGCCCGGCGAAGTGGACGTATTTCCAAGCGCCGTCGCGGATCACGGCGAGGTTGCAGGCGTTGGAGGGCAGGCCGAAATACGCCTCGGCCGCGCCATCGGCGATGTCGCGGAAGTCGAACTCCCAAAACGCGGCCTCGCGCCAGTTTGCAGGTGTTCGGCCGTCGAGGAAGGGCAGCAGCGACGCGCCGTCCTGATGGTTGGCGGGCGACAGGCCGAGCCGCTCGGCGAGCGTCGGCAGGATGTCGGCGGCGGAGGTGAAGGCCGTGACCTGCGTTCCGGCATGCGCCCGGCGGGCGGGATCGCGGATGATCAGCGGGATGTGGTAGCTCGCCTCGAAGAAGCCGCCCTTGCCGAGCAGCCAGTGGTCGCCCGCCATCTCGCCATGGTCGGAACAGAAGATGACGAGCGTGTTCTCCCACGCGCCGCGCGCCCGCAGCGTCGCGAAGATGCGGCCGATCTGGGCGTCGACCTCGGCGATCATGCCGTAATAGACCGCGCGCAAGGCCGCGAAGTCGGCCCGGCTCCAATCCTCGACGCAGCCTTGTGCGCCCTGCACGAAGCTGTGCTTCTTCTGCGCCGCCATCTGCCAGGCGACATAGGGGTGCAAGGCGCGCTCGCTGTCGCGGTCGGCGGCGCCGGCGAAGGCCGGGCCGTCGCTGGCTGCAAACATCGTGTTGTAGGGCTCGGGCACGACGAAGGGCGGGTGGGGGCGCAGGAAGGAGATATGCGCGAACCAGGCGCCATCCTGCTCGCCTTGCCAGCGGAGGAACTCGTCGGTCAGGAAGGCGGTCTGGGTCTCATCGCGGCCATAGCGCGGCGGCGCGTTACCGGTCTCGGGCTGTCCGCTGGCGCGGTGCACGTCGCGGCTCGTCGCCTCGGCATGGCCGCGCTCGCGCAGCCAGGAGAGCCAGGGACGCTCATGCTCGGGCAGCAGGGTTCGGGTGGTGAAGCCCGGCAGCACGCCTTCATAGGTCGTCAGATGCGGATCGCCCGGGGCCATGCCGCGCGGGTCGGGCGCCGTATCCGTGTAGCCGAACAGGGTCGGGTCGTAGCCGGCGCGGCGGCCGAGCAACGCCAGATTGTCGAAGCGGGCATCCAGCGGCGAGCCGTTCCGGCAGACGCGGTGGTTCATCTGGTAGAGGCCGGTATAGAGCGAGGCGCGCGCCGGCGAGCAGGGCGCGGCTCCAGCATAGTGGCGGGCAAACAGCGTGCCCTCAGCGGCCAACGCATCGAGATTTGGCGTCCTGACGCAAGCGTGGCCGAGCGCCGAGAGGCAGTCGCCGCGCCATTGATCGGCGGTGACGAGCAGGATGTTGGGCTTCACCGGACCATTCTGATTCACGATACCGGCCCGAACAGATCGGCGATCGTCTCCTCGCCGATGCCGAAGCCGGTCGAGGCGCCGCAGCCTGCGGTGACGACGACGATGCGTACCGCATCCGAGGGCCTGTCGGTCAGGCGCCAGCGATCCGGCGCCGAGGCATAGGTGCCGATCCAGCGTTCGGTCACGGTGCGGCCGGGCAGGTCGAGCACGGCATCGAACTCGTCGAGGATGAGCTGGTCGACGGCCTCCGAGGCGAAGGGGTCGGGCGTCGTGGCGTAGTGGTGGCTGTCGCCGACGACGAGCGAGCCATCGGCCGATTGCGTGACGATCAGGTGGATGCCGTTCTCGCGCTGGGCCGCCATGTCGGCGTCGAGCCGGCGCTTCAGCGGCTCGGCCTCCGGCAGATCGGCATAGCCGAGATAGCGCCCGAGCCCGAGATCCGACATCACGGCGCTGGCGAGCGGGGCGGGCGCCGCCGGGCGCAGGCGCAGCATCTGCAGCTTGCAGCGGGTGACGCCATAGGCGGCGAGCCGCTCGGGAAACAGCGTGGTGAACTCGTCGCCTGGGCAGACCACGATCGCCTCCGCCTCGATCACGTCGCCGCCGGCTGTGATCAGGCGCGGGGCCTCCACCGCGACGATGCTGGTGTTCCAGCGGAATTCGACGCCATGCCGCTCCGCCAGCAGGGCCGTCACCCGTGGGATCGCGTGGCGGGATTCGACGCGCAGTTCATGCGGGCTGTGCAGCGCGAAGCGGGCCGCCTCCGGGCGCAAGGCTGGAACGGCCTCGCAGGCCTGGGCGCTGGTCAGGCGGCGGCAGCCTTCGCCCATCTCCGTGCGCAGGAAGGCGTCGATCACCGCTTCCGATTCCGGCAGGCGCGCCGCCAGCATGAGCCCGCGCTGGAGCACGTCGATCCCGGCATCCGCCACGATCTCCGCCCAGATGTCGCGCGAGCGGCGCGCCAGCGTCCAGCAATCGCCGGCGCCCTGGCCGGTGACGGTGACGAAGCCGAAATTGCGCACGGAGGCGCCGTTGGCCTGGGCGTCGCGGTCGATCACCACGACGCGCTTGCCGCGCCGTGCGGCCGCGAGCGCATGGCCCAGGCCGAGAATGCCGGCGCCGACGATGGCGAGATCGTAGACCATGAGAGCCTTGTTCAGCTGTTGCGGTGGATCTGGAAGCCGGCGAAAGACTGGCTCACCGGCATGATCTCGAGGCTGTTGATGTTGACGTGCGGGGGCAGCGTCGCGACCCAGAACACGGTCTCGGCGATGTCCTGGGGCTGCAGCGGATCGGCGCCGCCATAGAGGGCGTCATAGGCCGCCTTGTCGCCACCATTGCGCACCAGCGTGAACTCGCTCTCGCACAGGCCTGGCTCGATCGAGGTGACGCGGACGCCCTTGCCGTGCAGGTCGGAGCGCAGGCCCAGCGAGAACTGGCGCACGAAGGCCTTGGTGCCGCCATAGACGTTGCCGCCCGAATAGGGCCAGTTCGACGCGACCGAGGCGATGTTGATGACCGCGCCCTTGCGCGCGATCAGGCCGGGCAGCAGGTGATGCGTCAGCGCCACCAGTCCGGTGACGTTGGTGCCGATCATCGTCTTCCAGTCGGAGAGCGCGGTCTGTGGCGCGGGCTTGGTGCCGAGCGCGAGGCCGGCATTGTTGAGCAGCACGTCGATCGCCTGGAACGGCTCGGGCAGGGCACCGAGCGCCGCCGTCATTCCGGCTTCGTCGGTGATGTCGAAGGCCGCGCCGTAAAAATTCTCACCCAGTTCCGCCTTCAGGGCGTCGAGACGGTCGGCACGGCGGCCGGTGCCGATCACCTTCCAGCCGGCCCCGACGAAGCGCCGCGCGGTGGCGGCGCCGAAGCCTGCGGTCGCGCCCGAAATCAGGATGGTCTTGCTCATGGTGGTGCCTTCTCGTTCGTCTGGCCTCGGCCGCCGACGCTCTGCAAGAGCAGCGCCAGCGATGACAGGGGAATGACCGGTGTGTGTAGGGGTGGGTGGACTGGCGGCCGCCGAGGGCGCGCTCAGGTCTCGCCGCCCTTGTGGAGATAGTGCTCGGCGGTGACCACGACCTTGTCGTCGAGCTTGCCGATCGCCGCCTCGTCGCGGTCCTTGTAGGGGATGGCGAGGAGGACGTGGCGGATGGCGTTCAGCCGGGCCCGCAGCTTGTCGTTGCCGCGGATGACATGCCAAGGCGCCCATGGCGTCGAGCTCCTCGCCAGCATGTCGTCGAAGGCCTGCGAGTAGGCGGCGAAACGCGGGATCGCCTCGAAATCGATCGGCGAGAGCTTCCAGCGCTTGAGCGGATCGTGCCAGCGGTCATGCAGCCGAACCATCTGCATTTCAGGGCCGATGGTGATGAAGAGTTTGATCAGCCGGACGCCGTCGCGCACCAGCATGCCTTCGAAGGCGGGCGCCTCGTGCAGCAAGGCGTCGGTCTGCTGCGGCGTGCAGAAGCCCATGACGCGCTCGACGCCGGCACGGTTGTACCAGGAGCGGTCGAAGAAGGTGATTTCGCCGGCTGTCGGCATCTGCGTGACATAGCGCTGGAAATACCACTGCCCGGCTTCGCTGTCGGAGGGCTTCGACAGCGCCACGACGCGCGCCTGGCGCGGATTGAGATGCTGGGTGAAGCGGCCGATGGTGCCGCCTTTGCCTGCGCCGTCGCGGCCTTCGAACAGAATGACGATGCGCTCTTTCGTCTCGCGCACCCAGTTCGCCAGCTTCTGCAATTCGATCTGCAGCGGCGCGAGTTCCTGCTCATAGCGCTTGCGCTTCATGCGCTTGCCATAGGGGTAGTCGCCGCTGCGGAAGGCGGCATCGACGATCGCGGCGGGCAGGGTGTCTGCCTCGATGTCGAACGCCTCTGCGCCAGCGGCCTTGCGCGCGGCCGCGCGCTTGCGGTCCGGCTTGGCCTCCTGCTCCGCCTTGGCAACGAGCCGCAGCGCAGCTTTCGGCCGGCTTCCTGGAACGGTTTTCGCCATGGCAATGATCCTCGTGAGGGAAAGCAGCCTAGCCGGCTGTGGAAGCAAAGGGAATTGACGCGCGCCGGCCTTACGCTCAGGAAGAGCCCTTCGTCCCGCGGCAGGCCGTTCGGCCGTCGCGTCAGCGAGAGCCTGAGGTTCCCTTCCGCATGGCCATTGCCGTCGATCCGTTTGCCTCCGCGACGCATGCCCTGATCGAGGCGATGGGCGCCGCCGTGGTCCTGCTCGATGTCCAGGGTGTCGCCCAGGCGCTGAGCCCGGCGATGCGCGCGCTGATCCCGGCGCTGGAGACGGGCCAGCCGCTGACGCTGGTGATGCGCGATCCCGACCTGATCGAGGCCATCGACGGCGTCGCCCGCCAGGGCGGCCGCCAGGTCATCGAACTGATCGAGCGCGTGCCGGTCGAGCGCACCTTCCGGATCCACATCTCCGCACTGCCCGGCGCAGGCTGGCGGCGGCCGGTGGTCCTGACCTTCGAGGATCTCAGCGAGCAGCGCGTCACCGAGCGGATGCGCGTCGATTTCGTCGCCAATGCCAGCCACGAGCTGCGCACGCCGCTGGCCTCGCTGCTCGGCTTCGTGGAGACCCTGCAGGGGCCGGCACGCAACGACGCCGGCGCGCGCGACCGCTTCCTTGCGATCATGCGCGAGCAGGGCCTGCGCATGGCGCGCCTCGTCGATGACCTGCTGTCGCTGTCGCGGATCGAGCTTCGCGCCCATCTGGCGCCGGAGACCCCGGTCGATCTCACCGGGATCTCGCGCGAAATCGTCGATTCGCTGACGCTGATGGCCCGCGAACGCGAGGTCACCCTGACGCTGCGTGCTCCCACCGAGCCGGTCAGGGTCGCCGGCGATCGCGACGAACTGCTGCGGCTGATGGAAAACCTGGTCGAGAACGCGATCAAATACGGCAAGCGCGGCGGTGAGGTGTTGATCGAGGTGCTGGATGGGCCGGCCGAGTGCAGCGTCGGCGTGCGCGACGACGGGCCGGGCATCGCGCCCGAGCACCTGCCGCGGCTGACCGAGCGCTTCTATCGCGTCGATACCGCGGCCAGCCGCGAGGCCGGTGGCACGGGGCTGGGCCTTGCCATCGTCAAGCACATCGTGCTGCGCCATCGTGGCCGGCTGACGATCGAAAGCGCACTCGGCGAGGGAGCCACCTTCCGGGCCGTGCTGCCACGCTTCGGAGCGCCGCCGCGCAAGCCGTGAGCCGGATCCGTTAACGCTGCGTGACGGCAATATGACAAACGCTGTGACGCGTTGTCATGAAGCTGTCATGCAGACAGTGTTCTGAACGGCTCGCTAAACCTGCGATCCAGAGAGGACATCTCATGCGCAAACTTCTCATTCTCGCGGCCGCGACCATCGGTCTGTCCGGCGTGGCCCAGGCCGCCGACATCACCGGCGCCGGCGCGACCTTCCCCTTCCCGATTTATGCCAAGTGGGCCGAAGCCTACAAGAAGGAGACCAATATCGGTCTCAACTACCAGTCGATCGGCTCGGGTGGCGGCATCCGCCAGATCAAGGCCAAGACGGTCGCCTTCGGCGCCACCGACGCTCCCCTCAAGGGCGAAGACCTGACCAAGGACGGCCTGATCCAGTTCCCGACCGTGATGGGCGGCGTCGTGCCCGCGATCAACGTGGCGGGCGTCGAGGCCGGCAAGCTCAAGCTGACCGGCCCGATCATCGCCGGCATCTACATGGGCGAGATCAAGAAGTGGAACGACCCGAAGATCGTCGCGCTCAATGCCGGCGTGACCCTGCCCGACGCCAACATCAACCCCGTCTACCGTTCGGACGGCTCGGGCACGACCTATGTCTTCACCGACTACCTCTCCAAGGTTTCGGCTGACTGGAAGTCCAAGGTCGGCGCCAACCAGTCGGTCCAGTGGGCTGTCGGCATCGGTGGCAAGGGCAATGAGGGCGTCTCGGCCTCGGTCAAGCAGGTCGCCAACTCGATCGGCTATGTCGAATACGCCTACGCCAAGCAGAACAAGCTCTCCTACGCCCTGATCCAGAACGCCGACGGCAACTTCCCGGCCCCGGACGACAAGGCCTTCCAGGCCGCTGCCGCCAACGCCAACTGGAACGAGGCTCCCGGCTTCGGCATCTCGCTGAACAACCAGAAGGGCGCCGACGCCTGGCCGATCACGGCCGCCACCTTCCTGCTCGTCCACGCCAAGCCGGAAAAGCCGGAAGAGGTGCAGGCCGCGCTGAAGTTCGTCGACTGGGCCTTCAAGAACGGCGACAAGCTCGCTCTCGACCTCGACTACGTGCCGCTCCCGGCCACGGTCAAGGATCAGGTCCGCAACGCCTGGAAGGGCGTCACCGACCCGGCCGGCAAGCCGATCTTCTGATCGCAACGACATTGCGAAGCGGGGACACCCCCGCTTCGCATCTCTCCGACCCTCATCCCGAGCAGCGGCGCGCTTCGATCGCTGTTGGGGATGAGGGTTCGATCCAGAGACATAATCCTTGTCCTGCCTCGTTCCTGCATCCCATGTTTTGGCTACGACCGGAGTTCCACGGATGACAGCCGTGACCGACCCTATGAGCATCCCGGCCGCGCACCCTCAGCGCAAGACGCCGAAGGGCACGTTCGACATCGTGTTCCGCAACGCCAGCTTCCTCTCGGCGCTGTTCGTCCTCGTCCTGCTCGCCGGCATCATGCTGTCGATGGTCATCGGCGGCTGGCCGGCCTTCCGCCAGTTCGGTCTCGGCTTCCTCACGGGCAGCCAGTGGGACACCCAGGCGGATGTTTACGGCGCCTGGCCGGCGATCGTCGGCACGCTCTCGACGGCACTGATCGCCCTGGTGATCGGCGTGCCGTTGTCGCTGGGCATCGCGGTCTATCTCACCCAGTTGGCGCCGCCCTGGTTCAAGCAGCCCGTCTCGACGACGGTCGAACTGCTCGCGGCCGTGCCGTCGATCATCTACGGCATGTGGGGGCTGTTCGTCTTCGTGCCGCTCTTTGCGGCCTATGTGCAGATCCCGCTCTCCAACATCGTCGAGGGGCTCCCGATCGTCGGCACCGTGCTCTATTCACGCTCGCCTTCGGGGCTGGGCATCCTGACGGCCGGCATCATCCTGGCCTTCATGATCATCCCCTTCATCGCCTCGATCGTGCGCGACATGCTCGACCAGATCCCCTCCGTGCTGCGCGAGAGCGCCTATGGCATCGGGGCGACCACCTGGGAGGTGGTGCGCCATGTGCTGGTGCCGCAGGCCGGCGTCTCGATCATCGGCGCGGTCATGCTCGGGCTCGGCCGCGCGCTGGGCGAGACCATGGCGGTGACCTTCGTCGTCGGCAACGCGAACCGGCTCTCGGCCTCGATCATGGATCCGGGCTCGACCATCGCCTCACGCATCGCCAACGAGTTCAACGAGGCGCTGGGCCTGCAGATGAACGCGCTGATCGCGCTGGGCTGCATCCTGTTCTTCGTCACCTTCGTCGTCCTCGTCATCGCGCGCATCCTCGTCGCGCGGGTCAAGACCTTCTGAACGGGCCCGCGCGATCATGAGCATGACCACACCCTCCACCGTCCGCGCCCTTCCGCCCTCGACCTGGGGCCGCGTGCGCCAGTCGCGCCGCACCGCCGACAAGGCGATGCGCGTCACCGCCGCCGGTTTCACCTTCCTGGCGATCTTCGTGCTGTTCTGGATCCTCGGCATGCTGATCGTGAAGGGCGTCGGCGGCCTGTCCGTCGCGACCTTTACCCAGGTCACGCCGGGCCCCGGCTCGGAAGGCGGCGGTCTCGCCAACGCCATCGCCGGCTCGGTGATCCTGACCTTCCTCGGCATCGTCGTGGCGACGCCGATCGGCGTGCTGGCGGGCACCTATCTCGCCGAATACGGCAAGGGCTCGAAGCTCGCCGACCTGATCCGTTTCATCAACGACATCCTGCTCTCGGCGCCCTCGATCCTGATCGGCCTGTTCGTCTACGTCATCATGGTCGAGCCGCTGGGCGGCTATTCCGGCTGGGCCGGCGGCGTGGCGCTCGGCATCATCGCGATCCCGGTCATCGTTCGCACCACCGAGGACATGCTGCGGCTCGTGCCGGGTCCGCTGCGGGAGGCCGGCTCGGCGCTCGGGGCGCCGCCCTCCGTGGTGATCACCTCGATCACCTGGAAGGCCGCCAAATCCGGCATGGTGACCGGCATCCTGCTGGCGCTCGCCCGCATCGCCGGCGAGACCGCGCCGCTGATCTTCACCGCGCTGAACAACAATTTCTGGTTCTCCCCCAACCTGATGGGCGGCGTCTCGAACCTGCCGGTGACGATCTACCAGTTCGCCTCCGCCCCTTACGAGAACTGGCAGCAGCTGGCCTGGGCTGGTTCGCTGATCATCACCATGTCGATCCTGGTGCTCTCGCTCATCGCCCGCCGCATCGTGCGCGGCGGCAAGTAAGCAGCCCAACTGAACCCTCGTCGCGTTCGATCTGAAGGAAAAAGTCGATGCTTTCGACGCTGGAACTGAGCCCGCAGACGCTCGATGCCGACGCCCCCGTGCGGATCGCGGTCAAGAACCTCGATTTCTACTACGGCGAGCACAAGGCGCTGAAGAACATCAATCTCGACTTCCGTGACCGCCACGTCACGGCGCTGATCGGCCCGTCCGGCTGCGGCAAGTCGACCCTGCTGCGGATCTTCAACCGCATCTACTCGCTCTATCCCGAGCAGCGCGCCACCGGCGAGATCATGCTCGACGGGCGCAACGTCATCTCCAACGAGGTCGACGTGAACGAGCTGCGCTCGCGCATCGGCATGGTCTTCCAGAAGCCGACGCCCTTCCCGATGTCGATCTACGACAATGTCGCCTTCGGCATCCGCCTTTACGAGAAGCCGCCGAAGTCGGAGCTCGATGACCGTGTCGAGGGTGCGCTGCGCCGCTCGGCGCTGTGGGACGAGGTCAAGGACAAGCTCAAGACCTCGGGCATGGGCCTTTCGGGCGGCCAGCAGCAGCGGCTGTGCATCGCACGCACCATCGCGCAGAAGCCCGAGGTCATCCTGTTCGACGAGCCGACCTCGGCGCTCGATCCGATCTCGACCGGCAAGATCGAGGATCTGCTGGAGCAGCTCAAGACCGACTTCACCATCGTCATCGTCACGCACAACATGCAGCAGGCGGCGCGCATCTCGCAGTATACCGCCTTCATGTATCTCGGCGAGGTCATCGAGTTCGCTCCGACCAACACGATCTTCATGAACCCGAGCAAGAAGCAGACGCAGGACTACGTCACCGGCCGCTTCGGCTGACTCGCACGCGCTTCACAGGGATACACGCCGATGACAGACCATATCGTCCGCTCCTACGACGCCGAACTCGAGGCGCTGCGCCGCAGCCTCGCCGAGATGGGCGGCATGTCCGAGCGCATGCTCGGCGATTCCACCGTGGCGCTGGTGCGCCGCGACACCACGCTTGCGCAGAAGGTGATCAGCGCCGACCAGCGCCTCGACAACCTGCAACGCGATGTCGAGGAGCGCGCGGTCTTGACGATCGCGCGTCGCCAGCCGCTCGCCAACGACCTGCGCGAGCTCATCTCGGCGATCCGCATCGCCTCGGACATCGAGCGCGTCGGCGATCTTGCCAAGAACATCGCCAAGCGCGCGGTGGCGATCTCCGGCCAGTTCTCGCCGCCGCATCGCGCCGTGGTCGGGCTGGAGCACATGAGCCGCCTGGTCCAGGCCCAGCTCAAGGACGTGCTCGACGCCTATGCCTCGGCCAACGAGCAGAAGGCGCTCGAGGTCTGGCATCGCGACGGCGAGATCGATGCGCTCTACACCTCGCTGTTCCGCGAGCTCCTGACCTATATGATGGAAGATCCGCGCAACATCACCTTCTGCACGCATCTCCTGTTCTGCGCCAAGAACATCGAGCGCATCGGCGACCACACCACCAACATCGCCGAGACGATCCACTATCTCGTCACCGGCGAATCGCTCGACCTCAACCGTCCCAAGCTCGACACCACCGACATCAATCTCGAGGCGGTGACGGGAAGCTAGGTCTTGGTGCGTCATGGTCGGGCTTGACCCGACCATCCAGGAAACCAGAACCTTCTGGTCTTAGAGATTCTCGGGTCAAGCCCGAGAATGACGCACGACACCGCCCAACATTCGGAAACCCGCCATGCCCGCCCGCATCCTGATCGTCGAGGACGAGGAGCCGCTCACGCTGCTGCTGCGCTACAATCTCGAGGCCGAGGGTTTCGAGGTCGACTCCGTCGCGCGCGGCGACGATGCCGAGCTGCATCTGCGCGACAACACGCCCGATCTCGTGCTGCTCGACTGGATGCTGCCGGGCCTGTCGGGCATCGAGCTCTGCCGCCGCCTGCGGGCGCGCCGCGACACCGAGCGCGTGCCGATCATCATGCTGACCGCGCGCGGCGAGGAGACCGAGCGCGTGCGGGGCCTGGCCACCGGCGCCGACGACTATGTCGTCAAGCCGTTCTCGCTGCCGGAGTTGATCGCGCGCATCCAGGCGCTGCTGCGCCGAGCGAAGCCCGGGCATGTCGCCGGCCTGCTGACGGCGGGCGATCTCGAACTGGACCGGACGACGCGGCGCGTGCGCCGTTCCGGCTTCGAGCTGCATCTCGGACCGACCGAGTTCCGGCTGCTCGAATTCCTGATGCAGGCGCCCGGCCGGGTCTATTCGCGCGCCCAGCTTCTCGACGCAGTCTGGGGTCGCGACGTCTATATCGACGAGCGCACCGTCGACGTCCATGTCGGGCGGCTGCGCAAGGCGATCACACCCGGCGACGCCAAGGACCCGCTGCGCACCGTGCGCGGTGCCGGCTATGCCTTCGACGAGACGTTTGCGCGGGCCTGAGGCACCGTCATGCTCGGGCTTGACCCGAGCATCTCTCGCCGGAAATGACCTTGGTAGAGATTCTCGGGTCTGCGCTTCGCTCCGCCCGAGAATGACGGCCTTGTCGCGGCCCCCGAGCCGGATCGCTTGACCGGCAGCGCCCGACGGCGCAAGCCCGGCGCATGCAAAGCAAAGACATCGCCATCATCGGGGCAGGCCCGGCGGGCCTGATCGCCGCCGAGCGGCTGGCCATCGCCGGCCATCGCGTCACCCTCCATGAGCGGATGGCGTCGCCGGCGCGGAAGTTCCTGCTGGCCGGGCGCGGCGGGCTCAACCTGACGCATTCCGAGCCGCTCGACGCCTTCCTGCCGCGTTACGGCGCGGCACGGGACTGGCTGGAGCCCGCGATTACCGCCTTTCCGCCGCAGGCGATGCGCGACTGGGCCGACGGGCTCGGCGCGCAGAGCTTCGTCGGGTCCAGCGGGCGCGTCTTCCCGAAGGCGATGAAGGCCTCGCCGCTGCTGCGCGCCTGGCTGCGGCGGCTGGACGGGCTCGGCGTCAGGCTGGAGGCCGGGCGGCTCTGGACCGGCTGGACGCCGGAGGGGGCGCTGAGCTTCGCCACCGCCGCTGGCGGGACGGTCACGCTGACCCCCGATGCGGTGCTGCTGGCGCTCGGCGGGGCGAGCTGGCCGCGGCTGGGCTCGGATGGCGGTTGGGTGCCGCTGTTGGCGCAGAGGGGCGTCTCGGTCGAGCCCCTGCGGCCGGCCAATGGCGGCTTTGCCGTCGACTGGACGGCGACCTTGCGCGAGCGTTTTGCGGGCGCGCCGCTGAAGCGCATCGTCATCCGCTTCGGCGGCCGGGAGGTCGCGGGCGAGGCGATGATCGATGCCGATGGCATCGAAGGCGGCGCGATCTATGCGCTGTCGGGCCTCTTGCGCGAGGCGATCGCGCGCGACGGCTTTGCCGCGATCGTGATCGATCTGCGGCCCGATCTCGACATCGCCCGGCTGACGGACAAACTCGGCAAGCGCCGCCAGGGCGAGACGCTGAGCAACCATTTGCGCAAGGCGGGCTTGTCGCCGGCAGCCGTCGCCGTGCTGCGCGACGGCGCCGGGGGGCGGCTCGGTGAGGCGCCCGCGGCGCTGGCGGCGGCGATCAAGTCGACGCCCCTGCGGCTGACCGGGCTGATGCCGATTGCCCGCGCGATCTCGACGGCGGGCGGCATCGCGGCCTCCGAGGTCGACGACCGCTTCATGCTGAAGCGGCTGCCCGGTGTCTTCGTCGCCGGAGAGATGCTGGACTGGGAGGCGCCGACCGGCGGTTACCTGCTGCAGGGCTGTTTCGCGACGGGCGTCGCGGCGGCGGTGGGGATGGAGGCGTGGCTGGGGCGGGGGTGACGGTCGTCGCGCGTCATGCTCGGGCTTGACCCGAGCATCTCGTGACGATGAGGCTCCCTTACATCGATCGGCCTGAGATTCTCGGGTCTGCGCTGCGCTCCGCCCGAGAATGACGGCCTGCTACTTCCCCTCCGCCTTGCCGATCGCCTGGTTCAGGTCCTGCCATTCGTGGCAGCGGCCGCAGAGCTGCGCCAGCTTTGCGAGATTGGCCTTGGCGGAGGCCATGTCGCCGGTCTCGATGAACCATTCGCCCTGATATTCGAGCGCCGGCAGGAAGGTCGGGTCGTAGCGCAGGGCGGCGTCGTAATATTGCTTGGCAACCGGGTAGTTCTTCAGCTTGCGGTGCGAATAGGCGATCCAGTTCAGCAGCACCGGCGAATCCGGCTTGGTGATCAGCAGCGCCGTCAGCTTCTCGATGGCGGGCGCGAAATTCTTCTCCTCGATCCAGCGCCGGGCCTGGCGATAGTCGGGGTCCTCGTCGAGAACGGTCCAGTCCGGCCCGACGGCGCGTGCCGGCGGCGCCGCCAGCAGGCACACCGTCAGCAGGCAAGCCGCCAGCGCGAGCCGACAGGCAAACAGTCCCCAGAGCCGGTACGCCATCCTGTCCTCCCCTGTCGCGGTCCGCGATCTCAGCATGACGCCGGTGGCGGCGCCAGCCTCAGTCTGGGCCGGCACCATCACACGGTTGCGACGACGACAGGGGGTGGCGACGCAGAGGCCGCAGCGCCCCGCCGGCCGGGCTGTGCGATGCGGTGATCCGGCGCCGGGTTTGGCGCGTTTAACCGGCATCGCGATCGCGGAGCCCGTCATGACCAAGCCTGCCATACCGAAGGCACTCGCACCCGGAACCGATGTGAGCTGGCGCTGGGGCGCGCATGTCGCGCGCGGCCGGATCGAGCAGATCTTCACGGAGCCGGTGACCCGCACGATCAAGGGCACGGAGGTCAAGCGCAACGCCAGCCCGGAGAACCCCGCCTATCTGGTGACGCAGCCGCGCGGCGGCTACGCGCTGAAATCGCACAGCGAGGTGGAGGCAGAGGGGTGAGGGGCCTTCCCTGAAGCCATAAAGGCTCCGTCATTCCGGGCGCAGCGAAGCGGAGACCCGGAATCCATGCCTGAGCCTCTCCGGCAGGCGCTCCGGCCCGGATTCCGGATCGGCGCGGCTGGCGCCGCCTGTCCGGAATGACGGCGCGTTTCGGACGTCGCCCACTTCCAGACCCCAGCCCCGTCATTCCGGGCGCAGCGAAGCGGAGACCCGGAATCCATGCCTGAGCCTCTCCGGCAGGCGCTCCGGCCCGGATTCCGGATCGGCGCGGCTGGCGCCGCCTGTCCGGAACGACGGCGCGTTTCGGACGTCGCCCACTTCCGGACCCCACCGCCGTCATTCCGGGCGCAGCGAAGCGGAGACCCGGAATCCATGCCGGAGCCTGTCCGGCAGGCGCTCCGGCCTGGATTCCGGATCGGCGCGGCTTCGCTGCCTGTCCGGAATGACGGTTGAGTGCTGTAACCCGCCGCCGTCATTCCGGGCGCAGCCCTCGGGTCCGATCTGCGATCGGCCCAAGGGTAAACTCCGCGGAGACCCGGAATCCATGCCTGAACCTCACCCGGCAGGCGCTCCGGCCTGGATTCCGGATCGGCGCGGCTTCGCCGCTTGTCCGGAATGACGGAGATGTGAGAGCCTTTTCTGCGCTGACCCGTTTTCCGATCAGGGGCGTCCGCATGTGGGTCTACATCATGGCCAGCCAGAAACACGGAACGCTCTATGTCGGGGTGACGAACAGCCTCGCGCGACGGATGTCCGAGCACCGTGACGGGCATGGTTCTGCTTTCGCAAAGCGCTACGGCGTCACGCGGCTTGTCTATGCTGAAGCCTTCGATCGTGCGGAGGAGGCGATCGATCAGGAAACACGGATCAAGGGGTGGCGCAGGGCCTGGAAGATCGCCCTGATCGAGAAGGGGAACCCGGACTGGAACGATCTCTACGGCACGGTTCATCTGGATTGACCCTGCCACCCCACCCCCGTCATTCCGGGCGCAGCGAAGCGGAGACCCGGAATCCATGCCTGAGCCTCTCCGGCACACGCTCCGGCATGGATTCCGGATCGGCGCCGCTGCGCCGCTTGTCCGGAATGACGGTTGAGTGCTGTAACCCACCCCCGTCATTCCGGGCGCAGCGAAGCGGAGACCCGGAATCCATGCCTGAACCTCACCCGGCACACGCTCCGGCATGGATTCCGGATCGGCGCGGCTTCGCCGCTTGTCCGGAATGACGGGGGAGGGGAGGACACTCCTGCCAACTGCTGTCACCAATCCGCCCTGCCATGCGCCGTCCCCCCTCGCGCGCGGCAGGGAGTCGCCCCATATTGGCGTCATGTCCGACACGCCCGCCAAAACCGCCAAGCCGAAGCCGGCCAAGAAGCCGTCTTCCGCCCGCACGCCTAATTCCAAGGCGTCGCGCCAGGAGCTGAAGCCGCTGGAGGGGTACCTCGCCGATCTGCTGAATCCGGCGATCAATCGCGGCAATGCCGTGCCCGGTGGCGCGTCGGGGTTTTCCGACAAGCCGCAGGCCGGCTACGAGGCGAAGCCGAGCTACGCCACGGAACGGCCAGGCGGCGAGGACAGGCCCAAGCGCAAGCTCTCGAAGAAGGCCGATGCCGCCTTCATCGGGGCCGAGGGCGCGGCGGCTGCGACCGCGACCTCGCTGCAGACGCTGCTGGAGACCGGCAACCCCTTCATCGAGCCCGGCCGGGCCTGGACGCCGCATCGGCCGCCGCGCCCCGACAAATCCGAGGGCGGCATCCGCTTCCGGATGAATTCGGAGTACGAGCCGGCTGGCGACCAGCCGACGGCGATCGCCGAGCTGGTCGAGGGCATCTCCCGGCAGGAGCGCGACCAGGTGCTGCTCGGCGTCACCGGCTCGGGCAAGACCTTCACCATGGCGCAGGTGATCCAGAAGACGCAGCGCCCGGCACTGATCCTGGCGCCGAACAAGACGCTGGCGGCGCAGCTCTATGGCGAGTTCAAGAGCTTCTTCCCCGACAACGCGGTCGAGTATTTCGTCTCGTACTACGATTACTACCAGCCCGAGGCCTATGTGCCGCGCTCGGACACCTTCATCGAGAAGGAGTCGTCCATCAACGAGCAGATCGACCGGATGCGCCATTCCGCGACGCGCTCGCTGATCGAGCGCGACGACGTCATCATCGTCGCGTCCGTCTCCTGCATCTACGGCATCGGCTCGGTCGAGACCTATACGGCGATGACCTTCAGTATGAAGGTCGGCGAGCGCGTCGAGCAGCGCCAGCTCATCGCCGATCTTGTGGCGCTGCAATACAAGCGCACCCAGCATGATTTCACGCGCGGCTCCTTCCGCGTGCGCGGCGACACGATCGAGCTGTTCCCGGCCCATTATGAGGACCGCGCCTGGCGCATCGGGCTGTTCGGCGACGAGATCGAGAGCATCGCGGAGTTCGATCCGCTCACGGGGCAGAAGACGGCCGACCTCGAATTCGTCAAGGTCTACGGCAATTCGCACTACACCACGCCGCGCCCGACGCTGACGCAGGCCGTGAAGTCGATCAAGGAGGAGCTGAAGGCGCGGCTCGACGAGCTCAACCGCGACGGGCGCTTTCTCGAGGCGCAGCGGCTCGACCAGCGCTGCACCTTCGACATCGAGATGATCGAGTCGACCGGCTCCTGCAACGGCATCGAGAACTATTCGCGCTATCTTACCGGCCGCAAGCCGGGCGAGCCGCCGCCGACGCTGTTCGAATACCTGCCCGACAATGCGCTGGTCTTCACCGATGAGAGCCATGTCACGGTGCCGCAGATCGGCGGCATGTATCGCGGCGACTTCAGGCGCAAGGCAACGCTGGCGGAATACGGCTTCCGGCTGCCCTCCTGCATGGACAACCGACCCCTGCGCTTCGAGGAATGGGACGCGATGCGCCCGCAATCGGTGCATGTCTCGGCGACGCCGGGCTCCTGGGAGATGGAGCAGACCGGCGGCGTCTTCACCGAGCAGGTCATCCGGCCGACCGGGCTGATCGACCCGCCGGTCGAGATCCGCCCGGCCAAGCACCAGGTCGCCGACCTGCTCGACGAGATCAAGGAGGTCACCGCCAAGGGCTATCGCACGCTCGTCACCGTGCTGACCAAGCGCATGGCCGAGGATCTCACCGAATATCTGCACGAGAACGGCGTGCGCGTGCGCTACATGCATTCGGACATCGACACGATCGAGCGCATCGAGATCCTGCGCGATCTTCGGCTGGGCGCCTTCGACGTGCTGGTCGGCATCAACCTGCTGCGCGAGGGGCTCGACATTCCCGAATGCGGGTTTGTGGCCATTCTCGACGCCGACAAGGAGGGCTTCCTGCGCTCCGAGACCTCGCTGATCCAGACCATCGGCCGCGCCGCGCGCAATGTCGACGGCCGCGTCATCCTCTATGCCGACCACATCACCGGCTCGATGGAGCGCGCTTTGGCCGAGACCGCGCGCCGCCGCGAGAAGCAGGAGGCCTACAACGCCGAGCACGGCATCACGCCGCAGACGATCAAGCGCGCCATCGGCGACATCCTGGGCTCCGTCTATGAGCGCGACCATGTCACGGTCGATGCCGGCCTCGGCATCCCCGCCGCCGGGCACAATTTCAAGGCGGCGCTGGCCGACCTCGAAAAGCGCATGCGCGAGGCCGCCGCCGATCTCGAATTCGAAACCGCCGCCCGGCTGCGCGACGAGATCAAGCGCCTGCAAGCGACCGAACTGGCGATCTCCGACGATCCGCTGGCCCGCCAGGGCGATGTCGAGGCCTCGGCCGGGCGCTACAAGGGCGAGCGGTCCTATGGCGACAGCGCCAACCTGCCGACGCGGGCGCGCAAGCCGACGGATGCGGATATGGGGCCGCATAATTTCGGTGGCGGCGAGGGCCGCCCGGTCGCCAAGCCCGCCCCCCGCCCGCGCAAGCCGACGCTCGACGAGATGGGGCCACGGACGGAGCAGCGGCCGAAGGGGGCTGGGGAGCAGCGGGGCGGGCGGCGGCGGAGTTAACTCATGCTGTCCTCACCCTTCGGGAGCCCGGCGCGGGGAACCCCTCTCCTGTAAGGAGAGGGGCAGGGGAGAGGTGTCGGCCGTTTCCCGTATGAGGCACCATGGCAACCGAGCGACAGGACTTCGCCCGAAAACTTCGCAAGCACTCCACCACCCCGGAGGACATCCTCTGGTCGCTGATCCGCGCCCACCGCCTCGACGGGCTGAAGTTCCGCCGGCAGGTCCCGCTGCTCGGCTACACCGTGGATTTCCTCTGCCTCCAGCGCAAACTCATCATCGAGCTCGACGGCGCCCAGCATGACGCCGAGCGCGACTACGACGCGGCGCGCACGCAGGAAATCGAGCGCCACGGCTTCACGCTCATCCGCTTCCGCAACGAAACGATACTGAACGACCGCGACGCCGTCATCGCCGCCATCCGCGAAGCGGCGGGAACCTCGCGATAGAACCCTCTCCTGTAAGGAGAGGGCAGGGAGAGGTGTCGGCCGTTCTCCGCATGAGGCTCGCGCGTCGGCAGCGGTGAGGTTTGCGCCCCGCTGGTCCAGGGGCCGACACCTCTCCCCTGCCCCTCTCCTTACAGGAGAGGGGTTCCCCGCGGATATGATTGGGGCTTGGTGAGACGGTGCTGAATGACCGCGACGCCGTCATCGCCGCCATCCGCGAAGCGGCGCGAACCGCGCGATAGAACCCTCTCCTGTAAGGAGAGGGCAGGGAGAGGTGTCGGCCATCATCCGCATGAGGCTCGCGCGTTGGCAGCGGTGAGGTCTGCGCCCTGCTGGTCCAGGGGCCGACACCTCTCCCCTGCCCCTCTCCTTACAGGAGAGGGGTTCCCCGCGCTTTACGCTGCTGCGGGGAGGCAGGGGCGGGGGGATGCAGATACTGAAGGGGGCTGGTGAGGGGAGTGCGAGGCGGTGGTAGGCTAAAGCTCAATCGCAGGATGGACTATTCGTCAGTTTCAATCTTCTGAGGTAGCAAAATCTTTAGCGCGTTTATTGCGCTAACAAGGGCATCTGCCTCTCCGCTACTGTTTATGATGGCGCTGATCTCGATCGCTGAGCCTGTAAATGTTACGCGATAGGGCGAACCGATAACATTCATGCTGAGGCCCCGATGTTCTCTTTCAGCGTGTTTTGACGGCGGATCGGGCTCGTCTAACGGCTTTGCTCTTAATTGGGTTGCCGGGGTATCAGCGGTGAGGGCTGGCAAGAGTTCGCTTTCTTTGTCTCCATTAGTCAGGCCTGCGAAAGACGCGTTGTCGTCGAACGTCCGCAGAAACGATTTGGCCGCCTCCGTTGTGAAGCCCCGATCCAGGGTCAGCTCACTAATACAGTGCGCATCGCTTGGGCGATCGGGAAGCCAGGTTTGAGCATATTCTCCAAGCAGTTTGGGCCGCAGAGCCGCATCGCGAATGGCCGCCTCTCGGGCGCCGGGCCGCGCATCGTTCATTATCCGAAAAGCTAGCTCGCTGAGCTGTAGGCGTCTATCTTCGCCTTTGCTGACATCATCAAGAAGTCCGTATGCTTTGAGTGCGGCGATCGTTTGGGTAAGACCGCTGCTTGATGGCGAGTAGCCCCACGTTTCGCCGACGACGCTAGCCCTTGCCGGACTCCTTCTGTGCGCCCCTGCCATCACCTGAGCTCTATCAAGTGCTTTCTTGAGAGGAATGAAGGGAAAGGATGGGCTTCGCTCTTTGCGTGCGCGATCAAGGTTGTCATGGTCGGTCATTGGAGAGGCCTCCTTTATTTACAGGAGGATACGGGCCTTTCCCGACATCAACAAGACAAATCCGCCGAACCTGACAAAATATGCCTTGTCATTTTTTGCCTGTCTGTTTGTTGACAGGATGCCTCGGCCGCTTAATATGCGTATGAGTCGCAAGGAGTTTATAATGGTTACAGATGGCAAGCCCCCGCGCCCTTGCCGCCGGCGTCCTTGGGGAGACTAACAAAAAGGCCGATCCCTGTGGCGGGGACCGGCCTCCTTGGTGGCAAAGTAACCGGGCGGCTGGCCCAGTTTCTCGCTACGCGCAGTACGAGATTCGCACGCAAGCCGCCCATCCGCAACCCTTTTAAGGGAGGGATGGCTAATGCTTGGCGCTCGCGCTTGTCATTGGGTGTCTGCCTATATCCGCGTCCGCTTTGGACGCGCCGAGTCCGTTTGTGGACATTGGCGTTGCTGCTGATCGCAGTTGACGCCCTTCGTGAAGACCGCCGGGCGTAGCCCGGCGGTCGCTTTATAGGGACGACTCCTTCTCCCCCGTGGGTAGAAGGAAGTGTGCGTCTTGGTTCCGTTGCATGCCGCGAAACGCGCGGGGAACCCCTCTCCTGTAAGGAGAGGGGCAGGGGAGAGGTGTCGGCCCCTCGACCAGCAAAACGCCGAGCCCACCGCAGCGTGCGGGCAGGGCTCGCGCCATACTGAGAGCGGCCGACACCTCTCCCTGCCCTCTCCTTACAGGAGAGGGTTCCCCGCGCCTGAGCCGGAATCGTTCGCGCTCTTCGAGAAATCTTATCCCCGCGCCCCAAACCCAACCCTATTGTCCCCTCGCTCCGCCCGACCAAGGGGGCTGTCGCGAGGCATCGTGCGGCCGGGCGGGGTTGCGGTGTTCATGGCGTCCGGCCGTTGCGGGCCGGCGTCATGGAGGCGCCGTTCGTCATCCGGGCCAAACAGGCAGGTCCGGGTCCTCGCCGGACTCCCAATGACGACGGGCCCCCAGAGAACCGCGCGCGGGGCGAGGCGGCGGCTGACGGCGCTGCTTCGACATCTCGACTTCGACATCGACTTCGGCACGCAGCCGTCGACTGCGACGCCGCCTCTCCCCGCGCATCCCCTCGGATTCGCAGTCGTGTGAGACCTCTGCCCGAAAACCCTGCGGCGCGAGCCGGCCGGGGCGCTCGGTGCGTCGCGTGGCGCAAAGCGTTGGTTCTCTCGCCGTGTTTCCGGGGCTCCGCACAGCGAAGAGCCGGGAACCCAGAACCGCAGTTCATCGAGATCAGGCGGGCCATGCCAGCGCCCCGTTTTCGAAGGGCGTCGGTTCTGGGTTCCGGGCTCGCCCTTCGGGCGCCCCGGAATGACGGGGGAGGATGAGAAGGTGCGGGTTTGATCCAGCGCAGGGTGGGGCCATGCGGCTTGCGGTAGGGATGCGGCACACCTTAGAATGATTCCAAGGCGACGCCGCTGTCCGAAAGTTCATTCCCATGATGCTCAAGCCCTATTGGCTGCGGTTCCACCGCTGGATCACGCTCGTCTTCGCCCTGCCGCTGATCGCGCTGATCCTAAGCGGGCTCGTGCTGTCGATCGAGCCGCTGGCGCAGCGCACGCGGCCGGTGGCGCCGGTGACCGAGGCCTCGGTGCTGGCGGCGCTGCGGAAATTCGATCCTGAAGCGAAAGCGACCGGGCTGACGATCCGCACCTATGACCAGTTGATGACGCTGAACGGGGTCGGGCCCGACGGCTCGGTCGATGTCAGCCTGCGGACCGGCGAGGAGATCGACGAGCCGGGCTGGGCCGACTGGTTCGGCACCGCCCGGCAATTGCATGAGCGGCTGCTGCTCGATCTCGGCTGGCTCGTCACCGCCTCGACCATCGCCATGCTGGTGCTGGCGCTGCTGGGCGTGCTGATGGGCTGGCCGCGCCTGCGCAACACGCTGGGCGGCTGGCACAGCGTCGCCGCCTGGGTGTTCCTGCCGCTGATCGTGCTGTCGCCGCTGACCGGGCTCGCCATCGCCTTCGGCATCAGCCTGACGCCGGCCGCGCCGGCCGGTGGCGCGGCGCGGCCGGCGCGGCTGCCGCTGGCGGAGGCGATCCCGCTCGTCGCCCGCGCGCATGACCTCGCCGACCTGACCTCGCTGCGGCTGCGCGGCGGGCGGCTGCTGGCGCGGGTCTATGTCGACAACCGGCTGACCGGCGTGGTGGTGACGCGCGAAGGGCTCCAGACGCCGCCGATGAACTGGCCGCGCGCGCTGCATGAGGGCAACTGGCATGCGCTCTGGGGCAGCGGCCTCAACCTCGCGCTCTCGCTGGTGCTGGCCGGGCTCTGGGGCACGGGGCTGGTGATCTGGGCGAAGCGCCGCTTCCGCAAGCGCAACAAGCGGCCACGGCCGGCGGCGGCCTGAGGCAGGGGGCAGGGCCTTGCGGGGCTTGGCGCGGGGAACCCCTCCCCCGTGTGGGGAGGGGTCTGCGCCGCAGGGCCATCGCTTGAAGCCGGGACTCGTCCCCTTCCCCCCGCTTGCGGTGGGGAAGGGTTAGGGATGGGGGGCCGCAAAGCCGGAGAGCCATCCTTTGCCGTTTCGCCGAGCGGCACTGCCCCCCCCCCCCCCCCCCCCACCCCCAGCGGGGGGGGGGGCTGTGCCCGCCCACCAGGCCTCGCCCCACCTCCGGGCGGCGCCCCGCGGGGCGCCCGGCCCGCCCCGGCCGGCCCGCCGG
>NZ_LGSZ01000085.1 GCF_001298265.1 Allobosea vaviloviae | reverse complement strand
GAAAACCCAGGCCCGAAGTCCGCCCCGGTCAAAGCCGACAGGCGTTGGGCCGCCATCCGAGCCGACCCAAACTGACTTCAACCCCGACCATCCAGCGCAAACAGCCGGTTTTTCCTCAGCCTGCTAACGACCGGCGCCGTGAAAAGTTGAAGCGCTGGTCACAGGTACGCTGACCGAGCCTTGATCATCGCGGGACGGCCGCCGCGTGTTTCGACGCGGTGGGCAAGCGCCGGAACCGGCGCTTGCGCTGAATTGCGATCAGCACTGGCGCCCTTGATTCTAGCTGGAGGTAGAGGAAACTTTATCAATTCGGCTTGATCTCGGCCTTTCGCGCAGTTCGCTGATCTTGTCCATTCGCTGGATGCCCAGCCAGCAGGTGCGGCTCGTCGAATTGGTGGTGGGTGAACTCAAGGCCCATGATGCGCCGCCAGAAATCTATCGGTGGTATGAGCTTACGCAACAATTCCGGTCAACGCAGTCTCGTGTGCAGGGCGTCATTCGTGGATCAACTGCTGGCCGCAAACGGCGTCGCCTTTTTCAGGAGCTTCAGCATCACCTTTATCGGCGGAAAATCCTTCGAGGATTTGTGATAGGTGATGCCGGTCGGAATGCTCCAGCGGAAGCCCTCCAGACTGACCTCGCGAAGCTGCAAAGCCGAATAGCTCTGGGCCAGGGGTACCGGCATGCAGGCGATGAAATCGTGCTCAATGAGCATCTTCAGCGCGATCTGAAGCGAATGAGATTCGAGCGCGAGCTGCGGAGCCGGAAGCTCTTGGCCGGCAAAAAAGCGGTCGATTTTGCCGTTTGCCAAGCCGCCGCTGAACAAGCTAAGCCATGGAAACTCCAGAAGTTTTTGCGGCGTGATGTCGTCCCCGTTGAATAGCGGATGCTGATGCGAGGCAAAGAGCGAATTTTCCTGGTCGTAGAGGATGTCGGTGATAAAATCGCGCCCAAGACCATCGACCTCGCTCGGAATGCCGCCCGCATAGGCCCTAAGATCGCCACGCTGCAAGAATGGCAATAGATCGGCACCCACGCCGGTCGATACCGCAATCCGGAGGTTCGGGAAATTGGAGCGCAGGTCCGCCAGCATGTTCGGGAAATAGACCGTCGAATAGACCGGGCCGCCGCCAATGCGCATCTCCCCCCCTAGACCTCTCGTTTGCACCTTCAGCTCCACCAACGACGCATTCCAGGCCGCCTCGATTTCCCGCGCCCGGTGCCGGAACAATTCGCCGGACTCCGTCAGCCGCACACCGCTTGGCAGCCGCAGGAACAGCGCGCAGCCGAGATCTTGCTCGAGCAGGCGGATCGATTTGGTCAGCGCCGGCTGACTGACATTGATCGTTCGCGCTGCGGCGTGGAAGCTGCCCTGCTCTGCCACACTGAGGAAATGATGCAGCCTCCAGATGTGATGCATCGTCATGAGCGATATCCCCCGATTATCGACGTTGATGTGAGAGGTATTAGCGCAAGCCCAGAGACACCGCTAGTTTCCACTATGGAGGATTGCTAATGCGCGCAGTTTTTGTGCTGTTCGACTCACTGAACAGGCTGGCTTTGGGTTGTTATGGCGGGAGGGCGGTTCCCACGCCGAATTTCGATCGGTTCGCCGCCCGCGCTCTGTCTTTCGATAATCATTATGTCGGTAGCCTTCCGTGCATGCCGGCGCGGCGCGACCTGCATACGGGGCGGCTCAATTTCATGCATCGGTCCTGGGGCCCCCTGGAGCCCTTCGACAATTCCATGCCGGAGCTCCTGAAGAATGCTGGTGTCTATACGCATCTCCTGACAGATCACTTTCATTATTTCGAAGACGGTGGAGCCACATACCATTCCCGTTACTCGACCTGGGATTTCGTCCGCGGCCAAGAATACGATACTTGGAAGGCGCTGGTGCGGCCACCGCTGGAGCGGTTCCGGAAGCAATATTCCAATCACCATTATAACGGTCCGAACCAAGCGAACCGGCTGCAGCACCAGATCAACCGGGAGTTCATCAACGAAGAGAAGGATTTCCCGGTAGCCAAATGCTTCGACCGGGCTTTCGAATTCCTCGACAACAATCGCGGCGCCGACAACTGGATGTTGCATCTCGAATGCTTCGATCCGCACGAACCCTTCTATACGTCGAAGCGCTTTCGCGAGGGCCTGAAGACCAATTATAACGGTCCGATTATCGATTGGCCGAAATATGCGCCGGTGACGGAGAGCGAGGACGAGGTCGCCGAGATCCGCGCCAATTACGCGGCTCTCGTGGCCATGTGCGACGAGTATTTCGGCAGGCTCCTGGATTATTTCGACGCGCACAATCTTTGGGACGATACCTGCCTCATCCTGACCACCGACCACGGTTACCTCCTTTCCGAGCATAACTGGTGGGCGAAGAACGTGATGCCATATTACGAGGAAATCTCGCACATCCCCTTGATCGTGCATCATCCGGATCTCGGTGCCCGCAAGGGCACGCGTACGAATGTGGTAACGCAAACGCCGGATCTGATGCCGACGATCCTGAAGCTCTTCGGCCAGGACGTCCCACCCGAGGTGCAGGGCACGTCAGTTCTCGATCTCGTCGAGGAGGGAGACCAAGAGAGATCGGTCATATTCGGGATGTTCGGCGGCGCGATCGGCGTCACGGATGGCAGGCATACATACTTCCTCTATCCGCCCGATCTCGACGACGAAAACCTGAGGGAATACACCCTGATGCCGATGCATCTGCACAGCTTTTTCGCTCTGAACGAGTTGAAAACGGCAGAGCTTCACGAGTCGATGGACTTCACCAAGGGACTGCCGGTGTTGAGTATCCGGGCCTTGAATGATGCTCGCCGGCCGCCGGGCGGCGACCGCAGTCACTTCCTCAGCTTCAAGTCGGCGCTCTATGACAACGTGGCCGACCCGTATCAGCAGAACCCATTGGCCGCGCCCGACGTGGCAGAGCGCCTCAAGGACAGCATATCGACGATCCTTAGGCAGCATGCCGCCACGCCAGAATTCTTCGAGTGGATGGGTTTGAGGAATTCCTAACTAAGAGTGCAATCAGGGAGGAGAACCGGGATGTCCGGCGGAAGAAATGGTAAATATACTAGGAGGACGCTAGGCCAATTGCTGGCTGGGCTGTCGCTGTCAGCATACCTTGCGGCGCCAGCTTTTGCACAAGATGCACCACCGATCAGGATTTTGATTAGCCAGTCGCCTTGGCTCAACTCGTTCGTATCGCTGGTCGATCAGTACCAGAAGGTAACCGGCACCAAGTTTCAGCTCAATGTGACGCCCTTTGGAGGCATGGTTGACAAGATGCGAAACTCAGTGCGGGCCCAGCAGGGATCCTACGACATCATCAATATCAATTCGCAGGGGCTCGCCGAGATGTATGCTGGCGGTTTCCTGAGGCCGCTAAAGGAAATCGATTCCAGTTTTGCGTTGCCGGAAGGCGTACTGGATTTTGGCAACTCGGCCAATTGGAACGCGAAGACGAACAGTTTCGATCCCCAGGGTGAGCTCTACGGGGTTCCAACAAACGGCAATGTCCTGGTTCTCTACTATCGAAGCGACCTCTACAAGCAGGCAGGGCTGAAAGTGCCGCAGACTTGGGATGAGCTCTTGGCGAACGCCAAGGCGCTGCACAATCCGCCCAAGGTATACGGTTTTATCTCCCGCGGAACTCGCGAGTCGATCCTGTTCGATTTTTCACCGTTCCTTTTCAGCCACGGCGGAAGCTTCTTCGCCAAGCCGGAAAATGGGGATTATTCGGTCACGCTCAACAGCCCCCACGGGCTTCGGGCTCTGGAAACGTTCATCAAGCTGAACAAGGAAGTCGGAGCAGGAAATGCCGGCGCTATGGACCAGGCCGAACTGATTCAGCTTCTCTCCACCGGCAAGGCGGCTCAGGGCATCGCGGTCATAGCCGCCGTCGCTGACCTTCAGGACCCGAACAAGTCGATCGTCACTCAGACAATCGAAACTGCATTGCTGCCGGCCGGACCGGACGGTCAGCGTGCTTCGGTAGCTGGCCACTGGATGGCGGGCATCCCAAAGAATGTGCCGGAAGCCAACCAGAAAGCGGCGCTGAACTTCCTTAAGTGGTTCCTCGAGAAGGATACCCAGGTCGGCTATACCGAAGCGGGCGGAATCCCGATCCGCAAGGATCTCGGCGACACCAAGCTGGCGGGCGATCCTGCCTACCGCTTCATCAAGGCGTTTTCGGAAAATGCGGACGTCGCCAAGATGAATACACCCCTCAAGGAGGGTGTACGCCTGAAGGAGGTCATTTCGCTTTATCTCAATCGGGCTCTGATCGGCGAGATTCCTCCCAAGGATGCCTTGAATGGAGCAGCAACTGAAATGAATCAGATTTTGACCGCGGCCGGCTACAAGCTCACTCCTCCCAAGATGCTGTGAACCACATCTGTGCCCGGGATAAATGTCCTGGACACTTATCTATGGAGTAGTTTTCTCACAATGGCGACACGTTCATTGGACGCGGCGAGAATCGAGCGCGCTAACCTCTGGTGGAGAATCGGTTCTCTTGCGCCGGCCATCATCGTCCTGGCCGTTTTGTCGATTTGGCCGGTCTTCAATCTTGCTTATCTCAGCCTGGCGGACGTCAAGTGGCTGTCGGGCTCGGCAGTCGTAGAGTTCGTAGGGTTGCGGAACTTCCACGAATTGTTCACAGGCGAAAGCGTCTATTGGGCGGGCGTGAGGAACACGATCGTATTTGCGGTCTGCGCAGTAACCCTTCAGATGATCTTCGGTTTCACGATGGCGCTTGCAGTGCGCCGCGCCTCGAAAATCGGCAGAAGTGTTCTGACCGCCGTCTTTCTGCTACCGATCGTCATTCCGCCGGTCGTCATCGGCGCCATGTGGCGCCTTCTCCTTGGACGCGACTTCGGCATCGTTAATTCGTTACTCGCGTTCTTCGGCCTGCCGATGGTGGATTGGCTTGGCGATCCCCGATCTGCACTCATGTCCGTCATCATTGTCGATGTCTGGCACTGGACGCCATTCGTCTTCCTGCTGACGCTGGCTGGCTTGGAATCCCTTGACCAGGAGGTGTTCGAGGCAGCGAAGCTGGACGTCAAGAACAGCTGGCAGGAACTGCGCTATGTGACGATCCCGCTGATGATGCCGACCATACTTATAACGCTGGCATTCCGTATGATCCTCTCCTTCAAGGTTTTCGACGAGATCTTCCTGCTAACGGGTGGGGGTCCCGGCACGGCGACCGAAGTCATCAGCTTCTCCATCAACCGAGTCTTCTTCGCGCAGGACCGCGTAGGCATGGGATCGGCCATGTCACTGGTGACGATCCTGGGCGTCGCGGTGCTGATCGTGCTCGCAAATACTGTTGTCAGCCGGCGACGCAAGCAGAGGGTATCCGCATGAGCGCCATGAGAAGCCTCGGCGGCATTGGCGGTAACCTGATCGCCTGGGGCTATGCCCTGATCATCCTCGGCCCAATGGTCTGGATCCTGTCGAACTCGTTCAAACGGCAGATCGATATCCTGATGGGCACCACCATCGCGCCCTTCACGCTCATCAATTACCAGCAGATTATCAATTCCCGGCAGTCTCAGTTTCTGTGGAACCTATGGAACAGCGCCGTCGTGTCCGTCATCTCGACGCTGCTGGTGCTGGTCATCGCAACGGTTGCCGCTTTCACGGTCGCGCGCCTCCAGCCACCGCGCTGGGTGACATTCATCCTGCTCGGCTGGGCCCTGGTCTTCCACATGCTGCCGACGCTCACCTTTGTTGGCTCCTGGTACGTAATGTTCACGCAGGCGGGCCTCCACGGCACCTATACAGCCTTGATCCTGGCCCAGGTGGTTCATGGGCTGCCAATGGCGTTGTTTTTGATGATAGGCTTCGTCATGAACATTCCGAATGAACTCGTCCAAGCTGCCAGGCTCGACGGCTGCACCTATGCGCAAGTGTTCCGCCATCTCATTCTCCCCTTGTCGCTCGGCGGCATGGCCGCGGCGGGCGCTCTTGCCTTCATCTCGGCCTGGAGTGATTTCGCCATCGCGCTCAACCTTTCCAACAAGGAAACGATGACCGCCCCGGTCGCAATCGCGACCTTCGCCCAGGAACACCAGATCCTCTACGGACAGATGGCGGCTGCATCCATGCTCTCAATGATCCCGGCATTGGCATTCATCATGTTTGGGCAGCGTTTCGTCGTGCGTGGCCTCTTGGCCGGCGCCGTTAAATAGGAAACCCGATGGCACACTTGCAGCTTCAGAAAGTCGGCAAATCCTACGGGACGGTAGAGGTCATCCCCGGCATCGATTTCGAGATCAATTCCGGCGAATTTCTGGTTCTGGTCGGCCCTTCTGGCAGCGGGAAATCGACCCTGCTCAAGATGATCGCCGGGCTTGAGGAAACCACCTCCGGCAAGATCCGCGTCGATGGCGAAGACATCACTCACCTCGATCCATCGGCGCGCGATCTTGCCATGGTGTTCCAGTCCTATGCGCTCTATCCGCACATGACCGTCAAGGACAACATGTCCTTTGCACTCAGGATGCGAGGCGAGGATCCGACGGAAATCGACCGACGCGTCAAGGACGCAGTCACCATGCTCGATCTCGGGGGACTGGAAAACCGCAAGCCGGGACAGTTGTCCGGCGGCCAGCGCCAACGCGTCGCCATGGGACGCTGCGTCGTGCGCAATCCGAAGCTCTTCCTTTTCGACGAGCCGCTCTCCAACCTCGATGCCAAGCTGCGCGCCCAAACCCGCATCGAGATCCGCCGCCTGCACGAAAGGCTGAATGCGACCTCGATATTCGTCACCCACGACCAGGTGGAGGCGATGACGATGGCGGACCGCATCGCGCTCCTGAAGGATGGCAAGCTGCAACAGATCGGCTCGCCCCAGGATCTCTATCTGAGGCCGAATAACAGTTTTGTCGCGACCTTCATCGGCACGCCGGAGATGAACCTCTTGCTCGGCCAAGTCGAAACGGTCAACGGTGGTTTCCAACTCGGTGGCGCCAGCGGCATGCACCTGCCGGTCTCACCGGAGCGTCAGTCGAAGCTCACCGCTGCGTCGCTGCCCGGTCTACAGGTGAAGGTCGGAGTTCGGCCGGAGCATTTTGAGATCGTTCCGGCTGGATCGAAAGGCGCCTTGAAAGTTGACGTTAATGTCACGGAATGGCTAGGGCACGAGATCTTCATCTTTGGCCAGTCCTCGTTTGGGCCGATCGGCGTGCGTGTGCCCGAAGGCGTAGCGGCGGTGCCCGCGGCGAATGATGTCCTGAGCGTCAGGCCGATTTCCGACCGCTGGCACGTGTTCGATGCCGCAAGCGGCGACAACCTCTTGGCCGAATGACGATCCGGCCAGTTATGCGCGGGTGTTGAAATGGTGATGCTATTCGGCCAGTCCTTCACGAAGCAAGAACTCGGTCGGGTGTTCCCTGATCTCATGCATGTGGCGGGCTTCAAGAAGTTGACGGTCGATGACGGCTCTGGCCGCGGCACGCGGCTCATCCAAATCGACAGCGGCGGCGGGCTGCGCATCGATCTCCTGCCGGACCGCTGCTGTGATATAGGCCAAGTTTGGTGCGACAACATCCCCTTCGGCTGGATCAGCCCGATGGGGACGCCGGCACCCTACGCCATCGGCGAGAACAATGCGCTTTCCGGCCTGATGGCGACCTGCGGCTTCGACCACGTCCGTCAGCCGGAGATTGACGAGGAGCGCAGCTTTCCCCTTCACGGCAATATGATGCACATGCCTTCCAAGATCATCGCCACCGACACGGTCTGGGATGGTGACGAGTGCCTCTTCCGGGTCAAGGCGGAAGTGACCCAGTTCGATCTGAACCATGGTGCGATCCGGCTGCAGCGGCATATCTACGTGCCGCTGGGCGGCCGCTCGCTGGTGGTTTCCGACCGCGTCACGGTGCTGTCGGGCGACCTTCCACTCATGGCGATGTATCACATCAACCTCGGCTTCCCGGTCGTGACGCCCATGAGTACCGTGAGCCTCAACGGCGAGGATATTTCCGGAGATTGCCTGGCGGAGAACAAGATCAAGACCCGCCCGTCCGGCGCGGCGGTGTCCAAGGTCGAGCTTGCGGCGGCAGCCGATGGCGGCGCTCGTTTCCGGTTGAAATACGATGGTCGGAAATTGCCTTTCCTTCAGACCTTACGCAATGCCCATGAAGGGATAAACGTGTTCTGCATCGAACCTGCGACCCACGATCGCCTGACGCGAAAGGAGTTGCGTGCAACGGGAGCACTGGCGCCAACGCCACGCAGCGGCTCGCACATGTTCCATCTCGAAATGGTTTTCGACAGCGGCAGGTAGTGTTCTGAAGTGCCGTTCGTCGCGATGAGAAGGTTCGACAAGAGAACATGAGTGAATGCTGTTCGGCACTCAGCCGAAACAATGGAAACGAAGGATCTGGCGAAACCGCGAAGATTGCGGCGCGCGGCAGGGCCGGCGAGGTAATTGCAGTCAAGGGCGGTGAGACCTTCGTCGGAACCCACGAAGCGATCCTGTTCGTCGATGGCGAAGGGCCGGAGCGAAAGGTCACCGTCAACGACTTCTTCCTGGAGACGGAAACCGTGACTGTTGCGCGCTTCGCCGAGTTCGTCATGGCTACGGGCTATGTCACCGAGGCAGAGAAGTTCGGTTGCGCTGCGGTGTTTGCTGGCCTGCTGCACGGCAGCAAGGTGATTGCCGATAATCTCGCCCATACCCCTTGGTGGGCACGGGTCGACGGCGCGATCTGGAACATGCCGGAAGGCCCGGGCAGTTCGATCGACAGTCGTATGGATCATCCCGTGACGCAGGTTTCGTTGAACGACGCCGTGGCCTTCGCGGCCTGGGTCGGCGGTCGCCTGCCGACCGAAGCGGAATGGGAACACGCGGCACGCGGTGGCGGCCGCCGCCGCCGTTATCCTTGGGGTGATGAGGAACCGACCGACGAAAAGGTCTTCTGCAATATCTGGCAGGGCCGTTTTCCGCATCAGAACACGCTGACCGATGGGTTCTTCGGCACCGCGCCGGCACGCAGTTTCATGCCGACCGAGGACGGTTTCTACAATCTTGCCGGCAATGTCTGGGAATGGACGAGCGATCCGTTCCGCGTCCACTCGCTGTCGAGACAGGCGAAGATGCGAAACGAAGAGGCGAAGAAGAACGCCGACAAGGTGCTCAAGGGTGGCTCGTTCCTCTGCCATAAGAGCTATTGCTATCGATATAGGATCGCCGCCCGCATTGGCCTGTCGCCCGACAGCGCCTCCAGCAATACCGGCTTCCGCATTGCCTATGATGTCCGACCCGGCGAGGTGCAAGATATCTGAGTGCCCGACTCAAAATTCTATGAGGGATAGCAGTACCTTGCGACGTGCCTTGTAAGGATGCGGAGATTTGCGACGAAGATCCACGCCTCCGCGCTGGCAATGGTTTTTTCGTAGTCCTTTGCGAGCCTGCGGCAGCGACCGAGCCAAGCGAAGGTGCGTTCAACGACCCATCGCCGCGGCAAAATTTCGAAGCCCTTGGCGTGATCGGAGCGCTTGATGATCTGTAGCAGCGCGGTGACGAAGTCGCAGTTCGATCAAGCGGCCTCTGCCGGGGCCGCGATGGCGAGGAACGCCGGTGCGCCGTTGATTTCGGCGATGATGACGATGGCCAGCGCGACATCGGTCTGAATGACGAACAAAAACGCGTCTTTGGCGCTCGCAACCTCTCTTGGCGTCCCGTACCCCAACAGCGCGCGCATCAGAATGCCGAGATTGAACCCCGCGACATGGATCAGGTAGCGCTTATGAACGTTCCTGCGCCCGCGCAACCACGCGCGGCGCATGCCGCCGCGATCGAGCACATGGGCGAAGCTGCGCTCGACCATTTCTCCGCGTCGGCGCATCGCGTCCCGCCCGATACCGGATTTCAACCTCGCGCGGTTGGCGTAAACGGCCTCCCGCGCCGCTTCATCGCCATGCCACCGCAAATACCCCTTCGAGGGTTTCGGCTCGGCGATCCGCGTCTTCCAGACGCCGCCGTCAAGGTCCTTCAGCCCCTCGCGTGAATGATAACCTTTGTCAGCCACCAATTCGCAGGGGGCCTCGGGCGTCGGCGCAAGGCCGACATCGGCGAGATTGCGCGCCGCCGCCTCCAGCGTGGGATCGAGCGTCGTCGTATCGCCCTCGTCGGCCGGATGAATCGGGGCCGCCACGATGATGCCGGTGTCGAGATCGACGGCGTGCTTGGGCTTGTAAGCCAGATGCGTCGTCCCGTCCTTCATCCGCGCGATCCTGGCGTCCGGATCGGTCGTGCTCGTCCAGTCTTCGTTCGAGAGCTTCTTGCCCTTCCGCTTGCGGTCGAGCCGGATGAGATCGTCGATCGTCGGCGTTTCGATGCCGCTCTCCTGCGCCATGCGCGTCAGCATCGCGCGATAGGTCTCGCCGCTGTCGCGGCGCACGATCGTTCGCAGCGCGGCGTTGGCTTCCATGGTCGAACCGTCGACGCCGATACGCTCGCCCTTCACCAGACCGCGCTCGGCGACGAGATTCAACACCCAGCCGAACACTTTCTCATGCGCCTCATGCGGCAGGCGCGAGCGCGTCTTCGACAACCACGAGTGATCGGGAACCTTGTCCCGGTTCGCCAGACGCAGGAAATCTCGCAGCGAAAAGGAATCCGAGCAACGCCACACAATGCCGCGTTCGCTGTCGATGCCTTCGAAATACCCGACCATGTGCATGCGGAAATATCGGCCCGGCGGCAGCGAGGGCGCGCCCATGCGCGGCGCGTAATACGGCTTGCAGACCTCCTCGACGAAGGCGTCGAACCCAGCTTCGATCAGCAAGTTCTGCAGCCTGTCGTAAAAGGCATGCCCCGGCGACCGCGGCATCTCAGCCCAGGTCACGACCAGATCACACTGAGACCCGGTCTCCCGCCGCATCGCCATCTCACACGCCCCCCGTCCGAATCGCGATGTTCAGACGGAATCAGGCGACTGCGACTTCGTCAACGGGCTGTTAAAGGGCTTTTTCTCAAGCAGTTTCCTGATCCACGCGGCCATCGGCGTCGGCTTGTCCTTCGTATGCCGGATGACGGCCGTGGCGCCGACGACGAGCAATCGGCGCAGGTAGCGGTCTCCCTGCTTGGAGATTCCGCCCAGCCTGGTCTTGCCGCCAGTCGATTTTTGCTGTGGCGTTAAGCCGAGCCAGGCCGCGAACTGCCTGCCGGATCGGAACTGATCGGGATCAGTGACTGTGGCCGCAACCGCGGTCGCCGTGATCACGCCAAGGCCTGGGATGGCGGCGAGCCTCCTGCTTGCCTCGCTTTCGGCATGCCAGGCGGCGATCTGGCGGTCGAGCTCCGCGATCTCCTGGCCGAGCGCCACGATCTGGCGAAGCATGATCTCCAGCGCCGCACGGGCGAAGGAGGGAAGCACATTCTGACCAGCGAGCGCCTGCTCGGCGAGCCTTGCCAGATTGGCGACGCCGGGATTGGCGACGAGCCCCAGTTCGGCCAGATGCGATCGCAAGGCGTTGGCGGCCTGCGTGCGCTGACGAACGAGCAGGGATCTGGCCCGATGCGTCATGAGGATGCCTTGCTGAACGACCGTCTTCACCGGCACGAACTGCATGGTTCGCCGCTGGACCGCTTCGCAGATCGCCTCTGCGTCGATCGCGTCGCTCTTCCCGCGCTTGACGAATGCCTTGACGTAGGATGGCGGGATCAAGCGAACCTCATGCCCCATCGCCGAGAGCGTTCGCGCCCAATGGTGCGCTGTTCCGCACGCTTCCACGCCGATCAGGCAAGGCGAAAGCTTCGAGAAGAACGGCAGCATCTGCTTGCGATGCAGCTTCTTCACCAGCATCGTCGCTCCGTCCGCGTCGACGCCGTGCGCCTGAAAAACGCTCTTCGCCAGGTCCAGTCCAATCGTCTTGATCGTCATGCGAACGCTCCTCTCGTTGCTTCGGCACCCGGATCGGCACCATAGCGCCGCCGGTGGGGCGGGGGCGTCCACATCATCAGACTATCTGCCGGGCGGAGGCCGGCAGGCATGTCGAAGGCTCTCTCGGTCGATCTTCGTATTCGAGTTCTGCGGGCGGTGGCGGAAGGGGCCAGCCATCGGGAGGCGGCGGATCGCTTTGGGGTGAGCGCCGCCAGCGTCAGCCGCGGGCGCAAGCGTGAGCGCGAACGTGGTGCGCCTCGCCCGAAGGCGCTTGGCGGGGACCGTCGCTCCCAAGCCATGGAACGCCAGGCCCGCGCGATCATGGAGATCGTGGCGGCGAACCGGGACATCACGCTCGCCGAGATCAAGGCCGCGCTGGCGGAGAGGCAAGTCGGGGCCAGCATCGCCGGGCTCTGGCGCTTCTTCCGCCGGCACGGGATCACGCTCAAAAACGTATGGCTCGCCCGGCCTGCAAGGGATTTCTTTCCGGCTCTTCAGTCTGCGCCAACGTATCCGGTCTCGAGGTCGTGCCTCGGCCAAGATGGAGCTTTCGCGCGTACCGATCCTCATAAAGCCGTCGGCGTCTAACGCCATTTTTTTGATCAGGATCACGGCACGCCGTTCGACTGTCAGGCCAATGGTTTTTTCGTAGTCCTTTGCGAGCCTGCGGCAGCGACCGAGCCAAGCGAAGGTGCGTTCAACGACCCATCGCCGCGGCAAAATCTCGAAGCCCTTGGCGTGATCGGAGCGCTTGATGATCTGTAGGCTCCAGTGGCCGACCTTGGTCAAGCGTCCCTTCAGTTTGTCGCCGCCGTACCCGCCATCGGCGAAGACGTGACGCAGCCAGGGATAGCAATGGCGGATCGAGGCCAGGACCTCGACGCCCCGTCTCGATCCTGGACATCAGCGCCGTGGACGACGAGCCCGACCAGATGGCCGAGTGTGTCGGTGACGATGTGGCGCTTGCGGCCGTTGATCTTCTTGCCGGCGTCGAAGCCGCGAACACCGCCGCTTTCGGTGGTTTTGACGCTCTGGCTGTCGGTCAGATCGCTTGAATAGCGCAGCCCTCGGCGTGCATGATCACGCCGAGCGGTTTCGGTCCAGGACATCGTGGCCTCCATCAAGTCTCGCAACCTGACGGAATCACAACCTGAAACTGCTCAACTCTTTTCGGGTTGGGCTCTTATGAAAGCCCGGCATCGACCACATAGATCTGCCCCGTGCAGCCGCGTGCGCCATCCGAGGCAAGAAACAGCGTCATTGCGGCGATGTCCCATCCGTCGAGCAAGACCGGCATCGCCTGTTCGGTCAGGAGGTATTGCTCCGACGCCGGCGTCCGCCACAGGCGGCGTTGACGTTCCGTCTCGATCGCGCCCGGCACGAGCCCGGCGACCCTGATCCTCTTTTGTCCGAGTTCGCGTGCCAGGCCTCTGACCATGCCGTCGATCGCCGCTTTCGCCGTCAGATAGCCGATCATGGCCGGGCGACCACGACGGGCAGCCACCGATCCCATCAGGATGATGACGCCAGGCCGGCCGCGGCCGACCATATCGCCGGCCGCAGCCTGGGCGCAGAAGAACTGGTGATCGAGATTGACGGCCAGTACGTTGCGCCAGCTTTCTTCCGTCACGCCGTTCCAGCTATGGCGGGTATCGTTCGCAGCATTCGCGATCAGCACATCAATCGGAGCTACGGCGGCACAGTCGCGGATCGTCGTGCTTGCGACTGCAATCGAAGACAGATCGGCGCACCTGAATGTCGCTCTGCCGTCGCCGAATCGCTCCGCGCAGGAGCGCAGTGCATGCTCGTCGTGGTCAATAACCGTGACATGCGCTGCTTGGCCCAGGAAGCTCTCGACCATGCACAATCCGATACCGGAGGCGCCCCCGGTGATCACGACATGGCGCCCCTCGAGCTCTCGATAGCTGGCCGAGAGACTGGCCACGGAACGACCCTCCCTCATGACGCGCCCACGACGCGACTGGGATCAGGATCTATCGGAACAGCGGGAAAATGCAGGCCGCGCTGACCGGAAAGGCCGCGGTTGGGCTTTGCTGCCATCGGGGGCTCCCGTAGGCCGACAAGATGGCCGTTCCGTACAAGATCCTCATCGCTGCCATAGAGCTGTGTGATCAGCTTTTCTGTCAGGTCGTGGCGGATTCCGGCATGAGCCTGATCAGCGGCGAGGTCCGTGGTTTCCCGCGGGTCGCGCTCCAGGTCAAAAAGCTGAACCCGGTTGCCAGCGACATACCAGATCAGCTTGTAGCGACGATCCACCATCATGCGCATCGCCTGCTCGCCTTCGAGGGACTCGCCATAAAGCGCATCGCGCTCGTGTTCACCGACGAGCGAAACCCCGTCGCAGCTCGTAGGTGTGGCAATGCCGCACAGATCTAGCAGCGTCGGCATGACGTCGTGCAGCGCGGCGGGGCGATCGTCGAGCGTGCCCGGCTTCAGACGCTGGCAGTTCGCCGTCCCCATCAGGATCATCGGTATCGCAGCGGAGCGTTGGAGCAAGCACCGCTTGGCGAACATGCCATGGTCACCCAGCATATCGCCATGATCGCTCGTGAAGGCGACGATGGTGTCGTCGAGGATTCCCTCCTCCCGCAGCGTCCCGATGATCACCCGCAGCTGATGGTCGATATGCGTGCAGAGTGCGTAGTAGGCCCGCTTTACATCCTGCATTTGCTCGTGTGGCAGCGAAGGATAGTGGTTCTGGATCACGCGAAGGGCGAAAGGAGCGGCCTCGCCCGCCCAATCTCCCACGACTTCACCGTCGATCGTCCGGCGGGCGTATCGGGCTAGATAGGATTGGAGAGGCGCGAGCGGCGGATGAGGGTGAGTGAAGGACGCAAACCAAAAAGAGGGCCGGGTTGGATCGCGCCGCTTGATGGTGCGTGCCGTTGTCCGCGCGACCCAGTTCGTCACATGGCAATCTTCCGGGAGGTGCCACGGCCGCCAGGAATACTCGTTGTTGCTCATCCCGTGCAGGAACTGCTCGCCGGGATGGCCCTTATCCGCCAGAAACATTTCGTAGTCGTCGACGATCCCGAGTTGCCCGCGTCCTTCCTCGACGACCATCGCATCGTCGAAGCCGATGCGATTACGCGGAGGGTAGACGTGAAGCTTGCCCACTGCCTGCGCCTGGTAGCCTGCAGCACGAAACGTCGATGCGAGCGTCGCGGCTTCCGGCATCGGGAGAGCAGGCTGGAAGACGCGGTCGCCATGCCGGCGGGCTGTCATTCCCGTCATCAGGGAGCGGCGAGATGGGATGCAGATCGGCACCTCCGCATAAGCGCGCGTGAAGCGCCTGCCGTTGCGCGCCAAGGCGTCGATGGTCGGTGTTTCGATTACCGCATGGCCGGCATGGCTCATGAGATCCGCCGCCCATTGATCCACCGTGATCAGCAGCACGTTCGGCCGCGCGCCATGCGCCATCGTTCAATCTCCCCCTCGATAGCCGCTGCCCCTTTGCGGAGCTGTGGCATGGCTAGATTGTGCTTATGAGATTCTATAAACAAATAATAACGATTTATAACCGATAATCGAGGCCGTCTTGGATCGCCGTCAACTCATCGCCTTCATGCTGCTCGCTGAGGAGTTAAGCTTCTCCCGCGCAGCCGCGCGGCTCGGCTTGACACAGCCGGCCCTGAGCCTCGCGATCGCCCGTCTCGAGGATGATCTCGGCGTCACGCTATTCGAGCGGACGAAGCGCCGGGTCGAGCTGACGCAGCCTGGACGCGTCTTCCTCGCCGAAACCGAGCTGACGCTGCGCCAGATGGACCTCGCCCGGGCGATGGTGCACAAGGCGGCTAAGGGCAAAATCGGCCGTATCACGATCGGTTTCGTCGAGGCCGCACCGTTCAACGTCCTGCCGGGCATCGTCGCGCTTCTGCGCAAGGTTCTGCCCGAAATCGAACTCGTGCTGCGGGAGATGGTGACGAGCGAACAGGTCGATGCCCTCGAAGCTCGGCGCATCGATATCGGCCTGATGCGCCCGATGTTTGCCTATGGGCGGTTCGACACGGCTTATCTTTATAAGGAGCCATATGTCGTCGCCATGGCAACCGACAGTCCGCTCTCGAAACAAGCGTCGATCCGATACGACGACCTGCGCAACGAGGCGCTCATCACGACGCCTTTGCCGAAACGGCGCTATCTCGAAAGCAAGTTCAAGGTGATCACAAACGCGCAGGGCCTGAGCCTGCCCATCGTGCATGAGATCCATCAGATTCATGCGGTAATTGGCTTGGTCGCAGGCGGCCTAGGTGTAGCGTTCGTGCCGGAATCGGCCAGCGTCATTGCGCAGCCCGGCGTGTGCTATCGCCCATTTGACGAGACCAACGCCCCGAGTTCGGAATTGGTCGCGGCGTGGCGCAAGGAGGAGCCGTCCGCAGTTGTACAGCACGTGGCAAAACTGCTGACGGATCTCGTGAACCCGGCCGCTCGGGAACGTCGCTGCAAAGGGGCGGCCTTCTCGCCTTGAGCTAGTCATCTGGAACTGAAGTAAGCATCATTGTATGCTGGGCTTTGGTGATGAGGAGCGTGGTATGGCGAACGCGGGCGGGCGGCCTACGGCACCTTTGGTGCTGGAGCTGGAAGAGCGGGAATACCTGGAACGGCAGATCCGTCGGCGACGAGTGGCGCGGTCAATGTCGGAACGTTGCCGGATCATTCTTCGTTGCGCTGCCGCGCGACAATCAGGATGGGACTAGCGCGACAATCAGGATGAGAGGTTTCGCCGGGATCGGGGTGTAGGGAGGGCGTAGCCCGACCGGAAGCCCGATCCCGGCGAGCGGCCTTTTGTTCCCGGTGTGGAGCTTGGGTCAGGTGATCGCGACCGACCGGATATTCGGATTGGACCGTCTCGCAGGAGATCCATCCGTTGCCCGGCCGCCATGTCACCGATCACCAGATGAGGCTCTACATGAAGTTCCGACAGACGGACGCGCCCCCGCTTGCGGCGGCGAAAGCGTCGTTCAGCGGCTCCACCGCCTACCGCTTTGAACAGGATCGACGGCTGCCGTCGCAGAAGATCGTGACGCGCGATCGGCGCAGGCCCGATCCCCTGACCGATATTTTCGACGGCGAGATCGTGCCGATGCTGCAAGCGGCGCCGGGCTTGAGGCCGGTGGCCATCTTCGAGGAGATGCAGCGCCGCCATCCCGAGCTCTCTCCTGGCATCAGGCGGACCATCGAGCGGCGTATCCGCGCGTGGCGCGCGCTTCACGGCACGGAACAGGACGTCATCTTCCGGCAGGTCCACGAGCCTGGCCGGATGGGGTTGTCCGACTTCACCGCTATGGGGGAGCTGCACGTCACGATCGCCGGCGCGGCCCTCGATCATCGGCTTTATCACTTCCGGCTCGCCTGCTCGGGCTTCGCGCATGTCCATGTCATCCTCGGCGGCGAGAGCTATGTCGCGCTCGCCGAAGGGCTCCAGAATGCTCTGTGGGCGCTGGGCGGTGCCCCGCGGGAACATCGCAGCGACAGCCTGTCTGCCGCATTCCGCAACCTGGACAAGGCCGCACGCGAGGATCTGACCCAGCGCTATGACGCGTTGTGCGCCCATTACGGCATGGAGCCGACGCGCAACAACCGCGGCGTCGCCCATGAGAACGGCTCGATCGAGAGCCCCCACGGCCATCTCAAGAAGGTTGTCAGGGACGCACTGCTGATGCGAGGCACGGCCGACTTCGACGATCTCTGTGCCTACCGTCAGTTCATCGACGAACTCATCAGTCGCGGGAATGCGCGCAACGCCAGGCGCATCGAAGCCGAGCGCCCGAGCCTGCAGGCGCTGCCCGGCCGCAGAACCTGCGACTATGAGGAGACGATCGTCACCGTGACCTCCTCGGGCGGCTTCACGCTCAGGAAGGTGTTCTACACCGTGCCCTCCCGGCTGATCGGCCATCGCCTGCGCGTCAGGCTTTACGATGACCGGCTCGACCTGTTCATCGGCGGCACGTCGCTGATGAGCCTGCCGCGCGGGCGCGCTGATGCCAAAGGCAAGCATGGCCATGTCGTCGATTATCGGCATGTGATCCATGCGCTCAGGCGCAAGCCGATGGCGCTGCTGGGCCTCGTCTACCGCGACCAGCTCTTTCCGCGCGACGCCTATCGCCGGACCTTCGACCGATTGCTTGAACGCATGCCGGAGCGACCGGCGTGCAAGCTGATGGTCGATCTGCTGGCGCTGGCTCATGATCGCGGCTGCGAAGCCGATCTCGCCGCCATCCTCACGGCCGGACTCGATGCCGGCACGGCGCCAGATATGGCGATTTTGCGCGAGCGCTTCGCTCCCGATCCGGCGGCATTGCCGCAGGTCGTGGTCCATCTCACTCCCCTGGTCGCCTATGAGGCGCTTCTCGATGGCGGCGTGGGAGAAGCGGCATGACGAAGGACATCGACCACGCCCGCCTCGCCATTATCCTCAACGATCTGCGACTGCCTGCGATCAAGCATGGCTGGCCAGCCTTCGCCGAGAGGGCCGACAAGGAAGGCTGGCCCGCCGCCAGGTTCCTCGCCACTCTCGCAGAGCACGAGATCGCCGAACGTGATCGCCGCCGCGTCGAGCGACATCTCGCCGAGGCCAGGCTGTTACCAGGCAAAACCCTCGACAGCTTCGACTTCGAGGCACTGCCGATGGTCTCGAAGGCGCACGTCATGGCGATCTGCGCCGGCGACAGCTGGCTCGACAAGGGCGCCAACCTCATCCTCCTGGGTGGACCGGGCGGCGGAAAGTCCCATCTCGCCTCCGCCATCGGGCTCGCCTTGATCGAAAACGGCTGGCGGGTCCTGTTCACCCGCACCTCCGATCTCGTCCAGAAACTCCAAGTCGCGCGGCGCGAACTTGCCCTGGAAGCGGCCATCGCCAAGCTCGACAAATACCACCTGCTGATCCTCGACGACCTCGCCTACGTCACCAAGGACCAGGCCGAAACATCCGTGCTGTTCGAGCTCATCAGCGCCCGCTACGAGCGCCGCTCGACGCTGATCACCGCTAATCAGCCCTTCGGAGAATGGGGCAAGATCTTCCCCGATCCAGCCATGACGCTCGCGGCCGTCGACCGCCTCGTCCATCACGCCACCATCTTCGAAATGAACGTCGACAGCTACAGACGCCGAGCCGCCATCGACCGAAAACAGCAGGGCGCGGGGCGGCCGCCAAACTTCGCGACAATCAAGAATGTCGGAGCGCTGTCGCGCCGCGACAATCAACCGGAAACATAGCCCTTGCCAGCGACAATCACGCCCGGCATCGTAAGCCCGTCGCGATCCAGAATCTCATCCAGATTGTCGCGCTCCCCATCCAGATCGTCGCGCAATAGTAGCGCCGACGGCATCCAGAGCAAGGTCGTCGCGATCGAGTTGGGCGTGCACGAACACACAGTCGGCAAGTGGCGCCGGCGCTTCCTCAAGGATCGTGTGGAAGGACTGCTGGACGAGGCTCGTCCGGGCAGGCCGAGAACGATAGAGGATGACCAGGTCGCCGCGGTGATCGAGCGCACGCTTCGCTCCAAGCCGGCCGACGCTACCCACTGGTCGATCCGCTCGATGGCGGGCGAGACCGGCTTCTCCCATACTACGATCCGCCGCATATGGACCGCTTTCGGGTTGCAGCCGCACCGCTCAGAGACGTTCAAGCTGTCGAGTGATCCCCTGTTCGTCGACAAGGTCCGCGACATCGTCGGGCTCTACCTATCGCCGCCCAATCGGGCATTGGTGCTCAGCGTCGACGAGAAGAGCCAGATCCAGGCGCTCGACCGGGAACAGCCGGTCCTGCCTATGATGCCCGGCGTGCCCGAACGTCGAACTCCTGGCTACGTCCGCCATGGCACGACCTCCCTTTTCGCAGCGCTCGACATCGCCTCGGGCTTCGTGATCGGCAAATGCTACAAGCGGCACCGCGCCGCCGAGTTTCTCGACTTCCTCAAGCAGATCGATGCGCAGGTGCCGGCCGACCTCGATATCCACATCATCATGGACAATTACGCGACCAACAAAACGGCGCTCGTCCGAGCATGGCTCGCCCGCCGCCCGCGCTACCATGCCCATTTTACCCCGACCTCGGCATCGTGGCGTCCAATCTTGACCCCCTGATAGGCTGAGGCGGTGAGGAGGCGGCGCGGCGAAGCTGGTCGGGGTTGCACAGCCGCGCCGGCTCCGGGTCGAAGGCGGCGCGTCGCTCAGAGCCTGTTCTTGAAGCGCCAGCTCTCGTTGCCGGTCTCGACGATGTCGCAGTGATGGGTCAGCCGGTCGAGGAGCGCCGTGGTCATCTTGGCGTCGCCGAAGACGGAGGGCCATTCGCCGAAGGCGAGGTTGGTGGTGACGATGACGGAGCTCTGTTCGTAGAGCCTGCTGATCAGGTGGAACAGCAACTGGCCGCCGGACTGGGCGAAGGGCAGATAGCCGAGTTCGTCGAGAACGATGAAGTCCATGCGCGAGAGATAGTCGGCCATGCGACCCTGGCGGCCGGCGCGGGCCTCGGCCTCGAGCTTGTTGACGAGATCGACGACGTTGAAGAAGCGCCCGCGCGCGCCGGAACGGATGCAGGCGCGGGCGATCGCGATGGCGAGATGGGTCTTGCCGGTCCCGGTGCCGCCGACGAGGACGACATTGCGCTGATGGGCGATGAAGTTGCCGCCGGACAGGTCGCGGACGAGCGTCTCGTTGAGCGGCGTGCCATCGAAGACGAAGTCGCCGACGTCCTTGGCGAGCGGCAGCTTGGCGATGGTGATCTGGTACTTGATCGATCGCGCCTGCTTCTCGGCGATCTCGGCTGAGAGCAGGGCGCCGGCGGAGAAGTTGGCGATCGTCGCGGAGACCTATGAGCCCGGCATGAGCGTGAGCCTGGTTGCCCGGCGGCATGGGATTGCGCCCAACCAGTTGTTCTCCTGGCGTCGGCTGGCGAACCAGGGCGCGCTAACGGCGACGCGGTCCGAGGAAGAGGTCGTTCCGGTGTCCGAGTACCGGATGCTGCAAAACCAGATCCGCGAGCTTCATCGGCTTCTTGGCAAGAAGACGCTCGAGGCCGAGATCCTGAAGGAAGCACTCGACGCCACCGCAGGCCCAAAAAACTTCGCGGTGACGCTGAAGGCGCATCTCGCCCATGTGCCCAAGCGCAAGCCCATCGAACTCTGGTTCCAGGACGAGGCCCGCATCGGCCAGAAGAACGGCCTGGTCCGACAATGGGCCAGGCGCGGAACCAGGCCGCGCCAGCCCGCCGATCAGCGCTACGAGAGCGCCTATCTCTTCGGGGCGATCTGCCCGGCACGGGGCGTCGGCGCAGCGCTCGCCATGCCTTTTGCCGACACTCACGCCATGCAGGTCCATCTCGACGAGATCGCCAGGACAGTCGCAAAGGGCGCTCATGCCGTCCTGCTGCTCGACCGCGCCGGATGGCACACGACGGCCAAACTCGCCGTGCCGAAAAACATCTCGCTGATCTTTCTGCCCTCGCGCTCACCCGAACTGAACCCGGTCGAGAACATCTGGCAGTATCTGCGCGCCAACTGGCTCTCAAACCGCGTCTTCGACACCTACGACGACATCATCGACGCCGCCTGCGACGCCTGGAACCGCCTCGTCGATCAACCCAGCACCATCACATCCATCGGGATGCGCGAATGGGCACATATCGGTCAATCGTGAGGGCCGTTGGTATTACTCGGACAGGCTCCTAGGCGGTCGGGATGCCGTCCCCGGCGCTGTAGGTTGCCGTGGGCGAGACGACGACGCGGTTCCTGACCAATCCGCGCGGCGTCAGCGGCTGCAGCCGCATCGGCAGGGCGGGCTTCCGTGCCGATTTCGATCGTAACGGCTGCCATATCAGTAGGACCGGGGCAGGCCGAGATCGTGCTGGGCGACGTAGTTCAGGATCATCTCCTCGGAGACGGGAGCGACCCTGAACAGGCGAGCGTCGCGCCACAGCCTCTCGACATGGTATTCCTTGGCGTAGCCCATGCCGCCGAGCGTCTGGATGGCGCGGTCGGTGGCGAGGCCAGCGGCATGGCCGGCGAGATATTTGGCCATGTTGGCCTCGGAGCCGTAGGGCTTGCCCTGGTCATAGAGCGTGGCCGCCTTGTGGTTCATCAGCCGCGCGCATTCGAGCTGGATCTGCGCCTCCGCCAGCGGAAACTGGATGCTCTGATAGGAGCCGATCGGCGCGTTGTTGAAGACCTTGCGCTCGCGGGCGTAGTCGACGGCGAGCCTGATCGCGAGCTGCGCAGTCGCGACGAGGCCGGCCGTGGTGACGATGCGCTCGGTGTTCAGCACGTCGAGCAGCTCGCGGAAGCCGCCATCGAGCGTGCCGACGAGTTCGTGCGGCTCGACCCGGACATCCTCGAAGAAGACGGAGCTCGACGGCAGCGTGCTGGTGCCGACCTTGTCGATCGCCTGGTGGCTCAGGCCGTCGCGGGCGACATCGATCAGGAAGAGGCTGATGCCATCGGTCTTGCGGCTGATCTCCTCGAGCTTCTTGGTCCGGGCGACGACGAGGATCTTCGTCGCCTGCGGGACCGCGGTGATCCAGATCTTCTGGCCGTTGATCCGCCAGCCATCGCCATCGGCCCTGGCGAAGGTCTTCATCGCCAGCGTGTTGGTTCCCGCGTCCGGCTCCGTCAGCGCCATGGCGAACATCGCCTTGCCGGCGACGAGGTCGGGCAGCAATTCGCGCTTCATCGCCTGCGTGCCGAAGGTACTGATGGTGACGCCGCCGAAGACGGGATTGCACATGAACATCTGGCTCAGCGTCGAGCCGCCGCCGGCGGCGCAGAGCGCCTCGATCGCCATCGCCATCTCGGTCATGCCGAGGCCGGCGCCACCATATTCCTCCGGAACCGCGATGCCGCAGAGGCCGGCCTCGCAGATCTCCTGCCAGATTGCGGACGGAAAGGCCTTCCGGGCATCGAGATCGCGCCAGTAGTCGAGGCCGAATTTTTCGCCCACGCGCCGCGCCGTGTCGGCGAGCATGGTCTGCTCGTCGCTGCGGTCGAAATTCATGTCGGTCTCCCTTCGGTCGCAGGCTGGCGCAGCAGCGGCAACGGGTGTTCGAGCGTCTTGACGACGAGGTCGAGGAACTGGGCGGCGCGCACGCCGTCGATGACGCGATGGTCGCAGGACAGGACCAGCCCGAGCTCCTGCCGCAGCTGCGGCCGGCCCTGCGCATCGGGGCGGAAGACCGGCTTGGTCGCGGCCACGCCGAGGATCGCGGATTGGCCGGGGTTGATGATCGAGACGAGATGAGATGCGCCATACATGCCGATATTGGAGACGCTGATCGCGCCGCCCGCGCAGTCGGCTGCCGTCAGCCGGCCGTCGCGCGCCCTGGTGACGATGTCGGCGCAGGCTTCCGCGACCGCGTCCAGATGATGGGCGCCGGCATCGCGCAGGACCGGCACCATCAGGCCGCGCGGGCTGTCCACCGCCAGCCCGACATCGCTGCCGTCCAGCGTGACGATGTCGCCCTCGTCCCAGATCGCGTTGAGCTGCGGCAGGGCCAGGAGCGCACGCCCGACCGCCGCCACGATGACATGGGTGATGCTGAGGCGCAGGCGGCCGCCCGAGCCGTTCAGCTCCTCGCGCATTGCGAGGAGGCTGGTGATGTCGGCCTCGGCCAGCACGTAGAAATGCGGGATCGTCTGCTTGGCCAGCGAGAGCCGCCGCGCCACGACCTGCTCAACCGCCGTCGCAGGGCGGCGCCGGCCGCCCGCCGTCCGGATCGGTGTGGGGCCGGGGGCAGGCGCGGCGGCCAGCGCCGCCTCGACATCCTTCAGCTTGATGCGGCCCTGCGGCCCCGAGCCGGAGAGCTGGTCGAGCGCGATCCCGTTCTGCCGGGCGACGCGGCGGGCCAACGGCGTGGCGACGATGCGCCCCCCCGCATCGGCCCTGGCGGGCGAGGCCTGCCGGGGCACGGCAGCGGCGGGAGGCTGTGGTGTCGGCGCTTCGGCGGCCGGGCTGGAATTCGGCCCTGTGCCCGCGCCGGCAAGCGCGGCGTCTCCATCCGCCCAGGTCGCGAGCGCGGCTCCGACCGGCACCGTCTCGCCTTCGGCGACGAGGATGTCCCCGATACGGCCGGGATGCTGGGCCTCGATCTCGGTCGCGATCTTCTCGGTCTCGATGACGAAGAGGATGTCGCCGGTCGCGACCGTATCGCCCGCTCCGACTCGCCACTCGGCAAGCAGGCCCTCAGTCATGGTCAGACCGAGCTTGGGCATGACGATGGCGGCGGGCGTGGCCATCTCAGGCGCCCTTGAACTGGGCGGGGCGCTTCTGGAGGAAGGCCTTGCAACCCTCATGCGCATCCTGCGTGTCGAGCACGAGGCCAATCATCGCCTGCTCGTGGCGCAGCGAGGAGGGCAGCGGCATGTCGAGACCGTCGCTCATCGTCCGCTTGAGCAGCTTCAGCACCAGCGGCGACTTGGCGGCGATCGTTTCGGCCAAAGCGAGCGCCTGCGGCAGCGCCTCGGCGTCGGGTACGACGCGGTTGATCAGGCCGAGCTTTTCGGCTTCCGTCGCGTCGATGCGCGCGCCGGTGAACATCAGCTCCTTGGCCTTGCAGAGCGGAATCTGACGGATCAGTCGCTGCGAGCCGCCCGCGCCCGGGAAGAGGCCGAGATTGATCTCCGGCAGGCCGAACTTGGCCGAGGCGGCGGCGATGCGGATGTCGATGCAGAGCAGCAGTTCGGTGCCGCCACCCAGCGCCCAGCCGTTGACGGCGGCGATGGTCGGCTTGTCCAGCGTCTCGATCCGGCGGAAGACCGCGTGCAGCCGCTCGCCGAGTTCGAGATAGTGCGGCAGGCCCTGCCGGCTGTCGAGATCGGCGATATCGCCGCCCGCGACGAAGGCACGCTCGCCCGCGCCGGTGAAGACGACGACCCGCACGGCCTCATCCGAAGCCGCGCGCGCCACCGCCTCGTCTAGGGCCGCGAGCGTCGCCATGTCGAGGGCGTTGAGCGTCGAAGGGCGGTTGATCGTAATCAGCGCCACGGCATTGCGGCGCTCATAGAGGATGGCGTCCGACGTTCCGGTTTTTTCAGACATGGCGGGTTCCTTCAGGCCAGAGTGCGGCGCACGGCGGCGGCGACGCGCTCCGGGGAGGGGAGGTAGGCCGTCTCCAGCCCTTTCGAGAACGGCACCGGCATGAACGGCGCGGCGACGCGCAGGATCGGGCCGTCGAGCTCGTCGAAGCCGATATCGGCCATGCGGGCGACGATCTCGGCGCCGACACCGAAGGCCTCGACGGCTTCGTGCACGACGACGAGATGGTGCGTGCGCGAGAGCGAGGCCAGCACGGTCGCTTCGTCCCAGGGCTGGATGCTGCGCAGATCGACGACCTCCGCCTCGATGCCCTCCTCGGCCAGTTGCGTCGCGGCTGTGAGCGCGGTGTGGACCGCCGCGCCATAGGCGACGATGGAGACGTCGCGGCCCTCGCGCAGGATGCCGGCCTGTCCGAGCGGGATCACCGGCAGATCGTCGGGCACCTCGCCCTTCATCGCGTAGAGCGCCTTGTGCTCGATGAAGACGACCGGGTCCGGATCTGCGATCGCGGCGCGCAGCAGGCCATAGGCGCTGGCCGGGTCCGAGGGGCAGACCACCTTCAGCCCCGGCACATGCGCGAACCAGGCCTCGAGGCATTGCGAATGCTGCGGGCCGGCGCCGAGACCGCCGCCATGGGGGGTGCGCAGCACCATCGGCACGGAGCGCTGGCCGCCGAACATGAAGCGGGCCTTGGCCGCCTGGTTCACCAGCGCGTCCATCACCAGCGTGGTGAAGTCCATGAACATGATCTCGGCGACCGGCCGCAGGCCGCTCAACGCGGCGCCGACGGCGGCACCCGCCAGCGCGGCTTCCGAAATCGGCGTGTCGATTACCCGCTCGGCACCGAAGCGCTCGCGCAGGCCACGGCTGGCGCCGAAAGCGCCGCCGGCCTCCGCGACGTCCTCGCCGATCAGGATCACGCTCGGATCGGCGGCCATCGCGTCGGAAAGCGCTTGGTTGATCGCCCGCAGATAGCGCATCTCGGCCATCAGACGCCTCCCTGCCTGGCTGGCTGCCGGATCTGGGCACCGGTGTAGACATCCGCCATCGCCGCCTCGAACAGGGGCGCGGGCGCGGCGCGGGCCGCTGCGACCGCCGCCTCGATCCTTGCCGCGATCTCGGTCGTGATGTCTGACAGGGCGGCCTCGCCCACGCCCATCGCCGTGAGCTGGCCGGCGGCAATGCCCAGCGGATCGCGTTCGCTGAGCGCGGCCAATTCGTCCGGGTCGCGGTATTTCTGGGCGTCGCCCTCAAAATGCCCGCGGACCCGCGTGGTCAGGCATTCAAGGATGCGCGGACCCTCGCTTCGCACCTCGGCAACGATGTGCGCCGCATGCGCGGCGACGACCGCGACGTCGTTGCCGTCGATCGCGACATGGGGGATGCCATAGGCGGCGGCGAGCCCCTCCAGCGAGAAGGAGAGCTGCCTCGAGGTCGGCAGGAACTCGCCCCAGCCATTGTTCTCGCAGACGAACAGCAGCGGCAGCTTCCACAGCGCCGCCATGTTCAGGCACTCATGCATCAGCCCTTCGGCCAGCGCGCCGTCCCCGAAGAAGGCGACCGCGATCGCGTCGTTCTTCAGCGTCCTGTGCGCCAGCGCGCTGCCGAGCGCGATCGAGAGCCCGGCCCCGACGATGCCGTTGGCGCCGAGCATGCCGACTGACATGTCAGCGACATGCATCGAGCCGCCGCGGCCACGGCAGAGCCCGGTGTCGCGCGCCAGCAACTCGGCGAAGAAGCCGTCCAGCGAGAGCCCCTTGGCGATGGCGTGGCCATGGCCGCGATGCGTCGAGGCAATGGTGTCCTCGGGCGTCAGCGCCGCCATGACGCCGGCCGAGACGGCCTCCTGCCCGATGCTCAGATGGATGAAGCCCGGCACCTCGCCATCGGCGAACATCGTGCTCAGCCGCTCCTCGCAGCGCCGGATCAGCACCAGCGAGCGATAGAGCGCGAGCAGCTCCGCTGCGGCGTTGTGCCCGGTGCCGGCCGCGGCCGACGTCGTTGGCTCACTCATGAGGCTCTCGATTCCACGCGACGGAACTACCATGATATGAGTAATGAGTCATAATTCATTTTTATGCAAAGAGAGATCGTCGTCACAGGGCGGGTTTGATCCTGCGACCGCCTAGGCCGCGACGCGGCGCGGCTCTATCGCCGTGAACAGCCCGACGACATCCTCGATCCTGCCGTTCGGCAGGGCATCGACGACACGCTCGATCCGCTCGAACAGCCCTTGCTCCAGCCCTTGCTCCGCACCCGTCCGGGTCAGGAGTTCGCGCAGCGTCGCGCGGTCGAAGGCGTAGTCGGCCGGGGTCATCCTCTGCTCGTGGAGATGCGTCGCACCGTCGGCCGTATCCGCCTCGATGACGGCGCTCAGGACCGGCACGCCCGGGTCGGTCACCAGCGTCGTCCTCGCGACCAGTCCGTTCACGGCGGCGTCGTCATAGGTCGTCATGTGCCGCATGCTCGGGACGCCATGGACGAGCGTCGTCGCGATGCAGAACGGTATGCTCATCAGCGTACCGGAGATCGAGCTGAACGGGCCGGCTGCGTCCATGCCGGCATAGCCGGTCTCGTAGGGGTTCATCCGCACCCTGACGGCCGCGATCTCCCGGCCGGCGAGCGTCTCGCGGAGCGCCAATGCGCCTGTCACGGGCGTCTGGTTGAAGGCGCAGACGGGGTAGGGCTTGAAGGTGACGCGCAAGATCGACCAGTCGCGGCCGAGGCGGGAGGCGAGATCGGCCGGGGCTTCGGTGCCGGCAAAACAGCGGATGAAGCCGGCGCGGCCCTCGAAGGCGTGGGGCGCCGAGACCGAGCCCGCGGCCGCGAGTTCCGCGGCGGCCAGCCCGTTGCGGGCGACGACCCCGACCTGATAGCGCCACTCGTCGGTGCCGTCGGCGAAGGGCTGCAGGACGCCGCCGGTGAGCGAGACGGCATTGGCGAGGGCAGCTGCTAGACGATCCTCGTTCAGCTCCATCAATCGGCTTGCCGCCGCCGCTGCCGCGACGCAACCATAGACGGCCGAGGACCGGAAGCCGGCCGGTGTCGTGCGGCTCGCGAAGGCGTTCTCGAAGAGTCCGCCGGTCTCGTAGCCGGCGACCAGAGCCGGGATCAGCCGCGACAGCGGGTAGCCGCGCGCCTCCGTCATCGCCAGCAGCATCGGGATCAGGATGGTGCCGAAATGCGCGGCGCCGCAGGTGTCCTCCTGGGCGCGCCCATGGAACAGCGCGCTGTTGGCGAGACAGGCCGCGCCAATGGTGCTGCGCCGGCCGTCGCCGAACAGCGTCGCCCCGTTTTGAACCTCGCCGTCCAGCGCGATCGCCGCCCTGCGCGCGACCGGGGCGTAAGGCGTGTCGAAACCGTTGACGGCCATGCCCAGCGCGTTGACGAGGCAGGCGCGCGCCTTGGCCGTGACCTCGGCCGGCAGGCTCTGCGCCTCGATGCCGGCGACGAAGCGGGCGATATCCTGGGTCAGTGTCGGCATGGCCGGTCTCCCTGGCAAAATCCGGGTGCGGGACGTCAGAGCGCGAGGTAGCGCTGGCGGACGTCGTCATTGGCCTTGAGCTCCGCGATCGTGCCGCGGAAGACGATCTGGCCCTTGTCGATTACGGTCGCATCGCTGGCGAGGCCGAGGCAGAAATGCATGTTCTGCTCGGCGATCAGGATGGTCACCCTGGTCTCGCGCAGGGTCCGGACCAGCGTGCCGATGCGCTGGACGATGATCGGGGCGAGACCCTCGCTCGGCTCGTCGAGCAGCAGGACCGAGGGGTTCCCCATCAGCATGCGCGCGATCGCGAGCATCTGCTGCTCGCCGCCCGAGAGCCGCCCCGCCATGCGCTGGCGCAGCGGCGTCAGCAGCGGAAAGACCTCGTAGATGCGCTCCAGGCTCCATTCGTCGCGGCCGTCGGGGCCGGGCTTCCGGGCGATCAGCAGATTGTCCTCGACGCTGTGCTCAGGAAAGACCTGCCGGTCCTCGGGCACGAAGCCGAGGCCGGCGCGCGCCATCTCATAGGGCTTCTGCCGCGTCCGGTCCTGGCCGAACAACCTCACCGCGCCGCGCTTTGGCGGAGCGAGACCGGCGATCGCCTTCATCGTCGTGCTCTTGCCGGCGCCGTTGCGGCCGAGCAGAGCCATGGTCTGGCCTTCCTGGACCGCGAATTCGACGCCGAACAGGATCTGGCTCGCGCCGTAGAAGACGTCGATGCCGGCGACCTCGATGACGGCAGGCCTGACGAGGGAATCTGCGCTCATGCCGCGGCCTCGTGCTCGGTGCCGAGATAGGCTTCGATCACGGCGGGGTTGGTGCGGATCTCCTGCGGCGAGCCCTGCGCCAGCACCCGGCCATAGCTGAGCACGCGGATCGAGGGCGCGATCTTGAAGACGATGTCCATGTCGTGCTCGATGAAGACGACGGTGATCTTCTGGCGCTCCCAGAGTTCGCGCACCTTCTCGATCACGCGCCAGCGCTCCTCCGGCCCCATGCCCGCCGTCGGCTCGTCGAGCAGCAGGACCTTCGGCTCCAGCACCAGCGCGAGCGCGATGTCGAGCAGCTTCTGGTCGCCATGCGACAGGTTCGCCGAAAGCGTGTCGCGCTTGGCCGTGAGCCCGACCATCTCGATGCAATGGGCCGCGTGGGAGCGGGTCGAGGCCAGCGGAAAGCGCGAGCCGAGCCGGCTCGCATGGCCATGATGGGCCGAGACCGCCGCCAGCATGGTCTCCTCGACGGTCAGCGACGGAAAGATGCTGGCGACCTGGAAGGCCCGGCCGATGCCGCGGCGCACGATCTCGCCGATGCCCAGCCCGACGATCGACTGGCCGTCGAGCCTGATATCGCCGCTGTCGGGCCGGAAGGCGCCCGAGAGCAGGTTGAAGAAGGTGCTCTTGCCGGCGCCGTTGGGCCCGATGATCGCCGTCAGCGAGCCGGCCTCGAAGGTCATGGTGACATCGTCGGTGGCGCGCACGCCGCCGAAGGATTTCACGAGATTCGTGATCTCAAGCATGGGGGCCGTTCCCGGGATCGCGGAAGCCGCCATAGGTGTGCCAGGAGGTGCCGGCCATCCAGCCGCAATCGACCGGCACGTCGACGCCCGAAAGCGCCGAGGCCTCCGGCGAGGCGACGAAGGCGACGACGCGGGCGATCTCGTCGGGCTCGACGAGGCGACCCATCGGCACGCTGCCGACGAGATTGGTGACGTCGCGCTCGCCCTTGTCGATCGCCTCCTGCAGCGCGGGCGTGCGGGTGAAGCCCGGCGAGACCGAGTTGACGCGCACGCCGGCCGGGCCCCATTCCGCGGCGAGACAGCGGGTGATCGAGATCACGGCCGCCTTCGCCGGGGCATAGGCATGCAACGCCATCGAGCGCGAGCCCGCGATCGAGGCGATGTTGACGATGCTGCCGCTGCGCCGGGGCAGCATCGCCGCGCCGAAGACGACGCAGCCGAGATAGGTGCCGCGCTGGTCGATATGGACGACATGGTCCCAGACCGACATCGGCAGTTCGGTGGGCCGCAATGGCGGCTGCAGCACGCCGGCGCTGTTGACGACGATTCCGACCGGACCGATCCCGGCCTCGATGCGAGCGGCGACGGCCTTGAGGCCGGCCTCGTCGCCGACATCGCCGAACAGCGCGTGGCCGCCGATCTCGGCCGCGACGCTCTCGGCCCGCGCCATGTCGCGGTCGAGGACGACGACCTTGTGGCCGCGCGTCGCTAGTTCACGGCAGCAGGCCGCGCCGATGCCGCTCGCGCCGCCGGTGACGACGGCGATCATCGCCTCGCTCATGTCGCAACCCTTTCCATCTTGTCCGTGCCGGCGATCGTGTTCGGGCCCGGGGGCCTGTCGGCTCCGGCCTGGGCACGGGTCCGGCGCGCCGCGCGCCAGTCCATGACGAAGTCGAGCAGCCCCTTCCGCAGGCCCAGCGCGAAGAGCAGGATCACCGTCCCGAGCACGAGGCCGTGGTGTTCCGCGACGCGCGTGACGAAGTCGTTGAGCAGCAGCAGCAGCACTGTGCCGACCATCGGGCCGAGGAAGGCCACCGTGCCGCCGAGCATGACGATGAACACCGCCTCGCCAGACATCGTCCAGAAGGCGAATTCGGGGTAAGCCCCCGAGACGAACAGGCTCATCAGGACGCCGCCCAGGCTGGCGAAGACGCCGGCCAAGACGAAGGCCGTCAGGCGCGTGCGGTAGACATCGATGCCGAGGAAGCCGGCGCGGGCCGGGTTGTCGCGCACCAGGCGCAGCGTATAGCCGAAGGGCGAGGAGACGATGTGGCGCATCGCCATGAGCCCGAGCACGAGCAGGGCGGCGCTGAAGAGATAGAGCTGCTTCTGGTCGGCGAGGTTGATGCCGAGGAAGGAGGGGCGCGGGATGCCGCCGCGCAGGCCCTGGTCGCCGCCGGTGACCGGCACCCAGGCGATGATCATGCTGTGGACCAGCATCTGGAACGCCAGCGTGACGAAGGCGAAATAGATTTCCTTCAGCCTGACGCAGATCGCGCCGACCGCCAGCGCGACGATGGCCGCGACGCCGAGGGTGAGCAGGATCGCGAGCGGAATCGGCATGCCCGTCCGCTGCATGATGATGCCGAAGCTGTAGGCGCCCATGCCGAAGAACAGGCCATGGCCGAAGGAGACCATGCCGCCATAGCCGACCAGCAGGTTCAGCGAGGTCGCGAACAGGCCGAGCGCGGCGCAGCGGATGACGAAGTCGACCAGGGCGCTGCTCGTCGTCAAGAGCGGCAGCGCGGCGAGGATCAGGAAGGCGGCGAGGCCGATCAGGCCGTCGCGGAGGGCAGGGCGCTTCATCTCAGGCAGCCTCGCGTCCGAACAGGCCCGACGGCTTGACGATCAGCACGATCGCCATGGCGAGGTACATCAGCGCCTCCGTGAAGAGCGGGAAGCCGAGCGCGCCGAAGGTCCGGATCAGACCGATCAGCAGCGCCCCGACCAGCGCGCCGAGGATCGAGCCCATGCCGCCGATCACGGTGACGATGAAGCTCTCGATCAGGATCGAGAAGCCCATGCCGGGGGTCAGCGACCGGACCGGGGCAGCGAGCCCGCCCGCCAGCCCCGCCAGCAGGCAGCCGAGCGCGAAGACGCCGGTGAAGAGCAGGCCTGTGTTGATGCCGAGGACCGAGACCATCGCCGGGTTGTGGGCCGCGGCACGGATCGTCTTGCCGAAGCGCGTCCGGGCGATGGCGAGGCCGAGGACGACCGCGATCGACAGCGCCGCGGCGATCAGGAAGAGATAGAAGGGCGGCACGACCCCGCCCATGATGAAGAGCGGCGGCACCCGGAAGGCGTCCGGCATGCCCATCGACTTGAATTCGGGGCCCCAGACGATGCGGACGAGGTCGTCCAGGATCAGCACGAGCGCGTAGCAGACCAGAAGCTGCATCAGGACGTTTCCGCCATAGATGCGCTGCATGAAGCAGCGCTCGACGACGACGCCGAACAGGCAGGCGCCGACGGCCGCGCCGAGCAGCGCCAGCGTGTAGCTGCCGGTCATCTGGAACACGGTCATCGCGAGATAGGCGCCGATCATGTAGAAGGCGCCATGCGTGAAGTTGACGATCTTCATCACGCCGAAGATGAGCGTCAGCCCGACCGCGACGAGGAACAGCAGCATTCCGATGATGAAGCCGCTGGTCGCCTGGGTGACCATGCATGAGGTCGAGGACAGGCATTCCGTCAGGGCGTTGAGATCCATCACGCGCTCGTCAACAGAGGGGCGGTCAGGCCGCGCGCGAACGCGGCCTGTCTTGTCCGGAAGGTGCAGCCGGCGGTCGTGGCCGCCGGGGCCAGGGCCTCAGGTGAAGCCCTTGTCCTTCTTCCACTCGGCTTCGAGTTCGAGGATGCGCTGCCACGGAACGCTCTTCATCTCCGGAACATAGGGCTCCTTGGGGATGGTCGTGCCCCAGCCGACGGCATAGCCGATGATCGTCTGGTCCTCGGCGCGCATCGTCACGGTGCCATCGGCGCCGAGCGGCGAGGCGATCGTCAGGCCGCGCAGCGCGTCGGCCATCTTCTTGCCGTCGGCCGAATTGGCCTTCTTCGCGGCCTCGGCCAGGAAGTTGATGACGAGGCCGTTCTGCCAGGCCCAGTTCGTCGGATACTCGCCGTATTTGGCGCGATAAGCATCGCCCCAGGCCGCATTCTGCGGCGTCGCGGGGAAGGTCTTGATGTAGCGGTTGCCGGAATGGATGCCGGCCGGCAGGTTCTTCACCACCGTCAGGGCGGTGTAGTCGGCCATGTTGACGGCATAGAACTGCATCTGCGTGAACAGCGCATAGATCGCGGCCTGGTCGATGAAGGAGGTCAGGTCGCCGCCCCAGAGGCAGGAGTAGAGCGCCTGCGGCTTGGCCTGCAGCAGCTTGGTGATCGACTCGGTGTAGTCGGGCTGGAAGATCTTCGGCCAGGCCTCGCTGATCACTTCGACCTTCGGCGCGAAGCGCTTCAGATACATCACGAATTCGCCGGTCGTATCGCGCCCGTAGGCATAGTCCGGCGAGCAGGTCGCCCAGCGCGTCAGGTTCTTCGCATTGGCGATCTCGGCCGCGTAGCTGCCGCCGACGACCGAATCGTGGATACCCTGGCGGGCGCAGCGGAAGGCGTTCGGCAGCCGGAGCTTGGGGTCCGCCGTGAGGGAGGAGGTTTCGGAATTGGTGTGGATGCAGAGGATGCCGAGATCGCGCGCGACCTCATGCACGGCGAAGGCGCCGGTCGAGGCTTCGGCGTCGATCAGCATCTCGCAGCCGTCGGAGTTGACCAGCTCGCGGGCGACGCGCGCCGCCTCCTGCGGCTGGCCCTTGGTGTCGCGGATGACCAGTTCGATCGGCCGGCCGGCAAGTCCGCCGGCGGCGTTGACCTTCTCGACCTCCATCTGGGCGGCATTGCGCGACGAGGTGCCGAGCTGCGCGACGCGGCCCGACAGGATCGTCGGGAAGCCGACCTTGACGACCTTGGCCTGGGCGCCGGCGACCCACGGCATCGACACCGTGCCGGCTGCGGCCGCGCCTGCGGCGAGGAAACCGCGCCGATTCAGCGCGATCAATGATGGCTTGCTCATGATGCTCTCCCTGCTTCCGCCCTTGCCCTTCCCGTCGTTGCGCGGTGGGCGTGGTTTATCGGGCGCGGCTCTCGCTGCCGGCCCTGTTGCGAGCGATAGTCGTGACGACGGGTGGTGACGTCAAGCGAAAAATGAATTACGAGTCATGAACCAGAAAATGATTTGACCGGCCGCTGCGAGGGGCCGGCGCCAGGGTGGAAGTCGGGGCGGGCGGCAGACGGGAATGATCAATCTTTCGAGCTTCATCGACTTTCACGCCGGCCGTACGCCCGAGCGCCTCGCGATCGTCTTCAACGAGGCCCGCATCAGCTACGCCACGCTCGCGCGCCGCGTCGCGATCACCGCCGGCTGGCTGACGGAGCGCGGCATCGGCGCGGGCGACGTCGTCGCGGTGCTGATGAAGAACAGCGCGGCCTTCGTCGAGATCGCCATCGCGGTCGGGCATGTCGGGGCGGTGTTCCTGCCGATCAACTTCCGGCTCTCGGCCGACGAGGTGCGCTATATCGTCGAGGATGCGGGCGCGAAGCTGCTGATCGCGGATGAGGAGCTCGCAGCCGCCGCCGCGCTGGCAGGGGCCGTCCTGCTGCTCGACGCTGCGGCCCAGGCCGACAGCACACGGGCGGGGCCCTCCGCCACCCCGGCACCGCGCGTGGTGCGCAAGCCCGGCGACCTGTTCCGCCTGATGTACACCTCCGGCACCACCGACCGGCCCAAAGGGGTGATGCACAGCTACGAGAACTTCTACTGGAAGTGCAGCGACCATATCCTCGCGCTTGGGCTTGGTGCCGAAAACCGCCTGCTCGTCACCGGCCCGCTCTACCATGTCGGCGCCTTCGACCTGCCGGGCCTGGCGGTTTTGTGGATGGGCGGCATGCTCTGCATCCAGCGCGATTTCTCGGCGGAGGCTGCGCTGGCGGCGATCGCGCGCGAGCAGCTCGACAGCGCCTGGCTCGCGCCGGTGATGACCAGCGCGATGCTGGCCGCGGCGCCCGCGAGCGGGCTCGACCTGAGCAGCCTGCGCTGGGTCATCGGCGGCGGCGAGCGGACGCCTGAGGCGCGCATCCGCAGCTTCACGGCGAGCTTCCCGAATGCACGCTACATCGACGCCTATGGCCTGACCGAGACCTGCAGCGGCGACACATTGATGGAGGCAGGGCGCGAGATCGAGAAGATCGGCTCCGTCGGGCGGGCGCTGGCGCATGTCGAGATCGCGATCCGCGACGAGCAGGGGCGGGCGCTGCCGGCAGGCGAGACCGGCGAGATCTGCCTGCGCGGGCCCAAGATCACCCGTGGCTACTGGAACGACCCGGCCAAGACCGAGGCCGCCTTCCATGGCGACTGGTTCCGCAGCGGCGATATGGGCTATCTCGACAGGGACGGTTTTCTCTTCCTGACCGACCGGCTCAAGGACATGATCATCTCAGGCGGCGAGAACATCGCCTCGTCCGAGGTCGAGCGCGTGATCTTCGAACTACCGGAGGTGCGGGAGGTCGCGGTCATCGGCGCGCCCGACGAACGCTGGGGCGAGAAGCCGGTGGCCTTCGTCGTGCTGGAGCCGGGCGCCGAATTGTCGCTGGAGACGCTGACCCGCCATTGCCGGGCGAAGCTCGCGGCCTTCAAGGCGCCGCGCGACATTGTCATTCGGGAAAGCCTGCCGCGAAACCCCTCCGGCAAAATCCTGAAAAGGCTTCTCCGCGACGAATTTCGGTCTTAGTTCAAGCAGTCCATCGACAGCGAGCCCGCACCACGCATGGCCACCAGCACCTCCAAGGCAGCGACCGCCAACCGCCCGGCGAAACTGACGCGCAGCGAGAAGAACGACGACGTCAAGCGCCGTCTGTTCGAGGCTGCCGCCAAGATGGTCGGCCGCTACGGCTATGCCGATGCCTCGGTCGCGCGGATCACGGATGCGGCCGGGGTTGCCCAGGGCACCTTCTACAATCATTTCGAGAACCGGCAGGAGCTGCTCGACCAGCTCCTGCCGGTCATCGGCCAGCAGATGGTCGCCTTCATCCGGATGCGGATCGACAAGGCGGATTCGGAGTTCGGCAAGGAGGTGACGCGGTTTCGCGCTTTCTTCGACTTCATCAGGGAGACGCCGGAATTCCTGCGCATCTTGAACGAGGCCGAGGTCTTCGCACCGACAGGCTACCGGCACCATCTCGACAACATCTCAACCGCTTATGTCCGGCTGCTCAAGCGCGCGCGGGGGCCGGGGCAGGTCGGCGACTACACGGACGAGGAACTCGAGGTCATCGTGCATGTGCTGATGGGCGCGCGCGGCTATCTCAGCCGCCGCTACGCTTATGGCGAGGACGGGCCGCAGGCAGTGCCGCAGCATGTCTTCTCCGCCTATGAAAAGCTGATTTCGAGTGGTCTCTTCGATATGGCAAAGGCATCGGGCTGAGTTGCTGAACCTGCTTCGCTTAGCATTAGCAGGCTGAGGAAAAACCGGCTGTTTGCGCTGGATGGTCGGGGTTGAAGTCAGTTTGGGTCGGCTCGGATGGCGGCCCAACGCCTGTCGGCTTTGACCGGGGCGGACTTCGGGCCTGGGTTTTC
>NZ_LGSZ01000013.1 GCF_001298265.1 Allobosea vaviloviae | reverse complement strand
GACCCGGAGCCGGCGCGGCTGTGCAACCCAAACCAGCTCCGCCGCGCCGCCTCCTGACCGCCACAGCTCATCAAGGGGTCAATATTGGACGCCGATCGGGGGGCAACATTGCGCGCCGTTTGACAGTTTTGGCGAGAGGGCCGCGCCGCCTGCGAAGGTTGATAGTTGCGAGCCATTCGAAAGCCGAACCTCTTGTTGGTTCCTCTGGACGTGCGCGCTATCTGCTCGGGGCATTCTTTCATTTTCTGGATACGGGTGCAGGAGCCAAGTCCAACTTCGAGCCTATTCGGCGCGTGATCGCGAAGACCCTCTGCGATCTATATCCTTACGGGCCCAGCGACGGACACTTGCTTGGTATCCCGATCACTCGGCGCCAATTGCATAGTCTAAGCACCGCAGCTGCGGCGTACGGAATGAGCGCTGCAACAATTCGATCCTATGCCAGCGGCGCTCGAATTACGCGTCCGGCTCATAGCAAAGGGAATTCAAAGCAAATTTTGATCGACGCAGCTGCTGCGGACGCACTGTTTGGCGCGACAGGGCACGTTCTATCTGCCACCGATGTTTTTCGGATCCACGGCGTCAGCCTGCAGACGCTACGAGAGCTAGCCTCCCCTAGCATCCGGCTGCTACGGCCCATTGGCGGAAGGTTCAAAACTGCCGGAACCACGTACTTCCGCAAATGCGATATCGATGATTTTCGGGCGAGGCTCTCTGCACAATCGCGCTCGGATGCGCATACAGAAGTTTTACCGTTGACCCAGGCAGCGCTGCAATCCGCAATGTCGGTGGCGCAGGTGATTAAGCGACTGTTATCTGGCGCCATCGACTTCGTCGCCGTTGATGGGCATCGCGCCAATATGGGGGTTCACGTTGATATCGGTACCCTACGGAAAATGCCGAATTGTACGGCCATCAGAGGCTATAATCTTCGGGAAGCAGCGAGATACCTAAAGGTATCCGAGCCAGTGATTGCGAAGCTGTCGGAGCTTGGTTTGCTTCAAGCCGAAAGGGAGCGCCGATACCTTACCGGACGCTGGCGCATGACTTACCCCGCTGCCAACGTCGAGCTGTTCGAGCAGACTTACATCACGCTGTCAGCGCTCAGAACGCAGCACCGCTGGAATGCTCAGATGGCCGTTTCACAGATGAAGGCAGCAGGAATCCGACCGGCTTTGGACCCATTCGAAATCGGCTGCACCATCTACGAGCGAGCCCACCTACCTAAGCGTTTCTGACTTAGAAGGCTCGACCCTGTGAGGCGGCGGGGATGCCAAACTGGCCCCATCCCATGCGATATTCGCTTGCGCGAACGGGTGTATGCTAAGTGCAGACGTCTATCGGGGAGAAATTGGATTGGTATCGCTGAAGTCGCCCGCTAACAGGCGTAGCCCCAGGCAGCGGGTGGAGATTCTCGGGCTCTTCGGGGCCGGAAAGACGACGCTCGCTGCAAAGTTGGCGAAAGGCTTCTGCGATCACCTCGCCGAGGACCATACCCGCAATCCGTTCTGGGGAAACGACGAGGTCCTGGAGGTTTCAGGGCCGCTGCCGTACGACCTCGCTTTCCTCCTGCAGCACTGGCACGCGGCAGCGCAGCCTCCCGTCGGAGAACCGCGTTTGGGCATCTGCGACTGGTCGTTCGCCTCCGACCGCCTTTGGGCGTCGATGCGGAGCGAAGGAGACATGGCCGCTTACGATGCGGTCCATCGAAACCGCCTCGCGCAGCTGGGCGAGCCCGTGGGCTACCTCTATTTGCGACATCCGGTCGACGTCGTCGCCTCCCGTCTCGTCAACCGGGGAAGGCAGGTGGAAGCGCCCTTACTGAGAACGTTGGAAGAGGCTTCTCGCGGGCTGGATCGCTTGGCAGAGGAGTTGCCGACCTCGCGCGTCCTCGTCTGCGGCGACGGGTTCGAGCAACGCGATTTGCGGGCGGCGCTTTCGGTTTGGCTGGGGGCGAAGGCGTGAAACTGAAGGAAATCGTCGAGGCATACAGGATCGGTGACTTGCCGCTCATGGTGCTAGGAACGTACGAAAAGGGCGTCACGGTGTACGCCCAGCAGGTCCGCGCCCTGAACCTCGCGTACGGACTCGTGGAGGGCGGCACGGTTCCGACCGCACCCAGGCCGGCAGGAAACAAGTTCAGGATAGCCGTCGTCGGCGGCGGCTTCGCCGGGTTGACGTTCGCCGCGGCCCTCATCGCCAAAGGGGTCGCAGCCGACATTGACCTCTTCGAGAAGCGAGACACCCTGCTACCGCTGCAACATGGGAGCGACGCCAGATGGTTGCACCCGCGCATCTACGACTGGCCCGACTATGGCAGCAAGTCGCAGGTCGCCATGCTCCCCCTGCTCAACTGGACAGCAGGCCGCGCTTCGGACGTTGTCGTGCAAACATTAGCCGAGTGGGCCAAGCTGACGGCGCCGCGGGAAAGCTCCGCCGAAACGTTGGCGACGAACATCCGGGTTTTTTGCAATTCCCGCCATCTGCAGGTCGATCGGAAGAAGCACTCCAAGTACCTTCGGGTCGAATGGGTCGGCGAAAGGCGGAAGCCAGACGGCACCATAGACGATCAGCATCCGACGCCTCGCGGGGATTCGGAGAATTACAATCTCGTCGTGGTGGCGATGGGCTTCGGACTGGAGCGCGACGAAGCCCATTCGTATTGGCGAAACGACGTGGCGGGCCAGCCCGGGCTGGACGGTCCGCGTCGGACCTACATAGTTTCCGGCCAGGGCGACGGCGCGATGATTGACCTACTGCGGATTCGGGTGAGCCAGTTCCGCCAGGATCGCATCCTGGACGAGCTTTTCCCCGAGCGAGCCCCTCTGCTGGGACGCTTGAGGAAACTTCGGGATATGAACGGCGCAGCGCAGTTCGAGGCGTTGGAGAAACTCTGGCGCGACCCCTCACCCTCCGGCTTGCGCGTGGTCGGCGACGCGCTCGCGATGCGCCTTCGTCGCGACACCGAGGCGGTCCTCCACCTAAAGGTCCGGCGAATGGCGGATCTTTTCGGCAGCGCATCCCTGCGAATATCCTTCCAAAACAAGCTGCTGGTCTACCTGCTCTACAAGTGCGGCGGATTCGTTCCTTCGGACCACGACCTCGACCGGCTGAAGAGGGAGCACAACGTCGAGGATCGCCGGGTGATCCGCCGTCACGGCACGAACGCCAGGGCGGATTTGGCGGCGGTACTTTCGGACGGGCTGTCCGCTTCGCTCCGCGAGAAGGGGGAGGACGTGACCGCCGGCAAGTTCCCCGGCGAACAGCCTTCAACAATAGAGTGGCAGGGCGGCTTTTTTGGCTTCAGAGGGCAAACCAAAGTCATGAAGTCGCTTTCAGAGGAGGCGAAGGCAGAGTGGCGGAAGGAGTATCTTCCTGACGCCACGAAGATGATGGCGTCCGGGCTGTCGTCTGCGATCGCGGGAGTATTGATCGCGCGGAAGAAGCCGAGCAGGCGCCTCCGTGTCACGCTCCATCGCGCAATGACGCTGGGGCAAGAGGAACTGTTGCAGCAATGTTGCGAGTACGCGGGCCAGGAAATCGACGATACGCGTGCGAGTGCCGGTCGGACCCTGAACACGGGCGTGGCAACGATCGGGCAGGCATACAAGACCCGTCGAATCGTGAGGTCGCGAAAGGCCGTCGATCGCCAAACGTTGGACAAGGCTATGAACGACCTGAAGCTGAACGACGAAACGCGGCGCATGAGCCGCGACGTCAGTTTCGTGGCGGCCATCCCGATCTTGGAGCCGGAAATCGCAGGCGGTTTCGCGGGAAAGTCGCCGGTTGCGGGGATCCTCTATCTGGACGCGATGGACCCGACCTTCTTCCTGGACGACCATGACTTGGAGGACTTGTCGGAGGTCATTCGAAATTGGCTCCTGGCGATCGAGCGACCTGGCGCCTTCGGCCGAATCCAGAACGTGGAGCATCCGCCGACCGCCGCGCCGGCACGTCCGGGCAGCGTCATTTCTGACAAGGCCAAGGACGCGTTGGAGGTCGTCTTCACCGTCGCCCCGCCACAGGCGAAAGGGCCGTTCCACATCAACTTTGACTATACTGATCTGGCGGGTCTCTCGTCATCCAGCGCCGAATCTGGTACCGGAAGCTCATGATCGACCATCGAAAGTCTGCGGGCCGTCGCGACATAGGCACCGTCGGCACGGACCGTCTCCCCATGGAGCATCGGGTAAAGTCTTGGCCCGAGCTGTTCGAAGCTACGTTGTCCGGCGCCAAACGCCATGAGATGCGGCGGGCATCCGACCGTGACTATCGCGTCGGCGACATTCTCGTTCTCCGGGAGTACGACCCCACGGCGAAGGCGTATTCCGGCCGCGAACTGCGCATGAGGATCACCTACGTGACCTCAGCCGAATTCCCCTGCGCCCTGTCGGGCGGCGGCCTCCATCCCGACTACTGCATCCTCAGCGTGGTCGAAGAGCGCTCCGGGACCTGAGGGGGCGGATGCTGATCGCGCTTGCCGGGCATGCCGGATCGGGTAAGAGCACTGCGATCGACATCCTCCGCGAGAGCTGCCGTTGCGGGGTGGTCTACCTTGGCGACACGGTGCGGCTCGAGGTCGCCAGACGCGGCCTCGAGCCGCACGCTGAAAGCGAACGCGCCGTCCGCGAGGAACTTCGGGAACGGGAAGGACAGGATGCCTTCGCGAGACGCAGCGCCCATCGCATTGTCGAGATCCTGAACCGAGGCGACGTGGCGTTCATTGACGCTGTCTACCATCCGCAGGAGTACGCGTTCCTCGCCGCGGAGGTATCGGCGACAGCGATCCTGCTGGCGATCGAGACTTCGTTGGAAACGCGTATCGCCCGGCTCGCCGAACGGTCGAAGCGGCCGATATCTGGTGCTGACCTGCAGAGGCGCGACAGATACGAGATCGATACGCTCCGCACGGGCGAGGTCATCGCGAAGGCGACCCGGATCGACAACGACGGCACGCTGGATGAACTGCGGCACTCCCTGCGCGCGTTCATGCGTGATCGAATGCCTTAGAGCCGGTCCGGCGACCGGCGGATAGCCGAGGCATCGCCTCGAAAAGATAGGGTAGAATCTGGTTCTCTAAGCTCGGCGCAACCCGGTTAGTCACACGATCGGAAGGCGAGAACCACTGCAGCTCTTCGATCTCCGACATCGGCCGGGGGGGGCCAGAAAGAAGCCCCACATAGAGCCTAACGGTAACGGTAGTCGTCGCCGTTCCCGCCACCCGATCAGTGAACTCGCCCAAATATTCCAGACCAGCCTCCGACAAGCGGCAACCGAGCTCCTCGTCGATCTCGCGACGCAGTGCGGTTAAGTCGTCCTCGTTACCCTCAGGTTTTCCACCTGGCAGGATGTAGAGGTCAGAACCGCGCTTGCGTACGAGCAGAACCCTGTGCTCGTCGAGCACGGCCAGTCCGATCTTGATTATGTGGGGCATCGCGACCTTCCCCGAGTTGGACCCCATATATGGTGTGACGCGACGAAACTTGAAACAGGGATAGATCGAGTCGCTGTGGATTATCGCATTCGGCGCGCCGTGGAGTCTCGGCCGAATGATCCAAACTTCTTAGGAACGGGGCACGGGGCCCGAGCCGTTATCTGCTTCCACCTGGCCCGTTGTCTGTCCGCTCCATTAGCGCGAAAAATGCTGCTGCCCGCTTCGCTTCCCGCTTGCCTGACAAGCTCGTTTGCCGTGAGTGACAGATCGAAGTGCCGATAGCTGCAGAAATCCCCCGTAAACTCGCGTCGATCGTGACAGGCCAATTTGCCGCCACCAATTGGCATACTTTAGCACGGACCTATGGAAGAGGAGCCCTCACGGACAGTGAGCTCCTCTTCCGCTTTCGCTCCGGATTTAGCTGTGAAGTGTTCCGCGAGTTGAGTTCGCCACGACGGCAGCGCCCCATAGCGCGGAGACTTCAACATCGCAGCGCTATGGGGGGCGGTTCCAGTGTGACGCGACGGAGCTTCGTTCGGTTCAAAGCCGCAGCGCATCGTCTGCACAACTTGGCACTTTCCGGCGAACGCTCGTCTCTCGTGGTTGGTGGCGGGCGTCCCTCTACCAAGACCGTTTGTTCTCTTTATATTCTCACCTCGCCACGTGCTCTTCGCTTCACGTAAAAGAGGGAGACATGGCCGACCCGATTACCTTGACCTCGCTCCTCGTAGGCGCTGTCGACGTGCTCCCCGGAAAATTGGCTAGTCTGAACTAGAATTTTCCATTTATGATCCCGAGATCGGGACGAGGAGAGTTCCATGAAGGCATCCCAACGGAAGCGGCTTGGACTTTCGCCATTACTTCCCGTTACGCCGCTGATCGGGATTAAAACGACCTCATTTGCCTCTTTTACCATAGGCCCGCTTCGGCTCTGCAGACATAGACCGGTGTGATGGCTCAACATCTGCAAGTCGCATGCGCCAGATGGCCGCTTCTGGCGCTGAACGATAGGCGGTCTCTGGCGCATGGTCCGCTAACATCAGACCGAGCCATTCCATTTATGTTGATCCTCGAGCCAGCGGGCGCGCCGGCAGCGTAGAACTCATTCGCTTCGAAACCGACCGTTGGCGCGCTCAGACGAACCCCGCGCGCCGGCGGGCATCCTGGCTCGCCTCGGAGGTAACCAGTCTCACCAGATCACGGGCATTCGCCTCGTTGGCCGAAAGGGCGATCACGCCAGCTGTGTAGCGTGTCGAGAGGTCCAAACCTTCTGGCAGCGCGTCGACGAGGGACACCCCCGTCAAGGCGATAATCTCCGTCATCTGCGTGCAGCCGATCGGACGAGCCTCCGCGGCCTCCGAAAGGGTGGCCATGGCCGTCATGCCATTGGGGAACGTGCGCAGCAGCGGCGCGATCGCTGCTGCAATGCCGAGCTTCTCGATCACGCTGGCAAAGTGGACCCCGGCCGTCGCCAGCTTCGGATCGGGGAAATAGATCGCATCAGCGGCGAGAAGCGCTTCTCTCAGCGATGCAGCGCTGCCGACGCTGGGCATGGGATCGCCTGCCCGGATCGCGACAGCCGTCGCGACATCTCCCAAATCCGCGACGCTGTCGCGCAGGATGACGCCGCTCTCGGCAAGCTCTGCAATGATGGCGGCTGTCAGGATGACGACATCAGGCGCCGGCCCTGCTGCGAGCTTAGCCCGCATGGCGCCGACAGCGCCAAATGTGCCATCGATACCATATCCGGAGGCTGCAGCGAATGCTGGCTCCAGCGCCTTGACGAGGGCTTGTGCCGCACCGCCGCTGAGAAGGCTGATATTGGGCATCGTCTACTCCATCGCCGCGATGATGCGGTCACCTGTGATCGGCATCTGCCGGACCCTGACGCCGAGCGCAGCATGGACGGCATTGGCCAGCGCCGCGGCCGTCGGCCCCTGCGCCGCCTCTCCGGCGCCGAGCGGCGGCAGCTCAGGCCGCGAGACGATCTCGACGCTGACGGCTGGCACTTCGCTGAAGCGCAGGATCGGGTAGCTTTCCCACGAGGCACTGGTGACCTCGGCGCGAGTGAAGGTCACCGCTTCCTTCAGCGCCCAACTGACCGCCTGGATCGCGCCGCCCTCGATCTGGTTGACGACGCCGTTGGGATTGATCGCCTCGCCGACATCGACCGCGATCCAGAGCTGCGTGGCGCGTGGCTCCGCAGACAGATCGAACCCGCTATCCGGACGACCCTGCCCTCAATCGCATCCGCCTGGTCATGGCGTCGGCTTGAGGGCAAGCCCGCCTCGCGCGCGGTACCCTCAACTCGTTCCCGGCGGACAGCGGTGCCAGATCTGGGCAGCGGATTTCCCGATGGTGATGCGAACGCGAGTCTCGCCCTGCAGCACCATCTCGACCGGTGAGCCCACATCCTGCTCGTTCTGCGGCAAGATGAAACTGAAGCTATGCCGCGTATAGTCCCCCGACAGCTTCAAGCCGCGGGTGGTCGTAACCGAGGGACCGTCGATAGCCAGGCGCTGTCCGTTTTCGGAACACCATGCGCCATCGATCGCATCGGCACGCGCGCTGCCGGTCGTCGCGATCATCAGGGCCGCGAAGACGCCTGCGAACGTCAAGTCCCTGTACGTCATGACCGCATCCCTTCCCGACGCCGGCCGGGGCCGGCTGTGGCGTGCCGATGAGCCGACACGATGAAAGATGTCCGCGCCAAAGTGAAGCCCCGATTGAAATTAGAATAATTCCAAACTAGATAAGGGAGGCCAACCCGGCGTCAGCTCGATCGGGATGAAACCGCCATGACCACGACCGCTGCGTCCGCACCGCCGTGTCCTGCCAGCGCCCAGCCTTGCACCTGCTCCCGCCCGTTCGAGCGCGCCTGCTCGGCGAGCCCGGCAGAGCAAGCCAAGCGGTCGCCCGGTTGGTTCGGAGACAGGGTACCGCGTGCGCTGAGCCTGTTCGGGCACGACGTCGAGACGGTCGAGGTGCTGCGCGTCGCTGTCGTCGCCGTGTCGGCGGCGCTGGTCTGGTTTCGGCTGACCCGCCAGATCGCGGGCGTCGATCTCGTCGGTGCCGCGGGCCTGCTGTTCGGAGCCTGGCCGATCCTGCGCGAGGCGTTCGAGAACATCAAAGAGCGGCGCATGACCATGGAATTGTCCATGTCCATCGCCATCCTGGCGGCGGCCGCGATCTCGGAGTTCTTCACGGCGCTCGTCGTGACGTTCTTCGTGCTTGTCGCCGAGGAGCTGGAGCACCTGACCGTCGATCGCGGCCGGGCCGCCATCGCCGATCTGATCGACGTCATGCCCCATGAGGCCACGGTCCGCCGCGACGGCGTGATCGCGATCGTCCCGATCGACACGATCGTCGTCGGCGACCGCGTCCTGGTCGCGCCCGGCGAAAACATCCCGGTCGATGGCGTGGTCAGATCCGGCCTATCCTATGTCGATCAGGCCCGCATCACCGGCGAGTCGATGCCGATCAAGCGCAGCGAGGGCGACGCCGTCTTCGCCGGCTCGATCAACCAGTCGGGCGCGCTCGACATCCAGGTCGATCGCATCGGCCGCGACACCAGCTTCGGGCGGATCATCGATGCGATCGAGAACGCCGAGCAGTCGCGCGCGCCGGTCCAGCGCCTCGCCGACCAGCTCGCCGGCTACCTCGTGTACTTCTCCTTTGCGGCGGCCATCGTGACCTATGCGCTGACCGGCAATATTCGCGACACGATTTCGGTGATCATCGTCGCCGGCGCCTGCGGCGTGGCGGCGGGAACGCCGCTAGCCGTCCTTGGCGGCATCGGCCGCGCCGCACGCCAAGGCGCGATCATCAAGGGCGGCATGCATCTCGAAGCGCTGGGCCGCATCGACACCATCGTGCTCGACAAGACGGGAACGCTGACCTTCGGCGAGCCCCGCGTCGCGGCGATCCACCCGGCCGCCGGCCGCAACGAGGCCGATCTGCTCAGGCTGGCAGCGTCCGCCGAATTGCGTTCGGAACATCCGCTGGCCAGGGCCATCGTGGCGGAGGCCCGTCTTCGGGCCATCGCCGTACCGGAGCCCGACAGCTTCGACTACACGCTGGGGCGCGGCGTGACCGCCCAGCTCGGCGATGAGCGTATCCTTATCGGGAGCGTCAAACTGCTGAAGGCCGAGGGGATCGAGGTCCCCCACGACAGAGGCGGCGATGTCGTCTCCTCGGAAATCTGCGTCGCGGTCAACGGGCTCTACGCCGGATCCTTCGCCGTCGCCGACGAGGTCCGCCCCGAGGCGGCCGGCGCGATCGCCGCCCTGCATGCGATGAAGATCCGCACCATCCTGCTGACCGGCGACAACGCCAAGGTCGCCGAAAGCGTCGGCGCCGGCCTGGGCATCGGGACGGTCGAGGCCGGCATGTTGCCTGAGCAGAAGCTGGAGCGCGTGCGGGCCCTGGTGGCGTCAGGCGCCAGGGTCGCCATGCTCGGCGACGGAATCAACGACGCACCGGCGCTGACCGCCGCGACCGTCGGGATCGCGATGGGCTCGGGCACCGACGTCGCCAAGGAAAGCGCCGACATCGTGCTGCTCGCCAACGACCTGGAACGCCTGGTCGAGACTGTCAGGATCGCCCAGCGCACGCGCGGCATCATCTGGCAGAACTTTTCGGGGACGATCGCGGTCGATGCGCTCGGCATCGGCCTCGCCGCCTTCGGCTTCCTCAATCCGCTGCTGGCCGCCTTCATCCACGTCTCATCCGAGCTGATCTTCATCTCCAACTCGGCGCGGCTCTTGCCCGCCGCCGACAACATGCGGCTGCGACGGATCGCGCCGGTCGCCGCGGCCGACGATGTCGCGAAGGCCCCTACGTGATGGGAGCCGGCCGCGCGCGTCGAATCCGACCCTGGTCAAGGGCGCGCTGACACGTCACTGAATTCCCCTCACGCGCCCTGCGGCGCCAAAACCGAATGCGAGCCGCCCGATGCCTTCCACAGCTTCAGCACCCTCGATTGCGACGGGCGGCTACGACAGCGTCGCGCGCATGCTGCACTGGCTCATGGCTTTTCTGATCCTGGCCGTGTTCATGCTGGGCCTGCTGGTGGATGCGCTGCCCAAGGCCTGGGAGCACGGCATCGTCGAGACCCACAAGGTGCTGGGCGTCGGCATTCTGCTGCTCGTTGTCGTCAGGTTCGCCTGGCGCCTGATGCACCGCCCGCCGGCATCCGAGCCTGTCAGCCCGCTGCTGGATCGTGCGGCCTGGCTGGGACATTCCGGTCTTTATGCCCTGATGCTGGCCGTTCCGGTGATCGGGCTGGTCTACACGGCCCTGCGCGGACAAGGCATCGATTTCGGCCTGTTCTCGATCCCGCCGATCATGGCGCGGAACCGAGAGCTCGGCCGCACCGTGCGGGAAATCCACGAGCTCACGGCCTATGCCCTGATCGGACTGGCCGGCATCCACGCGCTCGCTGCGCTCTGGCACCATTTCATCCGCAAGGATGCGACGCTGTTGCGGATGCTCCCGGTGGCGCGCTGAGGACGGCGCTCGGACCCCCTTGCGGGGGGCCAGCTGATCGACCGGCGAGGTCGAGAGTATCCGAGCTTTCGTACACGTCGAGAAGGCTCATCCCGGTCATCCTCCACACGCCATCGACGACGCGCCGCGCCGCCGCTACATCTCGATCGATCGGCCCGGCAAGCGGCGCCACGAGGTCAAGCGGATGAATCGGACGGAACCTGTCAGCGAGCTCAGCGAAGACGGCTTCTTGCCGCATACCTCGCATTGGGGCGTGTTTTCCGCCCGCATGAAGGATGGCGAGCTCGAAGTGCGGCCGCATCCCGGCGACCCCGACCCCAACGGCATCATCCAGAATTTTCCGGCCGCGCTGCGTCATCGCGCCAGGATCGCGCAGCCGATGATCCGGCGAGGCTGGCTTGAGAACGGCCCCGGCCCCGACGAGAAGCGCGGCCGCGACGACTATGTGCCGGTGTCGTGGACCCAGGCGCTCGACCTGCTCGGTGCCGAATTGCTTCGCCTGCGCGACGGGCCCGGCCCCGGCGCGATCTTCGGCGGCTCCTATGGCTGGGCCAGCGCCGGACGCTTCCATCACGCGCAGAGCCAGATCCACCGTTTCCTCAACGTCGCCTGCGGCGGCTATGTGAGGTCGGTGAACAGCTATTCCTCCGGCTCCTCGCAGGTGCTGGTGCCGCACATCATCGGCGACTACGAGGACCTGACCAAGCGCAACGTCTCCTGGGAGCAGATCGCCGAGCATAGCGAGATCGTGCTGGCCTTCGGCGGCATGGCGCTGAAGAACTCGATGGTGGCGGGCGGCAGCGTCAGCAAGCATGTCGAGCGCGGCGCGATGAAGCGCGCCGCGCAACGCGGCTGCGCCTTCGTGCTCGCCGGCCCCTTGCGTTCGGACCTACCCGAGGAAGCCAAGGCCGAATGGCTCTCCTGCATTCCCGGCAGCGACACCGCCTTGATGATGGGCCTCGTCCACACCCTCGTCGTCGAGGGGCGGCACGATCGCGCCTTCCTCGATCGCTGCACGGTGGGATGGCCGGTCTTCGAGCGCTATCTGCTCGGCGAGACCGACGGCCAGCCCAAGGACGCGGCCTGGGCCTCCGGGATCACCGGCGTCGCGGCCGACGAGATCGTCGCCCTCGCCCGGCGTCTCCACGGCAAGCGCGCGCTCATCGTCGTGGCCCATGCGCTGCAGCGCGCCGAGCATGGCGAGCAGCCGGTCTGGATGGGCATGGTGCTCGCGGCCGCGCTCGGCCAGATCGGCCTGCCCGGTGGCGGCTATGGCTATGCGCTGGGCGCCATCGCCTATTACGGCCGCCGCTTCAACGCCGTGCCGGTGCCCACCTTCTCGCAGGGCAAGAACGGCGTCGCCGACTACATCCCGGTCGCGCGCATTTCGGACATGCTGCTGCATCCGGGCGAGAGCTATCGCTACAACGGCCAGACCCGGACCTATCCGGACATCAAGCTGGTCTATTGGGCCGGCGGCAACCCGTTCCACCACCATCAGGACCTCAACCGGCTGCGGCGCGCCTTCGCCAGGCTCGACACGCTCGTCGTCCATGAGCTCGCCTGGACGGCGACCGCGCGCCATGCCGACATCGTCCTGCCCTGCACGATGACGCTGGAGCGCGAGGATATCGGCGGCAGCTCGAACGACCCGCTGCTGGTGCCGATGCACCCGATCGTTCCGCCCTATGGCGAGGCCCGCGACGACTACGCCATCTTCGCCGATTTGGCGGAACGACTCGGCGCACGCGAGGCCTTCACCGAGGGCCGCAGCGTGCGCCAATGGCTCGAACATCTCTACGAACCGACCCGCGAGGGCCTGGCTGCCAAGGGGCTGCCGGCGCCGAGCTTCGCCGAGTTTTGGGGCAGCGAGGGTTACATCCTGCCGCAGCAGCCCGATGATGGCGGCCGCTTGCGCGCCTTCCGCGACGATCCGCAGGGCAAGCCGCTGCCGACGCCGAGCGGAAAGCTCGAGATCTTCAGCGAGACGATCGCGGCCTTCAGCGAGGCGGACTGCCCGGGCCATCCGACCTGGCTCGGCGCGACGAACGTGCCCGATGCGGAGACGCCCTATGTTCTGGCCGCCACCCAGCCGCGCCCCCGCCTGCACAGCCAGTTCGACTTCGGCGGCCATAGCGGCGCGGCCAAGTATCGCGGCCGGGAAGTGGCGCGGATGCACCCCGACGACGCGACGCTGCGCGGGATCTCCGATGGCGACATCATCCGACTCCACAATGAACGCGGCGCCTGCCTCGCCGGCGTGGTCCTGACCGACGGCATCAGGCGCGGCGTGATCCAGCTGCCGACCGGCGCCTGGTATGATCCGGTCGATCCCCATGACGACAAGCCGCTCTGCGTCCACGGCAATCCGAACGTGCTGACCCGCGATGTCGGCACCTCGGCGCTGGCCCAGGGCTGCACCGGCCAGCTCACGACGGTTCAGGTCGAGCGCTTCGACGGCAATCTCCCGCCGATCAACGCCTATGAGCCGCCGGCGGGGGCCTGAACGGCCTAGCGCCGCTTGCCCTTCGGCCCCCTCGCCTCGGGCGTCTTGGCCTTGTTCTCGGCGTCGAGCTTGCGCCAACGGGCCAGACGATCGGGGTCGATGCGGCCCGTCTTGACCGCCTCCTGCACGGCGCAGCCGGGCTCGTGTTCATGGGTGCAGTCGCGGAAGCGGCAGAGATGGGTCAGTTCGCTGATCTCGGCGAAGAGCGTGTCGAGGCCGGCCGCCGCGTCGCTGACATGGAGGGTCCGCATGCCCGGCGTGTCGATGACCCAGCCGCCGCCTGCGATCGCGTGCAGCGAGCGCGAGGTCGTGGTGTGGCGGCCCTTGGCGTCATGGGCGCGGATGTCGCCGGTTTGCTGCTCGTCCTCGTTCGCATGTCCGGCCAGCGCATTGACCAGGGTCGACTTGCCGACGCCCGACGAGCCGACCAGCGCCACCGTGCGCCCCTCCCCGCACCAGGGCGCGAGCTCCGCCGCGACATCGTCTCCCAGCGGATTGACGGTTGCGACCGTGAGCCCCCGCTGCAGTGCGGCGGCCTGCGTGCGATAGGTTTCGACGTCGGGAACGAGATCGGCCTTGGTCAGCAGGATCACGGGCTGCGCACCGCTCTCATTGGCGAGCGCGAGATAGCGCTCCAGCCGCGCGACGTTGAAATCGGCATTGCAGGAGGTGACGATGAACAGCGTGTCGATGTTGGCGCCTGCGAGCTGCGGCGTCCTGCTGCCCTCGACGCGGCGTGCCAGCACGGTGCGGCGCTCCAGCAATCGACGCAGCAGATGCGTCTCCGGCTCGACCAGAACCCAGTCGCCGACCGTGTAGTCGCCGGTGTTGGTATGAACAGGCAGCTCCAGCCGCATCGGACCATCCTGCGTTATCGCGCTCATCCGGGCACGATGGACGGTGGCGATGCGGGCGGGCACCAGCCCGGCCTCGTCGGGCTCGCACTGATCCGCGAAGAAATCCGACCAGCCCAGCGCGGCCAGCGAAAGCGTAGCGTCGTCGCGCTCGGTGGCGGTCACAAGCAAAGCTCGTCGTGCTGCGTCGTCATGCCCAGCGATAGAGCTGTGTTCGGGCGCGCTGGCAAGCGGCGATGCCGACAGGCGCCTATAAGCCACGCAAATACCCGGCGCCAACAGATCATAGCCCCCTGCGCCCGCAACGGCTCCCGGCTGGCTTCAGCTTTGCTATGGTTGAGGTCGCGACCGGCCTTGCTGAGTTCGCCAGACCGGCCAGGAGAACGCCATGACCACGCAGCCCTATGATCTGGTCGTCCGCGGCGGCACGGTGGGGACATCCACCGGCAGCTTCGTCGCCGATGTCGCGATCCGCGGCGGCACCATCGCGGCGATCGGCACAGGCCTCGGCCAGGGTGCGCGCGAGATCGACGCCACCGGAAAATACGTGCTGCCGGGCGGCATCGATACCCATGCCCATGTCGAGCAGGTCTCGGCCGGCGGGCTGCTCAACGCCGACTCATTCGAGAGCGCCACGACCTCGGCCGCCTTCGGGGGCAACACAACGCTGGTCTCCTTCGCCGCCCAGCATCGCGGGCTCGATCTGCGAAAGGTCGTCGACGACTATGCCGCGCTGGCGAAGCGCGGCGCGCTGATCGACTACGCTTTCCACATGATCGTCGCCAATCCCGACAAGAAGACGATCGAGCAGGACTTGCCCGAGCTGATCAGGGAGGGCCACGCCTCGATCAAGATCTTCATGACCTATGATCTGATCAAGGTCGACGACGAGCCGCTGCTCGATTTGATGCTGACGGCGCGCCAGCATCGCGCCCTGATCTGCGTCCATGCCGAGAACCACGGCATGATCTCCTGGATGGGCAGGAAACTGGTCGAGCGCGGCTACACCGCGCCGAAATTCCATTCCATCAGCCATCCGCGCGGCTCGGAATCGGAGGCCTTCACCCGGCTGATCACGCAGGCCGCGCTGATCGACCAGCCGATCATGATCTTCCACGTCTCCACGGCAGAGGGTGCCGCGGTCATCCGTCAGGCACGCGGACAGGGCCTCAAGGTCTTCGCCGAGACCTGCCCGCAATATCTCTTCCTCACCAAGGCCGACCTCGACAAGCCCGGCATGGAGGGCGCGAAATGGATGTGCTCGCCGCCCCCGCGCGAGATCGCGGACCAGGACGCGCTCTGGCAGGCGCTCGCGCTTGGCGACATCCAGACGATCTCGTCCGACCATGCGCCCTACCGTTTCGACGAGACCGGCAAGCTCTCCGCCGGGCCCAACGCGAATTTCAAGCAGATCGCCAACGGCCTGCCGGGTCTGGAAACCCGCCTGCCGCTGCTCTTCGACGCGCTGGTCTCGAAGGGGCGTCCTGAATTCGCCGGGCGCGGGCTGGAGGCCTTCGTCGATCTCACCGCGACGGCGCCTGCGAAAATCTACAATCTCCCCGGCAAGGGCGCGATCCAGCCGGGCTACGACGCCGACATCGCGATCTGGGACCCCAAACGCGAGGTCACGATCACAGACGAGGCCATGCACGACCTGACCGGCTTCACGCCCTTCGCCGGCCACAAGGTCATGGGCTGGCCGGAGACGGTGATCCGGCGCGGCGAGGAGATCGTCAGCGAGGGTACGCTGAAGGCCAAGCCCGGTTCCGGCCGCTGGCTCTCCCGCACCGGTGGGCCCGCCGCCGAGCCGACCGGCAAGCTCGTGCTGGAAATGGACCCGGCACGGAATTTCGGCGCGACGATTTTGTGAGCGTTTTCGACGAACGACATCGGCTGTGAAGGGCGCCGCTTTTGCCACGCCCTTTTCCAAGGTCATCCCGGGCGAAGCGAAGCGGAGACCCGGGACCCATTCCGGAACGCTGCCTCGAAAGGTTCAGGAATGGATCCCGGATCGGCGCCGCTAGCGCGGCTTGTCCGGGATGACGGCGCGGGTGTGCCAAGGGCGTCGACTCAGCCCTCCGGCACCCACGGCACCATGCGCAGGATGTTGCCGCCGAGCTGCGCGAAGGCCCGCTGACGACAGGAGAACACGATGATCTGCTGCCCACTGGCCTGCCGGTGCAGCGCGTCGAACATCCGCTCGATGCGGTCGTCGTCGGAGTAGACCAGCGCGTCGTCGAGGATGACCGGCGCCGGCTGGCCATCCTTCGCCAGCAGCCGCGCGAAGGCGAGCCGCGTCAGCACGGCGAGCTGCTCGCGCATGCCGCCGCTGAGCACGCCGACGGGCTCCTCCAGCCCGTTGCGGCTGACGGTGCGGGGCAGCAGCGTGTCCTCGTCGAAGGTCACGGTCGCATCCTCGAAGAGCAGACCGAGCAGAGGCCGCAATTCGCTCATGACCGGCGCGAAATAATGGTCGCGAGCCTCCGCCCTGGCGGCGTCGAGCGCTTCGCGCAGCCTTGTCAGCAGCGCAACCTCGCGCTCCAGCCCGGCCAGCCGCTTCTGCGCCGCCGCCAGCCGGTCGGCAGCCTCCTGCCAGACTTCCTCGATCGCGTCGTTGGAGCGCGCGCCGATCAGGGCGTTCAGGCCCGCGGCGTCCTCGCGCTGCGTAGCGATCTCAGCCGCAGCGGCATCGACCACCGAGCGCATCCGCCGGAATTTCGCCTCGGCACCGGCCAGGTCGATCGCGCCGGCGCGCAACGCCTCGACCTGCGCATGCGCGGTCGCGAAGACCGCTTCAGCCTCAGCCAGAGCTGCGGCAAGCGCCGTCTCCTGCGCCTGCCGACCCGCTTCAGCGCCAAGCATGGCGGCCAAGCCGGCAAGCTCGGAGGCGACGCTCGCCAGCGCCCGCTCGGCTGTGACGACGGTGGCGCCGGCGGCGTCACGGGCGGCCTGCGCCTCGCGCTGCGCCTGGCGTGAAGCTGAAACGCGCGCCTCCGCCGCAGCCAGCGCCGTTCGCATCGCCTCGGGATCACCCTTGACCTCGACCGAGCCGGCGCTCTGTGCCTCCAGCCTTGCGATGGTCTCTCGCAGGGCCGCCAGCCCCTGCGGCGCGAGCAGGGCCAGGCGCTGCTGAGCCAGGTCGAGCCGGCCGGTCAGGTCGCGGATCGCGCTCTCGCGCTGGCGCGCCTCGATCAGGCTGCCGACACCGAGCGCAGCCAGCAGCGTCATGCGTTTCGCCTCGGCCTGGGCCAATTCGTCATGCCCGTCCCTGCCCTGCGGCAAGGTCAGGGTCAGCCGCCCAACGCCATCGATTTCCAGCGCCGCGCTGCGCGTCAGGGCGCGCTCTTCGCCATCGGCCAGCGCCACACCGTCGAGCCCCACCGCACCCGACACACCCGGCTGATATGTCACCCGCAGCATCGGCACGCGCGCCGCGATCACAGCCCGCAGCCCGACCAGCTCGGTCTCGATCGCCTCCAATTGCTTGACGACGTTGGCCGGCAGAGCCAGGGCCTTCAACTCGGCCTGAATGGCCTCGACCTCTCCCCGCCCCGCTTCCGCTTTCGCATGCGATTGCTGCAGCCCGGCGAGATGCTCTGCCGCATCGCGGGCCCGCATCGATATTTCTAGCCGGCTTAGTAAATTACGCGCCTCGCGTTCCCGGCTTTCGGCCGTGTCGACCGCCGTGGCGGCGGCCTGCCCGGCATCGCCCGCCTCGCGTTGGTGCGCCAGCGCCTCGTCGCGCTGGTGCCTGCCATCAGCCTCGAGATCGTGCAGCACGGCAAACCGCGCCCAGTTCCGGCGATGGCCGTCGAGAGCCAGGCTTGCCGCATCCAGTCGATTGCGTGCCAGGGCCGCCTCGACCTCGGCGGTCTTCAGCGCTTCGCCATGTGCCCTGGCCGCGGTCAGTGCGGCCTCAGCCTGTGCCAGATCGTGCAGGCGTACCGCCTGCTGCTCGGGATCTTCCAGCTCGGCCAGCCGGGCGCGCAGCGACCGGCGCTTGTCCAGCGCCTCGCGCAACTCGCGAAGCTCGGATGACAGCCGCCGCTCGGTCTCGATCAGCCGGTCGCGCTCGTCGATGGCCTGCGCATAGGGACCGCCGGCCTTGGGCCGTCCGGTCGCGGTGACCAACTGCGAGAGTTCCTCCTCGCATTGGGCGACAGCCTGCGCCATCCGGCGCCCGCCGGTCAGCGTCTCGACCTCGCCCTGCACCGAGGTCAGCACCGACTCGCGCGCCCGTTTCTCACCCTCCTCGTCGCTCTTGGCGCGACGCTCGATGCCGGTGATTCCCTGGCGCACCCACAGCAGCCCGGCCGGGCCGGTCGTGCCACCCTGCACGAGCCCCGCGATGAAACGCTCGGCCTCGTCGGCCTGCGCCAGGAGGCGCCCCGAGGCGAGGTCGCGCACCATCGCGCGCCTGCCGCCATAGAACTGCTTGGTCAGGCGGAAAGCGCCCTGCCCGGTCAGGATGTCGGCTTCGACCATCGGGTTGCCGCCGCTATAGGGCCGCAAGCCCTGCACTGCGCCGGGCGTGCCGGTATGCGGCTGGAAGAACAGCGCGTGTAGCGAGTCGAAACAGGTCGACTTGCCGAACTCGTTGGCGGCGCAAAGCACGTTGACGCCGTCGCCGATGCCCTCGACGGCAATGCCGCGCCCGGCGAAGCGCCGGACATTGTGGAGCCGCAGCGCCGTCAGCTTCATGACGGCATCGCTTCGCAATAGGAGAATAGCCTGACCAGTGCGTCGCGCGCGGTCTGGCGCTCGCCGGCAGCGCGGCTTTCATCGACGCTATCCGCCAGCAGCCTGTCGGCGGCATGGCGGAGCGCTCCGGCGCGGTCGATGGCGTCGAGATCCGCGCTTTCGCAATCGGTCGCCAGGCCTTCGGTCTCCAGCACGAGGCGGGCAAATTCGGGCGCCACCGCAGCAACCGCCGCATCGAGCGCGGCGCGCGCCTGCGGCCGCAGGCGTCCCGAGGCGACGACGCGCAAAAGGCTCTGCCGACGCAGGCTCCCCTGGGGCAGAAGCTGGGCCAACACCATCGCAGCGTCGTCCCCGGAGAGCAGTTCCAGCGGCAGCGTGCGCCAGTCGAAGCTGCCGGTCTCGACCGGGACCACATCTGGCACGGCGCCTGGGCCCGTGAGCGACACCAGCAAAGCGCCCCCCGGCCCGTCATGCTTGAAGCGGTCGGGCTCCGGCGCGCCGCTGTACCAGCTTCGCGCATTGATCCGCATCTGGCCATGCCAGTCCCCGAGCGCAAGATAGTCGAGCCCCGATCGCGCAGCGCGGTCAGGTGCAATGATGTCGAGTCCGCCTCCATCCTCCGAAAAGCTCTGGATCGCGCCATGGGCGAGCCCGATGCGCAGCGCGCCGTCCGGCGTTGCGGCCCGGTCCATCCAGTCGGTCAGGTCGCGACCGGGGCGGCGCGTCGTGCAGGGCGCCGGCAGGAGCACGACTCCGGGCTCCAGCTCTATCGGATCGGGTTCGACAGCGAGGATAACGTTAGCCGGCAACGCAACGCGTGCCGCCGCCCATAATTCGTCCGCGAGCAGCGAATCGTGATTGCCGGGCAGGATGATCCAGCGCAGCGGCGCATGGCCCGCCATCGCGGCGAGCGCCTGGCGCAGTATGGCAGGGCTCGGCGTCTCCGTGTCGAAGCAGTCGCCGGCGAGCAGGAGCGTGCCCGCGCCGCCGGCTCGCGCCTGTGCGGCCAGCCGGTCGAGCACGGTATGGCGGGCATCGCGCAGACGTCCGCGCAGCTCCTCCGGCATCGAGCCGAAGCGCTTGCCGATATGCAGGTCGGAGGAGTGGATGAAGCGGAACATGTAGCCTCGTGCCGAGTCGGAGCGAAATCCGCTCCCTCTTCATCAGCACAGAGCGGGCTCTTCGCCAAGGCGGCCCCGGTGCGGGGCATACCGGTTGAAGCGACCGGCAGGGGTCGTGCAGCCACCGGCCTCCTGGGCCTCGAACTCATCCCACTCTATGGCATCAGCCCTGGGGTTCCCGACGGCACCTCGGAATGGTCACCGGGGCCTGACGATCGGGAGAGACGCCAATTGCAGGCACCGCTGCAACCCCAGCGGCCCCCATTCGTTACTGCATGATCCCCCTCTCGGACGACACTGCAAAGGAAGCCTAGAATGGGTCGCGCCCACAGAATGCCTTTCGGGGCGCAAATCACCGACGGAGGAGTCCAGTTTTCACTGTGGGCGCCCTCCGCCGGGACCGTCACCCTCCATGTCGGGGATCGCCGACTGACCATGACGCCCGAAAAGGGCGGCTGGCACCGACTGACCTGCCCCGGCGTTGCAGCGGGTGCGCTGTACCGGTTCAGCATCGACGGCGATCTCGAGATCCCCGACCCGGCCTCGCGCTTCCAGCCCAGCGACGTCGATGGGCCGAGCATGGTGGTCGATCCCGAAGCCTTCGCCTGGAGCGACAGCGAATGGAACGGACGCCCCTGGGAGGAAACGGTGCTCTACGAAGCGCATGTCGGCACGGCGACCCCTGAGGGTACGTTCGCCGCTCTCGCAGGGAAACTCGACCATCTGCGCGATCTCGGCGTGACCGCGCTCGAACTTCTCCCGATCGCCGATTTTCCCGGCGACCGCGGCTGGGGCTATGACGGCGTGCTGCATTATGCGCCCGACCATGCCTATGGCTCGCCCGACGATCTCAAGCGACTGGTCGACGAGGCGCATCGGCGCGGGATCATGGTGTTCCTCGACGTCGTCTACAACCACTTCGGGCCGTCGGGAAACTACCTGCCTGTTTATGCGCAGAGCTTCTTCACCGAGCGCCATCAGACGCTCTGGGGCGCGGGCATTGCTTATGACGGCGAGGCGGCGCATGTCGTGCGCGACTACTTCATCCACAACGCCCTGTACTGGCTCGAGGAATACCACTTCGACGGGCTGCGCTTCGACGCCGTCCATGCCATCGCCGACGACAGCGACACGCATTTCATCGCCGATCTGGCCGAGCGCATCAGAACGAGCCTGCCGCAACGCCGTGTCCATCTCGTGCTGGAAAACAACGCCAACGAGGTGCGCTGGCTGGAGCGGGACGACAGCCAGTCCCCTCTTCTCCATACGGCGCAGTGGAACGACGACATCCATCATGCCTGGCACCGGCTGCTGACCGGCGAGAAGGAAGGCTACTACGCGGACTACGAGGAGCCGGTGCGCCATCTCGGGCGCTGTCTGGCGGAAGGGTTCGCCTATCAGGGCGAAGTGTCGGCGCATGACGGCATCGCGCGCGGCGAACGCTCCGCTCACCTGCCGCCCTCCGCCTTCGTCGCGTTCCTCCAGAATCACGACCAGATCGGCAACCGCGCCTTCGGCGAGCGGATCGGGGCCCTGGCCGAGCCGGCGAAGCTTTCGCTGGCCAGGGCTGGCCTGCTGCTCTCACCCCAGATACCGCTGCTTTTCATGGGCGAGGAATGGAGCGCTTCCACCCCTTTCCAGTATTTCGTCGATTTCGCCGATCCCGACTTGTCGACCGCCATACGCGACGGGCGGCGGCGCGAGTTCGCTGGCTTTGGCGCCTTCACGGACGAGGCTGCGGAGGACGCCATCCCCGACCCGACCTCGGAGCGGACCTTCGCGCAGTCGCGGCTGGACTGGAGCGAAACCGAACAGGTCGGTCACAAGGAGGTTCTGGCGGAGACCCGGGACCTGCTGCGCATCCGGCACGAGACGATCACGCCGATTGCCAGCAGCACCTATGAGGGCGCGTCGTGGGAGCGGCCCGTGCCCGAAGCGATCGACGTGCAATGGCGGTTCGCTGCCGGCAGCCTGCGGTTCATCGCGAATTTCGGCCAGCAGGAGGTGAGGTTCGGGCGAAGCCCCGGAGACACGGTCGTCTGGGCGAGCCGGGACGACGCGCTTGGCGACGAGATGAACCTGGCCAGCTGGACCGGCGTCATGCTGCTCGATCGTCGGTAAGCCGACCGGAGGCCGTGAGACCGATCCGTAGGCCATACGGATCGGCGGTCCGGCTGGTCAGGCCTTTTCGATCAGGCGCCCTCATATCTGAAGACGAGCGCCGCCAGAGGGGGGAGGATCAGCTCGGCGGAGTTCGCCTCCTCCCCATAGGGTCGGGGCTCGGCGTTGACCCCGCCGCCATTGCCGACGCCGGAGCCGCCATACTGCGTGGCATCGCTGTTGAGCACCTCGCGCCAGCGGCCGGCATGGGGCACGCCGACGCGGTAGCTATGGCGCGGAACCGGGGTCATGTTGACCACCACCAGCATCGGCGCATCCCCCTCCACCTGCCGAAGGAAGGCGAAGACGGCGTTCTCGCGATCGTTGTCGATCAGCCAGCGAAAGCCGCCCGGGACCGAGTCGGTGGCATGAAGCGCCCGGCTGTCGCGGTAGATCCGGTTGAGGTCGCCGACCAGAGCCTGGACGCCGCGATACAGGGGATCGCACAGCAGATCCCAATCGATCTCGCCGTCATGATTCCACTCGCGTCCTTGAGCGATCTCGCCGCCCATGAACAGGAGCTTCTTGCCGGGATGCATCCACATGAACGCGAAATAGGCGCGCAAGCCGGCGAATTTCGTCCAGCTGTCGCCCGGCATCTTGCCGAGCAGCGAGCCCTTTCCGTGGACGACTTCATCATGCGACAACGGCAGGATGAACTGCTCGGAATAGGCGTAGGCCATCCCGAAGGTCATCTCGCTGTGATGGTGGCTGCGATAGAGCGGATCGCGCTCCATGTACTGCAGCGTGTCGTGCATCCAGCCCATGTTCCACTTGTAGGCAAAACCGAGCCCGCCTTCGGCCGTGCTGCGGGTCACCCCGGGCCAGGCCGTCGATTCCTCGGCGATCATGATCGCGCCGGGGACCCGCTCGGCGATCACCGCATTGAGATGGCGCAGGAAGTCGACGGCTTCGAGGTTTTCGCGGCCACCATGGATATTGGGGCGCCACTCGCCGGGATGGCGGCTGTAGTCCCGGTACAGCATCGACGCCACGGCATCGACGCGCAGGCCGTCGACGTGGAAATGCTCCAGCCAGTACAGCGCGCTCGCCATCAGGAAGTTGGACACCTCGCGCCGGCCGAAATTGTAGATCAGGGTGTTCCAGTCCTTGTGGAAGCCCTCGCGCGGGTCGTCGTGCTCATACAAGGCGGTGCCGTCGAAGCGCGCGAGGCCGTGGGCGTCCGAAGGAAAGTGGGCGGGAACCCAGTCCACGATGACGCCGATCCCCTCCGCATGGCAGGCCTCGACGAAGAGGGCGAAGTCCTCGGGCTCGCCGAAGCGGCGCGTCGGCGCGAACAAGCCGAGCGGCTGATAGCCCCATGAGCCGGTGAAGGGATGCTCCGCCACCGGCAGGAGTTCGACATGGGTGAACCCCATCGCTTTGGCATAGGGCACCAGCCGGTCGGCCAGGCCGCGCCAGTCGAGCATGTCGCCGCCCGGCCCGCGCACCCAGGAGCCGGGATGCAGTTCATAGATCGAGATCGGCGTGGCAGGTCCTTGCCTGTCGGCGCGTGCGCCCATCCAGACGTCATCGCCCCAGACATGCGAGGCCTGGCGCGGGACGATCGAGGCCGTTCCGGGCGGCAGCTGGGCCGCCCTGGCCAGCGGATCGGCCTTTTGAGGCAGGAGATGGCCGTCGCGATCGACGATCTCGTATTTGTAGAACTCGCCGCTGCCGAGGCGCGGCACGAACAGTTCCCAGACGCCGCTGTCGCCGCGCCGATGCATCATGTGCCGCCGGCCGTCCCAGGAGTTGAAGGTCCCGACGACGGAGACCCGCCGCGCATTGGGGGCCCAGACCGCGAAGCGGACCCCGTGCACGCCGTCGATCGTCGCGAGGTTGGCGCCCAAGGCACGCGAGAGTTCGAGATGACGCCCCTCGCCGATCAGATGGAGGTCCAGATCTCCGAGCAGTGGCCCGTACGCGTAAGGATCCTCGGTGATCTGCGCCCCGCCTGGCCAGGTGATCTCCAGGAGATAGGGCCCGTCCGACAGAGGCCCGACGAACAGGCCCTCCGGCTCCGCGACGTGCAATGGCACGGAGTCTTTACCCTCCTGCTGCACCGAGACGGCGAGCGCTCCGGGCAGGAACGCCCGGAGGTAGCGCCCGCCGGGAGCCTGCTGCGGCCCCAGCACCGACGACGCATCGCCGAGCCGGCCCGATGCGAGAGCGACAGCCGTGGAGGTGTCCAGGGGTGGAATGTGGTCGGTCGTCTCAATCATCCTGTGCCTCTTGCGGCAACAGCTGGTCCATCAGCTCCGTCAGGCCGCGCAAGGGCACGACGAGCCATTCAGGCCGGTTGCTGACCTCGTAATTGACCTCGTAGGCCGCCTTTTCGAGCATGAAGAGATCGAGAAGGCCGGCTTCGACTGTGCCGTCGGGGTCTGCGCCTTCGACCGGCTCGCTGCCGGTGGCGTTCGTCGCCTCGCGATAGGCGTCGAGGAAAGCCTTCGGCATCGTCGCCCGGAAAGCCTCCGCCATGCTGTCGTAGCGCTGTTCCTGGACAATCGCCGCGCCGGAGCGCCGCCCCGCCGCGAGCGCATAGTCGATCGACCGCAGGATGCCGGCCACGTCGCGCCAGCCGCTGTCCTTGGCGCGGCGCTCGGATAGCGGCTGGGCGGGTTCGCCCTCGAAGTCGATGATCATCACGTCGCCGCTCGCCACCAGGACCTGCCCGAGGTGGAAGTCGCCGTGAATCCGGTGCAGCAGCGCGCCCTCGCCGGCGCGGCACAGCCGCTCGATGAGCTCAAGCAAAGGTTTCCGGCGCCGCAGCACGCTGTCGGCCAGCGCCTGCTCCGCCTCGGCGAGAGTATCCCTGCGGCTGCTCAGGTTCTCGCAGGCCACCTCGACCCGGCCGCGAATGCGGGCCAGCCAGCGCTGGACCTGCTCGTCGTCTGCGGGCGTGGGTGCGAACGCCTCATCCTCGCTGGGCTGCGCCAGCACGAGATGCATCTCGCCGAGACGTTGGCCCAGTGTCCGCGCGAATGTCTCATATGTCGCCAGCTGGTTTTCCAGATCGGCGTCCTCGCGCGACATCTCGTCGACGACGCGGCCGAGATAGGCGGCGGTCCATTCCCAGGCATCGCCTTCGCCGGGGATGAAGGCCTGGATCACGGCCATGACCTCCTGCTCGCCCTCGGCCGGGACATGGACGATCTCGCCGAGCAGCGCGGGCGCGTTTCGGAATCCGCGCTGCGTCAGCATGCGCGACATTTCGGCTTCCGGGTGCTGACCAGGCGCGAGTCGCCTAAACAGCTTGAGCATCACCTTGTGATCGATGATGACCGAAGAGTTGGACTGTTCGGCCGAGAGCCAGCGGACCGGATCCTCAGGCTTCACCTCGATCTCTGCGAAGGCAGCCGTCGGCCTGAAGAAGACTTCCCCCACCGCGCTCTTGATCGAGGCGCCTGCCTTCAGCAGTGCAAGCAATTCATGGATGAAGCCCGGCAGCGCAAAGGCGTCGGTCAGGAACCCGGTGCGGCGACCGCGCCTGACCCGGGCGAGTGCGAGCTGCTGGGGAAGTGCGGCGACGACCTCATCATCCCAGCCGATGCCCAGCGGCAGGAGGTAACGCTCGGTGCCGCCGGCATGGGTCGCTTCCACCGCCATCAGCGCAGCCTCACGCCCACTGCCGATCCGCGCGGTGTAGGCGATGCGGGCGCTTTCGAGTTTTTGATCCTTGGCGGCAAACCAGCGGCGCTTGGAAAGATAGGACGGCAGGATGGAGGTCTCGAACTCGCGGCGCGATTGCGGCGTGATCATCTCGTCCGCGCTGCCCTTGAGCACGAAGGTCGTATAGTCGGGCATCGGCTCGGGGGTCTGCGCCAGCCAGGACGGAGCCTTGGCGTCCTCCGCGAGAACGAACCAGTAGAAGCCGTAGGGCGGCAGCGTCATCAGATAGGTCAGCTGTCCGATGGCCGGGAAGATGGAGTTGCCGAGCATCTCCACCGGGTGGCGGCCGGCGAATTCCGAGAGATCGAGTTCGAAGGCCTGGGCGGAGCGCGACAGGTTGGCGACGCAAAGGATGGTCTCGCCCTCATATTCGCGCAGATAGGCGAAGGCCTTGCGGTTCTTCGGATAAAGGAAGCGCAGGGTCCCGCGGCCGAAGGCCTTGTGCTCCTTTCGCGCCGCCAAGATGCGCCGCGTCCAGTTCAGCAGGGAATGCGGGTCGCGAGTCTGCGCCTCGACATTGACGGCGTCGAAACCGTAGAGCGGGTCCATCACCGGCGGCAGGACAAGGCTGGCCGGATCGGCCTTCGAGAAGCCGCCATTGCGATCGGGCGACCATTGCATCGGCGTGCGCACGCCGTCGCGATCTCCCAGGAAGATGTTGTCGCCCATGCCGAGCTCGTCGCCGTAATAGATCACCGGCGTGCCGGGCATCGAGAGCAGCAGGCTGTTCATCAGCTCGATGCGCCGCCGGTCGCGCTCCAGCAGCGGCGCGAGGCGGCGGCGGATGCCGAGATTGATGCGCGCGCGCTTGTCGGTGGCGTAGAAATTCCAGAGGTAGTCCCGCTCCTTGTCGGTCACCATCTCGAGCGTCAGCTCGTCGTGGTTGCGCAGGAAGATCGCCCACTGGCACGCCTCTGGAATGTCCGGCGTCTGGCGCATGATGTCGGTGATTGGGAAGCGGTCTTCCTGCGCGATCGCCATGTACATCCGCGGCATCAGCGGGAAGTGGAAGGCCATGTGGCACTCGTCGCCGTCGCCGAAATAGGCCTGCGTGTCCTCCGGCCACATATTCGCTTCGGCCAGCAGCATCCGGTCGGGAAACGAGGCGTCAAGTTCCGCCCGGATCTTCTTCAGGACGTCGTGGGTCTCGGGGAGGTTTTCATTCGAGGTGCCGTCCCGCTCGATCAGATAGGGCACCGCATCGAGCCGCAGCCCGTCGACGCCGAGATCGAGCCAGAAGCGCATCACGCCGAGCACGGCCTTCAGGACGGCGGGGTTGTCGAAGTTGAGGTCGGGCTGGTGCGAGTAGAAGCGATGCCAGAAATAGGCGCCGGCCGTCTCGTCCCAGGTCCAGTTCGAGCGCTCGGTGTCGAGGAAGATGATGCGCGTGCCGGAATAGAGCTGGTTGTTGTCGGACCAGACATAGAAGTTGCGATGCGGCGAGCCGGGCTTCGCCACCCGGGCACGCTGAAACCAGGGGTGCTGGTCGGAGGTGTGGTTGATAACGAGCTCGGTGATGACGCGCAGGCCGCGCTCATGGGCGGCCCGGATGAAGCGCTTCACATCGGCGGCCGTGCCGTAATCGGGGTGCACGCCCTTGTATTCCGAGATGTCGTAGCCGTCGTCGAGCCGCGGCGACGGATAGAACGGCAGGAGCCAGACCACATTGACGCCGAGCCCGACGATATAATCGAGCTTGGCGATCAGGCCCGGAAAATCGCCGATGCCATCTCCGTTCGCATCGAAGAACGACTTCACATGCAGCTGGTAGATAATGGCGTCCTTGTACCATTGCGGATCGCTCGCAAGGGCTTCGGTTTCGACGATGCCGTCGGTCGCAGTCATAGGGAGGCACTTTCAGGCGCGCTGAGGCGCCAGATCGAGAAGGGAGTGTCGGAGGGGTCGAGATGGATGGTCTGCGTCTTGCCGTGCCAGCTGAAGCGATGGCCGCGCATCAGGTCCTCGACCTCGACGGCGGCGTCGTCGGCCAGCCCGAACTCCCAGAGCGGGACCTCGACCGCCGCGCTGTGCGCGTTGAAGGGATCGAGATTGACGGCCACGAGAATGATCTCGCCGCGCCCCGGCGCCCGCTTGCCGAAATAGAGAATGTTGTCGTTGAAGGCGTTATAGAAGGTCAGGCCGAGATGGCTCTGCAGCGCGCGATGGCTGCGCCGGATCAGGTTGAGCCGCGTGATCTCGGCGATGATGTTGCCGGGCGCCTGCCAGTCGCGCGGCCTGATCTCGTATTTCTCGCTGTCGAGATACTCTTCCTTGCCGGGAATTGCGGCGGACTCGCAGAGTTCGAAGCCGGAATAGACGCCCCAGAGGCCAGACAGCGTCGCCGCCAGCGCCGCCCGGATCAGGAAGCCCGGCCGCCCGGACTGATGCAGGAAGGCCGGATTGATGTCGGGCGTGTTGACGAAGAAATGCGGACGGAAGACATCGCTTGCCGGCGCCTGGTTGAGCTCCGTCAGATACGCCGTCAGTTCCGCCTTGGTGTTGCGCCAGGTGAAGTAGGTGTAGGACTGCGAGAAGCCGACCTTGCCGAGCCGGTACATCACCTTGGGTCGGGTGAAGGCCTCGGCCAGGAAGAGCACCCCAGGATCACGCGAGCGGATATCGGCGATTAGCCACTCCCAGAACGGGAAGGGCTTGGTATGCGGGTTGTCGACGCGGAAGATCCGCACGCCCTCGTCGACCCAGCCCTGGACGACGTCGCGCAAGGCGACCCAAAGCTCAGGAACCGCATCGCCGGCGTAGAAGTCGACATTGACGATGTCCTGGTACTTCTTCGGCGGGTTCTCGGCGTAGCGCATCGAACCGTCGGGCCGCCACTGGAACCAGCCCGGATGCTGCGTCAGCCAGGGATGGTCGGGCGAGCACTGGATCGCGAAGTCGAGCGCGATCTCGAGGCCATGGTCCGCAGCTTGGCGCACCAGCGCGCGGAAATCCTCGCGGCTGCCGAGTTCGGGATGGATCGCGTCATGCCCGCCATCGCCGGAGCCGATCGCATAGGGGCTGCCCGGATCTGTGGATGACGGCGTCAGCGTGTTGTTGCGGCCCTTGCGGTTGGTCTTGCCGATCGGGTGGATCGGCGGGAAATAAAGCACGTCGAAGCCCATCGCCTTGACGGCGGGCAGACGGCCGATGACGTCCCGAAAGGTTCCGTGACGCGCGGGGGTGTCGGTGATCGAGCGCGGGAACAGCTCGTACCAGCTCGAAAACGCGGCCGCCTCGCGGTCGGCCTCGACCGGGAAGGTCATGTCGGCGCCCGTCGCATGCGGCTTGGGATCGGCGCGCGTCATCGCCGCATCGAGCGGCTCGGCCAGCAGCACCGACGCGTCCTCGGACTGCGACGCTCCCAGGCGCCGCAGGTGATCCTCGATCACCGCGCGGTCCTCAGGAGCCGCAGTGCCGATGAATGTCTCCAGGATCAGGCGGCCTTCCCTGACCTCCAGCGCGATATCCAGCCCCGCATCGCGCTTCTTGACCAGATCGCGACGGAAGGTGCCGAACTCGCTCCACCAGGCCTCGACCGCGAAGCGATGGCGCCCCATCCGCAACAGCGGAAAGTGGCCGTGCCAGCGATCGTTGACGACGAAGCGCATCGGAGCGCGCGACCAGGCCGTCTCGTCCCCGGCCTGCCAGAGAAGCTCGGCTGCCAGCACCTCGTGGCCGTCGCTGAAGATGTCGGCCGTGACCTCGACGAGATCGCCAACGCTGCGCTTCACCGGAAAGCGGCCGTCATCGACGACGGGGCTCACAGCCTCGATCGCGATGCGTTGGGACTCCAGCCGCCCACTATCGTCCAGTGTGGCCGGGGCGGCAGCCGTGACCGCCAAGCGATCTTTCAGGGAGATGACTCTTCCCTCGGCCGGGGGGAGTTCGAGGCTCGCGTCCTCAACCGGCTCCACGCCGAGCCGCGCTGTCGCAAGCGCGACATCGGGAGCCACGGCGCTGACGAGGTCCTGGTTCAACAGGACGAGTTGGCGCGCTGAAGCATGGCTTCGCAGGATGATGTCGAGATCCTGCCCGAGTTCGAGCGCCCGCATCGATCCACCGGGGCCCGCCGGAATGGAGGCCAACGCCCGGTTGGCCTCGATCACGGCCTCCTGAAGATCGGTGCCCCCGCGCGAAGCCTCCCCGAAATCCTCGGCCTCAGCGTGGAGGAAAGGCACCTCCATTCCAAACTCGTAGCCCATCGGCATGAGCCAGCCATCAGCGAGCAAAGCCGCATCCATCAGGGCGCGCTGGCGGTTCCTGGTTGGGCTCACGGCCGACATCGCGGGACGCCGCGCTGAGAACGGATCCTCGGGACATCCGATGAGCCCCGCAGACGGAGCCACTGCGTTGTACTCCTCGATGAGCCAGGGCTCGCGCCCACCCCACCAGGCGACCGAAGAGGGCACGAAATCGAAGACGCCTCCGGCCGCGATCCGCTCCTGACGCGGCGCACCCGGCATCCATGCCCATGCCTGGAAACGCGGATCGGCCTGCCGAGCAGGCGCCAGGATCTGCCGCCAGATCTCGAGCGATACCGCCTGCGCTGCGTGACAGCGGACACCGGAGATGCCGAGATCCTGCCATTCCAGGAGCTGGTCCTGCCAGAACGGGATCAGGCGCCGGCAGGCTTCTCCATCACCGAACGCGGCTGCGACCTCTTTGGTGGACAGGATTTCACGGGGGTCGAGCGCGTCTCGTCTGTGCTCGATCCAGCAGCCGGGCAATTGCGCCGCCAGCGGACCGCCGGCGTCTGCCCGCCCCACCGCCAGATCGATCCAGAGCTGGAGCCCGGCGTTGCGGCAGGCATCCGCCAGATCCCGAATAAGCGTTGCTGCGTCTTGCCCGTCGACGCTGGCAACGTCATGGGTCAGGAACATGTCGCGAGTTATGGAAAACGGCCACGCCAGCAAGATGTGCGTGAAACCCAGCTCCGCCGCGCGACGAACATCATCGCCCCAAGCATGGCCGGCGCCTCCCAGACGCGGGTGCAGATAATAAATCCGAGGGCCAGATCGTGGCTTTATGGTCCTGGTGCGCTCGCTGTCCGTGACACCGGACAGCTGCTCCTCATATGTCGCCACTTGATGTCCGCCCTCGATATTGAAGCTCGGATACCAACGGGCGGATGGCTGGGCAGTTCCACGCAAAGCGCACTTGCCCCTTTGCCCCGGGCGCCGTCTTCTCGTCCCGGCCGAGTCGCGTTCTCGAAGGCCGCGGCGTGGTTTCAGCCGCGCCTGCGCGTCGCCCTCGCGCCTCTGCCTGACCGCATCGCGTGGGGAATCAGCGAAGTCCGGAGGCCCGGAGCGACGGCATTGCCTCGGCTGATCCCGCTGCAGAGGCGCCGTCGACGAAGGCGGTTTCGGTGGATGCCGTCCTGGTCTAACCTGCGCCCACAGGAGCACATGATGGCCGACCACGAACACGACCATTCGCATGACGAACCGCATGCCCACGATCACCACCACGGCCATGCCGATGAGCCGCGCTGGAAGCATGACGGCGTGCGCGTCGTCACCGGCGACAAGCTCGATTCCAACACGGCGCAGACGCCCGGCATGTTCCGGCAGGCGGCGATCAACCACGCCCGCGTCGGCGCGCAGAAGATTTGGGCCGGCACGGTCTCGATCCAGCCCAACGCCAAGACGGGGGTCCACCATCACGGCGAACTGGAAAGCGTGATCTATGTCGTGCGCGGCAAGGCGCGGATGCGCTGGGGCGAGCGGCTCGAATTTGTCGCCGAGGCCGGCCCGGGCGACTTCATCTACGTGCCGCCCTACGTTCCGCATCAGGAGATCAACGCCGACCCGGACAATCCGCTCGAATGCGTGCTGGTGCGATCCGACAATGAGGCGGTGGTGGTCAACATCACGGATGTCGATCCGGTCGAGGCTCCCGAGTCGGTCTATTGGGTCGATCCGATCCACAAGCATCCGCCGGGCTGAATGGGGCCGGAGGGGCAGGCATGAACATCGGCGAAGCGGCGAAGCGCTCCGGCGTCAGCGCCAAGATGATCCGCTACTATGAGAGCATCGGCCTGATCGAGGCCGCGCAGCGGACGCAGGCTCAGTACCGCGTCTACGAGGCGGAGGACGTGCATACGCTGCGTTTCGTCCGGCGCTCGCGCCATCTCGGCTTTTCGCTGGAGGAAACGCGGGCGCTGCTGGCGCTGTGGCGCGACAAGAGCCGGGCCAGCGCCGATGTGAAGCAACTCGCCATGGCGCATGTCGGCGATCTCGAGGCCAAGGCGGCCGAACTGCAGGCGATGGCGGACACGCTGCGTCATCTCGCCGAGCACTGCCATGGCGACGGCCGGCCCGATTGTCCGATCCTGAGTGATCTCGCAGCGTCGCCTGCCCCGGCCGGAGCGTGCTGCTGAACAGGCCGCCACTTCCATTGCGAGAGACCGCCCTGAAATCGTCCCGGCCATGCGTGTGGCGGCTGGACTGGACAGGGCACGATTGGTCATATGCCGGCCTGACCAAGGCAGGACCATCATGGACAACCGAAACGATCTCTGGCGCCACGTCGATGCCAACAAGGAGCGCCTGATCGCGCTGAGCGAACGGGTCTGGGGCATGCCCGAGGTCTGCTACACCGAAACGCGTTCCAGCGCCGAGCATGAGGCCGAACTCGCCCATCAGGGCTTCCGCGTCACCAAGGGCATCGCCGACATCCCGACCTCCGTGATCGGCGAAGCCGGCGAAGGTGGCCCCGTGATCGCGTTCATGGGCGAGTACGACGCCCTGCCCGGCCTGTCCCAAGAGGCCGGCGTCGCGAGTCACAGCCCGGTCGAGACCGGCGGCCACGGACATGGCTGCGGCCACAATCTGCTGGGCTCGGCGGCCATGCTCGCCGCCGTGGCGATGAAGGAGTGGCTCGCCGAGAACAAGCTGCCCGGCCGTGTGCGCTATTATGGCTGCCCGGCCGAAGAAGGCGGCGCGGCCAAGGCCTTCATGGTCCGCGCCGGCGCCTTCGACGACGTCGATGTCGCGATCTCCTGGCACCCATCGAGCTTCTGGGAGGTGGCGCCGCCGCTGGCGCTCGCCAACACCCGCGCCGATTTCGTCTTCACCGGCCGCACCGCGCATGCCGCCGCCGCGCCCCATCTCGGCCGCAGCGCGCTCGATGCGGTCGAGCTGATGAATGTCGGCGTCAACTACATGCGCGAGCATATGCCCAGCGATGCCCGCGTACACTACGCCGTGCTCGACACCGGCGGCATCGCGCCCAACGTCGTCCAGGCCCATGCGCGCGTCCGCTACTCGATTCGTGCCCGCGACCTGCGCGGCATGCTCGAACTCGTGCAGCGCGTGAAGAAGATCGCCGAAGGCGCGGCGCTGATGACCGAAACCAAGATGGAAATGCGGATCGTCAGCGCGGTCTCCGACCTGCTCGGCAACACGCCGCTGGAGCAGGCCCTGCATGGCGTCATGGAAGAGCTCGGCCCGCCGCATTTCGACGACGCCGACCGCGCCTTCGCACAAGACATCCGCAAGACGCTGCAGCCGCAGGAGATCGCCTCGATCTGGCGCACGATCGGCATGGAGGATTCCGGCGCGCCGCTGGCCGATTTCCTCGTCCCGCTCGACGCCAAGCGCAACCCTGCGATCGGCTCGACCGATATCGGCGATGTCAGCTGGGCGGTCCCGACCGTGCAGGCCCACGCGCCGACGGTCGCGATCGGCACGCCGTTCCACACCTGGCAGGTCGTCGCCCAGGGCAAGACACCGGCCGCACACAAGGCGATGGTCCATGTCGCCAAGGCGATGGCCGCGACCGGGGCCGCGGTCCTGCTCGATCCCGCGCTGATGGCGGCCGCCAAGGCCGACCACAAGAAGAAGCTCGGCGCGGAGGGCTACACCTCGCCGCTTCCGCCCGAGGTGAAGCCGCCGCTGACGATGTCGCTCGGCGGCTGATCTGACGATAGCGGCCTGGGCCTAACGGTCGGCGGCCGCCGTCGTGCGGTGGAAAATCGTTGTGGTGGCGTAGAGCGGGATCTTGCGCATGAGGTCGTCGACGATCTCGGCGCAACAGCCATAGGTCCCGACATATTCGCCGATATTCGGATCGAAGACGTGGATCTTCTGGTCGAAGCCGTAGGGCTGCGGCTCTATCCGGTTGAACCCGGCGATGGCGTGCCCGCCGCCGCCGGCGAAGCGCATCGACCATGTCGCCGCGGCCCCCGGCGCGCGCAGGTCGTCTGACATCTTCTGGATCATGCCGCTGCGGCCGGCATGCAGCTTCATGTCGACAAAGGTCTGCTCGTCGAAGTCGATGCCGACGCGCGCGCCCATATGGCGGCGCGCATCGTCGCGGCCGAGCACCTTGCGCAGCTTACCGTAGCGGCGCTGGTGGTTCTCGGCCCGGCCGAAATCGACTGCGAGCGCCTGCAGCCGATTGCGCGGAGCCGCCCCAGGAGCCAGAAACAGGGATTCCAGCCAGAGGTCGCAGAGCGCGACGCAGACGCCATTGCGCGTCTCGGGGTCGGCTGCGTTCAGGAAGTTCCCCTGATGGAAGCCGGTGAGCGTGAATGTCATCAGGGGGACTCCGTTTCGCGCAGCGATCATGCCTCGCGGGGTAGTCTCCTCAACCTGCCCTCGGGTTTCGTGCCGACGCGCTTTTCATCGCCACACGCATTCAGCGCAGCGATGGGAGCACGATGAACTCTCTCTTTTGCGGATGTCGCACGCGCCGGATGGCCTGGCTCGACGCTCAGTGAGCCTACGATTGCTTGTTCCTTCAGGAACAGTCTGCAGCGATCGAAAGGACCACTCTCCTTCTCGACGGTTTGCCAACGAGGGGGAAATACCGATGGTTGCTGCACTCGAAATGAACCCGGCTTCCGCAGGCCTGAAGCCTGCCTCCTGGCCACCGGCCACGTCCGACAAGCGCGGCGTGATGGTTACCAGGACGGACTCTTTCGAGACGCTGTGCGCCCGCGAGAAGATCCCCTTCGGAGCATTCGTGATGTTCAATTTCGGCATAGACATCGCGGATCCGGCGCTGCGCAACAGATGGCCGAAAGTGCTGAACTACTACCTTCGCACGCTGCTGAAATGCACCTCGCTGACCCCGGGCGGCAATTATCGCTTCAGCGGCGGCGAAACGCTCTACGTGCCGGTCGCGGCCGCTCCGCCGATCGTTAGCCGCCCCCGGGAGAAGAAATACGACAAGCAGGGGCTCATCGAGTGGTTCAATACGGAAATGATTCCACGGCGGACCGAGCCTGCCGGAACGAACATCGACCGCTTCCGCTATTTCGGCGAGCAGAGCAACCCGAACGGGCTTTGCGGCGCGGCAGCCAACTTTGTCTTCGACGAGAGCCCGGCGATGCTGGACGGGGTTCAGGTCGGCTTTGTGCTCTGGCAGCAGGGTCCACTGTTCACCCACATCGCCAACATCATCGTGCCGACCGGCTTCCGAGTCCGCCGCTTCGAGCGCAACTCGTCCAATGGCGTCGATGATGTGACCCCCGACCGCTACCGCACAGGCAGTAATGATTGGCCGACGGTCAGCCAGTTCACCGTACTCGACCTCTATTTCAAGAAGGTCCAGTCCCTCGACGCCTGGTGGCGGTCCGTCGCCTATCTCGGATCCGGAACGCTGACGATCGACAGCACCGGCCAGTTCATGAACGACGTCGACTGAAAACCGCTCTAGCGCAGCCCGTCCTCGCCCTTGATCTGGTCCTTGGTCAGCCCGCCGATGCGCGGCAAAGGCCGGCCTGAATCGGTCACCGCGATCGCGACCAGGATTTCGCCCGCGCGCGGCGCGTCGGTCACTCGCACCTCGACCGCATCGAAATGCGAGCGCACGAAGGCTGCGTCCTTGTGACCGAGTGGCACGTCGATCGGCGTGCCGAGCCCGCCGCGCTTCTTGGCGGACGGGATCAGCGCCGGCCCCTTGCCGAGCGCGGCGCGTACGGGCGTGCCGAGCTTGGGATGCAGGATCGCGGCGGCATGTTCGAGCTCGCCCCCCTCGCCGACGATCGCGGCCTTGCCGAAGCTCTCGGCCTGCCCGGGCTCGATGCCCAGCGCCGCGAGGCAGCGCCTGGTCAGGAGATCGCCGAGCTCGACGCCGATCTCGGTCAGCTCCGAGAGGTCTTCCTGATAGCGCCCGGCGAAGGGGTTAGCGATGACGGCGACAGACACTGCGCGGCGCGTCGGCGGCGCAATCGTCTTGCCGGATTCGACAAGGGTTTCATCGACCTGCGTCAGGATCTTGCGGATGTTGGCGGGCATCGTGGGCTCCGGCGTCAATGAAGAGGGTCGAGAAGCACGTCATGCTCGGGCTTGACCCGAGCATCTCCTGCAAGCGATTCTCGGGTCTGCGCTACGCTCCGCCCGAGAATGACGACGCCCATCACCGCTGGCCGTCCCAGACGCTGATCTGGTCGGCGCGCAGGCCGCCGACGCGCTCATGGATGCGCGCGCCCGTGGTCATCACCAGGATCAGCACCATCTCGTCGGCCTGGGGCGAGCCCGGCACACCGATCTCAACCGCGCCGAAATGGCTGCGGACGTAAGCCGCGTTGACATGGGTCACGGGAATGTCGATGCGAGCGCCGGGGCCTGCGACCTTCTTGGTCGAGGGCACGATCGCTTTGGCGTTGCCGAGAATCTCGCGCATGGCGTAGCCGCCCGGCACATGCCAGAGCGCGCCATGCTCCAATTCGCCGGCCGAGCCGATGATCGCGCCCTTGCCATAGCCCTCGACGGTCGCGGGGTCGCCGCCGAGCGCGTTGAGGCAGCGCGTCGCCATCTCCAGCCCCGCCGGCTTCAGGGCCTCCATCATCGGCATGATGTCGGGCTCGTAGCGGCCGGCATAGGGGTTGGTCAGCACCGCGCAGACTGACGCGATGCGCTCGGTGCGGCCGGGCAAGGGGCCGAACTCGTGGAAGATTTCCTCGACGGAGGTCTGGATGCGGCGGATCTCGATGAGGTCGGTCATCAGGCTCGTCCCGTCACAATATGGCAGGGGCGGTGTTGGCCGGCGGCGTCGAGCGCGAGCGGCCCGTCCGCACCAGCCCGTCGATCACCACCATGCCGATGCCGGGAATGTCGCCGAGCGACACGGCTTCGAGCAGATCCTTGCCGGAGGAGTGCTGCGGTTTGTCGAGGAAGACGAAGTCGGCCGGATAGCCCACGGCGATCAAACCCGCATCGAGCGAGCGCTTGCGGGCGACATTGCCGGTGGCGAGGCAGAACGCCTGCTCGGCCGGCAGGTTGCCCAGGCTCGCCAGCAGCGTGATCATCCGCAGGATGCCGTTGGGCTGGACGCCAGAGCCGGCGGGCGCATCGGTGCCGATCAGCACGTCGGCGAGACGACCGGCTTCCAGGGCCGCTTCGAGCGCCACGAGCGCCGATTTCTCGTTACCGTTATGGACAACCTCGAGCGCGCCCTTCGCCCGCTCGCAGAGGATGCGGATATCGGCATGGGCGATCGAGGTCGGCCCGCCATTGATGTGGCTGACGACATCGGGCTGGGCCTCCAGCACGTCGTCCTTGTTGACGAAATGCGAGCCGGCGATCGAGGGGCCGCCCGTGTGCATGATGGTCTCGAGCCCGATCTCGCGGCACCAGTCCGCCACGCGCTTGGCATCCGCTCCCTTGGCGACGGTGCCGAGCCCGATCTCTCCGATATGGCGGATGCCGAGCGCCTTCAGTTCCTCGAAGACCTCGCGGCCGAAATCGAGTTCGGCCACGGGCGCGCCGGCCAGCACCTTGGCGCCGGCCGGGCGGAAGTTCTGGAAGCAGCGTTGTGCGGTCACCGCCAGCGCCTTGACGCCGATGGCATCCTTCGGCCGGCCCGGCAGATGCACCTCGCCGGCCGAGACCAGAGTGGTGACGCCGCCATTCACGCCCATCTCGATCCAGCCGAGCTGGTTCTGGCGCGGCGTCCAGTCGCCGAAGACCGGGTGGCAATGCGAGTCGATCAGGCCCGGTGACAGGCCCGAGCCTTTCGCGTCGATCGTCTGGTCGGCGCCGGAGAGGTCGAGATCGGCGGCCTTGCCGACCGCGCTGATGCGGCCGTCGATGGCGATGATCGTATCCGCGTCGAGGATCGGGCTGGAGAGATCGCCCGAGAGCAGCAGCCCGATATTGCGGACGACCAGCTTGCCCTTGGCGGCGCCTGCCGCAACGTCGTGAGCCATCTGGTTCTCCGTAGCCGAACCCCGCTCGATCCCACGCCAGGGGACAAGCCGCGATTGAGTGTGTAATAACAATCATGGACAGCGTTGCGGCGGCTGGCAAGAGGCAGGGCGTAGCCTCCCAGTCCGACCGCTTGCAGACGTCGTCGAGGAGGCGGTGGCGGAGCATGACGAGCAGCGAGACCAGCGCCACCGACGCCGCGGCCGAGCCGGCAACCGACGCTTCGCCACGCCAGCGCAGGGCTGGCCCTGCCGTCGCCGCGCCCAACAGCTACGTCCTCGACGAGCAGGTCGGCTTCCTGATGCGCCGGGCCCAGCAGCGCCATATCGCGATCTTCCAGCGCATCATGGGCGATGACGGCCCGACCCCGACCCAGTTCGCCGCAATGTCGAAACTGAGCGGCGGCGAGGAGATTTCGCAAAACCAGCTCGGTCGCATGACCGCGATGGATCCCGCCACGATCAAGGGCGTCATCTCGCGCCTGGCGGATCGCGGTCTGGTCGAGCGCCTGTCCGATCCCGACGACCAGCGCCGCGTGCGCGTCCGCCTGACGCCCAAGGGACTGGCGGCGATCCCCGGCCTGATCGAGAAGGCCCGAGCCATCACTGCCGCGACGCTTTCGCCCTTGTCGCGGGAAGAGGCGGAGCGTCTGCTGGGACTTTTGGCGCGTCTGGATTGAGCAGCGGCTGCCTGCAAAATCCGCTTGCGCCAGCTTGTTTGTATACTAACAATAATCAGCAAGGTTTTGTAAGCCGTCACACCGGATGGGAGCTGGCCATGACGCGCTATCTGCGACCCCGGACGCTGGAAGAGGCGCTCGCGCTGCGGGCCGAGTCGCCTGATCTGACGATCCTGGCTGGCGGAACCGACGTCTATCCGGTGCGCACGCATCGCACCGCCTGGTTCGAACCCCACGGCCGCGACATGCTCGATCTCAGCGCCGTGCCCGAACTCGGCGGGATCATCGCTGGCGCTGAGGGCACCCGCATCGGCGCGACCGCGACTTGGAGTGCCATCGCCGGCGCTGCGCTTCCGCCAGCGTTCGAGGTACTGAAACAGGCCAGCCGCCAGGTCGGTGGCGTCCAGATCCAGAACCGCGGCACGGTCGGCGGCAATCTCTGCAACGCTTCCCCCGCCGCCGACGGCGTACCGCCGCTGCTGGCGCTCGATGCGCAGGTCGAGCTCGCCAGCCTGCGCGGACGACGGCGCCTGCCGCTTGGCGAATTCGTGCTCGGCAACCGCCGCACCGCGCTCGCCGTCGACGAGATCCTGGTTGCGCTCCATGTTCCCCCGCAGGCGGAGACGGCGCGCTCGACCTTCCTGAAGCTCGGCGCCCGGGCCTATCTCGTCATCTCGATCGCCTCCGTCGCCGCGGTGATCGCGACCGACGCGGCCGGACGGATCGCTTCCGTGACAATCGCGCTCGGGGCCTGTTCGGCGGTGCCGCAGCGACTGACAGGGCTCGAGGAACGGCTGGTCGGGCTGGCTGCAACGCCTGCCCTCGCCGAAACCGTGTCGGCGGAGGATCTCGCCACACTGTCGCCGATCGACGATGTCCGCGCCAGCGCCGGCTATCGCCGCGAGGCTGCTCTGGTGCTGGTGCGCCGGGCGCTCGCCGGGCTGCTGTCCTCGCAGATGGAGGTCGCCGCGTGAACCTGCATGACCGCTCCGCCGTCGCCCAGACCCCGACCGACGACGCCATCGGTTTTAGCCTCAACGGCTGCGACGTCGTCTTGCGCGATGCCCCCGACACCCGCCTGAGCGAGGCGCTGCGGACGAGCCTCGGTGCGACCGGCACCAAGGTCGGTTGCGATGCCGGCGATTGCGGCGCCTGCACCGTGCTGATCGACAAGGCGCAGGCCTGCGCCTGCCTGGTGCCGGTCGGACAGGTTGCGGGCTGCGAGGTCGTCACCGTCGAGGGATTGGCAGCCGACGGTCTAGGCGCCGCCTTGCAGCGGGCCTTTCATGCCCATGGCGCGGCCCAGTGCGGCATCTGCACGCCGGGCATGCTGATGGCGGCCTATGATCTGCTTCTGCGCAATCCGACGCCCGATGAGAGCGAGACACTGGATGCTCTCGGCGGCGTGCTGTGCCGCTGCACCGGTTATCTGAAGATCATCGAGGCGGTCAGGGACGCGCATCGGTTCTTGGATAGTGATGCAAGGCACGACACCGCCAGTCCCCCTCCCCCCGCTTGCGGTGGGGAGGGGTTAGGGG
>NZ_LGSZ01000015.1 GCF_001298265.1 Allobosea vaviloviae | reverse complement strand
GCGCAGCGAGAATGGGCAACAAACTATCCAGCGCAGCGGGAGGTGAGCCCCCCTCCCTCTGCCCACTGGAGGGTGGGGGAAGGGGGGGGGGTGGGGGGCCGCAAAGCCAGAGCCCTGTCCTTGATCGTCGCGCCGAGCGGCACTGCCCCCCACCCCAGCCCTCCCCACCGCAAGCGGGGGGAGGGAGAAGAAAGACCCACGCTCGACAAGCGCCGCCATCTCCTGTATGGCCCGCGCACTCAACTGAAAACAGCGTGCCGAACGCCCGCGCAGCCAAGCGCGACAGCGGCAATTGGAGATACCCGTGAACATCATCGAACAGCTCGACAAAGAGCAGATCGCCAAGCTCAGCGAAGGTCGCGAGATCCCGCACTTCCAGCCCGGCGACACCGTCCAGGTCAATGTGAAGGTCAAGGAAGGCGAGCGCAGCCGCGTTCAGGCCTATGAAGGCGTCTGCATCGCCCGCAACGGCGGCGGCCTCAACCAGAGCTTCACCGTTCGCAAGATCAGCTATGGCGAGGGCGTCGAGCGCGTCTTCCCGCTGTTTTCGCCGAACCTCGATTCCATCAAGGTCATCCGCAAGGGCAAGGTGCGCCGCGCCAAGCTGTATTACCTGCGCGATCGCCGCGGCAAGTCGGCCCGCATCGCCGAGCGCGTCGAGGCCCGTCCGGCCAAGGGCGCCAAGGGCGCTGCCAAGTAAGCTTCGGCTTCAGGCGAGAGAGTTTTCAAACGCGGTCCTTCGGGGCCGCGTTTTTTTGTCGTTGCTCCTGGCGTTCATCATGAGCCGCGCCGTCATCCCGGACGCAGCGCAGCGGAGATCCGGGATCCATTCCGGAACGGGTCCGGCATGGATCCCGGATCGGCGCGGCTTCGCCGCTTGTCCGGGATGACGTTGGAGGGAAGCGCGAGCACGGCTCCCGGTCGCGAAAAGAACCGCCCTACTCCTGCCGGTCGAAGGTCATGTCGCGCCGCGCCGTCAGGATGCTGATCGAGTAGCCCGCGACGACATCGACCAGCGCCATCAGCGTGATGATCAGGAAGGTGCCGGTGCCGAAGGCCGGAACCAGCAGGAAGCCGACGAAGCAGCCGATGAAGACCAGCATCGACAGGCCGTGATTCAGGATCGAGTTCGACTTCGCGCTGGCGGCGTTCATGATCTCGAAGAACAGCACGATGGTCGAGACCGCGAGCAGGAGTTCGCTGACCGTCACGGAAAAGCGCGCGCCCGATGGCAAGGCGAAGCCGAGCAATTCGGCTCCCAGTGACAGCCCCATGACCGAGATGGCGACGGCATAGGCGGCGATCGCCAGCACCATGAAGGGAAAGAACCTCAGCATCGCGTCACCGTCCCGTTGCAGGCGCTTTGCACGCCGCCTCCTGCATAGCAGCCGCGCGGGACGCACGCACGCGGCACGCATCGGCTTCGTTGCCGCCGCAGTCTGGAACTGGTAGAGACAGCGCCATGATCGCAGTCCGCGCCGTCGAGGATGGGAGGCTTTGCATCGTTCGCCGTGAGGTGAACATGCGTCGCATTCCCACGACGCAAAGCTTTGCCGCGCTGCACGACCATGCCCGCCTGCCCTGGCGCTTCTTCGGCCGCTTCACGGCCTCGCTCGCAGGCCTTGTTCGCGCCTGAGACATGCGCTCGCGCAGGCGACAGGCCGACGCCAGACCACGCCCGGTTGCCGACGCGCCGGGCCTTGCCAGATTTACCGTTCCGCTTTCGAGACCCCAAAAGGCTTCACGCCATGACCGCGACCTCCGCCCCCCGCACGCTCTACGACAAGATCTTCGACGACCACATCATCGACAAGCAGGATGACGGCACCTGCCTGCTCTATATCGACCGCCACCTCGTCCATGAGGTGACGAGCCCGCAGGCCTTCGAGGGCCTGCGCATGACCGGCCGCACCGTCCACGCGCCGGAAAAGACGCTGGCCGTCGTCGACCACAACATCCAGACGACCGACCGCTCCAAGGGCATCGTCGAGGAGGAAAGCCGTATCCAGGTCGAGGCACTCGCGAAGAACGCCAAGGAGTTCGGCGTCGAGTATTTCGACGAGCTCGATATCCGCCAGGGCATCGTCCACATCATCGGCCCCGAACAGGGCTTCACCCTGCCGGGCACCACCATCGTCTGCGGCGACAGCCACACCTCGACCCATGGCGCATTCGGGGCGCTGGCGCACGGCATCGGCACCTCCGAGGTCGAGCATGTGCTGGCGACCCAGACGCTGATCCAGAAGAAGGCCAAGAACATGCTCGTCCAGGTGGACGGCACGCTGGCCAAGGGCGTCACCGCCAAGGACATCACGCTGGCGATCATCGGCGAGATCGGCACGGCAGGCGGCACCGGCTCGGTGATCGAATATGCCGGCGACGCCATCCGCGCGCTCTCGATGGAAGGGCGCATGACGCTCTGCAACATGTCGATCGAGGGCGGCGCCCGCGCCGGCATGGTCGCCCCCGACGAGAAGGCCTATGCCTATCTCAACGGCAAGCCCAAGGCGCCCAAGGGCGCCGCCTGGGACGAGGCGATGCGCTACTGGGAGACGCTCTACAGCGACGAGGGCGCGCATTTCGACCGCATCGTCAGGCTCGACGCCAACAACCTGCCGCCGATCGTCTCCTGGGGCACGTCGCCTGAGGACGTGATCTCGGTCGCAGGCAGCGTGCCCGACCCGGCGCTGATCGAGGACGAGACCAAGCGCACCTCCAAGCAGCGCGCGCTCGACTATATGGGCCTGACCGCAGGCACCAGGATGGTCGATATCCCGCTCGACGTGATCTGGATCGGCTCCTGCACCAATGGCCGCATCGAGGATCTGCGCGCGGTGGCGAAGATCGTCGAGGGCAAGAAGATCGCCGGCTCGCTCGACTACGCCATGATCGTGCCGGGCTCCGGCCTGGTGAAGCAGCAGGCAGAGGAGGAAGGGCTGGACAAGATCTTCCTAGCGGCGGGCTTTGAATGGCGCGAGCCGGGCTGCTCAATGTGCCTGGCGATGAACCCCGACCAGCTCAAGCCGGGCCAGCGCGCGGCCTCGACCTCGAACCGCAATTTCGAGGGCCGCCAGGGCTTCAAGGGCCGGACGCATCTGGTCTCGCCGTCGATGGCGGCAGCTGCCGCGCTGGCGGGCCACTTCGTCGATGTGAGGCAGTTGGGCTGACCGGTATCGCGGGGAGAGAGCGCTATGTCGAACGATCCCCGCGAAGCCGCCCGCGCCGCCGAGGCGCAAGCCGCGCTCGACCGCGTCAAGCGCGACAGCGAAAGCCTGCTCGGCTCCTCGATGGGCCGCGCCGCCGAGCATTTCTCCGGCGGCGATGCGCCTGATGGCGACAAGATCGAGCTCTGGGGCCGGCGCATCGGCCGGTCGCTCTCGCTCGTCGGTGTCATCGTGCTGGCGTGGTGGCTCGGCCATCAGTTGAAGGTCTGGTGATGGGCAGCGTTCCCGACACGCGTGCATCTGACGATGCCGGATTGCCGTCGCAGGCCTCTCCGGAGATCGACTGGGACGGCGCCAGGGCGCCCTCCGCCGAGGCCTTCGAGGTCATGGCGCAGGCGGCCTTCGACCGGCTGCCGGACGCATTCCGCGCGCTCTGCGCCGACGTGATCTTCAACGTCAGCGAATTCCCCGAGGACGATGTCTGCAAGGAGCTGGAGGCCGAGAGCCCCTTCGACATCCTCGGCCTGTTCACCGGCATTGGCCTGCCGCAGCAGGGCTATGCCCCGCAGACCGGGCAGATGCCCAACATGATCCATCTCTACCGCCGCCCGATCCTGGACTACTGGGCCGAGCATGACGAGACGCTGGGCCACATCGTCACCCATGTGCTGATCCACGAGATCGGCCACCATTTCGGCTTTTCGGACGAGGACATGGAAGCCATCGAAGCCCAGGTCGACGCTCAACTGGAAGCCGAGGCGGAGCGCTAGACGATGCTCGACGATCTGATCTGCCATCTGCCCGGTCTCGCGCTGACCTATGCCGCGTTTGTCCTGGCTGTCGCCAGTCCCGGCCCGAGCAATCTTGTGGTCATGGCGACCGCGATGGAGCGTGGCCGCCGCGCCGGTGCGACTTTGGCGCTGGGCGTCACCGCCGGCTCCCTGACCTGGGGTATCCTGGCCGCGATCGGCGTCACCGGCCTGATCGTGGCCCATCCCGAAGCGCTCTACGCCATCAAGATCGTTGGCGGCCTCTATCTGCTGTTCCTGGCCTGGCGCTCGGCGCGTTCGGCGATGCGGGTCGAGATGCCGCCGCCGAAAGCCGCCATCTCCGGCGGTCGTGCGTTCCTGCGCGGCTATCTCATGCACCTGACCAACCCCAAGGCGATCCTGAGCTGGACGGCGATCATCGCGCTGGGACTGCGCCCCGACACGCCGCCGGTCGTGGTCTACGCCATCATCGCCGGCTGCATGCTGATTTCGCTCGGCATCAACCAGTTCTACGCGGTGCTGTTCTCCACCGCCTCGATGATCTCCGGCTATCGCCGCATCCGCCGCAAGGCGGAAGCCTGCCTCGCCGCCTTCTTCGCCTTCGCCAGCTTCAAGCTGCTGACCTCGCAGCTCTAGCCGCCATCGCAGCCAACGAAACACCATTGCCAGACCGACGATTGGAGTTACCCGCCATGCAGCCCTTCACCACCCTGACCTCGACCCCCGCACCCTTGAAGGTGATCAATGTCGACACCGACATGATCATCCCCAAACAGTTCCTCAAGACGATCAAGCGCACCGGTCTCGGCACCGCGCTCTTCGCCGAGATGCGCTACAAGGAGGATGGCTCGGAGAACCCCGATTTCGTGCTGAACCAGCCGGCCTATCGCAAGTCGGAGATCCTGGTGGCCGGCGACAATTTCGGCTGCGGCTCCTCGCGCGAGCATGCGCCCTGGGCGCTGCTGGACTTCGGCATCCGCTGCGTGATCTCCACGAGCTTTGCCGACATCTTCTACAACAACTGCTTCAAGAACGGCATCCTGCCGATCGTCGTCAGCCCCGAAGACCTCGAGAAGCTCTTCGACGATGCCGATCGCGGCTCCAACGCCACCCTGACGGTCGATCTCGAGAAGCAGCAGATCACCGGCCCCGATGGCGGCACCGTGAGCTTCAACATCGACCCCTTCCGCAAGCACTGCCTGATGAACGGCCTCGACGACATCGGCCTGACCCTGGAGAAGGCTCCGAAGATCGCGGCCTTCGAAGAGAAGCTGAAGCAGCGCGCCTGGGCGTGAGTCCCTTCTCCCCTCGGGGGAGAAGGTGCCGAACGCAGTGAGGCGGATGAGGGAAGGGTCCGCAGCGGCCCTTCTTTTGTTGGGGCTGAGGCTCTTTCCCTCATCCGTCAGCGCTTCGCGCTGCCACCTTCTCCCCCGAGGGGAGAAGGAAACCCTACCCCACCAGCCCCGCCATCGGCCCGATGCCGCCGCTACCCGGAAACACCTTTTCCGCCAGCACCGGCCCCGACAGCCCGAACAGGTCGGAGACCACCCCCTTCGCCACGGCGCGGATATCGGTCGTCGGCTTCAGGTCGCGCTTCTCGTAAAGCTGCTCCGGCTTCAAGCCCGGCCAGTCGACGATCATCCGCCCGCCCTTGACCGCACCGCCGACCAGAAAGGCGACCGTGCCGGTGCCGTGATCGGTGCCGACCGTGCCATTGACCCTCGCGGTGCGGCCGAACTCGGTCACCACCATCACGACGGTGTCCTTCCAGACCGGCTTCAGCCCCTGCTCGAAGGCAGCCAGAGCGCCATCGAGACCGCCCAGCAACTGCGCCAGCCGGCCCTTGGCGCCGCCTTCATTGGCATGCGTATCCCAGCCCTCGAAGGCCAGCGCCGCGATGCGCGGTCCGTCATCGGCACCCACCAGCGCGGCGGCCCCCTCGGCGATACGCTTCATGCCGTCGGTGCTGTCGGGTCCGCCGCCGCCCTTGATCTCGCTGCCCATGCCGCGCCGCTGCGCGATCTCCTCGGTCATCTTCGCCTGCGCCAGCGCACGGGCCAGTCCGGGATCGCGCTGGCCGTAGAGGTCTTCCAGTCGCTGGATCAGATCGGTGCCCGCCCGGTCCATGCGCGGCGGCGCCCAGCCGAGGATCGGCGCGTCGCCACGCACGACGAGCGGCGGCACGACGCCGACGCCGAGCACGCCCTTGCGGCTGATCCCCTCTCCTGCGGGCAGGCTGGCCAGAAGCCGGTTCAGCCAGCCGCTGGCGGTGTGGCCCGGCCCGGCCTGCCCGCTCTCCAGCACGTCCTGCCCGTCGAAATGCGAGCGCTCGCGATAGCCGGTGGCCGCCGCATGGACGATCGCGGCCTGTCCGGAGGCATAGAGCCGCGCGAGGTTCGGCATCGCGGGATGCAGATAGAAGAAACCGTCGAGCGGCAGCGCCGCATCCGTCCCGTCTCGCGTCAGCGCGATGTCGTCACGCAGCGCGGCATAGTCGGGATCGCCGATCGGCGGCACGGCCGACAGACCATCGAGCGCACCGCGCAGCACCACCAGGAGGAAACGTGGATCGCGGGCGCCGGCCGCCGCATAGGCGAATGTCGGCACGAAGGACCAGGCGAACAGCGCGCCGGCCGCACCGAGCACGGCCCGGCGCGATGGCGTCATCCGTTCGCAATCGTCGTCGTCATCGACCATCGGGATTACCTCCGCTGGAATTCGGGCGACATCAGAAGCAGGGCGAGGGCCTGGGGCTTGCTGTCGGCCCGCGCGACCGCCTGCCGCGTCTCGGCCGAGAGCAGCGGGCCGAGAATGTCCTCGGTCAAGGCACGCGGGTCGGGCACGGTCCCCGCAGCCTGCCGACCCCAGCCTGCGGCGACGTCGATGCGGGTCTTGATGCCCTCGGGCGAGGCCCAGGCGTCGTTCGTATCGGGATAGCCATTGGGGCCCGACGGCTGCCAGAAGGGCTGGCCCATCGCATTGAGCGGCCCGGCGATCTGGCCGAAATCGGGCTTGCGGCCGAGCGCCCTGAAGGCTGCGATCAGGAACTCCTGCGGCGAGCGGATCTTGGTCGGCTCGGCCTTCCAGGCGCTGTTCGACGTGATCAACGCCCGCGAGACGGCTGCGAGATCGCCCTGTGTGCGGCGGAACTCCGCCGACAGATCGCGCACCAGTGCTGCTGGAGGATCATCCGCCACGAAATGCCGGACGAGCTTCAGCGCGATGAAATCGGCCGTGGCGGGATGGTTCGCCAGATCGCTGAACGCCGCCAGCCCCTGCGCCTTGCCGGGCTGGCCGTAATGCCTGCCGAGCATGGCCGGCGCGCCCGGCTCGTGCAGCCCGGCGTTGAAGGCAAAGGAGCCGGGAAAGCCCAGCACCGCCTCGCGTCCCACCACCGTCCAGCCGGTGATGATGCGGGCGAGGTTGGTGACGTCGACCTGGGCATAGCCGCCGGAGACGCCGAGCGTGTGCAGTTCCAGGATCTCGCGGGCGAGGTTCTCGTTCAGCCCGCGCCCGCGCCTCTTGCCGGCCGGCGAAGACGGGCCGATCGAGAGCCGGTTGTCCAGGAAGTCGAGCATCGCCGGATGGCTCTCGGCCGCAACCAGCATATCCTCGAAGCGGCCGAAGACATGCGGGCGGATGGCCTCGCGCTCATAGGCGCCGGCCATGATCCGGGTCATGTTGCTCTTGGTCGCACCGATGCAGAAGTGGTTCGACCAGAACTGGACCATGCGCTCGCCAAGGCCCGTCTCGGCCTCCAACGCGAGGCGCGTGCGCGCCAGAACCTCGTCGCGATAGGTCCGGTAGGGCAGCGCGGGCTCGTTGACAGGCTTCGCGTTGGCAGGCTTCGCATTGGCAGGGTTGGGCTGCGCCATCTGGTTCTGGCTTGTCGCAGGAACCGATGGGCCAGGCACAGGCGGCGCGGCGGCGACCTTCGTTTCGGCCGCCCGGCGCGCCTCGCGCTCGATTTTCTCGCGATCCTCGAAGGCATAAAGCGCAGACCCGATCTCGGCCGCCCCAGAAAACGGCACGCCGGCCGGCTGCGGCAGCACGCGCCGATCGATTTCGGCGAGCAATCTGTCGCGTGCGGACACCCGCAGCTCGGCACGCGCGCCCAGAGCGGAGCCCAACCCGAAGCGCTGCAATCCCACGCTGTCGCTGCGTGCGTCGGACGGGCTCGCCATGCGGTCGCCTCCGGCCCTCTTCGTCGGAGCCTGCAGAGTGGCCGCAAGACTGTGGCGAAAACCAGAAACTAAACCCGAAAATGTCGCGCTTCGGCGGATTGGCCATGAGCCACGAGCGCGGCCCACGCTCGAAAAAAACCGCCGCCTCTTGCGAGGCGGCGGCTCTCGGTTGGTCGGTCAGGATCAGGCTGGTCACATCGCCGGTAGCGCCGCGACATCACGCACCGACGCGCTCAGCCCCGTCACCTTTCCAACCATCGAGGCTTTGCCGGTGGCGAGGTCGACCTTGTGAAGGGCGCCATCCGCGAGGAGCCAACCGGTATTCGTTCCGTCTGCCGCGGTCTCGATATCGAAGGCGATGGCCTTCGGCATCACGCCGAGCTTGCCGATGGCGCCGAGCACGCCGTCATTGGGCGGCGCCTGCTTGATCAGGCCGCCGATCTTGCCGTCGATGTCGTAGAGCGCCGTTTCCTTGGTGCCCTTGACGGAGTTGCTGTAGGCGCCGGCAACAATCATCGGGGCCTCGCCCTTGTGCATGTCGGCCTCGGCGAACTTCAGCTTGCCGTCGACCGTCGTCTTGCCGTCCTCGACATTGACGCGAAGATTGGTGCCATCGGAGCCGATGACGCGCAGGCGGTCGGCGGCCGGGTTGAAATCGACGGTCGCCATCGCGCTGGCGGCGAGCACGGTGTCCATCTTGGACTTCATCGTCGCCTTGCCGTCCTTGTCGACGGTGTAGATCGTGCCATCGACGGTCAGCGCGTAGAGCATGCCGTCGGCGGGGCGGACGTCGATGCCGGCGATCTTGCCGGAGACGCCCGTGACCTTCATCGACTTGCCGGCCTTCTGGGTCGCGGTGTCGATCATGGTCAGGGTGTCGTCGCCGGTCAGCGCGGCCAGCATGCCGGCCTGGGCGGACAGCGAGGCGGAGAGGGAGGCGCCGAGGATGGTCGAGGCGATCAGTGCAAGCCGTGTTGTCCGGGTCATGTCGTTGTCCTCCGATTCGTGTAGAGCTGCCGCTCGGGCCTGTCGGGCCGCGGCGCTCGGAGGGGTTAAGCGAGGGGCTGCGGGCCGGATGCAGACTGAAAAATAAAGACAAAGGACGCATCCGGGCGGGAACCCGGCGCGTAATCCAAGGTTGCCGTTAGGGCCCCGGACAGGCGCTCGGGGCACGGATGGTGGGGGACACAAGCGTTGACGCAGACGGCTGGTGAGATCGAGGCGGCGCTGCTGGCTTGCGCGGCAGGAGATAAATCCGCGCTCCGCCGCATCTATGACGCCGAGTCGGCGCGTATGATCGGTGTGGCGCAGCGTATGCTGAAGCGCCGCGCGCTGGCCGAGGAGGCGGTGCAGGATGCCTTTGTCCTGATCTGGCGGCATGCCGCGCGGTTCGATCCGCAGCGCGGCGCCGGCCTGACCTGGATCTATGCGATCCTGCGCAACCGCTCTCTTTCGATCCTGCGTGATGAGAAGCGGACGGAAACGAGCGATGCCCCCATTGGCGAAGAGACCGCTAGCGAAGAGGACGATCCCGAGACCGTGATGTCGAAGCTGTCGGACGCCAAGGCGCTGCACGCCTGCATGGAGACCCTGCCGCCTCAGCGGCGCGGCCTCGTGCTGCTCGCCTTCGTCCAGGGCCTGACCCATGGCGAAATCGCCGGCAAGCTCGCCCTGCCGATCGGCACCGTCAAATCCTGGATCAGGCGCTCGCTGATCTCCCTGAAGGAGTGCCTCGGATGAACCCCTCGTCGGATATGAACGCGACACCGCAGGAGCGAGACGCGCTCGCAGGTGAATATGTGCTCGGCCTCGTCGAAGGCGCTGACCGCACTGCGCTGGAGCAGCGCATCGAGCGCGAGCCTGCGCTCGCGGCCTCCGTCGAGAGTTGGCGCGGGCACCTTGCCGCGATCGACGCCACCGCTCGGCCGATTCCGCCCTCGCCCGGCCTCTGGCCCCGGATCGAGGCCGAGATCGCGGCGATCCTGCCCGCAGCCGAACGCGGCCGGCTCAAGGCGCTCAAGGCTGGCAACACGCTTGCCGATTGGTGGAACAACCTGTTCATCTGGCGCGGCGCCGCGCTCGCCGGCGCGCTGGCGGCGATCCTGCTCGCCATCGGCCTGAATGGCGCGCTCGATCGCGCCAAGCGCCAGCCGGTCATGGTCGCGGTGCTGCTGACCGAGGCGAGCGTCGCGGCCGCCGTCGTCAACACTTATCCCGATGGCCGCGTCGAGATGGTGCCGCTGCAGAACATCGCGGTGCCCGAAGGCAAGGCGCTGGAAATCTGGACGCTCTGGGACCGCACTGTGGGCCCCCGCTCCGTCGGGCTGATCGACCGCGCCCGCACCACGCCTCTGCGGCTCGACCAGCTGCCGCTGGGCACCAACCAGCTCTTCGAGATCACGATCGAGAACGCGACAGGCTCGCCGACAGGCCGCCCGACCGGCCCGATCGTGGCGAAGGGGACGACGTCGCAGGCGTTGTGAGGGTCAACAGCCCCTGATCCGAGCGTCATTCTCGGGCCTGACCCGAGAATCTCATGACCAGTTAGCTGGTTTCCGAGATGGTCGGGTCAAGCCCGACCATGACGAGGCTCTCAAACCACCACGGTGATCGTCTCCGCAGCTCGCGTCAGCCCGGTATAAAGCCACCGTGCCCGGTGCTCGCGGAAGGCGAAGCTCTCGTCGAACAGAACGATGTCGTTCCACTGCGAGCCCTGCGCCTTGTGGACGGTGAGCGCGTAGCCGAAGGTGAATTCGTCGGTGTGCTTGCGCAGCTCCCAGGGGATTTCGTCCTCGGTGCCGTCGAAGAAGTTGGGCAGTACGGACACCTTGACCGGCTTGGCGGATGCATCGTCCTCCGGCGTGACCCGCATGCTGACGAGCCCCTTCTTCGAGGTCTTCAGCTCCTGCACGATCCAGGAGCCGCCATTGAGCAGCCCCTTGCTCTTGTCGTTCCGCAGGCAGACGAGCTTTTCGCCCGCGACCGGCACGGTCTCGGTCCGGCCCATGATCTGCCGCATGCGGGCATTGTAGTTGCGCCGCGTCTTGTTCATGCCGACCAGAACCTGGTCGGCGCTCATCACCAATTGCGGATCGACCTCGCTGCGGCGGATCACACGGCTGGGCCCATACTCGCCGACATCGAGCCGCCCGCCCTCGCGCACCGTCATCGACATCCGCACGATCGGGTTATCGGCCGCCTGGCGGTGAACCTCGGTGAGCATGATGTCGGGCTCGGTCTCGGTGAAGAAGCCGCCGCCTTTGACGGGCGGAAGCTGCGCCGGGTCGCCCAGCACCAGCACGGGCGTGCCGAAGGAGAGCAGGTCGCGGCCGAGATCCTCGTCGACCATCGAGCATTCGTCGATGATGATGAGCTTGGCCTTGGCCGCCGCGCTTTCGCGGTTGAGCACGAAGGTCGGGCTTTCCTCGTCGACGCCGCGCGAACGGTAGATCAGCGAGTGGATGGTCTGCGCGCCGACGCAGCCTTTGTTGCGCAGCACCAGTGCGGCCTTGCCGGTGAAGGCGGCGAAGACGACATCGCCGTCGACCGCCTCGGCGATGTGGCGCGCAAGCGTGGTCTTGCCCGTACCGGCATAGCCGAACATCCGGAACAGCTGCGGCTCGCCGGCCTGCAGCCAGCGCGCGACCGCGCTCAGCGCAGCATCCTGTTGCGGCGACCAGCTCATGCTTGAAAGGGGAAAAGCGGAATCATGCCGCAGATGGGGACGAGTCGCGCGCCGAAGGCAAGAGTGGTGACGGAAAGAGCGGTGACGGCAGGAGAGATGAAGACAGGAGAGATGACGAGAGCGATGGCGCCGACTCTGCTCACGCGGCGCGCAGTCGCCGCACGAAATCGAAGGCCTCGCGCTGCAACGTCCCGATGCGCTCGTCGAGGGCCCGCGCGCTGGCCGCCCCCATGTCGGCCTGGCTGACGCTCTGGGCGTTGGCGACCGCGATCTCCTCCATGGCGCCTGCGGCGGTTCCGGTCACGTCGGAGATGCGCGATACGGTCTCGCCGAGCGAGCCGAGCAGTTCTGCCTGGGAGCCGACCATCGTCGAAATCTCGGTACTGGTCTGCTCCACCGCGCCGACGCTGGTCGCGATCGCCGAAACCGCCCCGGCAGCATGCGACAGCGCCTCCTTGACGAGCGAGATCCGCGCGACGATCTTGGCCGTCGCCTCGCCCGTCTGGCTCGCCAGATCCTTGACCTCGTTTGCGACGACCGCAAATCCGCGACCATGGGCGCCGGCGCGCGCCGCCTCGATCGCAGCGTTGAGCGCCAGCAGATTGGTCTGGCGCGCGATCGCCTCGATGAGCCCGACCACGTCGCGGATCTGCGAAGCATTGTCGGTCAGGCGCTCGACGAGGGCGGAGGTGCCTGCCGCCTCCTGCGTCGCCGCCGTCGCCATCACCGAGACCCGCCTGACCTCGGCATTGATCTGTCCGATGACATGCTCCAGCCGCAAGGCGGCCTCGGTGCTGTTTTGCGCATCGATGCCGGCGCCTTTCACGGAGGAAGCCGCCGTCGCGGCACTTTTCGAGACCTGATGGACCCGCACGGCCGAGTCCTGCAGCGCAGCGCGCAACACCTCACTTGAATCGGCGATCTCGCCAAGCAACGCCCCCAGGCGCAGTTCGAACTCGTCCGCGATGCGTTCGAGATCCTGCGTCCGCGCCTGCCGGTGCTGCTGCGCCAGATCGGCCTCGGCCTCGCGGGTCACCAGGGTCGCCCGAACCTCGCTAAGCGTCCGGACCGTCCTGGCGAGTTGTCCGATCTCGTCGGCCCGGCCCTGATGGGGAACATCGATCAACGTATTGGACGAGGTGGCGCGGGCGATCACCGCCATCAGATCACGCAGCGGGCGGGTCAGATGCGCCCTGAGCAGGAGGAACGCCAGAAAGCCCCCGGCCAGCGGCAGCAGCAATGCGATCGCGATGGTGCGCTGCCGAACCTCATTGGCCAGATCGGTGGCCCTTCTGGTGGCGTCACGAGCCATGCGCCCGAGGTCGTCGCGCATCGTCGATGTCGTCCCGATGATCTGGCGCACGTTCTCCCGCGCAGCGTCCGCTCCCGCCTCCACCCGCGCCGCCTTGGTGGAAATGCGACGCCCGATCTCGACGATGTCGCGCTGGAAAGACATGAAGGTTTTCAGGCTCGGATCAAGTGTCGGGTTCGCGTCCACCATAGCCGCCGGCAGCGACGACATCAGGCTAGACCGCGCCGAATCGACCAGCTCCACCGCGCCGTCGAGCTGGTCGAGCGCCGCCTCGATGTCACGGGCGGTCGCGCCTTCCTCGAAGCGGCTGAGCAGTGAGGCCTGGGTCACCCGGTTGGTCAGCAACGCCGCGCGGTTGGCGAGTTCGAGCTGGTCGAGGCCTTCCCGGTCGATGCGCCGCACGGCATCGAAGCCGCTCACCGCGCTGATCAGGCCAAGACCGGCTGCCACGCTCAGAAGCGCGAAGAGCACCGTGATCTTCGCCGTCAAACCCAGTCTACGCATCGTCATGGCCGCCATCGTCGAAGAGGTCTGTTCTTTCGCAGATGCGAACGAACGCGAGGTTAACGCAGGCCACAAAAGCGATGAAACTCAATATGTTAGCCGGTTATCGACCTTGCCGCCAAGGAGCGCTCTACCAGGGAATCGTCTCGCCCTGCCAGGTCCGGAAGCTCTGGGTCTGCGCCATGCCTGACCCATCGATCGTCGCGATCAGGCCCGCCGCGCTCTCCGACGGTGCGATATCGGCGCCGCCGCCGCCCATGTCGGTGCGGACCCAACCGGGATGGAACAAGAGCACGCTGACATTACGGTCCTTCACCGCATCGCCGAACGCCACCATCGTCATGTTCACCGCCGCCTTCGACGAACGATAGGCGATGTTGCCGGCCGGGTTGCTGCCGATCGAGCCCATGCGGCTGGAGATCGTCGCGATCTTGCGGCCCGCCCCCGCCTCGACATTCGGCAGGAAGGCCTGCGCGACCCGAAGCGGCGCATAGACATTGACCTCGAAGACCTCGCGCCAGGCGTCGAAATCCATCTCGAAGGCGCTCTGCCGGTCGCGCGGACCATAGACGCCGGCATTGTTCAGGAGCACGTCGATGGGCTTGCCCGCGAGCGCCGCACTGGCCGCGGCGACGCTCTCATCGGAGGTCACGTCGAGTTCCAGCGGCGTGATGCCGCCGACACGCTCGGCCGCGAGTTCGGCCAGCGCGCCGCCCCAGGGATCGCGCGCCGCGGCGACGACATGGTCGCCCCGGCGTACCAGTTCCATCGTCAGCGCGAGCCCGATGCCGCGATTGGCGCCGGTGATCATCCAGGTCTGGGGCATGGGCCGTCTCCATGTTGGAAGGCTTTGAGCTAAGCCCGTTTCGGCAGGCTTTCCAGAGCGCCCGGTGCGCGGCCGTCATGCTCGGGCTTGACCCGAGCATCTCGTGACGAGAAATCTACGGCGCCTTCTTCGGTCCTGAGATTCTCGGGTCTGCGCTTCGCTTCGCCCGAGAATGACGCGCAACTCAGCCGTCAGCCCTTCGCCTTGCCATACCCCCCGGCCGTCGGCGTGAGCACCGTCACCGCCTCGCCGGCTTCGAGCCAGGTCTGGTCTGAGGGTTTCAGCTCTTCAACCACGCCCGTCAGACGTCGCACCGTCGTCTTGCCGACCTGCCCCGCCTCGCCACCCTTCACGCCGAAGGGCCGGACCTTGCGGTGCGAGGCCAGGATGGCGCAGTCCATCGCCTTGCGGAAACGGATGGTGCGGCTCGTGCCGTCCCCGGCGTTCCACTCGCCGCGCCCGCCCGAGCCGGCGCGGATGTGGAAATCCTCCAGCACGACGGGAAAGCGCGTCTCCAGGATCTCCGGGTCGGTCAGGCGCGAATTGGTCATGTGCACATGGACACCCGACGTGCCGTGGAAGCCCGGTCCGGCCGGCGAGCCCGAGCAGATCGTCTCGTAATACTGGTACTGGTCGTTGCCGAAGGTCAGGTTGTTCATCGTGCCCTGCGAGGCCGACATCGCCTCCAGCGCGCCAAACAGCGTGTTCGTCACGGCCTGGGAGACCTCGACATTCCCCGCCACGACGGCGGCGGGATAGCGCGGCGACAGCATCGAGCCATCGGGGATGATGATCTTGATCGGCCGCAGGCAGCCGGCATTCATCGGGATGGCATCATCGACCATGACGCGGAAGACATAGAGCACGGCGGCCCGGGTCACCGGGGCCGGCGCGTTGAAGTTGTCGGGCCGCTGCGCGGAGGTGCCGGTGAAATCCACCGTCGCCTCGCGCTTGTCGCGGTCGATGCTGATTTTGACCTTGATCGCGCAGCCCTGGTCCATCGGATAGGTGAATTCGCAATCGTGCAGCTTGGCGAGAAGCCTTGCGACACTCTCGGCCGCATTGTCCTGGACATGGCCCATATAGGCTTGCACGACATCGAGCCCGAAGGAGGCGATCATCTTCTCGAGTTCGGCGACGCCCTTCGCATTGGCTGCGATCTGCGCCTTGAGATCATTGACGTTCTGCACGACGTTGCGCACCGGATAGCGCGCGCCGGTCAGGATCGCGACCAGCTCGTCCTCGCAGAAGCGGCCCTGGTCGACGATCTTGAAGTTGTCGATATAGACTCCCTCCTCCTCGATCACGGTCGCCAGCGGCGACATCGAGCCCGGCGCCGTCCCGCCGACATCGGCATGGTGGCCGCGGCTGGCGACCCAGAACAGGATCTCCTTGTCCTGCGCATCGAAGACCGGCGTGCAGACCGTGATGTCGGGCAGATGCGTGCCGCCATTATAGGGCGCGTTCAGGCAGTAGACGTCGCCCGGCTTGATGACGGGGTTGTTCTTGATGACGGTCTCGACCGACTTGTCCATCGAGCCGAGATGCACCGGCATATGCGGCGCGTTGGCAACGAGCGAGGCGGTGGGGTCGAACACCGCGCAGGAGAAGTCGAGCCGTTCCTTGATGTTCACGGAATAGGCTGTGTTCTGCAGCGTCACGCCCATCTGCTCGGCGATCGACATGAACAGGTTGTTGAAGATCTCCAGCATCACCGGGTCGGCCCTGGTGCCGATCGCGGCGTTCTGGACCAGCGCCTTGGAGCGCACCAGCACGAGGTGGTCCTTGGCCGTGAGCTTCGCGCTCCAGCCATCCTCGACCACAACGGTCTGGTTCGGCTCGATGATGATCGCGGGTCCGGCGACGCCCTGACCGGGCTGCATCGCCTCGCGCCGGACGATGCGCGCCTCGTGCCATTGTCCCCTGGAGAAGACGCGCGTCGTCTCGGCCGCGACGGGTTCGCCCGCCGTCTCCGCCGCGGACGCCTCCTCGAACTTCGCCCCGCCGCCGATCGCCTCGACCTCGACCGCCTCGATGACGAGTGCCTTGGTCTCGTCCATGAAGCCGAAGCGCGCCTTGTGCGCGGCCTGGAAGGCGGCCTTCATCGCATCGGTCGGGCCGGCCGCCACCGCGATCGCAGTGTCCGTGCCGGCATAGCGGACATGAGCGCGGGTCAGGATGACGATGTCGCCATCCGGCACGCCCTGCCCCGACACCTCCGCCCTCGTCTCCGCGGCAAGGCCTGCCGCGAGCGCCTCGACGGCAGCCGGAGCGGCACCGTCCAGTGCGACATCGAGCGCCGCCGTCCGCGTCGAGCGGATTTCGGCGAGGCCCATGCCATAGGCCGACAGCAGCCCCGAAAACGGATGCAGCAGCACCGTCTTGATGCCGAGCGCATCGGCCACGAGGCAGGCATGCTGACCGCCCGCGCCGCCGAACGAGTTCAGCGCATAGCGCGTGATGTCGTAGCCGCGCTGCACCGAGATCTTCTTGATCGCCTCGGCCATGTTGGCGACCGCGATCTGGATGAAGCCGTCGGCGACTTCCTCAGCTGAACGGCCATCGCCGACCTCGGCTGCGAGCGCTGCAAACTTCGCCTTCACCGCCTCCACATCGAGCGGCTGATCGCGCTTCTCGCCGAAGATCGGCGGGAAATAGGCCGGGATCAGCTTGCCGACCATGACATTGGCATCGGTGACGGCGAGTGGCCCGCCGCGCCGATAGGCGGCAGGCCCCGGATTGGCGCCGGCCGAATCCGGGCCGACGCGAAACCGCGCGCCGTCGTAATGCAGGATCGAGCCGCCGCCGGCCGCGACCGTGTGGATCAGCATCATCGGCGCGCGCATCCGCACGCCGGCGACCTCGGTCTCGAAGGCGCGCTCATATTCGCCGTCGAAATGCGCGACGTCGGTCGAGGTGCCGCCCATATCGAAGCCGATCACCTTGTCGAAACCGGCCGAGCGGCCGGTCTCGGCGAGGCCGACGACGCCGCCAGCGGGGCCAGACAGGATCGCGTCCTTGCCCTGGAACAGCTCGGCTGCGGTGAGACCGCCCGAGGACATCATGAACATCAGCCGCGCGCCGGTGCGGGCGATGTCGAGTTCCTCCGAAACCTGCGCCACGTAGCGGCTGAGGATCGGCGAGAGATAGGCATCGACCACCGTGGTGTCGCCGCGCCCGACCAGCTTGATCAGCGGCGAGACCTCGTGGCTGACGGAGACCTGCGGGAAGCCGATCTCGCGCGCGATCCTGGCCGCGAGCTGTTCATGAGCGGGATAGCGATAGGCATGCATGAAGGCGATGGCGACAGCGCGGAAGCCGGCATCGTACTGCGCCTGCAGCGCCGCGCGGATCGCGGCTTCGTCCGGCGCCTGCTCGATCACCCCGTCCGACAGAACCCGCTCGTCGATCTCGACGACGTCGTCATAGAGCTGCTCGGGCTTGATGATCTCCTTGGCGAAGATATCGGGCCGCGCCTGATAGCCGATGCGCAACGCGTCGCGGAATCCCTTCGTGGTCACCAGCAGCGTGCGGTCGCCCTTGCGCTCCAGCAGCGCGTTGGTCGCGACGGTGGTGCCCATACGGACCTCGCCCACGAGTCCTGCCGGGATCGGTTCGCCGGCCTTCAGGCCGAGATGGTCGCGGATTCCCTGCACGGCCGCGTCGCGATAGGCCCCCGGATTCTCGGACAGAAGCTTTCTGGCGTGAAGTTTGCCTGAGGGATCACGGCCGATCACATCCGTGAAGGTCCCGCCCCGGTCGATCCAGAAGTCCCAACGCGAAGACGACATCCCCAGCATCCCTCTCGCTCTGCGTCAGCCAGTGGTCGCTGACGTTTCATCGATAAATTGTCGATGTGTTGTTGACAAGGAGGATTCGGGGGGTACGATCGCAATTGTGACGGGAACATGGCTGAGGGGCCGGCCTGTTATGAGACGGAGGATGCGATGATGCAACGAGTCCTGGCAACCGGCAGCGCATGGGGCGCGCCCTCTGTGGAATCGCAGGCATGATCCGCCGCGCACTCGATCTGCTGTACCTTTCCGCCGGCTATCTCGCCGGATTGTCGCTGATCACCATCTTCGTGCTGATGATGATCCTCTCCGTTGGCCGGGAGATCAATTTCAACGTGCCGTCGGGCGACGATTTCGCCGGATGGTCTCTGGTCGCGATGGCCTTCCTCGGCCTGGCGCACACCTTCAAGCGCGGCGAGATGATCCGCGTCGGCCTGCTTCTGGAGCGTCTGCATGGCCGGGCGAAGCGCGCAGCAGAGCTGTTCTCCCTCGCTGTAGCCGCCACATTCATCGCCTATTTCACCTTTCAGGCCAGCAAGCTCGCCTATGATTCCTGGCAGTATTTCGACATGTCGACCGGCGTCGTTTCGGTTCCGCTCTGGATTCCGCAGATGGGCATGGTGCTGGGCCTCGCGATCCTGCTGATCGCCATCATCGACGAGTTCGTCATCGTCGTCCGCACGGGCAAGCCGACCTATGAGCCGGAGCCGCCGAAGACCACGGAAGAGCTGATCGAGCGGATCGCTCAGGGCGGAGGCGTTTGACATGACCTTGCCGGTTCTCGCCATCGTCCTCCTCGGCTTCCTCGTCATCATCCTGGCCAGCGGCGTCTGGATATCCGTCGGCCTCGGCCTCGTCGGCCTGCTGGCGATGATTCTCGTGACCGACGTTCCCATCGGCCAGGTCCTGGCCACGACGGTCTGGAGTGCCTCCAACTCCTGGACGCTCGCCGCTTTGCCGCTGTTCATCTGGATGGGCGAGATCCTGTTTCGGACCCGACTCTCCGAGCAGATGTTCAAGGGCCTTTCTCCCTGGCTGCAATGGCTGCCCGGCCGCTTGATCCACACCAACATCATCGGCTGCGGCATCTTCGCCGCCGTCTCGGGCTCCTCGGCCGCGACCGTGGCGACGATCGGCAAGATCTCGCTGCCGGAACTGAAGAAGCGCGGATACGATGAGAAGCTAAGTCTTGGAACCTTGGCAGGCTCCGGCACGCTCGGACTGCTGATCCCGCCCTCGATCCCGATGGTGGTCTACGCGGTCACCGCCAACGTCTCGGTGCTGCAGGTCTTCCTCGGCGGCTTCCTGCCCGGCCTGCTCGTGATGGCGCTCTATATGGGCTACGTCATCATCTGGTCGCTGCTCAACCCCGACAAGACGCCGCCGCGCGACCCGGTGTTGCCCTTCATGGAGAAGGTGCGCCAGTCGGCCAAGCTGATGCCGTGCCTGATCCTGATCGCGCTGGTCTTCCTGTCGCTGGTCCTTGGTTTCGCCACGGCGACGGAATGCGCGGCCTGGGGCGTCACGGGCGCGCTCTTCTTGGCCTGGTGGAGTGGGACGCTGACGCGCGCGACGCTGTTCGAGAGCATCATGAGCGCGACGCGGCTGACCTGCATGATCATGCTGATCCTGGCGGGTGCTGCCTTCTGCACGGCGGCGATGGCCTATACCGGCATTCCGGCAGCGCTGGCCGACTGGGTCAAGGGCAAGGACCTCTCGCCGCACATGCTCGTGCTGGCCCTGACCTGCATGTACATCATCCTCGGCTGCCTGATCGACGGCATCTCGATGATCGTGCTCACCGCAGTCATCGTGCTGCCGATGGTCAAGGAGGCTGGCTTCGACCTGGTCTGGTTCGGGGTCTATCTCGTCATCCATGTCGAGATGGCGCAGATCACCCCGCCGGTCGGTTTCAACCTGTTCGTGCTTCAGAACATGAGCGGCAAGGATACGATGACGATTGCGAAGGCGGCGTTTCCGTTCTTCCTTCTGCTGAACGTCGCAGTTCTGATCATCACGACCTTTCCGCAGATCGTGCTCTACCTGCCCAAGCTCGCTTTCCCGGACTAAACCCGTCTCTACAAAGCAAACAAAGAGGGAATGACACCATGATCAATCGCAGGACCGTTACAGCCGCCGTTCTCGCCTTCGGCGTCAGCGCGCTCGCATTCGCTGCACCCGCGGCGGCGCAGACGAAATGGAATCTTCCAGCCGCATACCCGGCCGACAACCCGCACAGCGAAAACCTCTCCCTGTTCGCCAAGGACGTCGAGGCGGCCACCGGCGGCAAGCTCGCCATCACCGTCCATCCCGGCGCCTCGCTGTTCAAGGCCCCCGAGATCAAGCGCGCCGTGCAGAGCGGCCAGGCCCAGATGGGCGAGGTCCTGATCTCGATCCACGAAAACGAGGATGCGGTCTTCGGCATCGATACCGTGCCCTTCCTCGCCACGTCCTTCTCCGACGCGATGAAGCTCTACAAGGCCTCGAAGGCCGCCGTGGAGAAGAAGCTCGATGCCCAGGGCATCAAGCTGCTGTTCATGGTGCCGTGGGCGCCGCAGGGGGTCTACGCCAAGAAGGACCTGAACACGATCGACGACATGAAGGGCATGAAGTGGCGCTCCTACAATGTCGGCACGGCACGGCTGGGCGAGTTGCTCGGCATGCAGTCGGTCACCATTCAGGCCGCCGAGCTGCCGCAGGCGCTGGCCACAGGCGTCGTCAACTCCTTCATGTCCTCGGGCGGCACCGGCTATGATTCCAAGGTCTGGGAGTCGCTGACCCATTTCTACGACGTTCAGGCCTGGATCCCGAAGGACGCGACCTTCGTCAACAAGGCCGCTTTCAATGCCCTCGACAAGGCGACTCAGGATGCGATCCTGAAGGCCGCCGCCACCGCCGAGGAGCGCGGCTGGAAGATGTGGCAGGACAAGGCCGGCTGGTATCTCGATCAGCTCAAGGCCAAGGGCATGAAGGTCCAGCCTCCGAGCGCCGAGCTCGCGGCGGGCTTCAAGAAGGCCGGCGACACGCTCACCGCAGACTGGCTGAAGAAGGCCGGCGCGGATGGCCAGGCCGTCGTCGACGCCTACAAGAAGATGTGATCAGCCGCGTCATGGTCGGGCTTGACCCGACCATCTCCTGCAGGAGTTTCTCGGGTCGGCGCTCTGGCGCCGCCCGAGAATGAGGGGCGCTTCATTCATGCCAGAATCACTCCCCCCCTCCGAGGATCTCGGCCCTATTGTCTCCTCCGGCCATCTGGCCGCGGGCGCAATGCCGGCTTTGTCGGAGTTCGAATTCGCAATAAGCATGACCGTGCATGCCTTCCACCGCTGGATGGTGCGCGGCATGGCGGCCGCCGGCATGGCGGATCTGTCGCCGCTCGACGTGCTGGTGCTGCACAACGTCAACCACCGCGCCAAGCCCAAGCGCCTGGCCGATATCTGCCTCGTCCTCAACATCGAGGACACGCATCTGGTGAACTATGCGCTCAAGAAGCTGGAGCGCCTGAAGCTCCTGAAGTCCGGCCGCAAGGGCAAGGAGAAGACCGTCACGGTGACGCCCGCCGGCGAGGAGGCCTGCCGTCGCTATGCCCATATCCGCGAGCAGCTTCTGGTCAAGTCCGTGCTTGCCACGGGCCTCGACCCCGTGCGCCTGTCCGAGATCGCTGCTGCGATGCGCTCGCTCTCGGGCCAGTATGACCAGGCGGCGCGGGCCGCCGCGAGCCTGTGACGGGGAAGGCTGCAGACGGCGTCCGCGAACGATCGTCAGTCTGAAACCGCGCCGGCCACGCTCTCGGACGCGATCTTGACCACCGCCCGCGTACCCTTGGGCTGCTGCGCATACGCGATCGTGGTTGCAAGGCTCCTGGCCATTGCGCCGATGATCTTGCCGCCGAGCCCCGTCCCCGAGATCGGCCCCTGCCCCGACCAGCCGATGCCGTCATCGGCGACGACGAGGACCGTCGCGCCCTCCGCGTCGCGCGACAGCGAGACCCGGATCTCGCCCTCGCCATCGGGATAGGCGTATTTGATCGCGTTCGTGACCAATTCCGTGACGATCATGCCGATCGAGACCGCCTTGTCCGTCTTGGTCAGGATCGGCGTCGCCTCGAATCGGATGGTCGGGGTCCGCCCGGCCGACGACATCGACTGCCCGAGTTCGCCGACGAGCGATTCCAGATAGGCGGAGAGATCGACCGTCCTGACATCGTCGGAGGTGTAGAGGCTGCGATGCAGATTGCCGATCGCCGTGATCCGCGCCTGGGTTTCGGCGAGCGCGGCGCGCGCGCCGGCATCCCTGACCGCCGACGCCTGCATCCGCACCAGCGAACTGACCAGCGACAGGCTGTTGGCGACGCGGTGGTTGACCTCCGCCAGCAGCACGATCGCCCGGTCTCGCGCGGCGCGCACCTCGCGCTCGGCCGACTCCTTCGCGCGCATCAGCCGCGCCCGCTCGACTGAATGTTCCAGGGCGGAGACGAGCAGGATCTCGAAATCCTCGCCGATCGTCTTGACGACATAGTCGATCGCGCCGGCCTTCAGCGCCTGGACGGCGATCGACAGCTCGGACGAAGCGGTGACGTAGACCACGGGGGGAGAATTCTCGATGCCGCCCAGCTGCGCCAGTACGTCGAGCCCCGACATCGTGCCCAGATCATGGTCGAGGATGACCACGTCGATGCCGCCCTGGCCGATGCGGGCCAGGCCTGCCGCGGCATCGAGGACATGCTCGACCACATAGTGGCGGCGGCCGAGAATCCTCTGCACGAGACGGCCGAGCGCGGCGTCGTCGTCGATGTAGAGGACAGTGGTCGTGCTGTTGGGCATCGGTGCGGTCGCGGGGCGTCAGGGCGTCTCGGGCACTTGCATCACCGAGAAGAACAGCCCGAGCTGCCTGATCGCGTTGGCGAAGCCCTCATAGTTCACCGGCTTGGTGATATAGACATTGGCGCCGAGATCGTAGCAGCGCTGGATTTCGCGGCTGTCGTCGGTCGTGGTCAGCACCACCACCGGCGAGCGCTTCGTGTGCACATTGCTCTTGATCTTCTCGAGGATATCGACCCCTCCCATGTCGGGCAGGTTGAGGTCGAGCAGGATCAGCAACTGGCGCCCGGAACTCACAAGGCCCGAACCGTCGGCGCCGAAGAGATAGGCCAGTGCGTCCGTGCCATTGGTGAACGGGATGATCTCGTTGTTGACGCCGGCACGCCGGATGTTCTTTTCGATCAGCCGGGCATGGCCCTCATCGTCCTCGATCATCACGATCGACACCGGCTTGGCATTCGTCATGTCTGGCTGCTCCGTTTCACGGTCCTGAGATCGGCCGGCAGCAGGATCGTGAAAGTCGTTCCCACGCCGAATTCCGAGCGTACGGTGATGTCTCCGCCGAGGTTGCGCACGAGCGTGCGCACATGCGCAAGGCCGATTCCCTCGCCTGGCGTATTTTGCGTTCCCGAGCGGCGAAACAGCTCGAAGATTCGCTCGTGATCGCCGGCCGCGATGCCGCGGCCATTGTCCTCGATCTCGATCGCGACCCAGCCGGAGCGGGCGTTGCGCGTGCGTGCGACGATCGCGAGCGGACGGTCTGGCGCGCGGTACTTGATCGCATTGTCGAGCAGGTTGCCAACGATCTGGTCGAGCGAGAACTTGTCGCTGACGATGCTGTCGACCTTTGCGTCGATGGTGATGCCGCCGCCGGTCTCGCTCGCCTGATGATGCACCGCCGCAGCCGCGGCCTCGAGCTGCGCATCGAGAGCAACCCGCGCTGGCTTCAGCGTGCGGCTGCCCTCGCGCGAGATCTTGAGGATGGCGTTGATGAGCCCGTCCATCTTGCGGGTCGATGAGCGGATGAAGCCGAGCGCTTCGGGCGCATCGGCTTTCAGCGCCGTTTCCGCCTCGGCTCTCAGCACCTCGGCCTGGGCACCCTGCGCGTCGACATAGGCCTCGATCGGCTTGAAGGTCGATTCCAGCTCGCTGGTGAAGCCCATGATGTTCACCAGCGGCGCCCGCAGATCATGCGTCACGATATAGGCGAAGCGCTGGATCTCATCATTGGCCTTGACGAGAGCATCCGTGCGTTCGCGCACCCGTTCCTCGAGGCCGACATTGAGACCTTCGAGCTCCTTGCGGGCCGCCATGATTTCGGTCGTGTAGCCGAGGATCGTCCAGGTCGCCGCCCCGGCAAGCCCAAGGATGACGATCGCGCCGATGATCGTGACCCAGCGCAGCCAGAGGGACGTCCTTTCCTGCGCGGCGATAGCGGCGACGAGCGCCGCCTCGGATCGTTCGAGAATGCTGGCAAAGCCGGCACGCGCCTGATCCATCAGCGCCTTGCCGCGTCCGTCGCGGACGGCAGCGAGTGCCCCATCGAAATCTCCGCTCTCAGCCATCGCAACCGTCGCGGACAGTTCGGCCAGCTTGGCGGTGATCGCCGTCTGCAGCCGCTCGACGAAAGGTCCGATGTCGGGAAGGCCGCCGACCGCCGCCGACAAACGCCTGAAACGCTCGTCCAACCGTGCAACGGCGTCGGTATAGGGCGCCAGATAGGCGCGGTCTCGCGTGAGCAGAAAGCCTCGCTGGCCGGTTTCGGCATCCTGGACGAGCGACATCAGGTCGGCCGAGGCGCTGCGCACTTCGCGGGCTCCCACGACGTCGTCGAAATTGCGCTCGGTCGCCAGCGTCAGCCACAGCGAACTGGCGACGATCGCAATGAGGGCTGCGATGCCGGCCGCCAGCAGCAGCAGGTTGGTTCGCCGGAAGAAGGCTTGGCTGATCGGCATGGACGGTCCGGAGTGCGACGGCGTCTCGATGACCGCTCGCACGCCGGCTCGCAAGGTAAAATGACATGACAGCGAATGTCATGCTCCGGGAAATGCATGACGAACGGCCTGTGCATGCGCCCGGGACGCGCCGGGATGTCCCACGACGAGCCAGCCGCCCGCTCACCCCACGTCGCGCTGCCGCTCCACATACTCCGCCTTCAGCGCCTCATGCGCCGACCAGAAACCGCGCGGCGTCTGTCCCAGGAGCTGGTCTTCCAGCAGGCCCAGATGCAGGTGCCAGCCGCTGGAGACTATCGCCATCCGGTCCTTGGTCACCAGCCTGCGATGCGTCAGCACGAGCCGGACCTTGTCGCCAGCCTGCGACAGCACGAACTCGATATCGGAATCGGGTTCACCCATGCCGACCCAGTTGAAGGCGAAGCGGTGAGGCGGCTCGAAAGCCGTGACCGTGCCGCCCGAAAGCCAGCCCTCGTCGTTCATCTTGCGAGCGCTTTCGGGCGGTCGCTCCCCGGTGATCCGCGAATGCATGAAGAACAGGTCGAGCTTGCCGCCGGTCCGCGGCTCGGCGTCGCCGCCGCAGAACCAGGTCGCGCGCTTCTCGCCCTCGACCAGATAGGCCCAGACCCGCTCGATCGGCCCGGGCAACAGCCGCTCGAAGCGCACCGCGCCGCTCTCCAGCACGGTTCCATAAGCATTGTCGGCAATCGCTTGGATCTTATTCGCTCGCATCACGCCTCCTCGCCCGGTTCGGGCTTCAACAACGCGGCTTCGAGAGCCGCCAGACGGTCGGGCCAGAAGGCGCGCACCCGCCGCACCCAGTCATCGAAGGCGTCGATGCCCTCGGGATCGAGCGTGTAGATGCGCCGCTGGCCGGCGACGGTGACCTTGACCAGCCCGGCCTCGCGCAACGTCTTGAGATGCTGCGAGATCGCCGGCGCCGACACCGTGAACCGCTCGCCGATCTCGCCGGCCGAAAGCGCCCCTTGAGCCAGCATCTCGACGATGCGGCGGCGGGTCGGGTCGGCGAGAGCGGTGAAACTGTCCATGCCCAGATAATTCGGTATTCACTTAATTAAGTCAACAGGAAATTATTGTGCAGCGCTCCGGGTCTGCCCCCTGCGCGGCCGGAGTGCTTGATCGCGACGCTCGCCTCGGCCATTGCGGGAGCCCCGCCACGGTAGTCCTGCGACCCATGCCCACCCGAAATGCGACCCTCGCCGGCATAGGCATGATGCTGCTGGGCATCCTGATGTTCTCGCTCAACGACGTGATGGGAAAATGGCTGGTGGCAACCTACACGGTCGGCCAGGTGTTGCTTCTGCGCAGCGCGGCGGGGCTGGCGGTACTCATGCCCTTCGTCGTCCGGCAGGGTGTGATGCGGACGCTGCGGCCCGAGCGGCCCGGCCTGCAGTTTCTGCGCGTGGCGCTCGGTTCAGGCGAGGTCGCACTGTTTTATCTCGCGGTCTCCTATCTGCCGCTGGCCGACACCATGACGATCTGGCTTGCAGCTCCGGTCTGGGCAGCGGTTCTGGCGGCGCTGCTGCTGGGCGAGCGCGTCGATGCCGGGCGCTGGCTCGCCATCGCAGCCGGTTTCGCCGGCGTCGCGATCGCCCTCGATCCGACCGGTGCGAGCCTGTCCATGCCCGCCTTGCTGGCTTTGCTCGGCAGCGTCCTGTTCGCGGGCATGATGATCGCCGGACGGCAGTTGCGCAGCACGCCCGACGTCACCCTCGTCGCCTGGCAGACGCTGGGCGCGCTGCTGATGGGGCTCGTCTTGCTGCCCTTCGGCTGGGTGACCCCGACCTGGGCGGATGCCGGGCTGCTCGGCCTGCTCGGCATCGTGGCTATGGTCGCCCATCTCTGCGTCACGCGCTCGCTCAAGCTGGCGGAGGCATCCGTCGTGGTGCCCTACCAATATACGCTGATCGTCTGGGCGCTGGTCTTCGGCTGGCTCGTCTTCGGCGACTGGCCGACACCGGCGATGCTGACGGGTTCGGCCCTGATCATCGCGGCCGGCATCGCCTTGCTCGCGCTGGAACGGCGGGCAGAGCCAACGAAGACCGTGCTTGATATGCCCTGACGGGCAGCGCGACACTCTCCGTACACCCAAGCAAGGACACCACGATGGCCCTGATCACCTACCTCACCACCGTCAAGTTCGGTTTTGGCGAGATCGCCGGCATCGAGGCGGATCTGGCCGGCCTCGGCGTCAAGAAGCCGCTGATCATCGCCGACAAGGGCATCGTCGCGGCGGGCATCGTCGCCACCGTGCAGGCACTGTCCCCGGCCCTGGCCGCCGCGCCCGTCTTCGACGGCACGCCGACCAATCCGACCGAGGAGGCCGTCGAGGCCGCGCTCGTGGTCTATCGCGAGCACGCATGCGACGGGCTTGTCGCCATCGGCGGCGGCTCGCCGATCGACCTCGCCAAGGGCGTGGCGTTGCTGGCGACGCATCCCGGTCCGCTCGAGACCTACGCCGCGATCCTCGGCGGCATCCCGAAGGTGACGTCCACTGTGGCTCCCGTGATCGCCGTGCCGACGACCTCGGGCACTGGCAGCGAGGTTGGACGCGCCGCCCTGATCTCCCTGAAGGACGGTCGCAAGCTCGGCTTCATTTCTCCGCATCTGATCCCGCGCCTGGCCATCTGCGACCCTGAGCTCACGCTCGGCCTGCCTGGCTGGCTCACCGCCGCGACCGGCATGGACGCCGTCACGCACTGCATCGAGACCTATCTCAGCCCGCGCGAGAACCCGCCCGCCGATGCGATCGCGCTCGACGGCCTCAAGCGCGCCGCAGCCTTCATCGAGCGCGCCGTCAAGGACGGCTCCGACCGCGAGGCCCGCAAGGAGATGATGATGGCGGCGCTGCAGGGCGGCATGACCTTCCAGAAGGGGCTGGGCGCGGTGCATGCCCTCTCCCATCCGCTCGGCGGGCTGAAAGAGGTCTCGCTGCATCACGGCACGCTGAACGCGGTGCTGCTGCCGGCCGTGCTGCGCTTCAACGAGCCGGAAGCGCGCACGAAATATGCCGAGATCCGCAAGACCCTCGGCCTGGCCGCCGATGCCGACCTCGCAGCCTGGATCGCGGAGCTGGTCAGCCGGCTCGGCCTGCCCGGCAACCTGACCCAGATGGGCGTTCCGCGCGGGGTCGTCGCCGCGATTTCGGAAGCGGCCGTCAAGGACCACTCGACCGCAAGCAATCCGCGCCCTGCAACGGCAGCCGACTATGCGGCGATGCTGGAGGCGTCGTTCTGATCGCCCACTGACGCGACCCACCAACGCGCGGGCGGGCAGCCCGCGCATCGTCGAGCACAGGGCCGGCCGACGCACGATCGACAGGCCTGGAACAACAAGAACACAGGGAGAAGACGCAAATGACCGACAGACGCAGCATGCTGAAGGGTGGAATTGCCGGCGCAGGAGCCGCCATCGCCGCCGGAGCGACGCCAGCCGCAGCCCAGACGGGCGGCGCCCCGATCAAGTGGCGCATGACCTCGAGCTATCCGAAGGCGCTCGACGCCGTCTTCGGTGCCGGCGACATCTTCCTCAAGGCCGTGTCCGACATGACCGGCGGGCGCATCCAGCTCCAGCACTTCGCCGCCGGCGAGGTCGTGCCCGGGCTCCAGGCGCTCGACGCGGTCCAGAACGGCACCGTCGAATGCTGCGACACGGCCGCCTTCTACTATATCGGCAAGGATCCCTCCTTCGCCTTCGGCGCGGCGGTGCCCTTCGGCCTGAACACCCGCCAGCAGAACGCCTGGTTCTTCCAGGGCGGGGGCCTCGCGCTCTTCAACGAACTGCTCGCACAATACAATGTCGTCGGCCTGCCGATCGGCAACACCAATGCCCAGATGGCCGGCTGGTTTCGCAAGGAAATCAAGACGGTCGACGACCTCAAGGGCCTCAAGATGCGGATCGGCGGGCTCGCCGGCCAAGTCATCGCCAAGCTTGGCGCCGTACCCCAGCAGATCGCCGCTGGCGACATCTACCCGGCGCTGGAACGCGGCACGATCGACGCGGCCGAATGGGTCGGCCCCTATGACGACGAGAAGCTCGGCTTCAGCCGCGTCGCGCCCTATTACTACTATCCCGGCTGGTGGGAAGGTTCCTCCGCCATCCTGTTGATGATCAACAGGAGCAAGTGGGACGAGCTCAGCGCCACCGACAAGGCCATCTTCACCGCCGCGGCCCATCAGGCCCACTCGATGACCATCGCCAAATATGACGACGTCAATCCGGCCGCGATCAAGCGCCTGATCGCCTCGGGCACGCAGCTGCGCGCCTTCTCGCCCGAGATCATGGACGCCTGCTCCAAGGCCGCCAACGAACTCTACGAGGAGATCGGCGCCAAGAACCCGATGTTCAAGAAGCTGCACGACCACATGATGGCGTATCGCAACGAACAACTGCTCTGGCAGCAGGTCGCCGAGTTCAATTACGACGCCTACCAGATCCGCTCGCGTACCAGGCGCTGACAACACCAAGCCGGGTCGCCGCCTCGGGTGGCGGCCCGGTTTCGATGTCGCGTACGGCCACCCTCAATAGAGGCGCGTCCGGTAGCCCTCTTCCATCGTGGCTTCAGCCTCCGCGACCCCGATCGCCCGGGTCTGTTCGGCGACGATGCGGCCGAGCGTCGGGAAGCTGCCGCGCTCGACCTGCGAGGACGGATCCCACAGCTTCGAGCGGATCAGCGCCTTGCCGCAATGGAAGAAGGCCTCGTCGACCTCGACCAGAAGCCCAAGCGTTGGAGTCCGCTCCTGCACCGTCGACGGTTCGAGCAGGGCCGGATCGCGCGTCAGCCGGGCCCGGCCGTTGACCCGCAGCGTCTCGGCAATCCCCGGCACCATGAAGATCAGCCCGACACCGGGCGCTGCGAGGATGTTGCCGAAGGAGTCGACGCGGTTGTTGCCGCGCCTGTCGGGAATCAGCAGCGTGTGGTCGTCGAGCACCTGCACAAAGCCCGGCGCGTCGCCGCGCGGACTCGCATCCGCCCTGCCCTGCGCATCGGCGGTGGCGAGCACCAGGAAGGGCGAAAGCGCGATGAAGTCGCGGCAGAATGGATCGAGCCGGTCGAGCACCTTGCGTTCGGCCAACGGATTGACCGCACCCATATGCGCCCGCAGATCCGCCGGATCGTCGATGAGAGCCGCTGGATCGGTGGGTTGCGTCGTCATGCCGTCCTCCTTGAAAGCCGTCGCGGCTGTGCCTGTCCGTGCGCGCTGCGCCAGCCGGGCCTTCATGCCGCTGATGCATCGCCAGATCGAAATGCCACAGCCGGCGCGTCGATGCACGGATGATGCGCCATGCGCTTGACCCCCACCGCCGCCGTCGCCATCGTGCGCCATCCTGTCTTTATCCTCTGCACGAGGCCTGCCCCATGCGCCGCGTTTTGCTGCGAACCGCCCTTGCCTCCCTCGCCCTCCTGACCGCTGCGCTGTCGGCGGATGCCTCGGGCCGCCGCATCAACCCGGCCGACGCCGCCGAGAACCGCATCAATCCGATGTCTGGCAACCTGCCAGCCTGCGACGACCCTGCCGTGCTCGGCCAGATCACGAGCTGGTTCAATTCGCGCGAGGCGAAGTTCTGGGGCCCGCTCCAGGCCGTCGCCTATGACAGGATCAAGCCGATCGGCTTCCGCCCGCTCGGCGACGATTTCATTCCGCGCCGCTTCTGCAGCGGCCGCATGGCGCTGAACAATGGCACGCTCCACCGCGTCGATTATTCCGTGCGCGAGAATCTCGGCCTCTTCGGGCTGACCTGGAACGTCAACTGGTGCGTCAGCGGGCTCGACCGGCACCGCAGCTACGCTCCAGACTGCAAGATGGCCCGCCCCTGAGCGGCGGTCGCGCCATGGCCTTCGCCCGCACCGCCCTTTTCGTCGCAGCGGCCTTCAGCCTGCTGATCGGCGACGTCGCGGCGCAAGGGCGCAACCAGCGTGGCGGCGAGCCCGGCAGTTTCGATTTCTACGTTCTGGCGCTGTCATGGTCGCCGGGCTTCTGCGAACTCGATGGCGGCGGCGAGCGCAATCGCGAGCAATGCGCGCAAGGAGCGGGCCTGCGCTTCGTCGTGCATGGCCTCTGGCCGCAGAACGAGCGCGGTTATCCCAGCGAATGCGGCCCGTCCGGGCGCACGCCCTCGCGAATCGCCCTCGACCAGGCGAAGGGCCTGTTCCCGACCGAAGGCCTTGCCCGCTACGAATGGCGCAAGCACGGCACCTGCTCCGGATCGAGCCCGAGCGACTACTTCGCCGATGTCAGGCGTGCCCGCGAGAAGATCGTGATTCCCCCCGTTCTCGCCAAAGCCGAACGCGACCAGAGCTGGACCGCGATCGATCTCGAGCGCGCCTTCGTCGCCGCCAATCCCGGCCTGCGCACCGACATGATGTCGGTCGCCTGCAAGCGCGGCGTGCTGCAGGAGGTCCGCATCTGCCTGTCGAAGGATTTGCGCGATTTCCGCATGTGCGGCGAGGTCGACCGCTCCGGCTGCCGCACCCGCGACATCACCGTCGTCGCGCCGCGCTGACAGATGCCGCAAACCCGCGTAAGAGCGCGGGATGAACTACCGCCACGGCTTCCATGCCGGCAACTTCGCCGATGTCCTCAAGCACGTCGTGCTGATGCGCATCCTGACCCATCTCAACGGCAAGGCGACGCCCTACCGCGTAGTCGACACCCATGCCGGCGCGGGCCGCTACGACCTCGGCTCCGAGGAGGCGCTGCGCACGCATGAATGGAAGGACGGCGTCGCGCGAATCGACCGCTCGCCCCTGTCCGCCCCCGTCGAGGCGTTGCTGAAGCCCTGGCGCGACGCGGTCTCGGGCGCGCGGAGCTTGTATGGTGCCGATGCCTATCCGGGCTCGCCCTGGCTCTGCCGGCAGATGATGCGTCGCGATGACCGCCTGATCGCGGCCGAATTGCATCCGCAAACCCATAAGAAGCTCGTGCAGGCCATTGGCCGCGACGAGCGCTGCAAGGCCCTGGCGATCGACGGCTGGAACGCGCTGCGCGGCAATGTCCCGCCCAAGGAGCGACGCGGCCTCGTGCTGATCGACCCTCCCTTCGAGGAGAAGGACGAGTTTGCCACGCTCGAGGCGGAGTTGATCGCCGCCCATCGCAAATGGCCAACCGGAACCTACGCGCTCTGGTATCCGGTGAAGGACCGCCGCGCGGTCGAGAACCTGCTCGCCGCCATCCTGGCCGCCGGTATCGGCCGCCTGCTGAGGCTCGAGATCGACGTCGATCGCCCGGAGGCGGCAGGCGGGCTCAGCGCCACCGGCATGCTGGTGGTCAACCCGCCCTGGATGCTCTCCGAGGAAGCGCGGATTCTGCTGCCGGCCCTGACGGAGCGCCTCGCGCAAGGTCCGCACCCGCGCTATCTATGCGAGCCGATCCGCTCGGACGGCTGAACCAACCGCTCCTGCCCGAGGCCTTGCCGATGCTGATCCTGCGCTCCTCCCCCGCTTCCCCGTTCGGCCGCAAGGTCAAGATCGCAGCGCTCGAACTTGGATTGATGGACCGCATCGAGATCGTGGTCGCCGACACCAACGACCCCGCCGAACCGCTGCGCCAGCAGAACCCCCTCGGCAAGATTCCGACGCTGGTCCTGGAAGACGGCACCACTCTGTTCGATTCCCGCGTCATCGTCGATTATCTCGACCATATCGCCGGTGGCGACCGTCTGATTCCCGCTGGCGACGAGCGCTTCGCGCAGCTTCGCCTCCAGGCCTTGGCCGACGGACTCTGCGATGCTGCCCTGCTGCAGGTCTACGAGACCCGTTTCCGCCCCGAAGACGGCCGCAACGCCGCCTGGGTCGCCAACCAGGCTGGCAAGGTTTCGCGAGGTCTGGCCTCTCTCGAAGCAGCCCCTCCCGCCTATCCCGACAGGCCCCGCATCGGCGAAATCGCGCTCGCCAGCGCGCTCGGCTATCTCGACCTGCGATTCGCAGGGGCGTGGCGCAGCGATCACCCCCGCCTGGTCGCCTGGCTCGACAGCTTCGCCGCCAAGGTCCCGGCCTTCGAATCGACGCGCTTCAAGGGCTGAATGGGCTGCCGCCCTGTCATTCCCACGACACGGCATCGAGACAACAAAAAACCCGGTGGCCGAAGCCACCGGGTTTCTCTTTTCCCCGAATGGGGAGGCAGACTAGAACTTGTAGTTCAGGCCGGCGCGAACGACCGAGAAGTCAGTGCCGACCTTCACGCCCGAGTTCAACACGTTCTTCTCGCCGAGATCGACGTAGAGATATTCAACCTTGGCGGTCCAGTTGTTGGTGAAGGCGTACTCAAGACCACCGCCGACGGCGTAGCCGCCGGTGTGCGTCTTGTCGGTCGAGCCGAGGCCGCCGATCGTGGTCTTCACGTTGCCGTAAGCCCAACCACCAGTGATGTAGGGCAGGAACCGGTCGACGGCGAAGCCGACACGAGCGCGGACCGTGCCGAAATACTCGGTGCGGACGCTATCGCCGAAGGCGTTGGAGCCGGTGCTCAGATCGGCGCCCTGGAAGTCGGCCTCAGCGCCGAGGACGATCTGGCCAACCTGATAGTTGTAACCGACCTGCCCACCGCCGACGAAGCCATCGAGGTCGCCGATCGAGACCGTGCGGCCACCGAACACGGTGCCGGCATTGACGTTACCGAAGCCGTAACCAGCGTTGGCGCCGACATAGAAGCCGGTCCAGGTGAAGATCGGCGCATAGACCGGAGCCACAACCGGGCCCTTGCGGGACGGCAGATCGGCGGCAGAGGCGGCACCAGCGCCGACGAGGACGATCGCCGCAACGCTCGAGAGCAGAAACTTCTTCATGATGGAACTCCTAGGTGTCGCTTTTGCCGGCGGGGCCGGCGGGTGATTTCGATGAGATGGTTATAAGACCAGAAGCCGACTTTGTCTGTTGCGTCAGGAGCACATCTGCCTTGCAGACCGCGGCAGAAATGCGGCACGATTGGGATGACTGAGGCAAATGAGTAAAAACGCATTAATGATTGTTAAAGCACGATAAATGGTAAATCGAATACTAATAAAGCCATCACGTCTCGCGTTAGTCCGTGAGACAAACGCCGCCCCTCCCGTAAGGTTCCCATTCTCGCCACATTTTCTCCCCGCTTGCTTGCGGCCCCTTCTGACGCGTGCTTAAGCCTTGATCGACAACGCAAAAAACGAGAGCTGAGGGTGCCGCACCTTTCGATTTTCATCATCGCGCGAGACGAGGCCGACCGCATCGCGCGCACGATTCAATCCGTTCGCGCGCTCAGCGACGATATCGTCGTAGTCGATTCCGGCTCGACCGATGGCACCCAGTTGATCGCCGAGCAGCACGGAGCGCGTGTGATCTTCAACCCCTGGCCCGGCTATGGCCCGCAGAAGCGCTTCGCAGAAGAACAATGCCGCCACGATTGGCTCCTCAACCTCGATGCCGACGAGGTCGTGCCGCCCGACCTCGCGGCCGAGATCGCGGGTCTCTTCGCCGGGAACGGCCCTCTGGCGGACGCCTATGAACTGCGAATCGCCGAAATCTTCCCCGGGGAGCCGGCCCCGCATCGCTTCGCCTATGCCCTGGCTCCCGTCAGGCTCTATCGCAAGGACAAGGGCCGCTATTCGCCCTCCCCGGTTCACGATCGCGTCGATCTCGACCCGCAGGCGACGATCGCGCGGCTCAAGGGCACGGTGCATCACTATTCCGTGCGCTCGCTCGGCGAACAGATGGCCAAGCTCAACGCTTACAGCGACGCCCAGGCCGACGATCTCGACAAGCGCGGCATGACGCTCTCGGTCTTCCGCCTCGTCGTCGAATTCCCGGCGAACTTCATCAAGGCCTATATCGGCCGCCGCCATGCGCTGCGCGGCGTCTATGGCTTCATGACCGCGATGAACTATGCCTTCTATCGCTACCTTCGTGTCGCCAAGCACTGGGAGAGACGGCTTCAGCGCCGCGCAGGCGCATCCGTCACGCCGCCGGCCCCGGACAAGCGCGATGCCTGAGGTTGCGCTTGTCACGGGTGGAGCCCGGCGGATCGGACGCGCCATCGTCGAACGGCTTGCCGGAGCCGGCTATGCGGTGGCGATTCATTGCGGCAGTGCGCGCGCCGAAGCGGAGAACCTCGCGCAGGAGATCGGCCGGCGCGGCGGCCGTGCTGCGGTGGTCACGGCCGACCTCGCCGACGCGGCTGACGTCGACGCACTCATGCCAGCGGCGGAAGCCGTGCTCGGTCCGATCACGCTGCTCGTCAACAATGCATCGAGCTTCCTGGTCGACGATGTCGCCGCAATCGACGTCGCGACCTGGAACCGGCAGTTCTCGATCAACCTGCGCGCGCCCTCGGTTCTCGCCGGCGCGCTGGCCAATCGACTGCCCGACGGGCGCCAGGGCGCGATCGTCAACATCATCGACCAGCGCGTCTGGAAACTGACGCCGCAATATTACTCCTACACCCTGACCAAGTCCGCCTTGCTGACGGCGACCAAGACCATGGCGCAGGCCCTGGCGCCGCGCATCCGCGTCAATGCCGTAGGCCCCGGCCCGACGCTGCCCAACCCCCATGACGGCGCCGACGCCATGGAGCAGGAGGCCGCCGCCACGCTGCTGCGGCACAAGGTCGAGGCCAGCGAGATCGCCGATGCGGTGCTCTATCTGGCGCAGGCGCGCTCGGTGACCGGTCAGATGATCGCCGTCGATGCCGGCCAGCATCTCGGCTGGCGCACGCCCGACATTATCGGCTGACCGGCTCAGGCGCTGGCGTCGGGTCGATAGGGCGCACGGCCGCTGGCGAGCGCGCTGTCGAGCAGCTCGAGCCGGTCCTGCCCCCAGAACACCTCGCCGTCGAGCACATAGCTCGGCGCACCGAAGACGCCGGCCTCGATCGCGGCTGCGATCGTGCTCTCGTAATTCTGGCGCACCGCCTCACTGTCCGCTGCAGCGGCGAGCGCCTGTGCGTCGAAGCCTGTCGCCTGGGCCACCTCGGCGACCGCCTCCGGCCGAGTCATGTCGTCGTTGCGCGCCCAGACGCCGGCCATGATCTCGGCCATGAACCGGCCGGGATCGCCGCCCGCCTGCACGATTGCGATCAGGAAACGGTCGGCCAGGTTGGGATCGAACGGGAAATGCTTCGGCTGCAGCACGAGCGGAACGCCCCGGCGCTCGCGCCAGCGCTGCAGATCCATCAGCCGGTAGCGCTGGCGCACGGGATGGCGCTTCGGCAACGGCAGGCCGCCGGTCTCGTCGAACACCGCCCGCAGCGGCACCGGCCGATAGACGATCGTGCAGCCATGGCTCGCGGCGATGTCGAGGAAGGTCGCGTGGCCGAGATAGGTCCAGGGCGAGTGCAGGGAGAAGAAGTAGTCGATGGAGCGGGGCATTGCGGGCTTTCGGACAGGCGCATAGCCGTCACCGTAGTGGATGGTCCCGCAAGGAGTCACGCGCGGTGGAACTGGATTTTGGGCGCAAGGCGCGTATACTAAACCTTGGTAACAGTCGAGAGGGTGACCATGGGGAAGAACACGTCTGTCAGCCTGAGCGATCACTTCACCGCCTTCGTCGAGGCTGAAGTGGAAAGCGGCCGTTACGGGTCGGCCAGCGAGGTCGTGCGAGCCGGGCTGCGTCTGCTCGAAGAGAGTGAGGCACGCCTCGCAGCCTTGCGCGCCGCGCTCGACGAGGGCGAGGTCAGTGGCCCATCGACGCCGTTTGATTTCGACGCCTTCATCGCGAAGAAGCTTGCGGCCTTGGACGCCAGCAGGTGAGGGAAATTGTCATCTCACCGGCCGCGCAACGCGATATCGACGACATCTGGACGAGTTCTATTGCTGAATGGGGTAGTGCTCGCACGATCAAGTATGTAACCGCACTCCGTGACACAGTCGCGCGGCTAGCTGAAATGCCTGAAATTGCCCCTGCGTGCGACCATGTCAAAGCCGGGCACCGCAAGTATGGTGTAGGCTCCCATATTATCTTCTTTACTGCGACACCTGATCAGATCGATATCGTTCGTATCCTGCATCAGCGCATGGACGTCGGACGACATCTGACCTGACGTCCGTCAATCCAGCGCGATAGCCGAGATCAGCCGCCCGTAGTCCGGCTCGGCGTTATGCGTGGTGCGTCGATAGCTGAAGAAGCGCTGCGGATCGCCATAGGTGCAAAGGCCCAGATCGACGAAGCGGCCGATGCCGGCCTCCTGCGCCCGCAGACCGATGAAGGCCGGCAGGTCGAACATCGCATGCGCTGCCCGTTCGGAGGCCGTGAAGAACCGCGCATAGGTCGGGTTGGCGGATTTGAAGCGCTCGACGAATTCCGGGCCGACCTCATAGGCGCCAGCGCTAATCGTCGGACCGAGCACGGCCAGGATGCGCTCGCGCCGCGCGCCGAGCTTCTCCATCGCCGTGACCGTCGAGGCCACGATTCCCGTGAAGGCGCCCTTCCAGCCGGAATGGGCCGCGCCGATAACGCGGGCCTCGCTGTCGGCGAACAGGATCGGTCCGCAATCGGCCGTGGATATGCCGAGCGCCACGCCGGGCGCGACGCTGACCATCGCGTCGGCCTTGGGCCGTTCGGCCTGCCAGGGTCCGCCGACAATCTCCACATCCGCCGAATGCACCTGATAGAGGCTGACCAGATGCGAAGGCTCGACCGCCAGATGCGCTGCCATGCGCTTGCGGTTCTCGGCGATCGCTTCGGGCGCGTCAGAGGACCCGAGCCCGCCATTCAGCGAAGCATAGATCCCGGTCGAGACGCCGCCCTCACGGGTGAAGAAGGCGTGGCGGATGCCGGGCTCGGCGGCGAGATCGGGAGAGGTGATGAACATGCTGTCGTCCGGTTCGCGGCGGGGCGGTCGTCAGCCCTGCTCTGGCAGCCGATGAAGGTCAAATCCGGGCAGCGGCGGCAGGTCCGGATGCGATAATGCCAGAACCTTGAACAAATCGCCCATGCCGGTCTCGCCGGCTTGCGTCAGGCGATCGAAGGCGGCGGCGATCGCCCGCGCCTGCTCCAGCGTCGCCCGGGCGGAAAGCGCCTGCGCCCGCTCGGCCAGCCCCAGCGCGAGCAGGAAGGCGGCCTGGGTCACAGGGCCATGGACCGCGCTACCGCCACGCAAAGCCGCCTGCCCCATCCGCGCGAAATCGACATGCACGGTAAGATCGGCCTCACCGGGCTCGGCCAGCGGATCGACGAAGCCATGCCGTTTCATCGCCTGCAGCGTATCGCCGAGCCCAGACTGAGCCGAGCCGTAATCGATGAACAGGGCCGCGCCGCCGGCCTGCCGGAGATGGCGCGAGAGCGTCGCGACGATGTCGAAGGCGATCGTCGGTTGCTCGAGGACGGCGTCGACTGGGGCGGCCAGCGACAGCTCGGCGGTCATGGCCGAGAGCCCGAAGCCGAGCCCGCCTTGCCCGTCGAGCCCGACAAGCCGCTCGCGCCAGCCTTGCGGCGTCATCACGAACTGATGGACTGGCAGGGCGTCGAGGAATTCGTTGGCGATGACGAGGACCGGCCCGTCGAGCGCCGTCGCCATAGTCTCATGCCAGACCGGCTCGGCCTTGCCGGCCAGCGTCCGGCCTTGCGCCGCCCGCAGCACCGGGCTGGTCTCGACGAGATGGACCGACAGCGCCACGCGGAAGGCGGGCAGCCCTGTCGCGACACGCAGCACATCCGCCATCAGCGTACCGCGGCCCGGACCGAGCTCGATCAGGCGGATCGCAGCCGGAGAGCCCATCGCCTGCCAGACATTGGCCGCCCAAAGCGCGATCAGCTCGCCGAACATCTGGCTGATCTCGGGCGCGGTGGTGAAATCACCCGCCGCACCGAACGGATCGCGGGTCATGTAATAGCCGTGGCGCGGATGGCCGAGGCAGAGCGCCATATAGCGCGAGACCGGGATCGGCCCTTCGTCGAGAATCAGGCGGATGAGCTCCGCCTTCAGCCCGCTCACCGGCTCTCACCAAAGCGTTGAAGCATGATGTCGTCCGAAAACCGCTTCGCACTTTTCGGCATCATGCTTTAGCCCGCCTGGCGCGCAGCACGAGCCACAACCCGGCCACGAAGAGCGGCAGCGACAGCAGCATGCCCATGGTCACACCGCCCGAGAGCGCGTCGACCGAGGCGCCGAACAGGAAGCCGAGCTGCGGATCCGGCTCGCGAAAGAATTCGCAGACGATGCGCGCGACCGCGTAGCCCATGCCGAATACGCCCGCGACCAGTCCCGGCCGCTTCAGCCCGCCTGCCCGCACCAGCAGCGACAGCAGGAGGAACAGCAGAATGCCTTCGGCGAAAGCCTCATAGAGCTGGCTCGGATGGCGCGGCAGCGGCCCGCCATTCGGGAACTCCATGGCCCAGGGCACGTCGGGCGCCGGACGGCCCCAAAGCTCGGCATTGATGAAATTGGCGATACGCCCGAGGAACAGCCCGATCGGCACGACGGCCGCGGCGAGATCGAACACGGAGAGCGCAGGATAGCCGCGCCGGCGCGCGAACAGCCACAAGCCGGTCGCCGCGCCGATCAACCCGCCATGGAAGGACATGCCGCCCTGCCAGATCGCGACGATGTCCTGCGGCCGGGAGAGATAGCGCTGCAGATCGTAGAACAGCACGAAGCCGAGCCGCCCGCCGAGCACGACGCCGAGCGCAACGAAGAGCAGCATGTCGTCGAGTTCCTCGGCCCTGGGCCGCGCCCGTCCGGCCCAGAGCGGCTCTGCCGACACCAGCCGGCGCGCATACCACCAGCCGCCGAGCAGTCCCACGACATAGGCCAGCCCATACCATTTGACCGAAAGTGGCCCGAGCTGCAGCGCGACCGGGTCGATCACCGGGAAGGCGATGGCGAATGTGGGCATGGCGAGGTCCAGTTGGCGGTGCAGGCGCTTTTATGCGTTCGCCCCAACGCGCCGTCATCCCGGACAAGCCGCAAAGCGGCGCCGATCCGGGATCCAGTCCGGAGCCCTCACGAAGAAGGCTCAGGCATGGATCCCGGGTCTCCCTTCGGTCGCCCGGGATGACGGCGCGGGAGGATCAAGGTCGGCGGGACTTGGGCAAGGCAGTCCCGGCAGGTCAAGCGAAAAGGCCTCGCCGCCCCGCCCAACTTCACAGCTTGACGATCAGCTTTCCGAAATTCCCGCCCTCGAGCAGTCCGATGAAGGCCTCTGGCGCCCGGTCCAGCCCCTCGACAATGTCTTCCTTGTACTTCACCGCGCCGCTGGCGATCCAGGCCGCCATCTCCCGCTCGAAATCCGGGCGCTGGGCGATGAATTCGCGCTGGATGAAGCCGCGGATCAGCAGGCTCTTGGACAGAACCTGCCGCATCAGCACCGGCAGCCGGTCAGGCCCCTCGAAATCGCCGCTGGCGTTATACTGCGCGACCAGCCCGCAGACCGGGATGCGCGCAAACGTATTCAGCAGCGGGAACACCCCGTCCCAGACCTTGCCGCCGACATTCTCGAAATAGACGTCGATGCCATCCGGACAGGCCGCCGCGAGCTGCGCCGCGAAATCCGGCGCGCGATGGTCGATGGCCGCGTCGAACCCGAAGGTGTCGCGCACGACAGCGCATTTCTCCGGCCCGCCTGCGATGCCCACCGCACGCGCGCCCTTGATCCGCGCGATCTGCCCGACCGCCGAACCGACGGGACCGCTGGCGGCGGCGACGACGACCGTCTCGCCCGGCTTCGGCTGGCCGATCGTCAACAGGCCCGCATAGGCGGTGAAGCCCGGCATTCCGAGGACGCCGAGCGCGGTCGTGACGGGCGCGGCGGCCGGATCGAGCTTGCGCAGCTGATCGCCCTTCGCCAGCGCATGAGACTGCCAGCCGGAATGGGAGAGCACGATGTCGCCTGCCACGAAGCCCGGCTGGCGGCTCTCCAGCACCTCGGCGACCGTGCCACCCTCCATGACGGCGCCGATCTGCGTCGGCGCGGCATAGCTCTTCGCCGCGCTCATCCGCCCGCGCATATAGGGGTCGAGCGAGAGATAGAGGATCTTCAGCAGGACCTCGCCCTCGCCGGGAGTCGGGATTGGCGCTCGCGCCACCCGAAAATTGGCCGGCGCAGGACGTCCGTCGGGGCGCGAGGCGAGAACGATCTGCAGATGATCAGACAGGGACATGAGGCGCTTTCGATCTCATTTCGGCCACCCGCAGATGGCGACGCAGGCCGCAGCGATCAAGCGACGCGCATGGGACCAGCCCCGTTGACCGCCGGATCGCGACTGCTGACATGACGAAACGCCTCGCGCATCCTACATGCGAGCCATGAATCGCGAACCGACCCAGCCTCTGCCCGAACCCGACCTGCCCGACACCGGTGCCGGCATCGAGCCCGAGGCCGAGGACGCCCTCCCGACCCCGGCGCTCGATCTCGGCGAGACCGCGCCGGGCGCGCTGAAGCACGGCATCGAGGTCATCGCCGGCTTTGCCAAGCATCTGCCCAACAAGCCCGGCGTCTACCGGATGTTCGATTCGGCCGGCGAGGTTCTCTATGTCGGCAAGGCCAAGAGCCTGAAGAACCGCGTCACCGCCTATGCGCGGGGCATGGCGCACACCAATGCGGTGGCGCGGATGATCGCCGAGACGGCGAACATGGAATTCGTCACCACGGGGACGGAAACCGAGGCGTTGCTGCTCGAATCCAACCTGATCAAGCAACTGCGGCCGCGCTACAACGTGCTGCTGCGCGACGACAAGAGCTTCCCCTACATCCTGCTGAGCGGCGACCACGAGGCCCCGCAGATCGCCAAGCATCGCGGCTCGCGGCAGCGCAAGGGCGACTATTTCGGCCCCTTCGCCTCGGTCTGGGCGGTCGAGCGCACCATCGACGCGCTGCAAAAGGCCTTCCTGCTGCGCTCCTGCACGGATTCCTTTTACGAGAACCGCACCCGCCCCTGCCTGCTCTTCCAGATCAAGCGCTGCGCCGGCCCCTGCACGGGCGAGATCGCGATTCCCGACTATCAGGCGCTGGCGAGCCAAGCGCGGGACTTCCTCTCGGGCCGCTCCTCCAACGTCAAGCAGTTGCTCTCGACGCGCATGCAGGAGGCGGCCGAGGAGCTCGAATTCGAGAAGGCGGCGCGCTACCGCGACCGGCTGGCCGCGCTCTCGGCCGTGCAGGCCGGGCAGGACATCAACACGCAAGGCGTCGAGGAGGCCGATGTCTTCGCCATCGACGAGCAGGCCGGGCAGTTCTGCGTCGAGATCTTCTTCTTCCGCAACAAGCAGAACTGGGGCAACCGCGCCCTCTTCCCCCGCGCCGACCGCAGCCTGACGCCCGCCGATGTGCTGGCCTCCGTCGTCACCCAGTTCTACGATGACAAGCCGCCGCCGCGCCTCGTGCTGCTCTCGCATGAACTGGCGGAAATGGACCTGATCACGCAGGCGCTGTCGGCGCGCGCCGGCCGCAAGGTCGAGGTCGCCCATCCCAAGCGTGGAGAGCGGGTCGACCTGATCGAGATGGCGCGCAAGAACGCGCGCGAGGCGCTGTCACGCAAGCTCGCCGACAATGCCGGCCAGACCTCGCTGCTGGCGGCGCTGGGCGCCGCCTTCGGCCTGGCGAAACCACCGCGCCGCGTCGAGGTCTACGACAACTCGCACATCATGGGCACGAACGCGGTGGGCGGCATGATCGTGGCGGGGCGGGGCGGCTTCATGAAGAGCCACTACCGCACCTTCAACATCTCCGCCGACACCATCGCCGGCGACGATTTCGGCATGATGCGCGAGGTGCTGCAGCGGCGATTTGCGCGGCTGGCGAAGGAGGCGGGCGTTGCCCTACCCTCCAGCCCTGATCCTGAGGAGGCCGCGCAAGCGGCCGTCTCGAAGGATACTCCAGCTGGCGACGGAGCCTCGACCGGTCCCCTTCCCCCCGCTTGCGGTGGGGAAGGGTTAGGGATGGGGGGGCGTTCAGGAGAAGCCTCCCCTGTCGAGCCAAGCGGAACCGCCCCCCACCCAACCCTCCCCACCGCAAGCGGGGGG